>OMXC01000026.1 GCA_900314925.1 uncultured Bacteroidales bacterium
GATGGTGGAGGAATACGAGAAGGCCGACGGCACCCGCTTCGACTGGAAGTCGTACTATGAGAAGGCCGCCTCCGGCACCACCGAGGCCCCGCCCTACGATGAGCTTGAGCCGCGCTTCAAGGCCACCATCCTCTACAACGGCGCCGAGTGGAAGAAGCGCACCATCGAGCCTTACGTCGGCGGCACCGACGGATGGGCACAGTGGGAGGTAGAGGCGCAGCCCAAGGGACGCACCACCACCGGCTACTACCTGCGCAAGCTCGTTGACGAGAGCCACAGCTTCAAGAAGCTGCAGGCCAGCACCCAGCCCTTCATCGCCTTCCGTCTGGCTGAGGTCTATCTCAACCACGCCGAGGCCTGCTACCGTCTGGGCGACGCTGCAGGAGCCATGAAGTATATCAACAAGGTGCGCGAGCGCGTCTCGCTGCCTGCCGTCACCGGCCTCAACGGCGACCAGCTCTTTGCCGCCATACGCCACGAGCGCAAGGTGGAACTGGCCTACGAGGGCCTCTACTACTGGGACATGCGCCGCTGGAAGCTCGCCGACAAAGAACTCACCGGCATTCGCCGCCACGGCTTCAAGATTGAGAAGGTGGGCGACAACTTCCGCTACACCTACGTGCCGGTCGACAACAAGGACCTGAACTTCCCCACGAAGCTCTACCGCCTGCCCGTACCTGACGCCGAGCTCAACACCAACGGCCTCATCGAGCAGTTCTCTGAATGGAAATAGTCAACCGTCAACCACATTAACCCAACAACGACTATGAAAGCAATGAAAGCAATATATATCGCGGCCGCCGTCATCGCGCCTCTCGCCCTGACCGGCTGCGCCGACGAGGAACACGTCGATGCCACCGCCAACCGCACCGGCATCACCAGCCTCACCGCCTACTTCACCTCAGGCCCCAACATCGACAAGGCCGCGGTGAAGTACCAGCCCACGGGCGACGCTACACAGACCGACTACGTCATCCCCGTGCCGTACTACTACCCCGAGGAGAGCGACAACACCACCGAGGAGTACATGACGAAGATGAAGGTGGTGGCCAAGGTGGAGAACAACTGCACCATCGACCCGCCCATCACCGTACTCGACCTGACGCAGAAGAACCACTTCACCTACACCAACCCCTACGGCGAGAAGCAGGACATCACCATCTCGGGACAGCTCACGCGCTCTGACAAGTGCCAGCTCAAGGCCATCACCGTGCAGCCGGGCGACCTCACGGGCATCATCGACGAGGACGCCAAGACCGTGTCGCTCGTCACCGCGGCCGACCTCTCGGCTGCAACGGCCACGGCCACGCTCAGCGCCCATGCCACCATCTCGCCCGACCCTGCACAGCCGCACGACATGAACAACGGCTTCGAGTTCACCGTCACCGCCGACAACGGCACGTCGAAAGCCGTCTATAAGGTGATGAAGCAGGTTCCGCCGAAGAAGTCGAGCGGCTACCGCGCCGGCTCCGAGACCAAGGTGTTTGAGAACGATATGACCACCATCGCCGGCATCGACTGGAACAACTCCCACCCGACGCTCGCCGCCACCAAGGCGCACGTCATCCTCGACCCGGGTACCGGAGCCACGCCATTCTACTTCTCAAAGACCACCGGGCAGCAGATTGGCCAGATTGCCCTCGGCTCGGCCAACGCCTCGGGCTGCGTGACCTCCGACGACAAGGGCAACATGCTGATATGCAACCTCGCCGCCAGCGGGCAGAAGCTCAATATCTACAAGACCGACGACGTGACCAAGGCTCCTGAGCTGTTCATCTCCTACGACAACGGGCTCGGCGTGGATATCGGCGCACGCCTCCAGGTCTACGGCGACCTCAACGGCGACGCCGTCGTCACCGCCACGCCGCTCAACTGCCAGAATGCCATACGCTGGATTGTCAAGGACGGCAAGGTGGGACAGCCTGAGAACATACTCCTCAGCACTGCCGCATGGGGCGGACTCGACAATGTGGTCAAGGTGTCGTCGCTCGACGCCACAGGCCAGGCCGGAGCCTTGTTCAGCGGCTACTACGACGGCAACTGCCCCGTCTATTACGTGCAGGGCTGGACCACCGCCAAGCAAGTCATGCAGGACGGCACGGGAAATGCCTGGGGCTTCAACCCCGGCGCTACCGACGTGCGCCGCTTCAACGGCGTCAACTACCTCGCAATCTGCGAGATTGGCTACTGGCCCGACTGGGGACTCTCTGGCCACGTCTATTTCTACGACGCCAGCTCGCCCGGCTCGCTCTCGGGCAACTTCAGCGACAGCAGCGCACTGCAGTTCGCCATCGACGTGCCCGACCTCTTCGGCTCTACTGGCTACGCTGCCGACGGCAGATTTGCCGACGTGCTGATGGCTCCGTCAGAAGACGGCTACTTCATGAACATCTACTTCGTCTCCAACACCCACAAGTCGTTTGGATGCTGGCAGATAGACTGTATCGACAAATAAATGTGCTTCACCATGAACAGACTGAATAAACTATTTCTCGCGGCGGTGGCCCTCATCGGGCTCGCCGCCTGCGGCACCGACCACGAGGACACGTTAGACAACTGGAAATGGGACGTGGCTGCGCCCGCCGATGCCAACCCCGAGCTGCTTGAGGCCGGATGGACCAATGTCAGCGCCGACTACGGCACGCTGCCCGCCTATGTCAACGTGTATTCCATCAACAAGACCACTGACGGCAAGGCCGCCATCGCCTACATCGCCGTGGCCGATATGTCAAAGGCCAAGTTCAGCGTCTCCGGCGACATCCACTGGAGCGAAAAGGCCCAGGGCAACGGCAACGAGAAGCTCTACACGCCCACCGAGTTCTACAACAACAACGAGTCGCCCACCGTGGTCATCAACGGCGGCCTGTTCTTCGAGTCCGACGGGTTCTACTATTCGCAGAGCTCGTGCTACCACGGCGGCGCGATGCTCTGCCCCAACCAGAACTACTACTCGGTCAACTGGACCGACTTCTGGTACCCGACCATCGGCCTGTTCTATCAGGACAAGCAGGGCGAGTTCCACACCACGTGGACCTACTACGCCAACGACGGTAAGGACTACAGCTACGCCTCGCCGCGTGTGGAGGACCCGAACAAGCCCGACACCGAGGCGCCTAACGCCACGTCCCCCTCTGCCGGCACCGTGCTAAACGACGGAACGGCCGTTGAGGGCATAGGCGGCGTAGGCGTCCTCGTCCACGGCGGCGAGTTCGTCAACACCTGGGCCAACGAGATGCTCGACGTGTCGGCCGACAGCTACCAGCCGCGCACGGCCATCGGCTACAACGCCGACAAGAAGAAGCTCTTCTTCTTCGTCTGCGAGGGCCGTCAGATGACCGAGGGCATTGCCGGCATGACGACCGCACAGGTGGGCCAGCTGCTTAAGGCCGCCGGCTGCACCGAGGCGCTCAACCTCGACGGCGGCGGCTCGAGCTGCATGCTCATCAACGGCAAGCAGACCATCAAGCCCTCCGACGGTAAGGAGCGCAGCGTCATCGACGCGTGCTTCATCAAGTAGCCCCACCCCCTTTGCGCGCTAAGCGCGCAAAGGACCCTCCCCCACCCAGGGGAGGGCTCAAAATGCAGAAGCACAACAACATTCACTCACAATGACCCACCGCACAGTCTTTTCATTCCTGTCCTGTTTGCTTGCCTTTTCGTTCGCGCTCGCCATCTCGGCCTGCGGCAGCTCCGACGGCACCCCCGCCCCGGCTCCGCCCGTCACGCCCCCCAATCCCGTCACGCCTCCCGCAAAGGTCTCAGAGAAGCCGCGCTACATGTGGATTGACGCACCGGCCAACTTCTACCGCTTCGCCAACAGCAAAGACAACATTCGCGAGGACCTGAAGAAAGCCAAGGATACCAACATCGTCGTCGACGTGCGGCCCTACACCGGCGACGTGCTGTTCAACAGCAGCACCGCCGACGCCGTCACACAGCTCGACTACTGGGATGGTCCCAGCTACAAATATTTCCAGCGCACGGCCACCTGGGACTACCTGCAGGCGTTTATCGACATCGGTCATGAGCTCGGACTCAAGGTCGACGCCGCCATCAACACCTTCGTCGGCGGCAGCATGAATCCCTACGGGCTCGGCGGCCAGGGCATGCTCTTCCGCGACAGTTCGCGTAAGTCATGGGCCACGGTCTACAACCTCGCCTCCGGCCGCACCAACTGTATGGACCTGCCCTCTGACGACAGCCACTACTACGCCACCCGCTTCCTCGACCCCTGCAACGACGACGTGCAGGCCTACGTGCTCAACATCATCGGTGACCTGGCCAAGTACGACCTCGACGGCATCGTACTCGACCGCTGCCGCTTCGACAACCTGCTCAGTGACGTCTCCGACAATGCGCGCGACAAGTTCGCCACCTACATGCAGGCCAAGGGCATCAGCGGCTACGCCTTCCCCGACGACGTCGTCAAGCCGGGCTCAGAGACGGTGAGCGGACAGCCGAAGTACTTCCAGGACTGGCTCGCCTTCCGCGCCAAGACCATCTACGACTTCATCGGAAAGGTCGTGGCCCGCGTGCGCAGCGTCAACAGCAACATCAAGGTGGGCGTCTACGTCGGCGCCTGGTACAGCACCTACTACGAGGTGGGCGTCAACTGGGCCAGCCACAACTACGACCCGCATGCCGACTACCCCGAATGGGCCAACACCGACTACCAGCGCTACGGCTTCGCCAACCGCCTCGACTTCATGCTCCTCGGCTGCTACGCCCCGGCCTCGTCGGTCTATGGCAACACCGAGTGGACCATGCAGGGCTTCTGCCAGCAGGCAAAGGAGAAACTGAAGGGCGACGTGAAGTTCGCAGGCGGACCCGATGTGGGCAACCCCGACGGCTTCACCGACGGCGGACAGCAGACGGCCGTCACCAACAGCGTCGACGCCTGCATCAACGCCGCCGACGGCTATTTCATCTTCGACATGTGCCACGTCAGGAGCTTCGACTACTGGACAGCCCTCAAGACCGGCATCGACAAATATCTGGCTTCGCTTCAATCTAAATAGGTCTTTTAAGGTAGGCGGCGCCCATCCAGCGCCGTCTGCTTTATTAACCTATCTGAGTTAACAAAATATATTTATTAATTAGCCCGAAGATTTTTACGAAATTCAACCGTTCTAACGAAGTTTTTATTAACTTTGCAGATAATAATAACCCCAGACTATGGAACAAGAAAAGAAAACTTATTTCGAGAACTGGGCCGAGCGCTACAAGCACGACCTCACCACTGACATTATGCACTTCTGGATGGAACACGGCTGGGACCGTAAGCATGGCGGTGTCTACACTTGCGTCGACCGCGACGGCTCGCTCATGGACACCACGAAGAGCGTTTGGTTCCAGGGGCGTTTCGCCTTTGTCTGCGCCTTACAACGTTGAAAAGAACCCCACATGGCTTGAGGCCGCCAAGAGCACCATCGACTTCATAGAGAAATACTGCTTCGACAAGGATGGCCACATGTATTTCTCGGTTACCGAGGACGGCAAGCCGCTGCGCAAGCGCCGCTACGTCTTCTCCGAGACTTTCGCCGCCATCGCCATGAGCGAGTACAGCATCGCCACGGGTGAGAAGCACTGGGCCGAGCGCGCCATGCAGATCTTCGAGGATACGCAGCGCTTCCTCACCACTCCGGGCTTCCTCGAACCGAAGTTCGAACCCACCGTACAGCTGCGCAGTCACAGCATCACGATGATCCTCATCAACGTTGGATCACGCCTGCGCGCCGCCATCGACGACCCGAAGCTCACCCAGCAGATCGACGACTCCATCGCCCAGCTCGAGCGCTACTTCATCCACCCAGAGTTCAAATGTCTGCTCGAAAGCGTCGGCATGAACGGCGAGTTCATCGACACCAACATGACGCGCACCATCAACCCCGGCCACTGCATCGAGACCGCCTGGTTCATCCTTGAAGAAAGCCGGCTGCGCGGATGGGATAAGCACCTGCTCGACCTCGGATTGAAGATCTTCGACTGGTCGTTCGACTGGGGTTGGGATAAGTTCTACGGTGGTATGATCAACTTCCGCGACTGCCGCAACCTCCCGCCGCAGGATTATTCGCAGGACATGAAGTTCTGGTGGCCGCAGTGCGAGACCATCATCTGCTCGCTCTACGCCTACCTCGCCACCGGCGACGAGAAATACTACTATCGTCATCAGCTCATCTCGGAGTGGACCTACGCCCACTTCCCCGACCCCGACTACGGCGAGTGGTTCGGCTACCTCCACCGCGACGGCACTCCCGCGCAGATGGCCAAGGGCAACCTCTTCAAAGGTCCCTTCCACATCCCCCGCATGATGACGAAGAGCTACACGCTGTGCAATGATATTCTGAAGAGTTTATAAGCTTTTGAATATTCAGGTAAAAATCCTTTTCGCTACGCGAAACAAAATCATCATATGATAGGGAAAAAGCGCAAATGTGGCAGATCGAACCATGCGGGTTTTGAGG
>OMXC01000025.1 GCA_900314925.1 uncultured Bacteroidales bacterium
CGGCTGCGACAGCACCGTCACCCTGACGCTCATTGTCAACCACAGCAACAGCGGCGACACCGCCGCCGTGGCCTGCGACAGCTTTGAGTGGTACGGCGTTACCTACACCGAGACTCCCGCCGTCGCCCCGACTCACGTGTTCACCAACGCCGCCGGTTGCGACAGCACCGTCACCCTCAACCTGACTGTCAACCACAGCAACACCGGCGCCACCGCCGCCGTGGCTTGCGACAGCTTCGACTGGTATGAGCACACCGGTCTCACCGAGAGCCAGACCGTGCAGCACGTCTTCACCAACGCCGCCGGCTGCGACAGCACCGTCACTCTGACCCTGACAATCAACAACAGCCAGGCTGTGACTCTGCCTGCCGTGACTGTCTGCGACAGCTATGACTGGAACGGCGAGACCTACACCGAGAGCGGCCTGCTCAGCTACACCACTACCGACGTCAATGGCTGCGACAGCACCACCACCGTGATGCTGACCGTCAACTACAGCAACAGCGGTGACACCGCCGCCGTGGTCTGCGACAGCTTCGAGTGGTACGGCGTGACCTACACCGAGACTCCCGCCGTCGCCCCGACGCACGTCTTCACCAACGCCGCCGGCTGCGACAGCACCGTCACCCTGACGCTCGTCGTCAACCACAGCACCACTGGCGACACCGCCGCCGTGGCCTGCGACAGCTTCGAGTGGTACGGCGTGACCTACACCGAGACTCCCGCCGTTGCCCCGACGCACGTCTTCACCAACGCCGCCGGCTGCGACAGCACCGTTACCCTGACTCTCGTTGTCAACCACAGCACCACTGGCGACACCGTTGCCGTGGCCTGCGACAGCTTCGAGTGGTACGGCGTGACCTACACCGAGACTCCCGCCGTCGCCCCGACGCATGTGTTCACCAACGCCGCCGGCTGCGACAGCACCGTCACCCTCAACCTGACTGTCAACCACAGCACCGTCGGCGACACCGCTGCCACTGCTGTTGACAGCTTCGAGTGGTACGGCGTGACCTACATCGAGAGCGGTGACTACACCTACACCACCATCAACGCCGCCGGTTGCGACAGCACGGTGACCCTCACGCTGACCATCACCCACTATGACAGCGTCACCGTGGTCCTCAGCGTCAACGACGCCGGCATGGGCACCACCAACCCGCTGCCCGGCACCTACCGCTTCTATCCCGGCGAGACAGCTTCGGCCACCGCCACCGCCAACCAGGGCTACCTGTTCGCCGGCTGGGTGGTCAACGGCGACACCATGAGCACCGACAACACCGTCAGCTTCGAGGTGCTGCCCGCCATGGCAGGCATGACCTTCAGCGTCGTGGCCGCCTTCGAGGCTGAGCCGTCACCCTACCTGACCGTCAACGCCACAGCCAACGACACCAGCATGGGCATCGTCATCGGCGCCGGCCAGTATGCCGAAGGTTCGGTCGTGACCCTCATGGCCAGATCAAAGCCCGGCCACCACTTCGTGAGCTGGAGCAACGGTGTGACAGACAGCATCTATGTCTTCACGCTGACAGCCGACACCACCCTCGTGGCCACCTTCGCCCCGAATGTAGGCATCGAGACCGTCGACTACAGCAACATAAGCATCTACAGCGCCGACAGCAGGGTCTACGTGAAGGGTGCCGAAGGCATGACAATCTACATCTATGACGTCAACGGACGCTGCATGGCCCGCCGCGCCAACGCCGCCGACATCGAGACATTCCAGGTGGAGACCACCGGCGTGATCCTCGTCAAGGCCGGCAACGCACCCGCCAAGCGTGTCATCGTGGTCCGCTAACCGCATAGTAACGCTATCGACAAAGGAGGCTCCCCGCACTGGGGAGCCTCCCTTTTTTGTGTCCCCGGTGCCACGGAGTCCCTACGGCCCCCCTACGGCCCCTCTTCGGCCCTCCTTCGGCCTTCCACTGAAGAACGGCCGAAGGGGGTCCGTAGGGGGTCCGTACCGGCTCCGTGTCAAAACCGACCCGTGTTAACGCAAATTAACATAAGACAGAAAAAAGTGAAAATAATTTTGCCAGTTCAAAAAATGTTAGTAACTTTGCACTCTCCAAAAATGGGGATTTTGTGCCTTGTCTACCCGTTCAAGGTGCATATTCTCAGGCTGATAAGCGTGGCGACCAATTATCCGTCAGCGGTCAAAATGCGATGCTGCCAGAGGAGAAATTAACAGAATGAAACAAAAACATCATCGTTAGTAAAATAAAAAAATGAGTACGTTAAGTTACAAAACCGTATCAGCCAACAAGCAGACCGTCCAGAAGGAATGGGTGCTGGTTGATGCCGAAGGACAGACCGTAGGTCGCCTGGCTACCCGCGTGGCCAACATTCTGCGCGGCAAGACCAAGCCCTGCTACACCCCGCACGTCGACTGCGGCGACAATGTCATCATCATCAACGCCGAGAAGGTCGTCTTCAGCGGCAAGAAAGAGACCGACAAGATCTACCAGCGCTACACCGGCTATCCCGGCGGCCAGCGCGAGACCACCCCTGCCAAGGTGCGCGCCACGCACCCCGAGCGCATCCTCGAGCACGCCATCCGCGGCATGCTTCCGAAGAACCGCCTCGGCGACGCCCTCTACCGCAACCTCTATGTGTATGCCGGCAGCGAGCATCCCCACCAGGGCCAGAACCCCAAAGCCATCAACATTAACGAAGTAAGATGATTGCGACTTTAGGGAGCAAACATTGTATTTAAAGATAATAAGAAGATATGGCAGAAGTTATCAATACCATTGGTAGAAGAAAGACCGCCGTGGCCCGCGTCTACATGACCCTCGGCAATGGCGAAATCAAGGTCAACGGCCGCGACTACAAGGAGTACTTCCCCACCGGTCCGCTGCAGTACATCGTCAACCAGGCTTTCGCCGTGGCTAACGCCGAAGGCAAGTGGGATGTCAAAGCCAACCTCGACGGTGGCGGCATCACCGGCCAGGCCCAGGCCCTGCGTATGGCTATCGCCCGCGCCCTCTGCGAGAACAACATCGAGGATCGCCCCGCCCTCAAGAAGGAAGGCTTCCTGATGCGCGACCCGCGTATGGTCGAGCGTAAGAAACCCGGTCAGCCCAAAGCCCGCAAGCGCTTCCAGTTCAGCAAGCGTTAATGTTAGCTGTAAGCTGAGAGCTCTAAGTTTTAAGTGTGCTGGCGCGGTTGTGTCTTCACTTAAAACTCACAGCTTAAAACTTAAAACTATAATAGAAAGTTTAGTATCCAAACTGCCCGAATGCTCCGCTGCATTGACACAGCGAGCCGCATAGAAAGGCCACTAAATGCAGCCTGAAGGACTCACGGACGGTTGGTAAAAGTAAAACAACAAAAAGGAAAGTAAACAATGAACGAACTCAAATTCGAAGAACTGCTTGATGCTGGTTGCCACTTCGGTCACCTCAAGCGTAAATGGAATCCCAAAATGGCTCCTTATATCTTCAAGGAGCACAACGGCGTGCACGTCATCGACCTGCAGAAGACCATCGCCAAGGCCGACGAGGCCGCGGCTGCCCTGAAGCAGATGGCCCGCAGCGGCAAGAAGGTCCTCTTCGTGGCCACCAAGAAGCAGGCCAAAGAGGTCGTCGCCGAGATGGCCAAGAGCGTGGATATGCCCTTCGTCACCGAGCGCTGGCCGGGCGGCATGCTGACCAACTTCAGCACCATCCGCAAGGCTGTCAAGAAGATGAACAGCCTCGACGCCCTGATGCACGACAAGGATTTCAACAATATCTCCAAGCGTGAGCGCCTCCAGGTGCAGCGCGAGCGCGCCAAGCTCGACAAGAACCTTGGCTCCATCGCCGACCTCACCCGTCTGCCCAGCGCCCTGTTTGTCATCGACATCAACAAGGAGCACATCGCCGTCGCCGAGGCACGCCGCTTGAACATCCCCACCTTCGCCCTCGTGGACACCAACACCAACCCCGAGCTCATCGACTTCCCGATTCCCGCTAACGATGATGCGTCGAAGTCGATTGCCTGCATCCTCAAACACATGTGCGAGGCTATCCAGGAAGGCTTGAACGAGCGCGCCCTCGACAAGGACGCCCAGCAGGAGGAAGAGGCCGCCCCCGTCGAGAACAACGACGAGCAGCGCCCCGCCGAGCGCAAGACCCGCGCCCGCCGTCCCCGCACCGGTGAGCCCAAGGCCGAGAAGGCTGAGGAGCCCAAGACCGAGGAAGCCCCGAAGGCTGAGTAAGGAAGATATAAACAATCTGGCAAGACAACAAGCCCCGTAGGGGCGACAGAGCATAGGCGGGGGTGGAGCGTAGCGAAACCCCCGTTTATCAAACCAACCGCTTGCCGAGCCCCGTAGGGGCGACAGAAACAATCATTAACAACAAAAACAAGAAAGGAACACAATATGGCAATTACCGCTTCACAGGTTAACGAGCTCCGCAAACTCACCGGCGTCGGCATGATGGACTGCAAGAAAGCTCTCGTCGAGACCGACGGCGACATGCAGAAAGCCATCGAGCTGCTGCGTCAGAAAGGCCAGAAGATGGCCGCCAAACGCGCCGACCGCGACGCCAACGAGGGTTGCGTCCTGGCCAAGACCATGGGCAACTACGGCGCCATCATCATGGTCAGCTGCGAGACCGACTTCGTGGCCACCAACGCCGGCTTCGTCGACTTCACCAACAGCATCATCGACACCGCCATGGCCCAGCACCTCACCACCAAGGACGAGGTTCTGAACATGGACCTCAACGGTGCCAAGGTCAGCGACGCCATCACCGACCAGATCGCCAAGATCGGCGAGAAGATCGAGCTGGCCCACTTCGAGACCATCGAGGCCGAGAAGGTCTACGCCTACATCCACCCGGGCAACCGCATGGCCTCCATCGTCGGACTGAACAAGGCTGGTTACGACCAGGTCGGTCACGACATCGCCATGCAGGTCGTCGCCATGCGTCCCGTGGCCCTCGACGCCGAGAGCGTGCCCCAGGAGATCAAGGACCAGGAGCTCCGCGTGGCCGTCGAGAAGACCAAGGAAGAGCTCGTCGGCAAGGCCGTCGACGCCGCCCTCAAGAAGGCCGGCATCAACCCCGCCCACGTCGACAGCGAGGAGCACATGGCCTCCAACATGGGCAAAGGCTGGATCACCGAGGAGCAGGTCAACCAGGCCCGCGAAATCAAGGAGAAAGTCGCCGCCGATAAGATGGCCCAGCTCAGCGAGCAGCAGATCAACCAGATTGCCAACGGCCGCCTCAACAAGTTCTTCCAGGAGAACACCCTCATGGAGCAGGAGTACATCATGGAGAGCAAGGTGAAGGTCAAAGACTTCATCGCCAAGGCCGACAAGGACCTCCGCTGCACCGGCTTCAAGCGCCTCGAGCTCGGCGCCTAAAAGCGTGCAACAGCATGAAAAGACAAGGGCAGCCCTTACGGACTGCCCTTTGTTTTGCCCCTACAACAGATGTGCGGCCGATAACTTTTTTGGCCAATTCACAAAAATGTTGTATTTTTGCAATCTGAAACGGTTATGTATCGCGTTTGCTATTTGTTCCAACAACACTGAAACGTAAGACAATTGTTCGGTCGTGGGCTATAGAGGAATAGGTGGCATTGCGCTAAAAAAAACAGGTAGCAATATGCAGCAAAGACACAAAGACAGAAGTCTATACTTCAAAGAGCTTGCCGACACGTCGAGGAAATTCTATATTGACTATGTGGAGCGCTGGAAGCCCGTCGGCGCCAACACCAGGGTCTTGGAAATTGGATGTGGCGAGGGCGGTAATCTACTGCCCTTTGCCGAGAGAGGATGCCAGGTGACAGGCATCGACATCAACGAACGCCAGATAGAGAACGCTTCGTTGTTCTTCGGTGAGAACGGCAGGGAGGGGAAGTTCATAGCTTCTGACTTTCTCATGGTGCCCGAACCCAAGTCGGAGGAAGACCGTTTCGACGTCGTGCTGATTCATGATGTGATAGAACACATTGAGATACCTTACAAAATACAGTTCGTCCAGCACCTGAAGCAGTTTATGCGCCACGATGCAATAGTGTTTTTCGCATTCCCGGCGTGGCAGATGCCTTATGGCGGACATCAGCAGATATGCGTGCATGCCGTGTCGAAGATGCCGTTCATACATCTGCTCCCCACAAAGGTGTACCGCTTCCTGTTGTCGAAAACCGGCGAAAGGGAGTCGGCCATCAGTGAACTGTTGAGCATCAAACGCTCGCGAATGCCGATAGAGCGGTTTGAGAAACTTGTCCGTGCAACAGAAATGAAGGTCGTAAACCGCACCCTGTGGGTTATAAACCCGCACTATCAACGGAAATTCGGCTTACACCCGCTGCGGGAGTTCTGGCCATTCTCGGCTATCGTCTACCTCCGCAACTTCTACACGACATCAGCTTGGTTCGTCCTCAAGAAGTAAATCATTGGAAATAGAGCGTTCCGCACGTTACGGAATAGCGTAGCCCCCTCTGGGGGCTTGCCGCAATCGTGCAATGTCACCTCGCTCATGAGCGGGCAGCGCTTTTTCATTGAAAACAGCCCGCGCTCACGTGCGGGGCGCACTTTCCGGCCGAAAATAGACCTCGCTCATGAGCGGGGAGCACTTTCCGGCAGAAAACAGATCTCGCTCATGAGCGAGGTGTATTGTATGGACTGTTTCAACATCCCGCACATGAGCGCGGTGCACTTTCACGCCCTCCAATGCCCCGCCGCACCGGTGCGCGGGACATTGTTTGTACTGCGACAGGCTATCGCACGATGACTTTCACGTCTTCCTCTTTCTCTTCGTACATTTTTGGAGGCTCTGTAGATATAGGCTGTCTTGCAGGAGTGCCGTTGTCATCCCTGAATTTTGTTTGTAACGTGTCTAACGACATGTCAGGTGGTGGCATTGTGCGTTTTCTGACCATACCAGTTAAAACAACGCTGCCGTCTTCACCGCGTGCTTTACCAGTGTTTTCCTCCATCAATTTATAGGCATCGACATCGGTGCATTGGATTGGTGGTAGATATTCAATCTTTGCGATGGTGTCCTTTTGCGGGGAGGGGGAGGCTGGTGCTTGCGCCTGTGCGGTGGCGGCGAGGCCTAGCGCGAGGCCGGCGACGGTGGCCACCTTGCCCAGCCGCAGGCGGTCGGCCAAGGCGTTCTCCAGGTAGCGCACCTCGGCCTCGCAGCGCGGACAGGTGCCGCTGCACTCGCCCTTGTAGGTGCACTCCTCTATCTCCAGAGGTATGTCATTTTCCTCCGCAATGCGCTTGCGGACCTCCTTGAGCTGGTTGCAGATGTTCTTTCCGTGTGTCATAGCGATGATAATAACGCGGTTATGCTGAATTTATTGTACGCGGTAGGTGAAGCGGTCGAGCGTAGACTCAACTACCAAGTGCAACACCGTTGTGCAAAGATAGGAAGAATTTTTGTTTCGGGGAGGAGAAGTTCAAAAGTTTTCTTGGGCGGAGATTC
>OMXC01000024.1 GCA_900314925.1 uncultured Bacteroidales bacterium
TGAATCTCCGCCCAAGAAAACTTTTGAACTTCTCCTCCCCGAAACAAAAATTCTTCCTATCTTTGCACAACGGTGTTGCACTTGGTAGTTGAGTCTACGTTATGGCTAAATTAAACAGGCGGCACAATTTTCCGGGATGTTTTCCGTTTAAGGGGGAAAAAAAAGACAAGCATGAAACGACTGCTGATTATTGGCCTGTTGCTGCTTACGGTGTCGTGCGGGCGCCACCGCCACGACGACAAGCAGATATTCCGATACAACGAGAGCGCCGGCATCGCCACGCTCGACCCGGCTTTCGCCAAGGACCAGAGTATTATATGGCCCTGCCGCCAACTGTACAACGGGCTTGTGGAGCTGAGCACGATGGCCGACGGCGCTGGCAACGACGCAGGCCAGGCTATGCAGGTGCAGCCTTCGGTGGCCAAAAGGTGGACGGTGAGCGGCGACGGCCTGACCTACACGTTCACGCTGCGCGACGACGTCTTCTTCCACAAGAGCCCGCTTTTCGGCACGGCCGACAGCACGCGGCGTGTGGTGGCCGGCGACTTCGTCTACAGCTTCGGCCGCATCACAGACCCCGCGGTGGCTTCGCCAGGGGCGTGGGTGCTCGCCTCCGTGGACGGTACCGAGGCGCCGGACGACACCACGTTCATAGTGCGTCTGAAAGAGCCTTTCGCGCCATTCTTGAGCCTGCTGGGCATGGTGTACTGCTCGGTGGTGCCGCGTGAGGTGGTGGAGCACTACGGCAAGGACTTCCGCAACCATCCCTGCGGAACAGGCCCCTTCCAGTTCCAGTACTGGAAAGAGGGCGTCAAGCTGGTGCTGCGCAAGAACCCGTTGTATTTCGAGGTGGACAGCAGCGAGGACGGCGCCGCACGCCTCCCCTACCTCGACGCTGTGGCTGTGACGTTTATCGTCGACCGGCAGACGGTCTTTCTGGAGTTTGTCAAGGGTAACCTCGACTTCATGAACTCGCTCGACGCCAGCTACAAGGACGAGATTCTCACTCCCGAGGGCACCCTGAAGGAGAAGTACGCCCGCAGCATCAATATGAGCAGCACGCCTTACCTGAACACCGAATACCTGGGGTTCAACATGGAAGGCGGCGACTCGCCCCTGAAAGACCGTCGCATACGGCAAGCCATCAACTGCGGCTTCGACAGGAAGAAGATGATGCGCTACCTGCGCAACAACATAGGCACCCCCGGCGAGGGCGGCTTCATCCCCGTGGGTCTGCCCGGCGCCGCCGCCGAGCCCCTCTACAGCTACGACCCCGTGCGCGCTAAGCGCCTGCTGGCCGAAGCCGGTTACCCGGACGGCAAGGGGCTGCCCAGGATAACACTCGCCACGACGGCCAACTACCTCGACCTCTGCAAGTACATACAGCAGCAGCTCGGCCTCATAGGCATGGATATACAGGTCGACGTCAACCCGCCGGCGGCTTTGCGCGAGCAGATGGCACAGGGCAAGGCGGCGTGGTTCCGCGGCTCGTGGGTGGCCGACTATCCCGACGCCGAGAACTACCTCTCGCTCTTCTACAGCCCCAACCACTCGCCTGCGGGTCCCAACTACACGCGCTTCACCGACCGTTCGTTCGACCGTCTATACGTCGAAGCGCGCAGCTGCACCGACACAGGCCGCCGCAATGCTCTCTACCGCCGCATGGACGCTCTCGTCATGCAGCAGGCTCCGGTGGTGGTGCTCTACTACGACCAGATACTCCACTTCACCCACAAGAACATCGTCGGCATGCGCACCAACGCCATGAACACCATCGACCTGCGACGGGTGAAAAAACAATAAATCACAACAAAAACTTGCACAATCGAAAATAATGACGTACCTTTGTAGTCGTCATTGCTGCCTGTCGAGGGCGGTAATATTTTGAATATTAATAATAAACAACATGTAAATCATGAAAAGAAAAGCTTTAATCGCTCTCGCGGCAATGGTGCTGGTCTTCTCGGCCTGCGTGCGCGACGAGGACTTGGCCCTTCTCAAGAAACCGATACGCCTGCAAGGCTCTATGGACCCCACCATCGGAGTGCCTGCGGCACATGGCAAGATGACGCTGCACGACATCCTAGGCATGCTCAGCTCCACCTACACTGGCCATGTCTATGACACAACCGACATCATCACCATATTCTTCGACACCACGTTGGTCGACACCGTGCACAATGTCACCCCCGGCTTGAGCGCTAAAACCAACGTGATAGGCAAAGACACCACGCTGCGCTACTACGTCAACATATCGCTGTTTGACGGCGCCGAGTTCGACCAGATGCTGGCCGACAACAACATCACTATCGGCGACCTTTGGCTCGATATCTACGCCCTCTTCAAAGCCCATGCGCCAAGCAATGTGGCCGAGGTGGTCAACAACGAGAACTTCGTCTCGTCGAGTGTCGACAATATCAAGATATACTACACTAAGCACGACGGCACAGAGGTGCCCTTCACGGGCCTCTCGCTCGGCAGCACCACGCTGAAGCACCTCATGCAGGGCGACACCGTGGATCGTGAGAACATCAACATGAAGAGCATCATCAACGACCTGCCCAAGCGCATCCGCGTCGACTTCGACTACCACTTCTGGCTCACCGACCAGTTCATCCTCAGCTACCCGATAGCCAACTATGAGGCACTTTACGACAGCCTCGACAAGGTGATGATCAGCTACGATGTCAATCTGGCCGCCGAGTTTCCCTTCGACATCAAGATCAACCGTCTGCCCTACTCCTTTACCATCAACCTCAACGGCGACAGCCTGCCGCGCCTCGATATACAGCAGACGCTCGACAGCATCGCCCGTGGCCTCTCCGTCGACCTCAGCGACGCCAACCTCACCATGGCCTTCGATAACGGCATCCCCGCCAAGTTCAACATCGCGGCCTACCTCATCGACGCCAACGGCGCCATTATCGGCGACACCCTGATACACAACACCCTCATAGCAGCAGCCCCCGTGGCAGCCGACGGCACCGGACACTATGTGGCCAGCGGCACACGCGCCACCGTCATACCCGTGCCCATCAACGAACAACGGCTGCGCGACCTCAAGCAGACAAAGAAGATAGGCTTCAAGCTCACGCTGGCTACCGACAATGGACCCAACAACGTCTCCATTCGCCGCGACGACTACCTCGGCATCAACGCCTACATCAAGGTGCATCCGCAGGCCAACGTCAACATACCGCTCACCAACCAAGGCATCATCAAATAACCGGAAAGGAGGAACATACCATGAAAAAGACAATCATAGCAGCAGTAATGGTCATCCTTTGCGGTAGCGCAAAAGCTCAGTACAACGAGACCAACAGCCTTTTCTACAACACATTCCGCACCCCGCAGAGCGGCGAGCTCAACCCCGCCCTTTTCCCCAACAAGGCATCCTTCTACCTCAGCCTTCCGGGCTTCGGCATGCAGTTCGGCAGCCCTCTGGCCATTAACGACTTCATGCACACTCAGGGTGACTCCATCACGGTCATCAACCTCAACAAAGCGATGGACGCCCTCGGCAAGGACAACAACATACACTTCGGCATCAACGCCAACCTCTTCGGCCTCGGCTTCAAGGTCAACAACATGTTCTTCACCTTCAACAGCCGCTTGGTCACCAACCTTAACATCAATATTCCCAGAGAACTTGTCGACGCCGTGCAGCATGGCAACACCGACGCTTCGGGCAACCCCATCCCTGAGGTCAACGTCCTCTGTGGCGACATCCTCAACAGCACCACCTATGCCGAGATAGCCGTCGGCGCCGGCTACCGCATCGAGCCCCTCAACCTCACCGTCGGTGCCCGCGCCAAATACCTCTACGGCCTCGCCAACATACAGACCGACAACACCATCGCCGTGATCACCACAGCCCCCGACTACAGCCAGATACGCGCCGACATCTACTACGATTTCATCACCGCAGGCGTGGCAGGTCTCGACTCCAACGGCCGCTTTAAGATGGACACCAAGAACCTCCTCTCCGGCAACAGCGGCTTCGCCTTCGACATCGGCGCCCGCTACGACATGGGTCCCTTCTCCTTCTCCTTCGCCATCGACGACCTCTCCGCAGGCATCCACTGGAACAAGAACATCAACGCCGTGCGCCCCAAGGACGGCCACATCACCCTCAACTTCGGCGGCGAGGATATCACCACCATGCTCCACGGCGGCCGCCTCAACTCCGACTCACTCAACGCCCAATATCAAAACCTCATCAACGGCATCCGCCCCTCGTCGACGACCAAAGTCAGCGACTACTGGTACAGCATCCCCACCAAATTCTACCTCGGCGGCAACTACAACTTCCTGCAGAAGTTCCGCGCCAGCCTCCTCTTCCACGGCCAGCTCGACCGCGGTATCTTCAGCAAGAAAAACGCCACGGAAATCAATGTGGGCGAAATCACCAACACCTTCCGCTTCAACACCACCGTCTCCTTCGGCGTCAACCTCTTCAACTGGGCTGAATTCATCGTCGGCAACTCCTTCGTCGGCGACGGCAACAAGTTCGACGCCATCAACCCCGGCTTTGGCATAGTGCTCACACCCGCCACCATCTTCCAGATCTACCTGATGGGCGACTACATGAGCAGCCTGTACCTCGTCGAAGCCAAAGACTTCAACATCAGGCTCGGCCTCAACATCCTCATTGGCGATGGCGGCAACGGCCGCGTGGCTCAGGACTGATGGCAGTTAAAAGTTAAGAGTTAAGAGTTAAGAGTTAAAAGTTAAGAGTTAAAAGTTAAGAGTTAAGAGTTTGGAGTTCCCGCCAACAATTCGAGTAATTCGCCATTAAACCTTGTGGTATGCCGTCGGCTCTGCCGACAACCTTGAACTTGGAACCTTGAACCTTGTGGTATGCCGTCGGCTCTGCCGACAACCTTGAACCTTGAACCTTGAACCTTGAACCAATCACTATCCACTGACCACTGACCACTGACCACTTTTCGAGTAATTCGCCGTTAAACCTTGAACCTTGAACCTTGAACCTTGAACCAATCACTATCCACTGACCACTGACCACTTTTCGAGTAATTCGCAAAATTCGCCGTTAACTAAAACTAAAAACTTAAAACTAAAAACTAAAAACTAAAAACCTCCTCCGTGAACATAATCGCCATAGTAGGACGCCCCAACGTCGGCAAGTCCACACTCTTCAACCGACTCACCGAAAGCCGCGACGCCATAGTAGACTCCGTGGCCGGCGTCACACGCGACCGCCAGTACGGCCACTCCGACTGGAACGGCAAGCACTTCTCCATCATCGACACCGGCGGCTACGTCATGGGTGGCGACGACGAGTTCGAGACCGAGATACGGCGTCAGGTGTCACTCGCCATCGATGAGGCCGACGTCATCCTCTTCCTCGTCGACGCACGCGAAGGCCTCACCCCCATGGACGAAGACGTCGCCGACATGCTGCGCAAGCAGCCCAAACCCGTAGTGCTCGCCGCCAACAAGGTCGACAACAGCGCACAGATGGACGGCCTGGCGGAGTTCTACGCCCTCGGCCTCGGCGACCCCTACCCCATCGCAGGCGTCACAGGTAGCGGCACAGGTGACCTCCTCGACGCACTCGTCAAAGACTTCTCCGAAGGCTCCGACGACCCCACCGACGGCCTGCCACGCATAGCCGTCGTCGGTCGCCCCAATGTCGGCAAGAGTTCCTTCATCAACATGATCACCGGCGAACACCGCTCCGTGGTCACACCCATAGCTGGCACCACGCGCGACTCCATCTACTCGCACTACAACCTCTTCGGTTTCGACTTCAACTTCGTCGACACCGCAGGCCTCCGACGCAAGAACAAAGTCAGCGAAGACCTCGAGTTCTACTCCGTCATGCGCTCCGTCCGCGCCATCGAAGCCTCCGACGTCTGCATCCTCATGCTCGACGCGAGCCAGGGCCTGGAGCAGCAGGACCTCAACATCTTCTCGCTCATCGTCCGCAACCACAAAGGCGTCGTCATCGTCGTCAACAAGTGGGACCTCGTGGAGAAAGGGACCAACACCCACCGCGACTACGAGCAGCTCATCCGCGAACGCATAGCGCCCTTCGACGACGTGCCCATCATCTTCACCTCCGTCATCAACAAACAGCGCATCTTCAAAGTCCTCGAAACCGCACGCGCCGTCTGCGAAGCCCGCTCGCGCCGCATCGCCACAGCCGAAATCAACGACCGCCTCCTGCCCATCGTCAAAGAGCAGAACCCGCCGCCCTCAGTCAAAGGCAAGTGGATAAAGATAAAATACATCACCCAGCTGCCCACGCCCTACCCGCAGTTCGTCTTCTTCTGCAACCTCCCGCAGTACATCCGCGACCCCTACAAACGCTTCGTGGAAAACCGGCTGCGCGAGATGTGGGACTTCCACGGCGTGCCCATATCCATCTTCTTTAGAGCAAAATAAATGAACCTTGAACTTTGAACCTTGTGGTATGCCGTCGGCTCTGCCGACAACCTTGAACTTTGAACCTTGAACTTTGAACCTTTAAAATAACACATTATGAAAGTCACAGAAGAAAACTTCAACAGCATCATCGGCACAGACAAACCCGTCATGATCGACTTCGGCGCCACATGGTGCGGCCCCTGCAAAGCCCTCGCCCCTCGCATCGAGGAGATAGAGAAAGAATATGAAGGACGCGCCGTCGTGGGCACCGCCGACGTCGACGAGTGCAGCGACCTCGCCGCGCAGTTCCGCATCCGCAACGTGCCCACCGTCCTCTTCTTCAAAGGCGGACAGCCCGTCGACAAGTCCGTAGGCCTCGTGGCCAAAGAGTCCCTCACCGAGAAACTCAATGCCCTCCTCTGACATCGTCTCGCGCTACAAATCCCTCGACTTCTTCGCACGCCAAGTGGTCGAGGGATTTATTACTGGCCGTCACCGCTCCCCCTTCCACGGCTTCTCCGTCGAATTCTCCGACTACCGCCAGTACAACACCGGCGAGAGCACGCGCAACATCGACTGGCGCCTCTACGGCCGCACCGACCGCCTTTACGTCAAACAGTTCCAGGAAGAGACCAACCTCCGCTGCCAGCTCGTCGTCGACCAAAGCACATCTATGCTTTTCCCCCTTGAAGGACAAGGTGACATAGAGCATCCCAACAAGCTTACCTTCAGCGTGTACGCCTGCGCCGTGCTTGTCGAGCTCCTCCACCGACAGCGCGATGCCTTTGGCCTTACACTCATCTCCGACGCCATCGACACCGCCACCCCCTGCCGCTCCAGCGCCCTGCATCAGCGCCACATACTCGCGCTCCTCGACAACCTGCTGCAGCCTGTTCAGGCCGCGCAGCGCCCCATGCGCCCCACCTCGCTCGCGGCAAGCCTGCACGTCCTCGCCGAGCAACTGCACCGTCGCTCCCTCGTCGTCCTCTTCACCGACGCCTTCGTCCGCGACGGCGAGCAGGAAGCACTCCTCGACGCCCTGCGACACCTGCGCCACAACAAGCACGAAGTCATCCTCTTCCACACCTTCCACCGCGCACACGAGCTGCAGCTCGACTACGGCTCGCGCCCCACACGCTTCGTGGACCTCGAGAGCGGCCGCACACTCCGCCTTCAGCCGGCGGAGATAGCGCAGACCTACAGCGACCACATGCTCCGTCAGCAGGCCGACCTGCAGCAGCGCGCCATGCAGTACCGCATCGACTACGTCCCCGTCGACGTCGCCCAGGGCTTCCACCAGGTCATACTCCCCTTCCTACTCAAGCGCAGCAGGCAATAGCCCCCAACCTTCTCTCGGCTCCACCGACCAGCACCCTTTTTTTTGACACGCATGGCCGCGAATTTTCGCCCGTCTTACGGGCTGCTGTGGAAATATCGTAATGCCCGTTTGACACCAAATCGCACTTATCGTACTGCCCGTTTTGACACCAAATCGAAATTAACCGATTCCATTTTCACAACTTTTTCCATTTTTTGACCCCTGTTTTTACAACTTTTTCCATTTTTTAACCCACATTTTTACAACTTTTTCCATTCTCAATTTTTAAAAGTTCGAGTAATTCGCCCAAAATTGATAACTGAGAGAACGGCGAATTTTGCGACCCCCGAACCAAAGGTCGGCGACCTTGTGGAGCCAAGGGGTGATGTGGTAAGCCTGCGAGCACCACTGAAATAAAAAGAATAAAGCGAGTCAGCACCGCTGAAATAAATCAAATCCAGCGAAAACGCATTCTTTATGACTTCTTTGTGCCTTCTCTAATCACCCA
The DNA here is from genome assembly GCA_900314925.1 of uncultured Bacteroidales bacterium. Taxonomy (GTDB): domain Bacteria; phylum Bacteroidota; class Bacteroidia; order Bacteroidales; family P3; genus Colimorpha. The sequence goes on from OMXC01000024.1 coordinate 8,220, forward strand.
AGCAAAGCCTCAATAGGAACGGTGCTATCCATTAGGCCTATGCGGGTTTCCGCAGCGTGACGGTTGACGCCGGTGTAGGCCAACGAGGCATCCTCGTAGCGGCGGAATTTCAAAATGGCGTCGTTCATTTGGGCGCGGTTGAAGACACCCACGCGCAGCAGCAGGTCGAAGTCGTCGATAGTCAGGCCTGTGACACGTTCAAATAATGATGGTTCCAACTTGCGGATAACATCCTCGAGGCTCTCCTCACGGTAGTCGGTGAGGTACATGAAGATGGGAATGCGCGTGGCGAACTTCATCAGCCGGGAAACGACGTGTCGTCGTACATATAAATCTGCGGCACCGCGCGCCGCATGGTGGGGAGTATCTGTTCTGTCGTCTGCATAATATGTCAGTTTGTCCGTTATTATTTCAAACAGACGCCCTTATGCAGAAATAATGTAAAAAAGAGGATAAGTTGGCTAACGGTAATTCAGGCTGTGGACCGCATCGTGAACGACGATTATCATTTCGCCACGAACATCAAGCGTTATTTCGTATGCAAAATGGAAATCCTCGCATATAAATTCTTGCCAGTCGTTATCAATCCACTCCTGTTTAAGCCTGGCTTTGGAAAATATGGTAGCATAGTCGGCAAGAGACTCCAACCCGTCGTAAAGACGATTTTTCTTGCGTTCTACCGTCTCATAGCTGAGGGTGTGCCAATGCTTCAAAATAGAGGCATCATAGAATGCATCTATTGCCTGGTCGACACGTTCCTCGATGATTATCCTCATGCCTCAGGATGATAGAAGTTGTAAATCTTCTCGGTCAATCTGCGGCGAGATTCTTCAAGAGGTATGCAACGTGCAATTTCCTCATCTGAAATAACACGGTAAGCCTTTCTTGCAGCAATACCATACTCTGCGGCAGGCTCACTGACACGCTGTATTTCAGGCTCGTTATCGTTATATTCACGTACCATACTTGCTATCATTTGTATTTGCAAAAATACAAATGTTTTTTCATATAGCCAAATTATTCTTCTTTTCTCATCATTTCAAAGAGCGCTCTGTTATATATTTTTGCCAAGCTTTTCCCCTCGGCGTGGGTTTGCTTCAACTCCTCCACAAGCTCTCCGTTCAGGGGGCGGTTGATGGGGTCTTATGGCCGTCTTGTAGCCGTTTAGTAGCCGTTTAGTAGCCGTTAAGGTTGGGGGTGGAATATGTGGAAGTATGACGGAAGCGAGAGGTCAACGAATAGTTTTGCAAAATGACGAGATTATGTTCACGAGAGTGACAGTGACAGTTGTGACAGTTAAACAAACGGAAAAAAAATTCTATATCTATATATCTATATATATAGATATATAGATATAGATGATATTTTGGGTTGTGAAAGCCCCACAAAACAACTGTCACAACTGTCACTGTCACTCTTACCCCGATGTAGGGTGGTGGCGAGAAAGCTACCGAAGTGTACGGAGTGTTTGGATGTGATAGATATTCAATGACATAAAGCTAACGGGCGAAAATGGAGGGAGAGAGGGCTGACTTTTTTGTGTGTAGTTTGAGAAAAAATTCGTATCTTTGCACCATAAAAACAAAACCCACGTAATCGCGGGTTTTAAGAAAACTCTTCGGCTTATAGCCTTATTGTGAAAAGCTCGAAAAGTGATGCAAAGATACAAAGAAATAATGGATTGAGAAAAAAAACTTTCAATATGGAGCAGAAAATATTAGGTATTGACCTGGGAACCAATTCTCTTGGTATTGCATTAAGAAACACGGACAATGGCGGTGACATTGTCAATCAATTGGATTATTATTCTTCAATAATCTTTAATTCGGGAGTTGGAAAGGACACCAAGGGAGAATATTCATACGCAGCAGAGCGAACCAGATATCGCTCAATCCGCCGGCTATACCAATCACGCAAATACCGAATATGGGCCACCTTGAAACTGCTTATATCCCACGGATGCTGCCCTATGTCAGAGGAGAGTCTTGAAAGATGGAGCAGATATGACAAGAAAAAGGGGTTGAAACGCGAGTACCCCATTGACGACACCTTGTTTGAGCAATGGGTTCGCCTGGATTTTGACGGCGACGGCATAGCCGACTACAGCAGCCCTTATCAGTTACGGGCAGAGCTCATGGAGCGGCAGTTGAATTGGGAGAGTCAAAGTGACCGTTATAAATTCGGGCGTGCAATGTATCATATCGCCCAACGAAGAGGTTTCAAGAGCAGCAAGGGAGAGACGCTGAAGTATGCGGGAGACAATGAGGATTTGTCGACAATCGAGGTTGAGGCAGCCATGAAGAAATCGGAAGAGAAGAAGTCGAAAGGGATTGACGAATACATGAAAGAGCATGGCCTTGAAACTGTCGGGTGTGCCTTCGCGAAACTGGAGAAAGAGGGGGTCAGGGTAAGGAATCATCCCGAATATCAAGCTGTCCAATCGCGATACCGAGAAGAGATTGACAAAATCTGCCGAAAGCAGCATATAGACACCCTTGTCCCAGAACTATTTCATGGATTAATGAGCACCAAGAAGGGAGAAGGCACTATATTCTATCGCCGTCCCTTACGTTCGCAAAAGGGCAATATAGGGAAATGCACCCTTGAGCCCACGAAACGGCGCTGTCCTGTCAGTCACCCCGATTATGAAGAATACCGTGCATTGACACTAATAAACAACATCAAGTACCGCATATCACCCGAGGATGAGTGGAGAACTCTTACGGACAACGAGCGTGAACAGATATTTGCCGACTTGTTTTGTAGAGCGAAAGGCACCTTCAAATTTGCCGACATATGTATGTGGATTGAGAAGAGCCACAACGGTGTCCACCTTGACTTCGATAATGACACCATAAACTACCGCGACTACGCGACGGTGGCAGGATGTCCGATAATATCACGTCTGAAGAAGATTCTCGGAGAAGAGTGGCGCACAAAGGAGATAGTCACAAAACGTGAGCGTGTAAACAACAAGTCGGGTGAGATACATGTTGTAAGCTATAATTACGAGGATTTGTGGCATCTGTGCTTCACCAGCGACGACTACGAAGAGTTATACGAATTTGTACAGACGCACCTCGGGTTTAATGAAACGCAAGCCAAAGAGATGACCCGCATGTGGAGTTCGATGCAAGACGGATACACCACATTAAGCCTGAAGGCCATCAGGAACATCCTCCCATTCCTGCGCAAAGGAATGATTTACAGCGAGGCTGTATCCTTAGCCAAGATTCCGGACATTATCGGCAAAGAAAACTGGGCAGAAAAGAGGGCGGAAATCCTGTCGGCAATCAACGACCTTAACAAAAACAACGCCCATACCAGGCTTGTCTACAATCTTGCCAACACAGTTATATCCAATTACAAGGCGCTGTCGTTCGAAGACCAATTTGCATACAAGAACACCGACTATGTGCTTACCGAAGCTGACAGGAAAGATATACTGCAATGCTGCAAGGGTTATTTCGGCGAGAAAAAATGGTGCGGGATGTCGGGTACCGAACAAACGGCGCTACAGGATGAAATCTCCAAACTTTACCAGCAATTCTTTGCATCCTCAAAAAGGGAATATTATAAACTTCCTAAAACCAGCGACTCACTAAAAGATTATCTCTCCAGTTTGTTCCCGGATATCAACAAAGAAGAATGGGATAAACTATACCATCATTCGCAAACCAGCCTTTTCCCGCAGGCGCAGCCCAAATTAGGAACACCTGATATCGGTTCCATAAAGAATCCCGTTGTGCTAAGGGCCCTCCATGTGCTCCGCAAGGCCATAAACGCCATGATAGACAAAGGCAAGATTGACGAAGACACGCGCATTGTCGTAGAAACGGCACGAGAGATGAACGACGCCAACTGGCGCCGCGCAATCGAGCGCTACCAGAAAGAACGCGAGAAAGAGAATGCTGCCATTGCCGAGATAATACGTGAGTTCCGTCCCAACTACACTGATAGCGACATTGAGAAAGGGCGTCTGTTATTCGAGCAGAACATCATTGAGGGAACAAGTCGCGACGCAAAGCTGAAAGCAGAACGTTTTGCCCTCGACCTGCAGAAATACAAACTCTGGAAGGAGCAGAACTTCCAATGCCTGTATACGGGAAAACACATTAATGTGTCCGACCTTTTCAACGATAGCGTCGTTGATATTGAGCATACTATTCCGCGGAGCCTGTCGTTTGACGATTCTTTGAGCAACAAAACAGTATGCTATGCACACTTCAACAGATACACAAAGAACAACCAGATACCATCAGAGCTGTCGAACTACAATGATATTCTGCAACGTATCCAACCTTGGAGAGACAAGCTTGAGCATATAATGTCTCAAATAGAGTTGTGGAAGGGGAAGGCGCGCACAGCGCCCACTGTTGAGCGCAAAAACGAGTGTCTGCAACAGAAACACCAGTGGGAGCTGGAGCGCGACTACTGGCGTGCAAAGATCAACACTTTCACCATACAGAAAGATGATATGGATCTTGGGTTCCGCCATAGCCAGTTGGTCGACACGCGCATCATCACAAAATACGCATTCCACTATCTGAAGTCTGTATTCAACCGTGTTGACGTGGAAAAGGGCAACGTCACAGCCACCTTCCGCAAGATACTCGGTGTGCAAAGTGTCGACGAAAAGAAAGACCGCAGCAAACATTCGCACCACGCCGTAGACGCAGCCATACTAACACTTGTCCCCACAGCTGCCAAACGCGACAAGATGATGGAACTGTACTACAAGATAGAAGATGCTCCCGATTCGGAAAAAGAGAGCCTCCGCACCGCCCTCCAGCAAGAAGTGCGCGACTGTCGTATTGGCTCTGTAAACGGGCTTCTTGAAACCATTGAACGCAACATCTTGGTCAATCATATTTCAAAAGACCAGACGTTGGCGCCATCACACAAAAGGCGGCATATAAACGGCCATATCGTTGACGGGCAATGGCAGGCCGGCGACTCCATCAGAGGAAGCCTCCACAAAGACACATTCTACGGTGCCATCAAGTCGTCGACGGGCGATTTGTATATGGTAAAACGCACGCCAATAAAAACAATGACCGAAAAAGACATTGAGACCATTGTTGATGAGCGCTTGAAGGAGATGATACGTATACAGCTAAAGCACAAGATGGAGAGCGAAGGACTTTCGGCCTCAAAAGCAATGGAAAGCGAGTTCTATATGTTAGACAAAAACGGGAACCCCATCACCCACGATTGCAACGGGAGGCCCATTGCACCCTTGCGCCATGTGCGTTGCTACGCAAAAGCAGGAGGAGGGTTCCTGAAGATTGACACCGCCCTACCAATCAAGAAACAGACTTACCCATCGAAGCAAGAATACAAAAACACCTACTATGCCCAAAATGACAACAACTACCTCTGCTTATTCTATGAAGGCATGGTAAAGGGCAAGGTGCAACGTTCGTTCCGCCTTGTCAACTATCTGGATGTGGCAAAAATCAATCTTAAAAATGACAAAGCGCTGTTTCATGAGCCCGAATTCGCTTTCTACAAAGGCAACAATAGCATGCCATTGAGGGCCATAATAAAGAGGGGCACACGGGTATTGCTATACAATAACTACCCTGAAGAGGTTCATGATCTCGAAAAAGACCAAATAAGTAATCGTCTTTTTGTTGTAGTAAAGTTCAATTTACACGGGTCAACACCTTCTGTTTTCATTAAATCCCATATTGACGCCTCTTCTGAAAGTAAACCACTTGAGCTTAGGGCTGACAAATTAAATGCACTCATTGAACACTACGACTTCGAAATCGATTCACTTGGCAAAATCAATTTCAAATAACACATGATCAAGCGCACCCTCTGTTTTTCGCACCCGGCTTATCTGTCTCTACGCAACGGCCAGTTGGTTGTGAAACTGGAGAAGCACGACGACGAGCCGGAGAAACAGGCAACAATACCAATAGAAGACATCGGCGTTGTGGTGCTTGACCATCGACAGATAACGCTCACCCACGGCGTGATGGCTGCATTGCTCGACAACAACGCGGCAGTCGTCACCTGCGACAATTCGCACATGCCAGTAGGCCTCATGCTTCCTCTGGAAGGACATACTGTGCAACAGGAGCGCTTCCAAGACCAGCTTAGCTCCTCCCTGCCCTTGCGTAAACAATTGTGGCAGCAGACGGTGCAGCAGAAGATCTTAAACCAAGCAGCCTTGCTGAAGGAGCTGCACGGCATCGAGACAGGCAACATGCGCCAATGGGCCAAAGAGGTGCTTTCCGGCGACAGCACCAATCTTGAGGGACGCGCCGCTGCCTTCTATTGGAGCAAGATGTTCCCCACCATCACCGACTTCACACGCAGCCGCGACGGTGTATACCCCAACGCCCTGCTCAACTATGGCTATGCCATACTGCGCGCCGTAATAGCGCGAGCTCTCGTGGGTAGCGGCATGCTCCCAACCCTCGGCATCCATCACCATAACCGCTACAACGCCTATTGCCTGGCCGACGATATCATGGAGCCATACCGCCCGTATGTCGACCGTCTGGTGGTGGAGACGATGGCCGTGTGCTGCGATGTTGAGGTCACCACAGCCATCAAAAGCCGTCTGCTCACCGTACCCACTCTCGAAGTGCACATCAACGAACAACGCAGCCCTTTGATGGTCGCCGCCAGCCAAACAACAGCCTCGCTGGCACGTTGCTTCTCGGGCGAAAGCCGTAGGGTTGCATACCCCGAGATGTAAGATGGACCGTTTCAGCGAATACCGCATCATGTGGCTTCTGGTGTTCTTCGACCTGCCTACCGACACCAAGAAAGAGCGCAAGGCTGCTGCCGATTTTCGCAAGAAGCTTGTCGGCGACGGATTCACGATGTTCCAATTCTCGATATACGTGCGCCATTGTGCCAGCCGTGAGAATGCCAACGTGCACCTTAAGCGTGTAAAGGCCAGCCTGCCAGAATACGGACAGGTTGGATGCCTCACTATCACCGACAAGCAATTTTCGGAGATTGAGCTATACGTCTGCAAGAAAGAGGTCGAGCCCAATGCCCCAGGACAACAGCTTGAACTGTTTTAGTAGGATTGGAAAAACAATTACATTGAACAAAAATCCCGCCTGTTTTGGCGGGATTTTTTTAGTCTTTGACAGCTAATAGCACATTGTATATCACTAGATTATTGACATCGTGATGTCAAAGAGCTATTATCAATGTCTACTTTTCAAGCAATTCACAACGTAGAACTTCCGCAGCCATTTCTCGCCGACGATGTCAAAGAGCTATTATCAATGTCTACTTTTCAAGCAATTCACAACGCTTGGCTTCGTACTCGCGGCGCTCCTCGGGATGTCAAAGAGCTATTATCAATGTCTACTTTTCAAGCAATTCACAACCAACGGCGTGATAGTGCTGTGCCGGAAGCGATGTCAAAGAGCTATTATCAATGTCTACTTTTCAAGCAATTCACAACCCATCGGGAAGCCCATACGGCGCAGGCTCGGATGTCAAAGAGCTATTATCAATGTCTACTTTTCAAGCAATTCACAACCAAGGGGCGTATGTCGTCGCTGGAGACGCGGATGTCAAAGAGCTATTATCAATGTCTACTTTTCAAGCAATTCACAACGCGGACGACCTGCACGCCTTTGCGCACGGCGATGTCAAAGAGCTATTATCAATGTCTACTTTTCAAGCAATTCACAACCAGTCGCGGTCGTAAACGCTACTTTCAAAGATGTCAAAGAGCTATTATCAATGTCTACTTTTCAAGCAATTCACAACTCCGCACCGTCTCTGTTGTGTCGTGGATGTGATGTCAAAGAGCTATTATCAATGTCTACTTTTCAAGCAATTCACAACTTCACGGCGGCAGTGTTGGCATTGGTGGCCAGATGTCAAAGAGCTATTATCAATGTCTACTTTTCAAGCAATTCACAACACAGGAATTTGAAACGGCAGTACGCGAGCTGATGTCAAAGAGCTATTATCAATGTCTACTTTTCAAGCAATTCACAACCCGCCACAGTGCCGGGCGCGGCGTACCTTTGATGTCAAAGAGCTATTATCAATGTCTACTTTTCAAGCAATTCACAACGGCGACATGACGCTGGCAGCGTTCCATGACGATGTCAAAGAGCTATTATCAATGTCTACTTTTCAAGCAATTCACAACCCGAACCACTCATAGGCGCGGAAACACTTGGATGTCAAAGAGCTATTATCAATGTCTACTTTTCAAGCAATTCACAACGGTGTCGTTGGTGGTGGTGAACTCCACAACGATGTCAAAGAGCTATTATCAATGTCTACTTTTCAAGCAATTCACAACCGTCAAGAGCGTCAGGCAGAAGGGCAAGAGGATGTCAAAGAGCTATTATCAATGTCTACTTTTCAAGCAATTCACAACAATAGGGAATGACGGCCAATGGCACGAATGGATGTCAAAGAGCTATTATCAATGTCTACTTTTCAAGCAATTCACAACGCATGTGGTGTTGTGCTCTCCCCAGCTGCGGATGTCAAAGAGCTATTATCAATGTCTACTTTTCAAGCAATTCACAACCCTGCACGTCGTCTATCGTGCCTTCGCTCGGATGTCAAAGAGCTATTATCAATGTCTACTTTTCAAGCAATTCACAACGTTAGTAAAAAGCACGAGACTATGAACCGGATGTCAAAGAGCTATTATCAATGTCTACTTTTCAAGCAATTCACAACGGCGTAGGCGGTGAGGTCTTCCACCTGTCGGATGTCAAAGAGCTATTATCAATGTCTACTTTTCAAGCAATTCACAACACAATCAAAGTATATCTTTGCACCGCTTTCGATGTCAAAGAGCTATTATCAATGTTTACTTTTCAAGCAATTCACAACGCGGCGGTGGTGGATCGGGGCCGGAGGTGGGATGTCAAAGAGCTATTATCAATGTTTACTTTTCAAGCAATTCACAACGGTCGAGGCGGCGCGTCCAGCGGATGGTGGATGTCAAAGAGCTATTATCAATGTTTACTTTTCAAGCAATTCACAACGTTGCCGTAAATATATGAACTATCTATGGAATGTCAAAGAGCTATTATCAATGTCTACTTTTCAAGCAATTCACAACACGCAGGACAACACGCCCACTTCGGGAACTAAAGTCAAAGAGCTATTATCAATGTTTACTTTTCATTTTGCAAAGATACGCATATTTTTCAATCCACACCACATCTGTGAATAACTTTTCCGATAATTATTTTTTCATCTGGGCGACACCCTGACCGTGCGAACGTTGTCCCCCACGCCAGCCACCGTAACTTGCGTGTTGATAAAAACCACTTGGCCGGTCGGCCCATTCTCTGTAATTTTGTGGGCAGAATTACAATATTGTATTTATCATCAAGCACAAGGATTATCAAGGCCTTGTGTGAATTTTTGTCACACTTTTAAAACACAAAAAGATATGAAGGGTAAAATTATTGACTACATGGAAATGGCGCAGGGCGCGCGGTATGGAATTGAAAAAGAGAGCGATAGACTGACGGAAAGGCTGACTCAGATGGAGGATTACAGGAAGCTGCTGGACGGTATCGACGAGGTGATTGCGGATAACAAACGGCAGCAGGAGGAGATAGAGTCGCTGCAGCAGCAGCTGACAGAGGAGAAGAGGCAGAGGGCAGAACTGGAGATGAAACTGACGGAACTGAACAAACTGACGGCAGGTGTGGCCAAGAAGGCCGAGGAGGAGACTCTGCTAAAAGTGCTGCGTACCTATGTGAACCGCTCGAAGAAGAAAACGTCCGACAAGCGGGCTTACATCAAATCGGTGGTATTGGAGATTGCCATGCAGAACGGCCTAACACTTCCCGACGATATGGCAGACACTATTGACAATCTCGACGACGAGCAGACGGAGCCCAAGGTGGTCAACGTGGCAGGAAACTATAACGACATTCACGATAATAAGAACGTAAACTTGAAATAAACTATGGCTGGAAATACTGTATATGTGCAGGGAAACTATGTGGATGTGCACGACAATGAGAATGTTACTTTGAATATTGAGAAGGCGGAGGTGAGGATGGATGACAATGAGACGACAAGTCCTGTCGGCCGAGCCGACGGCACACCACAAGACGATGAGATGCGGGAGCGTGCGGAGGTGCTTACCTCCAATGGCGACTTCATGGCTATACTGCAGAGGGCTGTGGAAGCGGGGTTCTGCCGGCAGGAGGGATGGCGGTACAAGTGGGGTGTGAAGGTGGAGGCCGCCTATTTCGCGTCGCTGGCGAACGAGAGGTTCAATCTCTCGAAACGCAAGATCAACGGCAAAACGCCGGCTGTCACTTGGATTCCATTTGAGGCTTTGTTTGGGTTGAAGGAGCTCAGAACGGCTTTCAACGACTATAAACAATGCAAAACGGCACTTGTGAGAGAATGTGAGATAGACAAATTGTTCGCATAGTATCGGTCTGATATTTTGTTATTTAACCTCCTACGATGGTCCATCGTGGGAGGTTTTTCTGTTTCAGGGGGTGTACTTTTGCATCGTGTTTCGGACGGAACAAGAAAAAACGAATTAACCCCGAGTGGAGGCGAGGAGGATGTTCTCGAGTAAATGGCCAAAGAATCCGTGCTTCTTCTCACCAAAACTCAAAAAAAAAGATGAACAATAACAGAAGACAGACATTTGGGAAGACGACGTCGCTGACGGGATTGATGACCTTCGGCACGACAGACGACAACAAGCACATCATGGACTTCGCATGCACGGAGTATGTGGAGATGGAGGCGTTCGTGGGCGACTGCAAGGTGCAGGCTATGCGCGACGGCAACGTGTACATCACGGAGAAGCCGAAGCGTGTGCGCGGCAAGGCGCTGTTCCGCGAGGACAACAGTACGCTGACGCTTGGCAGGGACGGGAGGTACTACTTCGTGTTCACGCTGCCGAAGAGGCAGCAGAAGGCGCTGCCGGAGAAGCTGGTGCGCCAGGCGGTGGCGATAGCCGAGAAGTTCGGTGTTTATGGTTTAAAACTTAAAAAGTAAGGATATGAGTGTACATGTGATTTACTATAAGGATGGGGCGAAGATGATGCGTCCCATCCTGACGAGAGAGAGCTACCTGAAGCTGCGCGGCGGTGAGAAGCAGAAGGCCATAGTGAAGGCCATCAGGATGGGTGACGTCAGCCAGAAGCACTTGCTGCAGCAGATGAACTACAGCTGTCTGCCCAACGAGGACGGGACATTGAAAGGCACCACCAGGATGAGCGGCAGCGTGGGTATGGATATCGACCACATTGCGGCCGACGAGATGGAGAGCGTGAAGGAACGCATCCTTGCGAAAAAGGAGGAACTCGGATTGCTGATGCTGGAGAGGAGTGCGAGAGGACAGGGGTATCACTTGGTTTTCAGACGTCGTCAAGAGCTGAGTCAAGAAGATAACCTGCGCTGGGCGAGTGAATTGCTGGATGTGGAATTCGACAGCGGAGCAAAGGACATCACGAGGGTGTTTTTTACCACCACCGACGACGCGGAAGAGTTGCTGTTTCTTGACGACGGGATTTTTGAGAACGGCGAATTTGGCGAATTGAACGAAGCTGCGCAGGTTGATTGCGGGCGAATTACTCGAAAAGGTGAGAACGGCGAATTGGAGGAATGTGAAGAAAGCGTTACAGCGTTACAGCGTAACAGTTCAAAATCTGCCAATCGCTATCCGGAGGAGTACAAGGGGATTGCGTACAAGGACATCATTGCGAAGTACTGGGAGCTGTTCAATGACGGGAAGGAGCCCTCGACGGGTGACAGGGACACGCTGACGTACCAGCTGGCGTGCGACCTGCGGCATATCTGCGGCAGGGATGCCGAGTGGCTCGACCAGGTGATACCGTGCTACGACGGCTTCACGGAGGGCGAGAAACGTCAGAAGATTATGAACGCGCTGTCGGCGAAGAGCGAGGGGATGCCCTACAGGTTGAAGCAGGTGCTGGCGGCGCTGAAGTCGGCGACGGCCATCAAAGCCTGCGGCGGGACGCTGAGCACTCCGCCGGAGATGCCCAAGAAGCTGCCTCCGCTGGTGAAGCTGCTGACGAAGAACGTGCCGGAGTTCTACAAGCCGGCTGTGGCCAGCGCCGTCTTCCCCGCTTTGGCGGCACACATGCATGGGGTGAAGTTCCGCTACTGGGACAACGTCGACCACGAAGCCACCTTCATGAACATATTGATTGGCAGGCAGAGTATCGGCAAGGGTACTATCAAAAAGCCAATCGAATATATCATGGAGAGCATACGGCAGAGAGACCTGCCCAACCGACAGCGCGAGGCCGAGTGGAAGCAGAAGAACCCTGGCGCCAAACAGAAGAAAGATCCGCGGCCGACGGACATCTGCATACAGATGCTGATAGACAACCTGACGGATGCGGTGTTCAACCAGAGAATCGTCGATGCCCACAACAACGGGGAAAGATTCCTCTACACCATCGTGGACGAGATTGACGCCCTGAAGAAGGTGACCTCGAAGGGAACGACCGACGAGGTGGGGCTGCTGATAAGGAAGGCCTTTGACAACGCCTATGCCGGTCAGGAGCGCGTGGGTGCCGACTCGGTGAGCGGCATAGCGCCGCTGCGCTGGAACTTCAACGCCTCGACCACGCCTCCGAATGCGCGTAGGTTCTTCGGCAAGATGGTCAACGACGGCACCGTGAGCCGACTGGATGTGGCCACCATCATACGTGCCGACGACAACGACGAGGCGCCGGTGCTGGGCATCTACGACAACCAGTTTGCGCAGGAGCTGAAGCCCTACCTGCAGCGCCTGGAGGCTGCCAACGGGCTGATAGAATGTCAGCAGGCGAAGAAGCTGGCGCTGGAGATGAAGCAGGAGAACAGCGATATGGCGCGGCTGTATGACTCGGAGGCCTACAGGGTGCTGAGTTACAGAGCCAATGTGATAGCGTGGCTGAAAGGGATGGTGCTGTATGTGGCGCAGGGGTACAAGTGGACGAAGGAGATAGCGGATTTTGTGCGGTGGAGCGAGCAGTACAACCTGTGGTGCAAGATGCTGTATTTCGGTCAGCAGCTTGAGAGGGAACTGCGGGAAGAGGTGGAGATAGAGCGTCAGAGTGGGCCAAGGAATTTGCTGGAGTTGTTGCCTGACGAGTTCGGGAAGGAGGAGTACCAATTGATGCGTCAAAGGCAGGGTAAGAGTGGCGACGGTACAAATACTCTTAATGTATGGATCAAACGTGGGTATTTATTCCGCGACGAGGTGACGGGGAAGTATTGCAAGACGGAGTCATATTTGAAGAAGTTTAAGGGTTTAAAGGTTTAAGGGTTTAAGAGTTATGATTACGATTGAGAATAATTATGAGTGTTTCGTGCAGCTCTGGCTACGGCTGGAGCGCACGAGGCAGATGTTCGGGATGCAATACAAGAGGTTCTGCATACGCAGGGTGCTGTGCTGCAGTCGTGGTTAGGGAGCGAGGCTACGGACGACTTCGTCTGGGAAGTGTGCTTCAACACCGTCGTCGACGAGCAGCAGGTGTATGGGTTAGACATGCTGCCGGCGCCGGCGCTGCATCCGCGTGCGAGCCGTGAGTTCCTGCGGGCTTTGGTGGCCGTGAAGCTCGGCATCGGTATGCGGAAGGTGGATTTGAAGGCTTTGGACAGAGCCTATTCGGCGGCCTTCCCACACAGTACGCCGCTGAATGTCAACAAGAAGAAGAGAGAACCGCCG
>OMXC01000010.1 GCA_900314925.1 uncultured Bacteroidales bacterium
TTTCATATGCAACACAAAAGTAGTCACTTTACCTGAGAGTACCAAATTTTTGGTGCTCTTTTTTCTACTCAGTGTTGCACTTGTAACTGGAATTTAAGAGAAGGGGGTACGAAGGGGAGCAAAAGGGGAGTAAAAGGAGTAGCCGAGCATCCAATGTGTTAATGTGTGAATGCGTTAATGTGTCAGTTGTGTGTGGTGGATTGATAGTCAATACATAAGAGTAGCCAGATGGCTACTCTTGGTCTTTGTACCCCAGGGGAATCGAGCTATGGCTTGCGACCAAAGTGTAGCAAACCCTCATTTAAAGTTTTGGAAACTTCCGTTCTGACTTATTAATGATGGTAGCATATGTGGCGTCTTGCTCCAACTTTGCAAGTGCCACTTTTGCGGGGATGTAAACGATATTGTTGGCTTTGTCGCAAACGACGATGTCTTCATCGTGCAATGCTTTCTCTTTGAGCATACGGTATTCGGCAAGTCTAAGACCGTGGTGGATTTTTTCGCTAAGCTCGTTAATATCCTCGTCTTTCATTTTGTACCCCCTGGGGGAATCGAACCCTCATCTAAAGTTTAGGAAACTTCCGTTCTATCCGTTGAACTAAGGAGGCAACCTTGTGCCGTATTAACGGCGGTTTGTTGTTTTTATTGTTTCGCTTTTCCTTATTTTCTGCCGCCCCTGCGGGACTTGGGTGGTGGGTGGTTGGGTGTGCAGGGGTTGCGCTGCGCTTCACCCCTGCCTATTCGCTGTTGCCCCTGCGGGGCTTAGTACAAACTATAACCTATAACCTATCAAAGCTTGCGCTTGATTTCGATGACCTCGTAGGCTTCGACGATGTCGCCGACTTTGATGTCGTTGTAGTTTTCGATGTTCAGGCCGCAGTCCTGGCCGCTGACCACCTCCTTGACGTCGTCCTTGAAGCGCTTGAGGGAGGCGAGCTTGCCGGTGTAGACCACGATGCCGTCGCGGATGATGCGGATGTTGCTCTGGCGGTTTATTTTGCCGTCGAGGCACATACATCCGGCGATGGTGCCCACCTTGCTGATCTTGAAGGTCTCGCGGATCTCGAGGTTGGCCACAATCTTCTCCTGCGTCTCGGGGGCGAGCATGCCCTCGATAGCGTCCTTGAGCTCGTTGATGGCGTCGTAGATGATGCTGTAGAGGCGGATGTCGATGTGCTCGGTTTCGGCCATCTTGCGGGCGCCAACGGAAGGACGCACCTGGAAGCCGATGATGATGGCGTCGGAGGCCATGGCCAGCGTGACGTCGTTCTCCGAAATCTGGCCCACGCCCTTGTGGATGACGTTGACCTGCACCTCCTCGGTACCGAGCTTGATGAGCGAGTCGCTGAGGGCCTCGACGGAGCCGTCCACATCGCCCTTGACGATGATGTTGAGTTCCTTGAAGTTGCCCAGGGCGCGGCGACGGCCGATTTCCTCGAGCGTGAGGTGCGTCTGGGTGCGCAGGCCCTGCTCGCGGGCCAGCTGAGTACGCTTGGCGGCGATGTCCTTGGCTTCCTTCTCGTTCTCCATGACGTTGAAGGTGTCGCCAGCCTGGCAGGCGCCGGTGAGGCCCAGCAGCAGCACAGGCTGCGAGGGACCGGCGGACATGACCTCCTGGTTGCGCTCGTTGTACATGGCACGCACGCGACCAGCGATAGCACCGGCCACGATGGGGTCGCCCTTGCGGATGGTGCCGTCCTGCACGAGGAGTTTGGCGATGTAGCCACGGCCCTTGTCGAGGGCGCTCTCGATGACCACACCCTTGGCGCGCTTGTTGGGGTTGCCCTTGAGCTCCATGATGTCGGCCTGCAGGATGACCTTCTCCAGCAGCTCTTCGACACCGATGCCCTTCTTGGCGCTGATGTCCTGGCTCTGGTATTTGCCGCCCCATTCCTCGACGAGCAGGTTCATGTTGGCCAGCTCGGTCTTGATGCGGTCGGGGTCGGCGCCTGGTTTATCAATCTTGTTGATGGCGAAGACGATGGGCACACCTGCCGACTGGGCGTGGTTGATGGCCTCGACGGTCTGCGGCATGATCTTGTCGTCGGCAGCGATGACGATGATGGCGATATCCGTCATCTTGGCACCACGGGCACGCATGGCGGTGAAGGCCTCGTGACCGGGGGTATCCAAGAACGTGATCTTGCGGCCGTCGGCGGTCTGCACCTCGTAGGCACCGATGTGCTGGGTGATGCCGCCCGCCTCGCCGGCGATGACGTTGGTCTTGCGGATATAGTCGAGCAGCGACGTCTTACCGTGGTCCACATGGCCCATAACGGTGATGATGGGGTTGCGGGGCACGAGGTCCTCGGGACGGTCCTCCTCCTCGATCTTGTGGATGGTGTTGACCACATCCTCGGAGGCGAAGCTCACCTCGAAACCGAACTCGTCGGCGATGAGCTTGATGGTCTCGGCGTCGAGACGCTGGTTGATGCTGACGAATATGCCGACGCTCATGCATGTGGCGATAATCTTGGTCACCGGCACGTTCATCATGGTGGCCAGCTCGTTGGCGGTGACGAACTCGGTCACCTGCAGCACGTTCTGCTGCTCCATCTCGTGCTGAAGCTCCTCTTCCATCTGGGCGTGCACCTTCTGGCGCTTCTCGCGGTTGTGCTTGGAGGTCTTGCTCTTGCCGAGGGGCGAGAGGCGGGCCAGCGTGTCGCGGATCTGCTTCTCGATCTCGTTGTCGTCTATCTCGACGGGCTTCTTCTCCTCTTTCTTTTTCTTCTTCTTGCCGGAACCCTGTTGCTGCTGGGCGGCGTTCTTCTGGCTCTCCTTCTTGGCCTTTTCCTTCTCCTTGTTCTCCTTCTTGGCCACCTCGGCGCCAATCTTCTTCACCTCCTGTGCGCTGACGGCTTCCTTCTTGGTGTGCTTGCGTTTGCGCTTGCTGCCGGGGGTGTCGGCGCCGTCCTTGCTGAACTGGCTGAGGTCGATTTTATCCAGCACCTTGGGGCCTTCCAGCTTCTGGTACTGGGTCTGTATGAACTCGGGTTCAGGCTTTGCCGGTTCGGCGGGTTTGGGTGTCTCCACCGCTGCCGGTGCGGGAGCGGGCTTGGGAGCCTCTGCGGGGGCCTCGGTCTTTGCGGTCTTGGGTTTTGCCGCTGCCGCTGGCGACACTGCGGGTTCGCGCTTCTCGCCTTTTTTGCGCTTCTTCTTGTCGGGGCGCATGCGCTGGTTGATGGCGCTGAGGTCGACGGTGCCCACCACCTTGAAGGGGCTGTCCGTCGTCGCTGCGGGCTCCTCGTAGTCGGCCCCTTCGGCTTCCACGTCGACGGGAGCGGCTTCCTCCTCGGGCTCCTTGTGCACGGGGGCCTCGGCGGCTACGGGTTCTTCTTCCTCAACCTCCACAGCCTTGACGGGCTCGGGTTCGGGCTCGGGCTCAGGCTGGGGTTCAGGCTGGGGCTGCGGCGCTGGGGTGGAGTCGGCGGCCACAGGCTTCTTCTCTACTTTGGGGGTGACTTTCTTCTGGGTTGTGAACCCCTTGATCACCACCTCTTCGGGCTCGGCGTCGGCATCTGCCTTTTGGCTGGCTTCCACCACGCGGTTGCTGCCTGCCGACATGAGTTCTATCTTGTCGGCCTCTTCCTTCACTTTGCGCTCGCTGTCGAACGCCGTGGCCAGCAGCTCATACTGCTCCTCGCTAATCTTCGTGTTGGGGCTCTGCTCCACCTGGTGCCCCTTCTTGGCAAGGTATTCCACGAGGGTCTGTATGCCCACGTTGAAATCCTTTGCCACCTTGTTCAGTCTGAAACTTGCCATATTGTCGAGTCCTTTCTTTTAGAATTGAAAAATGAAAAATGAAAATTGAAACTGGGATAGGCTTCAATTATTCAAACTCTGCCTTGAGCACCTCTATCACGTGGTCGATGGTCTCCTCTTCGAGGTCGGTGCGGTTCATCAGCTCTTCCTTCGGGAGGGCCAGCACGCTCTTGGCGGTGTCGCAGCCTATCTTGATGAGCTCGTCGATGACCCACTGCTCTATCTCGTCGTTGAACTCCTGCAGTGCCACGTCGTCGTAGTCCTCGTCGCTGTCGCGGAACACCTCTATCTCGTAGCCCACGAGCTTGGAGGCCAGCTTGATGTTGTAGCCGCCCTTGCCGATAGCCAGGCTCACCTGGTCGGGCTGCATGAACACCTCGGCCTTCTTCTCTTCCTCGTTGATCTTGATGCTGCTGATCTTGGCGGGGCTGAGGGCGCGCTGTATCATCAGGTCGACGCGCGGGGTGTAGTTGAGCACGTCGATGTTCTCGTTGCGCAGCTCGCGCACTATGCCGTGTATGCGGCCGCCCTTGACGCCGACGCAGCTTCCCACGGGGTCGATGCGGTCGTCGTAGCTCTCCACGGCCACCTTGGCGCGCTCGCCGGGCTGGCGCACGATGTTCTTGATGGTGATGAGGCCGTCGTAGATCTCGGGCACCTCGGCTTCGAGCAGGCGCTCCAGGAAGATCGGCGTGGTGCGGCTGAGGATGATCACGGGGTTGTTGTTCTTCATCTCCACCTTCAGCACCACGGCGCGCACCGTGTCGCCCTTGCGGAAGCGGTCGCTCGGAATCTGCTCGGCTTTGGGCAGGATGAGCTCTATCTTCTCGTCGTCGAGCACCAACACCTCCTTGTTCCAGGGCTGGTAGACTTCGCCCACGATGATTTCGCCCACCTTCTCCTTGTATTTTTGGAAGACGAGGCTCTTCTCGTAGTCCTGTATCTTGCCCACGAGGTTCTGGCGGATGCTGAGGATTTCGCGGCGGCCGAACTCGGTCATCAGTATGGGTTCGGAGAGTTCCTCGCCCACTTCGAAGTCGTCCTCAATCTTCAGGGCGTCGCTGAGGGCTATCTCGCGCGTCGGGTCCTGCACGGCGCCGTCTTCCACAATCATGCGGTTGCGGAAAATCTCGAGGTCGCCTTTGTCGATGTTGACGATGATGTCGAAGTTGTCCTCCGAGCCGAAGTGCTTGGCCAATGCCGAACGGAACACCTCTTCGAGGATGCGCATCAGGGTCTCGCGGTCGATGTTCTTGAATTCCTTGAACTCCTGGAAGGAGCTGCTCAGGTCTTGGTTCTTTGCCATATTGTTGATGTTTTCTTTATTTTCTAAAACTTGATCGCCACGCGTGCGGCCTTGATGTCGCGGTAGGCGAAGCGCAGCGTCTCGGCGGGCTGCTTTTTCGTGCCCGGGGTGCGGATGACGATGCCGTCGTCCGAAGCGTCCTCCAGAGTGCCCTCGGCGCGTTCGCCGTCGGTGGTCACCACCTCGAGGTCGCGGCCCACGTTCTTGCGATACTGGCGTACCAGCTTCAGCGGCTGGTCGGCGCCGGCCGAGCTCACGTCGAGGGCGAAGTCCTCCTCGTCGCGGTTCAGCTGGCTCTCGATGGCGCGGCTCAGCTCGATGCAGTCGTCGATGGTCACGCCGTTGTCGCCGTCGATGTCGACATAGATGCGGTTGTCGGGCGTTATTTTAAGGTTCACGAGGAACTTATCGCTGCCCTCGAGCGCGTTGTTTACCAGTTCTAATATTTTGATTTTCTCTATCATAACTAACAAAAAGAGAGGTTTTCGACCTCTCTCATTCCGCTGCAAAGATACAACCTTTTTCAAAACTGGCAAAATTTTTTTGTAATATGTGTGTTTCTGCCGCCGTTTTTCCCTGCCGCCGACACCTATCCTCCACGGCCCCTCTACGGCAGTTCTTCAGTACTTCAACGATACTTCTTCAGTAGTTCTTCAGTGCTGCACTGAAGAACTACTGAAGAAGTGCCGTAGGGGGTCCGTAGGGACTCCGAAGGGGAGGCGGGCTGGAGGGGGCGTCGCCGCGGCGGCGGGAGGGGCTTTTTGCGGGGTGGGTCATTTTTTATTTGCGGGTAAGGGAAAAATGTGTATATTTGCAGCCACGGATTTCAACAAATAATAATAATAAAAAATTAAAAACAAGATGATTACGAAACTTGACGACCTGCTTGAGCTGGTCAAATCGAAAGGTAAGAAACGTCTCGTCGCTGCTTATGCCAACGACAGCCACACTATCGCCGCCGTGAGCGCCGCCATAGACCGCGGCATCGTAGAGGCCACCCTCGTGGGCGACATCGAGACCATGAAGAAGGTCTGCGCCGAGGAAGGCATCGACCCCAACAAGTTTGAGATGGTGCAGGAGGCCAACGACAACAAGGCCGGCGCCTTGGCTGTGAAGCTCATCAACGAGGGCAAGGGCGACTTCCTGATGAAGGGCCTGCTCAGCACCGACAAGTACATGCGCGCCATCCTCAACAAGGAGAGCGGCCTGATGCCCGGCAAGAAGAACGACATGCTGACCCACATGGCCGTCATGGAGGTGCCCGCCTACCACAAGCTGCTCTGCTGCTCCGACATGGCCATCATCCCGGCCCCCGACTTCAAGCAGAAGACCGCCATCATGAACTTCCTCATCCAGGTCTCGAAGAGCCTCGAGAACCCGAAACCCAAAGTGGCTGTTCTCGCCGCTACCGAGCAGGTCAGCGTGGGTATGCCCGCCTGCGCCGAAGCCGCTTGGCTCGGCATGCAGAGCCAGCGTGGCCAGATTCCCGGCGCCGTGGTCGACGGTCCGCTGAGCCTCGACTGCGCCATCGACAAGGAGAGCGCCAAGACCAAGAAGCTCACCAGCGAGGTGGCCGGCGACGCCGACTGCCTGCTGTTCCCCAACATCGAGAGCGGCAACATCTTCTACAAGGCCTGCACCAAGTTTGCCCACGCCGAGCTCGCCTGCATGGTGATGGGTGCCCGCGTGCCGTGCGTCCTCACCAGCCGCGGCGACAGCGCCAAGACCAAGCTCTACAGCATCGCCTTGGCCGCCCTGCAGTGCAAATAAATAATCAGCTGTAAGTTATGAGCTGTAAGTTTTAAGTGGCTGACGCGGTTGGAAACATCCTGCGCCAGCCACTTAAAGCTTACTGCTTACAGCTTAAAACAATAAGCAATGGATCCGTATTTTGAACACCTGAACAATATAGCCATCACCGTGTGCGACGCCGACGGCTACGTGCTCGACATGAACCAGCACAGCGCCGACGTCAACAGCCACGGCCACAAGATTATAGGCAACAACCTGATGGACTGCCACCCCGAGCCCGCGAAGACCAAGCTCAAGGGCCTGCTGGAGCACCAGCAGCTCAACGCCTACACCATCGAGAAGACCCTGCAGGACGG
Source organism: uncultured Bacteroidales bacterium (assembly GCA_900314925.1). Lineage (GTDB taxonomy): Bacteria > Bacteroidota > Bacteroidia > Bacteroidales > P3 > Colimorpha. The sequence goes on from OMXC01000010.1 coordinate 7,177, forward strand.
CAGCAAGGTGAAGAAGCTCATCTACCAGACCCCCTGGTGGAAGGAGGACGGCCAGTTCGGCGGCCTCATCGAGTACTCGATAGAGATACCCTTCGAGATGCCCCATTACGTTCGCCAGCCAAAACCGCAGCAATGAAACGACTGTTGACAGTGCTGCTCTGCGCCGTGACCTTCGGTGTCGCGGCCCAGCAGGGCGTGGTGACGGGCCGCGTGGTCGACGCGCGGACGGGAGAGTATATAGAGTATGCCAATGTGGCGCTGCTCAAGGCCGTCGACTCCTCGTTGGTCAACGGCACGGTGAGCGAGGTCAACGGCGGCTTCGCCGTCACGGCGCCCAGCGGGCGCTACCTGCTGCGTGTCACCTTCATGGGCTACGACACCTACTTCCACGCCCAGACGGTGACCCTCGGCGATGGGCGCCGCGAGGTCAACGTGGGCAAGGTGAAGCTCAAGGCGCACGCCAAGACCATGGAGGCTGTGGAGATCAGCGCCGAGCGCTCGATGGTTGAATACCAGCTCGACAAACGTGTCATCAACGTCGACAAGAACCTCGTCACCGGCGGCGGCACGGCCACCGACGTGCTGGAGCAGGTGCCCAGCGTGGCCGTGGACAACGACGGCAACGTGACGCTGCGCGGCTCCACCAACGTCAAGGTGCTCGTCAACGGGCGCCCCAGCGAGCTGCTGGCCAGCGACCTGGCCACGCTGCTGGAGCAGATACCCGCCTCGACGGTGGAGAACGTGGAGGTCATCACCAACCCCTCGGCCAAGTACGACCCCGAGGGTATGAGCGGCATCATCAACATAAAGCTCAAGGACCGCACGGCCGGTGCGCTGGGCCTGAACGGTGTGGTCAACCTCAACGCCGGTGCGCCGCTGCCCTTCATGATACCCGACGACCAGCCGCAGTTCATCCCCACGGTGATGGGCAACGTGAGCCTCAACTACGCGACGGAGAAGTACAACCTCTTCCTCAACATGGACGGCGGCATGAGGCAGCGCGGCAACAAGTCGCACACCGACATCGAATACTTCGATACCGCCGGCGCCACGCGGTCGAACTACTCGATAGACCAGTTCAGCCTAAACCCCAACTACATGGGAAGCGTGAAGGTGGGCGGCGAGTATTACTTCGACGACCAGAACAGCCTGCTGCTCAGCTACCAGCTGCGCGGCGGCAACCGCCGTCGCAACAGCGACATCACGGCTGTTGACATGATGCACGGCAACGACTCGCTGCACTACGACCAGAAGGGCACGGGCGACAACCGCAACGTCAACCACTCGTTCAACATGCTCTACACAAAGAAGTTCGACCGCAAGGACGAGGAGCTGACGGTGGACGCCACCTTCAGCACCCGCCATGTGGATGGCGGTGGCATGCAGGAGCAGACCTACCGCGACGCGCTGGCACAGGCCGCCAACTACTACCGTCGCGACAGCGAGACCAAGAACCGCCACCAGGCGCTGAACCTGAAGCTCAACTGGCTGCGGCCCCTCGACTCGTTCTTCGGCAAAGAGGGATGGCGGCTGGAGACCGGCTACGAGGGCCGCATGGATTGGCCCAACCAGAAGGCCGACTACTACCGCAGCACCAGCAGCACCGACCACTTGTACGACAGCACATCGTCGACACACTTCGACTACCGCCAGCATGTGCATGCCGTCTACGGCACACTGGGCGGCAACCTCACCGAGCGTCTGTCGCTGCAGGGAGGCCTGCGCGGCGAATATGCCTCAATATACGGTCACGACATCAAACACCCCGACACCAAGCCGGTGGACAAGACCTACTGGCAGCTCTATCCGACGCTGCACCTGTCGTACAAATTCAGCGACATGCAGAGCATGCAGGTGAGCTACAGCCGTCGTGTGCACCGTCCGCACATGTGGGACCTCAACCCCTACATGGATGTGCGCGAGGGCGACCAGATAAGCTTCGGCAACCCGAACCTCGATCCCGAGTATACCAATGCCTTCGAGGTGAGCTACAACCTCGGCATCGACAAGGTCAACATCTTCACGTCGGCCTACTACCGGCAGACCAACAACATGATCACGCGCTACGGCTTCACGTGGACGCCGGAGAATGTGGCCACCTACGCGCCGTGGGAGCCGTACAACAGCCAGTACTACGGCTACCGCGCGTCGACGGGCTTCAACCTGAACAAGGGCTATAACTACGGCATGGAGTTCATCGTCGACTGGCAGCCGTTCCAGTGGTGGAAGCTCAACGTAAGCGTGAACGTCTACCAGAGCTACATCGAGGGCACCGCGCTGCTCGACAACCGCAGCACGCAGTCGTTCCAGGCCAGCGGCAAGTTCAGCTCGTTCATGACGCTGCCCAAGGACTGGACGGTGCAGCTCAGCGGACAGTACTGGGCGCCGTGGCTCGACCTGCAGACGAAGATGGACCCCGGCTACTGGGTTGACTTGGCGGTGAAGAAGGACGTGCTCAACAAGCGTGGCACCATAAACCTGCGTGTCAGCGACGTGCTGTGCACCGGCGGCTGGGGTCATGTCACCAACGACGCCGACATGAACCGCGTGGTCAAAGCCAAACGCCTGTCGCCGACGGTGACGCTTGGCTTCTCCTACAAGATTAACAACGGCCTCCAGAAAAGGCCGAACGCGACCGACAAGGGAGCGAACGGCTCTTCTGGGCAACAACAGGAGGAAGAAGGTGCCGACGAAAGCACAATATACTGAGCCGCAGGTGCGGCAACTCGCCGATGGGCGTCGCGAAGTGCTTGACCCTGTACGCAAGCGCTGGGTGGCGCTGACACCCGAAGAGGGGGTCAGGCAGTGGGTCATAGGCCTGCTGCACGACCGCTACGGCTACCCGCTGGAACTGATGCAGGTGGAAGGTGCCATCACGCTCAACGGCATGACACGCCGTTGCGACATCGTGATTTACGGCACCGACGGCGAGCCTCGGATGATAGTGGAATGCAAGAAGCCCGAAGTGGCTATCACGCAGAAGGTGTGCGACCAGGCCTGCCGCTACAACACCGTGCTGCATGTGCCGTACCTCCTGTTGACCAACGGTCGGCAGGCCGTAACGGTGCATGTCGATTGGCAAAACGGAAGGCTCGAACAGATGCCCGAGCCAGACTTTTTTGCTAAAAAGAGTTAAAAAATGATACTTTTGGGGCACTTCCTCGTCATATATATATGAACAGGGCAGAAATACGTCAGCAACTTGTGGACCATTATCTGGACTACTATGCGCTGGCGTACGCCATGCTCGAGGACGGTGACGATGCCCGTGACGCTGTGCAGGAAGCCCTCGCCAGGACTATGGCGGCACCGCTGCTCAAAGACCCGTCGGGCTACTGCTACCAGACGGTGAGACGGCTGGCGGTGGACACCCTGCGGCGCAGGAAGGTGACGATACCCATGAGCGAGGCTGACATCGAGGATGTGTCGATGGCTCAAGACACCTCTTATGCCGACCTGCTGGAGCGCGTGAGGCACCTCCGTAACGGCTTGCCTCAGGCCCTGCGGTCGCTGGTGTCGCTACGCTACGAGAAAGACCTCTCCATCGGCGAGCTGTCGAAGCTCACGGGGATGAGCATCATGACTGTGAAACGTAAGTTGCGTGAAGCAAAACAGATACTGAAAGAAAGACTGGAGGAACAGATATGAAACAAGACAGCATTCAAGAACTGCTGGCCAAACGGGCGGCAGGGACGCTGACGGACGAAGAGCTGGCCACGCTCAACATCCTCACCCATCGTGACGATGTTGTGGCCTGCGCCGAACAGCGTGCTGTGGCCATACGTCATCGCCGTCGTCGCGTGGCCGCCATGGCCGCCGGTGTCGTGGCCGTTATGGCGGTGGGCCTCACGTTGCTGATGCCTCGCCACGAGGAGCCGCTGATGGCTAAACAGGAGGTGCCGAAGCAGCAGGTGGTTGCCGACGAGGTGTTGCCGGCGACGGTGGAGGCGGTGCCGGTGCAGGTGGCTGCCGTCAGCACGGGGGAGACTGCCGCTGCGGTGCCCCATAAGCCCAAGGCTGCGCAGGCTGGCGAGCCGGTCGTCACCTGCAACAGCCAGTGCGATGCTGATTCGGTGATAAACGATATATGGAAATTCCTTACGGCATGAAGAACACAATGGGTCGTATGTTGCGCATGATACTCGTCGGTGCGGCGCTTCTGTCGGCGTTCGCCGTGCAGGCACAGACCGACCTCTATAACCGGTATGCACAGCAAGCTGGCGTAAAGGTGGCTTCTGTTGCCGGTTTCGCCATCGACAGTGTGTCGCGTGTCGATGTCACCGTGGTGGAGGCTCTTGACGATGAGGGGTGGGCTTGGATGAAAAAGGAGTTCTATATCGGCGACCTTGTCCCCGAGCAGGAGCTGGGCTTGCGCCAGGGCAGCGACGTGGTGCTCTTTGCCCGCCGCAGCCGTCTCAACCCCGGCGAGAACGCCCCGGTGGTCGGCGAGACCGTCGACCTCGCGGCCAGCTGCTATATGGGCATCTCATATCTGCAACGCACCGTATATATATTTTGTGCCGACAGTGAGGCTCAGAGCGACGCCATAGCCACCCTGCTGGTGAAAAAGATTATGCATTCGTCGAGGTGAAAAACACGGTTCCGTGGTGCTCTGGAGGTGCTTTTTCCAATCGTCGGCGGTCAGGTGAAGAAAAAATATTTGTTGCTCGTTGTTGTTATAATACAGGTACTTAGTGTGTCGGAATGATGCGTGTGATAAAAAATATTTTGCCAGTTTGAAAAATGTTCGTACTTTTGCACCCGCTTTTGAGAGGAAAAGCAGGTCTGAGCAAGACAGATATAATGGTCCGGTAGTTCAGTTTGGTTAGAATACATGCCTGTCACGCATGGGGTCGCGAGTTCGAGTCTCGTCCGGACCGCCAAACAAGCAAGAAGTTCCCTACAAGGGAACTTTTTTTATCCTGGGGCTGCTTGGTTTTGACAGCAGGGATAATGGGTTTGTAAGCATGCAGGCTGACGCGCCAGAAGCCTTGACAACAGACGCAAAACGATAATTGGCGAAAACAACTACGCTCTCGCTGCCTAACCGAAGCACAGTAAGTTCGGCTTAATTCCCGCGCAAGGCGCAGGAACGAGACATCTCCCAGCCGCCCCGACCGTCGGCTGCTGACCAGGAGGTGCAGGTAAAGACGGGATAGCCGGTGTGGTGCCTCGGAGCGCCGGTGAAGATTTAGAGGCTAAGGGCTGCCTTGGGTGCCGATGTCCGGAGCCGCCCCTACAACCAACCATCGGATAAGCATGTAGAAAGCACACTTGTTAACTGTTTGGACGGCGGTTCGACTCCGCCCAGCTCCACCACGCCGGGGAGGCTCATTCATGAGCCTCCCCGGCGTTTTTATGTTCTGTTTTGGCATATCTTTGAGTGTTAAAAAATACTAAATTATGTTCCATGTTGCAGATTTTGTGTATTTTTGCTTTTTGATAATGCAAGGGAAAATGATGCTCTGTTCGCATAACTCATTGATTTTCACCCCCCCCCCCCCATTCCGTGGGGCAGCATATCTGTCTGACGCAGAGCGTTTCGTATTTTTTATTTTTCGCCTTAACGGCGGCTATTTCCGCCACCTTTCGCCGTGTCTGCGGCAGGGGTGACTGTATCTTTGTTTTGTAGCATCACAGATATAACAAACACATAAACAATGGCTAAAGCATCAGAGAAAAAGCATTACATCGCACCGGGGCTGACGGTTGTCAGTTTCCGCACAGAGCGTGGCTATGCCGCGTCGCGCGATTTCCTTATGGGAGTCTTTGTGCCTGAAGAGCAGACGATAGAGACACGTCGCAGCAGTGGCGGCTATTTCGGCGACGGCGGGGCGAGCGATGAGGAGCACTGGTTCTGAATCATTAACGGCAAACAGCAGAAAACGATGAAGAAATCAATAGTTTTTGTTATGGTGTTTCTCGGCTGCCTTGTCGTGCTGACGGGCTGCCGCAAAGATGATATGGCGGGCGGTATCATGCTCACCACAGAGAGATTTATACTTGACGGCATGAAGACGTCGGTGGTCGGCGACGAGGTGCACTGGGTCGACGGCGACGCCGTGCGCATCAACGGCCAGGCCGGCACCGTGGAGGTCAGCGGCAGCACAGCGCGTGCCGTAGGCTTCGAGAGCCTTACAGGTGCCATCCGCGGCTACTATCCTGCGAGCATCATCACCGCCACGGGTGCCTCCAACGAGGGCACCGACAACCCCACGGTTGTCTTCCCCCACAGGTTCGCCTCCAGCTTCAGCGGCGGCCGGCAGATCCTCGGCCTGCCCATGGTGGGCCGCGCCAACGACGGCGCTACGGAAATCCTCTTCAAACACCTCAGTGCGGCCGTCAACGTGCGGGTGAAGAACTCCACCGGCAGAGAGAAGCTCTATCTTGACTCTGTCGTCATCGCCAGTGCCGACCAGCAGCTCTGCGGAGCCGCTACGGTCACGCTGAGCAGCGCCGACGTTCCCTCCGTCAGCGGTGCGAGCAATGTGGAGGCCAACCGCAGCGTGGTGGTCTACTTCGACGAGCCCGTGCTCATCAGCGGCGACTACCTGCAGGTGCAGGTGCCCATACTCCCCATAGCCGGCGGCGAGCTCACCTTCAAGGTCTACACCCACGCCCTGATGTCCGACATCTACCCCGGCGTCGCCCCGGCGCATTATTCGTACAATTACAGCCGATCCCTCAGCAACAACGCCCTCGGGCGCAACGTGCTGGGTGTCGCCCAGATAGCCGTTACTGTGGCGTCGTCATACGTCACCGAAGTCAACCGCGGCCTGTTCACCATCAACTCCTCAGGCAATAAGGTGCGTTTCTCGCAAGGCAACCTGCAATATGATATTGCGCAGGATAAATGGAGCTTTGCTGTGCAGCAATATGTCACGATAGAATCAGATGGGCAAAATGTTGGATTAGACTATGCAGGCCAGAATATTGTATCTTTATTTGGTTGGGGTACAAGTGGCTTTGATAATGGCAATCAGTATAATAAACCATACAATACGGACAGAAATACAAGTTTGTTTGGATATGGATATGGTCCAACTGACGGAAATGGCTTAACAGGGGCAAATGCAAACAGCGATTGGGGTGTTTATAATTCTATTAGTAACGGAGGAAATGAGCCTGGCATATGGCGTGTGTTACAATCTGGTGCCAATAATGCAAATTTTGAGTGGTATTATATGCTTATGAATCGTCCTGTTGTAAATTCGCTTGGCGCTAATAGAAAATGGACAATGACAACAATTGGGGGGGAGTATAAAGGTGTTATTATTTTCCCCGATACATATTCTCATCCGGAATGCGATTTTGTGGGTGTAACTTATAATGGATACTCTAATTTTACTTCATCTGTGTCTGTTAGCGGTTGGAAAAAAATGGAAGCAGCAGGTGCAGTTTTCTTGCCGGCAGCAGGATATAGAAACTATAACAGGACTGTTTCTAATGTAGGTGTAGAATGCAGATATTGGTCTAATGCACAAGGTGGTAATAATTATGCAATGGCTGCACGTTTCGCCAAAGATGCCTTCTCGACAGCATCTACGTGGTCAAAGAATACAGGATGCTCTGTACGTTTAGTGCAGGATATGTGATAAAAGAAATATAGTCAGACGCAATCGTGCGGGCGCGGCGGGAGCCGTCGTCGGCGGTGAGGAGGAGGCGGCCGAAGGCGTCGACGCCGTCGATGGTGGCTGTGATGTCCGAGCCTTGGTAGCGGTAGCGTGCGGGCACGCCGAGGCCCAGCAGGTGCGAGAGGTATTCCTCTTCGAGGTCGTCGCCGCGGCGCAGAGCGTCGTAGCGGCGTCCGATGTGCAGCAGCAGCTGTTGCAGCAGGGGCTCCAGCTCGTATTCACGGCCCGTCAGCAGTCGCAGCGACGTGGGGTTGGGCACCCACGCGGGGAAGGCCGTCTCGTTGACGTTGAGGCCTATGCCGCAGACGGCGTAGTGGATAGCGGGTTGTGGGTGGCGGGCGGTGTCGAGGTGGGTGGAGATGAGGGTGCCGCAGATCTTGCGGCCGTCGACGTAGATGTCGTTGGGCCACTTGATTGTAGTGTGAAGTGAGGAGTGTGAAGCGAGAAGCGGGCGGTGGCCGTTGGTCAGCAGGTCGACGATGGCGAGCGACAGGGCCTGTGTGAGGCGGAACTGGTGCCCGGCGAGGAGCCACGAGGGCTTGAGGACGAGGCTGAACGTCAGGTTGAGCCCCGGCGAGCTGTGCCAGTGGTTGTAGGCCGCGCCGTCGCCGCTGCACTGGCGCTGGCCTATGCCGGCGGTCTGCTCGAGGGCCCAATAGCAAGTGAAGTCCTCCACCTTGTCGAGAGGGAGGGCTTCACAGTACTTGTTGGTGGACTCCACGGAGTCCAGCTTCACGATGTTCAGTTCGCGGTCCACGGTTTTAGATGGACATGATCTCCTTCTCCTTGGCGGCGTAGATCTTGTCGCATTCGGCGATGTTCTTGTCGGTGATGTCCTGGAGCTCTTTCTCCACCTGCTTCACCTCGTCTTCGGGCACCGATTTGTCCTTGAGCTTCTTCACTTCGTCCATCACCTTGCGGCGCACGTTGCGGACGTTGACCTTGGCGTTCTCCACCTCGGTCTTGGCCTGCTTGCAGAGCTCTTTGCGGCGCTCTTCGGTGAGCGGAGGGATGACGATGCGGAGTATGTCGCCCTCATGGCGCGGCGTGAAGCCGAGGTTGGCGTCGAGGATGGCCTTGTTGATGGCGCCCACGATGGTCTTCTCCCAGGGCTGGATGACGATGGAGCGTGCGTCGGGGGTGTTGATGTTGGCCACCTGGCTGATTTCGGTCATGGTGCCGTAGTAGTCCACCTTGACGCCGTCGAGCATGCCGGGGTTGGCCTTGCCGGCGCGGATCTTGGCCAGCTCTTTCTCCAGGAAGCTCAGCGAGCTCTTCATGCTGTTTTTTGCCTCGTCGAGGCAGGCTTTTGATAGGTCGTTCATATTGTTGAGTTTTAAGTTTTCAGTTTTAAGCTGTAAGTGCTGCGGCAGTTGTGTTGCCGGCGTTGCTTGCTGTTTTACCGTTCGCTGCTTACGATTGTTCCCACCTCCTCGCCTTCAACGACGCGGAGCAGGTTGCCCTGGCGGTTCATGTCGAAGACGTAGATGGGCAGGTTGTTGTCCTCGGCGAGAGCGAAGGCCGTGAGGTCCATGATCTTGAGTTTCTTCTCGAGGGCCTCGGAGTAGGAGAGTCGGCTGTACTTGGTGGCTGTGGGGTCTTTCTCGGGGTCGGCGGTGTAGACGCCGTCGACGCGAGTGCCCTTGAGGATGGCGTCGGCCTTGATCTCGATGGCGCGGAGGGTGGAGGCGGTGTCGGTGGTGAAGTAGGGGTTGCCTGTGCCGCCGCCGATGATTACCACGCGTCCCTGCTCCATGGCCTCGATGGCGCGGCGGCGGCTCATGGCCTTGCAGATGGGCTCTATGGCCATGCCGCCGAGCAGCTCGGTGCCCACGCCCTGCTTCTCCAGCTCGGCCTGCAGGGCCAGGCTGTTGATCATCGTGGCGAGCATGCCCATGTAGTCGCCCTGCACGCGGTCCATGCCGCCGGCGGCGCCGCTGAGGCCGCGGAAGATGTTGCCGCCGCCGATGACGATGCCCACCTGCACGCCGCGCTCCACGACGGCCTTGATGTCGGCCACATACTGGCTGAGCATGGCGGGGCTGATGCCGTAACTTTGGGTTCCCATGAGCGACTCGCCGCTCAATTTAAGCAATATGCGATTGTATCTCATCAGTGTAGTTGTTTGTCTGTTAAACCATTGCGCCGACGACGGCGCCGATTTTGCACCAACGAAGTTAAGAATTTTTTTGCAAATGGATCAAAAAAAGTGTTAATTTGGCTTAAAATAGGGCCCTCTCCGCTACGGAGTCCCTTCGGCATTTCTACGGTATTTCTACGGTACTTCTACGGTATTTCTACGGTTTTCACTGAAGAACTGCCGTAGAACGACCGTAGAAATGGCGTCGGGGGGCCGTGGCGGGGGCGTAGGGGCGGCGCCGGGGTGGGGAGGGGGCGTAGTGCGTGTGCGTCAGGCGGTTATAAAATGTGGATAACTTTATTGGGCGCGTGCCGAAAAAAGTGCTATCTTTGCAGGCAGAAGACGTGAGGGGGGAATGGGTCAAAGAGTCTATGAGTCAAAGGGGTCATAGCGTCTGTTGGTCCGGGGGGCCAAAGAGTTTTGAAAAGTCCAAAAGTCAATTGTCATATGCCACAGTTTACTCACCTGCATGTGCATTCGCACTATTCTATGCTCGACGGCATGTCGAAGATACCGGACCTCGTGAAGAAGGCCAAGCGTTGCGGCATGTACGCCATGGCGCTCACCGACCACGGCAACATGTTCGGCATCAAGGACTTTCTGGACACTGTGGCCAAGGAGAACGGCAAGGTGAAGGACCGCATCAAGGAGCTGGAGGCGCAGATCAAGGAGGTGGAGGCCACCTATGGCGACACCGTGGTGCCCGAGGGGACGCCGAGCCTCAGCGCCTTGCGCGAGGAGCTGGAGGCCACGCGGGGGCAGATCTTCAAGCCCATCGTGGGCACCGAGGCCTACTGCGCACGGCGCACGCTCTACGACAAGGACAAGAACTTCAAGGAGCTGAACCCCGAGACGGGGCGCGAACGCATCGTGGACAGCAGCGGCTACCACCTCATCCTCCTGGCCAAGAACCTCAAGGGCTACCACTCGCTCTGCAAGCTGGCCTCCATAGCCTATACCGACGGCCTCTACAACCGTCCGCGCATCGACCACAACGTGCTGGAGCAGTACCGCGAGGGGCTCATCGTCTGCTCGGCATGCCTGGGCGGCGAGATACCGCAGCTCATCATGGCCGGCAAACTCGATGAGGCCGAGCGCCAGGTGCTGTGGTTCAAGGAACGCTTCGGCGACGACTACTACATAGAGCTCATGCGCCACAAGACCGACAAGCCCAACGCCAACACCGACACCTACCGCTGGCAGATGAAGGTGGAGCCGGAGCTGATAAGGCTGGCACGCAAGCACGACATAAAGATCATAGCCACCAACGACGCCCACTTCGTGGAGGAGGAGCACGGCGACGCCCACGACCACCTGATATGCCTGGCCACGCAGAAAGACTATGACGACCCCAACCGCATGCACTACACCAAGCAGGAGTGGCTGAAGAGCCCCGAGGAGATGGAGGCCGTCTTCGCCGACCTGCCCGAGGCGCTGGCCAACACTATGGAAGTGGCCGACAAGGTGGAGGTGTACAGCATCGACAGCGACCCATTGATGCCTGTGTTCCCCATACCCGAGAGCTTCGGCAGCGAGGATGAGTGGGCGGCGAGGTTCACCGACGAGCAGCTCTTCGACGAGTTCACGCAGAACGAGAAGCACGAGGTAGTGATGAGCCAGGAGGCCGCCGAGAAGAAGATCAAGAAGTTGGGCGGATACAAGAAGCTGCGCCGCATCAAGTTCGAGGCCGACTACCTGGAGCATCTGGTGTGGGACGGCGCGCGGAAGCGCTATCTGGGCGCTGAGTGGAACGTGGAGGGTGGCCAGTGGACCGATGCCGACATCAAGGAGGCGTTGAGCGACGAGGTGCGCGAGCGCATCATCTTCGAGCTGCACACCATCAAGACCATGGGTTTCCCGGGCTACTTCCTCATCGTGAGCGACTACATACGCGCTGCGCGCGAGGAGCTGGGCGTCAGCGTGGGTCCCGGCCGCGGGAGCGCGGCAGGCAGCGTGGTGGCCTACTGTCTGTGGATCACCGACCTCGACCCGCTGCGCTACGACCTGCTGTTCGAGCGTTTCCTTAACCCCGACCGCATCTCGCTGCCCGATATCGACGTGGACTTCGACGACGCCGGGCGCGGCAAGGTGCTTGAATGGGTGACGCACAAGTACGGCAAGGAGCGCGTGGCGCACATCATCACCTACGGCACTATGGCCACCAAGAGCTCGATAGCCGACGTGGGACGCGTGGAGAAGATACCTCTGGGCACCGTCAACCAGATCAAGGGCTACATCCCCGACCGCGGATTCCCCGACAACATCAAGGACGAGAATGGCAAGGCCCCGAAGGTGAACCTCAAGAACTGCTACAAGTATGTGCCCGAGCTGAAGGCCATCATGCAGGGCGACGACGAGAAGCTGAAGCAGATGCTCACCTACGCCGAGGAGCTGGAGGACACCAACCGCCAGATAGGCATCCACGCCTGTGGCGTCATCATCGGCGCGCAGGACATCACCGACGTGGCGCCGGTGTGCGTCGTCTACGACAAGGAGAGCGACGAGTATGTGCAGGTGACGCAGTATGACGGTCATGTGGTGGAGAATGTGGGCCTCATCAAGATGGACTTCCTGGGCCTCAAGAACCTCACCATCATCAAGAACTGCGTGCGCATGGTGAAGAAACGCCTCGGGGTGGACGTGGATGTCGACCACCTGCCCCTCGACGACGAGCTCACCTACAAGCTCTTCTGCGACGGCAACACCGTGGGTGTGTTCCAGTTTGAAAGTGCCGGCATGCAGAAGTACCTGCGCGAGTTGCAGCCCCACGTCATCGACGACCTCATAGCCATGAACGCCCTCTACCGTCCGGGTCCCATGGACAACATACCGGAGTTCATCGACCGCAAGCAGGGCCGCAAGCCCATCACCTACGACATACCGGTGATGGAGAAGTACCTCAAGGACACCTACGGCATCACCGTCTACCAGGAGCAGGTCATGCTCCTGAGCCGCCTGTTGGCGGGCTTCACGCGCGGCCAGAGCGACACCCTGCGCAAGGCCATGGGCAAGAAGCAGATTGACAAGATGAACGAGCTGGAGGTGCTCTTCTACGAAGGCGGCGAGAAGAACGGCCACCCCAAGGATGTGCTCTCAAAGATATGGGAGGAGTGGAAGAAGTTTGCCAGCTATGCCTTCAACAAGAGCCATGCCGCCTGCTACTCGTGGGTGGCCTACCAGACGGCCTACCTCAAGGCGCACTACCCGGCCGAGTACATGGCCGCCGTGATGACCAGCGCGCAGACCGACATAAACCGTGTGCGCGAGCTCATGGACGACTGCAAGAAGCAGGGGGTGGAGGTGGCGGCGCCGAGCGTCAACGACTCCGACATGGACTTCAGCGTCGACAAGGACGGCAAGATACGCTTCGGCCTGCAGGCCATCAGCGGCATGGGCGAGGCGGCGTCGGCGGTGATCATCGCCGAACGCGAGAAGAACGGCCCCTACAAGGACATCTTCGACTTCCTGAAGCGTGTTGACATGCACTCGGTGAACAAGAAGAACCTCGAGGTGCTCGTCAAGGCCGGTGCCTTCGACGGGGTGGGGGAGATGCACCGTGCGCAGTATTTCTACAAGGAGAACCAGCTGGAGACCACCCCCACGTACCTCGACATGTTGGTGCGGTGGGCCATACGCCGGCAGGACGGCGCGTCGAGCAACCAGATGAGCATCTTCAGCATGAGCGAGGAGCTGGCCGAAGAGGAGCATCCGCCGGTGCCCGCGGCGGAGCCCTGGAGCAACATAGAGCGCTGCCGCCACGAGAAGGAGGTCATAAGCACCTACCTCAGCGGTCACCCGCTCGACGACTACAAGTACGAGATGCAGATGATGGTCAACGTCAGCTGCGAGCAGCTGGGCAACCTCGACGCCCTGGTGGGGCGCGAGGTGCGCTTCGCCGGCATGGTGTCGGGGGCCAGGGAGATGGTCAGCGGCAAGGGCGTGCCTTTCGGCAGCATGACGATAGACGACTACAGCGGCAGTTACGAGATGAAGCTATACGGCGACGAGTACTCTGACTTCAAGGGCTTCTTCACCAACGACACCTTCGTTTTCTGCCGTGGCAAGGTGTCGGCACGCCGCTACACGGACAAGACCGGCAACGAGCGCAACTACGTGTCGTTGAAGGTGCTGGCGATGATGAACCTGGCCGGTGTGCTCGACAAGTACAGCTCGCGTCTGTGCTTCAAGATAGACATCAACGACATCGACGAAGCCTTCTGCAAGGCCATCGAGAAGATAGGCAAGAAGCACAAAGGCAGTGTGCCGCTGCAGGCGCAGGTCATCGACCCGTCGCAGAAGCTGAGCCTCACCATGGGCGCCACCGACCTGCGCGTCAAGGTGCGCGACGCCATCCCCGAGCTGGAGCAGCTGAAAGGCGTCTACGACATAAAGCCCACCCTGAAATCATAACTAAAAACTCATAACTCATAACTCTTAACTCCCATGATGCCCAACCTGACAACCCCCGTCCTGGCGCCGCAGATGCCGTTCCGCATAGACTACTCCACCGGCATTGTGAGCCTCGGGTCGTGTTTTGCCGACGAGATAGGGGCGCGCCTGCAGGAGGGTGACTTCCACGTGGAGCTCAACCCCTTCGGGGCGCTCTACAACCCGGCCTCCATAGCCGCTGCGGTGCGCCGCCTCGTGGACGACAGCCCGATAGGCCGTGAAGACCTGGTGCAGAACGAGGGCTACTGGCATTCGTGGCACCACCACGGCAGCTTCTCGCGCGCTACGGCGGGAGCCACGCTCATGGTCTGCAACAGCCGTCTGCACCGCGCCCATGCCGCCCTTGGCGAGGCGTCGCTGCTGATGGTCACCTTCGGCACCGCCTGGGTCTTTGAGAGGAAAGGGGCGATTGTGGCCAACTGCCACAAGGTGGCGCCGCAGGAGTTCACGAGGCGCCGCATGACGGTGGAGGAGATCGTGGCCCTGTGGCAGCCGCTACTGGAGGAGCTGGCGGCCTACTACCCCGGGCTGCATGTGCTGTTCACCGTGTCGCCCATACGCCACATGGCCGACGGCGCACATGGCAACCAACTCAGCAAGAGTACGCTCCTGCTGGCCGTAGACCAGCTCATAGCACAAAACTCAAGGCTCAAAACGCTCAGTTACTTCCCCGCCTACGAGATAGTCCTCGACGAGCTGCGCGACTACCGCTTCTTCGACGAGAAGATGACGCACCCCACCAGCGTGGCCGTCGACGTCGTCTGGGAGCGCTTCCAGCGCGCCACCATGGTGCCCGCCGTCCGCGAGCAGGCCCACTACAACGCCAAGCAGCACAAGCGTGAACGGCACATACCGCTGCACGGAAAAGAGTGATGGCGGGTCACCCGTCGGCAAGCCTGCAGGGGGAGAGTCGCTGCACCACCCATGCGAAGGCTTTTGCCATACGTTTCTCAGAGTCGACGAAGTGGTTGCCGGCATTCCACACAAGGGTGGTGTCGACGCTCTGTGCCGAGAGCAGCTCCTGCTGGCGGCGGATGGCGTCGTCTACGTGTGCCATGACGGGGTTTTTCGTGCGCGACTCCCTGTCGCCCAAGCTCAGGTACACGGCTTTGCTGTGCATCGGGCGCCCTTCGGTGTAATCCGTCCACTGCGGGTACCACACCGACGGTGAGGCGGCGGCGATGCCGTCGAAGAGACTGCTGTTGTATCCTGCCCAGAGGGAGAACAGGCCAGCCAGAGAGTAGCCGCCCATGACGGCCGGCAGGGCTCCCCAGCGTTGTGTCGACAAAGGCAGCAGCAGGTCTCTCACGTAGCCGAGGGTCTCCTCCGCGCCGTCGCCGAAAGGCTGCTTGCCGAAGGTGGGGGGCGCCGGCCATGGGGTTAGTTCTCTCATCCACTCCTTGATGCCGAAAGCCACGAGGTTGAACGGCACATCGGTGAGGCTCCTCGCCGTAGCCACCTCGCTGTCAAGCAGGCTCTGGTCATGGTCGTCCACTGCCTGCAGCAGCAAGACCTCTGCGCCTGCCGCCGTGTATATGGTACACTTGCGTCCGCCTATTGTCTCCGTCTGTTTCATCTTATCCGTTCCATGTGGTAACCCATGCGCTTCAGCTGCACGGCCATGCCGAAGAGGTAGAGCTGTCGCAGGCAGGTGACGTAGGCGTCGAAGGCCTCCTTGGTGCCGGGCTCTATGTGCTCGCGCATCAGGGTGTAGTTGGCACGTGAGGCGCATTCGTTAACCAGCCGGGCTAAGTGTTCCTCGTCCTCGCCGCGCACCATCAGCACGTCCTCGCTGATGTATTCGTCGAGAGCGTCGTAGCCGCGCTTGTCGCGCATATAGACGTAGAGGTCCTCTATCTGGGAGTATATCTCCCACTCGTCGTCCCACAGTTTGGCTACAGCCATGCCGATGTACATCATCCATCCGAGGCTTGCCGCCGGATAGTCGTGGTACTCGCGTGCCCCGTCGGGGATATAGGAGCTGCCTATTGACGCCCATCTGTCCGTGACGTCGGGACATTCGGGCATCCGCTCGTCGATGGCTTTCTCGCCCAGCAGATACTGGTATAGGTCGTTATGTATCGTATTCTCAAATCTGTCTGCCATAGTATTGCTTTCTTGGTTTAGCGGGGAAAGGTGTTGTGCACCTTGTGCTCGGTGGGCGGCTGCGTCGGCGCTTTTCCCCAATGCAAAAGTACACAAATAATTTAACCTGGCAAAATAAATATGTTATCGTCTTTTATTACAGGGGCTCTATGATTTCATGCATGTGAAGGTTGCGGGGCCGTCGGCCGTCGAGAGAAAAATACCGTGACGGATGCAATAAAACCATGCAAGGCAGCGTTACGGAAAAAAAAGAATAACATGAAGCAGAACATAGCACTTGTCATGGGCGGTTACAGCGGCGAGCATGCCATCAGCATCGCCAGCGGCAACCAGGTGTACGGCCAGCTCGACCACACCAAATACAACGTATACAAGATAGTCATCGACCGCGAAGGCTGGTACTGGGAGCGCGACGGCGAACACCTGCCCGTGGACCGTGGCGACTTCACCGTCACCGACAACGGCCGGAAGGTATGCTTCGACCTTGCCTTCATCATCGTGCATGGCAACCCCGGCGAGAACGGTGTCCTGCAGGGCTACTTCGACATGCTGGGCATCCGCTACACCACCTGCGGCTTCTACACCTCGGCCCTCACCTTCCAGAAGGGCTACTGCAACCCCGTCGTCAAGAGCTTCGGGCTCGTCAAGGTGGCCAAGTCGGTGCTCCTCTACAAGGAGCCGCCCACCGAGGCCAAGCTCGACGAGCTCATGGAAGGCATACACTACCCAGTGTTTGTGAAGCCCGCCGCTGGCGGCAGCAGCGTGGCCACTACCAAGGTGAAGAGCCGCGAGCAGCTCCTGCCAGCCATCCGCGAGGCCTTCACTGAAGACCGCCAGGTGCTGGTGGAGGAGTTCATCCCCGGCCGCGAGTTTGACTGCGGTGTCATGCAGTTCCCCAAAGGCTCAAAATACGAAGGCTGGAACCCCGACTTCAAGCACAAGCTGGTCTTCCCCGTCACGGAGATCATCCCCATCGGCGGGCATGAGTTCTTCGACTACGAGGCCAAGTACGACGGCTTCAGCAACGAGGTATGCCCCGCCCAGGTCGACGATGCCATCGCCCACCACATCCAGGAGGTCTCCTACCGCCTCTACGACCTGCTGGGGTGCCGTGGCATAGTGCGCTTCGACTTCATCTACAACACCGAGGAGCAGGAGCTCTACTTCCTCGAAGTGAACACCATCCCCGGCCAGAGCGCCGAGAGCATCGTGCCAAAACAGGCCCGCGCCATGGGCATCACCCCCGCCGAGCTCTACGAAATGAGCATACAGGCAGCCCTCCAGTAAAAAAAAATATCTGAGGCTAACAGTCTGTATATTAGTATTGTTTCCTGCCGTGAGTACATGTGCGGGAAATTTTTTTTGTGTATATTGGGAAAATGTAGTACTTTTGCCGCACAATTAAATATAAATCCTTAAAAAACAAACATTATGAAAAGATTACTTCAAGTCTGCTTTCTGGTAGCAATGGTTTTCGGCCTTGCCTCATGCAGCAAGGATGACAGCAGCACCGGCAGTAATGGCGGCGGCAACGACGCCAACAGTTCTCTTGTGGGCACCCAGTGGGCTGGCGGCGACGGCGATGCACGGATTACGCTCGCCTTCCTCTCGGCCACCGAGGCCGAGGTCGGCGTCATGCCGCCGAGTGGAGTGCCGGAGAGCTATCGCGGCACCTACACCTACAGCAACGGTAGCGGCACAATGACTCTGCCCGTAGGTGGTGAGACGTATGACATCACCTTCACCGTCAGCGGCAACACCCTGACCGCCCACAACACGCCCGCCGGAGACGTAGTCTTCACGCGCGTGGATAATGGCGGCCAGCAGCCAGGCCCCAACCCCGGCGGCGACCTCAGGAACTCCTTGGTGGGCACCGGCTGGATGTATAGCAATAACGATGTTTTTGTGGTTGTGGAGTTTGGCCCCAACAGCCAAGTGGGCATTGTGGTTTCCCCCAAGAATGGAGGTGAGGATATGACGTATTACGGCAGTTATACCTACAACAACTTCAACGGCTCCATAAGCATCAACGTTGAGGGGCAGGATTATACCATTCGCTTCGTGGTCAACGGCGAAATGATGTCGGCTACAGGCACCCCGGTGGGCGACATCACGCTGACCCTCATGACCAATTAAGGCGTCGAGAAAACACAGTAAAAGGTCTCCCGTTTGGGAGACCTTTTTTGTTGAGGTCGCTTCCGGATTTGAACCGGAGTAGCAGGTTTTGCAGACCTGTGCCTAGCCCCTCGGCCAAACGACCTTATTTCGACTGCAAAAGTACACACATTTTCCGATATGGCAAAATAAATTTGCAACAAAATGTGTAAGTTGGTGATTTTTAACCGCCATTTTGTAAATTATTTGTATCTTTGCACCGTGAAAAAAACATTATTCCTGCTCCTTGCAGCGCTGATTTCGCTGTTTGCCGGCTGTCGCCACAAGACGTCGGCAGACCCCCTGCTGCGGGCGCGTGCCGACGGCCTCAACAAGGAGGCTTTCGTCAACCGCTACCGTGACCCCGACACCTGTCTGGCCCTCTCGCACAAGGCCTTGCAGTTCATCGCCGACTCGTTGCCCGACTATGCCGACGGCATGCTGCGTGCGCGCAACAACATGGCCTTCGCCTACTACCAGATGTCCGACGCCGAGAGCGCCCGCAAGCAGCTCGACCGTGTGGACAAAACCATCGCCCTGCGTCTCGAAGGCATGCGCAACGGCGACATCGAGTGGGTCATCTCGCAGCTGCTGCGCGCCCGTCTGCTGCAGCGCAACTGCCAGATTGCCGACTCCTACCGCCTGCTCTACGACGTGGGGCGCAGCGGCATCCTGGAGCGCAAGGACCTCGGCATCCTCGGCAGCTACGCCCGCTCCGAGTACTACATCACCATGCTCGTGCTCAACTTCCACTACCGCAACGGTCAGGAGGGCGACGTGCGCACCCTCATCGGCGAGGTGGAAGCCGCGCTCCCGGCCCTCAAGGTTGACTACGCTCAGGACATGGCCCTCAACTATGCCCTCGCCTACGGTCTGCAGAGTGCCGGCGAGAGCCGGCGCGCCCTGGAATACTGCGACCGCAACATCAAGATACTCGGCATTCCGGCTGCTTTCTGCACCTACCACTACGCCAACACCGTGCAGATGGCTGCCTCGGCGCTGAAGAGCATCCCCGGCACCGCGTCGCCGGACAGCGTGCTGGCCCTCTACGACACAGCGCGCTGTGCCTTCTTCGACTACGGCGACCCCTACCAGATGCTCGGCGGCACCACCTCCACGGCGCGCTACGCCCTGCTCATAGGCGACACCGCCAAAGCCCACGGCGTGCTGCGCGAGTGGCTCGACTGGACCAAGCAGCACCGTGCCACGGCCTCCGCCAACGACCCCGCGCGGTGGAGCCCCTTCAAGGCCCCCAAGCTGGAGCTGGGCCTCTTCGACGTCCTTTTGCGTAGCCGCATGGCCTCCAGCCCCGACGAAGCCCTGCGGTGGTACACGCGCCACGCCGAGCTGCAAGACTACATAGCACGCAACGAGCGCGAGGACTTCGCCCTGCAGCAGAGCCTCGCCACCGCCACGCGCCGCAGCCACTGGCTCACCAGGACCGCCATCCTCTTCGGCTCCATGGCCGTCGTGCTCCTGGGCCTCACCGTGGCCCTGTGGTCCATCCTGCGCCGTCTGCGCCGCGAGAAACGGGAGCTCGAGGCCGCCAAGCGCCGCGACGTGGAGCGCATAGCCAACGTGGAGACCACCCTCAGCGTGCTGCGCCACGACGTGAGCCCCTTCATGGGCTACCTGCGCAGCCCCGCCCTCACCCCCGAGCTGCGCGACGAGGTGCTCGGCCAGCTGCTGCGCACCTTCGACAACATCAAGTCCTGGACGCGCCTCTCCATCCCCGGCGGCATGGCCTTCAACGCCTCGCGCTTCGCCCTGCAGGAGGCCTTCGAGGAGGTGCGCACCCAGGTGCCGCGGCCCCATGCCGGCGTGGAGCTGCGCTTCGAGCCCACACAGCTCAGGCTCTACGCCGACCGCCTGTTGGTGGTCATCATGCTGCGCAACCTCGTGGGCAACGCCCTGAAGCACACCGCCGAGGGCAGCATCGTCGTCGGTGCCGAGCCTCAGGAGGGCATGGTGCACATCACCGTGCGCGACACCGGCAGCGGCATGGACGCCGCCCAGGTGGAGAGCCTCTTCCGTGCCGACCGCACCCTGCCCGAAGGCAGCGAGCACGGCTTCGGCCTCATTCTCTGCCGTTACATCATCAAGAAGCACGACGACCTCACGCGCCGCGGCTGCCGCATCTGGGCCGAGAGCACCCCCGGCCACGGCACCACGATGCACGTGCTGCTGGCGGCACAATAGATACACAAAACCATCCAATATATGAGCAAAATAAGAGTCATGATGGTGGACGACGAGCCGCTGATACGCAAGGTCGTCAAGATGGAGATGAACAGCCGCGCCGCGAGCGTGGAGACTGGCGACCTGGACGCCAGCGTGGTGAGCCGTGTGGAGATGGTGGACACCTTCGCCGACGGGCCGTCGCTGCTGGCAGCCCTCGGCAGCGCCGAGGCACCTGACTACCTGCTGGTGGACATGGAGCTCAGCGGCGAGCCCACGGGAGGACTGATGATCGTGCGCCGCGTGCACGAGCGCTACCCCGACATAAAGACGATCATCTTCTCCGGCCGTTTCGACGCCCCCGAGGCTGGTGCCGACGACCGCGAGCGGCGCCTGCACGACGTGGGGCGCGTGGTCATGGAGGCCCTGGCCCTCGGCGCCTCGGCCTTCGTCAGCAAGAACGCCGTCGGCGGCTTCTCCATAGAGAACATCCTGCGGGCCATAGCCTGCCTGGAGCGCGGCGAGCGCTTCTACTTCAACTACCCGGTGATGCTCACCCTCAAGGAGGCCGCCGAGAGCTACTTCGCCATCGTCGCCGACCATGACCCCGACTTCGCGCTCAGCGACAAGGAGCGCCAGCTGCTGCTGCTCGAGGCCGCGGGCTGCACGGCGGCGGAGATCTCAGACCGCCTCGGCGAGACCGACAAGGCCATACAGGAGCGGCAGAAGGACCTCTCGCGGCGCCTGGACATCGTCAACAAGAGCGCCGCGCGCGTGGCTAAGGCCTTCGCCCTTGGGCTGATAGCGCCGCAGGAGGTGCGTTTTTTGCCCCGTTCATAGGTGCGATGCACCCCCTACGGAGCCGGTACGGAGTTGGTACGGCTTTCCATCGGCCGTCCACTGAAGAACGGCCGAAGGGGGTCCGTAGGGGGTCCGTAGGGACTCCGTGTCAGCAAGGATTTTGACGCGTTTTGTGTGCGTAATATGTTGGGTTGCAGGTGGTTTGTGGTGGGGAAGATGTTTATTACGGCAGAAGTGCAAGAAAAAAATATTTGCATGTACTAAAAATTTAGTAATTTTGCAGGCCGAATGGGTGGGGGAAATGAGAGATGAGAAATGAAAAATGAAAAAATAAGTTGTTGAAATATAAACTTTAAAAACCAATAACATGAAAAAGTTCGCATTGATTTGCATGTTCGCCGCGCTGGCTTTCGGCGTGAGCGCACAGGAAGTTGAAAAGAAAGAGGCACCCGCCAACGGCGCCAAGATCCGCTTCGAGCAGATGGAGCACCAGTACGGTGTCATCCAGAAGGGCGGCAACGGCGACTGCCAGTTTGTCTTCTGGAACGACGGCAACGAGCCCCTTATCCTCCAGAACGTGAAGGCCTCGTGCGGCTGCACGACGCCCAAGTACAGCCAGAAGCCCGTCATGCCGGGCGAGAAGGGCTTCATCGACGTGCACTACAACACCAACAACGTGGGTGGTTTCTCGAAGACCGTCACCGTCACCAGCAACGCTGTCGACAACCCGCGCGTGGTGCTGCGCATCAAGGGCAATGTGAAGGCTGACGCCGCCAAGGAGGCTGCCCCCCAGGCCGCTCCCCAGGTCAAGGAGAAGAGAGCCGCTGTTCCCGTCAGTGACAAAGATATCAAGCACGTGGAACCCTCCAAGCTTGAGAAGAAGTAACCCAACACAGAAGCAATAACTTAACACCGGATAACAATGCCCCACATTTCGCACAAAGGACTGGAGTTGCCGCAGTCGGCAATACGCAAACTCGTGCCTTTCGCCGACGCCACCAAGGCCCACGGCATCCACGTGTACCACCTGAACATCGGCCAGCCCGACATCGAGACCCCGAAAGCGGCCCTCAAAGCCCTGGCCCAGACCAAGATCGACGTGCTGGCCTACAGCCCCAGCGCCGGTATACAGAGCTATCGCGAGAAGCTGTGCCAGTATTACAAGAAGAACGGCATCGACATCACGCCCGAGCGCATACTGGTGACCACCGGTGGCAGCGAGGCGCTGCAGATGGCTTTCACCTGCTGCCTCAACCCCGGCGACGAGATCATCATCCCGGAGCCCTACTACACCAACTACAACACCTTCGCCAAGCTCTGCGACGCCAAGATCGTCACCGTGCCGAGCGACATCAAGAGCGGTTTCGCCCTGCCGTTGGTGGACGACTTTGAGAAGTACATCACGCCCTACACGCGTGCCATCATGATATGCAACCCCAACAACCCGACGGGCTACCTGTACAGCGAGAAGGATCTCTACGCTGTCGGCGCCCTGTGCAAGAAGTACGACCTGTACCTCTTCGCCGACGAGGTGTATCGCGAGTTCTGCTACGACGGCGAGAAGCACTTCTCAGTGCTCAACCTGCCGGGCTGCGAGAACAACGTGGTGCTCTTCGACTCGGTCAGCAAGCGCTACAGCGCCTGCGGTGCCCGTGTGGGCTGCGTCATTACGCGCAACAGCGAGCTCTTCAGCACCATGATGCGTCTGGCACAGGCCCGTCTGTCGCCGCCGTCGTTCGGCCAGATCTTCGCCGAGGCCGCCATCGACACGCCGCAGGAGTATTTTGACAACGTCATGAAGGAGTATGTGAGCCGCCGCAACGTCATCGTCGAAGGCATCAACAATATACCCGGTTGCTTCTGCCCGAACCCGAAAGGTGCCTTCTACACCGTCTGCGAGCTGCCCATCGACGACAGCGACCGCTTCTGCCAGTGGCTGCTGACGGACTTCCAGTACAACGGCGCCACCGTCATGCTGGCTCCCGCCACGGGCTTCTACAGTGATCCCGAGAAGGGACGTCACCAGGTTCGCATCACCTACTGCCTCTGCAAGGAAGACCTGCGTGCCGCCATCAAGTGCCTCGAAGAGGCCCTGAAGGTGTACCCCGGCCGCCTGAAGGCGAAAGCCAAGGCTGGCAGAAAGGCCGTCGCCAAGAAGGCCGCTCCCGCCAAGAAGGCTGAGGTCAAGAAGGCCGCTCCTGCCAAGAAGGCAGAGGTCAAGAAGGCCGCACCCGCCAAGAAGGCTGAGGCTAAGAAGGCCGCTCCTGCCAAGAAGGCAGAGGTCAAGAAGGCTGCCCCTGCCAAGAAGGCAGAGGTCAAGAAGGCCGCTCCCGCCAAGAAGGCTGTGGCCAAGAAAGCCGTAGCCAAGAAGAAGGCATGACACACGAAGAAAAACGGAACAAGGTGATATGCTCCTGCATTGAACAGCAGGAGCATATTGCTACTATAGCCAAGCAGGAGATGGACTCGGCGCAGCAGCAAAGCAACGACTACGGCGCCAACGTGGACCGCTACGACTCGTACCGCACCAAGATGATGCGCAGCCGCGACATGTACGCCCGGCAGTACAGCAACGCCCAGACGGGAGTGCGCTACCTGCAGGACCTGCTGAAGCTGCCGCCCTTCGACAGCGTGGAGCACGGGGCCTGTGTGGTCACCGACCGGCAGAACTTCCTGCTCAGCATAGGCGCCGGCAAGTTCATGGTGGGCAACCAGGTGTGGTTCGCCATCAGCGCCCAGACGCCCATCTACGCCGCGCTGAAAGGCAAGCACGTGGGCGACGGCATAGTCTTCAACGGGCAGTCGCAGACTATAAAAGAAATATTCTGAAGCATGAAGCCGTTGTATAAGTACCTGATAGTGTTTTCCGCTCTTATAGCCGGCTACCTGCTCTTCGGGGCCGGGGCCTGGCTGATGCCCGACAGGGCTGTGCAGCGGCATGTGCGCGAGACATTGGACAAGGGCGACATGGAGTCGGACCAGCCGCGTGCCGTGTTGCCGCACATGATGCAGACGCGCATGGACAACTTCACCGACGCCATCATCCTCAACCAGGCCTATGTGATGCGCCTGGAAGGCTTCCGCACGGGAGTGCTGTCGGTGCCGCGCTGGTGGGGGCCGCTGCTGCCCTACGAGGTGCTGCGTGCCGGCGTCGACGGGCAGGAGATGCAGATACGCCACTATGCGCGCTACTGGCACGGCAACACCTTCCTGACGCGCTATCTGCTGGTGTTCTACGACTATATGGACATACGCCTGTTGCTCTATATCGTCAGCACGCTGCTGATGGTGTGGTGCGGCGTGTCGCTGTGGCGCAGGCAGGGGTGGCAGACGGCGTTGGCCGTGATGTTCGGCTTGGCGGTGTGCTACGCCTTTGTGATGCAATTCTCCATGCAGTTTGCGCCGGTGCTGATAATAGCGCTGGCGGGCATGATAGCCGTCTCGCGTGGATGCAACGCCATGATGACGGCCTTCGTGGTGGGGTCGCTGACCTGCTTCTTTGACCTGCTCACGGCGCCGATGCTCACGCTCGGCGTGTTGCTGGTGGTGCAGGCCGCCATGAGCACCGAGGAGAAGGTATGGCGCGGATGGTGGAACACCTGTCGCGCGGCGTTGCTGTGGGCCCTTGGCTACGGCGGCACCTGGGTGACGAAGTGGGTGATAGCCACCGTGTTCACCGCCGAAAACGTCATCGTAGACGGTATCGAGAACACCTCGGGCCGCGCTTCGGGACTTGAGGACTTCACACGGTGGGATGCCTTGATGAACAATATAGAGTTGCTGCCGTGGAGACACATGATCGAGCCGTTGCTGGCCGTGCTGGTGGTGCTGGCATTGGTGCGCTTCAATGCCAAAGGCTGGCGCAAAGCCTTGCAGATACTGCCTATAGCGGTGTTGCCGTGGGTGTGGTACCTCTTTGCCGCCAACCATTCATACTGGCACAACTGGTTCACCTTCCGTGCGCAGGCCGTCACGGTTGCAGCCATGCTGCTGGCGTTTGCGCAGATGGTTGACTGGAACAGACTAAGAGTAAAAAAGAAAATATGAAGAACAGCAAAGTCGCGGTGTTGCTGCCGTGCTACAACGAGGAGAAGACCATCGGCAAGGTGGTGCGCGATTTCCGCGCCGTATTGCCGGAAGCCGACATATACGTCTATGACAACAACTCCACCGACCGCACGGCGGAGCTGGCCGCCGAGGCCGGCGCCATCGTGCGCCGTGAGCGCACACAGGGCAAAGGCAACGTGATACGCCGCATGTTCCGCGAGGTGGAGGCCGACTGCTACCTCATGGCCGACGGTGACGACACCTACCCCGCGCACCATGCGCCACAGATGGTGGCCGCCGTTCTTGAGGAGCAGGCCGACATGGTCATAGGCGACCGCCTGTCGTCGACCTACTTCACCGAGAACAAGCGCCCGTTCCACAACATGGGCAACAAGCTTGTCAGAGGCCTTATATGCAGCCTGTGGCACACCGAGGTGAAGGACATCATGACCGGCTATCGCGCTTTCAGCCGCCCCTTTGTCAAGCTCTTCCCCGTGATGAGCGGGCAGTTTGAGATAGAGACAGAGATGACCATCCATGCCCTCGACAAGCGTTTCCGCCTGGTGGAGATACCTATCGACTACCGTGACCGCCCCGAGGGCAGCGAGTCGAAGCTCAATACCTTCAGCGACGGCCTAAAAGTGCTGCGCACCATCGTCATTCTCTTCAAGGAATACCGCCCCATGCGCTTCTTCGGCTGGTTGGCGGTGCTGCTGGCGGTAGTGGGCATCGCACTTGTTATCCCCGTGCTGGTAGACTATTTCCACACAGGGCTGGTGATGCGTTTCCCCACGCTCTTTGTGTCGCTCTTCCTGCTGCTGGCGTCGTTGCTGTCGCTGTTCACAGGCCTCTGCCTCGACGTGATGGTGGAGAAAGACCGCAAACAATATGAGCTGCGGCTGATTGCCTTCGGCGAAAGGGAGTAGGCGGCCTACAAGCGCATCAGAGTGATATTGCCTATCGAGGCTTCCACCGCTGTGGGGGCCTCGTATCGTTCGTCGCTGCCGTGTGGCAGTATGCGTCCGTCGGCAGGGCCCCATCCGGTAAGGGGCATCTGCTGGTATTCGCGCTCGCGGTCAGGGAGTTCTGTGCCTTCCGGGAATGAGACGCTGCGGTCGAACTTTAGTCTGCTGAAGCCCGGCGCGCTCACCTCGAAGTGGACGCAGATGTCGTTGCTCACCAGGCGGAAACGGCCTTCGGCATCGGTGTAGGTGTTCATACCTATGCTCCACCATTCGTTCCATCCGCGCACCACGGCTCCTTCTATGGGGCGCCCTTTGCGGTCGGTGACCGTGCCGGTGACAGCGACATTGCGGTAGGCCAGCATGTTGTAGTAGTTGCTGGGGAACTCAGGCGCGGATGCCGTGTATCCGCTGTCAAGCAGCGCCACGAGTGCGGCGGCTGGCTTGCGGCGGCCGTGTATGTCGCGCAGCCCTGTATACTGCGCCTCAAAGTTCACCCCGTCGGGGTAATCGGTGAACTCCCACCAGCCGTAGCCTATGGCGCCGAGGTCGCGGGCGTAGTCGTAGGTCTCGCGCATGAAGCGCACCTGGTCGTCGTAGCCTACGCTGCGGTTGTCGGCAGGCAGGCCTGTCTCGCCTATCATCCAGGGCTTGCCTGTGTAGTGGCTGTACCACCACATCTCGCTTTGTACGCGCAACGGATGGTATGTATGTATCTCAAGGAAGTCTACAGGCAGCAGGGAGGGATCCCATCTGAAGACCTCTATCGGCTCGGAGAGCGCCACGGTGAATAGCTGGTGTGGAGCATGTTCGCGCACCATCTTTCGCCAATCGGCCACTACTGACACGGCGCCGTCTTTTCGGCGGTTCTCCGCCGGGTCAAAGTATAGCGGCTCGTTCATGAGGTCGTAGGCCCAGAGGGCGGGGAGGTCGGCGAGGCGGTGCATGAGACCTATGGCGTAGTCATGCCAGTGACCGTCGAAGGGCGGCTTGATGAGTAGCATCACACGCAGTCCTGCGCTGTCGGCCAGCTGCACCATGCGGCGTGTGGCTGCGAACATCGCTGCGGTGTCGCCATCTTCGTCAAGCACGTCGAGGCACACGCGCACGGCGTTGAAGCCCCAGGCGGCGATAGTGTCGAAGTTCTCGCGTAGGTGGCCGGTGTACCAGGGTGCCGGCGCCACGCTGTCGCCCTTGATGAATGCCTTGTAGTTGAGCATGAGGGGGAACCACGGTTCGCCATCGACGGCAAAGTGACCGTCTTGCAAGGAGACAAAGCCGGGAGCCGGCTGCGGATAGATGTCGGTTTTGTTGCCAGCCGGAGTGCAACAGCACAGCATCAGGGCAATGGCGAGTGCATAGAGGTATGAGTTCTTCATGGGTCTATCGTTTGCCTTGTTTTGCGGCTTCATAGTCGGGATATTCAAGGAGGTCGTTGAAGTGTTGTGACGGGTATTTGTGGCCGAAGGAATCCAAGTAGGCTTCACGTGTCATGGCTTCATAATGTATGGCATGGTGTTTGTATTGTTTGTAATGGAAGAATGACAGGTATGCGATAGCGGAGAAAACAATAACCAGTATGATGCGTGGCACTGTCTTGCGCCGGAGCATCCATTCCACGAATGCTGCCATAGGTATGGCCATCATGCCGTAACAGTCTACCATTGAGCGCTGACCGAAGCATCCGCCAAACCACCAGCACCACCAGCATGAAAGTGTATAGACGTTGGCGCCAAGGAAGGCAATGATGGGGTAGAAGTACTTGCGGTGCCGTTTGTAGAGAGGTATAAGGCCGAGGATAGCGAATATCATCACTGGCGTGTAGAGTAGCCATCCCTTGCGGAAACCGAAGAGGAACTTGATGATTTTTGGCTCGGCCCAGAAGAAGTGCTCGTTGTTGGTGTAGGAGTAGAATATGAAGTTGCCGGTAACAGCGTGCCAATAAATAAACTGCGGTACCCATACAGCAACTGCCGATAGTGCCATGATGAGTATTTTGGGCCATTGCTGTAGGTATAGTTTGAACTTGTCTTTGAGTTCATGCCAAGTAGTGACATTGTAGAGAATGAAATAGAGTAGCACGAGGGCGTTGGTGGGGCGGATGAGGGATATGATGCCGATGTTTAGGCCAATGGCTACGGTGCACCACCAGCTGTTTCTATCATGCCATCGTTCGGTCTGATAGAGGAAGATGCATATTAGTCCGAAGAGGAAACCATGTGAATATGGAGCTTCGTATGAACTGTACCATAGTAGGTTGGTGGCGAACAACGTGACTCCTAAGACTATGGTGGTTACTGTCTCCGAGAACCGTTTCTGTAGTACTTTCCGCAAGAATATGAACCCTAATATCACCCAGAAAACGCACGCAAGAATGAGTGCCAGCGCATAGGGTGGGCCGAAACCGCCGCTTTCTGCGCATGGTGGCTCTGGCGACAATATGTAGGCCGCAAGGAAAAATGGGCAGTAGAGCATGCTGAGGCCCATGGTGGTCTTTATGAGTAATCTTCCATCTGGAAGGACCTCGGCCCAGTAATGCTGGTAGTAGTTGGTGTCAGACCATACAAACGACAATGTTAGGTCATGTTCAATAAATGTGGCCGGGAGGTAAGAATAGAAGTTTATTACATCATGGTCTATCACTCTTTCTGGGGTACGATAGCATTTGATGTCGAACACTTTTATGAGCAGAAATGCGGCGATGATGATGACCATCGCCGCACTTATGCTCATTTTTCTTACTCTGCCCATGGTGTCAGTAGCCGAATATCTGGTCGAGGGTGAGTTTCTTCACCTTGCCGAACTTGGCCAGTTTGTTGAAGTCTATCTCGCTCTCCTTGCCGAGGATGAGGTAGGCCTTCTTCTGGCCTTTTATGTACTGTTTCTGGAAGCTGGTGAGGTCGTTCATGGTCATCTTCTGGTAGGCGGCGAAGTTTTGCTTGTTCAGAGGTTCTTTGAGACCCATGCGCTCGCAGTGCAGGTAGACACTGATGATGGCCATCTTTGTGGTGCGTTTAGTGCGGCTGCTGGCAATGAGGGCATCTTTGGCCAGCTTGAAGTTGGCTTCGGCCTGGGGCATGTCGTTGAAGAGTTCCTCGTAGGCGTCGAGAGCGTCGAAGAGTTTGTCATTCTGGGTGATGACGTTGGCGCTGTTGTAGAAGTAGCCGTCCTTGTGTCCACTGTTGGAGTAGTAGCTGCTGGCACTGTAGGCAAGGCTGCGCTTTTCACGCATCTCCTGGAAGACGATGGCATTCATTGAGCCTCCGAAGTATTCGTTGAAGAGATATACCTTGGGTGAGATGGCGGTGTTGTAGTGCTCGCCACGGAAGTATTCGGTGACGTAGGTGTTTTTGGCGTCGTAGTTGACGAAGAACACCGTGTTCTCGTTGACAGCCTGGGGATGGAAGATCTTGTTGGCGGGAACATCCTTGGTGGGCTTCACGGTATGAATTTTGTTGACGGCAGCGGTGGCCTCCTTGAGGCTCAACGGGCCGTAGTAGAGCACGCGGTGCTTGTACTGGAAGAGGCCGTGGAGGGCGTCGGTGAGCTGCTTGGCGGTGTAGGCGCGGAGTTGGGCATCGCTTTCGGTGTTCTCCTTGATGTATTCCTCTCCCCATACGCCGTAGGTGTTCAGGGCGCGGAAAGCGGCACGCTGGTTGGTCTTGTTGTCGGTGCGGCTCTTGATGAGGCGCTCTACAAGCATCTGCAGGGACGCGTCGTCGGGCTGGCAGGTGGCCATGATTTCTTCCACGAGAGTCATGGCCTTCTCCATATTCTCGGACAGGCCGCTGATGCCCACAGTGATGTCCTCGTTGCCCACATGGATGTTATAGCTGCAGGCCAGCTTATAGAATTCTTCCTGCAGCTGTTCGGCAGTGTGTTTGTCGGTATTGAGATATTCCACCAGGTCGGAGGCCAGGTCGATGGCCTTGTTGGCGGCGTAGCCGAAATTGAAGCGGTATTGCAGGTTGAAGGTACCGTTCTCCGTATTCTTCACATAGAGCACCTCGCTGCCGTTGGCGGTCTTGCCTTTCTGCAGGTCTTTCTTGAAGTTGACAAAAACGGGCTGGATGGGTTTAGCCTTGGCGGCATCAGCCTTCACCTGTGCCAGGAAGGGACTCTCGGTGTCGCGGCTCACATAGATGGGCGTGATAGCGGGTTTCTGCACCTTGGTCACCGGGTCGGGGGCGTCCTGATGCTTGTAGACGATGACGTAGTTGTTGTCCTTGCAGATGCGGTTGGCGAAGTCCACGATGTCCTTCTTCGTGATCTTGGCCAGCTCGTTGATCTCGTTGCAGACGTCGCCCCAGTTCTGGTGCTGCACGAAGGCGTAGGCCATCTGGCTGGCGCGGCTGTTGTTGCTCTCGGCCTGTTTCATGATCTGGAGCTTCAGCTGGTTGATCGAAGCCTCGATGAGACTCTCGTCAAACTTGCCATGCTTCACCATGTCGAGCTGCTCAAGCAGCAGGTCGCGCAGCTGGCCGAGGCTCTGGCCCGGGGCGGGGCGGCCGCCGAGCATAAAGGCTGCGTAGTCGTTGAGCGTGTAGGTGCCGGCGTAGGCGCCGAGGGCCTTCTGCTGCTGGTTGATGTTGAGGTCGATGAGGCCGCACGAGCCGTTGTTCAAGAACATCTCCATGGCCTGGGCCAGGAGGGCGTCGCGGCTGCCGTTGCCCTCCTCGATGCGGAAGGCGATGGTGAGGTTCTCGGGATCCTGGCCGTTGACCAGGCGTATGATGGGCTGGGTGATGGGCTGCTCCTTGACCTTGTGGAAGGCGGGCACGTTGCCGGGCACCCAGCTGCCGAAGTACTTGTCGATGATTTTGATGGCCTCGTCGGGGTTGAAGTCGCCCGCCATGGCTATGCACATGTTGTTGGGCACATAGTAGGCGGCGTGGTACTCGCGAATGTTCTTCATCGAGGGATTCTTCAGGTGCTCAATGGTGCCGATGGTGGTCTGCTGGCCGTAGGGGTGGTGGGGGAAGAGGGCCGCCATCATCGTCTCGTTGACGCGGCGGTTGTCCTGCGCCATGCCGATGTTCTTCTCCTCGTAGACGGCCTCCAGCTCGGTGTGGAACAGGCGCAGCACCAGGTTGGGGAAGCGGTCGCCCTCCACCTTGGCCCAAGCCTCGAGCTGGTTGGCCGGTATGTTCTCCACGTACATCGTGTAGTCGTTCGAGGTGAAGGCATTGGTGCCCTCGCTGCCGATGGCCGTCATGCTCTTGTCATACTCGTTGGCGATGGCTATGGTCGAGGCCACGTAGCTGATGGAGTCTATCTGGTGGTAGATGGCAGCGCGAGCCGCCTCGTTGGTGGTCTTGCGATACATCTCGTAGAGGTCCTCTATCTTCTGCAGCTCCACTTTCTCGCGCTCCCAGTCGGTGGTGCCCAGCTGGTGGCTCCCCTTGAAGAGCATGTGCTCCAGGTAGTGGGCCAGGCCCGTGGTCTCGCTGGGGTCGTTCTTCGAGCCGGCGCGCACGGCGATGTAGGTCTGTATGCGCGGGGCGTCCTTGTAGACGCTCATGAACACCTTCAGGCCGTTGCCGAGGGTGTACTCGCGCACGCCGAGCGGGTCGTTGTCGTAGGTCTTGTACTCGTACTTCTGGGCGCTCACACTTCCGGCGAGCAGCATGGCCACGGCCATGCATAGGATGCTGAATGCTTTTTTCATCGGTTATCTTGTTGTTTATTAATTTGTTCTTGTCAAGGTTCCGTCACTATCCAAAATGCAAATATACAAAATTTAATACATTATGCCAAAAAATATCGCGCACTCCACCGCACCCCTCCTCCCGGCCCGCCTCGCCACGGACCCGGTACGGCATTTCAACGATACTTCAACGATACTTCTTCAGTAGTTCTTCAGTGCAGCACTGAAATACTACTGAAGAACTACTGAAGAAATGCCGTACGTAGGGGAGCGGTGGCGGGGCGCGGTTATCAACGGCGGCGTTTGATAACTTTTTCCTCCATGCGGCCGCGCGTAATGGTTTTTGTTGTAATTTTACAACCTGAACGGTACACCGCCGTTGCGGTGTAAGGTATTTGTTATAAGGATAATAAACCATTTTAGCATAATGAGAAACACTGTCAAAGAACTGACCGAAGGCATGCAGCGACTGTGTGCCATAGCCAACCAGGTGGTTGCCGCCGAGGGCAGGCTCAGCGCCATAGAGCGCGACCTGCTGCTCGAAGCCTTGCGCAGCCTTTACGACATATCGTTGCGCCTCGAGGTGCATGGTACTGCGGCGCAGCCGTCGGCCGCGGCCGAGCCTGTGGCCGAGGAAGAGGCTGCGATGCCCGACGACGAGCTCATCTCGTCGACGGTGATGGCCACCATGGCCGCCATGGGTGTGGCGCAGCCTGCCGAAGCGTCCGTCGCCAGTGAGCCGGAGCCTGAGCCCGAGCCCGAGCCTGTCGCCGAAGCCGCTGAGCCGGAGCCCGTCGCTGAGCCGGAGCCCGTCGCCGAGGCCGCAGAGCCAGAGCCCAAGCCGGAACCCGTGGCAGCGCCGGAGCCCGAGCCGGTGAGCATGTCGGCCTTTGAGAGTGACGGCGGCATGCTCTTCGAGGAGATCGTCGTGGAGCCCGAACCCGCTGCCGCGGAGCCTGAGCCTGCACCCGAGCCCGCTGCCGCGGAGCCGGAACCCGCGCCCGAGCCCGCTGTCGAGCCGGAGCCGGCCCCGGCCCAGGAGCCTGCCCGCGAACAGGCGTCGCTGCTCGACTACCTGCGCCATCCCGCCCAGGAGCAACCCGTCACGCGCACCCTCGGCGAGAGCCTCGGTGGCGCAAGGGCTGTGGAGTCGGGCTTCGAGCGTTCCATGTCGCGCAAGGTCGACGACCTGCGCACCGTAATCAACATCAACGACAAGTTCAGCTTCATGTCTGAGCTCTTCAAAAACAACATGCGTGCCTACAACGACTTCATCATGTACCTCAACAGCCTCACTTCGCGCGACGAGGCCCTGGCCTACGTGCGTGAGACGGCGGCGCAGTACAAGTGGGACGAGGAGTCGCTGGCCGTCAAGTCGTTCTACAAGGTGTTTGACATGAAATTCTGACCGGCCATGGGTAAAGCTATACTATTCTCGGCCCCGTCGGGGTGTGGCAAGACCACTATCATAGGGAAGCTGATGCAGTATTTCGACTGCTTCGACTTCTCGATTTCCGCCACCTCGCGCAAGCCTCGCGGACAGGAGCGCGACGGCCACGACTACTACTTCCTCAGCCGCGAGGAGTTCATGCGCCGTGTCGACAAGGGCGACTTCCTCGAGTGGGAGGAGGTCTACCAGGGCACCTGCTACGGCACCCTGAAGAGCGAGATAAGCCGTATATGGGACGCCGGACGCGTGATAGTGTTCGACGTTGACGTCAACGGTGGCAACAACATCAAGCGTTACTTCGGCGCCGATGCGCTTTCTATTTTCGTCATGCCGCCGAGCCTCGAGGTGCTCGAGCAGCGCCTGCGCAGCCGCGGCACCGACAGCGAGGAGGCCATCGTCAAACGTCTTGCCCGCAGCGCCGAGGAGCTGAAGCAGGCTCCGCAGTTTGACGTGACGATAGTGAACGACGACCTGCAGCGCGCTGTGGCCGAGGCAAGGGCTGTCATAGAAAAGTTCCTCGATGAATAAGCTGTTGCAGATACTGAAGCGGTACGACTACGTGGTGGTCTTCGTGGTGCTGGTGGTGCTGTCGCTGGTGCTCATGGTGCGCAGCACCTACTACCAGAGCTCGCGCCTGACGGCGTGGACCAACGGCATCGCCGGCGACTGGTACCGCGGTGTGAACAGCGTGAGCGGCTACTTCGGCCTCAAGGCCGAGAACGACCGCCTGGCCGCCGAGAATGCGCTGCTGCGCGCACAGATGGCGGAGAGCTACATCAGCTACACCGACAGCGTCTTCACCGTCAACGACACCGTGTACAAGCAGCGCTACACCTACACCGAGGCGCGTGTCATCAAGAACTCGTGGACGCAGCAGAACAACTACATCATGATCAACAAGGGTGCGGACCACGGTGTGGAGCCCGACATGGCCGTCATCTCGCCCGAGGGTATCGTGGGCATCGTGGTGAGCACCTCGCGCAACTTCGCCACCATCATGCCTGTGCTGCACAGCGACAGCCGCAACAGCGTCAAGGTGCGGCGCACCGGCGTCAGCGGCTCGCTGGTGTGGGACGGCATCGACTACCGCTACGCGCAGATTGTCGACATCACCACGGCCTACCAGATCAACGAGGGCGACACCATCATCACCTCAGGCCAGGCCAACGATTTCCCCGAGGGCATCCCCGTGGGCTTCGTGCACAGCGCCGAGCCCAACCAGGGCACGGGCTTCTACAAGGTGCGCATAGAGCTGGCCACGGACTTCAACAAGCTTGACCACGTCTACATTATCGACAACCGCTTCCGGGAGGAGCAGCAGCAGCTGGCGGAGGCGACGAAATAATGCATCATAAAACAGACACCATCATGAGAAAAGGAATTCTTGCATTGGCGGTATTCGTGGCAGCGGCCTGCTGCGCGCAGGGACAGCTGCTCTACCGCATCGACGGCAACGGGCTCAAGGCCCCGAGCTATATCGTGGGCACCTACCACCTGGCCCCGGCGACGTTTGCCGACAGCATCCCCGGCCTGCGTGCGGCTTTGGGCGCCGTGGAGCAGGTCTACGGTGAGGTCGACATGCAGAGCGCCATGAGCGCCGAAGGCATGGAGAAGGCGCAGAAAGCGCAGATGCTGCCCGAGGAGGTGACCCTCTCGTCGCTGCTCTCGGCGGAGCAGATGGACCGCCTCAACGCCGTGATGCGCGAGGTGATGGGCTTGGATATGAGTAATGCCGCCGTGGCGGCACAGATGGACAAGCTGTCGCCGGCGGCGCTCTCGGCGACGCTGACCATGCTGATGTACATGAAGAACATGGCGGGCTTCAACCCGATGAACCTCCTCGACGGTTACCTGCAGCAGGAGGCCCAGAAGCAGGGCAAGGGCGTGGGCGGTTTCGAGAGTGTTGACTTCCAGGCCGACGTGCTCTACGGCGCGCCGCTCGACAAGCAGGTCAAGGATTTGATGTGCATGGTTGACAACTTCAGCGACGCCATGGATATGGTGGACTTCATTACGGCGGCCTATTTCTCGCAGGACCTGGAGCAGATCGAGGAGATGCTCGACGAAGAGCAGGAGGGTGCCTGCTCCGGCGACCCCGCCGACGAGGACCGCCTGCTGGGCGACCGCAATGCCGCCTGGGTGCGCGCCATGCCTGCCATCATGGAGCGGAAAGCTACGCTCTTCGCCGTGGGAGCGGCGCATCTGGTGGGCGAGAACGGTGTGCTGAAGATGCTTGAAACGAAGGGATATAGCGTTGAAGGAGTGAGGAAATGAACAGGACGGTCTGGCGCATAATAGGACGCTTCGCGCTGCTGATGGCGCTGCAACTGCTGGTGCTCAACTATGTGTACCTTGGAGGCTACGTGATGCCTATGCTCTACGTCCTCTTTATCCTCATGCTGCCCACGGGTATGAAACGCATACCGTTGCTGCTGATAGCCTTCGGCACGGGTCTGCTGGTCGACGTGATGTGCAACATGCTGGGCTTCCACGCCTTGGCGTGCACCGTGGTGGCCATGCTGCGCATCCTCTTCGCCGACCGCATACTGACGCGCGGCGAGCCGGTGACCATAGCCACGCCGAGTGTCTACAGCGTCACGCCGCAGTATTTCATCACCTATCTGCTGCTGATGCTCGGGGCCTTCTACCTTGTGTTCTACACCGCCGAGCTCTTCGGCTTCCGCGGTTTCGGCGGCGTTCTGCTGGCCACGGTCTGCAGCACCCTGGTGACGACGTTGCTGGCGGTGCTGTATCAGGTGATTTTCTTAAAGAGAAAGGAAGAATCATGAAGCGTTGCATGTTGTTTCTGCTGTTGACGGCTGCCGCCCTGACGACGCCTCGCGCCGCGGGCCAGATGGCTGTCGGCGCATGGCGTGACTGCCTCGACCTGAGTATCGTCTATTCTGTCGAGGTGGTGGGCCACGAAGTCTATGCCGCCGGGCGCAACGGCGTGCTGCGTTACCATTACGACAGAAAGGAATGTACGACGCTTGGCAAGTCGTGGGGGCTGAGCGACGTGGGGGTGGCCAAGATGGTCTACGATGCGCCCACGGCCTCGCTTGTCCTGGCCTACCACAACTCCAACATTGACATCATACAGGACAGTGTGGTGTACAACATATCTGACATCAAGCGCAGCGATATCGTGGGCGACAAGGATGTGTACTGCATTGTGTGCCGCGACAGGCTGGCCTACATCTGCACAGGGTTCGGCATAGTGGTTGTAGACATCAATCGCCACGAGATAAGCGACACTTACCGCATAGGCGATGGTGGGCGCGAGGTGGCGGTGTACAGCATCGCTTTCGCGGGCGACAGCATCTATGCCGCCACGGCGGAGGGCGTGAAGCGTGTCTCCGCTGCAGAACGCCATCTGGGCATCAGCGACAGGTGGATTGTAGACAGCAGCTTCAACGGCTACACTGTCACCATGCTGACATCGTTCAACAACCGTGTCGTCGCCGCCGGATATACATCGAACCCTGACAGGAAGGTGCTTCTTGCTGCCACCGACACGGGTTATACGGCGATAGATTCCGGCTCCATACACTCGCTGCGTGTGGGTGGCGGTATGCTCACGGTCTCTTCGCATGAGGGCATTGCGCGATACGATAGCGCTATGCAGCTTGTCGACAGGTTCACCGCATTCAGCGACTGGGCCGACATGCAGGCGTGGGATGCTGTGTCGCTCTCCGACGGATCCGTATGGGCGGCGCATAAGTGGGTGGGCCTTGTGTGCTTCTACCCCGGCGGATGCTACTTCGCGGAGGTCAACACACCCCGTACCGACGACAATGTATATCGGCTGGTGCCGACTCCGGGCCGCATGATGCTGTGTGCCGGAGGCCATACCTCCACCTATTCCAACTCGTGGCTTACGCCAACCCTCAACGTCGCAACGGGGCGCCAATGGACAACGCTTGACCTCACCAATGGCGCGCTGGATGGCAAGTTCGACGTTGTCGATGCCGCTGTCGACCCCAACGATACCAACGACATTTATATCGTCTGCTGGGGCTACAACGGCGGCGTTGGCCTGGTGCGCGACAACAAGGTGGTGGCGTTCTATGACCAGAGCACTACCGGCGGCGCCTTGCAGAACTACACGGTGAGTGGCTACAGCACGCTGCTGGTGGGCGCAATGGCTTTCGACAATGATGGCAACATGTGGGTGCTCAATTCGCACAGCTCTAACGCCCTCGTCAAGCGTAGCACCGACGGCACCTGGAGCCACGTCTCAAGCGAAGCCCTCGGCTCGCTGTTGCAGGTCGACAAGCTCATCTACGACAGCGTCAACGGCTTCTTCTGGTTCTCGGGTCGTGAGAATGTCATATTCGTCCACGACGGCGTCAGCCGTATGGCACGCGTCAACCCCAATAATGGCAGCAAGCTGACCACCGAGGTCGTCAACTGCATGGTTCAGGACATGGACGGCAACATCTGGATAGGCACCAACAAGGGCATCAAGGTCATCTACGAGGCCTCGCGTGCCTTCGCCGGTGGCGGCGACGGGCAGACGTCGCCGGTCAGTTGCAGCAACATTACCATCACCAACGGCGACTTCTACGAGTACCTTATGGCCTATGAGGATGTGACGAGCATCGTCGTCGACGGTGCCAACCGCAAGTGGGTGGGCACAGCCTCCGGCGGACTGTATCTGCTGTCGGCCAACGGCATGGAGCAGATACGGCATTTCACCGCCGCCAACAGCCCCCTCTTCTCAGACAAGATATTGTCGCTCGCCATACAGCCCCGCAGCGGCGAGGTCTATGTAGGCACCGACTATGGCGTGCAGGTCTACCGCTCCGACGCCACCTATGCCGAACTCACGCCCGACGAGCATGTCTATGCCTTCCCCAACCCCGTCAGGCCCGGCTATGATGGGCCGGTGGCCATCAAGGGCTTCACGCGCAACGCCTTGGTCCACATCACCGATGCCTCAGGCCATGTGGTCTACAGCGCCCAGGCCCTTGGCGGACAGGTGGTATGGAACGTCCGCACCGCCGATGGCGACCGTGTGGCTGCGGGGGTCTACTATGTTTTCGCCTCCGATGCCGAAGGCCGCAACCGTTCGGTAGCCAAGATACTGGTCGTCCGATGATTTCCACTCCCGCCATAGTGTTGCACACAACTCCCTACGGCGAGTCTTCCGTCATCGTCAAGGCCTTCACACGCCTGCTTGGCGTGCGTTCCTACATCATCAAGGGTGTCCGCGGCCGCAATGCCCGTGTCAAGCAGAACCTGTTGCAGCCGCTGTCGTGTCTCGACATGGTGGTCTACGACAACGCCAAGACCGACCTCAACTATGTCAAGGAGATAGCGCCGCGCGGCACGTGTCATGAAACCACGCCCTACGGCAACGCCCTCCGCTTTTTCATGACGGAGGTGCTCTACAAGGCGCTCCAGGAAGCCGAGCCCATGCCGGCGCTCTTCGACTATGTGGAGGCCACCGGCGAAGGCCTCTCGGCGGCCGCCCCCTACCTTCCCGTCACCTTCCTCCTCGCCGTCACGCACCATCTGGGCATAGCGCCGCTTGACAACTACCGCCCCGCCGAACCGCTCTTCGACCTGCAGGAGGGCTGCTTCGTGGCAGCGCCTTCCGAGACCACCCTCAACCCGGCCCTCTCCGCGCTGCTGCACGACTACCTCACGCCCGGCAAGGCCCACCCCTCGGCCCTCGCCGACCGCCGCGCCCTCATCGACGCCCTCCTGGCCTACTGCCAGCTGCACCTCAGCGGTTTCCGCAACTTTACCAGTCACGAAATATTGCATACCGTATTAAAATAAGAACCATGAAAAAAACATTCTTTGCCGTTGCCCTGCTGCTGGCCGCCGTCGGCGCCAGCGCCCAGCAGGCTTACTGGGTGTTCCTCGCCGACAAGGCGGGCACCACCTTCGACCCCTACACCTATTTCGACGCCAAGGCCATAGAGCGCTACAACGCCTGTGGCGCCGACCTCTACGACATCAGCAACTACCCCGTCAGCATCGCCTACGAGCAGGGTGTCGCCGCCCTGGCCACCGAAGAGGTGGGCTGCAGCCGCTGGATGAACGCCGTAGGCGTCATGGCCACAGCCGAGCAGGCCTCACGCATAGCGGCGCTGCCCTATGTGCTCCGTGTGCAGCCCCTCGCCGAGGGCGGCATGACGCTCGCCGCGGCCCCCGCCGACGAGGACGGCCTTATGGACTATGCCACCGTCGACGGCCCCCTCGAGGCGCAGCTGGTGCGCATGGGCGGCAAGCTCTTCCGCGACCGCGGCATCGACGGCAAGGGCATCCGTGTGGCTGTCTTCGACGGTGGCTTCCCCCGCGTCAACACCCACGAGGCCTTCCGCCACCTCCGCGAGAACAAACAGATACTGAAGACTTGGAACTTCCCCAACAAGAAAGAGAACGTCTACGGCTGGAACAGCCACGGCACCATGACCTTGAGCTGCATCGCCGGCCGCATCGACGGCAAGGACCTCGGCCTGGCCACAGGCGCTGAGTTCCTCCTGGCGCGCACCGAAGTGGAGGCCGAGCCCTTCAAGGAGGAGGTCTGGTGGCAGATGGCCGTGGAGTGGGCCGACAAGAACGGCGCCAACATCATCAGCTCCAGCCTCGGCTACGGCAAGGAGCGCCACTACACCAAAGACATGGACGGCACCTCCTACGTGGCCAAGGCCGGCAACCTGGCCGCCCGCAAGGGCATGCTCGTCTGCAACAGCGCCGGCAACGAGGCCGACGACAGCCAGTGGCAGACCATCATCACCCCCGCCGACGCCGACAGCGTCCTCTGCGTGGGCGGCATCGAGAACAGCCTCACCGAGTACAACCACATAGAGTTCAGCAGCTTCGGCCCCAGCTACGACGGCCGCCTGAAGCCCAACGTCAGCGCCTTCGGCTATGCCCGCACCGCCAACGTCACCAACGACAACGCCACGCACTACGTCCACGGCACCTCCTTCTCCTGCCCCCTGGTGGCGGGCTTCGCGGCCTGCGCCTGGCAGGCCTCGCCCGGCAAGACGGCCATGGAGATGTTCCGCGCCCTCGAGCAGAGCGCCGACCTCTACCCCTACTATGACTACGCCTTCGGCTACGGTGTGCCGCAGGCCGCCTTCTTCACCGGCGACGCCCGCGCCGCCGAGCCCACCTTCCGCTTCGTCGAGGGCGACAACGAGGTGAGCGTTGTGCCCCTCAAGACCGTCACCAACGCCACCATCTTCTACCACTACCGCAACGCCGACGGCACCCTGGCCTACTACGGCAGCCACCGCATCACCTACATGAGCGACACCATGCCCCTCAGCGTCAACAAGCGCAACCTCGTGGACCGCACCCTCGCCGTCCACCTCGGCGGCTACACCGCCACCTACACCCTCCCCGCCGACGAGCAGCAGCGCCTGCGCGACGGACGCCCCTGGAGCTGGCAGTCGCCCTCCATGAGCCGCGACGCCGTGGCCAAGCGCACCCTCTCCCATGGCGGACGCGACGCCTTCAACACCTCTGACTGGGGCAGCAACGCCAAATACCGCATGGACTACTTCTTCATGCTCGGCCTGCCCGCCAAGCTCGAAGAGGCCGAGATGCCCATGCTCGCCTGGTCGCCCGCCATCCACCTCGGCGTGCGCTGGCTCCGCGCCTTCGGCAAGAGCTACTGCCTCGGCATCGGCGCCGAGTGGGCCAACACCACCTACAACCTCAAGGGCATGCAGCCCACGGCCCTCGAAGGCCTCATCGGCATGGCCGGCGTCGAGGACGCCATGGACAAGACCCGTTACCGCCGCGTGGCCTTCAACGAATTCAGCGTCGAGCTCTTCCAACGTGTGCGCCTCGTGGCCATAGGCTTGTTCGGCAAGGGCCTGCACTGGGACCTCGGCGTCTACGGCTCCTATGGCGGCGCCGACTACCAGGTGAAGGGCGTCACCGTGAGCGGCGAGGTGTCGCACCGCCAGCGCGTCAGCCTCATCGACCTCTACGCCCTCGACGCCTACCACTGGAACTATGGCGTCACCACGCGCCTCACCTACGACGTCATCGGCCTCTACGCCCGCTACCGCCTCAACGGCATCGGCCAGAAACCCGCCGACGGCAAAGCCCTCCTGCCGCGCCTCGAGGTGGGCCT
The DNA here is from genome assembly GCA_900314925.1 of uncultured Bacteroidales bacterium. Lineage (GTDB taxonomy): Bacteria > Bacteroidota > Bacteroidia > Bacteroidales > P3 > Colimorpha. Next base: position 48,849 of record OMXC01000010.1, read on the forward strand.
GCAGCTCTGCTTCTAACAGCCTTTCATACAGCAGTATATCCCTTGCGCCCCGCACGGCCGTCGGCCGTGCGGGGCGCTTCTTTTCCCTTCGGCCCCTCTTCGGCCCCGGTACGGAGTCCCTACGGCCGTTCTTCAGTAGTTCTTCAGTAGTTCTTCAGTGCGGCACTGAAATACTACTGAAGAACTACTGAAGAACGGCCGTACCGGGTCCGTAGGGACTCCGTAGCGGAGGGGGTGGGAGAGGGCTCTTTTTCGGGCGCGCGAAAATTTATTTTGCCATGTCGCAAACAATTCGTATCTTTGCACCCTCAAACTTGATCCAAATGGAACCGAAGAACATATCGAAGAGGCTCTTTTTGACGCTTGTTGCCGTTGTGGCGGCGTGGTGTGCCGTGGCCAATCCGGTCGACGCGGAGCGTGCCCGCAGGGTGGGTGCCAACTGGCTGTCGCTGAAAGGCGCTGCCGGCGATGTGAAGCTGGAGGCTGTGGCGACCCCCTTCGCCGGGGTGTATGTCTTCAATGCCGCGGGCGGCGGCTTCGTGCTTGTCGCCGCCGACGACTGCGTGCGCCCCGTGCTGGGCTACTCGTCGACGGGCGTCTTCCGTGCCGAGGCGATGCCCGCCAACGTCAGGGCGTGGCTTGAGGGCTACGACGGCGAGATAGCCCGCCGTGCCAAAGCCGTCCAGGACGGCGCCAAGGGCGCTGCCGACGGCGACGCCATGGCCGCCGCCGTGGCCGCCGAGTGGAGCCTGCTGGAGGAGGGCGTGGCCCCCGAGCAGCCGCTGACGACGCACGTGGCGCCCATGCTGACGACCACCTGGAACCAGAGCCCTTACTACAACGCCTACTGCCCCTACGACACCGTCTACAGTCAGCTGACCGTGGCGGGCTGCGTGGCCACGGCGACGGCGCAGATAATGAAATACTGGAACCATCCCGCCACGGGCTACGGCACCCACGCCTACGTCTGCAACAACGGACGCATCAGCTACGGCGTGCTCTCGGCCGACTTCGGCAACACCAACTACCAGTGGCTCTCCATGCCCAACGCGCTGACCTCGGCAAGCAGCCAGGCCGAGATTGACGCCGTGGCAACGCTGATATACCACGTCGGTGTGGCCTCGAACATGCGCTACAACGTGAGCGCACAGGGCGGCAGCGGCACCTACAACCACAACGACTACTACCCCTCGGCCATGAGCGCCTTGGTGGACCACTTCAAGTATGCGCCCGACATCGTGGTCGTTGCCCCGGGCAGTCACAACGCCGACGCCTACAGCGCCATGCTGCGCGCAGAGCTTGACCTGCAGCGCCCCATCCTCTACGACGGGCGCGACGCCTCGGGCGGACACAGTTTCGTCTGCGACGGCTACGACGAGGACAATATGTTCCACTTCAACTGGGGCTGGGGCGGCTACTGCGACGGCTACTACGCCCTCGGCGCCCTCAACCCCGCGCCGGGTGGCACGGGCGGCAACGCCACCTACACCTTCAACATGAACAACACCGCCATGCTGGGCATCAGACCCAACAACATGTTCGGCATGGGCGGCTCGGTGACCGTCAACACCGTCGGCAGCACGACGGGATGCACCGTCAGCGGCGACGGCACCTACGCCTTCGGCGACACGGTGACGCTCCGGGCTGTGGCCGCCGAGGGCTACCGCTTCGCGGGGTGGAGCGACAACAGCGCGGCCAACCCTCGCATCTTCACCATGACCGGCGGCAACTACACCTTCACGGCGCGCTTCGAGACCATAGGCACCGACACCATGAGCTACTGCGGCGACATGCCGTTCAGTTCCTACTGGGGCGAATACCAGCAGGGCTTCGACAAGTACTGGGGCATCAAGCTGCCCGCCTCGTCGCTCACCCCTGGGCGCACGCTGACGGCGGTGGAGTTTTACGTGAACAACGAGTACGTCGGCGGCCAATTCGACGTGACGGTGCTCAGCGGCACCACGGCACCCACGGACACCGTGTACAGCACCTCGGTGTGGGTGGCTTATGAAGACCACGAGACGTGGCTGCCGGTGTTCCTCCACAGCCCCTACACCGTGGAGGCCGGCAAGAGCATCTGGATTACGTTCCACAACAACGACATACTCTTCCCTGCCACGCTGACCTACAGCTGCGGCAACCCCGACGGTTTCCTCTACGGCCCTTCCTTTGCCCCCGACCCGGAATGGACGCGCTTCAGCTATATGATCCGCGGCCTGTTTGTCAACCCCGGCATGGTGGTCGACGGCGACACGATATCCTACTGCGGCGACAGGCCGTATAACGTCACTATCGGCGCTGCAGAGTGTGGCATCATGCTGCCCGCCGCCGAGTTGTCGGGACGCAACTATCTGACGGCGGTGAAAGTGTTTCCCAGTAATAATGGCGATGTGTACACCATGCGAGTCTACAAAGGCGGAGCCTTCGCGCCGCGCACCCTGGTGCACAGCCAGCCTGTTGAGGCAGCTGTCCATGGATGGAACGAGGTGGCGCTTGACGCCATGGTGCCTATCAACACGGGCGACAGCCTGTGGATAACCTTCAGCGGCCCCTACGGGGTCAATGCGTGTCGCTACACAGGCCATGCCAACAGCGACTGGTACCGCACGGGCAGTGTGTGGCAGCACAATAGAGAACAGGAGAGCGAATATTCGTGGATGATCAAGGCCGTGACCTCGGCTACGGCGCCTGTGCTGCCGCCGCCCACGGTGGTCGTCAGAGGCGCGAGCCTCGCAGGGGTGGGGGAGACGGTGACGTTCACCGCCGTCCACAGCGAGGGCACCACGGTGACGTGGGCCATCCAGGGTGGCACGCCGGCTACGGCCACGGGCGACACCGTTGCGGTGAGCTGGAACCGCTGTGGCTTCTACCGCGTCAGCGCCACGGTGAGCAACGCCAACGGCAGCACCACGGACAGCCTGATGGTCTCCGTGGCCGACTGCGACAGCCTCGGCCTGCCCTACACGGCCGACTTCACGCAGTGCTGGACGGCCGACGGCGGCGCCGTGATTACGGACTCCGCCCATGCCTATATCACCAGCCAGGGGCAGAAGCTCACCAGCCCGTGGTTGATGACGCAGCCGGGCTTGACGTTCATAGGCATGATTCTTTCGCGCCCCAGTGGCGAGCAGTGGAACGGTAACGCCCGCTTCATGGTACGTGTGGAGGACGAGAACGGGAATCTGTTGTATGACATTGAGGACAATGTGCGTCCAGTGTACAGCATTCCCTCGTTCTACAGCGACGGTGGGCGTGTCCGTGTGGTGTTTGAGTACACGGGCTCGGCGGCTGTGTCGTCGTTCTGGCTTGAGAACTTCGTCATGTATCAGTACGGCATCGGCTTGGCGATGGATCTTCCGCCAGTGTCGACAGTGGGCGACACGGTGATGCTGCGGCTGAGCAGCTATTTGCAGAACAACGACGTGCCCGACTACACAAGCGTATGGGTGTATGACACGCCGAACTATAATAACTATCAACCACTCTACCCGTACTTCGACAGCGGCGCCGTCTCCGTCGTGGCGCAGAGTGACACTGCTCTGTTGCTGGTGTGGAACAGCGTGGGAAGCTTCGAGGTGTCGGCGAATGTGATTAAAGACGGTGTGTATGCCGACTGGCCGGCGCAGGCCGGCTGCCGCGAGTTTATCAATGTTTTGGCTAACCCCATATACCTGGAGGACAGCATATACTATACCTCCGCCGCCAAGGACACCGTCATCGGGAGCCACCACCAGCTGCACAACGCCGTGCTGCCTGCCAGTGTGCGTGTGGTCAAGGACTCGGCGTTCTTCGACAGAGGCTACCTCGCCGCGGTGTCGCTGCCCGACGGGCTGGAATACATAGGCAAGATGGCCTTCGCGTGGGACTATGCCCTCACGGAGGTGACGATACCTCAAGGCGTGAAGTTTATAGGCGACAACGCTTTCTGGAGCTGCGCAAATCTCACGACGGTGAACTTCAACGCCGACAGCTGTCTGGTGGCCAGTCCGACGACGGGGAGCGACGGCAGCTACTGGCCGGTATTCATTGACTGCGACAATGTCAGGACTATCAATATCGGTGAGAATGTGAAGCGTATACCAGACCGCCTCTTCAGCTTCTGCAACGGCCTGCGCGGCACGCTGACCATCCCCGACGCTGTGACTTATATAGGCGCCAATGCCTTCTACCACAGGGACGAGAGCAACACCGACTCGCTGGCCATAGTCATCGGCAGCTCGGTGAGCTATATAGGCAACTATGCCTTGGAATGCCATGACCACATCTCGACGGTCACCGCGCGCTGCTTGGTGCCGCCGACCATAGGCGAAGCCACCTTCATGGTGTATCCCCACTACCTGCTGACGGTGCCCTGCGGCACTCGCAACGCGTACATGGGGCACCAGTACTGGAGAGAGTTCTACACCTACGGTCGCGGCGTCGAGGAGGACTGCACGGGCATCGAGGAAGTACCACAGGCCGACGCCGTGAGCGTCTATGGCGTGCAGGGCGGCATCGTGGTGGACGGTGCAACGGGCGAGCCGGTGGCCGTCTACGACGTGATGGGCCGCCGCGTGCTGGCGGCGGTGGCTGGCGGCGCCACGATGCGCGTGCCGCAGGCAGGCGTCTACATGGTGAAGGTCGGCGACCGCCCGGCATGCAAGGTAGTGGTGCTCCGATAAAGACAAAGAATAGAAAGACAATATAAAACACAAACAGATATGACACTCGAAGAATTCCAGAACGAATTGCGCCTCGGTATCCCCGATCCGCTGCCCGAACCCCAACCCTATGACCCCATGGTGAACCATGCGCCCAAGCGCAAGGACATCCTGACGCCCGCCGAGAAGAAGCTGGCCATCCGCAACGCCCTGCGCTACTTCCCCGCCAAGCACCACAAGATGCTGGCCAAGGAGTTTGCCGAGGAGCTGAAGAAGTACGGCCGCATCTACATGTACCGTCTGCGCCCCACCTACAAGATGTACGCCCGCCCCATCGAGGAGTACCCGGCCAAGTGCCGTCAGGCGGCCGCCATCATGCTGATGATACAGAACAACCTCGACCCCGCCGTGGCCCAGCATCCGCATGAGCTGATCACCTACGGCGGCAACGGCGCCGTCTTCCAGAACTGGGCCCAGTATCGCCTGGTGATGAAATACCTCAGCGAGATGACCGACGAGCAGACCCTCGTCATGTACAGCGGCCACCCCATGGGCCTCTATCCCAGCCACAAGGACGCCCCGCGCGTGGTCGTCACCAACGGCATGATGATACCCAACTACAGCAAGCCCGACGACTGGGAGCGCTACAACGCCCTCGGCGTGACACAGTACGGCCAGATGACCGCCGGCTCCTACATGTACATCGGCCCGCAGGGCATCGTGCACGGCACCACCATCACCGTCCTCAACGCTGCCCGCAAGCTCGGTGGCGGCACCGCCGGCAAGCTCTTCATCACCGCCGGCCTCGGCGGCATGAGCGGTGCACAGCCCAAGGCTGGCGACATCGCAGGTGTGGTCTCCATCACCGCCGAAATTAACCCCGCCGCCACGCAGAAGCGCTACACGCAGGGCTGGGTCGACGAGGTGCACGAGAACCTCGACGAGCTCTTCGCCGCCGTCAACAAGTCCATCGCTGCCAAGGAGGCCAAGAGCTACGCCTACCAGGGCAACGTGGTTGACCTCTGGGAATACTGCGCCGAGAAGGGTATTAAGGTGGACCTCGGCAGCGACCAGACCTCGCTGCATAACCCCTGGGCCGGTGGCTACTACCCCGTGGGCGTCACCTTCGAGGATGCCAAGGTGATGATGGCCGAGCAGCCTGAGCTCTTCAAGGAGAAGGTGCAGGAGAGCCTGCGCCGCCATGTGGCCGCCGTCAACAAGCTCACCGCCCGTGGCATGTACTTCTTCGACTATGGCAACGCCTTCCTGCTGGAGAGCAGTCGCGCCGGCGCCGACATCTGGAATGCCGACCACACCGCCTTCCGCTATCCCTCCTACGTGCAGGACATCATGGGTCCGATGTGCTTCGACTACGGCTTCGGCCCCTTCCGTTGGGTCTGCACCAGCGGCAAGCCCGAGGACCTCGACAAGAGCGACCACATCGCCATGGAGGTGCTGGGCGAGATCGCCAAGACCGCTCCCGCCGAGATACAGCAGCAGATGCACGACAATATCCAGTGGATCCGCGGCGCCAAGGAGAACCACCTCGTCGTGGGCAGCCAGGCCCGTATCCTCTACGCCGACTGCGAGGGCCGCACCAAGATTGCCGCCCGCTTCAACGAGGCCATCCGCAAGGGGGAGATCAGCGCCCCCATCGTCCTCGGCCGTGACCACCACGACGTCAGCGGCACCGACAGCCCCTTCCGCGAGACCAGCAACATCTACGACGGCAGCAACCGCACCGCCGACATGGCCATCCAGAACGTCATCGGCGACTCCTTCCGCGGCGCCACGTGGGTCTCGATCCACAACGGCGGCGGCGTAGGCTGGGGCGAGGTCATCAACGGTGGCTTCGGCATGGTGCTCGACGGCAGCCCCGAGGCCGACCGTCGCCTGCACATGATGCTCCACTGGGACGTCAACAACGGCATCTCCCGCCGCAGCTGGGCCCGCAACGAAGGCGCCATGTTCGCCATCAAACGCGCCATGGCCATCTGCCCTGACCTGAAGGTCACTATGCCCAATCTCGTCGACGACAGCGTCCTCGAAGGCCTGTTCTAACCCAAAAATATATCAAAATCATGAAAGGAAGTCAGATACCGTTCAGGAAGAACATGATACAGGGCACGGCCATCGTGCTGGCGGCCCTGGTGCTGGGCATCTTCATGGTGTGCACCGTGAAGACGCTGAAGTCGTACGACGACACCGTCAAGGTGCGCGGCCTCTGCGAGAAGGAGGTGCCTGCCGACCGCGTGGTGCTGCGCGTTAGCTTCAGCGGCCAGGACAACGAGCTCACCGACCTGCGCGCCACCATGGAGCGCAACGAGAAGGCTGTGGTCGACCTGTTGAAGAAGGCCGGATTCACCGACGGGGAAATCAAGTACACTTCGGCTCACTTCAACGACCGCTACGACAGCTACTACACCAACAACATCCGCTTCCGCTACAACGCCAACCAGACCATCAACGTATTCACCGACAAGATGGACGTGGTGCGTGAGTTGGAGCGCACCATCGACGGCGACCTGCTGAAGCAGAACATCATCAGCAACAGCTATGCCAGCTACGAATACCACGGCCTCAACGACATCAAGCCCTCGATGATCGCCGAGAGCCTTGAGAACGCCCGCTCGGCGGCCGACGAGTTTGCCAAGAACAGCCACAGCCGCATAGGCAAGATGCGCACCGCCTCGCAGGGCTACTTCGAGGTTGAGGACCTCGACGAGAACACCCCGCAGGTGAAGAAGGTCCGCGTGGTGACCACCGTAGAGTACTATCTTAAGTAAGTTTTAAGCTTTAAGCTGTGAGTTTTAAGTGGCTGACGCATCCATTCACAACTTAAAACTCACAGCTTACAGCTTAAAACTCACAGCTTACAACTCACAACTTACAACTCACAGCTTACAGCTTACAGCTAAAACAGGGGTCCTTGACAACCCCCTTCAACAAAACAAGACCATGACAGAGAAAGATTCTGTAATCATCTATTCCGGCGGGCTGGATTCCACCACCCTCCTCTACGAGCAGTGCGAGCGCATAGCCCTGGCGCTGACCTTCGACTATGGCAGCAACCACGCCGCCCGTGAGATTGCCTGCGCGCGCCACCACTGCGCCCTGCTGGGTGTGGAGCACGTGGTGATAGACCTCGCTTTCATGAAGCAGCACTTCACGTCGTCGCTCCTTAGCGGCGGCGCCGACATACCCAGCGGCAGCTACGACGACGCCAACATGCACAGCACCGTGGTGCCCTTCCGCAACGGCATCATGCTCAGCGTAGCCTGCGGCCTCGCCGAGAGCCGCGGGCTTAAGCGCGTGCTGATAGCCAACCACGGCGGCGACCACGCCATCTACCCCGACTGCCGTCCGCAGTTCGTCTCCGCCATGGACGCCGCCATGCGGGCCGGCACCTACGTCGGCGTGCAGCTCGTGGCGCCATACACCGACATCAGCAAGGCCGACATCGTGCGGCGCGGCGCGCAGCTGGGCGTGGACTACGGCCATACCTACTCGTGCTACCGCGGCGGCGAGCACCACTGCGGCACCTGCGGCACCTGCACCGAGCGCAAGGAAGCCTTCAGCGAGGCCGGCATACCCGACCCAACCATCTACGAAAACTAAGCATCCGCCTTATCCACTTAAGAATATGTATTACGTCACAAAGCAAATAGAGGTCTCCGGCGCCCACCGCCTGGAGCTCGACTACCCCAGCAAGTGCACCCAGCTGCACGGCCACAACTGGCAGATAACCATCCACTGCCGCGCCCGCGAGCTGGACCGCAACGGCATGGTGGTGGACTTCTCCAAGATCAAGAGCAGCATCGTCGACCGCCTCGACCACCAGGTCATCAACGACATCATAGGCTGCAACCCCACGGCGGAGAACATAGCCCGCTGGTGCCAGCAGCAGGTGCCGGGCTGCTACCGTGTCGATGTGCAGGAGACTGCCGGCAACACAGCAACCTACGAAGTGGACGAATGAAGGTCAACGAGATATTCTACTCCCTGCAGGGCGAAGGCTGCCACAGCGGCACCCCGGCCGTCTTCGTGCGCCTCAGCGGCTGCAACCTCCGCTGCCCCTTTTGCGACACGCGCCATGAGCACGGCACGGAGATGAGCGAGGCGGAGGTGGTGGAGGCCGTTAGGCAGTATCCTGCGCACCTCGTCGTCGTCACCGGCGGCGAGCCCGCCCTGCAGCTTACGCCCTCGCTCGTCGACGCCCTGCACGCCGCGGGCCGCCGCGTGGCCGTGGAGACCAACGGCACGCGCCCGCTGCCAGCCAATGTCGACTGGGTGACCCTCTCGCCCAAAGACGCCTTCCTCGGCCCACAGGCAGCCCCTGTGCTCACGAAGGCCGACGAGCTGAAGCTCCTCTTCGACGGCGTCAGCGAGCCGCAGCCTTACGGCACCATTGCCGTGGCCCACCGCTACCTGCAGCCCTGCGACTCCGGCGACACCGCCCGCAACGCCCGCACCACGGCAGCCGCCGTGGACTACATCATGCGCCACCCCGAATGGCGCCTGTCATTACAGATACACAAAATATTAGGCATACAATGAACAGAGAACAGGACAACCTGCAGGCCCTTGGCCACAAAAGCCCCATCCCCGACACCTACGCCCCCGAGGTGCTGGAGACCTTCGAGAACCGCCACCCCGAGCGCGACTACTGGGTGCAGCTCAACTGCCCGGAGTTCACCACCCTCTGCCCCATCACCGGGCAGCCCGACTTCGCGGAGATCAGGATCCTCTACATCCCCGACCGCCTCATGGTGGAGAGCAAGAGCCTCAAGCTCTACCTCTTCTCCTTCCGCAACCACGGCGACTTCCACGAGGACTGCGTCAACATCATCCTCAACGACCTCGTGCGCCTCATGGACCCGCGCTACATAGAAGTTATAGGCCTCTTCGTGCCGCGCGGCGGCATCAGCATACACCCCTACGCCAACCACGGCCGCCCCGGCACCAAGTACGAGGCCCTCGCCGAGCACCGCATGACCAACTACAAGCTATGAAGCAGATACTGCTCATCAACGACGTCGTAGGCCACAGCCACGTGGGCATGGTGGCCATGTGGCCCATACTCACCTACTACGGCCACGCCGTCTACAACCTGCCCACGGCCCTCGTGAGCAACAACTTCGACTACCGCGACTTCTCCGTCATGGAGACCACCGCCTACATGCGCGACACCATGCCCGTGTGGCAGAAGCTGGGCTTCAGCTTCGACGCCGTCTGCACCGGCTTCATGTTCAGCGACGAGCAGGCGCGCCTCGTGGCCTCCTACTGCCGCCAGCTGGCGGCCTCGGGCACGGCGGTCTTCGTGGACCCCGTGATGGCCGACAGCGGCAGCCTCTACAACGGCCTCGACCAGCGCCACGTGGACCTCATGCGCGACATGGTCAGCGTGGCCGACCTCACCTTCCCCAACTACACGGAGGCCTGCTACCTCACCGCCACCCCCTTCAGCCCCGGCGGCATCACGTGGGCCGAGGCCTGCCGCATGCTCGACGCCATCGCCGCCCTCGGCGCCAAGGCCGTGGTCATCACCAGCGCCAAGGTCGACGGCCAGTCGTGCGTCGTGGGACGCCGCAGCGACAGCCAGCTCGCCGGCATCGCCCAGGAGCATGCCGACGGCCGCTATTTCCGCCTCGACTACAACGAGATACCGCTCACCTTCCCCGGCACGGGCGACATCTTCTCCTCCGTGCTCATAGGCCACCTCATGAACGGCGAGACCCTCCGCCAGAGCACCCAGACGGCCATGACCGTCGTCAGCCGCCTCATCGACCGCAACCGCAACCAGGACGACCTGCGCCTCGGCATCCCCATCGAGCAGTGCCTCGACCTGCTGTAGGTACGGCATGCCCCCTTCAGCCATTGACATGGAACGCCTATGGCGTTCGTGCCGTTTGCTGATGTCCGTGTCTATTGACATGGAACGCCTACGGCGTTCGTGCCGTTGCTGATGTCCGGGTCTATTGACATGGAACGCCCACGGCGTCCATAAACCCCGTATGGGGTTTCATGTCAATAGCAGACGCCGCTCCCCTCTCTCGTTCATAAACCCCGTATGGGGTTTCATGTCAATAGCAGACGCCGCCCCCTCTCTCGTTCATAAACCCCGTATGGGGTTTCATGTCAATAGCATACGCCGCCTCCTCTCTCGTTCATAAACCCCGTATGGGGTTTCATGTCGATGCAATCGTCATTATCCCGCCCCGCAACCCCTATCCGGCGGCCAAACGCCCCTCGGGGCCCTGATTTAACACTTTTTTGTATTTTAACAACATTCTTGTTGTCAGACTATTGCGGCTGTCGATTTCTTGAAACCCTTGCCGGCGCTGTATCCCTTCGGAGCCCCTACGGCCCCTCTACGGACCCCCTTCGGCCGTTCTTCAGTGGAAGGCCGTAGAGGGGCCGTAGAGGCTCCGTCGGGGGGGGGCGTGGAGGGGTCACTCTTCGCGTATCTTGCCGGTGGCGCTGCGGCGGTAGAGGGTGAAGTGGCTCTTGACCTTCTCGAGGAAGGGGCTGAGGGCGTGGGTGGAGCGGCCGTAGTACTCGTCGTATATGACGCAGAGGTGCTTGCGCGACCGCGAGAGGGCCACGAACAGGCGCCGTGCGTCTTCCTGTATCTGCTTCTCCGTCCAGCTGTGGCTGCCGGGGTAGCAGCCGTCGATGGCGCGGTAGACGACCACCGTGTCGAACTCCAGGCCCTTGGCTTTGTGCACCGTGGAGATGATGTAGCGCTCCTGCAGCGAGCTGCCGCAGAGGTCGGCTTCCTTGCAGGTGCAGAGGTCGGTGACGTAGCGGTCGAGCTGCTGCCGCAGGGTGGGGTAGAGGTCGGCGCGTACCACGTCGGTCTCCACGTAGTGCATCAGGTGGCCCCATTTATCCACCGCCTCCACGAGTCCGCTGTCGTAGAAGAGTCTCATCTCCTCCACTATGCCGCCGCCGTCGGCGTGCATGCGGCCGAGGGCGTGGCTGTAGATGGGGGCGTAGCGCTCGCGGAACTTGTCTATCTGCCGCCTGTGGGCCTCGCAGAAGAGCTGCTGCCTGGCCACGAGCTGCGTGGCGTTGAGGTGGCAGAAGTTGAGCAGCGAGAGGGTGGCGAGGATGTCGTCGTCGGCCTGGTGGCTGTTCTGTCCTTCGAGGTGGAGGGTCTCCAGCAGGTGGCCCAGCTTGTAGTGGCGCAGGCGGGGGCGCACGAGGCGTATGTACTTCAGCGTGTCGAAGTAGCGCGGGCAGAGCTCTTCGAGCAGCAGCGACGGACAGTCGCGCCGCAGGTTGTGGCTCAGTATCTGGTAGTCGTACTCCACGTTGTGGCCCACGAGCGTCTTGCCCTTGCAGTATTCCATGAACAGGCTGAGGCCTTCGGCGCGGGGGTGGCGCTTGCTGTTGCGGTATACCTCGAGCATGGGGTTGGGCTTGCCGCCCACGGTGGCGGGCAGCTCCTTGGCGGTCTCGAGGATGATGTTGAACGGGCGGCCCACCACCTTGCCCTGCCGCACACGGACGGCGGCTATCTGTATGATGTCGTCCGTGCGCGGGTCGAGGCCTGTGGTCTCGGTGTCGAAGATGACGAGCTCCTCGCTGTCGTAGGCGCGGACGAACTCCTGCAGGTAGGAGCTGCCGGGGTGCAGCAGGAAGTCCGTGGGCAGCATGGCCGTGCGGCGCAGGTCGCGCATGAGGTCGCGGGCCGCCGTGTAGGTGGGCGTCACCTTGAGGCCCCAGAAGAGGCGCGCCCAGGCTATGAAGACGCTCTCGTCGGCCAGCACGCTGAGGTGTGCCAGCAGCAGGCGCACCGTGGGTGTGGAGAAGATGTCGGTGCCGCTGATCTTGAAGTGGGGCGTGCCCTGTGCCGTCATGGCGTCGCCCACCTCGTCGGCCTCGCGGTTGGTGCTGACGAGGATGGCCACGCGCCCGTCGGGGTTGGTCTCGCCGTAGCGCCGCGCGAAGCGCGCGGCGTAGTAGCTCTCCAGGCTGGCGTCGCCCACGTTGAGCAGGCACAGGTCCTCGGGGCGTGCCGGGGTCTCGTCGCCCGTGGTGGGCAGCAGCTCGCGGCGGATGCCGAGGTTGCGCACGGCGAAGTCGTTCTGCAGGTCGAGCAGATACTTGGGCGAGCGGTAGTTGGTGTGCAGGTAGTGTGTGTGGCCGGCGCAGCGCTGCTTCAGGGCTTCGAGGGTCTCCAGCTTGGCGCCGATGAAGGAGAAGATGGCCTGCTGCTCGTCGCCGAGGTAGACGATGGTGGCGTCGTCGGTGGCCAGCAGGTCTATGAGGGCGAACTGCAGGGGGTTGAGGTCCTGCACCTCGTCAACCTCTATCCAGCGGTATTTTTTGGTGGTCAATGGAACGGTAGCCGTCGTTGCCGATGTCGCGCCCTTTGTTGCGTCAGCCCACTGATCACTATCCACTGCCCACTGGCCACTAAGATATCTGTACGCCAGCACCAGCAGGTCGTCGTAGTCGAGCAGGTCGTTGTCGGCCTTGTACTGCTGGTAGGCTCTGGCCAGCAGCATGGTGTTGGTGGCCGGCAGCTCGTAGAGCGTCGTGTAGCGCGCCGTGAGTTCGTCGATGCTGGCGTAGATGGCCGCCAGCGAGTCCTCGTCGAAAGGGCGCCCCAGCACGTCGCAGAGCTTGGCCATGGCGCCGGTGTGCAGCAGCTCGCCGTGCAGGATGAGGTCGCCGCGCACGCCCAGCGTCAGCTGCCACAGCGCGTGCTGGTAGCGCATCAGCTCCGTGGTGCGGCTCTGGATGCCCAGCTTCTTGCAGAGCTCCTCCTGGATGATGTTCTCCACGTCGCCCTCGTCGATGATGGCGCTGTTGTGGTTCACCAGCCCCTGGTTGAAGAGCATCTGCGAGCAGTAGCGGTGTATATTGCCCACGTAGAGCCCGTCGGGCACGGGGTTGCCGGTGCGGTCGGCGATGCGCTGCGCCATGCCTTTGGCGGCGCGGTTGGTGAAGGTGAGGCACAGCATGTCGGCATAGTCCACGCCGCACTCATGGGCGTGCACCACGCGCTCCGTCAGTATGTCCGTCTTCCCGCATCCCGGCGGCGCCAGCACCAGATGCCGCCCGCCGCTGATCTCTATCGCCTCCTGCTGCCACGGGTCGAAAGTTCGCTGCTGCATCATGTTCTTTTTAGAGTCATTTATGTCATTACGTAAATTCCGTTACGTAAATTCCGTAATGCAAAAATACAACTTTTTTCGAATACGAAGGGCGTGAAAGTAAAAAATATTGAAATTATAATTATTACTTTTATAAGTATTGCAAAAGTAATAAAAATATCCCAATCGGCAAAATAGATTCAAAAAAAAACTAGGCGCAAAAATCGTCTGGCGATAGATTCATATCATTTCTTAATCGTAAGAAGCAAGCGCAATATCTTGATGACTATTTTAATCACTCCGCCGGCCGCAGGAACATATTTGGCCACATCTTCTGCGATGTCGAGCACATCGGCCAACGGCACGCTTTGTGCCAGCTTCTGCACGGTCATCTTCTCATTCTTCTCCTGTTCCATCTTGTTGCAGTTGTTTGAGGTTTCCGATAAACTCGATAAGCTTCGATGCATCCTTTCCGGTCTTCTGCTGGTATTCGTCTATGCGAACCAGAAGTCCGTCGAGGTCTACTCCTTTCAACATGGCGCGGATGGCCTTGGTGCTTAGTTCCAATGTCTGCGACGACACCTCCTTGGCCGTCTGCGAAGTCCAGTTGGAAGCATCTTTGGCGGCTTTTGAAGTCCATTCCGATGCATTCCTGAGGGCTTTATCTGCGCTTTCTTTCAGCTTGTTGATGTTAATGAGTGCCATAAAACGATTAATGCCTAACCGAAGTATCCAATTATGCCAATGACGGCGGCGGGGATGAAGAAGAACTGGATGGCGTAGCCGATGGCCGTCATGAAGCGGCTGCCGGCCAATGCCATGCTGCTCTTGATCCAGAACCAACGCGGAGGCACAGTATCACCCCAGCCGACTATGCCCACCACAAGCCCGAGGACGGCGGCAATGCCGCCAAGTATGAGCGCCAACGGCTCGGGGTCCTCGAGCAGATACAATCCTCCGATGATAAATGTTATGGGGCTGATGAATTGGAACAACCAGAGAAATATTGCCATGGGTTTGTGAATGTGTTAATTTGTTAATGTGTGAATATATTAATATGTGTTACTTCTCGATGCCGTAGAGCTTTTTCCAGTAGGGAGAGTTGTCGGGGCGCACCATGTACTCTTCCGTATGTAATCCTTTGGGGCGGTTGCGTTCGAGGTCGCGGTTGAGTACATCGGCGATGTTTACGATGGCACTGTACACTTCGTTGTCGAAGACCATCAGTTTGTACGACACCGACAGCTGCAACACGTTGGCGTCGGTGCGGCTCTGCAGGTAGCGCGCCAGCGTGGTATCGGACAGGCGCGGCTGCACTTGGTGGGCATCGATGGTGAGGCCGGCTTTCTGTAATGCTGGCTGCATGTCGTCGTAGAGTTTGCGAACCGTGGTTCGGTCGGGCGCTATGCCGCCTTCGAAGTCGAAGCTTTGCTCTCCGGTGTCGCCGCCGAATTCGAAGTGCACGTCGGTTTTGTTCTTTACTCGTTGCTCGCCTACGACGACGATAATCCAGTCGCCCTTGCTACGACCTTCAAGTATATGGTTGGCGAAGCGCTGAAAGGCGGGATTGGCTTGTGTATTAGCTGTCGCCGAGTAGAAGGTGCATCGTTTCGTGCGGTCGTGATGTTGCATGGAGTAGAACTCGTTGGCTACATAGTTGAAACCGCCGAGTTGTGCGAGGTGCCAGTCGAAGTAGCTCAATCCGTTGTCGCCCACCCCGATAGGGTTGACGATGGTGACGCTTGAGCCGCGCTCCACATGGCTGCCATACTCCTCGTTGACGCAGTATTGGTTTACCACCATCATGTCGGTCTTGGGACCTTCGGCGATGGCTGCCGCCAGATTCTTGATGCGTAGGTTGGTGGATGCCGCCACCGACTTGATGATTTCTTCCACCGTGAGATTCAGCTTTAGCGTCAGGTCGCCGAAACTGATGTTGCGTGCCGGCCAGTAGATACCCTCGCGTTGCAAGCTTTTCACTAGCATCATCTCATTGATAGCAACGGCATTGTCTTTGAGTTCCTGCTCTTTCTTTTCATCCTCCATCACGTCGCTGAACGAGCTGCCCACCAGCCCCGCCGGCACGGCGAAAATGGCGATGCCGAGGATGCCCACTAGACAGGCGATGATCTGTCCTGCAAGGGTGATGGGCGGCATATCGGCAAATCCACCGGGATCGCCGATATACTGTGCGAATGCCCACACCACCGACGTCCATCCGTTCTCGTACACCTCCGGCTGCACTTCGTGCTCCACAAAGTAGAGGATGAACGAGAGGATGAGTGTCACAATGCCAAGAAACTCCAGCGACACCAAAAGTTCGCGTCTTTTGTTGCCAATAGCTTTGCTCAGTATGCGGAAGGCCTTTAGATAGCGGAACACGCGCATTAGACGCGCTATTCGCAGCGCTTTGAGCATCGAGTAGGGGATGGGCAGTAGGAATGCGATGTAGAAAGTGTAGGTGGAGAGGATGTCTATGAGCCCATAGAACGAGAAGCAATACCGCACACGGCCCCAGAATCCCTTATACTTGGGATCGATTATATCAGCGCACCATATTCTCAACGTCACCTCTATGGTGAAGAATATGGTGGTGAAGAGGTCCACTGCTCTCAGCCAGTCGCCGTAGCGGTTGGCGACGCTGTCGAAGGTGGAGAGGAATACCTCGACGGTGCTCACGATGATAAGGCCGATGATGACATAGTCGACCCAGTTCTGCCATTGTTTTGTGCGCAAGTTATCGTCGAAGACCTGCGCCAACGCTTGCTTCAGTTTTTTCATCATTTCTTTTTTGCACGCTCGCGTTCGCGGGCAAGGGATTCGCGTGTACGCTCTATCTCACGCTTCAGGCTCTCGATGCGGCGGTCGTGGCTGGCGGCATGGTCGATCTTCTGTTTGCGGTAGCTGGCCTTGCTGCTGGGCGAGCTGGCGTTTTTTACGTACCCAGCATATCGTTCGTTGTCTTTCTTTTTCGCCTCGCGCTCCTTGGCGACATCGGTACGCAGGTCGATAAGGCGTTTGCGATAGTATTCTACACTCATGGTATTATGATTTAAAAAAGTGGAACCCGGCTGACAGTCTCCCGTCTGCCGGATTGGTGGTTGGCTTTACTTGCCGGCGGCCACAAGGGTGGCGGTGTTGTCGGCCAGCTTGCTGTTGTTCTTGTCGGCAACCTGCACACCGATGCCGTACATCTCTTTCAACTTGTCCTCGAAGTTGCCAACGCGGAGGTTGCCGCCTACGGTGAGCTCACCGCCCTTGGCGCCCTCGGCACGGATGCTGGCCAGGGTGGCGTTGTCGTCGGCAAACTGCTTGCAAGCTGGTGTGGTGTACACGCGCAGCGTAGCGCCAAAGCACTTGTTGAAGTTTTCCTTCAGGGTTTTGACCTTCATGCGGCCATCCAATTTGAATTCTGCCATAATTGTATTGTTTTAAAGGGTTGATGATTATTTATTTTGCATACTTTGCTTTCAGGGCGTCCATGTCGGACTTTTTGGCGTTCTTGGGGATTTCGGGCAGTTTGGCGAGTGTCATCTCGTCGAGTGCCAGCACCCAGTCGTCGGCCGAAGCCACCTGGACTTTCAGTCCGAAATTCTCCATCATGTCCTTCTCGAAGCCGCCCACGGTCTTGCTGCCACGGCATTCGTAGCTGCCGGTCTTGGTGGCGATTTCGCTCACCTTCTCGGCGCCAGTGAGACGTTTCTGTCCCTGGTACACGCGCAGCGTGCCACCGAATTCTTCTTTGAAGCGCTCGCAGAGCGTCGACACCAAAAGGCGTCCGTCAACTTTGATTTCCATAAAAAAACGTTTTAATTTGTTAATGAAGATAATTATTTAATGATTTCAAACTCTGTCCGGCGGTTCTCCGGAGCCATCGGGTCATCGGCGTTCTTCGGCTTGCTGCTGCCGAAGCCTGCGGCCTCCAGGCGGCTGGCGTCGATGCCCTCATGCTCCAAGAGGAAGGCGACGGCGGCCTGCGCGCGGGCCTCGCTGAGCTTCTGGTTGAAGTTGGCGTCGCCCTCGGCGCTGGTATGGCCTTCAATACGGAGTTTCAGTTCGGGATATTTGTTCATCAGCTTGGCTAGGTCGTGGAGAACGAATTTGGCATCGTCGCTCAGGTCTGCTTTGCCCTGCTGGAACTCGGCGGCGTTGAAATTGTCCTCGATGGCCTCAAGCTGTTGCACATATACCGTCTGCACCACAGTGTCGGTCACCGTCACCACCTCGGCTTGAGCCTTCGGTCGGCAGAGCAGGGCGATGATGAGTCCCACGATGATGGCGCCAATAATAGCCCAGAGCCACCAGGGAATGCCCTTCTTATGTGCTACAGGTGCCGGCGGTACATAGCCGTTGAGATACTCGAGACGGAACGAGCCTTTTTTGCCGCTACCCTCTGCCTCCTCGAATTGGGCTATCTCTATTCCGTATTGGGACGCGTGGGCTACTAGACGCTCAAAGCTGGGTTTTGTCCACATTTTGACGACTGCTACTTTTGAGCCGTCACCCATAGTGAGCAGCTCGTCTTCTTTCTGGAAGAAGCCATCCCAGTTGGCATCGGTGCCACTTTCGCCTGCGCGGACAAAATTCTTCTTCACCCCACTGTCGGGGTTAAGTTCGTTTGGGAAAGCCTTCTGCAGGTCTTCTATCGTGGCCTGGGGATACATGACCATATAGGCGTGCATAATGCCCAGGGCTGTGCGGTTTTGCGCTTTGCCGTAAACGCGTACTTTGTTTACCATATTTTATGTTTTTAGGAAATATTATATTTCGACAATGCAGTAATGGAATTCAACTCCCTCATAGACGTTGTCTTCCCAGTGAACATTGTAATTCCTTTCAAGTTCAAAGTCGGGATGACTCCTGGCACAACTACTGTCTGGGTTCTTCCAATGCCTGTTTGTGTCATGAATGCCTTCAGACATACAAAAATGGTAATTGTTCGATGTCTCACGGCAAGGATTAAGATATTGTTTGTCGTTGGTGACGAAAACTGCCAGCCCATTCTTGACTGCGGCGAAGCGACGACACACCAGCTCGACACGGCGAACATCTTTCCAGAAGTCGTACATTCCGAGGTCTTGTGCACCTTGGTTTTTCAACACTTCAACGACATCTGGCATCTCCTCGTTGAAGCGTTTCATCTTCTTGCTGTGTCGTTTGGTCTTGTACTTCAGTTCCACGGGCAAAAACTCGTCGTCTTTGCGCAAGAGAATGTCCAGCTTCAGTTCATTGTTCCAAATATAGTTGGTCAGCTCTTTTTGTGGAACATAGTATTCCACATCCACGTCGTCGTAATGGCCAGTGCCGATGAGGTGGTTCGCCAAATGCATTTGCAAGTCACGTTCATTGAATAATAATTCGCCCTCTTTGCGCGAGAGAAAATGCCGGATGTCTTCCTTGGCTTGATTCAGTAGTTCCATATTCAAATTATTAGTATTCCCCTCTTGCCGCCTGGCCAATAGTGATATTGTTGGGGACGAGGACTTTGCCGGCTTTGTCTTTGATCTGGACGGTGACACCGAAGTTTTGGTCGAAGAGTTTCTCGGCATCGCCAACCTTCATCGAGCCTTTGATCTTCAGGCCGTCGGCCTTGGTGTTCACCTCTTTGGTGGTCTTGCTGTTCAGCGCCGCAAGGGTCATCTCGGGGTCGGCTAGCTGCACACCCTTGTAGAACGCCAGCGTTAAATCGAAATTCTTTTTGAAATCGGCCGAGATGGTCTTCAGTTTCTTGTTAGGTGCCACCGTGAACTCAGCCTTGTTGAAGGCATCCTTGATGTTGTTTAAAAGTCCCATGATTCTATTATTTAATAGGTTAATAATATCTTTTCAATCTTCTCCGTCTTCACGGTGGGTATGATGTAAGTGAATGTCTCTTCGCGTTGAGGCCATGCCGCCGAATGTCGGTAGACAATCATTTCGAGGTAGCCCTGCCGGCGAGTGACGAAGCGGTGCAGCGCTGTTGTGGCAGCGGTGTCGTACACCATGTTGAACGGCACACTGCGCCATTCCTCTAATGGCTGGCCGAGCGAGTCGCAGACAGTGATGTCGGCTCCGCTGACGCCTTCCATGGCTATGCTGCGCGGCGTGAAAACCATGTCGGCGATACCCACGCATCCGGCGCAGTGGTAGGTCATGCCACCTGAGCGGTCTTTCGACCATTGGGCCCAGCTGCCAAGTGACTGCAACATGCAGAGCAACAATATGTACGTGACCTTCATATTTACGACTGCAAAGTTGAGAATTTATAATATCTTTTGCAAATCCGTTTTGGTCCGTTTTATAATATGTTATAACTCAACACAACAAAAACAGGGCTTCCTGTCGGGAAGCCCTGTGATAATGTGTCAAAAGGGTTGCTGTTTACACGTTTTTATGCCTGCCGATGTCTTTTTGTGCGTGATAATCACTCACCTTGCGAGGGCAGCCGCCGCACCATGGTGAGGCCGCCGAGTTGTCCTATCTCGTACAGCGGCCAGCTCGACTCGCCGTGTATGATATTGGCCAGCATGGCCGGATGGCCGAGGGCGAAGAATGCCGCCTGGAAGGTGTCGTCGGCCTGCAGTTTGCTGCCTTCGCTCATGGCTACGCGGAAGGTGCTGTTGCCCAGGTATTCCACCACCACCTCGCGGCCCGGGTTCCACCGCAGCATCAGGTACTCGCCGGGCAGCAGGTCGGCCACCTTGATGCCCTGTCCGAGAATGGGGTCGCTCGAGGGCGAATTGTCGCCATGATGCTCGCAGAAGTCGTCGTAGCTGCGGTATCCGATGGCTCGGGCCAGCAGGTTCAGCGTGCTGCGGCGCGGCGTGGAGCTCATGCCGCCATATTGCCAGAAACGCTTCACCGTGGTGAGCCCAATCGGCTCGCGCGTGCGCCCTTCTACAAATGCCGTCATGGTGTAGAAGTCGCCAGGGGTGCGCGCCTCGCAGCCCGCTGCCTCGCAGACAAGGCGGCGCAGGATGTCCAGTTGGGTGTCGTTGTTGTCCATATTTTCGGCTGCAAAAATACACTTTTTTCTTCATTCGTGCAATATCCGTTTTGGTCCGTATTGTTTTTTGCCCATGTTCTTGTTTTTTTTTCGTATCTTTGCATTCGGAATAAGTGACCTCAATATGCCCTTGTTCGACGTGTAGTGCAATGAATATCAACTCTAATACTGCCAATCACTCTTCGTCACTCGTCGATGGCCCGTCGGGTCTTGTCTCTGGCGGCAGCGGCATCACCGAGCCTTTCTTCTCCAACTATGAGGAGATCGCACGCGGCTCCACGCATGTGCTATTCCGCGCCCGCCGCTACGGTCGTTGGTATGTGCTCAAAGGGCTGCGCGAGGAGTTGCGCGGCAACGCACTCTACGAGGAGTGGCTCTACAAGGAATACAGCGTGGGGGTCTCTCTCGACCATCCCGCCATCGTCCGCGTGGAAAGCCTCGAGGACGACAACGTGGTGGGCCGATGCATCGTGATGGAGTGGGTGGAAGGGCAAACCCTCGACCAATGGAGGCAGGGGAAGTCTGCCGCCGATGTCCGCGCGATGTTCTCCCAGTTGCTCGACGCCGTCGGTTATCTCCACCATCACGGCATCTACCACCATGACCTCAAGCCTTCGAATATCCTCGTCACATCCGATGGCCGCCTGAAACTCATCGACTTCGGCCTCAGCGACGGCCCGCAATATGCCGCCTTCAAGCACAGCGCAGGCAGCAATGGCTTTGCTGCGCCGGAACAAAAAGCCGGTGCGTCGGCCGACCATCGTGCCGACATCTATGTCTTAGGGCGTCTCATGCAGATGCTCTTCGGTCGCCGCTACCGCCATGCTGTGCGCAGCGCCATGAGGGAAGACCCAGCACGTCGGCCGCAGTCGGTCGACCAATTGCGCCGTATGATGCACCCGCGATGGTGGATCTCGCTACTGGTGCTCCTGCTGCTGGCAGCAGCGGTCTTCCCCGTGCTCTTCCCGCTCCCCATCGTCCACAGCTTTGTCCTGCCCTCCGGCCAGACGGTCTATTACCGTGTACTGCAGCATGTGCCGCAGCGTCAGGTGGCGTTGGTATATACAGGCGCTGATAATCAGGAATGCCCTGGCGGCCTCGAGATGCTGCAAGGCCACCTCGACATTCCGCCCACGGTGCGCCACCTGGGCATGGACTACGCCCTTGTCGAGATAGGTCCCCACACCTTCCACAACCAGTACTTCATCACCGGCGTGACCCTTCCGGAAGGCCTGCAGCGCATAGGCGTCGGAGCTTTGGCTGGATGTCCCGCCATGAAGGATACCCTCGTCATACCGAGCTCGCTGCGTCTGATTGGCGACGACGCCTTCACCGACTGCAGCGGCATACCCGCCGTACGTTGGCTGGCCGACAGTTGCAGTGTCTCAAAGGAGGCTAAGCAATGCTTCTATCGCTGCCTCTCCATGCGAAAGGTCGAGATCGGCCCCGGCGTCACGGTGGCACCTTCGTGGACGTTCAACAACATCCGTGTGCTGGAGTCGGTATACTTCGCCGACGGTGTCACCACCATCGGGCGCGATGCTTTCGCTATGGACAGCAACCTCTCCAATGTACGTTGGCCCTCGACGCTGCGTGTCATCGAGCACGCCGCCTTCTACGAGTGCGACCTGTGCGAGATAGTGTTCCCCGACTCCCTGCAGGTCGTCGGCACCTATTCCTTCGCCTACAACGAACGGTTGCGTCGTATCGAGCTGGGGCCTGCTGTCAGCTTTGTGGGCACCTATGCCTTTGCCGACTGCTATGAGCTCGAGGAGGTAACCGTCAAAGCCTCCGTGCCGCCACAGGTGGTGGTGACCTCCTTCGACGGCATGCCCGACGGTGTGGTGCTCCATGTGCCCGAAGCCTCCGTCGACGCCTATCGCCGCGACCCCGTCTGGAACCGCTTCGTCGTTGTTGGCTATTGACGGGGAAACTTTACCCGCACCACCATCCGTCGCACTTCCTCATACACCCAAACGCACCCCCACCATGAATAGCATAACTCCCAATGCTTAACTAATAACTCATAAGTGTCCTTCTCACCGCCGCACGCAAACTCTCCTCTAGGCTCCTCAGCAAAAACCACAAACGCCTCATAGGGAAATAATGAATAATTAAAATCTATCAGTTATCAGTTCTATCAATTAAAAAATGACACCTCTCAATTTCAAAAACCCTTCTTATAATACTTATAACTAATTAATAATAAGATATATATATAAACAAAAAAGGGGATGAAATAAAAAAATGACACCCCTCTAAAAAAAACTGATAGAACTGATAACTGATAGAAAACTCACACCAAGTTTCACCTAAAAAGCAAACAAACAATGAAATACGATATCACAAAACCCCAAGCTCCCAAGATGCCGACCCTCGGAAAAGGCACAGAATGCATTCAGATCCTCCTCTATAAGGCCATAAAACACCCTCTGCACCCCTCCGTCCAGCACCCTTCACCCTCCTCGGCGCTCACCTTCGCGCCCCCGAAACTCACCCCTCATCCCTCATTCCGGAGCCTTTTTTGTGCCAATCCGACAACTCCTCATGGCAATCTATGCCAACTGCCAAGACTCAAATATTTCTAAATCAACAATATTATTATCTTACAGGGACAGTGGGACAGTGGGACAGTTAGTTTTATAGGTATTCCTACACCTGAATTGTACCTCTATATCTATATATCTATATAAATATAGATATATAGATATAGAAATTTTTTTTTGACTTTGGGAATACCATATTTTGAACTGTCCCACTGTCCCACTGTCCCACTCCAACCACCATCTGCATCATCCCACGCCGATAACCCACTGTCATACAGCTATTACCAAACGTGCACATTCACTCTTCCCTTATTTTTACTGACCAAACAGCCCCTTAACGGCTACTAAACGGCTACAAGACGGCTACAAGACGGCTACAAGACCCCCACTATCCACTGACCACTATCCACTATCCACTATCCACTGACCACTATTCACTTTTCGAGTAATCATTGTTCGCCTAATTCGCCCAATTCGCCGTTCCCTTCCAATTTTCAATTTTCAATTTTCTAAGTTCGCCGTTCCCTTCCAATTCTCAACTTTCAATTCTCAATTCTCCCTCTCCCCCTAACTCATAACTCTTAACTCCTAACTCCTAACTCTTAACTCCTAACTCCTAACTCTCACTCCCTTCCCGTTGAGCGTGGCGCTGGTCATCTCGTCGTTCTCGTAGACGAGCTTGAGGGAGAAGAACGGCGTGCCATCGTCGAGCAGCAGGCGCAGGAATATCTTGTCGCCCTCCCAAAGCGGCAACACAGGCACCGCCCGCTGTCCACTGTCCACTGACCACTGTCCACTGATTACCGTCTTCTTTATCCACGCCAGCTCCCCCTCGTCGTCGATGCTCATGTCGGGCTCCCCGTTCCACTTGGTGGCGGTGAAGAGGTGCATGTATTCGTTGGGCCACGTGTCGGAGATGAAGGTGACGATGCCCCTGTAGTGCCACTCCGTGATCTCCAGCCCCGTCTCCTCCTTCACCTCGCGCAGCATGCACTCGTCCG
Organism: uncultured Bacteroidales bacterium; assembly: GCA_900314925.1. GTDB lineage: Bacteria > Bacteroidota > Bacteroidia > Bacteroidales > P3 > Colimorpha. The sequence goes on from OMXC01000010.1 coordinate 73,128, forward strand.
GACTCTCGTCGGCCTCGCACTTGCCGCCGACGCCTATCCACTTCCCGTGACTGGCGTCGTTATCCTTCTTCACGCGGTGCAGCATCAGGTAGCTGTCGCCGTTGTCTATATAGCAGAGGGTCGTCTGTTTCATGGCAGTTCGGTGTTATGGGTTGTAGATAAAAATCAAGAGTCACGAGGTTAACTCATGACTCTTAATTCCTTGCTTGTAGTGGAGATTTAGTCCTCAGGAGCGTTGATGATGGCTTTGTGCACAGCATTCCAGCCAGCAGCGGTGATACCCCAGTTGTTCGTGGAGTTCTTGTTACCGTTGATGCGGACTTTTCTTCTCTTCACCTTTTTGTTAGCATTGATACCCATGGTGTATACTTTTTAATTGTTTATAATCCTGAATGTCAGCGCCTAATTGCAATACTCTGCAACAAAAACGCTCGGCAAAGATACTAACATTTTTTGAACTGGCCAAATTTTTTTTTCTCCTCGGCTCTAAAAACGCCCAGAGGCACCGCCGCCGCCGAAGCTGCCGCCTCCGAAGCCCCCAAACCCGCCGAAGCCTCCTCCCGACGAGAAGCCTCCGCGCCAGGTTCCACCTACGGGGCCGCCGAACAACATGCCGCCGCCACTGCTGCCGGTGCCATTGTTGTTCCACTGGTCGGGGTGTTTCTTGGCGTAGCGGGCCACAAGGATGATTATGGCGACAAGCACGGCGATGACTATGAGACCTGCTATGGCGCCGCGCCGGTTGCGGTCTTTCTTGTACTGTGCGTAGCTGTATTCGCCGGCAAGCACGGGCAGCATGACGTCGAGGGCTTGTGTCAGAGCGCGGTAGTAGTCGCCGTCGCCCAAGGCGCCAATCATGTGGTTCTCAATGATGCGTTTGCAGAACAGGTCCGGCAATGCCCCTTCCACACCATATCCGGTGGCTATGGCTACGGCACCCCAGTTCTCCTCTTCGGTCTTGCTCTTTATGAGTATCACCACGCCGTTGTCGAACTCAGCCTGTCCCACGCCCCAGGCTTCGCCTATGCGCTGTGCTGCAGCGTCTTCGTCGTTGCCCTCTATGGTCGGGGTGATGACTATCAGCACCTGGTTCGACGTGCTGTCGTTGAAAGCGACGAGCCGTTGCTCAAGTGCCTGCACCTGTTGTGCGGTGAGGATGCCTGAGTAGTCGTTCACCAGCCTGTTGCTCTTCGCCGGCAGCCATTCTGTCTGCGCCTGCGCATAATTGAAAATTGATGATTGAGAACTGACAATTATGCATGCGCAGACGATAAGCCGCAATAGTTTTTGTATCATCTCTTCAATCTCAATTTTCAATTTTCAATTTTCAATTAAAAGTTGAACTCCACCTTCACGGGCTCGTCGCTGCCTTCGGGAGCTGTGAAGTAGCCTTTCTTGTCGAAGCCGCAGATGCCTGCGATGATGCTGTTGGGGAAGCGGCGCAGCATGGTGTTGTAGCCCTGCACGGCCTCGTTAAACTTGCCACGCTCCACGGCGATGCGGTTCTCCGTGCCTTCGAGCTGCACCTGCAGGTCGCGGAAGCCCTGTGTGGCGGTAAGCTCGGGGTAGCGCTCCACGGTGACTTTGATGGTGTTGGCCAGGGCCTTGCCGAGGTTGTCCTGTGCCTTCTGGTAGGCGGCAACCTGCTCTTCGCTGAGCTGTGTGGGGTCGACTTTGGCGTTGTCGATGCCGGCGCGTGCCTGTATCACCTCGGTGAGGGTGCCCTTCTCGAAGTTGGCTGCCCCCTGGACGGTGGCCACAAGCTGCGGTATCAGGTCGGCGCGGCGTTTGTAGACGTTCTCCACCTGTGCCCAGGCTTTCTGCACATTCTCGTCGGAGGTGACGAGTTTGTTGTTCACGCCGATGCCCCAGAAGATTGCTATGGCCACTACGGCCACGATGGCGATAATCGTGATGGTTCCTTTTTTCATGGTATTTGTTTGTTTAGTTCTCTCTATGTTCTTTGCGGAGCAGGTCGTTGACGGTTTTCACGGGGTTGAAGGTCTCCACTGGCACCTCCACGAAGAGGGTTATCCAGTCGGCCATGGCGCCGTTCCAGAGGCCCGGCAACTCCTGCGATTTCAGCGTTGTAGCCCCTTTTGTCTTCTTGCTGATGAAGCCCGTCTGCGGGTCGACATACTGGCGCAGGTCGAAATAGCGGCCGCGGTAGTTCTTGGTGCAGCACACGAGGTCGACCGGGTTGAAGTGTGTGGAGCCTTGGAAGAGGGGCTCCTGCTGCGGGTCGTTGTGGTTCACCTGTGCCGACTCCACAATCTGCAGGCTGCGGTGCCCCCGCGTGTCGATGGTGTAGAATGGGCCGCCGCCGGGTTCGCCGAGGTTCTTCACCATGCCGCACACGCGCATCGGGCGGTTGAGCAGGCGGTGCAGCTCCGCGGCTGTGCATTCTTCGGGCACCGTGATGTTCAGCTCTTTGGCTGCGAAGGCGGCAATCTGCTCCACCTCTTTGTCGCCGGGTTTGCCGTCGAGGGTGCGCAGGGCATCGTCCACTTTGGCCTTGAGTTCCAGCAGCATGCCCGCCAGCACCTCCTTGTATGTCACTGTGGCGCCTTTCATCCAGTCTGGCACCACATTGTCAATGTTCTTGATAAAGATAATGTCGGCTCGCTGTTCGTTGAGGTTCTCTATCAGTGCGCCATGTCCGCCGGGGCGGAAGACGAGGCGCCCCTCCTCGTCGCGCACGGGCTGGTTCTGCTCGTCAACGGCTATGATGTCGGTGTAGTGTTTCTGCTCCGACGTTGATACCTTGAGTTTTATGCCCATGGTGCTCTCATAGTAGGGCTTCACCTCTGCCAGCTTGCGGCGGAAGGCTGCGCGGTGTTCGGGCGAGATGGTGAAGTGCAGCACCACGGAGCCGTCGTCGTTCTTGGCATAGAGGGCGCCCTCCACGATGTGCTCCTCCATCGGGGTGCGCTGCACCTCGCCGTAGCGGTGGAACTTGAGCAGGGCTTTGGGCAGCGAGCCGTAGCCCAGGTATTGCTCCTTGAGGAGGAAGTTGATCACCGTGCTGAAGTCGCCGCGCCGCATGTACTCTTCGATGTCGAGGTCGGCGCGTTGCATACATGCTTTCAGGTCGTTATAAAAGGCGAAGACTGTGAGGTTGTCCAGGAACTCCTTCACCGACGGGTAATCCTTCTCGAAGTTGTCGGCGATGCCGAAATAGGTGGCAGTGAAGGCGTACAAATCCTTGAACATGCGCGTTGCGGCGCCGGAGGCTGGCACGAACTTAAGTATCTTTTTGCCGCGACCGAGGGTGCGGTACTGCGTCTTGTAGCGGGCTATCTCTTTGTCGCTCAGCACGCGTATGCCACCGTTGGCGGGTGTCGCCGGTGCGTCGAGGCGGCTCTTGGGAAAACCGTTCTTGAAATTGTCTATCTGAGCCTGTACCTGCTCAACGGTCAGACCCTGTTCTTTCAGCTGTACAAGGTCTTCCGCAGTGGGGTTAAATGTCATGTTCTATGAACTTTAGTACTGTGTAGGAGCGGAAATAGGCATCCAAAGGGTGTCTGACGTCATGCGTGCCACAGCGGTCGTCGTCTCGCCTTCCACGAGCTTGGTGTGGATGAGCACGGTGTCGTAGCCGACATGGAAGTCGGGACGTATCGTGTCAAGGAAGCGCGTCACCTTGACCTTGAGGATTGCGGGGGCCGCATAGGTGACCTTGAAAATGCCGTTTTCGTCGGTCACACCGGCGCGATAGGTGTGGTCTGACGAGTCGCACACCATTTGGTATACCTGCACCTGGGCGTTAGAAACTGCATTTTCGGTGTTCCCTTGGTAAACTTGCACCTCCAAATAGCAGTTGGTGTCTTTGTCGCAGCACAAAAAAAGCGTTGCTGATAACAGGCTGAAAAACAGCACGACGGCCAGGTTGAGAGTTTTTTTCTTCATAAAAGAGAGTTTTTTTGTCGCTTTATGTCTTTTTTTCTTCTTACTTTTGCAGTTGCAAAATTAGTAATTTTTATTGTATAAATGATGAAAAAAATATCTTTTCTCGTTATTTTTTTTGCGGCGATGCTTCTTTCTTCGGCGCAAGTTGCTACTAATCAAAAGGTAAATAAAGCCAAAGGTACTATGATAGAAATGGTCACTTCTCAGGGTAAAATCACCCTCCGTCTCTATGATGAGACCCCCCTCCACCGCGACAATTTTCTGAAATTGGTCGAAAATCACACCTACGACGGACTTCTTTTCCATCGCGTCATCAAGAATTTTATGGTGCAGGCCGGCGACCCCAAGTCGCGTGACGCCAAGCCCGGCCAGCCCCTCGGCGACGGCACTCTGGGATACACCGTTCCGGCCGAGTTCCGTCCGGCGTTGATGCACAAGCGCGGCGCCCTGTGCGCTGCCCGCCAGGGCGACCAGGTCAACCCCAAGAAAGCTTCGTCGGCCACGCAGTTCTACATCGTCCAGGGGCAGGTGTGGGACGACAAGACCCTCGATATGATGGAGCAGCGTTTCGGCAAGAAGTTCACCGCCGAGCAGCGCAAAGTATACACCACCATGGGCGGCACCCCGCATCTCGACGGAGACTACACTGTCTTCGGCGAAGTCGTTGATGGCATGGAGGTTGTCAACAAGATATCCGACTTGCCCTGCGACCGTATGGACCGTCCTGTCGAGGATGTGAAGATCATTAGTGTGAAAGTGATAAAGTAACCTTGCAGTTATGTCGATGAATAACATTATAGCCCAGTACATTGAGGAGATACGCAACGCCCGTATCGAGGACTTTAAGGACAAGGCCGCCGAAGTGGAGAAGTTCCGCGTGCGTTTCCTTGGCCGCAAAGGCGTTATGACGGAGCTTTTCGAGCAGTTCAAGACGCTGCCCAACGACCAGAAAAAGGAGATGGGAATAGCTCTCAATCAGCTGAAAACCGCGGCTTTGGCCAAGGTGGAAGAGTTCAAGAGCTTTGTGGAGCAGTCGGTGGAACTCAACGACACCCACGACCTCACCATGCCCGCCGACTTCAGCCAGCGCGGCAGCCGACACGTGCTCTCGGTCACAATGAACGAGATAGCCGAGATTTTTGCCCGCATAGGCTTCACCGTCGAGGAGAGTGTGGAGATCGAGGACGACTGGCATCTCTTCTCCGCCCTCAACTTCCCGCCCGACCATCCGGCGCGCGACATGCAGGACACCTTCTTCGTTCAGAAAGAGGAAGGTAAGCAAGACATAGCCCTCCGCACCCACACTTCGTCGGTGCAGGTGCGCGTCATGGAGACCCACAAGCCGCCGATCCGCATCATCGCCCCCGGCCGCGTGTTCCGCAACGAGGCCATCAGCGCACGTGCCCACTGCATATTCCATCAGGTTGAGGCTCTGTATGTTGACAAGAAAGTCACCTTTGCCGACCTCAAGCAGACGCTGCTCTATTTCGCCAAGGAGATGTTCGGCCCCGACACCCAGATACGTCTGCGCCCCAGCTACTTCCCCTTCACCGAGCCCAGCGCTGAGATGGACATCTCGTGCAACATCTGCGGCGGCAAGGGCTGCAACATCTGCAAGGGCACCGGCTGGCTGGAGATCCTCGGATGCGGCATGGTGGACCCCAACGTACTGGAAGCATGTGGTATAGACAGCCATGAGTACAGCGGTTTCGCCCTCGGCATGGGGGTGGAGCGCATGGCCATGCTCAAATACCAGATACGCGACCTGCGCCTCTATTTCGAGAACGACCTGCGTTTCCTGCACCAGTTCGACAACATCATCTAAGCGTAACGCCGTGGCAACCATATCGATAAACGGGATGCGCTTCTACGCGCATCATGGCTGTTTTTCACAGGAACGCGCCATCGGGACGCACTTCGTCGTCGACCTCTCCTTCAACACCGACACCACGCGTGCGGAGCAGAGCGACAGTATTGCCGACACGGTGAGCTATCTCGATGTCTATCAGACCGTCAAGCGAGAGATGCAGCAGCCGTCCAACCTGTTGGAGCATGTGGCCCGCAGGGTGGGGGAGGCGGTGCTGAAAGAGTATCCCGCCGTGACTGACATCAAGGTGAAAGTCAGCAAGATGAACCCGCCTTTGGGCGGTCAGATGCATTCGGTCAGCGTGGAGCTTGAGCTGAAGGCGTAACGCGTCGGTTTTTCGACGGAGTCCCTACGGCATCCCTACGGCCGTCGGACGGCTTTTCATCGGCCGTTCGATGGCCGTAAGTCATTGGCTCTCTGTATCGCGGCCGAAGAGGGGCCGAGGAGGGTCCGAAGGGGGGCCGAAGGGGCTCTGTCTTGGGTGCTGATGTTCAGCGGCTTACGTTTGTGTCTTTTTGGGCCCTTTTGGGATGGCGGTCGGGCGGCTACAGCATGCCGTTGTCGTGGAAGCTGTAGTAGTCGGCTCTGCCCCCGGGCCCGACGGCCACAATGATGTGCTCGGTGAGCTTGATACCCAGTATGTTGCCAGCCTCCGAGAGGCGTGTTGTGAGGGCTCGGTCGTTGCTGCTGGGCTTGAGGGTGCCGGAGGGGTGGTTGTGGGCCACGGCCACAGTGGTCGCCTTGGCCTCGAGGGCGCCGCGGAAGAGCATGCGCGGGTCGACATTGGTCTCGGTCTGGCCGCCTGCTGAAATGCGCTGGCAGCCAAGTACTTTGTTGCGGTTGTTCATGTATACGGCCCAGAACTCCTCGTGGTCGATGTTGACGATCATCGGGTGTATGTATTTGAAGAGGTCGTCGCTGTTGGTGATCAGCGTCTCGCGGCGTGTGTTTGTCTCGCCGTGCAGCCGCCAGCCTATCTCGAGTGCCGCCATGAGTGTCGCCGCCTTGGCCGCGGCCATGCCCTTGAAGGTGCGTAAACGGCTGTAGTCGAAGAGGGAGAGCGTGACCAGGCTGTTGTCGGCCGAGGCGAGGAGCTCTTTGGCGGCTTCGACGACGTTCTTGCCCGGTACACCGGTGCGCATCAGTATGGCAAGCAACTCGGCGTCAGTCAGTTGTTTGGCGCCTTGGGAAAGCAGCCTCTCGCGAGGTTTGTCTTTTTCTGACCAATCCTTGAGTGTGATGTTTTTTTTTGTCTCCATATCTTGCTGTCAATCTTCAATTTTGAGTGCAAAGGTACACTTTTTTTCTAAAAAACATTGTTATGTCAATAAAATTTGTTATTTTTGCACATTCAAAGTAGTGTAAATAAAAAAACAAATTATATACATAAACTATGCAGAATAAAGGACTTATTAGATTTTTGGCATGGGCTTTCGCACTGGTGTGTTTGTTCCAATTGTCGTTTTCTGTTGTGACAATCGCCGTGCAGAACAAGGCCAAAAAGTCAGCTGAAAACTACATTAAGAGCGAACAGGTGCAAAACTACGTCGCCTCGCGCACTACCAACAGCGGCGACGAGCAGGTGCTCCTGGACTCGCTGCGCAACGCCAGTGAGGCCCATTACCTTGACTCGATGGCTACCGAGAAGGTCTATCTGGGCTACACATACCGTCAGTGCCAGAGCCGCGAGATCAGCCTCGGCCTCGACCTTAAGGGCGGTATGAACGTGATGCTTGAGGTGTCGACGGTGGATGTGGTGCGTGCCTTGGCCGACCACACCGAGGACACCCTCTTCAACCACGCCATCGACATCGCCCTGGCCAACCAGAAGCGCACCACCAACCGCGACTTCGTGTCGCTGTTCTACGACGCCATCCGCGGCCTCGACCCCAACGTGCAGCTTGCCTCTTACTTCAGCGGCCAGCTCCGCGACCAGATTAAGCTTGGCGACGACAACGAGGCCGTCATCAAGGTGGTCCGCGAGGAGGCTGCTTCCGCTTACGACCGTACTTACCAGGTGCTGAGCCAGCGTATCGACAAGTTCGGCGTCGCCCAGCCCACCATACAGAAACTCAGCGCCTCGGAGCGTATCCTTGTGGAGCTCCCCGGCGTCAAGGAGCCCGAGCGTGTGCGCAAACTCCTGCAGGGTACCGCCCAGTTGGAGTTCTGGCTGACGCACGACAATACCGAGGTGGCCAAAGACCTTATTGCCGCCGACGAGTATCTTGGCTCCATCAACAAGGGTGTTGCCGACACCGCCGCTGCTGAGGCCGAGACCGAGGCTGTCGCCGAAGTGAAGGACAGCACCGAGGCTCTGCTCGACCAGCTGACCGCCGACAACAACAATCAGGCCGGCGTCGACAGTGCCAGCCGCGAGGAGTTCGCCAAGGAGCACCCGCTGATTGCCAAACTGCAGCTCTATGTCGACAACAACGGCATGCCGCTGCAGGGCCCCATCGTCGGTCTTGCCGCCGGCAAGGACCGCGAGGCCATCAATGAGATGCTGGCCAAGGCCGCCGAGAAGAAAGTCTTCGACACACGCACCGTCAAGTTCCTCTGGTCGGCAAAACCCGACGAGCACTTCGGCGCCGACGTCTATACCCTCTATGCCATCAAGATCACGACCCGCGACGGTTCCGCCCTCCTCGACGGCGGCTGCATCAGCGATGCCCGTCAGGACTTCTCGAATGTCGGTGGCAACGAGATTTCTATGACTATGAATAATGAGGGCGCGCGCGAATGGAAGCGCATCACCGGCGAGAATGTGGGCAACTGCATCGCCATCGTCCTCGACGACCAGGTCTACTCCGCACCGCGTGTCAACGGCGAGATCGCCGGCGGCCGCTCCTCCATCACCGGCGACTTCACGCTCGAAGAGGCCAAGGACCTCGCCAATATCCTGAAGAGCGGTAAGCTCCCCGCCCCCGCCGTCATCGTGCAGGAGGCTGTGGTGGGTCCCTCGCTGGGACAGGAGTCCATCCGCAACGGTCTGCTTTCGTTCATCCTCGCCTTCATCATCGTGATGGCCTACATGGTGGTCTTCTACAACCGCGCAGGCTGGGTGTCCGTGGCTGCCCTTATTACTAATGTATTCCTTCTTATAGGAGTGCTGGCATCCATAGGCACAGTGCTCACGCTGCCCGGTATCGCCGGTATAGTGCTGACCATGGCAATGGCTGTCGACGGCAACGTCATCATCTACGAGCGTGTCAAGGAAGAGCTGCGCAACGGCTCGAGCGTGGCCAACGCCGTAGAGGCTGGTTTCAAGAACGCTTACTCGGCCATCATCGACGGTCAGGTGACCACCTTCCTGCTGGGCTTGGTGCTCATCATGTTCGGCAGCGGCGCCGTGCAGGGCTTCGCAGTGACCCTCTGCATCGGTATCGTCACCTCTCTGTTCACTTCCATCTTCATCACCCGCCTGCTCATCGACGGCCGCGTGGAGAAGAAGCGCACGATGAGCTTCTCGTTCCCCTTCTCGGAGAACTTCCTGCGCAATGTGCATATTGACTTCCTCGGTCGCCGCAAGACCTTCTATATCATCGCCTGCGTGGCTATCCTGATCTGCGTGGGCAGTTTTGTGGTCCGCGGTCTGAGTTTCGGCATCGACTTCACCGGCGGCCGCACCTATGTGGTGCGCTTCGACCAGCCCGTCAACGCTGTAGACGTGCGTTCCGACTTGGCCAAGCAGTTTGAGGAGGCTCCCGAGGTGAAGACCTACGGCCCCAACAACCAGCTTAAGATCACCACCAAGTACAAGATCGCCGAAGATGGCGACGCCGTGAAGAACGAGATTGTCGAGAAGCTGTATGCCGGTACTAGCAAGTACTATAAGAATGCAATATCCCTTGATGGCTTCAAGAGCACAGAGACCAACCCGCTGGGTATCATCCAGGCCGACCAGGTCGGCGGCACCATTGCCCACGACAACCTGATGCATTCCATCTGGGCTGTCATAGGCGGTCTGCTCGTGATGTTCGTCTACATAGGCCTCCGTTTCCGCAGCTGGCGCTTCGGCGTGGGCTCCGTGACGGCTCTGGCTCACGATACCATACTGGTTATCGGTATCTTCTCGCTTCTCTACGGCCTGCTGCCCTTCAACCTCGAGGTTGACCAGTACTTCATCTCGGCAGTGCTGACGGTTATCGGTTACTCCATCAACGCCACGGTGGTTATCTTCGACCGTGTGCGCGAGTACCGCAAGCTCTACCCGAAGCGTGACCTCCGCACTCACATGAACGATGCTATCAACTCCACGTTGGCCCGTACGGTGAACACCTCCGGCACGACTTTCGTCACCCTGCTGATGATGTTCATCTTCGGTGGCGAGGTTATCCGTGGCTTCATCTTTGCCCTGCTGGTCGGTGTGCTCGTCGGCGTGTTCTCGTCGCTGTGCATCGCCTGCGCCGTGGTATATGAGATTTCCGGTAAACAGAAAACCGCCGAAACCAAGGAGTTGGCATAAAGATAAAAGATTACTGTTCAAAACAACAGTCTGAAAGAGGATAATGAACGGATTGTGGATAATACTCGTCATGGCCGGCATTGTGCTGCCGTTGTTCGCCCGCTTCAAGCGTACGATGGCAGAGCCCGTTGACTCCGCGGACGAAACGGCACGGATGGAGAGCAACGACGAGTCTGACGACAGTTTCTTCGATTTCGGCGATACCGAGACCGAAGAGACTGTCGCGCAGCCGCAACCCTATTTCACCTATGAGACGTGTGAAGACGAGTCAGCCCCCAAGGCTGTGCGCAAGCAGGCCCAGACGGCACCCAAACCGATGCAGGAGGCGCCCGTAAACGAACAGGCGTTTGACCTGCGCCAGGCGATCATTTACCAGACTTTGTTGAACAATAAGTATATCAATGCGGGAAATTAACAAAATCAATAATATCTATACATGTAAACGCAATGAGAATGTTTAGAAAAGTACTATTGACACTCGGACTCTTGCTGTTGGCGGAAGTCTCCGCTCTGGCACAGGGCACGATGAAGGGTACGGTGATTGACGCCAAGTCAAAGGAACCGATGCCTTTCGTCAATGTTATTGCCAAGCAAGATGGCAAACAGGTGCTTGTCGGTGTGACCGACTTTGATGGTATCTATACCATTAAGCCGCTGCCCGTCGGCAAGTATGACCTTGAAGTCAAGTTCGTCGGCTATGCTACCTATGTGCGTACCGGTATCAACGTGACGGCATCGGGTTTCACGATTGTCGACGTTGAACTCAATCCCTCGGCCACAGTGCTTGACGCCGTGGAAATTGTTGAGGAGAAGGTGCCTGTCATTGAGATCGGTACCGCCGAGAGCGGCCAGCGCCTTTCGAGCGACGATATCGCCCGTATGCCTGGTAACTCCGTCGAGAGCATCGTCGCCGCTGTGGGTGGCGTCGGCTACTCAGACGGTGGCACCGGTTCGGCTCGTGGTGAGAGCGGCATGGTCACCATGCAGGGTAACGTGCGTAAACGTACCAATGTCAACGTGCCGAAGGACGCTATCGCCGAGATTCAGGTTATCCTTGGCGGTACGCCTGCAAGCATCGGTGAGGCTATCGGTGGTACACAGATTATCACGCTGAAACCGCCAACCAGCCAGTTCAAGGGCATGGTGCGTTGGGAAGGCTATCTGGACTACCGTCTGCTCAACACCTTTATGGTCTACCTCACAGGTCCGGTCATCAAGAAGAACATAAAGAACAGCGACGGTTCGTCGCTGGAGCGCACGCTGGTGGGCTTCCGCTTCACCGGCCAGGCCCAGTATGAGAAGTCGCCGTTCTATCGCGTGAAAGGCTACCGTTACCAGATCGTCAATGACGAGAAGGTGCGCATGATCGAGGACAAGCCGTTGACGTACGACCCGGTTACAGGTGCTGTGCGTTATACGGGTGAGACGACCCTCCGCGGCTCCGACTTCCATGAGATTACCCGTCTCAAGAAGAAAGACTTCGACGGAGACGCCTCGCGTGTGCCTAATCTGCAGTATTACGGTGTCGCCATGGAGGGTGCTCTGGACTTCCGTTTCTCGGATTATGCCACTCTGACCCTCACCGGTGAGTTCAGCGCCAGCCATTCTCCCAGCGCCTCTCTTTCTCCGCTCAATATGCCGCTGTCCGGTTCGTCGGTGAGTGAGGGTATGAGTATGGGCTTGACGGTGGATTTCACCCAGCGTTTCCGCGACCCTGAGGTCTCCAACGAGGATGAGGCAAAGGCTTCGTCGCCCATCAAGAACGTGATGTACAACATCACAGGTATGGTGCAGCGCAGCACGGCCAAGTCATATAACGAGAACTATGGCAAGTCTATCGACGATATTTTCAAGTACGGTTATATAGGCAAGTTTATCACTGAGAAGGAGCGTTCTTATGAGGAGAAGACTATTGATTATAATGGTGTGACCCGTACAGCCATGGTTCAGAACAACTGGAACGACAATGTGACCTATGTGGGCGGTTCTGAGTACAACCCCATTCTCTCCAACTACAACGAGCAGTTGTTCCGCAGCGAGGAATTCAGCGACATCCGCCGTCTCCTCACCATGAAAGAGTACATCCAGCAGTTCTATGGCTTGTATAACGGTGACTCCCCCGGAAACATCTATGGCCTGCTCTCCAATGTCGGCGTCCAGGGTGGCAGCTACGCCCTGTCGCAGTCTGACGCTCTCTATCTGCAGGCCAAAGCCTCTGCCGACGTGCTTGGCCATGAAATAGAGATCGGTTTCCAGTATGACCAGCTCTGGGAGTCTTCATACAACGTCAGTGCCTACGGCCTCTGGACTCTTATGCGCCAGAACGCTAACCGCCACATCCTTCAGCTCGACCTCGACCATCCTATCTACAGACAGAATGGTTCGCAGCTCTATGTGGATTACAACCGTCGTCTTGACGCTTCGCAGCAGACTCCGTTTGATGCCGCCTTCCGTGAGTACCTTACCAGCAAGGGCCTTCTTGGAAACGACCCCTCGCGTGAATGGATAGATATTGACCGTTATATGCCAGAGGATTTTGTCAACGCTGGCGGTATTGAAATGTTCTCGGCCAACGAGCTTATCAATAGCGGTAATCCCTATGTCTCCTATGTTGGTTATGACCATACGGGTAAGAAGTACAACGGTGCCAACTGGTCGCTTGAGGATTACTTCAACCCTGGCTCCAGCAAATATATGAACCTGCCTTCATTCTCCCCCATCTACATGGCCGGTTATATCCAGGATAAGTTCTACTTCCAAGACCTTATCTTCAACGTCGGTGTACGTGTCGACTATTTTGACGGTAACCAGTATGTGATGAAAGACCCCTATCTGCTGTATGAGTCTTACACCGTCGGTCAGCTGCGTGAGAGAATCGCCAGTGGCAACGCTGTTTCTACCAACGAGATTTATTCTGGCGCTGGTGACGACTGGGTGCCGTATGTCGACTTCGTTCAGGACGAGACCAACCGTTCGCTGCCCACCATTAAGGGTTATCGTGACCAGGCTGGCAACTGGTATGACGCCAATGGTACACAGGTCGCTTCCCCGAACAGTGTGAGCGGTAACACCGGTAAACCCACTCCTTACCGTACTGCCGCCGGTCAGCGTTCCGTGACAGAAGGTAAAGTTCACGTGGACGGCGTCTTTGAGCGTTACAAACCGCAGATTGTCGCCATGCCGCGTATCGCCTTCTCGTTCCCCATCGGTGACAAGTCTCAGTTCAAGGCCAGCTATGATATTATTGCACGCCGTCCTTCTTCGGGTTGGTCGGCCAATTATCTTAGCTACCTTTATATGAGCCAGATTTCTTCCATCTCCAACCCCAACCTGAAGCCTGAGCGCATCACCAACTACGAACTCGGTTTCCAGCAGGCTCTTAACCAGTCTTCGGCTGTCAGCGCTTCTGCATATTACAAAGAGACCCGCAACCTTATCCAGCTTGTTCAGTATGCCGGTGCTGACCCAAACACCAACTACTACAGCTACGATAACAAAGATTTCCGTACCATTAAGGGTATCACTCTGGCCTATGACCTCCGTCAGACTAAGAACATACGTGTCAATGCCAACTATACCCTCCAGTACGCTGAAGGTACCGGTCTGTCAACAACCACTATGACTGAGCTTATCAAAGAAGGTTACACCACCCTGAAGATGCTCAACCCCATCAGTGACGACCGTCGCCATGAGTTCAAGGCAAATGTCGACTTCCGTTATGCTGCTGGTGCCAAGTACAATGGTCCCACCATCACCCGTGTCGTCACCGATAAAGAGACTGGTGAGAAACGTAAGAAAGAGGTCAAGCTTCTTGAGAACTTTGGTATCAACTTCATGGCTGTGGCCCAGTCTGGACGTCCGTACACCCGCGCTTTCTCCAACACCCGTACTACCATTGTTGGTGGATACCGTGGTGCTCGTCTGCCGTGGGGCTTCTATTTTAACGTTGTTGCCGACAAGACATGGCCCATTAAGGTTGGCAAGCGTGACACTTTCCTCAATCTGGCTGTCACAATCAACAACCTCTTCGATATCCGCAATGTCGTTAATGTGTTCAACGTCACGGGTAACCCGGAGGATAACGGTTATCTGACCGACCCCGAGACCCAGGTGTCCATCAACAACGAACTTGATCCCACTGCCTACCGTGAACTTTATGCAATCACGCTCCGTAACGGCACGTGGAACTATTCTTCGCCGCGCACTATAAGAGTGTCTCTGTCTTACAATTTCTAAAGTCAACGTGAAAAAAAATATCAAGATGAAAAGTACATATAACAAACTACTTTTGGTATCCTTGCTGCTGGGGATGTTCTCGGGGTCAGTTATGGCGCGTGAATGTACCGAGTGCAAGAGGTCAAATGTAAAGAATGCCAGCGTACAGACCAAGGCGGCAGTTTGTAAGCGAGCCCAGAGTACGGCAGAGCTCAACATAAACAATGTGCGTGCTCAGATTAATGGTTATGGCAACATGTGGTTCGATGGTAGTATTACCAAGTACTATGTTCCGAAAAGTGGCAATGCCAGCCCGCTGTATTGTGCCGCTTTGTGGATTGGTGGTACTGACGTTAACGATCAGCTCCGTCTTGCTGCATTGCGTTTTGGTTCGGAGGGTGACGACTACTGGCCAGGCCCCATTAAGATCAATGGTACGGCTTCTACGGACCTCCCTGTCTGCAATGCCTATGACAAGCATTGGATTATCACAAAGGCCGAGGTATTGGCTCTTCGTTCGCATTTCAGATACGACAGCACTGGTGTCACCCTTGTGAACCCGGAGCATCTGCAGGAAGACATTACCGATGTTATTGCCAACTGGCCTGCAAAGGGTGAGGGCGATGACCTGACAAGTTTCCTTGCACCGTTCTACGATGCGGATGGCGACCTGGAATATAATCCTGCCAGTGGCGACTATCCGTACTATGACTTTGACAATAGCCTGTGCCCCCGTACACTGAAGGCACAGTGGGGTAATGCTTATATTGATCATGTTACCCCCACAATGGAGGATGATGCCGGTATAGTCAGTGGTGGTCTTCTTTCCGACCAGGTGCTGAAAGGCGACCAGACTATATGGTGGGTCTTCAACGATATGGGTAATACCCACACAGAGTCTCTGGGTCTTCCCATTGGTCTCGAAATCCGTGCTCAGGCTTTTGCCTTCTCTACAAACGATGAAATCAACAATATGACGTTCTACTCGTATGAGATTATCAACCGTTCGACATACGAGTTGAAAGACACATATTTCAGCCAGTGGGTTGATCCTGATCTTGGTAATGCCAAGGATGACTATGTCGGTTGCGATGTTCGTCGTGGACTTGGTTACTGCTATAACGGTACCAAGACTGACCTCGCCGGTGCTGGTAGCTATAGCGGTATTCCCCCTGCGGTAGGTATTGACTTCTTCCAGGGCCCGTACATGGATCCTGATGGCAAGGATAATCCCAAGATTAACATACCGTGGATTCTGTCTAACGGCAGTGACGCTCTCAAGCAGCGTTTGAGCCGCTACCTTCTTGATGATGGCACCTATGACACAATCGCCATTACCGATGATGCCGAAGGCTTCTTAAATGCAGCTGATGATGGCTATAAGAGCTGGTATTTCGTTCCTGGTGACGTGGTCGGCAACTGCGCCATCAATGGTGTTAACTTTGGTAACAACATTGTTGACGATGAGCGTTTCGGCATGCGTCGCTTTGTGTACTATCTGAATAGTGTTTCTGGTCGTAACGCAGAGCCTTCCAAGGCGGTTGACTACTATAACTATCTGCGTGGCTACTGGCGTGACAATACTCGTATGACCTTTGGCAACATGGGTCTTGACGGCTCTGTCGTCTGCGACTTCATGTTCCCTGGTGACTCCGACCCGTGGTTGTGGGGTACCGATGGTATCAATCCTGGTGATGACATAAAGGATCACTGGACTGAGTACGAGATGCCCAATAACCCTCCAGATGACCGCCGTTTCATGCAGTCTGCCGGTCCCTTCACTCTGAAACCCGGTGCATTGAACTACATTACCGTTGGTATTCCTTGGGCACAGGCTGCCTCTGGTGACCAGTGGTCTTCTGTTGAGTTGCTCCGTCAGGTTGACGATGTCTGCCAGGCTCTGTTTGAGAACTGCTTCAAGGTTCTTGATGGCCCGGATGCCCCGACGCTCACTGCCCAGGAACTCAACAACGAGATTATCCTTTATATATCTTATGAAAATCCCGAGTCTAACAACTATGGTGAGAAATACAACGAGGAAGATCCTGCCATCATGAGAAGTTACTCGGAGGTTACTTCTACCGATACAGTTATTGGTGGTGTGACCTATACTACCACAACCACCACCTCCAAGGAGTATTCAAAGGATCAGCGTAGCTACAAGTTTGAAGGTTATCAGATATACCAGCTTGTTGACGCCAATGCTTCTATTGCCGATATTCGCGACTATAGCAAAGCACGTCAGGTTGCTCAGTGTGACATCGAGAACTACTACGACAGCACTGGCGACAGAAACCAGGCCATATCGAAACTAATCAATTATGACATCAAGGATGGTATTGTTGTTGGTGAAGTTATGGTTAACGGTGCCAATGCCGGCATCCAGCATGCATTCCGCATCACTCGCGACATGTTCGCTACAGGAACCAATACTGGACTTGTCAATAACCGTGAGTACTACTATATTGCCATTGCTTATGCACAAAACCGTTACAAGGAGTATTCTCAGACTGAGGCTACCAAGCTTGATGGTCAGATGACACCTTACCTTGCCGGTCGTATGAACGAAAATGGTGGTAGTATTACCCCGATTACTGTCATCCCGCACAATACCATATCTGAAGGTGGTGGCGTAGTTGCCCAGTCTGAGTTTGGCATGAGCCCGAAAATCACCCGTATAGAGGGTTATGGTAATGGCGGCTATTCACTTCGTCTGACGGAAGCCTCTATCGCAGGTCTTATGGGTGCTCCCGGCGAAACCGCCAAGAAGGGTCCTGGTACCTTTGTCAGCTCTGTCTCTGCTACAGGAACGGCAGACAATTCTTTCATGCAGGATCCGTGTATCATCACTCATCCTGAGTATGAGGAAAACTATGGCCCCATCAATGTCCGTGTCATCGACCCGTTAAAGGTCAGGGCTGGTCAATACAACATCTATTATTGGAATGGCTACATTGACACCACCGTCAAACCCCACCAGTTTGTTCCGAACCTGGCCGACACTGTAAAGGGGGTCAACGCCGCTACTCGTTGGTGCATAATGCGTTCCGATGGCGGTACGATACCTGTCCACTCGAACGGCCGTATTGTCGACACCAATGTGGTATGGTCAGACTTCACTATCTCGCGCTACAATGAGCAACTCTTCCTTGAGCTTGGCCTTGCAGTATCTTTGGTCAATCCTGAGGCTGCTGCTACCGACCTTGGTGACACAACAAAGACAAGCGGAGGTGCTGCAACATTCTTTAATGGCTTTGTCAACAAGGGGGCGCTGCTCTACTCCGGAATGCGATTTGCCGACGTCCAGTATCAGTGGCTTAGTGGTATACCCGATGATGACAACTCAACCATCACCAACTGGATACGTTCCGGTGCACAGCATTCTAATCCGCCGTCATCGTTCAGGGGTTTGACTACTGAGGTGTCGCTCAGTGAGCCTTATCTTGATGACGACTACTTCAAAGAGCGTATTGACAGAGTAAACAGCCGTATGCAGACTGTCTCTATGGATAAGGATGAGCAGTATGAAGACATAGTCTCTGGCCTTTGGTCTCCTTATGGCCTTGTTTCGACAATGCCTTATCACCCAGGCTTCAACTTCTCATACTATATGCCGTCACAGCAGCTCATCGACAGCATGCAGGCTTTGAGTCCGGGTCACAAAGGTTATCAGGAGTTCCGCCCGAACAAGATTATTGCTTACCAGCGTTCTCTGATGACTAACTTCACCAACCAGACACTCAACTATAACGACATGGCCCAGCTGCCCAGTGTGCACATTGTGATCACCGCTGACACCACCAAGTGGACTCGTTGTCCCGTTGTTGAGATGTGCGATGACTATACGCAGGCAGAAGGTCAGGCTCGCAAGTTCAGTTCGCGTGCCCACAAGTCGGTCGACAAGAACGGTGACACCCTCGCCGGTGCCGCCACTGCTGCCGACATTGCCAACCCCAATAGCCCCGCTTACATTGCCGAGTATGGTATGGGCTGGTTCCCCGGCTATGCCATCAACACTGTCACTGGTGAGCGTCTAAACATCATGTTCGGCGAAGACTCGCGCTATGTTCAGCACAATGGTCGCGACATGATCTGGAATCCCGTTTCGGTCCAGCGCGATGGCACCCAGGACTATGTCTTAGGTGGCCGCCATTACATTTATGTCCTCAACGCTGGCAACCAGCCGTTCCATAACATGCGCAAATCCACCATCCTTGGTAATGTCTGCCGCTATCGCACACCTTCCTATGATGCTGGACGCTGGGCCAACCAGATGCTGAGCTCTGTGGCTCATCTGATGGACTCCGTCGATAGCCTTACTGGTGCCCCCCACCTTTGGCATGGTATCATCTCGAGTGAGAACAGTGTCGATCCTGTCCGCGACTCCATCGCCATGCTTTATGCTTCGGTCGCTTGGGTCAATATGCCTCTTGTGTCGTCGCGTTATGCGTTCAAATATCCTGGCCGCAATGCTGTCAAGAACGCCGGCTGCGCCTCCAACGGTATACCCACCGACGCCATCATTGACATAGACATCCGCGCCCCCTATGGCCGCTACATGGGCCCCAACGGCACATCCTATGTCAACTGTGGCCAGCCCAACCGCAACGGCAATATGCCCACCTACCAGTTCACCCTTTCGGCCTCCGATGCCGTCCTTGAGAATCTGGCCATCAACAGCGATGACAAGAAGGCTTATGCCGACTCGCTGCTCAGCCTCATCAGCGTGGTGCCCAACCCCTACTACAGCTACTCCAAGTACGAGACCTCCAGTCAGCTTGAGACCAAGGTCCGCATCATCAACCTGCCTGTCGGCGAGGAGAACGGTGTCAAGAAAGGTTGCACGATCAACATCTACACTGTCGACGGCACCCTGGTCCGCACCATCGGCCCCACCGCAGTGACTCGTAACCAGAGTTCATCTAACTCCAACATTGTTGGCGAGAGCACTTCTGTCGATTGGGATCTCCACAACCACACCGGCATCCCCATCGCCGGCGGCATGTACCTCATCCATGTGTCGGTTCCCGGCATCGGTGAGAAGGTCATCAAGTGGTTTGGAACCATGCGTCCTGTCGACCTCAACTCGTACCAATTCTAACCGTGTAAGTAACCTCAAAAAACATCACAGAAATGAAGAGAATATTAAAAATATTTGCAGTAGTTGTGATACTGTCGGCCATGTCGGCCCAGTCGGCCATGGCAGGCAACGATGAGCGTCGCGGAACTGCAGGTGCCTCCGAGCTTCTCATCAACCCGTGGGCACGCAGCACCGGCTGGGGCGGTGTCAACATCTCCAGCGTGCGTGGCATCGACGCCATGTTCAACAATGCCGCTGGTCTGGCATTCGTCAATAACATCGAGGTTGCCTACACCAACACCATCCTTTATGGTGGCAAGTCTGGTTTCAACAGTGGCGCTTCCATCAACACCTTCGGTCTCGGCGTCCGCGTCTTCGAGTCGGGTGTCCTTGGTGTCTACGTCATGACTATCGGCTTCGGCGACCTTCCTGTCACCACCTATGACAGCCCCGAGCCCGGTTCCAACGGCACCTTCTCGCCCAGCTACATGAACATCAACGTGGCCTATGCCCACAGCTTCACCAACACCATCCATGGCGGTGTCGTCTTCAAGCTGGCCACCGAGAGCACCGACAACATCTCCGGTTCCGGTTTCGCCATCGATGCCGGTATCCAGTATGTCACGGGTGAGAACGACGAGCTCAAGTTCGGTATCAGCCTCAAAAACTGGGGCCCCTCGATGAAGTTCGGCGGCACCGGTCATTCGCTGACCATGGTCAACCACGCCAACAACGACTTCACCGTCGAGACCCGCGCTGCCGAGATGGAGCTTCCCACCTGCCTCAACATCGGTCTCTCTTACGACTTCCTCTTCGAGAAGTGGAACCAGCGCCTCACCGTTGCCGGTAGTTTCACCTCCAACGCATTCCTGCGCGACAACTTCACCCTCGGCCTCGAGTACGGCCTCCTCAACATCGTCCAGCTCCGTGCCGGCTATGTCTTCCAGGAGGGCCTGTGGAACGGCAACGCCGCCACCGCCAACAGCGGCATCTGCGCCGGTGCCTCGGTCGACATACCGCTGAGCAAGAAGGAGGGTTCCAACATCGGTCTTACATTGGATTACTCTTACCGCACAGCAACGCCGCTCAAGGGCACCCATGCCATCGGCGCCAGCTTCCGCTTCTAAACGACAACGTAACATAACACAAAGTGGGGAAAGGCTTTCCGCTAAGCCTTTCCCACTTTTTAAACGTCCGAAAACAACAATACATCATCATGTCAGAGATAAAGTATTACAGTGAAGAAGGCCTTCAGAAACTGAAGGACGAGTTGCATCACTTGATTGCCGTCGAGCGTCCGGCCGCCAGCGCCGCCATCGCCGAGGCGCGCGACAAGGGCGACCTCAGCGAGAATGCCGAGTACGACGCCGCCAAGGAGGCCCAGGGCCACCTCGAGGCCCGCATCTCCAAGCTGCAGGAACTCGTGGCCAACGCCCGTCTGCTCGACGAGAGCAAGATAGACACCTCCAAGGTGCTCCTGCTCTCCATCATCACCATCCGCAACACCAAGAACAACATGACGCAGCGCTACACCATCGTCCCCGAGAGCGAAGCCAACCTCAAGCAGGGCAAGATATCCATCACATCGCCCTTTGCTTCGGCTTTCCTCGGCCACAAGGTGGGCGACGTCGTCGAGGTCAATGTCCCTGCCGGCAAGATGACTTTCGAGCTGACCAAAATAGAACGATAACCCATGGCAACAATCTTCAGCAAAATCGTAGCCGGCGAGATACCCTGCTACAAAGTGTTCGAGACAGACCGCTGTCTGGCATTCCTCGATATCAACCCCGTGGTCCGCGGCCATGTCCTCTGCATCCCCAAGCAGGAGGTGGACTACATCTTCGACCTCGACGACGACCTCTTCTGCGAGCTCCATCTCTTCGCCAAGCGCGTCGCCAAGGGCCTCAAGAAGGTGTGCCCCTGCATCAAGGTCGGCGAAGCCGTGGTGGGTATCGACGTGCCCCATACGCACATACACCTTATGCCCCTCAACAAGCCGGGCGACCTCAACTTCGCACACCATGTGGAGATGAGCGCCGACGAGCTCCGTGAGCTCGCCGCCCGCATCGGTGCCGCTATCGAGTAGGCTGTGCAGCAGCACTATAGGCTCGTCAGCCTATGGCTGACGGGCTTTTGTTGTGCCAGTTGGTCCAGGCCGCTACGCCTCCGCTACGGCCCCGCGTCGGCCCTCCTATGGCTTTTCTATCGCATCCGGGGCGTGAAACAATGTTTCACGGCCGAAGCATGGCCGAAGGGGGGCCGAAGGGGGGCCGAAGGGGGGCCGAAGTGACTCCGAGCCGAAGCAGGCCACGAAAGGAAATTGGCGCACTGGGGTTGAAAAATAATGTTAAAATCAACACTTTGGCTTTGCCAGAATGTAAAAAAGTTGTATCTTTGCATTTCGCTTGTTGCGTCGCGTGGCCTGCCAACGTTGTGTCGCACAGGCGCTTAACAACATAATAAGTTTAACCCGTGCCTATGGCAGGAGGCACACAGCAAAAAGAAACCCTACACATGGATTACAAGAATGTGCAACCGCTGGCCGACTTCGATTGGAACGCCATCGACGAGAAAGCCGGTAAAATCAAACAACAAGAGGCTGGTGCCAACAACGACGCCTACGAGAAGAGCTTCAACTCGTTCACCGAGCAGGAAGTCATCGAGGGCACCGTGGTGGCCGTCACCGACCGCGAGGTGGTGGTGAACGTCGGAGCCAAGAGCGACGGTGTCATCCCTGCCGGCGAGGTGCGCTACAACCCCGACCTGAAGCCCGGAGACAAGATCGAGGTCTTCGTCGAGAGTCAGGAGGACGCCAACGGCCAGCTCATGCTCAGCCACAAGAAGGCTCGCATCCTCAAGAGCTGGGAGCGTGTCAACCAGGCTTATGACAACCAGGAGATTATCACCGGTTACGTGAAGAGCCGCACCAAAGGCGGTCTCATCGTCACCGTCTTCGATAACATCGAGGCCTTCCTGCCCGGCAGCCAGATCGATGTCAAGCCCATCCGCGACTACGACGTGTATGTCGACAAGCAGATGGAGTTCAAGGTCGTCAAGATCAACCACGAATACAAGAATGTCGTCGTCAGCCACAAGGCTCTCATCGAGGACGAGATCGAGGCCCAGAAGGCCGAAATCATCAGCCATCTCGAGAAGGGTCAGGTGCTCGAGGGTGTCGTCAAGAACATCACCTCCTACGGTGTCTTCGTCGACCTCGGCGGCGTGGATGGCCTCATCCACATCACCGACCTCAGCTGGGGCCGCATCAACCACCCCGAGGAGATTGTCCAGCTCGACCAGAAGATCAACGTTGTCATACTCGACTTCGACGAGGCCAAGCGCCGCATCGCCCTCGGTCTCAAGCAGCTCACTCCTCACCCCTGGGATGCCCTCGACCCGAACCTCAAGGAGGGTGACCACATCAAGGGCAAGGTCGTCGTCATCGCCGACTACGGTGCCTTTGTCGAGGTCATGCCCGGCGTTGAAGGCCTCATCCATGTCAGCGAGATGAGCTGGAGCCAGCACCTGCGCTCCGCCCAGGACTTCCTGAAGGTGGGCGACGAGGTGGAAGCCGTCATCCTCAACCTCGACCGCGAGAACCGCAAGATGAGCCTCGGCATCCGCCAGCTCATGCCCGACCCCTGGCTCAGCATCGCCGAGCGCTACCCCGTCGGCAGCAAGCATACCGCCACCGTGCGCAACTTCACCAACTTCGGCATCTTCGTCGAGCTTGAGGAAGGCGTCGACGGCCTCATCCACATCAGCGACCTCAGCTGGAGCAAGAAGATCAAACACCCCGCCGAGTTCACCAAGATCGGCGAGAAGATCGACGTCGTCGTCCTCGAGGTCGATGCCGAAAACCGTCGCCTCAGCCTCGGTCACAAGCAGCTTGAGGAGAACCCCTGGGACGTCTACGAGACCCTCTTCACCGTGGGCAGCGTGCACCAGGGCAAGATAGTGAACATGAACGACAAGGGCGCCACCGTCATCCTGCCCTACGAGGTCGAGGCTTTCGCCCCGATGCGTCACCTCGACAAGGAGGACAAGAGCAAGGCCAAGAACGGCGAGACCCTCGACTTCAAGGTCATCGAGTTCAACAAGGACAGCAAGAAGATTATCGTCAGCCACACCCGCACCTTCCAGGAAGGCAACGACGGTGCACGCGCCGAGGGCGACAGCCGCGAGCGCAACACCAAGAAGACGGTGAAGCAGATCAACGACAATCTGGAGAAAACCACCCTTGGCGACCTCGACATCTTCCAGAAACTGAAAGAGGAGAAATAAACCTCTGTCCGCCAAGGACACCACTTCGGAGGGATGCCGCCATCAGGCGGCATCCCTCTTTTTTGTAAAAAAATTTCACCTCGGCGGTAACAAAACGGCACCTTGCGCGTCTACATGGCGAAAAAAAAACTTGCACGGTTCACGAAAAATGTATATCTTTGTAAAGTGAAGTAGTGTGCTGTGTGGGCGTAAAGTAAAGAAGTAGAATATAATAGATATAATGACCATGATACGCAAAAGCACTTTTTCCGCCTTGTTGGCGCTGACATTGGCGCTTGTGATTAGTAGTGGCGCCGCCGCGCAGTGGACGCAGCAGAAGGCATGCCCCGGCTGGAACAACCCCGCCAACTTCAACGCCTGGACCAACGGCCAGCTCGGCTCCGGCGGCTACAGCGGCAGCGGTGGTGTCAAGAACAGCTCCTCGTGCCCAAATGTGATGACAGAGGCTACTGGTGCACAGAGCCTCGGTCCGGCATATACGGCAGCGCAGATGAATACGATAGAAGCCTCCGGCTGCTATCAAGCATCGTTGCCGATACCGGACCAGAGACGCCAGTTTGCTATCATGACCAACACTACCGGCAGCGACCCGAATACAGGTAATCGCCTTAAGTATGTGCCTACGCAGTTCAATTATATTGACACCACAGGCCGCCCGAGCACTCAGATAAGTTCGAGCATCCGTATCGGTGACGGTTGCGCCAATGGGGGCACTTATGGAGTGGCGCTTCTCAACTACCAGATGCGCGTCACCTCTCAGAATGCCATGCTGTTCCTCTACTACGCCATCGTGGCCGAGGCGCCGACGCATGGTCAGGCTGGCAACCCCGTGTTTATCATCAGGGTGATGAGGAAGGACAATAATGGTGTATGGAAGCAGATTAACGACACGTTGGCCTACTTCATCAGCGGTACGCCGAGCAGCAACACGTCAAACGCATGCCCGCCGATGGAATATGCAAACATTTTGAGCAATCCCAATGAGAATGGATGGCATGCTTCTGGTGATGTATATTACAAGGACTGGGACAAGGTGGCCATCAACCTCTCTAAGTATATATATGACACGGTGCAGGTGCAGGCTCTTATATACGACTGTCTGGCTGAGTTCCACTATGCCTACGCGTATATCGCCGGCGAGTGCCGTGAGATGGACCTTAAGGCCACAGGTTGTCCGCCGGGTTTGAGCACTGAAGTGGCCACAATATCGGCACCGCGCGGTATGAAGCGTTATGAATGGTCTGCTTCGGAATACGGCGTCAGTGACCCAACGTCAGACATCAACCCAGGCATGCCTAACGACTACTTCACCTTCCGCAACCTAAGGATGCCGGCAGGCACACCGATGGCCGGGCAGCTTGCCGCAGGCCCGGAAGATACGGCTATCGTCCGCAACGGCCATCGCGACACTTTGCACTTCTACGACTACAAGGTGCAGGCTGATGACTATCGCGTACTCTATCGCCCCAACATTAACAAAGTACGCTATATAGACGCCAGCCCCGACTCGATGGGCAACAGGCAGACTTTCCGTTGCCGCATGACCTCGGCCCTCGACCCCTCCAAGCCGTTCAAGACCGACCTGTACCTGAATGTGCAGAACTTCAAGCCTTCGATGCGCATCGACAGCCTGTCGCGCTGCGACGGCACCGTGCGCCTGTGGAACCAGAGCAGCGTCCCCGGCGCCCCCAACGCTGTGGATCTCTCCACGACGTCTTGGATGATATACAACAATAGCCAGGCCGTAGGTGTGCCTGACACCGTCATGACCGGTGACAGTGCCACGTACTTCGCCCCCAACACCGACATGCACTATGTGCTGGTGCGCACAGAAAACAGTGGCGACCCCACATGCTACTCGGAGGCCATATATCCCATAAAAGCACTGGAAACGCCCAATACCGGCATGACAGTGTATCCGCGTGTGCTGTGCGATTCTGCCATGACCACTATCACCGACACCACCGACGGTGTGGAACGCCGCATGTGGCGCTTCCTGAAGCCACAATACAACGGTACGCTCACCGGCCTGAACTTTGATGAAATGGAGGGCATGCTCGACACCATCGAGGGCTATCTCAACGACAGCGTCACAGTGGTACGCTCCTTCACCCATCCCATTGAGCCCATAGAGCTCATCGTGTGGAATGGCCTTAAATACCGCGACCGCGCCACCGGTCAAATGGTGCCATGCGCCAACCGTGCCTACGACACGGTGGCAGTCTTCGTGCACCCCGAGCTGCAGATTACCGGCGACACTATCGTCTGCGAGGGCAGCCGCACCAACGCCGTGGTGAGCACTGTCGGCGTTGAGAACTGCTCTTATCAGTGGTCTCTGACCAATGGCTATGTGTCTGGCGGAATACCTGCCGGCGCAACCTTGCGGGAGATTCCATACGCCCCCGTCTCCAAGTATTATATCATGGTCACCAGTCCGCAGGGCTGTGTGGCGTGGGATAGCGCCTATGCGTATTACGTACAGCCGCGTATGGAGATGTATCCGCCAGACGGACGCATCTGCCCCGGCGACACGGTGGTCCTCATAGGCAGCATGGCCGACCACTACTCGTGGAGGGTGGGCTCGTCGACCGTAGCCACCGGCGACACCGTATTCGTGTCTCCCAACAGCAGTACCACATACACCATGATAGGCCACGGCGCCAACGATTGTGACGCCTTGCCCTTGACGGAGCGTGTCACCGTGATACCCTTCCCGGCGCCAAAGGTGGACCTCTCGCCCAAGTATGTAGACAGCGAAGACCCCACAGTTGTGCTCACCAACGTGTCGTCAAATGCCGCCACTACCAGCTGGCTATTCTCCGACGGCGAGCGTGTCGACCAGAAATCCGTGAAGCATACCTTTGAGGAAGCCAAGACCGGCCAGGATTCGGTCGTCAACGTGGAGCTCACCACCGCCAATGTGCTTGGCTGCGTCACCGTATACCCCTTCACCATACCGGTTCATCTCTTCACGGCATGGCTGCCCACAGTCTTCACCCCGGGCAGCGAGGATGTCAACGCCAAGTTTAAGCTCTTCACCATAAACGAGTACGAGTACTTCCACATCTACGTCTACAACCGTGAAGGAATGCTCGTGTTCGAGTCTGAAGACCCGGCCTTTGAGTGGGACGGCACCCACAACGGCACCGCCTGTCCGCAGGGCGCATACGTTTATGTCTGTAACTACCGCAAACCGCATGTCGGCACCCTGAGCAGCCGCAAGGGTACCGTCACCCTCCTGCGTTAGGCCATGGCCGACAAGCACCTCCTGTTGAAGCGCTATTGGGGCTACGACACGTTCCGCCCCATGCAGGAGGAAATAATAGACTCTGCCGTAGCAGGGCACGACACCATGGTGCTGTTGCCCACCGGCGGAGGGAAGTCCCTCTGTTACCAGCTCCCCGCGCTGATGATGGAGGGGCTTTGTCTTGTGGTATCGCCGCTGATAGCGCTGATGAAAGACCAGGTCGTGCAGCTCAATGCGCGCCATGTCAAAGCCGCCTGCATCACCTCGGGTATGAGCGACGCCGACATCGCCGTCGTCCTCAACAACAGCCTTTACGGAAACCTCAAGTTCCTCTATGTGTCGCCCGAACGCCTCAGGCAGCGGCGTTTCATAGAGTATTTCCGCAAGATGAAGGTGTGCCTTATAGCTGTCGACGAGGCCCATTGTGTCTCCCAGTGGGGCTATGACTTCCGCCCGCCATACCTTCAGATTGCCGATATCCGGGCCTACCAGCCCGCAGCGCCCCTCATGGCCCTCACCGCCACAGCCACCCCTGAGGTGGTCGCCGACATCTGCGAGCGCCTTGCCATGCGCAACCGGCGCCTCTTCTGTGGCAGTTTTGTGCGTCCCAATCTCGGCTACATCGTGGTGCATGACGAGGACAAGAACCGCCGTCTGCTCGCCATTGCCGCCGCCACCGAAGGCTCAGGCATCGTCTACACCCGCAGCCGCCGCTATGCCGAGCAGATCGCCGCGCTGCTTGTCGAGAACGGTGTCACCGCGGAGTTCTACCATGCCGGCCTCAGCGCCGCCGAACGTGACCGCCGCCAGGGCTTGTGGATGAAGGGCCAGCGGCGCGTCATGGTGGCGACCAACGCCTTTGGCATGGGTATAGACAAGCCCGACGTCCGCTTTGTGATACATGCTGATGTGCCAGACTCCCTCGAGGCCTATTTCCAGGAAGCCGGCCGGGCGGGACGCGACGGCGCTCCGGCATGTGCCTATCTCGTCTGTAGCCCGTCCGACACGTCGGCGTTGAAGGCAAACCACGCCAAGGATTTTCCGACACTGGTCTATATACGCAACGTCTACAGGGCCATCTGCAACTACTACCGCCTGCCTATGGGCGGTGGTGCCGACAGCCGTTATGACTTTGACCTGCAGAAGGTCTGCGACAGCTATGTCTTCAAGGTTCGTGAGTTCTACGCCGCCTGCCGCTTCCTTGAGCGGGAAGGCCTCATCGCCCTCCCTGAACTCGACGAGGCCGTCTCTACGCTTTGCGTCACCGTCGGGCGCGACGAACTGTACCGTTTCCAGGTCAACCACATGCGTCTCGGCGATTTTGTACAGACTCTGCTGCGCATGTATCCGGGCCTTCTCTCGTCGCCCGTGGCCATCGACGAGAAGCGTATTGCCAAGCGCTGCAACATCGAAACCGCGGACGTCGTGACAATGCTCGGCGAGCTCAACGCCATGCACGTGGCCGACTATCATCCGTGTCCCACCAAGCCGCAGATAGTCTTTCCCTCAGCGCGTGTTCCGGAGAGTGAGATCATGCTGCAGCCGCAGCGGTACGACCAGCTCAAGCAGGCTGCCTGGCGCCGCCTTCAGGCCATGGAGGCTTATATCGCCAACGACAGCGTCTGCCGCAGCCGTCAGCTTGCCGCCTATTTCGGGCAGGGCGAGGGTGTGCCGCCGTGCGGGTGCTGTGACGTCTGCCGCCATGCCGCAGCGCCCACCGAGGCCGACTGCCGCGCAGCCGTCATCCAGCAGCTTAAGGCAGCCCGCCTGTCGCCACATGACCTCTGTGTCATGCTCGAAGCAAAAGGCTATGTCAATGTAAGGGGTGTGTTGCGCGATATGCTCGACCGCGGCATCATCTACCTCGACAAGAACCTGCTGCACAGCGTCTCGTAGAGCCGTGCCACAGGCAGCCCCATCACGTTATAGTAGCACCCCTCGATGCGTTCTATCCCCACCATGCCTATCCATTCCTGTATGCCGTAGGCCCCGGCCTTGTCGTATGGCTTGTAGGTGTCCACGTAGTGGGCAATCTCCTCGTCGGTCAGCTGGCGGAAGTGCACCTCGGTGCTTTCGGTGAACGACACCTCGTCGTTGTGCGAGCGCAGGCATACGCCGGTGTATACCGTATGCTGCCGTCCGGCGAGGCTGTGCAGCATGGCCAGGGCTTCGTCGCGGTTGGCGGGCTTGCCCATCACGTGCCCGTCGAGCACCACCGTGGTGTCGGCTGCGACGAGTATGCAGTCGTCGCCAATCTTGTCTTGCGGGAAAGCGGCGGCCTTGCGCCGTGCCAGATGCTCCGCCACGTCGGCGGGGGGCAGGGGGGAGTCTATGTGTTCGTCCACGTCAATGCTCACGCACTCCACGGGCAGCCCCGTTTCGGCCAGCAGCTGGCGGCGGCGTGGCGACTTCGATGCGAGCAGCAGCTTCATTTCACCTCTTTGCCGCCCTTGAAGCGGGCCTTGTACACCTCGCGGCCGTTGTCATACCACACCCATTTCCCCTCCTTCTCGCCGCCCGCGAACTGGCCTTTCTCCACAGGAGAGCCGGCCTCGTTGTAGCGCTCGTATTTGCCGTCGAGCACCCCGTTGCGGAAGTTCTGGCGCAGCTCCACCTTCCCGTTGGGGAAGTAGCGCAGCTCCTCGCCGTCCTTGATGTCCTCTCTGTAGTTTATCACGTAGCGCACGGAGCCGTCGTCGTACAGGCCGCGCCATTCGCCCTCTTTCATGCCCTCGTGGAAGTTGCCGTAGTAGTCTACGCGGCCGTTCTCGTACCATGCCGTCCAGCGGCCTTCTTCCATGTCGTGCGCGTATTCGCCTTCGTGCAGCTTCTTGCCGCTCTCGTACCAGGTGGTCCACACGCCTTCGCGTTCGCCGTTGCGGTACTGCCCGGCGCGCCAGCGCTCGCCGGTCTCGTAGTAGTAGGTCCACACGCCGGCCTCTTTGCCGCCGGCATAGTGGCCGCGGATGCCCAGCTTGCCGGTGGTGCGCCAGTAGAACGACCACTCGCCGTCCTGCACGCCGTTCACCATGGGGCCTTCCATGTCTTTCTTGCCGTCAGCGAACCACCACGAGGCCGTGCCCTGGAGCTCGTCGTTCTTGTACTGCCCCTTGAACCTTATCTTGCCGTTCTCGTGCCATTGCGTGGTCTGCCCCTCGCGGCTGCCGTTGACGTAGGTGATCTCCTCCTCCTTCTGTCCGTTGGCGTACCACGAGCGGTAGAGGCCGTTCTTCTTGCCGTTCTCCACGGCCACCTCGCTCTTCAGGTCGCCGTTGCGGTGCCAGCTGCGGTTCACGCCCGTGGCGAAGCATTCCTCGCTCATGCGGCTGCCGTCGTCATAGTAGACGGTCCACACACCGCTCTTCTTGCCGTTGGTGTATGTGCCCTTCTGCGACACCTTGCCCGAGGGGTACCACCAGGTCCAGCTGCCGTTGCGCTTGCCGTTTTCGGCTATCGGGCCCTCTACCGAGAGCTGGGTTGTGCCGCTGTAGTTCTTGCGGTACATGGTCTGCGCGTCGGCCACCGAGGCCGCTGCTATGCAGGCTGCAAGTATGAGGATGCTTCTCTTTGTCATCATTCGGTGTATATGAGGTTTATTTTAATCTTGTCTGTCTCGTTGTAGCCGTTGAGCACGGTGCGTTCCGCCACGCTGCCGCGTGCGTCGATGAGCAGGTGTGTGCCCTTGTCGAACCCGTCGCGCAGCATGCTCTGCAGGTGCAGGGGCACGCGGATGCGGTAGCGGCTGCTGTCGCTGTGGTAGTAGCCGTCCACGCCTGCCGAGATGTAGTCGTTGATGTAGCGCGTGCCGTTGGTGGCTATGATGCGCTGCGGCTTCTTGGCGTCGGCCTCGGCGGCCACGGGGAGCAGCAGGTCGGCCTTGTGCACCACGGCGCGCGGATGCGCCTCGCGGAAAGCGCGCAGCGTCCGGTCGAAGCTCACCACAGCCTTGAACCCGCCCAGCGGGTCCAGATACAGGCGCTGGGCGCCGTCGAGGCTGCGCACGCCGTCGAGGGCCGTGCCGCTGTAGTCGTGCACGAAGTGGGTGAAATGCCTGCCGTTGCTTATCGACAGGTCGAAGTGGTAGGCCGAGGTGTCGTAGTGGTAGTGCACGCGTATCAGGGTGCGGGTGTCCGAAAGGTTCAGGGCCACCATACCCTCGTCGCTGCCGGCCGGCAGCACGCTGATGCGCAAGCCCTTGGTGGCCTCGGCGAAAGCGTCGCGCTCGGCCGTCATGCGCAGTATGTCGTTGACGGGCCCTCCGAGGCGCAGGTCCATGGTGCCGCTGCCGGGCTTGGTCTGCACGGTGCCGTTGTAGAGCACGGCGTCGGTGTTGACGCCGATGCTGTCGATGGCGTAGTACTGCTTGTCGGAAGCTATGGCCTCGGCGAGCTGCACCACCTCGAAGTGCAGGCTGTAGCTGCGCGAAGTGTCGGGGAACACCGAGTCGTAGACGAGCGTCATCACCACCGAGTCGATGGTCACGCCGTCGAGGTCCACCGAAGTGGTGGCGTTGGGCAGGGTGATCTGGGTGAAATACTGCGCCGTCACCTTGCCGAATATGGCGTCGTGGTAGTTGCCTATCATTATCTCGGTGTTGCCCGTGGTGAGCAGCGAGTCGTCGCGCAGCGAGTAGGCCGTGTCGACGGTCATGGTGTATTCCTTGGCGTTGTAGAGTGCGTCGGCGTCCATCAGCGTGCTGCCGAGGTCGCTCTCGTCGTCGGTGCATGCCGCAAGTGTGAAAAGTGTCAGCAGCATAGCTGCATAACGGAGTGTCTTTTTCATCTGCTGTCAGTCTGTTGCCCGGGTCAGTTCTCTATCCTGCCCGTTATGGTGTCGTAGAATTTGTTGGTGCGTGTGTAGAACTCGTCGCGGTCCTCTATGAAGTCGAGCACGTTGCGCTTGTTGGCCTTGGCGAAGTCCACCAGCTCGGGGTCCACATTCGGCGAGCCGATGATGACGCCCTGCGAGAAGGTGATGGCGGCCTTCATCAGGCCGAGGTACGTGGTGTCGCCGTAGAGGCGCAGGTCCTTGGCCGTGGCGTTGTCGGCCTTCATCTTGCGCTCCAGGTCGCCGCCGACGCGGCCGTTGAAGCTGTCGTCCATCAGCGTGATGACCAGCTTGGTGCCGCTGAAGAAGGAGTTCTCCTTGTTGATACGGCGCAGGTAGAACGGTATCATCGCCGAGCTCCAGCCCATGAAGTTGATCAAGTGGGGCTGCCAGGCCAGCTTGCGCACAGCCTCGAGCACTCCGCGCCCGAAGAAGAGCAGGCGCTCGTCGCTCATCCCGTCGAGCATGCCGTTCTCGTCAGTGGGGTGGGGCAGGCGGCTGAAATAGTCCTCGTTGTCGATGAAGTAGACCTGCATGCGCGCCGTGGGGATGGAGCCCACCTTTATCAGCAGCTGGTGGTCGCTGTTGTTCACTATCATGTTCATGCCGCTCAGGCGTATCACCTCGTGCAGCTGGTGCTTGCGCTCGCTGATGCTGCTGAATTTGGGCATGAAAACCCTTATGTCGCGCCCCATCTCCTGTATTTTCGCAGGCAAGTAGCGCCCCAAAGTGGCTGTGGCGCTCTCCTCCGAAAAAGGCATAATATCCTGACTTACATACAGTATTCTCCCTTTTGCCATAACGTTTGGTATATATTGGTTCCAAATGCAAAGATACAAAATTTTTCCAATATGGCGAAATTTATTTTTGCCGCGCTGCCCCGCGCCGCACTTTTCTGCCCTTTTCCCCACCTCTCCCCACCGGACCCGGTACGGCATTTCAACGATACTTCAACGATACTTCTTCAGTAGTTCTTCAGTGTGGCACTGAAATACTACTGAAGAACTACTGAAGAACGGCCGTACCGGGTCCGTAGGGGAGCGGTAGCGGGTGGGGTGGGGAAGGGAAAGAAAATTTTGCCAGAATGGAAAAAGTTTGTATCTTTGCACACTCAAAGCGTACAGACGCATCAGTGTATCAACGTATCAACGTGTAATATGGACAAGTACAACCAGCGCGGAGTTTCCGCTACGAAGGAAGATGTGCACAATGCCATCAAGAATATCGACAAGGGGCTCTTCCCCAAGGCTTTCTGCAAGATTATACCCGACTTGCTCGGCGGCGACGCCGACTACTGCAACATAATGCATGCCGACGGCGCCGGCACCAAGTCGAGCCTGGCCTACATGTACTGGAAGGAGACGGGCGACCTCAGCGTGTGGAAGGGCATCGCCGTGGACGCCATAGTGATGAACACCGACGACCTGCTGTGTGTCGGCGCTCTCGACCACATACTGCTCTCCTCCACCATAGGGCGCAACAAGCAGTTGGTGCCCGGCGAGGTCATCTCGGCCGTGATCAACGGCACCGAGGAGTTCTGCCAGACGATGCGCGACATGGGCATCGACATCGTGCTCACCGGCGGCGAGACGGCCGACGTGGGCGACCTGGTGCGCACCATCATCGTGGACAGCACGGTGACGGCCCGCATGCGCCGCGCCGACGTGGTGGACAATGCCCGCATCAAGGCCGGCAACGTCATCGTGGGCCTCGCCAGCTTTGGCCAGGCCAAGTACGAGACGGCCTACAACGGCGGCATGGGCAGCAATGGCCTGACCTCGGCGCGCCACGACGTCTTCTCGCATGTCTACGCCGAGAAATACCCGATGTGCTACGACCGCGCGCTGCCCGACGGCGTGGTCTTCTGCGGCTCGAAGCTGCTCACCGACCCCACCGAGGTGCCGGGCGTGGACGCCGGCCACATGGTGCTCTCGCCCACGAGGACTTACGCGCCCATTATCAGGAAGGTGCTCGACGAGTACCGCCCCAAGATCGACGGCATGGTGCACTGCTCCGGCGGCGCGCAGACCAAGGTGCTGCACTTCATCGACAGGAACCACGTTGTCAAGGACAACCTTTTCCCGGTGCCGCCGCTGTTCAAGATGATACACGACGAGAGCCAGACCGACTGGCAGGAGATGTACAAGGTCTTCAACATGGGTCACCGCATGGAGCTCTACACCGACGAGGCCACGGCCCGCGGCATCATAGACATCAGCCGCAGTTTCGGCGTCGACGCCCAGGTGATAGGCCGCGTCGAGGAGGCCCCGAAGGCGCAGGTGACCGTGAAGAGTGAGAACGGTGTGTTTGAGTATTTTGCGTAAAAAGTAAGAAAAAAATCAACCGGTGGCACAATAAACGCGGCCGAGTGCCGTTTCTGTAGTGTCATTATGTTTTGGTAAATGCATGACAGCTGCCCTGTCTGTGGGGAATTGAGCAGGGTGGCAATGCGATAGTAGCTCAGTTGGCAGAGCGGCGGCTTCCCAAGCCGCAGGTCGCGGGTTCGACCCCCGTCTATCGCTCAAGGCATGAGAGGACGCTCCGGCGCCCTCTTTTTTTGCTTTTATTATTGCTATATTGTAAAATCTTCGTATCTTTGCATTCCTGTCCTGTAGTCGGCAGGATACTTTATGAATTAATAAATAACTGTTTATGACAAATACAACTCAGAAGAAAGACTGGAAAAAAGAAGTGTGGGCCTATGTGCTGCTCATAAGCGGCAGTGCCTTGTTCGCCATAGGCGACGTGATGTTCGTCAACCCCTACCTCATGGCCCCTGGCGGCACCTACGGCTTGAGCAACGTGTTCAACACACTCTGGCCCTGGAAGATATCCCTCTATGCCATCTGCATGGATGTGCCGCTGCTGCTCATAGGCACCTGGATCTTGGGCCCGAAGTTCGGCCTTAAGACCATCATATCCACGGCGCTCATCTTCGCGTTCACCTTCGTGCTCGAGAGCGTGTGGGGCTACAACCCCGTCATCTTCGACGGCAAGATCGTTGACGCCCCCATCGAGGGCATCTCCATGGTGCAGATACCGCATGACGGCGGCTGGTTTGTGCCCGACTACTTCCTCAACACCGTTGTGGCGGGCCTCATCTACGGTGTGGCCATAGGCATGATTTTCCGCAGCGGCGCCACGAGCGGCGGCAGCGACATCATCTCGATGATCCTGCACAAGTACACCAAAATCAGCCTCGGCACGCTGGTGACCATTGTGGACGGCTGCATCACCCTGAGCACCCTCATCGCTTTCGGCGACATTCGCCTGCCCATCTACTCCATCATCATCATCTTCATCGAGGGCAAGGTCATCGACCTGGTGGTGGACGGCATGAAGAGCTACAAGACCATGTTTATCGTCACCGACGAGCTGGAGGCCGTGCGCGACTACATCCTCAACGACCTCAAGCGTGGCGGCACGTGCCTCACGGGCACGGGCCTTTACCAGGGCAACGAGCGCAAGATGATATACGTCACCCTCGAGCGCGCCGACATGGTGAAGCTGAAGAGCAACCTGCACCGCATAGACCCCAAGGCCTTTGTCAACATCATGGACAGCTCCGAGATATTGGGCACCGGTTTCCGCAACCTGCCGAAGGAATGAGGCTGGCGGCGCAATTGTGTTTCAACACCTGACCGAAGAAGATGAAAGTACTGCAGCTCTGCATCAAACCGCCGTTCCCCACCGTTGACGGTGGCACCATGGCCATGAACAGCATCACGCAAGGACTGTTGCGCGAGGGCTGCGAGGTCAAGGTGTTGGCGATGGAGAGCGACAAGCATCCTGCCGACCGGGCCAAGATGGGCGAGGAATACCTGGGCCAGACGGGTTTCGAGTCGCAGTATGTGGACCTTTCCGTCAAGCCGCTGGCTGCTGCGGCGGCCATGCTCTGCGGCGAGTCGTACCATGTCAGCCGCTTCCGCAGCGAGGCTTTTGCCGCCAGGCTGCGTGCCATATTGGAGCGGGAGACCTTTGACGTGGTGCATCTGGAGAGCCTTTTCATGACGCCCTACGTGCCGCTCATCCGCAGCCTGTCTGCCGCCAAGGTGGTGCTGCGGTCGCACAATGTGGAGCATGTCATCTGGCAGCGTGTGGCGGCGAGCACGCCGTACGGCCTCAAGCGGTGGTATCTGAAGCACTTGGCTTTGACGCTGCGGGCCTATGAGTTGGAACACATAAACGACTACGACGGGGTGGTGTGCATCACCAAGGGCGATGCCGATTACTTCCGCCAGCATGGCTGCCGCCGCCCGCTGACGTCGATACCCTTTGGCGTGGAGCCGGAGGATGCGGCCAACGTGGAGGTGGAGCCCGCTTCGCTGTTCCACATAGGGGCTATGGACTGGCTGCCCAACAGGGAGAGTATAGAGTGGCTGCTTGAAGAGGTGTGGCCGGTGGTGCACCGCGAGGTGCCGCAGGCGCACTTGTACCTGGCAGGACGCAAGATGCCGCAGAGGTGGATGGACGCCCGCATTGAGGGGGTGACGGTGGTCGGCGAGGTGCCGGACGCCGGCTATTTCATCGCCGGCAAGCAGATAAATGTGGTGCCGTTGCTCAGCGGCAGCGGCATCAGGGTCAAGATAATAGAGGCAATGGCGGCGGGCAAGGCCGTGGTCACCACTACGGTGGGGGCTCAGGGCATAGATTACACCGACGGCGAGAACCTGCTGGTGGCCGACACGCCGGAGCAGTTTGCCGCCCAAATCAAGCGGCTGGTGGCCGACCAGGAGTACTGCCGCAGCGTTGGCGAGGCGGCTGCAAGGCTTGTGGCGGAGCACTACGATGTGAAGCGGCTCGCCGCGCAGTTGTTACAGTTTTACGACAAAATAGAAAAACGATGAACAGAATCATCAAAACACTGATGCTGGCAATGCTGTTGGCTATGGCGGGCACGGCGGCGGCGCAAGTCAACATACCCGGGACGAATGTCTCGTTCCGCATCAACAATGACGACTGGCGCTACCTGCGCACCTTTAAGCTCGACGACGGGGCCGACGTGTATCTTTACTACTATGTTGGCCGCACGTTGGTGGATATGGAGGGCGACACTGTCTTGCCGTGCCTCCGTATATATGTCAACGAAGGCTATGAGGGCGATGTGTACGAGCTGGCTTACGAGCGCTATCTGCTCCAGCCGTTTCAGTCGGTGGACGAATACACCCACGGGCCCGGGCTGCCGAAGAGTGGCGGCATAGGCTATATGGGTGCCTACACCAATCCGGCAAGCCAGAAGGACTATCAGTTCCTGATGACTTACTTCAAGGATCGCGGTACCGCCGTGGAGTTCCGTCTGGAGACGACCAAGGACACCTTCGAGGAAATGGAATTTGAGTTCAGAGATATTCTGGGAACGCTAAAATAGCATAACGATGAAAAAACTGCTGACGACTTTGATGGCCTGCATGCTGGCGGCTTCCGTGCTGGCCCAGGCTTTGCCCGAAGAACTGAAGGGCGACTATCAGGACCGCTTCACGCGGCTCAACAAGGCGTATGCCAAAGAGCCCGACAACGTGGAGAACCTGTTTAACATGTCGATGTTCTATTTCGACAACTCGCACCCCATGCGCAACCTGCCCATGGCAATGAAGTACATGCAGCGCGCCGAGAAGGAGCACATCAAGCTGCTGGAAAGCGACAAGCTGGGTGAGCTGACGCGTCTGGCCCGCAAGAATATAACGCTTACCACCATTCGCCAGGCCAAACAGGCTATAGTCGACGCGGCCTACAACACCCTCGAGGTGCGTACCGATATGTCTCGTGTGGAGCTCGACACATACCTTGATGCTTTTGGCATAGACATCGAGCTGGTGCGCCTGCTGCGTCAGCGCCGCATCAACCAGGTGTATGACGAGGATTTGCGCAAGGGTACGGCGGAGTCGTTCTATCACTTCATTGACATCTATCCCGGCACGCGCGAGGCAGAACAGATGGAGGAGCGTCTGTCGCGTTTTGCCCCGGGCCTCTTTGAAGGCGTGACGACCGAGGCTCAGGCCGACACCATTGCTGCGGCCTATGTGCTGAGTCCCTCAGTGCAGCGTGCTGCCGAGAAGCAGAAGAGCCGCATCGCTTATGCCAATGCAAGCCGCCGCAATACCATCAAGGCTTATAACGAATTCCTGCATAAGTACCCGTCGAGTGACGAGCACCTGCAGGCACGTGAAAAGCTTGCGACATTGCTGGAGGTTAAGTATTCTGCTTTGAATACGGCGCGCGAATATGCCGACTTTGTCGATTCCAATGCCGACAACGCTCTTGCCGACAGCGCTTTGCTGCAGCTTCGCCGTCTTGTGTACGACAAGCATGACATTGAGGCTGCACGGCTCTACCTCTCGCGCTTCAAGCTCGACCCGTATTATAATGACGTGTATAACAGGTATTATGCGTGGCATGCAGAGGAAGGCAACCTGTCGCCCATAGACATGTTCCGCAAGGAGAACCCCGATTATCCGCACCAGCGCGCGCTGGAAGAAGACGTGGAGCGAGCCCAGCGTATAGACAGGGTGAACCTCATGGAAGATTTCATCGAGGTAGACTATGGCAAGTATTCCGGCTATGTCAGGCACATGACGGGCAAGCGCATAGCCATCGTGCCGCTGCAGCGCATGATACAGTCTCTGCTCGTCATGCGCAACTACGGCGCCGCCCTTGAGAGGGTGCGGCAGTTCGAGCTCTGCTTCGACAATGTCGGCACCAATGAGTACAAGGAACTTAAGTCCATCCTTGCGGCACCGTTGACGGGCCGCAAGCTGTCGCCGGTTCTCACTGCCACCTATAATATACTGAACCCCTGCTACAACCAGGTTGAGGACAGGATGTACTACACTCGTGTTGGCTCCACGCGCCGTATCTGCTACGCCGAGAAGAAGAGCGGCGTATGGCAGCCGGCCGGCGATGCCAAGTTTGTCAACAGCGACAATGACGGTCTGACCATCTTTGGCTTCTATGCCAACGGCACGCGGATGCTTCTTGGCAGTGCAGGTGATATATGGATTGCCGAGAAGGAAGGCGACCAGTGGCGTGTGGCCGATATACCGCCGTATCCTGTCAATACCGATTACATTGAGACTGACGCTTATATGATGCCCGACGGCAGTGGCCTGCTGCTTGTCTCTGACCGCCCCGGCGGACAAAACCTGCAGCCTTCCGGCAGCTTGTTCCATGGCGACACGGCCCTCGCTTCCGACATCTATTTCATACCTTACACCCAGAACGGGTGGGGCACCGCCGTCAACCTCGGCGCTACGGTCAACACCCCGTATAGCGAGCGTTCGCCTATCCTCAGCCGCAACCTCAAGACCCTCTATTTCATCACCGACGGCCGCGGCGGCTTGGGCTATGGCGATGTCTATATGTGTACGCGCAGCAATGTCGAAGACTGGACGTCGTGGAGTACACCGCGCAACATGGGCAAGGAGATAAACACCGGTTTCAAGGAGGCCGGCATATCGTTCGGGGCCGACGAGAAGACCCTGATAGTCACCTCAAACTATAACCTCGGGCGCTATTCCGCCTATTCCTTCCCGACTACTCACGACGCCTCAAACTCATACCGGAACTATTCTCTCGACATCCTAGGCATGGAGGACTTCCTTTTCCGTGTGCGTGTGGCCGACCTGACGCAGCAGGCCATCACCCAGGTGGTCGAGTACTCGGGCGGCGCCAACAGCGTCGAACTGGCCATACATAAAGACAAGCGCTATGCTGTGCTTGGCGATGCCGGCATGTATTTCGTGCCAGCAGTCATCATCGAGCCCAATGCCAAGACGCGCCAGCGGCTCAAGGGCTACACTTTCCCCGTGCTCGTCGCCATGGACAAGCCGCTGCCGTTGCCGGCCGTCGATTTTGAGAAGTCGTCGTCCAAGCTGCAGCCCGTGGCCGAGTTCCAGCTTGAGCAGCTCGCCAACTTCATGCAGCAGAACCCTTCGTGCACCGTGG
Organism: uncultured Bacteroidales bacterium; assembly: GCA_900314925.1. GTDB lineage: Bacteria > Bacteroidota > Bacteroidia > Bacteroidales > P3 > Colimorpha. The sequence goes on from OMXC01000010.1 coordinate 112,963, forward strand.
AGCTGGTCATCAACGTGCAGGGCAGCGACGACGCGCTGAGCTACAACCTCTCGCTCGAGCGCGGTCGTGCCATCCGCGATTTCCTTGTCCTTTCCGGTGCCGAAGAGTCGTCGGTGACCATATCCGCCTACGGCAATGTCAACACCAAGAAACGGAGCGCCCCGGGGGTCGCTGTCCGTTTCCGCGAGAAGTGATTTGAAGATATTAACAACGGGCTGCGGATTTCTTTTTGGAGTCCGCAGTTTTTGTTTTTGAAAAAGGTGGTAATTTTGCCGCCGAAATAACAACACCTGCAGGACATGGAACAACACCGCACAATCACCGTCGATGGACGCACCGTACACTATCGTGACGAAGGCCGCGAAAACACGCCTACACTCGTGCTGCTGCACGGTTTCCTGCAAAACCTCGACGTGTGGAGTTCCTATGTGCTCAGTTATATGAACCAGTTCCGCGTCATAACTATCGACCTCCCCGGCCATGGCCTCACCGAGAACTTCTGCGACGTGCACACCATGGATTTCATGGCAAAAATCGTGAAATCGGTCCTCAACGAAGCCGGTGTCGACCAGTGCGTCATGGTGGGTCACTCCATGGGCGGCTATGTGGCGCTCGCCTTTGCCGAGAAATATCCCTTTGTCCTGCGCGGTCTGGGACTCATCAATTCGCACCCCTTGGCAGACTCGGAGGAGCACAAGCGTCAGCGCGAGGCTATCTGCAAACAGGTGGCCGAGAACCGCGCCGCTTTCATCCTCGGCTTCGTGACGACCCTCTTCGACAGCTCCAAGCGTGCAGCCCTCTCCAAAGACATAAAGGACCAGCAAGACCAGTGCCTGCTCACGACGGCGGCCTCCATCACTGCTGCGCAGCATGGTATGGCAGAGCGCCCCTCGCGTGTGGCGACACTTGCCAAGCTCGACGTGCCGACGCTCTTCGTCTACGGCAAGAACGACCCCCGCATACCCGTCGAGGTGGCCCTCGGCTCCGCCATCGTCGCCAAGCGGCCTGAAATACTGCTCCTTGAGAATGTGGCACACATGGCATTCGTCGAGGACCGCGAGTTCCTCAAGCCGCGACTCTTCCACTTTGTGGAGAGCTGCTACATGTAATCCGCGCACCCCTTTCTGTCACCCGCACCCCTTCGGCCCCCCTACGGCCCCTCTTCGGCCTTTCTTCGGCCTTCCTACGGCGTTCCACTGAAGAAATGCCGAAGGGGGTCCGAAGGGGGTCCGTACCGGCTCCATGTCGAGGCGCTTCTGTTTCCGCGCCGCCCCGGCTGCCGGAAAATGCCCTTTGCGGAGGCCTTATCTGATGTAAAGCAGCAGGTTGCAGGCAGGTGCCCATGACGGGGCGGTGAAAAAAGAGAAAAAAATTTTGCTCAATCAGAAAAAAGGTGTACATTTGCTGAACTGAAAAAAAGTTAAAGTTTAACCTAATTAATTAAATACCATGAAAGTAAACGAAATTATGGCCAACCTGGAGGCCAAACATCCCGGTGAAAACGAGTACTTGCAGGCAGTTCGCGAGGTTCTTGAGACCATTGAGGAAGAATACAACAAACACCCCGAGTTCGAGGCCAACAAGATTGTTGAGCGCATTGTCGAGCCCGACCGTATCTTCACCTTCCGCGTGACTTGGGTCAACGATAAGGGTGAGGTTTGCACCAACCTCGGCTACCGCGTGCAGTTCAACGCCGCTCTCGGCGCCTACAAGGGTGGTCTCCGCTTCCACAAGGCCGTCAACGTTTCCATGCTGAAATTCCTCGGCTTCGAGCAGATCTTCAAGAACAGCCTCACCATGCTGCCTCTCGGCGGTGGTAAGGGTGGTTCCGACTTCGACCCCGTTGGAAAGAGCGACGCTGAAATCATGCGCTTCTGCCAGGCCTTCATGTATGAGCTGTGGCGCAACATCGGTCCCGACCAGGACAGCCCTGCCGGTGACGTGGGTGTCGGCGGCCGCGAGATCGGCTACCTCTATGGTGCCTACAAGAAACTCGCCCGCGAGCACAGCACCGGCGCTCTGACCGGCAAGAGCTACGGCTGGGGTGGTTCCCTCATCCGTCCCGAGGCCACCGGCTTCGGCGCCATCTACTATGTCGACCGCATGGTCCGCGAGAAGGGTGACACCCTCGCCGGCAAGCGCATCGCCCTCTCCGGCTTCGGCAACGTTGCTTGGGGTGCTGCCACCAAGGCTGTCGAGCTCGGTGCCAAGGTCGTCGCAATCAGCGGCCCCGACGGTGTCTGCGAGATCGAGAACGGCATCACCAAGGAGATGATCGACTACATGCTCGTCATGCGCGCCTCCAACCGCAACAAAGTTCAGGATATGGCCGACAAGTTCCCCGGCCAGTGCAAGTTCACCGCCGGCAAGAAGAGCTGGGTTGTGAAGTGCGACATCGCTATGCCCTGCGCCTTCCAGAACGAGCTCGCCGAGGAAGATGCCAAGATGCTCCTCGCCAATGGCGTGAAGTATGTTGCCGAGGTCTCCAACATGGGTTGCCAGCCCGCCGCCATCGCCGCCATCCAGGCCGCCAAGGTTCCCTTCGGCCCCGGTAAGGCTGTCAACGCCGGTGGTGTTGCCACCTCTGGCCTCGAAATCTGCCAGAACGCCGAGCACCGCAACTGGACCGCTGAAGAGGTCGACAAGAACCTCCACACCATCATGAACAACATCTACGACATGTGCGTCGAGCACGGTCGCGAGGCTGATGGCCACATCAACTACGTGAAGGGCGCCAACATCGCCGGCTTCATGCGCGTTGCCAAGGCCATGGTTGCACAGGGTATCATCTAATCTTTAGATAATATCTGCATAAAAGAAGGCCGTCCGCTTGGGCGGCTTTCTTTTTATACAATAAAAACGGCGCAGGCGCGTTATATGGGAAAAACAACAAAATGCTTGATATTGTCATTCTGCAAACCATGTCCGCCCCGCATGCGGGGTCGTCGTTCATGTGGATAGTCTTCATAGCGCTCACCGTCATCTCCATGATAGTGAGCAAGAATGTGGAGCGCAAGTTCAAGAAGTATTCGCACATACGTACCGAAGGCGGCCTCACGGGTCGCGAGGTGGCAGAGCGTATGCTTCGCGACCATGACATACACAACGTGCAGGTGCAGATGGTCAAGGGCACGCTCACCGACCACTACAACCCCACCAACCGCACGCTCAACCTCAGCCCCGACGTATACAACGGCACATCTGTGGCCGCTGCCGCCGTCGCCGCCCACGAGTGCGGCCACGCAGTGCAGCATGCTGTCGGCTACGCCCCGCTGGGTCTCCGTTCGGCACTGGTGCCATTTGTTAACTTCGCAGGCCGCTGGGTGTCGTGGGTCATCTTGGCCGGGCTGCTGCTCATAAAAGTATTCCCCACGCTGCTGCTCATAGGTATCCTCCTTTTTGCCTTGAGCACGCTCTTCGCCCTTGTCACCCTGCCGGTGGAGATCAACGCCTCGGCGCGTGCGTTGCAGTGGATACGCCAGCACGACATCACATCGGCCGACACCCACCGCTATGCCGAGAGCGCCCTGCGTTCGGCGGCGTACACATACGTCATGGCTGCCATCACGTCGCTTGCGACGCTGGCCTATTATCTGATGATATACCTTGACAGAAGATGAAGCGCATAGAGATTATCAACGGCCCGAACCTCAACCTCACCGGGATTCGCGAGCCAGAGCTTTACGGCACCACCACCATGGAAGAGTATGTGGAGGCTTTGCGCAAGCAGTTCCCAGATGTGGAGATCGCATATTATCAGAGCAATGTGGAAGGTGAACTTGTCAGCGAGATACAGCGTGCGGGCTTCGTCGCCGACGGCCTGATAGTGAACCTTGGCGGATACAGCCACACCAGCGTGGCCTTGCGCGATGCGTTGCTGGCTGTGCCTGCGGCCAAGATTGAGGTGCACATGAGCAATATCTTTGCCCGTGAGGAATACCGCCACCACTCGCTTGTCACCAGTGCCTGCCGCGGCATGGTCTGCGGCCTTGGCCTGCAAGGCTACAGCCTCGCCCTGCAAGCCTTGACGGCCTGACGATACCCCGTTTTCAGTATCATTTCATCCGCTTCGGAGGGTCTATCTTCGCATACTTGCGTGCGTCGCTGATGATAGTGGCTATGTAGATGACTGTCAGCAGCGCTATGATGGCGGCAGCCACCAGGTCGAGCAGTGTGAAGCTGTCGCCGCCAAGGGCTATGCAGAAGGTGGTGAGCGACGGTGCCGCTATCAGTACCGTGTTGGCGATGATGATGAGCATGCGGAACTCCGTGGGGCCAAGCTTGGCGTATGTTAGGCGGAACTCGCTCTTGAGGTGTGCGTTGATGCTAACGTTTATGGTCATGAACAGGTAGAGGATGAAGGCTGCCAGCGCCAGGTCTATGTGCATCAGCGGCGAGAGGCCGGCGCCGACGAACATCAGGGCCTCGTTGACACAGTCGATGGTGTGGTCTACATAGTAGCCGTATATCGGGCGCTGGGTGTTGCGTACACGTGCCAGTGTGCCGTCGAGCGAGTCGCCGTACCAGTTGATGACGAGGCCTGCCGAACTGAGCCACAGCCAGTCGATGCTGTAGCGCGTGAGCACGAAGCCCAGACCTACAATGAAGGCGCCCACGATGCCAACTCCCGTGAGCATGTCTGACGTCACCCACTTCGGCTGCCTTTTGGCCAGCCATACGAGGGCTTTGTGTTCCAGCTTGTTGATGACGGATGTCTGTATCCGTTCCGCTTGTCTTATTTCGTTTTGTTCTGCCATTGAGTTAAAGTTGAGATGCTATTGTTAGTGCCAAGACCTCGCCGCAACGTTCCATGAGGCTGCGGTGTTGCCATGCGGCGGGGTCAATGTAAGTCGATACAGTTTCGTCGGCGAGGAAGACCTCTTTCAGTTCGGCGGCATAGGCGCTGCTGTCCACCACAGCCACAATCTCCTCGCATAGCAGGTGGCTGCGTGGGTCTATGTTGCAAGAGCCCACCACCGCCACGCTGTCGTCGGCCACTATTATCTTCGAGTGCAGGAACCCTTCGCTGTAGGTGCCTATCTTCACGCCGTCGGCCAGCAGTGAGGCGAAGTATGCGCGTGACGCATACTGCGTCGTCTCATCGCGGTCGCCGCGTGGCGGCACGAGCACACGCACATCCACGCCGCGTCGTGCCGCGCCGCGAAGCGCTTCTTGCATCTCGTGCGTGGGTATAAAATATGGTGTCTCAAGGTATACGTATGATGTGGCGCTGTTGAGCAGGCGAGACGTGAAGTGCATGATCTGCGGCCCGTTGCCAAGCGGTCCGCTTGTGATGATGCGCACCGGCAGCGTCCCCGCTATGTGCGTGGCGGGCTTGAACGTATCCGTGGCTATCTGCTTGCCCGTGGTGTAGAGCCAGTCCATGGCGAAGGAAGCCTGCACGGCTGCCGCCGCAGGGCCCTCGATGCGCACCATGGTGTCGCGCCAGCGTCCCCAGCTCAGCCCTTGGTTGTAGCGGTCGGCAATGTTCATGCCGCCGACGTAGGCCACGCGTCCGTCGATGATGACGGTCTTGCGGTGGTTGCGATAGTAGCCGCGCCGTGTTATGAACGGTATGTGCACCCTGCCGAAGCCTGCCGTGGCAACTCCTTGGCGTTCCAGCGTTCGGTAGTACCAGCGCCACGAGTGGCACACCAGGTCGTCATACATCAGCCTCATCTCCAGGCCGTCAGCTGCGCGTGTCGTCAGCAAGCTTCCGAGGCGCTGCCCCACAACGTCGGGCTCCACTTTGAAAAACTGCAGGTAAGCGTGGTGCTTTGCCGCCTTGATGTCGGCCAGCATATCGTCAAACATGGGGCCGAAAGCCGTATAGGTTGTTATGCTGTTCCCCTCGGTCGGCACGTCTATCAACTCGTTGTGCTGCAGAGCCCGCAGCCCCCTCTCGCGTGGGGGCCGTGTGAGCCACAGCAGCCACGCTGCCAAGCTCACTGCCATGCCGACAATGAGTATGTATAACAGTTTCACTCTTCTGTAATGGGAAACGTCCGTTCCCTCTTTTTATTGTGCGGACACCTCTTCATGGCAGTTGCTGCCTTGCCCTGCAGGCCCTGCGTGCCCGGCAGCGGCGCCCGGGTGCTCAGAACTTCACGATGTCGATGAGGCGCACACCGTCGAGCCACACTGCTATGCAGCCCACGGCGCCCTCCTCGCCGGACTCGCTCCAGTCGGCTATGGGCTGGAGGGTGATGGCGTCGACAATCTCGAAGTATTCAGGCTCGAAGCGCAGCCCGTCGGGGCTGCCGTTCACCTCGTGCCACGATGCCAGCGTGTCGAGCACCCACTCCTTCACGTCGTCCACCTCCTCGTACTCGGACATCTCGGCGGCCTGCTCCAGTGTGGCGTTGATGGCCGGTGCCATCTGGCGTGCGGCTGGCGAGAGGCGCATGTTGCGGCTCGAGAGCGCCAGGCCGTCGTCGGCCCTCACTATGGGGCAGGGCACCAGCTCTATCGGGTACTTGATCTGCGCTAGCAGCGCGCGGATGACGGCAATCTGCTGGTAGTCCTTCTCGCCGAAGTAGGCGCGCTTGGGCTGTGCCAGGTCGAACAGCCGGCGCACCACCACAGCCACACCGCTGAAGTGGCCCGGACGGCGCGGCCCCTCCATCACCTCCTCCACGGGCCCGAAGTGGTACACCTCCTTGGGTTCGCCGTCGGGGTACATCTCGTCGACAGTCGGCGTGAACGCCAGCAGCTCCTTGGCGCGGCCCTCCGTGCGTGCTATGAGGCCCTCGATGAGCTTCAGGTCGGCGTCTATCGTGCGCGGGTACTTCTCCAGGTCTTCCTTGTTGTTGAACTGGATGGGGTTGACAAACAGGCTCACCACCACCACGTCGTTCTCCTTCAGCGCGCGCTCTATGAGCGAGAGGTGCCCCTCGTGAAGGGCGCCCATGGTGGGCACGAGGCCTATCTCAAGTCCTTGTTTTTTTGCTTCTTCTACTGCCGCTGTAAGCTCTGCGGCCTTTGTTACTTGTTTCATATCGTGTCAGTCTTTTATTTCTTCGTATGGAGTGAACCCCTCGTCGTCGGTGTTGTCGTCGCGGCGTTTGCGGAGTTCTTTGCGTTGCAGGTATCGGTTGGGCAGCTCCAGCAGGTAGTTCACCGCCGTGAGCACCAGGCTGAAGAGCAGCGCCGAGCCGAAGTTGTTCACCTCGAAGCCGTTGACGATGCCCGATGCCATGAGGATGATGATGGCGTTGATGACGAACAGGAACAGGCCGAGGGTCACCACCGTCGCTGGCAGCGTCACCACTATCAGTATCGGCCTCACCAGGTTGTCGAGCAGCGAGATGACCACCGCCGTCAGGAGCACGGCCCAGAACGACGTCACCTCGACGCCCGGCAGCAGCCACGCACCCACCATCACGGCGATGCCGAGCACAGCGATGCGCGTCAGGCAGCCCGTGTTGCCACTATAGAACGAGTCCCCGTTGTTGATGGTAATATTCATTTTAGTAGACAGAAGGTAAGTAGTTAAGTAGATAAGGCAAATGTAGTTGTCGCATTTTGTGATTATTTATATATTAATTGGATAATGTGATGTATTTATTGCATTTTATTCTTCCCAATTTTGTCTGTTCTTTGTTGAATTAATATAGCTGTTTAAAATCTTGCTTGCCTCTTCTATTTCGTTTATCATGGTTTGGGCTTCGTCTGGTGCGATATAATTAAAGTCCTGCGACAGATAAATATAGCATCTGCATTCTTCCAGGCTTCCTTGTGAATAGTTGTAGAATCGGATTTTGTCGTCTTTCCCCAGTCGTTTATATCCTTCGGCAATGTTGGCGGCGATGGACACTGCGGCACGCTGAAACTGTGATGTCAGTCCATATCGCTCCTCTGGAGGAAACCTCTTGGTTACGTTGTACACGTGGTTGATGAATATTCGCGCCTTTTGCCAAGCAATAACGTCTTCAAACCTTGTTGTCATATTCTATCCCGATCATTGTTATTGTGAAGTATGTATTTTTTTGTGATAAAAATAGTTTCTTATTCTACTTATCTATTGTACCTACTTATCTACTGTACCTACTTATCTACTTACCTACTTATCTACATACCTACTTATCTACTTACCTACTCAACAACTCAACTCTACAATCGTCTTATCTACTTACCTACTTATCTACTTACCTACTCAACCCTACAAATCCACAACCCCCTTGCCCTGGCGCAGCAGCTCTGCGCCGTCGCTGCAGTCTATCACCGTCGAGGGCTCGGCGTCGGCGATGCCGCCGTCGACCACCACGTCCACACGGCTGCCGAAGCGGTCGTGTATCAGTTCCGGGTCCGTGTAGTTCTCCACCTCGTCGTCCTCGCCGATGGGGCGTACCGACGTCGCTATCAGCGGAGCGCCCACCTCCTCGATTATCGCCCGCAGTATCTCGTTGTCGGGCACGCGGATGCCTATGGTCTTGTTGCTGTTCTGGTAGTTGCGCGGCACATTGCCCGAAGCCTCCATGATGAACGTGAAGGGCCCCGGCAGGCAGCGCTTGAGCAGCGCGAAGACCTCCTTGTCCATGGCGCGCACATACTCCGACGCCTGGCTCAGGCTCGAGCAGAGCATCGAGTACTTGGCCTGTTTTATTTTGAAGCCTTTCAGCTGCGCAATCTCCTCCACGGCGCGCTTGTGCTCCATTGAGCAGGCAAAAGCGTAGAGGGTGTCGGTGGGCACTATCACCACGCCGCCGTTGCGCAACATGTCTGCTATGTGTCTCACTTCGCGCACGTTAGGGTTGTCGTTGTATAGCTTTGTTATCATCCTTGACTGTTGTTTTTCGGGCTGCAAAAGTACGAAAAAAATCAATATACGTAAATACTTTGTAAAAAACTCTCCCCCTCCCTCTCCCAAGCCCCTACGGAGTCCCTTCGGACCCGGTACGGCCGTTCTTCAGTAGTTCTTCAGTAGTATTTCAGTGCTGCACTGAAGAACTACTGAAGAAGTATCGTTGAAGTATCGTTGAAATGCCGTACCGGCTCCGTAGGGCATAATATAGCACTATGAGGACCAAAAGCATCATATTCTGCATATTCCTGCTCCTCGCGGCCCTGCCCGCCGAGGCCGGTAAAGTGAGCTTCAGCCGCTATTTCACCGGCGGCACGCTGCGTATCGACTGCATGCGCGAGGGCAACGTCAGCAGCGACTCCGTGTGGGTGAGCCGCTGGATTGACCGCAACGCTCCGTGGCACGGTTCGCGTACGCAGCTGATAGACCCCTTCGACAACGGCGACTACCGCATTTCGGTGCGCGACGCCAAGAGCGGCAAGGAGATATACAGCCGCGGCTACAGCAACCTCTTCCGCGAGTACCGCAACACCGAGCGCGGGCGCAAGGTGAAGATGCGCTTCGAGGAGACGCTGCTGGTGCCCATGCCCAAGCGTGCCGTGCAGATAGCCCTGCAGCGGCGCGGCGCCGACGACAGCATGGTGGACGCCACGGTGGTGACTTTCGACCCCGCCAAGCAGAGGCTCGACACCCTCTGGCGCGAGGGCCAGCGGCGCGACCTGGAGGTGCACGGCGACCCGTCGAAGAAGGTTGACGTAGTCATCGTGGCCCAGGGCTACGACGGCGAGTCGCCCCAGAAGGTGGGCGTCGACTTCTACCGCATGAAGGAGGTGCTCTTCGGCAAGGAGCCCTTCAAGGGCCACCGCGCGGACTTCAACGTCTACGGCGTCGTGGGCGATGTGGGGACCGACTTCGGCACCTTCGGCATCGACCGCTACCTGATGACCTTCAGCGTGCACCGCCTGCACGACCTCATAGGCACCACGCCCTGCGACTTCATCATCGTCATGGTCAACAGCGACACCTACGGCGGCGGCGCCATCTACAATTTCTACGCCGTCTCGTCGCTGCACAGGATGGCCGAGTATGTGCTGCCGCACGAGTTCGGCCATGCCTTCGGCGGCCTGGCCGACGAGTATGTGGACGAGGAGATGAGCTACTCGACGCTTCACCTCGGCGAGCGCGAGCCGCTGGAGCCCAACATCACGAACCTCAAGGACTTCGCCTCCAAGTGGCAGTCCATGCTTGGCGAAGGCACGCCGGTGCCCACGCCGGCCGACGAGAGTGTGCCGAAAGGCGTCTGCGGTCCGCTTGGCGTCTACGAGGGTGCCGGCTACAGCAGCAAGGGCGTCTACCGTCCGGCGATGCATTGCATGATGCGCGACTACGCCCCGTTCTGCCCCGTGTGCGCCAAGCGCTTGGAAGAGATCTTCGGGTTGTACACCAGATAGCCTCTGTTGCCGTATGAAGAGATTGTTGCCTATAGTGTTGTTTGCGGCCTTGGTCGCCGTGGTTGCCGCCGGCTGCCGCCGCGACGCCGTCTACGCCGACGAGCGTAGCGTGCGGCTGGAGTTCTCGGAGGAGAAGGTGACCTTCGACACCGTCTTCGCCTCCATGGGTACCACGACGCGCATGGTGAAGGTCTACAACCGCTCGAAGCACGACATAGAGCTCGCCTCCGTCACGCTGCTGCACGGGCGCGCCAGCCGTTTCCGCCTCAACGTCGACGGCGACACCTCGATGGTGGCGCAGCGCGTGGAGCTGCAGGGCGGCGACAGCCTGCACATTTACATCCAGGCCAATATAGACCCCACGGAGAGCAACGCCCCGTTCCTGCGCACCGACTCCATCATGTTCAGCAACGGTCAGGCGCTGCCCCTCGAGGCCTACGGCCGCAACGCCGTATACCACCGGCTGAAGCCTACTGACACCACATGGTATGTGCCCATAGACTGCGCCGCGTGGCGCAGCGACAGGCCCCATGTCTTCCTCTCGCCGGCGGCGGTGCTCGAAGGCAACACGCTGACCCTCGGGCCCGGCGACGAGCTCTATTTCGCCGACGGCGCCATGCTGGTGATAGACTCCGCGGCGCGGCTCAACGCCGTGGGCACCGCCGAGCAGCCGGTGCTCTTCACCTCGCTGCGCCACGACCCGTGGTACCGCACGCTGCCGGGCCAGTGGCAGACCGTCTGGTTCTACAACTTCAGCACCGGCAATGTGATGGACCACTGCGTGGTGGAGAACGCCGTCGGCGGCCTGCGCTGCTACCCCGGGGCGGGGCTGACGGTCACCAACACCGTGATACGCAACATGAGCGACGCCGGCATCATCGGCCAGACGGCCGCCATCGAGGGCAGCAACCTGCTGGTCTACGACTGCCTGTCGTCGCTGGTGCTCATCGCCGGCGGCGACTATTCGTTCGACCGCTGCACCCTGGCGCACTACTGGAACTACACTTCGCGCGACACCACGGGGGTCATCGTGGCCAACTACTACCCCGTGCATGGCGGCTATGTGGTTGGCAACTTGACGCGTGCCGACTTCAGCAACTGCATAATCTACGGCACACGGAGCACGGGGGAGGTGAGCCTGGAGGCCGTGGAGGGCTACGACTTCAACTACAACTTCACCAACTGCCTGGTGCGTGGCAGCAACTGGGACGAGGATCCGCTGTTCGTCGATCCCGCCGGGGACGACTACCACCTGCAGGACGGCAGTCCTGCGGCGGGTATTGGGTATAATTATGACAATTAACGACTTATGTACGAATATATCAAAGGCCGACTGGCATCGTTGGAGCCCACGCAGGCGGTGATAGACTGCGGCGGTGTGGGCTACCTGCTTGAGATAAGTTTGAACACCTATGAGGCCCTGCGGCGCGCCGAGGGCGACAGCGTGAAGCTCTACGCCCACCATGTGGTGCGCGAGGACGCGCAGCAGCTCTTCGGCTTCAGCGACATGGCCGAGCGCGAGATGTTCCGCCTGCTGGTGAGCATCAGCGGCGTGGGCAACCAGACGGCGAGGGTCATGCTGTCGTCGCTGACGGTTGACGAGCTGCGCACGGCCATACAGACGCAGGACGTCAAGAAGGTGCAGCGCGTCAAGGGCATCGGCGCTAAGACGGCCCAGCGCATAGTGCTGGAGCTTGCCGACAAGATGGGTGTTGTGGGCAGTCGCCAGCCGTCGGTAGGCGGCCAGCAGGCCAACCAGTCGCGCGACGAGGCCCTGACGGCCCTCACCATGCTCGGCTTTGCCAAGCCCGCCGTCGAGAAGCTCCTCATGTCGCAAGACTGGCGCACCCCCGACGGCACTCCGATGACCGTTGAGGAGATCATCAAAGAGGGCCTGAAACGCCTGTAATTCCGTTGTTAGAAGAAAAATATTTAGTGCCGTGCAATAAAACATGGCAAGGGGCGTTTATTATTAGTTATTCTATAAAAACGCCTTGAGAGTACGGTATATACTACTGCTGACGGTGATGCTCCTGTGCTGCGGTGCGGCATGGGGCCAGGACGACAGCGTGCAGTTCACCCCCATGGGGAGCGGCTACACGCCGGCGGGCATCACCACGGCCGTGGAGTATGACGCCCAGAGCGGCAGCTATGTGCGCGTCACCAAAGTGGGCGACATGGTGGTGGGGCGCGAATACATGACCTTCGACGAGTATCAGGACTGGCAGATGGACAGGCTGATGGAGAGCTACTGGAACGAGAAGAAGGACGGCACGGTGCTCGACAACGCTGAGGGCGGCCTGCTGAGCAAGATACCGGGCTTCAACCAGATAAGTGAAAAGCTGGATATACTGAACAAGCTGCCGGAGATAAAGATAACGCCCAGCGGCAGCGCGGAGCTGACGTTCCAGATTGTGAACAACTACCGCAACGACCCGCAGCGCGACCAGAGCCAGCGCAGCGTGACGACCTTCGACTTTGACGAGAACCTGCAGATAAACCTCAACGCCAAGATCGGCGACCTCATAGACTTCGACATCAACCAGAACACCAAGGCCACCTTTGACTTCGAGAACAAGATTAAGCTCAAGTATGAGGGCAAGGAGGACGACATACTGCAGCTCTTCGAGGCGGCGGATATATCATTCCCGCTGAACACCACGCTGATACAGGGCAGCCAGCAGCTCTTCGGCTTCCACACGAAGCTGAAGTTCGGCAAGCTGACGGTGGACGCCGTGCTGAGCGAGAAGGAGACGAGCACGGAGAACATGCAGGTGAAGGGCGGCGCCAGCAGCCACGAGTTCGAGATAAGGGCCGACGAGTATGAGGAGAACCGCCACTTCTTCATAGCGCAATATTTCTACGACAACTACAACAACGCCATGTCCACGCTGCCTGTGGTGAACAGCAACGTGAAGATACTGCGCATAGAGGTGTGGCGCACCAATGTCGGTGCCGCCGTGACGCAGAACCGCAACATACTGGCCCTGACAGACCTCGGCGAGCATACACCGTCGAACCCCCGCATCAGCGGCACGGGTTCCGTGAAGCCCACCAACAGCAGCAACGACTTGCTGCAGCTGATGAACCCCGGCGCCGTGCGCAGCATCAACTCCGTCACAGGCTACATGCAGGGACTGGGGTTGACGAGCGGGGTGGACTATGAGAAGATAGAGAGTGCGCGACTGCTTAGCAGCAACGAGTATACGTTCAACCGCCAGCTGGGCTTCATAAGCCTCAACCAGCCGCTGAGCAACGACCAGGTGCTGGCCGTGGCCTTCCAGTACCAGGTGATCGGCGACACCACGGTGTATCAGGTGGGTGAGTTGACCACCGACGGTGTGAACGACCCGAACACGCTCATTGTGAAGCTCCTCAAGAGCACGACGGTTAACACCCACGGACCCCTGTGGAGGCTGATGATGAAGAATGTGTACTTCCTGCGGAGCAGCCAGTTGAGCCGGGACAACTTCCGCCTCAATGTGCTGTATGAAAACCCCAACGGGGGGCTGGGTATAGGCTTCTTCACCGACGGCCCGCAGCAGGGCAAACCGCTGATCGAGGTCTTCGGGCTCGACCGCATGGACGCCACGCAGAGCTATTATTACGCCGACGGTGTCTTCGACTGGTTCGACTCGGCAGCCTTCAGAGGCGGTATCATACAGGCTTCGACGGGCAGGGTGTTCTTCCCTTATGTCGAACCCTTCGGCAAGGACCTGCGGGCTATACTCGGCGACGACGACTACGCCAACCGGTACTGCTTCGACTCGCTGTACACGATGACGCAGACGTTGGCGCGACAGTATGCCGACAGAAACAAGTTCTATCTGGAAGGCTACTACACCACAAGTGTAAGCGGAGAGATTTCGCTTGGCTACAGCGTGACTCCCGGCTCGGTGACCGTCACGGCCGGCGGCATGCCGCTGATAGAGAATGTGGACTATACGGTGGACTACACCATGGGTACGGTGCGCATCACTAACGAGAGCATACTCTCGTCGAACACGCCAATCAGTGTGAGCAGCGAGAACAACAGCTTCAGCATGACCACCAAGCGTATGCTTGGCCTGCACCTGAACTATGAGTTCGAGCCGAACTTCAATCTGGGGGCCACGGTGATGAATCTGCACGAGAAGCCCATGACGCAGAAGAACAACTTCGGCGACGAGCCCACGAGCAACACTATCTGGGGACTTGACCTCAACTACAGCCATGAGGTGCCGTTCATCACCAAGCTTGTGGACATGCTGCCCGGCATCGACACCAAGGCGCCGAGCAACCTGAGCTTGACGGCGGAGTTTGCGCACTTTATACCCGGTATGAGCAGCACGGGCTCGAAGGAGGGCAGCGTGAGCTACGTCGACGACTTTGAGGGTGCGCAGAGCAGTATAGACCTGAAAGGCATAAACATGTGGTTCCTCGCCAGCACGCCGCAGGACTACCGCTCGGCGTCGCCCATGTTCCCGGAGACTGCTCCCGGCACCGGGTTGGCCTATGGCTATAACCGCGCCAAGCTGGCTTGGTATCGCATCAGCAACGACTTCTACAACACGGGCAGCCGCCCGTCGAACATAACTGCCGACGACCTCTCGCGGCCGTATTCGCGCCGCATATACGAGCAGGAGGTGTTCCCCAACAAAGACCTTGCATCGGGACAGCCGACAAACATTTATGAGCTTAACCTGGCATACTATCCCGAGGAGAGGGGTCCGTACAACTACGACGTGGCGCCGTCCCCATACAGCGCCGGCATCAACGGCGACGGACTGCTGGAGAGCCCGGCAAGCCGCTGGGGCGGCATCATGCGCAAGTTGGACTATACCGACTTTGAGACGCAGAACATAGAGACCATAGAGTTCTGGCTCATGGACCCCTTTATCGAGAACCCCTCGCACAGCGGCGGACGCCTGTATATAAACCTTGGCGACATCAGCGAGGATATACTGCGTGACGGTCGCAAGAGCTTTGAGAACGGGCTGCCGACAAGCCTCACGGTGGTCAATGTAGACACCACCATCTGGGGGCGTGTGCCCACGACACAGCCTATCGTCAACGCTTTTGACAACGACGAGGCCTCGCGCATGTATCAGGATGTGGGTTATGACGGTCTGAGCTCCACCCACAACCTGCTCGACGAGCAGGCGTTCTTCGCCGACTATCTGTCTGCCATAGAGCAGCGCTTCGGCACCTCGTCGCGGGCTTACCAGCAGGCCGCCGCCGACCCGTCGGCCGACGACTTCCGTTACTACCGCTCTTCGGCTTATGACGATGCAGACGTCAAAATCAACGACCGTTACAAGTTCTTCAACAACCCGGAGGGCAACTCGCCTGTGGACGGCGACAGCGGCGAGGATTACATGACAAGCGCCACGGCTTATCCTAACGTGGAGGACATCAACCGTGACAATACCCTCAGCGAGGCTGAAAACTACTACCAATATGTCATAGACCTCAAGCCGGAGAACATGGTGATAGGGCAGAACCATATTGTGGATATTCAGGAGGCCCGCAATGTGGAGCTCGCCAACGGGGAAACAACGACGTGCAAATGGTATCAGTTCCGCATCCCCATACGTGAGCCAGACCAGAAGGTGGGAAACATCAACGGCTTCCAGTCGATACGGTTCATGCGCATGTTCCTCAACCGTTTTGAGGAACCCATCATCTTGCGCTTCGCCACGCTGGATCTTGTGTATTCCACATGGCGCAAGTATACGGATGAGCTGCTTCAGCCCGGCGATTATTCAACAGGGGCGGGGGAGGAGACTTCCTTCAGCATCTCGACGGTCAATATAGAGGAGAATGGCTCCCGTCAGCCTGTGCCATACGTGCTGCCTCCCGGCATAGAACGTGAAGAATGGTACAGCACAAGCAGTAGCTATACAAAGCTTAACGAGCAGTCGGTGGCTCTGGATATTGACGGGCTGGCCAGCGGCGACGCCCGTGCCATTTACCGCTCCACGGGATATGATCTACGCTTCTATGGGCACATGAAGATGTTTGTGCATGCCGAGCAGAAATATGCCACAGACTATCTGCGCGATGGCGACCTCTCTCTCTTCATTCGACTCGGCAGCGACTATACATCCAACTACTATGAATATGAACTGCCGCTGCAGTTTACCCCTTGGTACACTCCCTCTGACGACCCCTATGGCATTTGGCCCGAAGCCAACAGCGTGGATATTGATATCCAGCACTTGACAGAAATAAAGACCAACCGTAACATTAAGATACGCTCAGGCGACGCCAACTATTCTCCGTCGTTGCTGTATAGTGAGGTGGTCGATGGCAAGAAGTACACTGTTCTGGGCAACCCAAACCTGGGTAAGGTCAAGGTGATAATGATAGGCGTGAGAAATCCCAGAAAACAGTCGTTGGACGATGGCAACAATATGCTGCCCAAATCAGCCATTGTGTGGATTAACGAGTTGCGGCTGTCTGACTACATAAACAAAGGTGGCTGGGCGGCAATGGCGCTGGCACGCACCAACCTCGCCGACCTTGGCAATCTCTCGCTTTACGGTTCGTACACTACAGCTAATTTCGGCAATCTTGAAGATCCGCTTATCAAAGAGGAACTTGTCAATACGTTCAACTTCCAGACAACCCTGGACCTTGAATTAGGACGTTTCATGCCCGAATCGTGGGGCATGAGAATACCGCTCTACCTCGATTACAGCCGCGAAATAGGCAGTCCGGAATACAATCCGCTCAATCCCGATGTGCGCCTTTATGACGACCTCGCCACATACCGTACCGCAGAAGAGCGCGACAGCGTGCGTCACATGACACAGAAGCGCAAGTCTGCCACCAACCTCACTCTCTCCAATGTGCATAAAGAACGTGTCGGCAAGTCTGCACTGAAGCAGCATTTCTATGACATAGAGAACTTCTCGTTTTCCTATGCATATAGCCGTGAGCGCACATCCGACGAGGATATTGAGCACTACAGTAAGGATCAGCACCGTGGTGGGTTCACCTACAACTATGCTATGCAGGCCAAAGAGGTTAAGCCTTTTGACAAAGTGAAGCTCTTTAACAATAAGAACTGGAAGATAATCAAAGATATAGGCTTCTATTACCTGCCCAAGAACCTCTCGTTCTCAACCGAGATCTACCGTGACTTTGAGGAGACTATGCTGCGCAACAAGAGTGCCGCCATGGTGATTATCAAGCCTACGTGGTACAAACAGTTCACATGGCAACGCAATTACGGCGTCAACTACGACCTCTCCCGTTCCTTCCATATCCAGTATTCCGCCAATGCCAACGCCCGCATTGACGAGCCGATAGGCCGTATCGACACGCCGTCGGCCGGCGACTCGGTCTGGCGCTCCATCGTCGACGGTGGCACCATGCAGCAGTTCCAGCAGTCAATCAGTGCCTCCTATGAACTGCCTGTCAACAAGCTGCCATACATGGACTTCCTGCGTATGCCACTGAGCTACCGCACTAATTATACATATCTCGGCACAACGTCGGCGCTGGCCTCTATGGGTGCCACTCTGCAGAACTCCACGACTTTACAGACCTCTGCCACGGCCGACTTTACCAAGCTTTACAACAATATCCCCCTGCTGCGCAAGGCTAATGCCCCTGCCACAAACGGCAAGCAGAACGACCGTAACAAGATGGGCAAGAAGCCGCAGGCCGCCAAGCCTATGAGCGCCAAGGACTCGCTGGCTATGGCCGACAGCCTCCGTCATGTCAAGTTCATGGAAGCCCTCAAGAATGTGGGATACTTTGCTCTGCGCTTTGTCAGCGGCGTGAAGAACGTGAGCGCGCAGTACAACGTCACCAACGGGTCCCGCCTGCCGGGCTATATGGGGGAGCCGATGTTTATAGGCCTCGACCCGCGCACATACTGGACGCCAGGGTTCGGCTACGTCCTCGGTTATGACCAGGATATAGCCCACGACCTTCTGCGGCAGGACCTGCTCAGCCGCGACACCCTCTTCAATACACCGCATGAGATGACAACCAACCGGACGCTCACTCTGCAGGCTGCCGTCGAACCCATCCGCGACCTCAAGATAGATGTCAGTGCCACTCAGAACTATTCCTCCCGTGAGGAGTACTACTATAAGTACAATACGGCAATAGACCAGGTCGACGGGCCCCTCTCCTATGTCCGTTCCGGCTCTTACACCACCACCACCTGGAGCTTCCTCACGGCATTCGCCAACAGCGACGACCTCTTTAACCGTTTCCTCGACAACCGTCTGGTCGTCGCCGAGCGTCTCGCCGCCGCCAATCCCGACCCGTACTGCGGGCAGATGATTCTCGACACCATGAACGGACTGTATTATCCGGCAGGCTACAGCGCCAACTCTCAGACCGTCCTCCTCTCTTCGTTCCTCGCCACCTACCTCGGCAACGATCCCGCCAAGAGCTCCTTCTCGCCTTTCCTCAACATGCCCCTGCCTAACTGGAACATCAGCTATAACGGTCTCAACAAGGTGCAGTTCCTCAAAAAGTGGTTCTCCAACATCAGCCTCTCCCACCGCTACTCCTCCACCTACACCGTCGGCAACTACTACACCGACGCCGCACTCTCCGCCCTCGGCGACTACGACTACGGCATGGAGACCGTCCTCAACAACACCGGCGACTACATCCCACCCGTCTCAACCGGCGGCGTACAGATCACCGAGCAGTTCAACCCCCTTGTCCGTGTCTCGGTCAACATGGTCAACAGCTTCCAGTTCAACTTCTCGCTACAGAAAAACCGCACCCTCGCTCTCTCCTTCTCCAACAACCAGCTCACCGAGACCACGCGCGACGGCGTCACCTTCGGCGCCGGCTACCGCTTCAAGGACATCGGCTTCCAGCTCAAGATCGGCAGCATGCCCATTGAGGTGAAGAGCGACATCGTCCTCCAGCTCAACCTCACCTACAACAGCAATATGACCAACATCCGCAAGATAAACCAGAACATCAGCCAGATATCCTCCGGCAGCTCCGTCTGGATGGCCGAGCTCAGCGCCGAGTATTCGCTCACCACCTATCTCGTGCTCCGTGCTTTCTTCCAGACCAATATCAACACACCCTATATATCCAACGCCTACCCCAACTCCACCACCAAAGGTGGCCTGACAATACGCTTCTCTTTCTAAAACAACTTCATAACTCATAACTCATAACTCATAACTATGAACAACGACCGCTTTACAGATTTCGACGACGAGGTGAAACAGCTGGTGCTCGACTTCGAGCGCACCGTCATGCGCGGCGAGACCCAGTTCTACGACATCGACGAACTGGAAATGATAATCGACTACTACCTCGAAGTCGACGACAAGGAACCACTCATATCGGCCATCCACCTCGCCGAGCGCCTCTATCCCGACAGCATCGAGGTGAAGATAAGGCGCGCCCACTGGTATGTCCTCAACAAGGAAAACGACAAGGCGCTCTCACTCCTGCAGACCCTCGAGCGACAGGACCCGTCGGACACCGACGTGGCCTATTCGCTCGGCGTCGTCTATGGCGAGATGGGCGAGAGCCGGAAAGCCATCCAGTACTACCTCCGCGCCGCCGCCGACGGGTGGCAGCTCGGACGCATCTATGCCAACATCGCCGAGGAGTATGTCCGCCTCCAGCAGTGGCACGATGCCATCCAGTACTACATGCAGGCCTTCCGCACCGACTCCTACGACGAGCAGACACTCTACAACTACCTCGACACGTGCGAGGAGGCCGATGCCTGCGACGAAGCCTCCGAGTTCCTCAAGCTCTATGTCAACGACCATCCCTACAGCAAGATTGGCTGGTACTGCTACGGCTGCGTCTGCCGCGACCTCGGCCTCGCCGAACGCGCCGTCGACGCCTTCGAGTATGCCATCGCCATCGACAAAAACTACGCCTCCGCCTACTACGAGCTCGCGCTCGCCAACGAGCAGCTCGACCGCATAGGCGAAGCCGCCACAGCACTCACTCGCGCCCTCGACAGCGTCTCCCTCCATGCCGACATCTACCGTGCACTCGGGCAGCTCTTCCTACGGCACGACAACTTCGACACCGCACTCCTCTACCTCCGCAAAGCCGTCGACGAGAACCCCGCCGACGCCGAAGCCCTCGCCGGCATAGGCTTGTGCCAGCTCTATCTCGGCGACGACACGTCCGCTCTCGCCTCCGCTCGCAAAGCACTCGCCGTCGACCCACAGTGTCCCGATGCCCTCTTCTGCTCCGCGTTGGTCTACGACGGACGCGACAATGTCGACGCCGCCTCCGACTTCTACGAGCGCCTCGTCGCCTCACCCAGCGCCAACGAGGGCCACTGCCGCTTCTACACGCTCTTCCTCTTCAAGCACGCCATATACGACATCCTCATCGAGTTCGCCGAAGAGTCCCTCCAGCTCTATCCCCACGACCTCTTCTACTCCACCTACCTCGCCGCCGCCTGCTTCTACACCAACCGCTACAACCGCTTCCGCCGTCTCCTCGCCGACGTCCAGCCCTCCCTGCTCCGCCAGCTCTGCCCACAGGCATGGGACAACCAAGCCCTCGCCCCACTCCTCGCCGCCCTGCACGACGATGGCCCAGAACCTGAATCTTGAATCTTGAATCCTGAATCTTTAAACTTTAAACCTTAAACCATAAACTTTAAACTTTAAACTTTAAACTTTAAATCCATGAAAAGGACAATACTCGTTCTCGCCCTCGTCTCGTCCCTCTCCTTCGGCGTCCCCCATTGCCAGGCACAGGATGCCCCCGGCGTCGCCGAAGCCGTCCGCGGCGACACAGCAGCCTCCGGATGGGTGGCCTCCCTCCTCCACTGGTACGACGCCAACATGAACTACCTCGCCGTAGGCGCACTCATGACACTCGAGAGCTCCTTCATCCCCTTCCCCTCCGAAGTGGTCATACCACCCGCCGTCTACGTGGCATGCAACCCTCAGAGCGCAGGCGGCATGCGCGTCTGGCTCGTCGTACTCGCAGGCACACTCGGCGCACTCCTCGGCGCACTCCTCAACTACCTGCTCTCACTCTGGCTCGGACGACCCATCGTCTACGCCTTCGCGCGCAGCCGCCTCGGCCGCATGCTCCAGCTCTCCGAGGACAAAGTCCGGCGCGCAGAAGCCTACTTCAACGACCACGGCGCCGTCTCGACACTCGTCGGCCGCTTCATACCAGTCATCCGCCAGCTCATATCCATACCCGCTGGCCTCTCCCGCATGAACCTCCTCTCCTTCTCGTTCTTCACCACCCTCGGCGCACTCGCCTGGAACTGCATACTCGCACTCCTCGGTTGGCTCGCCTATAAAGCCGCCGACCCGTCGGTCATCGAGCGCTACAGCCACCAGCTGAGCGTCATCATAGTGGCGCTCTTCGTCGCCGTCATACTCTTCTTCGTGATACGCTACTTCATAAAAAAGAACAAAAAAAAGGCGTAAACATCTTATGTGTCAAACTGCCACGGACCCCGTACAGGCTCCCTACCCCTTTCCTACGCCCTTCCTATCGCACCTGCCGCATCCACGGCCGAAGGGAGGCCGAAGGGGGGCCGAAGGGGGGCCGAAGGGACTTGGGCAAAACGCTGACAATGAGTGATATATAGAAAAATTATGTTGCAAGATATTAGAAATCAGTTTCCTATACTTGGCGTTGAAGTGCATGGCCGCCAGCTTGTCTACTTCGACAATGCCGCCACGACGCAGAAGCCCCTGGCGGTGATCGAGGCCCTGGACGCCTACTATCGCTCCGGCAACGCCAACATCCACCGCGGCGCCCACCATCTGGCTGCTGTCGCCACGGAGGCCTACGAAGGGGTGCGCCGCCAGGTGCAGGCCCTCATCGGCGCACGTCATGCGCACGAGATAGTCTTCACGCGCGGCACCACGGAGAGCATCAACCTGGTGGCCAGCTCGTTCGCTCGCCGCTATTTCAAAGGCGACGGCGACGAGGTTATTGTGTCGGGCATGGAGCACCACAGCAACATCGTGCCGTGGCAGCTTGCCGGCGCCACGCTGCGCCCCGTGCCGTTCAGCGACGACGGTGTGCTCGACCTCGAGGCCATGGAGCGGCTTTTCAACGGCCATACGCGCCTGGTGGCTGTCTGCCATGCCTCCAACACGCTGGGCACCGTGAATCCCGTGGCCGACATCGTGGCCTTGGCCCATGCACACGGGGTGCCCGTGCTTGTCGACGGCGCACAGGCGGTGTCGCACATGAAGGTCGACGTGCAGGCGTTGGGTTGCGATTTCTACTGTTTCTCCGGCCACAAGATGTACGGGCCGATGGGGGTCGGCGTCATGTACGGCCGCGAGGAGCTGCTGAGCGAGATGCCGCCGTATCAGGGCGGAGGAGAGATGATCAGCGAGGTGTCGTTTGAGCGCACCACCTACAACGAGCTGCCCTTCAAGTTCGAGGCCGGCACCCCGTCGGTGGGCGACGTCATAGGGCTTGGCAAGGCCATAGAGTTCATGCAGAGTGTGGGCATGGACGCCCTTGCCGCACAGGAGGCCGACCTGCTGGCCTATGCCGCCGAGCGCCTCGCCGCCCTGCCGGGCATACGCTTCTTCGGCCGTGCTCCGCAGAAGACGGCGGTCCTGTCGTTCCTCGTCGGCGACAGCCACCCCTACGATGTGGGCACCCTGCTCGACCAGATGGGCATCGCCGTGCGCACGGGACACCACTGCACACAGCCCGTCATGGACCGCTACGGCATTCCCGGCACGGTGCGTGCTAGCTTCGCCGTCTACAACACACGTGCCGAGGTCGACACCATGGTGTCGGCGCTGGAACGTATAATGCCCATGTTGCAATAGCCATGTTACAGACGTTACATATTGAGAACTATGCGCTGATTCGCGAGACGGACATCCGCTTCGGCGGCGGCTTTGTGGCCATCACCGGCGAGACGGGGGCCGGCAAGAGCATCATGCTCGGCGCTCTCGGCCTCCTCCTCGGCCAGCGGGCCGACGCAGCCGTGCTCGCCGAGAAGGAGCGCAAATGCGTCGTCGAGGCCCTCTTCGACGTGGCGGGACTTGGCCTGGAACCGCTCTTCCGCGAGGCCGACGTGGACTACGACGACAAGCTTATTCTGCGCCGCGAGATACTGCCGTCGGCCAAGAGCCGCGCTTTCGTCAACGACACACCGGTGCAGCTGCCGTTCCTCAAGCAGCTCGGCGCCAGAATAATCGATATCCATTCGCAGCACCAGACGCTCACGCTGGCCGACAGCTCTTATCGCATGGAACTGCTCGACACGCTGGCCGGCGGCAGGGAACGCGCCGCTTATGCCGACGCTTTCGGCCGTTACGCTTCCTTGAAACGCGACTTGGAGGAGCTGACGTCGGCCGAGGCCCGGAACCGCAAAGAGCAGGACTACCTGCAGTTCCAGTTCGACGAGCTGGCGGAGGCACGCTTGGCTGCCGACGAGCAGCAGGCGCTGGAGGAGGAGTCGCAGTTGCTGGCGTACGCAGAGGCGGTGCGCGAGGGGCTCGCCACAGCGGCCGCCATGCTCGACGACGACACGGAGCAGTCTGTGCTGGCGCGTCTGCGTCAGGCCAAAGCGGCTCTGGCGCATGTGGCGGAGTACCATAAGGAGGCGGCCGACTTGTTGGCGCGTGTGGACTCGTCGCTGATCGAGCTCGACGATGTTGACAACACGCTGCTCTCCGCAGCCGATGGCGTTACCTACAGTCCTGAACGCCAGCAGGAAGTGGATGAGCGGCTGGCGCTGCTGTACCGCTTGGAGAAGAAACACGGTGTGGACGATGTCGCAGGCTTGATAGCTATCCGCGACGAACTGGATGTCAAGTTGCAGGCTATCGCCACACTCGACGACCGCATAAAAGCACAGATGGAACAGGTGGACAAGGCTTTCGCCGAGGTGCAGAAAGCCGCCGACAGGCTGAGCGCCGCGCGTGGCAAAGCCGCCGAGCTTCTGTCGAAAGGCATTCTGCCCACGCTGCATGAACTCGGCATGCCCGAAGCGCGCTTTGTCGTCGAGCTGTCGCCGACGGCTACCTACGGACCTAACGGCCACGACGCTGTGGCCTTCCTGTTCAATGCAAACCGTGGCGGCGAACTGCGCGACCTGGGCAAGGTGGCGTCGGGCGGCGAACTGTCGCGCCTGATGCTGGCGGTGAAGAGCATGCACACGTCGCGTTCGCTGCTGCCTACCATCATATTCGACGAGATAGATACCGGCGTCAGTGGCGACATAGCAGGTGCTGTGGGACGCATCATGTGCCGCATGGCGCAGAGTATGCAGGTGGTGGCGATCACCCACCTGCCGCAGATTGCCGCCAAAGCTCAGCAGCACATGAAGGTGTTCAAGGTGACCGACGACAAACGGACGGTGTCGTGCATCAAGGAGTTGGCCACAGACGAGCGCGTCACCGAAGTGGCTGTCATGCTCAGCAGCGACCCGCCGACCAAGGCGGCGCTGCAGACCGCCAAGGAGTTGATGCAATGAAGTACTACCTGGTGGGATATATGTATAGCGGGAAAACGACCTTCGGCCGTCGGCTCGCTGCCTCCAAGGGCATGGATTTCCTCGATCTGGACCGTGCCTTTGAGGAACGCTACCACTATACTGTGCCGCGATTTTTCGCCACCTTTGGCGAAACGGCCTTCCGTAAGCTGGAGACCCAGATGCTGCGCGATACCGCTCGGCTCGACAACGTGGTCATCGCCACTGGCGGGGGAACGCCGTGCCACAGCGGAAACATGGATTTTATACTTGCCAACGGTACTGCCATATATATGCAGATGAGCGTGGACGACCTTGTGCAGAGAGCCTTGCACAGCCGTAACCCGAGGCCGCTGTTGCAGGGTCTGTCGCCGGAAGAGATGCGTGCAAAGATAGAGAGGCAAAAAGAAGAGCGCGAAGGTGTCTACCTCCGCGCCCAGATTGTCGTTGACGGGATGCACCCCGTGGTTTAGTATTCGAAAGCGCTTCCGCCGAGGAATTCCCGCATGATGCTGTTGTAGGGGATGAACTTGTCATCTATCGGCAGCAGCGGCTCCGAGAAGTTGAGTATCTGCTGGGCGATAGAGTATTCCTCGCAGTCTTCGGGGACCTGCTTCAGCAGCGGCTCGGCATAGCGTTTCAGCACGCCGAGTTCGTAGAGCAGGGCGCTGTTGAACATGACGTTGGCGTTCTCCTGATAGGGGAAGATGTGCTTCCTCTCGCCACGCACGACCTCGGGCCAGCGGCGCAGTGTCTCATAGGCATTCCAGCCGCGGAAGTTGTTGTCTCTCACCAAGCGGCGTACCAGACGGTTGTCGGTGCCGTGGATGATGTTTTGATCATCGATGGAGAGCTGTGTCAGCGCGCTTACATAGACCTTGAATTTCAGCTCTTCGTCTATGTCGGCGGTCAGCTTGGGGTTAAGTGCGTGGATACCTTCCACGACGAGGATGCTCCGTGGGCCCAGTTTAAGGGTCTTGCCGCTGTAGAACGGGTCGCCTTTCTTGAAGTCAAAGGTCGGTATTTTGACCTCTTCGCCGCGGAACAAGGCGTTGAGGTGCTCGTTGAGCAACGGGATGTCGAGTGCGTCCACGCTCTCAAAGTCGTACTCTCCGTTGGGCAGTTTCGGTGTACGGTCGCGCCCAAGGAAGTAGTCGTCCAGCGACATCTGGTTGACATCGTAGCCAAGTACGCTCAACTGCACACTCAGCCTGCGGCATGAGGTCGTCTTGCCGGAACTGGAGGGACCTGCCAGCAGAACCATCTTGGCTCCGCTCTGGCGCACCTGTTCGGCTATCTCGGCATACTTCTTCTCGTGTAGGGCTTCGGCCAGCAAGATGAGATCTTGCCCGCCGTCCTGGTAGACAATGCGATTGTAGTCGCTTACCGTAGACATGTGCATCAACTCTGTCCAGCGGTAGTGCTCGCGGAAGATGGCGAAGAGTTTCGGCGTCTCGGTGAAAAGAGACAGCTTGTCGGGATGCTCGGGGTCGGCACATTGTAGCATGTAGCCGTCTTCTCCATATTGGCGGAAGTCCCATGTCGTCAGGCATCCGGTGCTTGGCGCCAGCTTGCCGTTTATCTTGTGCACGGTGTCGCCAAGGAAGTTCATCTCAACATACAGCTGCTTCAGGTGCTCCAGTATGTATAGGGTCTTCGGCATGTGGCGCGTGCGGATGAGCTCTTTGGCGTCCTCCAGCAGCATCGTCTTCGCCGTGAAGGGCATGTCGGCCTCCTGCAGGGCTATCATGCGCTCTCTGACCGTGCGGCACACCTCGTCTGTGGCAGGCAGCTGGAAGTCGTCTACGGCGCTTACTATACGGCAGTAAAACCCGTTCTGCAGCGAGTGGTCAATCGACAGAACTGCCTTGGGGTAACAGTCGTGCACCGCAGTGTAGAGCATCATCGTCAGCGCGTTCCTGTACATGCGGAAACCTTGGCGGCTTGTGATGTCCAGCAGCTGGATGGTCTTGGGGTTGTATATGCGGTATTGCAGCGGCTCAACCTTGTTGTTCACCAAGGCACCGAGTATGGGCCACGGGGCTTTGCCGTCGGCGAGGGTCTTACTCTTTTCGTACTCTTCGGCCAGTTTCGCCACCTGGGTGCCGGGCTCTATCATCATACGCTCGCCGGTGTTGGCGAGCACAATCTCAACTTTATTCATGATGCCATTGTATCCTCAATTTCCTTGACTGTCTTGGGTATGGGCTTGCCCAGCACACGGCAGCCGGTCTTCGTGACCAGCACGTCGTCTTCTATGCGGATGCCGCCAAAGTCTTTCCATTTCTCCAGCTCGCGGTAGTTGATGAACTCCTTGCATTTGCCCCCGGCTTTCCATTTGTCGATAAGTGCGGGTATGAAGTAGCATCCAGGCTCGTCGGTGATGACGAAGCCGGGTTGCAGACGGCGTCCGCAGCGAAGGCTGCCGAGGCCGAACTGCTCGCTGGGGCGTGTCTCGTTGTCGTAACCTACGTTAATCTGGCCATAGTTCTCCATGTCGTGCACGTCGAGGCCCATCATGTGGCCCAGGCCGTGGGGCATGAGCAGGCTGTGGGCACCGGCTTCCACTATGTCGTCCACCTTGCCCTTCAATATGCCGAGTCCTTTGTAGCCTTCGGCAAGCTTGCGGCTTGCGGCCTGATGCACCTCTTTGTAGGTGATGCCTGGCTTGGTGACGCGTATAGCCTCGAGGTTCGCTCCCAGCACAATCTCGTAGATGGCTTTCTGGCGGCTGTCGAATTTGCCTCCAACGGGCACCGAACGGGTGATGTCGGAGCAGTAGTTCATCGCTGTCTCGCATCCGGCGTCCATCACAAGCATGCGCCCCTTCGTCAGCTTGTTGTTGTGACCGTGGTTGTGCAGGGTCTCGCCGTGAACTGTCATGATGACGGGGAAGCTCACGGGGCCGTTGCCTTTCCAGGCCTCGCCTTCCATGAAGCCGGCCAGCTCGTACTCGTAGCGGCCCGGCATGGCCATCTTCATGGCGCCCACATGCATGTTATATGCCGTGGCTATGGCTTTCTCAATCTCTGCAATCTCTTCGGCACTCTTGATGCTGCGCTGTTTCACGCAGGCCAGCGTGAGTTCCATCGAGGCAAAACGAGCCACAGCGTCGTACTTGATGCCGAGCAGCTCGCTCAGCTGTCGCGTGATGTCGGCACGGTAGGGGGCTATGTAGTGGAAGTCCTTGGCAGAGGCCAGTTTCCTGCGCAGTGCGTTCAGATTGCCCGTGTTGCCCACACCCACGCTGGCCGCCAGCTCCTTGACGCTCGGCAGCGGCCCTGTCCAGATGATGTCGTCTATGTCGTAGTCGTTGGCGAAGATATAGTCCTTGCCGTTGTCGCAGTCTATCACGCCCACGAGGTCTTCGCGCTGAAGCCCGAAGAAATACAGGAATGTGCTGTCCTGACGGAACCAATAGGTGTTGTCTTTGTAGTTGCACGGGGCTTCGTGGTTGCCCGGAATGATGATGATGCCGTGGCCCACGTCTTTGCGCAACTGCTCGCGGCGTTTGATATAAGTCTCTTTCTTGAACATGGCTGTATTTTTTTTTCTTATTTAACGCTCCGATGGTGTTTATATTGTGCCGGTGGCAAAATATATGTGGCCTCAATTGCAGAGCCGGCGGTAGTGGCAGGTGAGGAGGTCGCCGTTGTCGTCGTAGAGGTGCATGCCGCTGCCTTCGCAGTAGCGCCACATCTTGCAGTCGGCGCAGTGCCCTTTCCGTGCCCACGAGCGGTCGCGCATCAGCTGGAAGCGGTTCTGCCATACGTCCCACAGGTCGTCGGTGTAGATGCTGCCCTGGTCCATGTGGCTGCGCACCGAGGTGCAGCCGCTGATGGCGCCGTCGCAGCGTATCGACGCCACCTCGATGCCCGAGCGGCAGTAGAAGAAGTGGTCGCGCACGCGCTGCTCGTAGTCGCCGAGGAAGCCCTCGCAAGCGTAGATCACCTCCATCGTCCTGTCGCTGTGCCTCTCCTCTTCGATGAAGTCCATGAGCCGGCGCAGCTGCTTGTCGGTAAGCTGCAGGTCGGGGTCGCTGGCGGCGCGTCCCATGGGGAAGATGCTGAAGAGGCGCCAGCTGGCTACGCCGAGCCCTGCGAGCAGGTCCCTGAATTCCGCCAGCCGGTCTATGTTGCGAGGGTTGACGCAGGTGACGACGTCCCACAGCACCTCGTGCTGTGCCGCCAGCAGGCTGACGGCTTCCGTGGCCCTGGCGAAGGAGCCTTCGTGGCGCCTCAGCCAGTTGTGCTGCTCCTCGGGGCCGTCGAGGCTCACGGTGACGGAGTGCAGGCCGCTCTCCATGAGGCTCTGCAGGCGGGCCTGGTCGAGCAGGTAGCCGTTGGTGACCACCCCCCAGGGGTAGCCGCGGCGGTAGAGCTCGAGGCCCACCTCTTCAAGGTCGTCGCGCAGAAGCGCTTCGCCGCCGGTAATGATGATGAATGTCTCGTTGGGGTTGACGTGCGGTGTCAGGCTGTCGACGGCCTGCAGGAAGTCTGCCGCCGGCATGTCCTTCACCTCGGGCTGCACCCTGCAGTCGCTCCCGCAGTGGCGGCAGTGCATGTTGCAGCGCAGCGTGCACTCCCAGAAGAGGCTGCGCAACGGATGCAGCTGCTCGTTGGTCTTGCGCAGTTGCCGCTGCAGCTCGAGCCCTACACGTTGCCTGAAGTTCATTTGCTCTCCAGCTCGATGTCTATCTTGGTGCTGAAGGTGCCCTGGTTCCAGCCGCCGGCGTTGGTCTTGTCGATGTTCTCGGCCTTGACGGGCACGTCGAGCAGGCGGTTCTTGTATCGGCCGTTGGCCTTGCCGTCGGTGTCGCGCACCAGCACACGCACCTTCTCGCGCGGCAGGCCGTCGTGGCGCAGCTCGAAGTTGCCGCGCTTGTCGGTCTTCACCTCGTTGTTTTCCAGGTATTTCTTTATGTTCTCCTGGTCGCCGTAGATGGTGTCGGCCGTGGCCTCGACGCCGTGCTCCAGCAGGTTGACGCTTACGCCCTCCACGGGTCGGCCCTTGCGGTCTTTCACCTGCCCCATGATGCGGTAGCCCATCGTCGGCACCCCGTACATGAGCCTTATCTCCTCGCGGGGTTGCGGGCGTGGGGCCTGCTCCTCTTCTGGCTGGGCCAACTGCTTGTGACTGTGGCACGACGAGAGCCCCAGGGCGCTCATGAGCGACACGATGAGCCAGTTTTTCAGTTTCAGGAACTTTATCTTCATGCAAAAATAACGCCGCCGATTGGAAAAAATTGTGTATCTTTGCAAATTGTTTTATGCTACAGTTATGATAAAGACAATAATAGCAGGTCCTTGCAGTGTCGAGAGTCGCGAGCAGCTGCGCATCGTCACCGAGGCCCTCGCCGCCATGCCGCGCGTGGGGCTCATCCGCGCCGGCGTGTGGAAGCCGCGCACGCGCCCTGGCGGTTTCGAGGGTCTCGGCGAGCCGGCCTTGCAGTGGATGCAGGCTTTCGCCGCGGAGTATGGTGTGCGCTACTGCTGCGAGGTGGCCACGCCCGACCATGTGGCCCTCTGCCAGCGCTACGGCATAGGCACCGTGTGGATAGGCGCCCGCACCACTGGCAACCCCTTCATGGTCGGCGAGCTCTGCGCGGCTCTGCGCGGCAGCGCCATGCAGGTGCTGGTGAAGAACCCCACGAGCCCCGACGTGCGCCTGTGGCTCGGCGCCATAGAGCGCCTGCGCCAGTGCGGCATAGCCGATATCAGTGCCGTGCACCGTGGCTTCGAAATGTACCACAACCACGGCTATCGCAACGCGCCCCTCTGGGAGGTGCCCATGACGCTGCGGCGCGAGATGCCCGAGGTGCCGCTGCTCTGCGACCCGAGCCACATCGGCGGCAGCCGCGAGCTGGTGGCGCCGCTGGTGCAGACGGCGTCGCAGTTCGACTTCGACGGCCTCATGGTGGAGGTGCACCCCGACCCAGACGCCGCCCTCACCGACGGCCCCCAGCAGCTGACCGTCGCCGACTTCGCGGCGCTGCTCGACAACCTGGCGCCGCTCGCCGCGCACCGCTCGCCGCTCACGGAGCGCCAGCTCGAGCCCCTGCGCCGTCAGATTGACGAAATAGACCACGAGATGCTCTCGCTCCTGGCACGCCGCATGGAGATGTCGCGCCAGATTGCCTTCGTCAAGCGCGACCTCAACCTGCCAGTCTACCAGTCCGACCGCTGGTCCGACGTGGTGGCCGACCGTCTGCAGCAGGCCACGGGGCTGGGGCTCGACGCCGACTTCACGCGCGCCCTGCTCGAGAAGATACACGCCGAGAGCATGCGTGTGCAGCTCAACGTCGGAGAATAAACGAACACCCCCGGCCTCTCGGTCGGGGGTGGCTTCTTCTTGTTTCGTTTTCTTGTGCGCTTACTCGGCGGGGACTACGCTGACGTAGCTGCGGTCTTCGCGGCCTTTGTGGAATTTCACAACGCCGTCGATGAGGGCGTAGAGCGTGTGGTCCTTGCCCATGCCGACGTTCTGGCCGGGGTTGTGGGCGGTGCCGCGCTGGCGTACTATGATGTTGCCGGCGATGCACTTCTGACCGCCAAAAATCTTGACGCCTAAACGTTTGCTTTCGGATTCACGACCGTTGCTGGAACTACCAACACCTTTTTTGTGTGCCATATCTCTTTAATTTTGAATTTTGAACTTTGAATTCTGAAAGCTGACAATTTTCAACATTCAACTTTCAACATTCATAATTAATTAGTTGATGCTGTCAATCTTGATCTGGGTCAGATAGTCGCGGTGACCGTTCATCTTTTGGTAGCCTTTGCGACGGATTTTCTTGAACACCAGAACCTTATCGCCCTTCAGGTGGCGGAGGACGGTGGCCTTGACATTTGCTCCTGCAATGTAAGGTTTGCCCACTTCAACCTTGCCATCATTGTCTTTAAGCATCACGGTGTCAAAAGAGACTTCGCTGCCCTCGTCGTTGTGGAGGCGGTTGACGAAAATCTTTTGATCTTGGGCGACCTTGAATTGCTTGCCTGCGATTTCTACGATTGCGTACATTTTCTTTATTTGTTTGTTATTGAATTACTTTCGTCGATTTCAGGGCCTGTTTTGCCCCACAAATCGGACTGCAAAGATACGAACATTTTTTGAACTGGCAAATTCTTTTTCCTTTTTAACGATTTTTTTTAACATTTGGCCGTGTCCGCCACAGGGCGGCAGGGATGCCCTACGGCTCCGGTACGGCCCCCCTACGGCCCTGCGACGGCCTTCCACTGAAGAACGGCCGAAGGGACTCCGTAGGGGGGCCGAAGGGGCTCCGTGCAAATGCCCTATTTTACTGGCGCCGCGGCATGTTGGCCGGCATATTGATCGGAATATCAGGCGTGTCGAAGCGCAGCAGGGTGTCGGTGTAGAAGGTGTAGGTCCACTTGGCGGAGCCGGCGAAGATGCCGAGGGCGCCGGTGACGTTGGTGTAGGGCTGCGCCTGCTCGGCGAGCATGGAGCCGAGGCTGTTGCTGCGGGCCACGCTGATTAGGTATCTCATGCGCGCGGGCGTGATGCTCTCCACGGTGACGGTGTACCAGTGCTTGAACTCTTGTGTGTCGTTGACCACCTCGTTGGTGTCTTTGAAGATGGGGACGAAGAGGTTGAGGGGCTGGTCGGAGCGTCCGTCAATGCGTCCGTCGGTGAACATGAGGCCTGAATAGAGCATGTCGCCGAGGGCTCCGTTGGGCGAGACGTCGCTGGCGGTGATGTCTGTGGCGTCGTTGAGGAGGAACATGAAGTAGGAGTTGCTGACGGTGTCGACGGTGCGGTAGCGGTCGGCCCATACGTCGTGGCGCATGCCGCTGTCGCGCACGGTGACGGTGAGGTTGTAGTATTCTTTGAAGCCGAGGCTGTCGCTCAGGCGCAGGGGCACCCAGTAGAGGTTGAAGGTGGGGCTGGCCCACATGATGGTGCGGCCGCCGTGGCTCATGCGGGGGAAGGGTGGCACGTAGGTCTCGGCGTGGACGCTGCCTTTGGGGGTGCTGATGTCGATGGCCAGCTGGTCGAGCGGGCGCAGGGTGTCGGGGAAGAAGTAGTTGCAGCGCCCTATGGAGTCGGGGGTGAGGGGTATGCCGTTGCGCCAGAGGGTGAGGGTGGCGCCGTCGACGGGGTGCGAGCCCACGCTGTCGAGGAAGAAGTGGGTGTTGGTGAAGTTGACGAAGGCCCGTTTGCCGGCCTGCGGCACTCCGTTGAGTACCATGATGCTGTTGGCGTCGCTGTCGTCGATGTCGAGGACTTTCTCGCAGCCGCCGAGGAGGAGCATCGCCGCGAAAGCGATGATGATATGATGTGTTCTCATGATGCTTGTTTTCTTTTCTATAACCAATGACCTATAACCAATAACCGTCAGAAATAAAGCGTGTAGGCCGCCGAGGGGAGGATGGGGAAGAGGGAGAGCTGCATGAAAGCCGAGGAGTATTGGCGGTAGGTCTCGGAGGTGCTGCGGTAGACCATGTAGGGGTTCTGGCGGTTGTAGGCGTTGTAGACGCTCAGGCTGATGGTGCGGTGGGGGTTGGTGCCGAAGCGTGTGCCCCAGGGCTTGAACTTGCGGTGGAAGTTGACGGCGAGGTCGAGGCGGTGGTAGTTGGGGAGGCGGTAGTTGTTGCGGCCTTCGATGTAGGAGAGCTGCGGCACCTCGTTGGCCGGGCGGTCGTAGTCGGCGGGGTCGTCGCTGGCCACGGCGTAGCGCTTGGTGGCGAGGGTGGCGGTGTTGCCGGTGGAGAAGACCCATGTGGCGCTGACGTCGCAGCGGTCGCTGAAGCGGTAGCTGAGGACGATGGAGAGGTCGTGGCGCCGGTCGTACTTGGCGGGGAACTCCTTGCCGCCGTTGAGCCGCTGCCCTTCGCGGTCGAAGATGCGCATGGTGCGGCTCCAGGTGTAGGCCACCCAGCCGGTGAACTTGCCGAAGTCGCGCTGGGCGAGGAACTCG
Organism: uncultured Bacteroidales bacterium; assembly: GCA_900314925.1. GTDB lineage: Bacteria > Bacteroidota > Bacteroidia > Bacteroidales > P3 > Colimorpha. The sequence goes on from OMXC01000010.1 coordinate 146,580, forward strand.
ATGCCGTAGCTGTAGCCGTCGCCGGCGACGACGAGGTTCTCCCAGTTGTCGCTGCTGCCGAAGAAGGTGGCGCCGTCTTTGTATTCTATGAGGTTGGACATGCGCTTGTAGTAGCCTTCCACCGAGAGGTCGGCAATGCCGCTGAGGCTGTAGAAGAGGCCCGCGGCCACCTGGTGGCTCTCCATGGGCACGACTTTCTCGGTGACGGGCACCCAGAGGTCGGTGGGCAGGCTGATGCCCGTGGTGGAGAGGAGATGTACGTACTGCTTCATCCAGGCGTAGCCGGCCTTGACGGAGAGGCCTTCGGCGAGCATCACGCGGCCGCTGATGCGGGGCTGCAGCGAGGGATGGAAGGCGTCGCCAACCTTGAAGCCGCTGGCGTGGATGCCGGCGTTGATCTTGACGGCGTCGCTGATGCTCCAGTCGTCTTCGGCGAAGAGGGCCATCTCGTTGGCCATTACCTTGGCGGTGGTGATCTCGATGGTGGTGTCGAAGGCGCCGTTCATCTGGAGCGTGTCGTAGTAGTTGACTTTGCCGTTGGCCACCTCGGGGCTGAACCAGTGGCGCGTGAAGTAGGCGCCGTACTTGACGGCGTGCGATGGATGGGGGGCGTAGTCGAAGTCGAGGCGCGCCGTGAGGTCCTGTATGCCCGAACGGTAGTCGCCGGTGACGGTGGAGGGGCCCCCGTTGGCGTCGGCGCCGGTCTTCTCAAGGCTGCCTATGATGTTGTTGTCATACTGGGTGTAGGCCACCTGCACGTTCATGAAGGTCTTGGGGGTGAGCTCGTAGTTCCAGCGCAGGGAGCCTACGATGTTGCCCCAGGTGTTCTCCATGCCCATACGCATGTCCTCGTCGAGGGCGGTGACGGTGTTTATCTTGCCGTGCACCTTGTCCTTGCCCCAGTAGACGCTGCCATAGAGGCGCGAGCGTTCGCTGAACTTGTGCGAGAGCTTGGCGTTGAGGTCGTAGAAGTAGTAGCCCGCGTCGAGCTTGGCGTTGGCGGCCTCGGCGGGGGCGGTGGTCTCCTCGCGGCTGGCGTTGTTGATGGCCATGATGGTGGGTATGACGAGGAGTTCGGCATAGGTGCGGCGCGCCGAGATGCTGAAGGTGGTCTTCTCTTTGACGATGGGCCCCTCAATGTTGAGCTTGGCGGAGATGAGGCCTATGGAGAAGTTGCCATGCAGCTCCTGGTCGTTGCCGTTGTTCTGCGTGATGTCGAGCACCGAACTCAGGCGGCCGCCGAAGCGGGCGGGGAAGGAGCCCTTGTAGAGGGTGACGTTCTTCACGGCGTCGGTGTTGAAGGCCGAGAAGAAGCCGCCGAGGTGGCTGACGTTGTAGAGGGCCACGCCGTCGAGGAGGAAGAGGTTCTCGTCGGGGCCGCCGCCGCGCACGTACATGCCGCTGTTGCCCTCGCTGCCGCTCTGCACGCCGGGCATCAGCTGCAGGGCCTTGATGATGTCGGCCTCGCCGAACATCACGGGTACGGCCTTGATCTTCTCCACGGTCATCTCCGTGGCGCTCATCTGCGACGAGCGGGTGTCGCCCACGCGCTCGGCGGTGATGACCACCTCGTCGAGCTGCACGCTGGGCACGAGCTTGACGGTGAGCTGACGGTTGGCGGTGTGGGTGAACTTGAAGAACTGGGGCTCGTAGCCCACATACTGCACTTTGAGTTCCACGTCGCCACCGGCGGGCAGGGTGAGCGAGAAGCGCCCGTAGGGGTTGGTGACGGCGCCTTTGCCGCTGGAGGCGTCGACGACGGTGGCACCGATGAGGGTCTCGCCGCTCTTGCTGTCGCTGACGGTGCCGCTGACGGTATAGCTACGCTGTGCCACGGCGGACAGCGGGAGTAGCAGCAACAGGAAAATAAGGGTTCTATACTTCATACAATAATTGTTTCACGGTTTTGCCGAGCACGGGGTGCCGGTAGTCGGGCATCACTTCGGCCAGGGGCTCCAGGACGAAGCGGCGCAGGTGCATGCGTGGATGGGGGATAGTGAGGTCGGGGGTGTCGATTATGTCGTCGTTGAAGAAGATGAGGTCTATGTCCATGGGGCGGCTGCTGTAGGCCGTGGCTCCGTCTTTGCGGCGGCGCCCCAGCTCATGCTCTATGCGCAGGGCCTCGCGCAGCACCTCGTGGGCTGTGAGGGGTGTGTCAACAAGCAGGGCCTGGTTGAGGAAGGGTAGGGGGGTGTCGTCGAAGGAGCCCCAGGGGGCTGTCTCGTGGACTCCCGAAAAGAGTGCAACCGTGCCGATACGTTGCCGTATCAGCGCGGTTGCTGCTTCTATGAGGGCTTGGCGGTCGCCCTGGTTGCCGCCGATGAGTAGTGCAACCTGGTTCATCCGCAATGTATGAAGCGCTCGACAAGAGCGAGGGTCTTCTCGCTGTCTTTGCCTATATCGGCGCGGAGGGTGCGGTCGTTGAAGGCGCGGAGCTGCTTGATGATGCCGTCGATAAGCGCCGGGGTGAAGATGCCGTCTTGTTCGTACACTGCGCGGTCGCGCTCCAGCAGGTCGGCGCTGGCGGCGCAGCTGTCGGGCAGCACGTCGAGCTTGGCGAGGACGTCCTCGTGCTCAAAGATGTTGACGCTGACGTAGCGGTCGCGGGCATACTGCACGGCGTCCTGCATCTCGAAGCCGTGGCGGGCGGCGACAGTCATGCCGGCCAGCAGCAAGTACACGTTGGCCGAGCCGTCGGGCGTGCGCAGCTCTATGGTCTGCTTGTAGCTGAAGTCCACCTTGTCGTCATTCTCCAGGGGGTTGGCGCTGGCCATCATGTTGCCCGCGCTGCGGCTCCAGCCCAGAGGCACGCGCACCATGGCGCTGCGGTTGCGGTCGCCCCAGCAGATGTTGGTGGGAGCCTCCTGGTGAGGCACCAGGCGGAAGTATGACGTGGGATTGGTGTTGCCGAAAGCCGTGAGGGAGCCTGCGAGGCTGAGGATGCCTGCCATGGTCTTCAGGGCCGTGTCGCTAAGGCCGTTCTCGCCAACATACATGTTCTTGTCGTCCTTGGAGACGCGGGTGTGCACATGCATGCCGCTGCCAGCCTTGCCGACGGTGATCTTGGGGGCAAAGGTGACGGTGATGCCGTACTTGTAGCCGAGCTCGCGCATCATCCACTTGGCGATGACCAGCTGGTCGGCGGCCTGCTCAAGGTGTGTGGGCAGGAACTCAATCTCGTTCTGCTCGTACATCAGGTCGCCGTGGGTGAAGTTGCCCACCTCGCTGTGGCCGTACTTTATCTCGCCACCGGCGGCGGCAATCATGCGCATGGCCTCGGTGCGGAACTCCTCGAACTTGCAGAAAGGCATGCTGACGTGGTAGCCGTGCTGGTCTTCGGGCATGTAGGCCTCTTCCTTGGGGGCTATGGCGTAGTACTCCAGCTCGCCCATGACCTCGAACTCCATGCCGCCGGTGGCCTCGCGGAAGGCGCGTGCGGCCTTCTGCAGCGTGTACTCGGGAGCCATGGCGAAGGGCTCGCCGTCCTTGTTGTAGAACGAGCAGAGCAGGTCGAGGGTAGGCACGTCGCTGAAGGGGTCGAGGAATGCCGTGCGGAAGCGCGGTATGACATAGAGGTCGCTGTTGCCGGCCTCTATGTAGGGGAAGAGGCTGCTGCCGTCCACGCGCTCGCCGCTGGTGAGCACCTCGTCGGCGTGCGCCAAGCTCTGGATGACGAAGTTAAGCGTGTGCAGCTTGCCGTCGTCAGCCATGTAGCGGAAGTTGATCATCTCTATCTGGAACTCCTCGATGACCTTGAGGATATCTTGTTTGGTGAACTCAGCCATGGGCTTCTCCAGGAAAGTCACCAACGGGTTGGGGTTGAACTTCAGTTGTTCCTGTGTCATGATATATATGGGTTTTTGATAATTGCGTTTCGATATAACGACGAAGTGTGACATATATTGTGCTGCACAGATAAAAAAAAGAGGCTCCCTTTTTGCGGGGAGCCTCTTTGGGTTTCAGGGCCGTAGCCCTGAAAGGTAGAGTGTCGGCTTAGCGCACAACGATGACGCGCTGGGCGGCGGCGTTGCCAACCTTCACGAGGTAGACGCCGGTGTTCTCCATGCGGAAGCTGCAGCTCTCACTGGCCTTGGCCTCATGGTTGAGCATGCGGCCGTTGACGTCGAACACATACACGCTCTGGCCTTCGGCGCCGCGCACGTAGATGGTGCTGTTGGCGCTGTAGACGTTCACGTTGCTGATGTCAGCATCCTCGATGCCGACTTGCTGCTGGAACATAGCGGTGATGGTGATTGTTGCGTTGGAATTGGCATAGAACTGAGGCAGTGCGCCGAAGTTGACGGAAGTCTCAACAATCGCGAGGGTGGTATCTCTGGCGACTGCGCCGTTCACGTATACCGTAAACCTCCAGCCATAGAGCTCATAGCCAGCGTTGGCGGTGGCGGTGGCGGCGATGGAGTCGCCGACAGCCGTCATGACGGTGCCGTTGGGGGTGATGCTACCCATAGTGGAGTCGTTGACGGCGTAGGTCACCTCGATGCTGTCGGGCGTGGGAACACCTTCCTGGAAGTAGGCAGTCATGGTCATGCTGGTGATGCCGTAGCCTATCATCGTTGAGGCGAGGAAGTAGTAGCCAGACTGGTACTGCGAGCCAACAGTGTCGGCTGAACCGTCGCTGTAATTGATGATCCAAGCGGCGAAGCTGTTGCCGGTGGTGGCATTGGCACTGAAGCGGATGGTGTCGCCAGCATGGTAGGTGTAGGTACCGGGGGCGGGAGTGGTGGTGCCCAGGGTGGCATCGTTGGTGGCGAAGGTCACAACGATGCTGTCGGGAGCGGTCACGCCGGCCTGGAAGTTGGCAGTCAGGGTCATGTTGGTGATGCCGTAGCCCATCATCGTGCTGGCGAGGAAGGCTGCGGCGGTATACTGGGCGTCGAGGGTGTCGGTGGTGCCGTCGCCGAAGTCAATGACCCATTCCACGAAGCTGTTGCCGGTGGTGGCATTGGCGCTGAAGCGGATGGTGTCGCCAGCGTGGTAGGTGTAGGTGCCGGGGGCGGGAGTGGTGGTGCCCAGGGTGGCATCGTTGGTGGCGAAGGTCACGACGATGCTGTCGGCAGGCTGCGGGCCGGGCTGCGGGGCAGTCACGGGATAGATGGTCATCGGGTAGTTGTGCATATAGTACCATACGCCAGAGTATTCCATGCTGTCGACCACGACGCCGGCGGCGCTGTTGGCCCACTTCTGGAAGTCACCGTTGCCGAGGTTCTGGTAGAGGCCCCTGTCGCTGATGGTGTTGCGCTTGCTCTCCCAGAAGTGGGTGGCGTCGCCCGTGTGGGTGGTGCCGTTCTCGGTGAAGGTGATGTTGCTAAGGCCGTAGCTGCCGGTATCCCAGCTGAAGCGCGGGTCGTTGGCGGCGATGATGTCGAGGACGTCCTGCGAGGTGATGCTGTCGGTGCTGAAGTTCACACCCCATGCCAGGGCGGTGTCGGCCCAGTTGACGGCCATGACGACCTGGTTGCTGCCGGTGCCGACCCAGTAGGTCACTGCGCTGGCGTCGATGGTGGCTTCCTCAACCTGCGGCTGGGGCTGCGGTTCGTCGCTGCCGCAAACATTGTTGGCGGTGTAGAACACGCTGCCGGCGGTCAGTTCGCTGGCGTCGCTGGCGGTGTAGAGGACGCTGTCGTTGCCGTTCTTGATGACGAAGGAGGCATCGTAGTCATAGTTGCTGCCACCGTTCACCCATGTGAAGGTCACAGGCACGCCGGCGCAGACAGTGTAGGTATAGGTCTCGGTGACGGGATAAGGATCATCGTAGGCCCAGGGGTCGCCCTCCACGGTGTTGTGGGCGATGGAGGCACCGTTCTGCTGGATGTCGATGTAGGAGTTGTCCCAGCCGTCGCCGTACTCGTCGGTACCTACGATGGTGATGGTGCAGCTGCCGCCTTCGCAGTCGGTCATGGCGCTGATGGTCACCATGTCGGCGCTGTCGGTGGCCGAGCAGATGGCCTGCACGCCGAAGGTGTAGGCTGTGCTGGCGGTCAGGCCGCTGACGGTGTAGAAGGTGTCGGTGGTGCTGCCCACGAGGGCGGTGCCATTGTACACATCATAGCTGGCGGCATCGCCGGTCCAGCTGATGGTCACGCTGTTTCCAGTGGCGGTGTCAACGGCAAGGCCGGCCACCGGGAAGCAGAAGTTGGCGCTCATCGGAGTGATGGCCATGCTGTCGATGTAGAGCGAGAGCTGGTCGTTGGCGGTGTACTTGACGGCCACATACTTTGTGCCGGCAGGCAGGTAGCCGGTGTAGGCCTCGTAGGTCTGGTTGGTGAGGCCGGTCTGCTCGGTGAGCCAGGTGAAGGCGCTCGTCTCGTTGGTGGTGGTGCTGTAGCCAAGTACGAAACTCTCGGTGTAGCTGCCGCCCACCTTGTACATGAAGCTCACCTGCACGCCGTCCTCGCCGCCGGTCAGCTCGGGCGAGATAAGATACTGCGGAGGATTGGTGTTGTAGGCAAACTTGAAGGCATGGGTGCCGGTGTAGGCATAAGTGGTGTAACTGTCGTTTGCCACCACATTGGTGCCGGACGCGCAATCAACCATCGTCCAGCAGTCGATGCCGTTCTCAAAGTCCTCAGTGTAGGGCAGGGCGACAGTGCTGCAGGCAGTGCGGAAACTGACGGTGCGCAGATCGCTCGAGTCGCTACCGCACACAGAACGCACACCATAGGTGTAGCTGGTCATGGCGGTGAGGTCGCTGATAATGGTGGTAGTGTCGCTCACAGTCTGATAGAGGAGGGTGTCAGTGCCACTGATGCTGTAGACATTGTAGCCGTCGGCATCGCCAGTCCAGGTGAGAGTAGCCTCGTCCGTGCCGATGTTGCTAACAGCCAAACCCGTAGGAGCCGGGCAGCTCGGAATGGTGTATCCCGTCACAACCACACTGTCCACATAGGCCTTGTAGTTGGAGCTGCTGGTAGTATAGTTCACGGCCAGCCGCACAACGTCAAGCGGCAGATTGGCCTCGAGAGTCGCCCAGTTATCATAGCCGCTCGTGGAGAACGGACCAACCCAAGTGTAGTCGGTCGGGTTGGTGCTGGCAGCAGTGGTGTAGCCGAACTTCAGTTGGTCGGCAGTACCGTGAGTGCTGTACACCACGCGCACATGAATAGAGTCGGCATCGGTCAACGTGCTGGCATCGAGCAGCGGCGAGTAGCCATACTGGTTGTAGTCGCTGGCACTACTCCACGAATTGAAGACCATCACGTCGTGACCGCTATAGGTGACAAAGCCCATATAGTTGCTGCTGGTCGGAGAGGAAACGGCATTGGTCGTGTTGTTGCTCACCAGCGTCCAGCAGTCGCGCGTGCCGGCAGCGGCAGCAAAAGTCTCGGTGTAAGGCAGCTCGATGGCACTGCAAGCCGTGCGACCGTTCACCACGACCATCTCGGCGTCGCCGCCAGCGCAGTTGGCCACAACACCAAACACATAGGCAGTGTTGGCATCAAGGTCCTCCACAGTGTAGGCAGTGTCAGCAATGTTGGAGGCCACCAGGGTGGTCTCGCTCGGAGTAACCACATACACGCTGTAGGTGGCATCGGTGTTGTCTCCATCAACCCAGCTCAGGCTGATGCTCTCGGCGGTAGCGCCGGTAACGGTCAAGCCCGTGATGTAGGCACACGAGGGTGCCTCGTGCAGCATCACATCGTCAATATACAGCGATGCCGAACCCGTGGGCTTCAGCACCATGATGGCGGCATAGGCATCCGTGGCGTTGGCCTCGGTCAGGTTCACATCGTAGCGGGTATGCGTAGCACCGCTCACAGTGACAGTGCCCGACGTGGTGAAGGTCGTCACATCCTCGGGGTCACTCATCGTGCCCACATACACCGTAATCGACTGCGTCGAGGTGCTCATGCGACCCCAGAAACTCAGCTGGTTGCCGTTCATTGGGTAGGTCGTCACATCAAGCTGCGGCAGGATGGCGATAGCAGTGTCGGCATAAGTGCCGTATGAACTATAGTACCAATAGAGAGAATAGTTGCCACCGTGGGCATAAGTGCTGCTGTTCGTGCTGTAGGGATAGTAGTTGTTGCCGGTGGTCAAGTTGTTGTAGCGACCCCAGCAGTAAGGCATCTGGTTACTGCCGCTCGGCACAGCCTCCATGCCGTCATTCCACGGCAGGCTGGCAATGATGCCGCACGCCGTGCGACCATTAACAATAACAGTGTCGCTTGTCTCGCCACCGCAGTCAACGGCAACGCCGAAAGTGTAAGCAGTGTTGGCATTGAGGCCTTCAACAGTGTAGCTGTTGGTGCTGCTCGTGCCCACCTGGCTGCTGTCAGCCATGTTCACGATAACGAAACTCGTGGCACCGCTCGTCCATGTCAGCGTCAGACTGCTGCTGGTGGTCTGCGTGGCATCCACCGTCAAACCGCTCACAGGCACGCAACTGGGCAACTCCTCGATGGTCACATCGTCAACATACCAGTAATAACTCGTCCCAGTGGGTTCGGCGCGCAGGGCCATACGGGCACCGGCAGGAGCGGCGGCAAACATAACAGCCTTCTCAGCATAAGCAGGCGAGCTCCCGCTGATAAATTCAGTGTAGTTGAACGTAGACAGCGCCGTGTAGGTAGAAGCGTCAGTTACATCGGTAATATAACCCACCGAGAAATTAGCACAGCTGCCATAGTTGCCTTCCGGACGCAGCCAAAGCTTCATCTGCAAGGTGTTGGTCTCGACCGAGGTGGGAGGCAGCACAATGAGGTTGCTCGTAGCGCCACGGAAGTCGAGATACATGCTGCCGTTGTGCGTGAGGGTGGTGCTGTTCTTCACCTGTATAGTGCCGGAACCCACTTTGGTCCAGCAGTCGGGAGTGGCATTGGCAGTGCCATCCTCGAAAGTCCAAGTATAGGGAATGGTCTCGATATCGGCGCACGCCGTACGGCCGCTCACAGTCACAGTGTCGCTATAGTCGCCACCGCCGCAATCCACTACCACACCGAAGGTATAGCTCGTGTTGGCAGTAAGATCCTCAACGGTGTAGCTGTTGGTAGTGCTGTTACCCACTAAAGTGTGGGTAGCCATGTCGTAGATGTCGAAGCTCGTGGCATCACTCGTCCAGCTCAAAGTCATGCTCTCGCTGGTAACAGCGCTCACGGCCAAACCCGTAGCAACAAAGCACGAAGGAGCCTTGGTGAAAGTAGTCTTCGGCAAGAACGCAAAGTGGTTGGGCGAAGTCTGTGTGGTATATGTGTAACCCACATTGTCTTCTCCCTTAAATCCATTATTGGAACTGGGGCCAATCCAGTTGCCCGAGGCACCGACAGTGGAAATCTCCACAATCAGGTTGCCCGAGGTGTAGGTGTACGGGCTGTCAAACTCAATGGTAACGATACCACTGGTGAACACCAGGCTGCCGGCATACACGGTAGTCAATGTCTCCGTGCTCAATCCTGCCGACAGGTCGGAAAGTGACGACTCACCCATCTTGACGGTCCACGTCGATGCACTGAGCGTCTTACTGTTGGTACTGTTGTGGTAAAACGTGATACCACTCAATGTGTTACCCGCCATATCGCTGATGAGCGTGGCTGGGTACAACATCTGCGCAGTGAAACTTGTGCCGCTGGCATCTGTGTTGTAGAAGTCAAACGGAACACCTGCGTGGACTGTGGTTCCATCCGCCACTGTCCATGAGTCCTGCGCCTGCATCGCGAAGGGCAGCATCATGGCCGCCGCCAACGCGAAAGTTCGTAGAAACTTTAACATAATGATTTTGTTTTTGTTTGGTTAATAAATATTGTTTGTTTTATGTTGTTTTGTCCACTGTTCAGTCGCCTGATGATTCTTTGATGAGGGCTTCTATCTGTTTTTTCAGCGGAGGAAGCTCCTCGCGTATGATAATCCACAGTTCAGGAATGTCTATCCTGTAGTAATCGTGCACCAGCACATGCCGCAACCCTATGATGTCTCTCCATGGTACTTCTGTATGGGAGGCGCAGAATTCACTTGTCAGTTTGTATGCCGCTTCACCTATGATTTGTATGTTGTGTGTGACTGCATGACGCAGCATCTTGTTGCCCGCAAGTCCCTCAAAAGTGATGTCTTTTGTGAACTCGTGCACGTTGTCGATGGCCTCCAGCATGTGCTCAAGGCGCCCCTTGTCTCTAATCGGCTCTCTCATAGATAATGCGTTTGTCTCGGTTGGCCGTCTTCTCGGCGGCAGGCACCAGGGTGCCGTTGGTGACAAGGTCTACATCCCTGCATAGCATATCCTGCAACTCGTTCATCATGTGGATATGCTGCAGCAGACCTACATTTTCGTCGAAATCGACGAGAATGTCCACATCGCTGTCTTCCCGTTCCTCGCCGCGGGCAAAGGAGCCGAAGAGCCATGCCCGCCGCACTGGCTGGCTGGCGAAGTAGTCGCGTATTGTTTGTAGCATCTGCTCACTCATAGAGTTGATATCCGTTATTTGCCGTTACGTGGTCTTCTGTTGGCACGCACCTTGTCGGGTGGCGGCCCTTTTATTGCCTAAATATTTCTCTTCTTGCTGTTTATCGTTATGTTTCCTCGCCTTAAACTTTGCAAAGGTACGTATTTTTGTCTTATCGTGCAACTTTTTCTGTTTTTTTAACACTTCGCCGTCTGCCGCCGGCGCGTCAATATGCTGGTTTGTAGCCGTGTCTGCGCGTTATGGCATATCGCTCCTGTTATATAAACGCAGCCCGCGGGCCGAAAACTACACCGCCATGAAAAAAATATAAGCCGCCGGTGTGCCCGCAGCCCCCCCTTTCCGGCACGCACCCCCTACGGCCCCCCTACGGACCCGGTACGGCCGTTCTTCAGTAGTTCTTCAGTAGTTCTTCAGTGCGGCACTGAAGAACTACTGAAGAACTACTGAAGAACGGCCGTAGGGACTCCGTAGAAAGTGCGTCGGGGGACGGTCGTTGAAGGACCCCGGCGGGGGGCTCCCATAAGTCCGGAGGACTGGCAGCGGATAGGCAGGGGTGAAGGCCGCAGGCCGGTGGTATGCCCCGCGAGCTTGACGAGCGAACCCCTGCGGTGTGGACGACCTACAGCGTAGCCCCGTAGGGGCGACAGAGGGGGTGCGCCGCCACTCTGCCGCCCCTACGGGGCTTGTTGTGTGTATGTTGCCGTTTCCCGGGGGTTGCCACCCCCGGCTGATTGCTGGCGTCCCCCGACGGGGTTCATCGGCATGCGGTTGGTGGAGGCGCTGGCTATTGGCATGCAACGCCTATGGCGTTTCCCGCATACCCCTTTTGGGGGGGGGGGGGGGGGGCCGGGTGTCTGCCAAGCGGCTGTTGAAAAATTATTTTGCCGTATGGAGGAATATGTGTATCTTTGCAGCGGCAAATGTGGATAGATTTGTAATGATTGCAACCACTTGAAAAAATGCTAAAGCGTTGTTCAACTGCGACTTCATTCCAAAATCTGTTACATTTAGGACATATTGTTTAACAAGTTAAAATGTAACAAAAATGAGTTATTTCTTCACAAGTGAGAGTGTCAGCGAGGGCCATCCCGACAAGGTGGCCGACCAGATCAGCGATGCTTTGTTGGACGAGTTTCTGCGCCACGACCCGGAGAGCCATGTGGCCTGCGAGACGCTGGTGACCACCGGCCTGGCCGTGGTCAGCGGCGAGGTGACGTGCAACGGCTATGTCGACGTGCAGACCACCGTGCGCGACGTCATACGCCAGATAGGCTACACCAAGGGCGAGTACAAGTTCGAGGCCGAGAGCTGCGGTGTGCTCAGCGCCATCCACGAGCAGAGCCAGGACATCAATATGGGCGTCAGCCGCAAGTCCAAGCGCGACCAGGGTGCCGGCGACCAGGGCATGATGTTCGGCTATGCCTGCCGCGAGACCGAGGAGCTGATGCCGCTGCCCATCACGCTGGCGCACATCATCCTGATGGAGCTGTCGAAGATACGCCGCGAGGGCAAGCAGATGCGCTACCTGCGTCCCGACGCCAAGAGCCAGGTGACGGTGCAGTACAGCGACGGGGGCAAGCCCGAGCGCATCGACACCATCGTGGTCAGCACGCAGCACGACCCCGACGCCGGGCAGGAGCAGATACGCAAGGACGTGGAGAAGATACTGCTGCCGCGCGTCGTGAAGCGTCTGCCCAAGGCCACGCAGAAGCTCTTCGGCAAGGACGTGAAGCTCTTCGTCAACCCCACGGGCAAGTTCGTCATCGGCGGCCCCCACGGCGACACGGGTCTCACGGGCCGCAAGATCATCGTCGACACCTACGGCGGCCGCGGTGCCCACGGCGGCGGCGCTTTCAGCGGCAAGGATGCCTCCAAGGTGGACCGCTCGGCGGCCTACGCCACGCGCTATATCGCCAAGAACCTCGTGGCGGCGGGTGTCTGCGACGAGGTGCTGGTGCAGGTGGCCTACGCCATCGGCGTGGCAGAGCCTGTGGGCATCTATGTGAACACGTACGGCACCGCCCATGTGAAGATGCACGACGGCGCGATCGCCGAGAAGGTGAAGAAGCTCTTTGACCTGCGCCCCTATGCCATCGTGGAGCGCTTCGGCCTGAAGAACCCCATCTTCCGTCCCACCGCCGCCTACGGCCACATGGGCCGCGACCCCTACGAGGCCGAGGTCACCGTCTACAAGAACGGCAAGGCGCAGCAGAAGAGCGTCCAGTTCTTCGGCTGGGAGAAGACCGACATGGTGGACGCCATAAGGAAGGAATTCAAGCTCGGCAAGTAGTGTGGATATTGTAGAACAGATACTTGCGTCGCGCGACATAGGGCGCGCCGAGCTGGAGCTGCTGCTGACCACCGGCGACAAGGAGCTGGTGGAGCGGCTGCGCAGCGCGGCGCGCGGGGTCGCCGACGGGGTCTACGGCAAGCGCATCTTCATGCGCGGCCTCATAGAGCTCACGAGCCACTGCAAGAACGACTGCCTCTACTGCGGCCTGCGGCGCAGCAACCGCACGGCGGTGCGCTACCGCTTGAGCGAGGAGCAGATTTACGACTGCTGCGAGACGGGCTACCGGCTGGGCTTCCGCACCTTCGTGATGCAGGGCGGCGAGGACGGCTGGTTCACCGACGAGCGCATGTGCCGCATCGTGGCTACGGTGCGGCGCCGCTACCCCGACTGCGCCATCACCCTCTCGCTCGGCGAGCGCAGCCGCGAGAGCTACCAGGCCCTCTACGACGCCGGCGCCAACCGCTACCTGCTGCGCCACGAGACCGCCGACGCGGCGCACTACGCCCGTCTGCATCCGGCCGACATGTCGTGGCAGCACCGCATGGACTGCCTGCAGGCCCTCAAGGAGATAGGCTACCAGGTGGGCTGCGGCTTCATGGTGGGCTCGCCCTTCCAGACCTTCGACACGCTGCTCGCCGACCTGCAGTTCATACGCCGCTTCGGGCCGCAGATGGTGGGCATAGGCCCCTTCATACCGGCCCACGACACCCCCTTCGCCGCCGAGGCCAAGGGCAGCGTGCAGTACACGCTGCGCCTGCTGGCCATCATCAGGCTGCTGCTGCCCGACGTGCTGCTGCCGGCGACCACGGCCCTCGGCACCCTGCATCCGCAGGGACGCGAGCTGGGCATACAGTATGGCGCCAACGTGGTGATGCCCAACCTCTCGCCGCGCGACCACCGCAAGGACTACGCCATCTACGACAACAAGATATGCACCGGCGAGGAGTCGGCGGAATGCCGCGCCTGCACCGAGCAGCGCATGCGCCGCATAGGCTACGAGACGGTGGTGGACCGCGGCGACCACGCCTCGGTGACTAACAAGAACGAATAGCAGATATATGAAACGTACAGTGGTGGCATTGCTGCTGGCCCTGGCGCTGGGCGCCGGGGCGCAGAGGCAGGTTAATCTCGGCCTGATACCCACGCCGCAGAGGGTGGAGGTCGATGGTGAATGGTCAAGTGTCAAAGGTGATGTGCTGAACGTCAAGGAAAAGCGTGTCGACACGCTGCCGGTGGAAGCCAACCTCGACCAGGCCTATCAGCTCGTCGTCGGGCGCAGGAAGGTGACTGTACTCTATGTGGATGAAGAGGGTTTGCGCAATGCGCGCCTGACGCTGGCGCAGCTGCAGCAGATCTATGGCGACAGAATGCCCTGCTGCACCATCACCGACTGGCCGGCATATAAGTACCGCGGATGGATGGACGACCAGAGCCGCGGGCCCGTGCCGCACCGGGCCTTCCGCCAGCGGCAGTGGCAGACGCTGCATGCCCTGAAGTACAACTTCTGCAACTACTACACCGAGCACACCCTCTACCAGGAGGAGTTCCCCGACCTGGCGCCGGCCTACCTCGCCGACTGCACGCCGCACCCCGACGAGGTCATCAACCTGCAGCTCTTCGCCCATGCCGAAGAGACGCTGAAGATACCCTTCTACGAGAACCTGAAGGACAGCAAGGCCAACTACGACCCCGGCAACCCCGCGGTCTACGACTTCCTGCGCAAGCGCATCAAGGCCGCCTGCGACCGCATCCCCAACTCGCCTTTCTTCATCATCAACTGCGACGAGACCGAGCAGCTCGGCACCGGACGCGCCAAGAAACTGGTGGACGAGAAGGGCGCAGACCAGGTGTATGTGGACTTCATCAACAAGTGCGTGGCTCTTGTTGATGAAGTGGGTAGTGGACAGTGGACAGTGGACAGCAGTCGGGGTCAAGCGCTACCCACTACCCACTATCCACTATCCACTCCAAGAATAGCCATGTGGGGCGACATCGTGGCCAAGAACCCCGAGATGATGCGCCAGCTGCCCAAGGACATGACCTACATCATGTGGGCCTACGAACCGATAGACAGCTTCCGCCACCTCATAGCCCCCTTCAAGAACCAGGGCAACCCCTTCTGGGTGGCCGCCTCGACGGGCCACAGCGCCACCATGACCTCCACGCCGCAGCGCTATATCAAGAACATCGCCAACCTGTATAGGGACGGCTACCGCGACGGTGCCGAGGGCGCCATGCTCACCTGCTGGGACGACAACGGCGAGGCCCTCTTCGACAACAGCTGGCACGCCCAGTACTGGGCCGCCGAGATGGCCTGGAACCCACTCAAAACAGACGACCCCGAGGAGCTGAAGCAACGGGAACGGCAGTTCAACGAGAACTTTGAGCAGCTCTTCTATGGCTCCACCGGCAAGGTGAAAGACCTCTATGCCGTCGGCGCCCTGATGTACAACCCCGCCGTCGGTGACTGGTATACCAGCGCCGCGCTGATGGAACCCCTGCTCAACTTCAACCCCGACAACACCGCCCCCGCCATGGGCGAGCGCGTGGAGACGGTGAGCCACATGATTGACGACATCCATGTCGACTCCGCCGCCAACCCACACGCCCACTACGCCCTGCGCCGCATCGCGCTCACCGCCGACAAGTGCCATTTGCGCATGGCGATACACAGCGCGTTGGAAATCCCTGACATGTACTCCGACTGCCGTGGCTACGCCGAGGATTACCTGCGGGACCTCTTCGACCTCAAGCGCGAGTACCTACGCCTCTGGGACCAGGAGAACGGCGACTACGAACGCTATGTGGTAATGAATAGATATGACGCGCTCGCGCGCGAGGTGCTCGACCTCGACCGCCATGTATTTATGAGTGTGGGTAGTGGGGAGTGTGCACTACCCACTGTCACCCTCCGCACCCTCTACAACGACCGCCCCATCTACTACACCCTCGACGGCTCCGAGCCCGACTCCACCTCGACCCGCTACACCGGCCCCTTCCCCTTGGAACGCTCCGCCACCATCAAGGCTATCAGTTACAACGAATACGGCGAAGGCGTGGTCAGCGAGCAGTACCTGCTGAGCCACCTCGGCATGGGCGCCAAGATAACGCTGGGCACGCAGTACAGCACCTACAAGGCCATCTACAGCGGCGGCGGCCCCGAAGGTCTCATCGACGGCCAGCTGGGCAGCAGCGCCACCTACGCCGACGGCCACTGGCAGGGCTACTGGGGCGACAGCATCGACGCCGTCATCGACTTCGGCAAGCCTACTGAAATCCACGAGGTAAGCATGCGTTTCATGCAGAATACCTTCGACTGGATTCTGGCACCGAAAGATATCCGTATCTATGTCTCCGACGACGGTTGTGAGTGGCGTTTCCTACCCAATCTACCGTTCTCTATGGATCCGCGCGAGACAGGGATGCGCCTGAGGTACTACAATATCAAGGTTGAAGAAGTGGTGTTTGAGAAACCTTCCAAGGGAAAGAGGATGGAAAAAGAACTTGCATTCCCTTCCATCAATCCCACAGTCCGCTACCTTAGGGTTGTCGTTCCCAACCCAGGGACGCTGCCCTCGTGGCACCCCGCTCCCGGCCAGCCCTCCTATCTCTTCACCGACGAGATTGTGATACGCTGAACTTTGCATGTAAATAAAAGGTAATTAGTTAATTGCATAGATTTTGCCCTCTTTTTGGCCGTTTTTGCCGGAAAGAGGGCAATTTTTGTGCAGAAAAAGATTGTAGGAGGGCTTTGTGCAACGCGGTTTTGCTATGGTTGCAAAAAATATTTTGGTATGCAAGATGCTGTTATTCATGTTAAATGGGTGTGAGGATGAAATTATTTTGAAAAAATATTTGGTGGGAATGAAAAAAGGTTGTACTTTTGCAGCCGTTTTCCGCCAGAGGAGAACAGAGAAATTTGACATGATGAGAAGAAAGAGATAGCGTGTGTCGGCATACATATATAGATATGTGTGCGACACGAAGACGAGTCAAAAGGTAAAACGAAACAATTCTTACAATGAAGAGTTTGATCCTGGCTCAGGATGAACGCTAGCGGCAGGCTTAACACATGCAAGTCGAGGGGTAACGCGGTGTAGCAATACACTGGCGACGACCGGCGCACGGGTGCGTAACGCGTATGCAACCTGCCTCGCACAGGGGGATAACGGAGTGAAAATTCCACTAATATCCCATGGTGTTGCGGAATCGCATGGTTCTGTAACTAAAGCTTCGGTGGTGCGAGATGGGCATGCGTGACATTAGGTAGTTGGCGGGGCAACGGCCCACCAAGCCGACGATGTCTAGGGGAGCTGAGAGGCTTATCCCCCACACTGGTACTGA
>OMXC01000027.1 GCA_900314925.1 uncultured Bacteroidales bacterium
AATCTCCGCCCAAGAAAACTTTTGAACTTCTCCTCCCCGAAACAAAAATTCTTCCTATCTTTGCACAACGGTGTTGCACTTGGTAGTTGAGTCTACGCGCGGGAAAATTGTTGCTGCGGGGCAATAATTTACTGCGAGTGTCGTTTGAAGATAATTACTAATACAGCAAAAACATGAAACACGTCTACACCCTGCTCCTCGCCGTCGTCATGATTGCCCCCGGCGTGCTGCGCGCGCAGTCCGCAAGCACAGAACTGACCAACCTTGTCGTCTTCGTCCGTTTTGCCGACGACGAGGAGATTGACCACTCGTTCTATGCCATAGACAGCATGTTCAACTCGCGCGACCCCGGTTACTACAGCGTCTACAACTACTACGACGCCATGACCTACGGCCGCATCCACTACAACACGGTCTACACCTCCAACGTGCAGAACGGCGTCATCGTCTCCTACCGCGACACGCTGCCGCGCGGCGCCTTCCAGCCGTGGAGCGAGACGAACCCCATCGGATATCAGTTTGAGATCCCCTTTATGGGCGTCTGCATGTTCGAGGCACAGCTGCTGGCACGCATACTGGACTATGTGGATTCCATGCACTTGGTGCCTGACAGCGTGGTGCTCGACGGCAACGGCGACGGGTTTATCGACAACGTGAGCTTCGTCGTCAAGGGCGGCGTCGGCGCCTGGGCCTCGCTCCTCTGGCCCCACATGGAGTACTTCCCCCACGACTCCATCGACCACCCCGTCACCGTCAACGGCATGCGCCCCAACACCTTCAACTTCGAGTTCGAGGGGGCTGGCGAGGACTACTTCAACGCCGGCGTCTTCTGCCACGAGATGGGCCACTCGCTCGGCCTGCCCGACCTCTACCACTACACCAATTACCGCGATGTGTCGCCTGCCGGCTACTGGGACATCATGAGTTCCAACGCCCTCGGCCCCAACCACACAGCCGCCATCTACAAGCACAAGCTCCTCCATGTCTGCGACGCCCCCGTCGAGATCACCGCCGACGGCGACTACACGCTCCTCAGCGTGGGCTCCAGCCCCTCGCGCAACTGCTACTACATTCGCTCGTCCGTTGATACTAACCAGTGGTTCACCTTCGAGTACCGCAACAGCGGCGACCCCTTCGAGCAGGGCCTTATGGGCAGCGGCCTGCTGGCAGCGCGCTGGGTTGACAGCATACCGCTCGACTACAGCGGTTCCTTCGCCAACGCCTTCTTCGACGGCGGCAACCGCGTGCACCAGTACTGGCTCTTCAGGCCCGGCAGCGAAAGCGACACCGTGCAAGGCTCTGTGTTCTTTGCCAACTTCGGCCAGTCGGGGAACGGCACCTCCTTCGGCCCGACGACCAACCCGCACCCCTACCGCACCGACGGCACGCCGGAGACCAGCTTTGAGCTCACCAACATCTACGACCACGGCGACTCGCTGACCTTCCACGTCCACTTCCTCGGCACCCATGGCATCGGCAGCGTGGCAGAGGCCGACGACGCCAGGGTCTACACCCGCGACGGCAACATCGTGGTCCTCGGCGCCGACGGCGAGCAGGTACAGGTCTTCGACGTCATGGGTCGTCGCGTGGCCCCGCGCGACCTGCGCTCGGGCGTCTACGTCGTTAAGGTCGGCGACCGTGCCGCCCGCAAGGTTGTGGTGACAAGATAGGCCTATCATCCCCTGACTGCCATTTTGTCAGCATCCGTGTCAGTCCATACGATTGGCACGGATGTTGTTGTCATGAGGGTGTGAATGTTCAATCAGAACGAAAAGAACAAAAAGAAAGCGGCAAGACAAATTCTGATAGTTCTGAAAGTTCTGATTGAGAAAAAAAGAAATCAAAAAAAGAAAGGAAAACAATATGAGCAAAATCATCGGAATCGACCTCGGCACAACCAACAGCTGTGTGAGCGTCATGGAAGGTAACGAACCCGTAGTTATCGCAAACAGCGAGGGCAACCGCACCACCCCCAGCGTGGTGGGATTCCTCGAGAATGGCGACCGCAAGGTGGGCGACCCCGCCAAGCGTCAAGCCATCACCAACCCCCACAACACCGTCTACAGCATCAAGCGCTTCATGGGCGAGACCTACGACCAGGTGACCAAGGAGATTGAGGCCGTGCCCTACAAGGTGGTGCGCGGCAACAACAACACCCCCTGCGTCGACATAAACGGTCGCCAGTACACCCCGCAGGAGATCAGCGCCATCGTGCTGCAGAAGATGAAGAAGACCGCCGAGGACTACCTGGGTCAGGAAGTCACCGAGGCCGTCATCACCGTCCCCGCCTACTTCAACGACAGCCAGCGTCAGGCCACCAAGGAGGCCGGCGAGATTGCAGGCTTGAAGGTGCGCCGTATCGTCAACGAGCCCACGGCAGCCGCTCTGGCCTACGGCCTCGACAAGAAGGCCCAGGATATGAACGTCGCCGTGTTCGACCTCGGCGGCGGCACGTTCGATATCAGCATTCTGAACCTCGGCGACGGCGTCTTCGAGGTGAAGAGCACCAACGGCAACACGCACCTCGGCGGCGACGACTTCGACCGCAAGATTATCAACTGGATGGCCGACAGCTTCCAGAGCGACAAGGGCATCGACCTCCGCAAAGACCCCATGGCCATGCAGCGTCTGAAAGAGGCTGCCGAGAAGGCCAAGATCGAGCTCTCCAGCAGCATGGAGACCGAAATCAACCTGCCCTACATCACCGTGGCCGACGGCGTGCCGCAGCACCTGGTGATGAAGCTCAGCCGCGCCAAGTTCGAGCAGCTCTGCGACGACCTGATCCGCGCCACCATCGAACCCTGCCGCAAGGCCATGCAGGATGCAGGCCTCAACAACAGCGACATCAACGAGGTCATCCTCGTCGGCGGCTCCAGCCGTATCCCCGCCGTGCAGAAGAAGGTCGAAGAGTTCTTCGGCAAAGTGCCCAGCAAGGGCGTCAACCCCGACGAGGTGGTCGCCATCGGCGCCGCCATCCAGGGCGGTGTGCTCACCGGCGAGGTGAAGGACGTGCTGCTGCTCGACGTAACTCCCCTTTCGCTGGGTATCGAGACGCTGGGCGGCGTGATGACCAAGCTCATCGACGCCAACACCACCATCCCCACCAAGAAGAGCCAGGTCTTCAGCACCGCTGCC
>OMXC01000003.1 GCA_900314925.1 uncultured Bacteroidales bacterium
TCGTCACAGGGTGGTCGAAGACTACGACCTCGATAGGCCGCAGGTGTAAAGGCAGCGATGTCAAAGCCGAGCGGTACTAATTACCCGAAGACTTTCCGTTGTCAGCTTTAAGTTGTGAGCTGTAAGCTGTAAGTGGGCTACGCAGTCATGCGCCAGCCACTTAAAACTTAAAACTGCATTCTCTTATATGTCTTGTGCCAATGTGCCAAAACCATTACTTCTGGTGGCTATGGAGTGAGTGTTCACCTCTTCCCATTCCGAACAGAGAAGTTAAGCCTCACATCGCCGATGATACTGCACTTGTTTGTGGAAAAGTAGGTAGAGCATTCCGAGAGGGATGCTCTTTTTTTTTGCGCAAGTTCCGCGACTTCATCATGGGCGAGGTGCGCTACAACTCCCTGATGAAGACCTTCTTCACTGGATTGGATTTAATTTAGCGGTGTTCAGATCCCCTTACGGGGTACCCCCAGGAGGCCGAAGAACTCTTCGTCGCCACCGAGCGCAATGCCAAACTGCGCTACGAAGGCTACAAGAAACTGAGCGAGATGTAATCCTGCATCGACACACTAAAACGACGAAAGCCGAGGCCAGTAATGGTCTCGGCTTTCGGTTTTGTGGTAGTAAAATCCACGTCCGCACAGTTGCATGCGTGGCCGGATAGAATATCAGGTTACATGGTTTTGGTAATGGTACGGTTGAACTCTCTGGTACTGCCCCATTCTGTTTCCGTACCTTCTACGGTCATGGTGACTTTATTGTTATGTATCTTGATGCGCTTGGCCTCGAACACAAGATTATAGGCTTCGCTCGTTGCAGTGAATGTGGCACCGCTTACACTCCAGTTGCAGTCATAGTCAAACAGGTTGCAGGTTCCGTCTTCGCGGATGTACATATCCGTCCAAGTATTCTTCCATTCGCCGACAATCACCTCGGAAAGCCTCGACGGGTCTATCAGCAGGTTGGTGAGGGTGCTGGAGATGTCCTGGCTTTCTCTTACGTCGCCGTTGAGACTGCAAGTCTGGTACTCGCCGTTGAATTTGATTTCCGTGGGTGTCACCGACTGGATGTTGAAGACAAGTTTGTAGACAAGGTCGACAACGGTCCATTCCGCGACAAACTTGTTGCCGTTAAGCGACCATGTCCACGTGCCGGTGCCGCCGTGGGTCATCGTGTGGTCGGCCTTGATATCAAGTTCCCATCCTTGGAACTGATGCCCGGCAGGGAATCCCCACAGGCCGATGAGTTGGCTTTCGCTGATGCTTGACGACGAGCCGCCGCCGGAGGGGTTGCTGGGGTTGTCCTCGTTGTTGTCCTTGTTGCAGGACGCGAAGGTGAACATTGTGGCTGCCACAAAGAACAGCGCGGTCAGTTTTTTGATTTGTTTGAACATTGTTGTTAAAAATTTAAGTTGTACATTTTGTTTATTTGCCGTGCGGACGGTTCCGCGACGAAAAAAGTTCTTCTACATATACTATAACCACTTTTTTCCGAAATGTCTACTTTGACCCGAAAATAATGCACATAAAAAGAGCGTGGCACTTGTCAGTCTTCATCGGAATCTTTGAGGTCTTGGACTACCTATTATCCCCAATTACAACGTTCAAGTCCACGCCTATGGCGGGAACGCCGTCGCTCGGTCTGGGGATAAATTTGAAAGTGTCCAAGTTTCAAAGATTCCAGAGTTCGGTCAACTTCGCTATTTTCTATTCTGTGATGTGCATATCAGTTTTATGCTTTTTGCATCATAGGCATTCGATTTGGTTCTACTATCCGTTTTGTATTTTGCTCTTATTAACGCCTTATTGCGGATATTATTGCCCGCGGGGTGGCGAAAATTTGCGGTTTCTGTGCAATTTCGCCTCGCACCATTGCAAGACCCTCTTGCAGTCGTGTAAAATGGTCCCGCATCATTGCATTGGGCGTTGCACGGCTGCAAAATGGCCTCGCACCACTGCAAAACGCTTTTACAGCATTGCAAAACGGCCTCGCACCATTGCAAAACGCTTTTGCAGCATTGTTTCATGTCCTTGCAGTGGTGCGGGGCGCAATTGCACGGCTATTCCGCCGGCTCGACGGGCTGCTCGGGTTCCTCGTCGTCCGGCGCGGTGTCGCGTGTGCGGTGCGTAAGCAGCTGGCTTTAGCGCATAAAACAATGAGAGAATATGGAAAAGATTGACAATATGATTAGAGATTATTATGCCGGCACTATCTCTCAAGGTGAGATGGATGACCTTTGCAGGATGTTTCTCGACAACGAGGATGTCCGTTTATCACATCCCGCCGAAAGCCGCGTGCTAGTTCCGTTGGCGTTGGCTCGTATGGCTCATCGCCGACAGAAAAAGAGGACTCAAACATGGAGTATAGCGGCAAGCATCGCCGTTATGCTGCTGCTGGGTGGTGGCATCTATTCTCGCGCCGCCAATACACCACACACGTATAGCAATGACCCGTCGTTAACTGCTGATGATATTGAACGATGGTATAATAAAACAATAGAGTCCGCCGTATGAAGCACGTTGTTCTTGTTTTGTTGTTTTTGGCAGGTTTCGCTGTTCATGCTCAGACCAATATTTATCAGCAGTATGCCAACCGTGACGATTTGGAGTGTGTGGCATGCCTCACAAACCGTCGCCTTGATGCGTGAGTTGAATATGCCGCAGGTTGTAGAACGTCGCACGGGCTCAGTGATTCTTACTCTTCGTAACAACACTGATCTTGCCGTATCAGCCCCGAGGCGGAGTAACGGTAAGGTGAATCTCCGCCGCAGTTGCCTTGTAGGACTCTCGATTTCCGAAAATACCATATTCATATATCATAATGTTCGTACCGAACGTCGCTATCGTTCAATCCTCGCCTATGTTCTTGCCCATGTACAAGGCGTAAAATGAATACAGGTAACCTAAATCAATCAATTATGGCTATATAAGCAAACCAGGGGTGGAGGCATACGGCCTCCACCCCTGGTTATATGCTTAGGCATCTGTGGGGCTGGTTATTTCTTTTTGCCTTTCTTGGAGGCTTTGGTGTTGCTGTCCTGGATGCCGAGCTTGGCCTTGATGGCGGCGGGGATGGCGTCCTTGTGGACGACGATGTTCATGGTCTTGTAGCGGGCGAAGGCTTTGGAGACGAAGAAGTTGCCGCCGAATTCGCCGTTGTATTTACCCCAGCTGTTCTTGACCATGTAGTATTCGTTGCCCATCTGGTCTTTGGCTTTGCCGAAGATGAGCATGCCGTGGTCGTCGGTGGTCTCCCAGTTGTCGTAGGCCTGCTGGCGCTCTTCCTGGGTCACCCAGCGCTGGGGGGTGGGGTGCTTGGCGGCCTCGTCGGCGATGTCGCTGGCGCTCATGCCGCTCCATTTGGCTTGGTCGCTACCCACTTTGGCGGCAGCCTTGCCGTCGGTGGCGGGGAGGACGGCGAAGCCCTTGCGGGTGTAGCGGAAGCCCTGCTCGCTGACGTCGGAGCCCCAGGCGATGGTGTAGCCGTTGTCGATGGCGTAGTCGAAGATTTCCATCATCTCATCGATGGGCACGTTGTAGCTCAGGCCCCAACGCCAGTTGTCCTGTATTTCGAGGACGAACTGCTCGTAGAAGGGGTGATGTGTGTAGGAGGTGATGCTGACGTAGTCGTCGGGGTTGAGGCCAAGGCTCTCGCCGAAGCTCTCGGGGGTGTACTGCACGCCTTTGTAGTTGAACTTCTCGGGAATCTTGCCAAGGTAAATCTCGTGGACGGCCTTGACGGCTTTGAGCCAGAGGGGTTCGCCGTCGGGGCTGTACTGCAGTTTCTTCAGCTTGCCTTTGGCCACGGCCTCGACCATGCGGTCGGTGAGGGCGCTGAGCTCTGTGTGGTTGGAGAGGGTGTCGCCGTAAGCGGCGCCGGCGGGCATTTCGGCGTCGGGGACCATGCCGTAGTGTTTGAGGCAGTAGATGACGTCGTTGAAGGCGCCGCCCTGGCTGAAGGAGACGTCGCCGTGTGTGCGGACGGCGGCCATGGCGCGGTCGTTGTAGGTCTTCTCGACGACGTACATCTCGCTGAGGTCGTACTCGCCCTTGCCGAGGCGGAGCAGCTCGGCCTCGAGGAAGGCGATGCCGCTGTAGCTCCAGCATGTGCCGGCGTTGTTCTGGTCTTTGACGGAGGTTACGGGGATCACCTTGACGGTGTCGAACTTGTAGCCCTCGTCCTCTTTTTTCTCTTCCTGTGCGAACACAGCGCTGGCGCAGATGGCGATGGCGCCAAGGGTAAGGAATGCTTTCTTCATGTGTATGTTTTTGTTTGTTGATTTATTTCATTAGAGAGTGCAAATATACGCAAAAAAATCCGATTGTGTGGCGGTATTGCCCTTTTTTGTTTCCTGGCCGGTGTGATTGCCTTGTGTAACAATATGTTGTGTGCGCGCGTATATGCTGCCGGCCGTAGCCGCAAAGACCTGTCCGGGGCTTGATACGGGAGGCTTGCGACATTTTTTTGCGTCTTTCGTTGCACCCCCTCGGTACCGCTCCGGTACGGAGCCGGTACGGCCGTTCTTCAGTAGTTCTTCAGTAGTTCTTCAGTGCCGCACTGAAGAACTACTGAAGAACTACTGAAGAAATGCCGAAGGGACTCCGTAGGGACTCCGAGGGGGAGGCGGTCTGATTTTGAGTTTTGCGCTTTGGTTTTTGGGTGTTGGATTGTGGGTTTTGTGGTTCGGTTTTGAAGTCGGTTATTTTTGTGTCGGTGTGGGGGCGAAAAAAAATTTGGCCATGTTTCGGATTGTTCGTATCTTTGCACTTCATTTACTGCATGTGCTATGAAGAGTGTATATAAGATATTCAGACAGAGTGTCAAGGATGTAACGAAATATTACATGCTGCTGGTCGAGGAGACGCGCAGCGAGCGTCTGGTTGGCAGCACCAACGAGTGGGTGCTTGACAACTACTACATGATCAGCGAGCAGGAGAAGGTGCTGAAGAACGAGCTGAAGGGAGTGGAGAGCGGCAGGTGGAAGGTGGAGGACAAGCGCGTCGAGATGCTGTGGGACCTGCTTGAGGGGTACCTGAAGAAGTGCCACCACCAGATAGACAAGGCGCTGATGTTCCGCTATCTGGCCCAGGTGCAGCAGCGGCAGAAGGACTATCTGTCGTATCCCGAGGTGACGGCGTTGCTGCCGCTGGTGAAGACGATACTCATCAGCGAGCTGGCCGAACTGTGCCGCACGCTGAAGGCCACGAAGGCCTACCACTACAAGCCTACGGACAAGAGCCAGGCCGACATGGCGCACCTCGACGAGGCGGCGCGACAGAACCTGCAGATGATGAACATCTTCAACTCGCTGAAGAAGATGACCAAGCTGCCGATGGCAGAGCTGATAGACGCCGTGAGCTTCTCGGAGCGCATGCTCAAGGGCGAGAAGGCGGGGATGTACGACCAGATGCAGGACAAGACGAAGGAGGACTACCGCGCCATGGTGGTGAGGAGGGTCAAGAAGGGTGAGCGGCGGAAAGCCGGGGCGAGCGAGTATGAGTTTGTGAAGCAGTTGGTTGCCAAGGCCGACGAGAACGGCGAGCATGTGGGCTGGCAGCTCTTCCCGCCCAAGGCGTGGAATGCCCGCGCACATGTCTATATCTGGATAGTGACGCTTGCGTCGCTGGCGCTGGCGCTGGTCTTTGCCGTCGGCGGCACGTGGGGCCGCGGCATGGGCTGGCTGACGGCTGTGCTGGCGGCGCTGCTGTGGGTGCCCATGAGCCAGGTGGTGATAGACCTCTTCAACTGGCTGCTGGGCAAGCTGCACAAGCCGCGCGGCACCTTCAAGCTCAAGTTCAAGGACGGGCTCATCCCCAGCGAGTACGCCACGATGGTCATCATGCCCACCATCCTGAAGAACCGGGTCAAGACCGAGGAGCTGCTGGAGCAGCTGGAGGTGTACTACCTGAGCAACATAAACCGCGGCGAGGGCCGCGACAGCTTCAGCAACGCCAGCGGCCAGAACCTGTACTACACGCTGATAGGCGACGCCGCGGCCTACAAGGAGGCCGACGCGCCGTGGGACGACGAGGTGGTGGAGGCTGGCCTGGCCAAGGTCAAGGAGCTCAACGAGAAATACGGGGCCCCGATATTCAACTTCGTCTACCGCCGCCGTGCGTGGAGCGAGGGCGAGCGCACATGGCTGGGCCACGAGCGCAAGCGCGGAGCCATACTGCATTTCAACGACCTGCTGCTCGGCCAGACGAGCGACGCTGAGCGTGCCGCACGGTTCCGCTGCGAGACTGTCAGCGCCTGGCGCGAGGGCACGGTGCCCGACATACAGTTCGTCATCACCCTCGACACGGACACCGAGCTGGTGCTCTACTCGGCGCAGAAGCTCATAGGCGCCATGGCGCACCCGCTGAACCGCGCGCGGCTGAGCGCCGACGGGCGCCGGGTGGACGGCGGCTACGGCATCATGCAGCCGAGGGTGAACGTCGACGTGGAGGTAACCAACAAGAGCCGCTATGCGCAGCTCTTTGCCGGCCTGGGTGGCCTTGACGTGTACACCACCGCCAGCTTCGAGCTTTATCAGGACATCTTCAACGAGGGCTCGTTCTGCGGCAAGGGCATCTACGACCTGCGCGTGTTCCAACAGGTGCTCAAGGGGGCCTTCCCGCAGAACCTCATCCTGAGCCACGACCTGCTCGAGGGGTGCCACATACGCTGCGGCCTCATCAACGACGTGGAGCTCTTCGACGACAACCCCAGCAACTACATAGACGACGCCAAGCGCCACCACCGCTGGACGCGCGGCGACTGGCAGATTGTCTCGTGGCTGATGCCGCATGTGAGGAACGAGAGGGGAGAGCGCGTGAAGAACCAGGTGAACGCCATAGGACGCTGGAAGATATTCGACAACCTGCGGCGCTCGGTGCTGAGCCTGACGCTGATGGTGCTGCTCTTTGTGGGCTTCAGCGGGCTGACCGACATACACCCCGCGTGGTTCCTGCTGGCGGCGCTGGTGGCCGTGGCCAGCCCCATAGTGTTCTTCATCGTCGGCCAGCTGACCAAGCTGCCGCGCTTCGGCAAGCGTTACCGCTACTACATGACGCTGATGCGCGGCTTCACGGTGATCGTCTACCGCTCGCTGGTGCAGTTTGCCCTGCTGCCCAAGGAGGCGTGGATGTACACCGACGCCGCTGTGCGAGCCTGCTGGCGCATGTGGGTCAGCAAGCACGACCTGCTGGCGTGGATCACCAGCGACGAGGCCGCCAAGAGCACCAAAGGCACCCTTGACGACTACCTGAAGAAGTTCTGGTTCAACTATGTGGCTTCGGCCATCCTTGTGGCCCTCGTCGTGTTATCGGGCCTTGGCGCGGCAGCCCTGGTGGCGGCGCTGTTCTGCGTTGTGATGTGGTGCGGTGCGCCATTCATGATGTACCGTCTCGGCCTCAAGTTCCCGCAGGACAAGAAGCACCTCACCGAGAAAGAGACCGAGGAGGTGCGCCGGCTGGCACAGGACACGTGGCACTTCTTCGACAGCCTCATCGCCGAAGAGAACAACTGGCTGATACCCGACAACTACCAGCTCAACCGCGAGCAGAAGACCGACTACAAGACCTCGCCCACCAACATCGGCTATTCGCTCACCGCCATGATCAGTGCCGCCGAGCTTGGCTTCATCAGCCGCAAGGAGGCTGTGTCGCGTGTGGAACACATCATAGACACCGTGACGCGGCTCGACAAGTGGAACGGGCACCTGTACAACTGGTACAGCGTGAGCACGCTGAAGGCATTGCCGAACTTCTTCATCAGCACCTGCGACAGCGGCAATTTCGTGGCCTGCCTCTATGCCGTGAAGGGCTGGCTCGCCGCCATGAGCGACGAGGGCGCCGTCAACGGCCTCGAAGCCAAGGTGCAGAGGCTCATAGACCAGACAGACTTCCGCAAGCTGTACAACCCCGAGCTCGACGTCTTCAGCATAGGCTACGACACCACCAACTACACGCTGCTGCCATACCACTACAACAACTTCGCCAGCGAGGCGCGCCTGACGTCGTTCCTCACCATTGCGCAGGGCGACGCGCCCTACAAGCACTGGTTCTGCCTCGACAAGACGCTGGTGCAGTACAAAGGCTACAAAGGCGTGGCGTCGTGGTACGGCACCATGTTCGAGTACTTCATGCCGCTCATCTTCCTGCCCACCTTCAAGCACACGCTCATGGACGAGACCTACAGCTTCGCCATCCGCGCCCAGCGTGCCTTCATGCGCAATGCCGGCGAGGAGAACATGCCGTGGGGCATCAGCGAGACGGCGTACAACGAGCTCGACGACGCGCAGAACTACAAATACCACGCTTTCGGCGTGCCGTACCTCAAGTTCCAGAACACCACGCCCGACCGCATCGTGCTGTCGCCCTACAGCTCGCTGATGGCCATCGGCGTCGACGACCGCGCCGTGTACGACAACATGCAGCGTTTCAAGAGGCTCGGGATGTATGACGAATATGGCTTCTACGAAAGCTATGACGACGAAGACCACGTGCCCGTCAAGGCCCACTACGCCCACCACCAGGGCATGATACTTGCGTCGCTGGCCAATTACCTCGGCAACCAGTGCCTGCAGCGCTACTTCATGCAGGAACCCGCCATGCGAAGCATGGACACCCTGCTCAAGGAAAAGGCCCAGGTGAAGCCGTACATAGACCTCAAGGTGACGCAGTACAAGCGCTACCAGTACAGCAAGGTGCAGACCGAGAGCGACGCACGTGACTTCGACGGCATCGCCAACGTGCCGGAGATTGGCGTCATCAGCAACGGGCAGTACACCGTCCTGATGAACGACCGCGGCAGCGGCTTCTCGCGCTACAAGAACACGATGCTCAACCGCTACCGCAAGATCTCCGCCGACCACTACGGCACCTACCTCTATATACGCAACCTGCGTGACGACCACCTGTGGTGCAACACCTTCGCGCCCCTCGACGTGAAGCCGGAAAGCTACCACGTGAGCTTCGCCAGCGACAAGATCAGCTACCTGCGCGTAGACAACGGCATAGAGACCAAGACGGAGGTCACGGTGCTCAAAGACCGTAGCGCCGAGCTGCGACGCATCACCTTCACCAACAACTGCGGCCAGGATGTAGACCTTGAGTTGACCACCTACGGCGAAGTGCTGCTGGCACCGGCCGAAGAGGATGAGAACCACCGCGTCTTTGCCGGCATGAAGGTGCTGTCGGAGTACGACGCCGAGCACGAGGCGCTGCTCTTCAACCGCCCCGGAGCCAACGGCAGCCGTAACTACATGCTGCACAGCCTGTGGGTTGATGAGGGCGACAGCCTCGTTGAGTACGAGACCTCGCGCCTCAAGTTCTTGGGGCGCGGCAACAGCTTGCGCCACGCCGACATCATAGAGAGCCGCCGCACGCTGACGGGCACCGTGGGCACCACCCTCGACCCGGTGATGAGCATGCGCCGCCGCATGCACATACCGTCGGGCAAGAGCGCCGAGGCCTATATCCTCACCGGCTTCGCCAAAGCCCGCGAGCAGCTGCTGCAGCTTACGGAGCAATATCACAGCTCCGCCGACATAGAGCACGCCTTCAAGACGTCTTCGGTGTTCAACAACATGCGCAACAGCCTCTCTCTCCTCAAGGGCAGCCAGATGCGCCTCTACAACAGCATGGCCAAGTATATGGCGCAGACCGCCACGCTCGGCAACGACCGCAACGCCCTGCTGGCGCAGAACACCCTCTCGCAGAGCGGCCTGTGGCGTTTCGGCATCAGCGGCGACATCGCCATCCTCCTCATGGAGATAGGCAGCATGGAGCACAGCGGCCACGCCAAGGAGATGCTGCGCGCCTTCGAGTACTACAAGGTGCACGGTTTGCTGCTCGACCTCGTCTTCATCAACGACGCCCCGGAGCGCGAGCGTGAGGGCTTGACGCACTTCATCTACGGTATGGCCAACACAGAGCACCTCTGGGCCGAGCACAGCGACGCCGGGCGTGTCTATGTGCTCAACGGCAGCGACGTCACCGAGGCCGAGCGCATACTGCTCCGCACCGTGGCGCGTCTCACCTTCACCACCACCGACGGCATCACCATAGCGCAGCAGCTGCGCCGCCTCGAGGTGGCCAACCAGCACTACCAGGACAAGATAGAATACCCGGTGCTCAAGCCCCGCAAGGAGTTCCGCGTGTGGAGCGACCTGAGCTACTATAACCAGTACGGCGGCTTCGACAACGACGGTCGCGACTATGTGGTCACCAACACCAACACCCCCATGCCGTGGGTCAATGTCATCGCCAACGAGCACCACTTCGGCTGCGTCGTCAGTTCCACCATGGCGGGCTTCACTTTCGCCCACAACGCGCAGCAGTTCAAGCTCACGGGCTGGAGCAACGACATCGTGCGCGACAACGCCAGCGAGATGCTCCTCATCAACCGCCGCCAGTTCGTCCCCGCCACCGCGCGCCACAGCCAGGGCTGGTCGGCCTTCGACGCCGACTACGACACCCTCAGCGTCGCCGTGCGTGTCTTCGTGGCCTGCGACAAAGCTGAGAAGTACTACCAGATACGCGTCGCCAACAAGGGCGCCGAGCCGCAGGATGTGCAGCTCGACATGGTCTACAAGCTCGTCCTCGGCATGAGCGAGGAGCAGACGGCCCGCTACCTGCACTCCGAGTGGGACGAGGCCTCCAACAGCCTCCGTGTGCGTAACGTCTATCACCCCATCTACCACGACCAGGTCGTCAGCCTGACGGCCACCGAGCCCCTGACCGACGTCAGCCTCAACTATCCCAACCGCAAGCGCCTCGGCCTCACCCTCAACGTTCCGGCACAGGGCGAGAAGGTGCTGGCCTTCGTCATCTCGGCCGGCAGCATGGACGCCGTCGCCAACGCACATGTGCCGTCGCTGGAGTCCATCAACCAGGAGTTCGACCGCGTGGTCGCCTACTGGGACGGCCGCCTCTCGGCCATACAGGTGGAGACCCCCGACCCCGCGTTCAACTACATGCTCAACCGCTGGTACCTCTATCAGGTCTACACTTCGCGCCTCTTCGCCCGCGCCGGCTTCTACCAGGTGGGTGGCGCCACAGGTTTCCGCGACCAGCTCCAGGACGTCATGTCGGTCCTCTACTCCGACCCGGCCTACGCGCGCCGCCAGATCCTCGACCACGCGGCACACCAGTTCGCCGAGGGCGACGTCCTCCACTGGTGGCACGAGAGCCTGCATCTCGGCGCCCGCACCACATTCAGCGACGACTACCTCTGGCTCGTCTTCGTGACCCACCAGTATGTCACCGTCACCGGCGACACCTCCATCCTCGCCGAGCAGGTGCCCTTCTGCCAGGCCGACCGGCTGCCTGCCGACGTCGCCGAGCGTTGCGTCAACTACAGCGCCGGCAACGAGTCGGCGTCGCTCTACGAGCACCTGCGCCGCTCCGTCAACCGCGCCATGTCGCGCCGCGGCGTCCACGGCCTGCCGCTCATGGGCTGTGGCGACTGGAACGACGGCATGTCGGCCGTCGGCGTCGAGGGCAAGGGCGAGAGCGTATGGGTCGCCTTCTTCCTGGCCGACCTGCTGCCCAAGATGGAGCAGCTGACGCAGCTCATGCCCGATGCCGACCTCGCCTGGTGCGAGGAGCTCTCCGCATACCGCCGCCAGCTCGTCGACGCCGTGCAGCACTCCGCCTGGGACGGCGCCTGGTTCCTCCGCGCCTACTACGACAACGGCGACCCCATGGGCTCGCGCAACAACACCGAATGCCAGATAGACCTCATCTCGCAGGCCTGGTCCATACTCACCGACGTGGCCACCCCCGAGCAGAAGGCCTCCGTCTTCCGCGAGACCGACAACCGCCTCGTCAACCGCGAGCACGAGATTATACAGCTCCTCACCCCGGCCTTCCATGACTCGCAGCCCTCGCCGGGCTACATCATGAACTACCCCGTCGGCGTGCGCGAGAACGGCGGCCAGTACACACACGGCGCCATGTGGTACATCATGGCGCAGCTCAAGGAAGGCCGTCTCGACATCGCCTACTACCTCTACTCGCTCATCAACCCCATCCACCGCACACAGACCCTCGCCGACGTGCTCAAATACAAGGTTGAGCCCTACTGCATCGCCGCCGACATCTACAGCAACCCGCAGCATCCAGGGCGCGGCGGCTGGACCTGGTACACAGGCTCCGCCTCCTGGGCCTACAAGACCGGCATCGAGAACATACTCGGTCTCCGCAAGCAGGGCGACACCATCGTCGTCGACCCGCACGTGCCCTCCGAGTGGCCCTCCTTCTCCGTCAGCTACCGCTACGGCAAGTCGCTCTATGTCATACACTACGGGCGCAAGGCCGCCCACAATGCGCCGCTCGCCACCTTCAGCTTGGTCGACGACGGCCAGACCCACGAAATCAACATCTGATGTACGACGTCAAGATTACCGCTATACGCTGCGCCGACTACCGCGACCTGCAGGCGCTCTACGAAAACCCCATAGAGCACACCTGCAGCGTCCGCGAAGGGCAGCAGTGGGTAAGCAGGGCGGGGGAGAAGCCCGACGGCCTCTGCGACAGCGCCTGGGAGACGATGCAGTGGTTCGTCGCCGAGCTCGCCGCCGGGCGCGGCAACTTCTACGACGGCTGGATGCGCAACCCCTACAGCGCCCTCATCAGCTGCAACGACGGCTTCCGCCCCGTCAGTTTTCTGCTCGAACGCATAGACGAAAAAACGCTCGTCTGAGCGTTGTCGCAAAGTGCTGTGTTATAATGCAGTGCGAATGGGCGATTTCTTGAAACCCTTGCAGGCTCTGCAAACCGACGGAGTCCCTTCGGCCCCCCTACGGCCCCCCTTCGGCCTTCCTTCGGCCATCGTCGCCCGGGATGCGATAGAACGGCCGTACATGGGGCGTGGATGCGCCGTTGAGGCGCCGTAGGGGCTTGATTTTAAGTAAAGAAAAGGCAGACGCCGGCCACGCTGATGACGGCGCCGACGACCTCGCGGACGGTGACCCGCTGGTGGAAGAGCAGCGCCGCGGGGGCTATGATGAGCACCGGCGTCAGCGCGAAGAGGGTCTGGGCGATGCCCGTGGAGGTGTACTGCGTGGCCAGCAGCGAGGCGCTCACGCCGATGAAGGGGCCGAACACCGTGGCGCCCAGCAGGCACCACATGGCCTTGCGGTCGTGCACGGCGTGGCTCAGCTTCGCCTTCCAGTCGTGGTTGAAGAGCGCCAGCAGCGCGAAGAAGCCCGCCAGGCCTATCGAGGCGCGTATCATCGTGGCCGCGAAGGGCACGGCCAGGTAGAGCGGCAGGGGCAGG
Source organism: uncultured Bacteroidales bacterium (assembly GCA_900314925.1). Lineage (GTDB taxonomy): Bacteria > Bacteroidota > Bacteroidia > Bacteroidales > P3 > Colimorpha. The sequence continues at coordinate 13,264 of OMXC01000003.1, forward strand.
AGGGCGCCCTCCACGGCGGCCTGCTGGCTGGCGCCGGCGGCGGCGATGGCGGCGTCGTAGTGCTCGAGGCCCACCTTGCTGAGCACCAGCCCGAACCCTTGGCAGATGCCGGCCATGGCGGCGAAGAAGATGCCCTTGCGCGGCAGGTTGAGGCGGACGCTGTTGTCCTTCTTGGAGAGTATCGACATGGCTATGCCTCCCAGCGTCACCACCATGCCCACGATGGCCAGCGGCCGCATCTGCTCGCCCAGCAGGAGGCGTCCTGTCAGTGCCGCCGTGGGGGCCGAGAGGGTCATGAAGAGCTGCCCGAAGCGCGAGCCGATGTATATGTAGCCCTGCATTAGGCAGTAGTCGCCGATGACGTAGCCCACCACGCCGCTCAGCACCAGCCACAGCCACGTCTGGCCGTCGGCGTAGCGCGGGTAGGGGGCGCCCATCGTCAGCCACAGGGTCATCGCCAGCAGCGCCAGCGACATGGTCATGCGCACCGTGTTCAGCGGCAGCGAGCCCATGCGCTTCGACGCCACCTCGGCAAACAAAGCAGTGGCGGTCCACGAGACCGCCACGAACAATGCTATGATTTCTCCAATATACATGTGTGAAGTTGGTGGTGGGTGAAGTGTAGCGGCCAGAGGGTTGGTGTATGGCTGTCAGGTGCTGCCAGCTGCCGACTGCCCACTACCGGCTACCCGCTATTTCAGCTTCATGCCGCTGTTCCAGGCCTTGCCCACGCTGTCGGCGAGGGTGAAGTAGTTGAGGCTCGAGCCGTCCCACACCAGCGGGTTCAGCTTCTTGATGTCGATTTTGCCGTCGGTGAGGATGGCAGGGTCGGCCACGGCGTTGACGATTTCGCCCACGACGAAGGCGCCGTCGTTCTCACGCTCGATGAGCTCCACCACCTTGCACTCCATGGCCAGTGGGTACTCATTGATGACGGGGGCGTTGACGTTCTGGCTCTTGGTGCAGTGGAAGCCCACGTGGGCCACCTTGTCCTTCACGTCGCGGCCGCTGGCGATGCCGAAGTAGTCGCTCTCGGCCACCGTGCGGGCGTCGGCGAAGCTGAGGGTGAAGGCCTTGTTGAGGCGGATGTTCTCGGTGGTCTTGTGGCTGCTGAGCTGGAAGCAGACCTGGTTGCCCTCGTACTGGCCACCCCAGGCGGCCATCATCACGTCGGGGTTGCCCTCGGCGTCGTAGGTGGCAATCATCAGCGCCGGCTGCGGCGTTACGTACAGTTTGGCGCCCATGTTGACGCGCTCGTTCACATTCTTGAATTCCATAGTGGTGATGTTGTTTTCAGTTTGTTCTTCGTTGGTGTTGTTCTCCTGTTTGGTGCCGCAGGCGGCGAAGAGCACGGCCGCCGCAGCCAGGGTGAGAATGGTTTGTTTCATCTGTTGTATCTTTTTTCGGGCTGCAAAAATACGACAATTCCGCGAACTGGCAAAATAAATTTGGCCGCGTCGGAAAAAGTGCGTATCTTTGCATCCGATTTCGGAAGGAAATCGTCGAAGCGTTATATCTTCGTCTTGCAGTTGAAAACCTGAGAAACTTTCAATTGTTACGCAAGCAAGAGTATAATGGCTTCGCGCGTATAGCGTGGGCTGTTTACTATTTCTCGTAACAAGGTATATTCTCAGGACCCTCAACTGAAGAAGTGGTGTACGGTACCACGCTTCTTTAATGGAAACACTTATCGGGGTACGGGTAAATATTAAAACTGAAGAGCCAACAGTATAACATGGTCACTACAAAATGAAGAAACTGGTGTTTGTATTATCCGGCGTTGCCTTCGCGATTTGCGCCAATGCACAAGACACCGTTGCGTTGAAGAACGGTGAAAAACTCTATGTCAAAGTTGTGGCAAACAAGGAAGCGTCTATTATGTTCACCTACCCTGGCGAAGAGTTACAAAACGAAAAAAGCAAACGCGAAATCAGTTACATTGTTTACGCGTCGGGGCGTAAAGAAGAAATCCATTATGGGCTTGATTTACCTATAATCAACGGAGAAGATGATTGGGAAAAGGTCATTGAAACCTATGTCGAAGCAGATGTTGCAGGATTGACGCGTGTACAAGAATTGAAAGCGAAATCAGGTTGGGGTGGAGCAGCTGGTTCCAACCTTGGCTATAAGAACTGCATAAAGAAACTGAAGAAGAAAGCCGCGAAACTTGGATGCAGTGTAATATTGATACACGGACAGCCCACAGGTTCCGCTGCTGCACGCGGAGGCAATGTACAAGTAATAGCAACTGCATATAAGTAAATATAAAAATGAATGATATGTATTTTAAGATAAACGACCTTGTCAGGATTAAGGAGCAAGAATACAATCGCATTGCCAAAGATGTAATTTGGAAAGAGAACGTGTTCCGCATATTGTCATTAAATGAATCAACTGCCAAGTTGTCTGATATAGAAAATGACATTCCGCTTAACTCGTTAGAACCGATTCCTATAGATGGCGTTGCCGATGCCTCCATTTACTATGAACCTGCCATCGCCGCGGATATCATTTTCCACGGAGAACCGATACCAGTCCGTCAAAAAAACACATCGTACTATGTGGACGGATTCGATACCGTCCATGTAGATAATCATACTCTAAAAGATGAGTTTCTGGCAATGAACTTTAAATATGTCCATGAAGTTCAACGCTGGTTACATGAATCCGGAAGTCGTGATGAGCTACGAGTGAATCAAACATTAAAGGTATAAGCCATTATATAACCACCGAGCGAAATACATTGGGGCAGATGAGAGTCTGCCCTTTTATGTTGCACGCGGAAATGGGTGCCGTGGCATGAAATCATACGAAACTAAATTGAACGACAGTCCGATGGCTTTCGGAGGTATGATACGAAAATGAAATGGAGCTGTCGCTGGTGATTTTATTCTCCGATTATTTGTAGGGAGAATATTGTAATGGTGCAATATTCTCCCTTTATTTACTCGGAGAATAATGTTACGGTGATTTATTCTCCGTGTAAATAAATGGAGAATAAGCAAGCATAATTATAGTTGTGCAGTGAATTCACCTATTGTAAGAATACTGACCTTGGGCCAGTCAATCTGTTTGAGGACGTTGAAGTGGGCGTCGTTGGTGACGATGTACTCGGCATCGGCGGCGACAGCGCAATCGACGAACTTATTGTCGTCGACATCCTGCTCTATCAGCCCGAAATGGATATATGTCTCTTGAAATTCCGTTGTGTGCAGCCGGGCTATGGCCTCCACCACATTGTGAGCTATCTCCTTGGTGGTCTTCTGCGCAAGAATTTCTTCGTATTCAATCAGTATGTCGGTGTTGACGCAAAGGGAGATTTCGCCACACAGCACGCCCGACCATATCTTGTGGTACGGACTATTGGTGGGCAGCGCCTGCAGGAGGCAGTTGGTGTCAAGTACGATTCGACGCATGGCGGTAGGGGGTGCGCATGTGCTCTGCGCCCCATTGGTTGATGGTCTCCTCGTTTATGGTGCCGTTGTCCCACAAGGCGTCAATCTCTTTCTGTGCCTTGGCGGCGAAGAAATGCGCCACCAAGTCCTTGAACTCGTTGAGGTCGGCCTCGGAGGTGATGCTTTTCAGGGCGTTCAGCAGTTCCAACTGTGCTATTTGCGTGTACGACATGTTCTTGTATTTTGATTATATAACGCGGAGGGTTGAATAATATTGTGCAGGTGTGGTTGAAAAACATGAATTGCCGCGGATTGGCCATTAATTTTATGGAAAATCCGCGGCAATTCGTGTTCAATATCACTCACGCATTAACGCATTCACACGTTAACGCATTCTCATATCATCTGCACCGAGCGCTGGAGGAACTTGCTGAGGGCTTCGCCTTTGAGCAGGCCGTTGGCCAGGAGGGCCAGGTCGGTGAGCTGGTGGACGAGATCTTTCTGCTTCTCGGCGTCGGTCTCGTTCAGCACGCGGCTGATGAGCGGGTGGTTGATGTTGACCACGAGGTTGTAGCTCTCCGGCAGCTCGCCGTAGAAGCCCATGCCGCCGCCGGAGGTCTGCGCCATCTCGCGGTAGCGGCGCATGAATTCGCTCTGCGTCACCTGCATGGGGGCGTCGCTCTCCTCGAGGCTCTCGAGCTGCACGGTGAAGCGCTGCTTGTCAATCTCGCCCTCGATGATGGGCTGCAACTTCTCCTTTTCCTCCTTCGTGAGCTTCTCGGGGATGCTGTCGTCGTGGGGGATGAGTTTCTCCACCGTGTCGCTGTCCACGCGCACGAAGCGGGTCTTCTCAATCTTCTGCTCGAGCAGGTTGATGAAGTGGCTCTCCAGCGGGCTGTCCATCAGCAGCACGTCGTAGCCTTTGGCCTTGGCCTTCTCGATGTAGGCGTGCTCCTCCTCGGCGTCGCTGGCGTAGAGGTAGCAGACAGTCTTGTCCTTGTCGGTTTGCAAGGCCTTGATTTTCTCGCGGTAGCTGTCGAGGGTGTGGTAAGTGCCGTCCACGCCTTTGAGCAGATAGAACTTCATGGCGCGCTCGCAGAACTTCTCATCGGTCAGCATGCCGTACTGGACAAAGATCTTGATGTCGTCCCACTTCTCCTCGAGCTGAGTGTGGCCTTCGCTTGCGTCAGCCTTTTCGCCCTCCGCGGGCACGCGGGCTTTGCTCATCTCTTCGAGCTTGTCGGCGACTTTCTTGCTGATGTGCTGCGAAATCTTCTTCACGTTGCCGTCGCTCTGCAGGTAGCTGCGGCTGACGTTCAGAGGGATGTCCGGCGAGTCGAGCACGCCGTGCAGCAGCATCAGATAGTCGGGCACCACACCCTCCACCTGGTCGGTGACGAACACCTGGTTGCAGTAGAGCTGTATCTTGTTGCGGTTGGGGTCGATGGTCTTGCGCACCTTCGGGAAGTAGAGGATGCCGGTGAGGTTGAAGGGGTAGTCGACGTTGAGGTGTATCTGGAACAGCGGCTCCTCGAAATTCATGGGGAACAGCTCGTGATAGAACTTCTTGTAATCTTCATCGGTCAGCGACGAGGGCGATTTCTTCCAAGCGGGATCGGGGTCGTTGATGATGCGGGGTTGTTTCTTTTCCACGCGTTTGGGCTTGCCGTCTTTATCACAATCTGTCTCGCTGTCCACCCACACGCTCTCCTCGCCGAAGCGGATGGCCACGGGCATGAAGCGGCAGTATTTCTTCAGCAGCTGCAGGATGGTGCCCTCTTCGAGGAACTCCTTGCAGTCGTCGGCGATGTGCAGCACGATGTCGGTGCCGCGGTCGGTGTGCTTCTTGTCCTCCTCCATGCTGAACTCCGGATTGCCCTCGCAGCTCCAATGCTGTGCCGGCTCGTCCTTCCAGCTCTTGGTGAAGATTTCCACCTTGTCGCTGACCATGAAGGCGCTGTAGAAGCCGAGGCCGAAGTGACCAATGAGCTGCTCGTGGCTGTCTTTGTACTTCTCCATGAAGTCGGTGACGCCGCTGAAGGCTATCTGGTTGATGTACTTCTCCACCTCGTCGGCCGTCATGCCGATGCCGCGGTCGCTGACGGTGAGGGTCTTCTTCTTGGGGTCGAGCTTCACGTCGATGGTTAGGTCGCCCAGCTCACCCTTGAACTCGCCGCGGGTGCTCAGTGTTTTCAGCTTCTGCGTGGCGTCGACGGCGTTGCTAATGAGCTCGCGCAGGAAAATCTCGTGGTCCGAATAGAGGAACTTCTTGATGACCGGAAAGATGTTCTCGGTCTGTACGTTCAATTTGCCTTCCATATCTATGATATTTTGTTATTCTTGAGTATTAAAAACATCATAGATGGTTGCAATAAGTGTGCCAGCTGTTGCCGACTGACATTTTGTCAGTCGTCGCCCTTGCCGAGCTTCTTCTTGAGGTATATCTCGATGCTCTTGAGGCCCCAGTTGATGAGGATGATGACGCCGACGGCGATGAGGGCTTCGCGCCACAGGCCGTAGCCGCAGAGACAGCCCACGGCGGCGGAGCACCAGATGGTGGCCGCCGACGAGAGGCCGTGGATGGTGACGCCGTTCTTCATGATGACGCCGGCGCCGAGGAAGCCGATACCTGTCACCACCTGGCTCAGCACGCGCAGGTTGTCGTTGTTCACCGGCCCGCCCATGGCCATGGCGTGCATGATGACGCTCTCGCTGATGAGTATGAAGATGCAGGCGCCCACGGCCACCAGCGAGTTGGTGGTCAGGCCTGCCTGCCTCTGCTTCAGTTCACGCTGTGCGCCGATGATGATGCCTGCCAGCAAAGCGCAGGCCAGACGGAAGATGAATATCTTTATTGGCATTTCCCAGAGATGATTACTACTATCTCGCCCTTCACTTCTTTCTGGCTGAAGTGTGCGAGCACCTCGGCCACGGTGCCGCGGGCGGTCTCGGCGTGCAGCTTGCTGATTTCGCGGCTCACGCTCACCTGCCGCTCTTCGCCCAGCACCTCGCGCAGTTCCTCCAGCAGCCTGACGAGGCGGTAGGGGCTCTCGTACACCACCATCGTGCGCTCCTCGTCGGCCAGGGCTTTGATAGCCGTCTGGCGCCCTTTCTTGTGGGGCAGGAAGCCGAGGAAGACGAACCTGTCGCACGGCAGGCCGCTGTCTATCAGTGCCGGCACGAAAGCCGTGGCCCCCGGCAGGCACTCCACCTCCACACCCGCTTTCACGGCCTCGCGCACCAGCAGGAAGCCCGGGTCGCTGATGCCCGGCGTGCCGGCGTCGGTCACCACGGCGATGGTGGTGCCGCTCAAAAGCCGCTCCACCAGCCCCGCCACCGTCTGGTGCTCGTTGAAGATATGGTAGCTCTGCAACGGCGTCTCTATGCCGTAGTGCTGCATTAGCACACGGCTCGTGCGCGTGTCCTCGGCCAGTATGAGATCCACTGACTTAAGAACCTCGACTCCACGATAGGTCATGTCGCCGAGGTTCCCTACAGGGGTCGGTACCAGGTATAATTTCATTATATTTTAGTTGGTAGTTGGTAGTGGGTAGTTGGTAGCATTCGTGGTCGTGTGCTACCCACTATCCACTATCCACTAATAACTCAAAATCACTCCTCCTCGAAGTCGTCGGGGATCTCCATGTCGTGGTAGACATTGGTGACGTCCTCGTCCTCCTCCAGGATGCCGATGATCTTCATGACCTTGCGGATGGTCTCGGTGTCAACCTGGCGCAGGGTGTTGGGGATGCGCTGCAGTTCGGCGCTCTCCACCTCGATGCCTTTCTGTTCCAGCATCTTCACCATGTTGCCGAAGTCCTCGTAGGCGGTGTAGAGGGTCAGGTACTCGTCGTCGACCTCCATCTCTTCCAGGCCGCCGTCGATGAGCTCCATCTCCAGTTCCTCGACGTCCATCTCAGGCTTGCGGGGCACCACGAAGACGCCCTTGCGGGTGAAGAGGAAAGCCAGGCTGCCGTTGGTCTCCAGCGTGCCGCCGTTCTTGTTCATGATGCTCTTAATGTTGGCCACGGTGCGGTTGTTGTTGTCGCTGAGGGCCTCGATGAAGAGGGCTATGCCGTGGTTCACGTGGCACTCGAAGGTGAGCTCCATCATCTGGGCTGCATCCTTGTCGTTGGCCTTGTTGATAGAACGCTGCAGGGTGTCCTTGGGCATGTTGCAGCCGCGGGCGTTCTGGATGAGCAGACGCAGACGGGGGTTGCTGTCGGGGTCGGCGCCGCCTTCGCGCACGGCGATGGTTACTTGTTTCAGAATGTTGCTCCACTGTTTCGAGCGCTTGGCATCGGCTGCGCCTTTGGCGCGTTTGATCTTAGACCATTTGTTGTGTCCTGACATAATGATGTTTTGTTTATTTGTTTATTTATTGTTTAGTTTGATTGTTTCTCCATTGTATGTAGGTGATGGGCTTGCCTTCGGCGAGGAACATGCGCTCGTAGAAGGTCTGCGTCATTCTCGCTTCGGCGAGAATAGTGGGTAGTGGGTAGTTGGTAGTGGGTAGCACTTGATCTTCGCTGTACAGGTCGTTGGTGCTGGCCACTATCTCCACGTCGCGCTCCGGCAGCACCTCGTTCAGCGTGTAGTCGTACAGCTCTTGGCTGTCGGTCTTCAGGTGCATCGTGCTTTGCGGCGCCAGGAAGCGTGCATAGGTGTCGAGGAAGCGCGGCGCCGTGAGGCGCTTGTTGGGCTTCTTCAGCTGCGGGTCGCAGAAGGTGATCCACACCTCGCTCACCTCGCCGGGGGCGAAGAAGCGGTCTATCAGCTCTATCCTCGTGCGTATGAATGCCACGTTCTGCAGCGGCTCCTCCACGGCGGTCTTGGCGCCGCGCCACAGGCGTGCCCCTTTGATGTCGACGCCTATGTAGTTGCGCTCGGGGTGTATGCGGGCCAGGGCCAGCGTGTAGTCGCCCTTGCCGCAGCCCAGCTCCAGCGTGATGGGGTTCTGGTTGCCGAAATGCTCAGCCCATTTCCCCTTCAGGGCGAAGCCCTCCTGTTCCAGCTGTTCGAAGCCCACCTGGAACAGGTTGGGGAATGTCAGGTTCTCGGCGAAGCGTTGCAGTTTGTGGTGCCCCATACTCTAATCATCAATCACTTATCGCTTATCACTTATCACTTGTCACTTATCACTTATCGCCAATCACCATTTCTTAATCACCACGTCGCCGTCGTACCAGCTCTTCACGTGCTTGTACAGCGCCTCGGCGGCCGTCTGGTTGTTGGCGCTGCCCATGCTGACGTAGTACATGTCGTTGACCTCGATGATGTAGGCGTCGCAGCCCATCTCGTGCAGGCGGGCGGTCAGCTTGGCTGCGGTGCTCTTGTTCAGGTAGAATCCTGCTATGAGGTCGTAGCCCTGCTTGCTGCCCTTCTCCACATACACATACGTCGGGGCGTCACCGTTCTGAGCCATCTGGCGGCGGCGCTCTATGGCCTTCTTCTCGTCGGCCTTCACCTGCTGCACCTCGGCGGCTGTCTTGCGGCCGTTGCCGTCGGGCTGCAGCCCGAGCTCGTCGGCCATGCGGTAGAGCATGTCGTCGAGCGCGCGGTAGTTCATAAGCTCACCTTGCACCTTGCCGCGGCAGCTGCGGGCGTAGCTTCCCTTCATGAAGGGTTCGTTGTATTTGTAGATATAGTCGTTGTACGGTATCAGACGCTGCACGGCGAAGCGGTCGCCGAGCATTTGCTCCAGGCGCTCGTTGGCATACTGGCGTATGCGGTCCATCATCGGGGCGCGTGCGCCGCTGAAGTTGCGGTCGGCGAGGTACTGGCCGATGTAGTCGCTCATGAAGCGGCACACCAAGTCGCTCTGCTGCTCTATCTCGCGGCCCGAGTGGTTGATCATGTCGGTGTTGTAGGTGAAGGCGTTGACGGCGCCGGAGTCGATGTGCGTCGTGCTCTTGGCGGCCACCGGGGTCTCTGCCGTCTTGTTGCCGCTCAGCAGGTAGTAGGCGCCACCGGCCAGGAGCAGCAGGCAAAGCACGATGAGCACTATCAGCCACACCTTGCTTTTCTTCTTCCCTTCGTCGTCGCTCTCGTGTGCGGGCTGCGCCGTCAGCTTGTCGGCCAGCTCTTTGTTCTTCTTGGCCTGCTTGGCGGCCTCCTTCTCGGCCTGTTTGCGCTCTTTGGCCTCCTTCTTGGCTCTGTTGGCCTCCTCTTTGGCTTTGATGGCTTCCTCTTTGCGGCGCTCTTTCTCCATGCGAGCGGCCTCCTTCTCGGCCTCTTTGCGCTCTTTGGCCTCCTTGGCGGCTTGTATGGCGGCCTGCTTGGCAGCCTCCTTCTCGGCCTCGCTGCGTGCTGCCGCCTCGGCTTTGGCGCTCTCGCGGGCGACTATCGCTGCCATGGCGGCGGCCTTCTTCTCGGCCTTGATGCGCTCTTTCTCAGCCTCCTTCTCGGCTTTCTGGCGACCGGCCTCGGCTTTCTTCTCGGCCTTGACGCGCTCCTCTTCGGCCCGCTTCTCGGCCTTGCGCAGCTCGTCGGCGGCTTTGCGCTTCTCCTCGGCCTCGCGGCGCTCGGCTTCCTTGCGCTGTTTGGCGAGCTGTTCCTCGTCGAAGCGGCGCTGCTCCTCGACCTTCTTCTCCAGTTTAATGCGCTCCTTCTCGGCCTTCTTCTCGGCTTCGAGGCGTTCCTTCTCGGCGCGTGCCGCGGCCTTGGGGTCTATGGCGGGTTTCTCTTTCTCGAGGTCTTCGAGCTGTTTGAGGCTCTCGTCCCAGTGCTCCTCATTGGTATCGGTCGCCTCCTCGGCTGCGGGTTCCGGGGCCGGAGTCTCTTCGGACACTGGCTGCTCCGGTGCCGTAGTCTCCTCGGCTGCGGGCTCTGCGGTGGCCGGGGCCTCCTCGGCCTCGTCGAAGCGCGCAAAGGGGTCTTCCTCGTTGTCGTGGTTGTATATCTTGACCTCCTCGATGGGCATCTCGCCTTTGTTGCCGGCGTCGAGCACAACGCCTTCGGCCATCTTGAAGCCGAAGGTGCGCTTGTCGTCGCAGGTCAGCGTGCCCAGCTTGCCGAAGTTGTGGTGGCCGGTGCGTTTCACCTTGTCGGTGAGGGCGTCGATGTAGTTGAGCCACATCTGCTTTGCCACGTCTTCGCTCACGCATTCGCGTTCGGCGAGGGTCTTGACAATCTCGCTTTCGCCAGAGGTCTCCGTGCTGTAGGCTATGACGCGGCTGGCGGGGTAGTAGGTGCGTGTCGCGGGGTCGTGGTGTGCGCTGCGCACAACGCTGTCTAATGTTCCGATGCCGGGCATCTCTACTTTCTGCCCTTTTTCAAGCAATTCGACAATCAGGTCAGTAATGTTCATATATATATACTTTGTTTTTTTCTTGCTATCTTTGGTGTTGTGCCAGCCAGGCTTCGGCCTCGGACAGGTCTTCCGGCGTGTCGATGCCTATGTTGGCGTGTTCGGTGTCGCGCACCGTGATGCGGTAGCCCGCGCTGAGCCAGCGCAGCTGTTCCAGCTTCTCGCATTCCTCGAGGGGGGCCGGGGGCAGGGTGCACAGCTTCTCGAGCACCTCGCCGCGGAAGGCGTAGATGCCCACATGCTTGTAGTATGCCGCCCCGTCGAGCCATGCTTCCGGCGCCACGTCGCGGCGGTAGGGGATAGGCTGGCGGCTGAAGTAGAGCGCCTGCCCGTTGTCGCCGCACACCACCTTGACGTTGTTGGGCGACAGCAGTTCCGCGGTGCTGCGTATCGGTGTGCGCAGTGTCGCTATGTCGCAGCCGCCGTCGGCGAAGCAGGCCGTGAGAGCCTCTATCTGGCGCTGCTCCACGAAGGGCTCGTCGCCCTGTATGTTGACCACCACGTCATACCCTTCGCCGCGTTCCTTGAGGCGTCGGAGCACTTCGCCGCAGCGGTCCGTGCCGCTGCGGTGCGCCGTCGACGTCATCATGGCGGCCTCGTCGCCGCCGATGCTGCGCACGTGTGTCAGTATGCGCTCGTCGTCGGTGGCCACCACCACGCGGCCGGCGCCGGCCATCATGGCCGCCGTGTGCCACACGCGCCCTATGATGCTCTCGCCGCCGAGCCTTGCCAGGGGCTTGCCGGGAAAGCGTGTCGACGCGTAGCGTGCAGGTATGACTATCAGTGTCTTCATATTCTCCATTTCAACTTATCAACCCATCAACATATCAACTTATCAACCTCTCAACCCTTGAACAGACTGTTGAATTCGGCGTCTATGCGGTTGATTATGTGGCCGAGGTCTTCGCGGTTCTCCACGAAGTCGCACTCCTCCATGTCGACCACGAGCATCTTGCCCTCGTAGTTCTCCGCCCAGTTCTCGTAGCGGTTGTTGAGGTTCGTCAGGTAGTCGAGCCTGATGCTCGTCTCCAGCTCGCGGCCGCGCTTCTGTATGTGGCGTATCAGCGTCGGCACATCGCATTTGAGGTATATCAGCAAGTCGGGCTGCGGCAGCAGCGAGTAGGTCATCTCGAAGAGCTCGGTGTAGGTCGTCAGGTCGCGCGTCGTCATCAGCCCCATGTTCTGCAGGTTGGGGGCGAAGATGTAGGCGTCGTCGTAGAGCGACCGGTCGCGGATGAAACTCACATTGTTGCGGTTCAGCTCGTCAAGCTGTTTGATGTTGGAATACAGCGAGTATACCATCATGTTGAACGACCAGCGTCGCATGTCCTCGTAAAAGCTGTTGAGGTAAGGGTTTTCGTCCGTGGTGCCCGAGATGGCGGTGTAGCCGTAATGTTTCGACAGCAGCTTGGTAAGCTCCGTCTTTCCCGCTCCTATATTGCCCGAAATTGCTATCTGCATATACTTTACTTCATGCCATCGTGCACCTTTTCTTGTTGAAAGAGTGCATGATGGCTGTTGTTACAATGTTTTTTCCAAAACGCAAATATACGACATTTTTTTGATATTTTTATATATTTTGCGAAAAAAGTTCAATTTTTACGCTCCTCTTTTCCTCCGGGGCCCCGCCCCCGGCCCTCCGTCTCCTCCCCGAACCCGCTCTCCGCCTCCGCCACCCCTTCGCCCATCCGCCATTTTTGCGTCGCCGTCCCTTCGCCGTCCGTTCGCACCCTCTACGGCATTTCTTCAGTAGTTCTTCAGTAGTTCTTCAGTGCCGCACTGAAGAACTACTGAAGAACTACTGAAGAACGGCCGTAGGGGCTCCGTAGAGGGGCCGTACAGGAGCCATGGAATCAGGTGGTTAGGGGTGTTTTGGCTGTGTTTTGTGTAAGTGTCTCATTCTATGGTGTTTGGCATAAACGGCATATTTTTATCAACCGTATGCAGTTTTTTTTGTATCTTTGTAAAATCTTTCCGCATGCCACGAGGGTATGCGCATTGTGCGTTAAAAACATAAAACCAGACGGTTATGAACTATAAAGACAATCTTGACGAACTGATAACAATGGCTCTGCGCGAGGACGTCGGCGACGGCGACCACTCGACGCTGGCGTGCATTCCGCCCGACGCCGTGGGCACGGCCAAGATGGTGGCCAAGCAGGAGGGCATCCTGTGCGGCGCCGAGGTGGGCCGAAGGGTGTTTGAGATAGTGGACAAGAGTCTGAAAGTATGCCTGTTGAAGCATGACGGCGACGCCGTGGCCAAGGGCGACATCATCATGACCGTCGAGGGGCACAGCGGCTCCATACTCACCGCCGAGCGCACGGCGCTGAACTACATGCAGCGCCTCTCGGGCATCGCCACCGAGACGCACCGAATGGTGGCTATGCTCAACGGCTTGAATACCAAACTCCTTGACACCCGCAAGACGACCCCCAATATGCGTCTGCTGGAGAAGTATGCCGTCCACTGCGGCGGCGGCACCAACCACCGCATAGGCCTCTACGACATGGTGATGCTCAAGGACAACCATATAGACTTTGCCGGTGGCATCGAGGCTGCCATCGACCGCACACGCAACTACCTGAAAGCAAAGGGTAAAGACCTCCGCATCGAGATTGAGGTGCGCGACCTCGACGAGCTGCAGCGCGTGCTCGACCACGGCGGCGTGGACCGCATCATGCTCGACAATTTCACCCCCGAGCTGCTGGCCGAGGCCGTGAAGCGCATCGGCGGCCGCTACGAGACCGAGGCCAGTGGCGGCATCACGGAGGCCACCCTGCGCCGCTATGCGGAGACGGGCGTCGACTTCATCAGCGTGGGTGCGCTGACGCACCATATCAAGAGTCTCGACATATCGCTGGTGAAGAAGTGATTGTAGAGGTTATTGGTTATTGGTTATAGGTTATTGAGATTATCTGCCAGGTGGTTAATGTGAAGGCATATGTAAGGCTTGCCGGCGCGAAGGGGCGGCGGCTGTGGCGCAGGGCGCTCTACTGGAGGCCGCTGCGCAGCACGCTGTACTTCCTTCAGCATGTGACGCTGCCAGGCAACCGCGGTGTGCCGCTCTACGACGTGCTGCGCTTCTTCCTCGTGGGGGTGTTCAACGGTAGCATCACCAACCGCGCCAAGGGGTTGGCCTACAGCTTCCTGACGGCTCTGCCGCCGCTGCTGATCTTTTTCTTCACCCTGGTGGCCTTCTTCCCGGTTGACGGCCTGCAGACCGAGTTGCTGTCGCAGCTCGGCGGCATCGTGCCGGAGAAGATAATGTCGCCCCTGTCAGACACCGTCAACGACATCATGGGCCACCGCCACACGACGCTCCTCTCGGTGGGCTTCGTCTCGTCTATCATGCTGGCGGCCAACGGTCTGATGGGCGTCATATCGTCGCTCAACTTCGCCAACAGCAGTGTGGAGACACGCCCTTACCTGCAGCGCTACCTGCTGTGTCTGGGCATGGTCTTTGTGCTGTATGTCGTCGTGGTGCTCACGCTGGCGCTGCTCATAGGGCACAAGTTCTTGCTGCAGATCATCTACAGCCAGGGGTGGCTCACCTACAGCCGCACCAACACGCTGCTCTTCAACATAGGGCGCTGGCTGCTGCTCTCTTTCGCCACCCTCTTCGCCGTGTCCCTGGTCTATTACTGGGCCCCCGTCAAGCGGCAGAGGGTGGGCTTCTTCTCGTCGGGGAGCGTGCTGGCCACGGGCATGTTCTTCGTGCTCAGCTGGGGGCTGGGCATTTACCTCAACAACTTCAGCCGCTACAACCTGCTCTACGGCTCCATAGGGACGCTGCTGATGCTCATGTTCTGGGTCTACTTCAACTGCATCGTGCTCCTGGTGGGCTACGAGCTCAACATAAGCATATACAACGGCACTACCGTGGAGCGCAACCGGCAGAGCCGCAGAGAGATAAGACAGAAACTACAAAACATACGCAATGATTATACAGAAAAACAGGGGTAAGGTGGTGACCGATGCCGCCACGCCGCGCGAGAAATTCAAGATGGTGGCCAAGACGATGGTGAGCCTCGAAGAGGTGCTTGCCGACGAGCTGCGCGAGATGGGCGCCGAGAACGTCACCGTGCTCAACAGGGCCGTTGAGTTTGAGGGCGATATGCGTCTGCTTTACCGCGCCAACTACAGCTGCCGCACCGCCTTGGCCATACTGAAGCCTTTTGCCGAGTTTGACGCCAACGACGACCAGGAGCTCTACGACCAGGTGTACAAGATACGCTGGGAGAAGATCCTGGACTGCGACTGCACCTTCATGATCGACAGCACCACCAGCGGCGAGGTGTTCACGCACAGCTACTATGCCGCCCTGAAGACCAAGGATGCCATCGTGGACCGCTTCCGCCGCAACTTCGGCAAGCGCCCCAGCATCGACACCGAACAGCCCGACTACAAGTTCAACCTGCACATACGCGACAACCACATCACGCTGCTGATGAACGCCAGCGGCGACTCGCTGCACAAGCGCGGCTACCGCCAGGGTGTAGGCATAGCGCCTATCAACGAGGTGCTGGCCGCCGGCCTGCTGAAGCTCGCCGGATGGGACAAGGCCTTGCAGGCCAAGCCCGCCGACCTCAATTTCTACGACCCCATGTGCGGCTCGGGCACCATGCTCATCGAGGCCGCCATGATGGCCAACAGCATACCGGCGCAGTACTACCGCGGCAACAAGTTCGGCTTCATGCGCTGGAAGGAGTTCAACCTCGGCGAGTGGAAGAGCGTCAAGAACGAGGAAGACCGCAAGATAGGCTCTCTCGACTTCGAGGGCGAGATATGGGGCAACGACATCGACGAGCAGGTCATACAGCAATGCGAGAAGAACCTGGAGTACACCAAGCTGCACCACGACGTGATGCTCCACATAGGCGACTTCGCCGACCAGGAGCCGCCAGAGGGCAAGACGCTGATAGTCACCAACCCGCCTTACGGCGAGCGCATCAAGGTGGAGGACCTCAACGCCATGTACGAGAAGCTGGGCGACACCTTCAAGCAGCGCTACGGCGGTGACTGCGATGTGTGGCTCATCACCAGCGACTTCGAGGCTATGAAGCACATAGGTCTGCACCCCTCGCGCAAGATACCGGTGCAGAACGGCTCCCTCGACTGCCGCTTCCTGCACTTTGAGCTCTACGACGGCTCGAAGAAGGCGAAGTATCAGCAGGATGCTGAATAGGGCAGAGATTGAACAGGCGGCGTCGGCTGTGGGCTTTGACGCCTGTGGAGTGGCGCGTGCCGGCGCGCTGACGGACAGCGAGTATCCGCTGCGCGCGTGGCTGGCCAAGGGCTGGCACGGCGGTCTCGACTACATGGAACGCAACGTCGACAAACGCATGGATCCGCGGCAGCTGCTGCCCGGGGCTCGGAGCGTTATATGCTGCGTGAGCGCCTATCCGCCGCCGGAGACGACGGGGGGCGTGGCGGCCTACGCACGCACACGCGAGTATCATAAGGTGGTCAAGGACATGCTGTTCGCCCTGCGGCAGAAGCTCGGCATCGAAGGCAAGGTGTGCTGCGACACCGTGCCCATCAGCGACAAGCACTGGGCGGCGCGCGCCGGCCTGGGGTGGATAGGACGCCATACGCTGCTCGTCACAGGGCGGTGGGGCTCGTGGGTCAACCTCGGCGAGATAGTCACCGCCGAGGAATGCGACAGCTACGACGCGCCTCTGGCGTCGGGCTGCACCGACTGCAACCTCTGCGTCGAAGCATGCCCCAACCACGCCATCGGCGAGAACATGATCGATGTGCGCCGCTGCACCGCCTACTACACCACGCACCACACCCGCGAGCTTCCGCCCGACGTGGACCCCCACGGCTACACGCAAGGCTGCGACCTCTGCCAGCTGGCATGCCCCTGGAACAGGCTTCAGTAAAAATAATATTTGCCGGGAACGGAATTATTCGTATATTTGCACAACCAAATAATGGATAAAATGGCATAAGAAACAGACATAAAGACATTCAACGATGGACAGAAAATAAGTTCACGGCTTTTTCTTATTAACCCATAAAACAAACACATTATGAAGACAAAGTACATTGCACTGGCTTTCGCGGCCATGATGACGGGCCTGATGTTCACTGCCTGCCAGAAAGATGACAACAGTACGAATGACAACAACGGTGGAAATGGTGGCAACGGTGGTGGCACTCCGGCTTCTGTCGGCGGCTTCCGCGAAGACGGTGCCAGCAATGCCCTCTTCACAGTGGCCGAAGGACGCCAGGTGCGCTTCTCGCGCGGCAACCTGCAGTATCAGGCATCTACTGGCACATGGCGTTTCGCCGAGAACCAGTATGACTGCATTGGCATGGGCAACCAGGGCGCATCTGAAACCTACGATGGCTGGATTGACAATTTCAGCTGGGGAACGAGCGGCTGGGAAAGTGGTGCCACGACCTATCAACCGTGGCAGCTTACTGCTTTACCATGGGACGGCAACTACCCTGGTGGCTCGGCTGACAACGACCTTACCGGTGACTATGCCGAAGCTGACTGGGCTTGGCACAACGCTATCAGCAACGGTGGCAACCAGACGCACAAGTGGCGCACGCTGACTGGTGAGGAATGGCAGTACCTGACCGAGACGCGCCCCGATGCTGCCGCCAAGTGTGGCTTGGCCACAGTGGGTGATATGGCTGGTGTGGTAATCCTGCCTGACACCTGGACGGCTCCCAGTGGTCTTGCTCTCAATACAGACTGCAATGCATGGGACAATAACGTCTATACTCTTGAGCAGTGGGGTCAGATGGAAAACGCTGGTGCGTTGTTCCTCCCTGCCACTGGCTACAGCACGGGCTGGAGCAGCGTGTCGGTTTACCAGTTTGGTGAATCTGGCGGCTACTGGTCGGCATCTCACTATGACAACGACGAGTCTTACTGCTTCTTCTTCAATAATGAAGGCTTTACTACCTGGAACGCCACTCGTACCGGCGGCCGCTCGGTGAGACCTGTGACTGATTAATATTTCATATTTCCACTACTGGTGCGCGGCGTCACGATGCGTGGCACCGCGCTTTTTTTGTCCAGGTGCACAATTTTAGCCGGCGAAGGGCGTTAATCGGTATGCATAAAACAACAGTTAAATGTACAAACAGCCAAAAACACAAAAGCAAGCGTTCCGCTTCCGTCGCTTCTGCCGTGCGGGGTGGGCGGCTTTCCGCTCGATGCACCGCGAGGTGACCATAGGACGGCTGGCCGCACGCGTTGCCGACAGCAGCCTGGCCAAGGGCGCCGCCACGGTGGCGTTGGCCGTCACGCTGTCGCACGGCACCCTCATGGCGCAGAACGACGAGGAGCGCGAGACGCGAACCCTGCCAGAGGTGCAGGTGATTGTGGCTGCCGACAGTCTGTTCGGTACGCCCGAGCCTGCGGCGGTGCTCACCGCCGAGGATTTACAACATTCTTCTGTCCGTACCGTGGGCGACATCCTCGCCCTGCTGCCTGCCGTCGATGTGCGCACGCGCGGCGTGGGCGACGTGCAGGCCGACTTGTCGGTGCATGGCGGCACCTTCGACCAGATGGTCGTCATGCTCAACGGCATCAACATCAGCGACGCGCAGACGGGTCACCACAACATGGACCTGCCCGTGGACGTGTCGATGGTGGAGCGCGTGGAGCTGCTGACGCCGTCGCAGATGATGGCGCGCGGCGTGGTGGCTTTCAGCGGCGGCGTGAACATCGTGGTGTGCGAGGAGTACCGTGAGCGGCTGCTGGCGGAAGTCGGCGGCGGCAGCTATGGCACCGCCAACGCCGCGCTGCTGGCCACATGGCGTGCGGGGCAGTGGGCGCTCACGGCGGCCGGCTCGTACCATCGCAGCGACGGCTACATGCACAACACCGACTACCGCCACGGGAGCCTCTTCCTGCAGGCTCACCGCCATGCCGAGCGCGACGACTGGCAGCTGCAGGTGGGAGGCCAGATGAAGGGGTTCGGCGGAGCCGGTTTCTACAGCACCACCTACCCCGACCAGTATGAGGCCACACGCACGCTGGTGGCGTCGGCCTTCAATGTACACCGCTGGCGCTCGGCGCGTCTTGAGACGGCGGTCTACGGACGTCTGCACGGCGACCGCTTCGAGCTGTTCCGCGACGGCATGGCGGAGGCGCCGGCTTGGTATACAGGACACAACCACCACATAGGCTCGACGGCAGGTGTGCGCAGCCGCGCCACGGTGCAGTGTGGCCGAGGAGAGCTGCTCGGCGGCGTCGACGTGCGCCGCGAAGGCATCAGGAGCAATGTGCTCGGAGAGCCCGACAGCACGCTGGCGGCACCTTACACCAAGGCGGCGTCGCGCACGGGTCTGTCGCTGTTCGGCGGCTACCATCTGGCGAGCGGCCGCTGGGATGTGCAGGCGGTGGCGCTGGGGTTGTATAACACGCGCTTCGGGCTCAACTACGGCTTCGCTGCCGACGCGTCGTACAGCGTCAGGCCGCTGACGTGGCGCGCGTCGCTGTCGCGCACTTTCAGGATGCCGTCGTTCACCGACCTGTACTACCAGAGTGTCAACCAGCGCGCCAATGCCGCCCTCGGAGCCGAGAGCAGCCTCAATGCGGAGGCAGGCGCGACGGTGCGCGGCAGGACGGTGTCGGCGGGGCTGACGGCCTATTACCGCAGTGGCAGCGACATCATAGACTGGGTGCGCAAGCCCGAGGAGGAGGTGTGGTATTCGATGAACCACACCAAGGTTGACGCTGTAGGCGTGGATGTCACGTCGGCGGCGATGGTGGGGGTTGTGACCCTTAACGCCGCCTATTCGTGGTGCCGTGTCATGCAGGATGCCGGCGAGTGGATCAGCGGCTCGGCGCTGGAGTATCTGCGCCACAAGGGCACGCTTCTGCTGTCCGTGGAGCCTGTGAAGGGGCTTGTGCTCAAGGCTGACGCCACCTACCGTTACCGCGAAGGCCGCTATACCGACACTGACGGCAGTGTGCACGCCTACGGCGGTGTGTTGCTTGTAGGCGCCGGCGCGGAATACACATGGCGCAGCGTGATGCTGTATGTGCGTGGCTATAACCTCGCCAACCGCCAATACCGCGACCACGGCGGAGTGCCGCAGCCAGGCGCCACAGTGCTGGCGGGCTTGCGTGTCAGTATTGAATAGAGGGCGACGGTTTCGGCACCTTGACGGGGAACCACGAGCGCACGGGCTGGTCGAGGCCGAGGCCGTTCATATAGTTATATGTGGCTAACCGCAGGGCAGCCCCGACGGCCTCAATGTCGTAGGGGAACTGAGGCTCCCAGTCCACCTCGTTGTTGCAGAATGGATTGGGGGCCTTGGTCATGCGGCGTGCGCCGTAGCGTTCGGGGTTGAGGCCGCTTGGCGAGTGGCAGGTCATGGCGTAGCGGTGCCAGAAGGCGCTCTGCACGATGCCCTCGTCGAACATGCGCCGCACGGTCTCGAGGGCGTCCACGCTCTCTTGCAGCGTCTCGGTGGGGAAGCCGTACATGAGGTATGTGTGCACCATGATGCCTGCGTTGCGCAGGTGTCGGCAGGCCTCTACGGTCTGGTGTATGGTGACGCCTTTGTCTATAAGCTTCAGCAGGCGGTCGCTGGCCACCTCGAGGCCGCCGCTCACGGCCACCATGCCGGCTTCGGCCAGCAGGTCGCACAGTTCGGCGGTATAGGCCCGCTCGAAGCGTATGTTGCCCCAGAAGCTGACTGCCAGGCCTCGCCGCAGTATTTCTTCGGCCACCTCCTTGAGGAGCTTGGGGGGCAGGGCCTCGTCGACGAAGTGGAAGCCCGTGCGGTGTGTCTGCTCCATGATGCGCTCCATGTGGTCCACAACGGTGGCGGCCGCGGGAGCGTGATAGTTGCCGATATAGTCGAGCGAGGTGTCGCAGAAGGCGCAGCGGTGCCAGTAGCAGCCGTGTGCCATCACCATCTTGTTCCATCGGCCCTGGCTCCAGAGGCGGTGCATGGGGTTCGTCATCTCGGTGAGCGAGAGGTATTTGTCTAACGGCAGGTCGCTGAAGTCGGGGCAGAAGCTGTCGGCATCTTTGCAGCCGTCGATCTTCACCTCGTGGCAGAACTCATAGATGCGCCGATCGCTCAGCTGCCGCCATTCCGTGTTCGGGAAGCCGCCGCCTATCTCCACGGTGGCTTGCGTGTTGGCTTTCAGCCACTGGCCGCAGCGCAGGGCTCCGTAGAGGCAGCCGGGGAAGGGGACGGTGAGGCACACCTTGTCGGGGCGGAAGTCATTGACAACGGCCTCCAGCAGGTGCAGCATGATGGCGTCGACGGCGGAGGGGGCGTTTTGCAGCTCGTTGTAGAGGGGGTCGAACGTCGGCGCGTCGTTGGAGAGGTACTCTGCGTAGCGAACGAGGTCGAAGTGTCGGTCTACGTGTTCGCGTATATAGTCGGCGATGTCTTCGATGAAAAGCGTGGCGAGGTGCATGGCCTTGTCGGTGACGCCGCTGACGCCGAACGACCATTCAAGGTTGTCCTCGTCCAGCTGCCCGAAGCGTTGGCCTTCAGGCAGGAGGCTTCTGTTGGCGATCCGCGGCCCCAGGGTGTCGTCCTGCCCGCGCAGGAAGCGCTTGACGGGCTCTATCAGCCGTGCCTGCTCGCCGAGGCCGATGCCTGACAGAAAGTCGGGCGACAGGACCCTGTCGGCCACCTCGATGCCGAGGTCCACTTGTCGCGTCGGGTGACCCTCAGCGCTGTAAAATGCTTTGAGATAGGCTGTGGCGGGGTAGGGGGTGTTGAGCTGTGTCAACGGCGGTGTGATGAGCAGTATTCTTCCCATGTTGTTATCGGTGCATCGGGTCTTTCGCTGATTGTGTGTCTTTCAAAATGCAAAGATACGAACAATTCCCGACATGGCAAAATAATGTTTTGTGCATCGTAGCCGGTACGGCCCCCCTTCGGCCCCTCTACGACCCTTCTACGGCCTTCCACTGAAGAACGGCCGAAGGGGGTCCGTAGGGGCTCCGTAGGGGCTCCGTGCAAAAAGCGCCGTTTGCGGCTGTCGGCGGCGGTGGGTCGGCCTGCCGTTGTCGGCGGCGCTTTAACGCCTGAGCAGCAGTGCTATCCGCGGGTGTTGATATATTGTTTAATATTTTTTTGTGCGGATTGTAATAATGTTTGTATCTTTGCAGTCTGAAATGAGACGTATCTGGATTGCAATAGTAAGGTTATTAGGCTGGAAGTTCCATCTGCCAGACCTTGACAAACGCCCCGAGCTGCGGCGTTGTATCTTCGTGGTGGCGCCGCATACGGCCATTGCCGACTTCACCATCGGTGCGGCATACCTGTGGTCGATGGATGTGAACGGACATGTGTTCATCAAGAAGGAGTTTTTCCGCTGGCCGCTGAAGGGATTGATGCTGAAGAACGGCTGCATACCCATAGACCGCGGCAACCGTCACAACGGCATGATAGAGTCGGCCGTGAGGGAGTTTGCCAAAGGGGGTACGTTCTCCATCGCCATCACGCCGGAGGCCACGCGCAAGCCGGTGCGCCGCTGGAAGCGCGGCTTCTGGGAGATTGCCCATCAGGCCGGTGTGCCGTTGGTGCCGGCATTCATAGATTTCCGCAAAAAGGAGATAGGCCTCGGCGAGACTATCTGGACTACCGACGACTACGAAGCCGACCTGCAGAGGGTGTGGAGCCTGTACAGGAAAGAGCTGGCGAAATACCCGGAGCGGTTTGTCGAGTATAATGATGTGCGATGAATGGCTTTTTGTCTCTTAACCTACAAACACTGAATACTAAACACTAAAATATGGTTAGAAGAATTTTTGTTGAGAAGAAGGCGGCCTACGCTGTGAAGGCGAAGGAACTGAAGAACGAAATGAGCGAATACCTCGGCATCGAGGCCGAGGAGGTGCGCGTGCTTATACGCTATGACGTGGAGAATGTCAGCGACAAGACTTTCGCACAGGCCAAGCAGACCGTGTTCAGCGAACCGCCGGTGGACGATGTGTACGAGGAGAGCTTCCCGCACAAGGAAGGCGATTTCTGCTTCACGGTGGAGTATCTCCCCGGCCAGTTCGACCAGCGCGCCGACAGCGCCGAGCAGTGTGTCAAGCTGCTCAGCGACAGCGAGGAACCCATCATCAAGAGCGCCACCACATACGTCGTCGGCGGCAAGCTCACCGAGGAGCAGCGCCAGGCTGTGGTGAAGCATTGCGTGAACCCCGTCGACAGCCGTGTGACCGACGAGCCCAAGCCGGCAACGCTGGAGGACCGCTTCGACGAGCCTGCCGACGTGATTGTCTTCGACGGCTTCAAGGATATGGGCGAGCAGCAGCTGAAGGAGCTGTACGACGGCCTGGGGCTGGCTATGACATTCGCCGACTTCAAGCACATACAGCGCTATTTCCACGACGAGGAGAAGCGCAACCCCACGATGACGGAGATACGTGTGCTCGACACCTACTGGAGCGACCACTGCCGTCACACCACCTTCGCCACCGAGCTGAAGGACGTGAAGTTTGACGAGGGCTACTACAAACCCCTTATCGAGGGCGCCTTCCAGCAATACCTTGCCGACCACAAGGAGCAGTACGTCGGCCGCAACGACAAGTACGTCTGCCTGATGGACATCGGCACGCTTGCCGCCAAGCGGCTGAAGAAGGCCGGCATCCTCGACGACCAGGAGCCGAGCGACGAGATCAACGCGTGCTCAATCGTGGTGCCTGTGGTCATCGATGGCAATAAGGAGGAGTGGCTCATCAACTTCAAGAACGAGACCCACAACCACCCGACGGAGATAGAGCCCTTCGGCGGCGCTGCCACCTGCCTCGGCGGCTGCATCCGCGACCCGCTCTCCGGCCGCACCTACGTCTACCAGGCCATGCGCGTCACCGGTGCCGCCGACCCCACGAAGCCCCTGGACGAGACGCTGCCCGGCAAGCTGCCGCAGCGCAAGATCGTCACCACCGCCGCCCACGGCTACAGCAGCTATGGCAACCAGATAGGCCTGGCCACGGGCTTGGTGAACGAGATATACCACCCCAACTATGTGGCCAAGCGCATGGAGATCGGCGCCGTCATCGCCGCCGCCCCGCGCCGCGCCGTGCAGCGCCTTACGAGTGACCCCGGCGACGTCATCATCCTGCTGGGCGGCCGCACCGGCCGTGACGGTATCGGCGGTGCCACCGGAGCCTCGAAGAGCCACACCACCAAGAGCCTCACCACCTGTGGCGCCGAGGTGCAGAAAGGCAACGCCCCAACGGAGCGCAAGATACAGCGCCTGTTCCGCCGCGAGGAGGTGTCGCATATCATCAAGAAGTGCAACGACTTCGGCGCCGGCGGCGTCAGCGTGGCCATCGGCGAGCTGGCCGACGGCCTGCAGATAAACCTCGACCGTGTGCCCAAGAAATACGCCGGCCTTGACGGCACCGAGCTGGCCATCAGCGAGAGCCAGGAGCGCATGGCTGTGGTGGTGGACCCGAAGGATGTGGACCTCATGCTGAAGTATGCCGACGAGGAGAACCTCGAGGCCACCGTCGTGGCTACCGTCACCAAGGAGCCCCGCATGGTTATCAGCTGGCGTGGCAAGGAGATTGTCAACCTCAGCCGCCGCTTCATAGACACCAACGGTGCCCATCAGGAGACCACCGTCTCGGTCTCCATGCCCACCGAGCCCATTAAACCCATTCAGCCCACTAAACCTATCAAAGACCTCTGGCTGCAGACTCTCGGCGACCTCAACGTCTGCTCGCAGAAGGGTCTTGTGGAGATGTTCGACAGCTCGATAGGCGCCGGCAGCGTGGTGATGCCCTACGGCGGCAAGTACCAGCTGACACCCACGCAGAGTATGGTCGGCAAGCTGCCGCTGCTCGACGGCAAGTGTGACACCGTGACCATCATGAGCTATGGCATGGACCCCTACCAGACATCGTGGAGCCCATTCCACGGCGCCGCCTACGCCGTGCTGTCGTCGGTGGCCAAGATTGCCGCCGCCGGCGGCGATGCCAGCCGTGTGCGCCTCACCTTCCAGGAATACTTCAAGAAGCTTGGCAACGACCCATACCGCTGGGGCGAGCCCTTCGCCGCCCTGCTGGGTGCCTACAACGCCCAGATGGGGCTGAAGCTGCCCGCCATCGGTGGCAAGGACTCCATGAGCGGCACCTTCAACGACATCGACGTGCCGCCGACGCTCTGCTCCTTCGCCGTGGGCATCAGCGACCTGCAGCATGTCGTCACCCCCGAACTGAAGCAGGCCGGCAACAAGCTCGTGCTGCTCGACATCAAGGAGAAGGAGTTCGGCATGCCCGACTATGAGGATGCCCTCGGCCAGTACGCCGCCCTGCGCAAAGCCATCGAGGCTGGCCGAGTGAAGAGCACCTATGCCATCGGCTTCGGAGGCATCATAGAGGCCGTCAGCAAGATGGCCTTCGGAAACAAGCTGGGCGTGGAGCTCACCGCCACCGCCGACCTCGCCGCCTGCTGTGGCATCGGCTTGGCCGACAAGCACTACGGCTGGATTGTCGCCGAAGTGGCCGATGCCGGCAACCTGCCGTTCCGCTGCACACAGATTGGCGAAGTGACGGCAGAGCCGGTGTTCGAGGTGGCAGGCGAGAAGATAAGCCTCGAGGAAGCCCTTGCCGCATGGCAGAAGACCCTTGAGGGCGTCTTCCCCACCAGAAGCACAGCCACCGCTGGCACCATCAAGCCTGTAGAGCCCGTCGGCTTCAAGGATATCTATGTGTGCAAACACAAGGTGGCCAAGCCGCACGTCTTCATCCCCGCCTTCCCCGGCACCAACTGCGAGTATGACTCCGCCCGCGCCTTCAACCGTGCCGGTGCCGAGAGCGAGATCATCGTCTTCCGCAACCAGAACGGCCAGCAGATACGTGAGAGCGTGGACGCATACGTCGACGCCATCCGCCGCAGCCAGATAGTCATGATTCCCGGCGGTTTCAGCGCCGGCGACGAGCCCGAAGGCAGCGCCAAGTTCATCACCAGCGTCTTCCGCAACCAGCGTATCGCCGACGCCGTGATGGAGCTCCTCAGCAAGCGCGACGGCCTGATGCTGGGCATCTGCAACGGCTTCCAGGCCTTGGTGAAGCTCGGCCTCGTGCCTTACGGCGAGATACGTCCGCAGGCCGTGGATGCCCCCACGCTTACCTTCAACACTATAGGCCGCCACCAGAGCAAGATGGCCTACACGCGCGTCACCTCCAACCTCAGCCCGTGGCTGCGCAAAGCCGAGCTGGGTGCCACCTACGTCATCCCCATTTCGCACGGCGAGGGCCGCTTCGTCGCCCCGCAGGAGTGGATAGACCGCCTGTTCAAGAACGGCCAGGTGGCCACGCAGTATGTAGACCTGCAGGGCAACCCCACCATGGACGAAGAGTACAACATGAACGGCAGCTTCATGGCCATCGAGGGCATCACCAGCCCCGACGGGCGCGTCTTCGGCAAGATGGGCCACAGCGAGCGCCGCAGCAAAGGCAGCGCACTCAACATCTACGGCAACGACGACCAGCAGATCTTCGAGAGCGGCGTGCAGTACTTCAAATAAACCAAACATCGGAAACACATCATCAAGACGGGAGCGCTCACAAGTGAGGGTCTCCCGTCTTTTTTAAAAAAGCATAGCCATGAAACGGATACTATTGACCATCATGATAGGCCTGGCGGCATTCTCCGCCGCCTTCGGACAGACGACGGACAGGAAGCTGAAGAGCCCCGACGGCAGGCTTGAAGCCCGCTTCTGCCTCCGCGACGGGGTGCCGCACTACGAGCTGAAGCGCGACGGCAAGCCCGTGGTGCTGGAGTCGCGCATGGGCTTCACGCTGGAGTGGCGCAAAAGCGACCTGGCAAGCCGTTTCCGTATTGCGAAGATGGACACCAGCAGCTTCGACGAAGTGTGGCACCCCGTCTGGGGCGAGGAGGCCAATATCCGCAACCGTTACAACGAGATGGCTGTAACGCTCGTGCAGGACTTCTACCTCGACCATGAAGGCAAGCGCGTCGACAAGCCCACGGCGGTGGTCGTCCGCTTCCGCCTCTACGACGACGGCCTCGGTTTCCGCTACGAGTTCCCTACAGGCTCGTCGCTGGTCACCTTCTGGCTCACCGACGAGCTGACGGAGTTCCGCATGGCAGGCGACCACACGGCGTGGTGGATCCCCGGCGACTACGACACGCAGGAGTTCAACTACACCCAGAGCCGCCTCTCCGAGGTGAGCCGTCTGCACGACAATCCACACCTCACCGGCGGCTGGCCGTGGAAGAGCTTTTCCAACACCGGCCTGCAGACAGCTCTGCAGATGAAGACCGACGACGGCCTCTACGTCAATATCCACGAGGCCGCCGTGCTCGACTTCCCCACAATGAACCTCGACCTCGACGAGAGCACCTTCTCGCTCAAAGTGCACTTGACGCCTGATGCCACGGGATATGTCGGTCGTCTTACTTCTCCTTGCTATTCTCCCTGGAGGACAATCCAGGTCTGCGAGAGCGCCACCGATGTGCTGCGCTCGCGCCTCATCCTCAACCTCAACGAGCCCTGCGCCCTGGAGGACGTCAGCTGGATACACCCGGTGAAATACATGGGTGTGTGGTGGGAGATGATCAGCGACCACAGCACTTGGGGCTACACCAACGACTTCCCCAGCGTGCGCCTGCCGGGCGACCCCTCGCTGCCGCCGAGCCTGCAGGGCACCATCACCGACTACGGCAAGGCCAAGCCCCACGGCCGCCACGGAGCCAACAACGCCAACGTGCGCCGCTACATCGACTTCGCCGCCGAGCACGGCTTCGACGCCCTCCTCATTGAGGGCTGGAACATCGGCTGGGAAGACTGGTACGGCAAGGACAAGGACTACGTCTTCGACTTCCAGACCCCTTATCCCGACTTCGACCTGCCGGCGCTCAACGAGTACGCCCACCGCAAAGGCATCCGCCTCATCATGCATCACGAAAGCAGCTCGTCGGTCTCCAACTACGAGCGCTTCATGGAGCCTGCCTACAACCTCATGAACCGCTACGGCTACGACGCCGTCAAGAGCGGCTATGTGGGCCACATCGTGCCCCACGGCGAGCACCACTACAGCCAGCCCATCATCAACCACTACCACCGCGCCATCGTCGAGGCCGCCAAGCACAAAATCATGGTCAACGCCCACGAGGCCGTGCGCCCCACGGGCCTCTGCCGCACATGGCCCAACATGATAGGCAACGAGAGCGCCATGGGCACCGAGTTCCGCGGGAGAATCAATCCCGGCCACACCACCATCCTGCCCTTCACACGTTTGCAGGGTGGCCCGATGGACTACACCCCCGGCATCTTCGAGACCGACATGGAGAAGAACGCCCCCTGGAACCGCGACCTGATGCGCCACACCATCTGCAACCAGCTGGGCCTCTACGTCACCTTCTACTCGCCGCTGCAGATGGCCGCCGACTTCCCCGAGCACTACGAGCCCCACATGGACGCCTTCCAGTTCATCAAGGACGTGGCCGTCGACTGGGACACCAGCATTTATATCGCCGCCGAAATCGGCGACTATATCGTCACCGCCCGCCACCCGAAGACCTCCACCCTCAACCTCGCCGCCGACGGCGTGGGCACCCTCGCCGACGGCAAGAAAGGCGTCGTCAGCAACACCGCCCGCTTCGTCTACGCCATCCCCGACTCAATTTCAATTTTCAATTTTCAATTTTCAACTCCCAAAGACGTATGGTACATCGGCGGTGTCACCGACGAGCAGGCCCGCGAGGTGGAGGTGAAGCTCGACTTCCTCAAGCCCGGCGTCAAGTACGAGGCCACCATCTACGCCGACGCCAAGGACGCCAGCGGCTACGTTTCGGATGTGCATATCGGCTGGGAAGCCGCCCGCGCCGAGGGCTACAACCCCAAGGCCTACACCATCACCAAGAAGACGGTCACCAGCAAGAGCAAACTGAAGCTCCGCATGGCCCCCTGCGGAGGCTTCGCCGTCAGCATCCGCGAACGGTAGAGCCGCACAGCCCCGCCGCCTCCGGCCCCGCACCGCCCCCCACAGGCGTGGTGCGGGGCTTCTTGTGCATCCGTATTTCCACGCTCCGCGCACCGTCATATCAACGATACTTCAACGATACATCGACGATATTTCGACGATGTGCATCGTTGATGTATCGTTGAAATATCGTTGAAGTATCGTTGAAATGAAGGTGGAAAATGGGTGCAACTGGCGTGTAACGCGCTTTTTGGCGGCTGGCGTGGATTTTCTTCCTGCATCTCGGAAAATATGCGTATCTTTGCAGTCGGAAATTTGTATCTTTGCAGTCGGAAATGAAGAGGTTTTCGGTCATATTCTGGATGCTGGTCCTGACGGCTTTGTCGTCGCAGGCGCAGGTGTTTATCGGCTGCCGCACTGACAGCGGGTGGGCGGAGACGCCGATGCTGCGCACGACGTTCCATGTGGATGCGGGCGACTTGACGGAGACGGCCTTCCGCTCCTGCTATTACGGCCTTGTGGTCACTTCATTGGGCTACCACGAGGTGTATGTCAACGGCACCAAGGTGGGCGACTATGTGATGCAGCCCGCAGTGTCGCAGCTCGACAAACGGGCGCTGTGGGTGGAATACGACATCACGCCTTATCTGCACGAAGGCAACAATGAGTTGCTCCTCTGGATAGGGCAAGGCTGGGGCCGCATATACGGTACCCCAGCTGCGGTGCAGGCTACGGTGAGGAAGAGCGTCTCCGACGGTGAATGCGGACTGATATACGAAATACTCAAAACCGACAGCACCTGGGATGCCTCAGCCAGCCCCTACAGCTACACCGGCAATTGGCAACCCATGCAGTTCGGCGGCGAGCGGTACGACGCGAGGGTCAAGGAAAGCTGGCGTCCGGCTTCGGTCTATGAGGCTGAGGACATCGCTGTATCGCGGCAGCAGTTCGAGGGCAACCGCATCGTCGATACCCTTGAGACTGTTGTACAAACTCCCATGCCTAATGGATCCCTCCTGATAGACTTCGGCCGTGTGGTGACGGGCTGGTTTCAAGCCGATTTCCCAGCGTTTCCTGCTGGCACCGAAATAACGATGGAATACCTTGACCATATCGATGCGAAGCCTCCATTCACGGAAACAGACATCTATATCTCCAACGGCGACAATGGCCGTTTTTCCAACCGTTTCCATACTCACGCGTTCCGATATGTACGACTCTCGGCTCATGTTGATCACAATCTTCATTTTCCATTTTTTAATTTAAATCCTCGAGCTCTGCAGATCAGTGCTGTCGACCCCGCGGGTGGCGCCACCTTCGAGTGCAGCGACCCGCGGCTCAACGCCATCCACGACATGGTGAAGTACACCCTCAGCTGCCTCACCTTCAGCGGATATATGGTTGATTGTCCGCACATAGAGCGCATGGGCTACGGCGGCGACGGCAACTCGTCGACCAACACGCTGCAGACCCTTTGGGATGTGCGCGACGTCTATGCCAACTGGATGCAGGCCTGGCACGACGCGCTTGACAGCACCGGCGACCTGCCCTACGTGGCTCCCGCCTTCCGCACCGGCGGCGGCCCCTACTGGCAGGGTTTCATCGTCAAGGCCCCATG
The DNA here is from genome assembly GCA_900314925.1 of uncultured Bacteroidales bacterium. GTDB lineage: Bacteria > Bacteroidota > Bacteroidia > Bacteroidales > P3 > Colimorpha. Next base: position 43,498 of record OMXC01000003.1, read on the forward strand.
GCGCACCTATCTCAACTATGGCGACCGCATGCTCATCTACCGCCACTATGACGACATGTGCCGCTGGATGGACTACATTGAACGGCACAGCGTGGATGCCGATTGCGACCGAAGTGGAGCAAACGGCAATCAATCCGACGGCATCCTGCAGCCTTGGCCCGACACCGAGCGGCACGGCTGGTTCCTCGGCGACTGGGCCGTCCCCGACGGTGTAGACAAGGGCGGCGAGAGCGTGCTGCACGCCAGCAGCTGCTTCATGGCCGAATGCCTGGCCGACATGGAGCGGATGGCCCGCATGACCGGCCATCAGGCTGACGCCGAACGCTTCGCCGCACGGCGGCAGCTCGTCGTCGACGCCATCCACCGCCATTTCTACCACCCCGAGACACACACCTACGCCAACGGCACACCGCTCGATATGGCCTACGCCCTGCTGACGGGTGTGCCGCCCGACAGCGCCACTGCTGCTGCCGTGAAGGCACGACTGATAAAGGACATCCACGGCCGCTACCGCGACCACGTGGCCTTCGGCCTTATGGGAGTGCCCGTCTTCACGGAATGGTGTGTGCGGGAACATGAGGCCGACATCATGGCCACCATGCTCCGCCAGGAAGACTACCCCGGATACCTGAATATGATAAACCAAGGTGCCACGACAACCTGGGAGTCGTGGGGTTGCGGCATGCCCGGCAAGGAGGATCGCAGCCGTGTGCACAACTGCTACAACGGCATCGGCACGTGGTTCTACCAGGCTGTGGCGGGCATCCGCCCCGACCCAGCGCAGCCGGGCTACAAGCACTTCTTCGTCGACCCGCAGCCTGTCGGGGGCGTCGACTGGGTTCGCTGCACCAAGCCGACACAATATGGCAACATACGGGTGGAAGTCAGCGGCGACACGCTGAAGGTCACCGTCCCCGAAGGTACCACAGCCACCGCGTTCCCCGGCACCGCTGGCGAGCGCACGCTCGGCGCCGGACAATGGACATTGAACATTAAACGCTGAATATATGAAACGACTTATTCCTATACTGTTCACATTGATTCTTGCCGCCTGCGGCAGCAAGGTGGAGATCACAAACCTCACCGTTGAGATGCAGGACGGCTCTATGCCGCTAGCCACCGCTACGCCGCGCTTCAGTTGGAACTACGAGGCCCGTGTGGATAATGTCATGCAGACGAGCTACCGCGTTATTGTGTCCAGCAGTGAGGAGAAGGCCCGCCGCGGCGTGGGCGACTTGTGGGACTCGCAGAGCGTCGACACCTCGCAGATGCTGTACATCCCCTACGCCGGCAAGACGCTGAAGAGCCGCGACCGCTGCTGGTGGCGAGTGTATACCACCGTGACATACGGCAACGGCAGGAGCAAAAAACTCAAAAGCCCTGTGCACCTCCCGGGCACGCCCCCGGTACCGCCCCTCTACGGAGTCCCTACGGCCGTTCTTCAGTAGTTCTTCAGTAGTTCTTCAGTGCGGCACTGAAATACTACTGAAGAACTACTGAAGAAATGCCGTAGGGGGGCCGAAGAAAAGCCGTACCGGATGCGTCTTTTTTGCCTGCCATTCGTTTTTTTTGTGTATCTTTGCAGCCCGAAACAACCGATGATTATGGCAAGCAATCCTGACTTTGTGCAGTATATCGTCGACCAGTGCGCCGGCGCCGGCGAGGTCGCCGCCCGCAAGATGTTCGGCGACTGGTGTCTCTATTGCGACGGCAAACCCTTCGGCCTCGTCAGCGACAACGGGCTCTACGTCAAGCCCACCGACGCGGGGCGCCGCCTGCTCCGCGCCGAAGACATGCGCCCGCCGTACGATGGCGCCAAGCCGCACTTTTACATCGAGGACGTCGACGACCGCGACTACCTCTCGGAGCTCGTCAAGGCCACCTGCGCCGCCCTGCCCGAACCCAAACCCAGGAAGAAAGGCCGGTGACGCACCACGCATGGCCCATCCGGCATGCACAGCATGAATCTTTATCAATCAACTATACTGTCAAAATGAAAAAACTCACACTATCCTTTGCGCTCGCGGCCCTGCTCTTGGCCGGGTGCAACAACGACAACAAAGAATTCACCACCCGCAGCATCAACGCCACGCAGTGCTACCTGCTGAGCTACGACGAACAGATGGGCCCCTGGGGCGACACCCTCGGCCTGAAGAAAGTCCTCGAAGTGGAATGGCCCGCCAAGGGGTTCCTCTCCTCCGCCGCCGAGCGCGAGCTGATGATGCTATGCTTCGACGACAGCTCCTCCGCCAATGTCGACAAAGCCGCCGCTGCCTGGCTCGCCAAACCCTACATCTACACCGACGACGGCGAGGCGCCGCACGTCAAGACCGTAGACACCCTCGACGAGAGCCGCGAGTACAGCTACATGGCCGTCCGCTGCAACACCACGCACGACAGCGTGCTGGCCACCTTCAACGTCGGCATAGAGACCCTCGGCGCCGGTGCCGCACACGGCATTTACTCGTCGCACACGCTCACCGTCGACCTTGAGAGCGGCAACGTTGTCCGCCTCACCGACCTCGTCAGCGACACCAACCTCTTTTGCCAGGCCATCGCCCGCGCCATCTTCGACCTCGACGCCAACCGCGACATCCGCGAGTGCCTCTTCGACGAGTACCAGAACGCCGACCGCATGCCCATGCCCGCCAGCTTCTTCATCGACAGCGCCCGCAACAACATCACCGTCAGCTACGACCTCTACCACATACAGCCCTACGCCTGCGGCATCCCCTCGGTGGTGCTGCCCATCTTCTGGCTCTCCAAACATGTCAGCCTCACCCCCTTCGCCAAGCGCCTCTTCGGCCCCGACAGCTACGTGGAGTGAAGCTCCTGTGCGGCATGTCACGCAAAATTATTTTGCCATGTGCGTGAAAATGCGTAATTTTGCACGCGGAAACAATCAATAAATAAAACATATCTATGAAAGCGAAGAAAGACGTTCTCAAAGGACTCAAGCCGGAGCGTGTGTGGCACTGGTTTGGTGAAATCATGCAGATTCCGCGTCCCTCGAAGCACGAGGAGCGCATCAGCAAGTGGCTCGTGCAGTGGGGCAAAGACCACGGCCTCGAGACCAAGAGCGACAAGCTGGGCAACGTGCTCATACGCAAGCCCGCCAGCAAGGGCTATGAGAAATCGCCCTGGGTGGCCCTGCAGGCGCACATGGACATGGTCTGCGAGAAGAACAGCACCAAGAAGTTCGACTTCATGAAGGACGCCATCCAGCCCGTGCTGGACGGTGGGTGGCTCACCGCCGACGGCACCACCCTCGGCGCCGACGACGGCATCGGCGTGGCCACCATCCTCGCCATCCTGGAGGACAAGAAGCTGCAGCATCCGGCACTCGAAGCCCTCATCACCGTGGACGAAGAGACCGGCCTCACCGGCGCCAACGGCCTCAGCAAGAGCTGGCTCAAGAGCGAGGTGCTCCTCAACTTCGACGACGAGGACGAGGGCGAGTACTGCATAGGCTGCGCCGGCGGCATCGACACCGTGGCCGAGATGGACTACAAGCTCGTCGCCGCCCCAAAGGGCTGCAAGGCCTTCATCGTCAAGGTGTCAGGCCTCGTCGGCGGCCACAGCGGCGACGACATCAACCGCGGCCGCGCCAACGCCAACAAGCTGCTGAACCGCATCCTCTGGGAGGGCACCTACCGCCACGGCATGCGCCTGGCCACCATCGACGGCGGCAACCTGCGCAACGCCATCGCCCGCGAGGCCGAAGCCCTCGTCTGCGTGCCCGAGGACAAGGTGCGCGCCTTCAAGACGATGGTCACCAAGATGGGCAAGGCCATGGTCTTCGAGTTCCGCAGCACCGAGCCCGACATGGAGTTCGAGCTGCGCGACGCCGAGATGCCGAAGAAGGTCGTCGACACCGACACCCAGGAGCGCCTCGTCAACCTCGTCTACGCCTGCGCCCACGGCGTGCTGGCCATGAGCCGCGAGATAGAGAACTTCGTGGAGACCTCCACCAACCTCGCCAGCATCAAGATGGACAAGGGTTTCTTCCGCATCGCCACCAGCCAGCGCAGCTCGGTGGAGAGCGCCAAGCTGGCCGCCGCCGCCAAGCTGGAGGCCACCTTCCGCCTCGCCGGCTGCCGCGTGAAGCACAGCGACGGCTACCCAGGCTGGACCCCCAACCCCGACAGCCGTGTGCTGAAGGTGGGCGTCGACGTGTACAAGAAGATGTACGGCAAGGAGCCCGTGGTGCGCGCCATCCACGCCGGCCTGGAGTGCGGCCTCATCGGCGAGAAGTACCCGCAGATGGACATGATCAGCTACGGTCCCACGCTGCGCGGTGTGCACAGCCCCGACGAGCGCATCGAGATCAAGACCGTCGAGATGTTCTGGAACCAGACGCTTGAGATCCTCAAGAAATTGAAGTAGTTGCAGACTGCAACGCAAGGGAGGCCGATGACACATCGGCCTCTTTTTTTATGTCTTCAGGGCCTGGCCCCGACGGCTCCGCAACGGACTTGCAACGGCCCCGCTACGGCCTTCCACTGAAGAACGGCCGAAGGGACTCCGTAGGGGGGCCGAAGGGGCTCCGAACAAAACCAGTGCCAGTAAGGGTTTTGAGAAATTGGTATAGTGTATGTGCTTGACAGCGAGCGCGGTGGCGGGCGCCGCTGTTACTCTATGGAAAGCACCTCGGTGGCTACGTACTGGCTGTTGCCGCGCCAGGGGAGGGTGCCCATGTAGCGTTTCCAGCGGAGCTCGACGCGGCGGCCGGAGGCGCGCATCAGCTTGTCGGCCACGGCCTTGTCGGTGACCGAGAACTTGAGCTCGTTGCTGTGCAGCCCTTCGGTGGTCTTGCCGCTGGAGCGGAAGCCGCTTTGTATCATCTTGCCTTCGTAGGTCTTGAAGATGAGCCCTTCCTCCTGGAAGTAGTTGAGGTCGCCGGCATTGACGCCTGTGCTGTAGACGAAGAAGAAGCGGAAGAAGATGAACACCGCGAGGGCGATAACCACTATGGATGAGATGATTGTGATGATTTTTGTTTTGCCTGACATTGCCATGACGATGAGTTTTTAAGTTTGGTTTCCGGGTGCAAAGATACGCCTTTTTATTGAAACGGGACAAAATTCTTTTCCGGAGAGGCACAATAAAAGCGTCGGGGCGCCGTTATTTGCATAAATTAAGTTATCTGCCTTATGAAGATCTTGGTTCTCAACTGCGGCAGCTCGTCGCTTAAGTATCAGCTGATTGATGTTGATACACGCACCGTTATGACCAAAGGACTGCTGGAACGCATCGGTTTGCCGAGCGGCATCTTCAGCTACACCAGCAAGGGTGAGAAGCACACCCGCGAGTGCCCGATACCCAACCACACGGAGGGTCTGCGGCTTGTGATGGATGCGCTGGTGGACCCCCAGACGGGTGTCATCTCGAGCATCAAGGAGGTTGGGGCCGTGGGCCACCGCTTCGCCCACGGCGGCGAGTATTTCACGCAGAGCGTGCAGATTACGCGCGACGTCATCAACAAGGAGGAGTCGCTTATCGACCTGGCGCCGCTGCATATTCCGGGCAACATCATGGGTGCAGAGGCCATCAATAACGTGATGCCCGACGTGCCGCAGGTGGCGGTGTTCGACACGTCGTTCAACCTCAGCATCGAGCCGAAAAACTATCTCTACGGCATACCCTACGAGTACTACGAGAAGTACGGCATCCGCCGCTACGGATTCCACGGCACGAGCCACCGCTTCGTGGCCAAGCGTGGCGCCAAGATGATCGGCAAATACTGGAAAGACTTGAAAATCATAACCTGCCACCTCGGCAGCGGCGCCTCGATCTGCGCCATAGACCACGGCAAGAGCGTCAACAACTCGATGGGTATGACCTCGCTCGAAGGCCTCACCATGGGCTCGCGCTGTGGCGACATCGACGTGGGCGCGGTGCTTTACCTGATGGACAAGGCCAATATCACACCGCAGGAAATCAACGACATACTCTACAAGAAGAGCGGCTTGGTGGGCCTCACGGGAGCCTCGCCCGACATGCGCGACATCTGGGCCGGCGTGCAGCGCGGCGACAAGCGCAACACCCTGGCCTTCGAGGTCTTCGCTCAGCGCTGCAAGAAATACATAGGTGCTTTCATGGCGCAGATGAACGGCTGCGACCTGCTCATCTTCACCGGCGGCATCGGCGAGAACGCCTGGTTCATGCGCCACGCCATTCTCCAGGACATGGACTGGCTCGGCGTGGATGTGGATATGGAACTCAACGACCGCACGGCCGGCGTCGACGCTGTCATCAGCAAGCCGGGCGCGCGCGTCACCACGGCGGTGGTGCTCACCGACGAGGAGCTGGCCATAGCCGTCGATACCTACAAGATAGTCACTGGCCAATAAGCGGAGATGCGAATACTCGGACTGATGTCGGGCACGTCGCTCGACGGTATTGACCTTGCCCTCTGTGACATCAACGAGAGCGGCTATAGCGTTGTGGCTGCGGAGACCATGCCCTATTATGAAGAGTGGCGGAAGCGCCTTTCTACACTAGAGCATGCTTCTGCTTACGAGTATGCGCTCGCCAACGTTGAGCTTGGGCATCTGTATGGCCGTACAATCAATTCCTTCCTTTTGAAGCATAACCTTGAGACCGATGCTGTTGCTTCGCATGGACATACTATCTTCCATCAGCCGCATCTGGGTCTCACCACACAGATAGGCGACGGCGACGCCATAGCCGCCGAGACTGGCCTGCCGGTGGTATCGAACTTCCGCACGTTGGATGTGGCGTTAGGAGGACAAGGAGCGCCGTTGGTGCCTATTGGCGACGAGATGCTCTTTGGGCAATATGATGCGTGCCTTAACCTCGGAGGTATTGCAAACATCTCGTACCGTGCCGATGGCAAGCGTGTAGCGTTTGACATCTGCCCGTGCAACATGGCGCTGAATCGTTTGGCGGCGTTGCTTGGCTATCCCTACGACAAGGGTGGCGTCAACGCTCGCGGAGGTCAGGTGCATACTTGTCTGCTGCACGAGCTCGACGCGCTACAATATTATGCTACTGTGGGTTCAAAGTCGCTGGGCAAAGAGTGGTTTGTCGACCAGTTCTGGCCGTTGGTGAAGGCTTTCATAGGCGTAGTACCATCGTTATCGAAAGTGCGCGACGCATTGGCCACCGTGTCGGCACATATTGCCATGCAGATTGGTCGGGTGCTTGAGGCGCATGGTATAGGCACTCTGCTGGTGACTGGCGGAGGGGCGTGGAACAGTTACCTGATAGAGCAGATTGGTGAATACCGCCCGTCGACTGCTATTACCGTTCCCGACGAGCTGACCGTCAATTACAAGGAAGCCATCATCTTCGCCCTTCTGGGGTATCTGCGTCTCACCGGGAAGGTGAACACGTTGGCATCTGTGACGGGTGCCAAATGCGACTCGGTGGGCGGTGTAATGTCGGGAATAGTGCCTGCCGGCTGACACCGTGCCGCAATCGTTAAGGTTTGATAACTATGCTTTTGTGAAATTATTTGCAAAAATATTTGGCCATATCGGAAAATGTTAGTACTTTTGCACCCGCTTTTGAGGCCAAGAGAGGCCCGAAGATGGCGGGATAGCTCAGCTGGTTAGAGCGCTGGATTCATAACCCGGAGGTCATCAGTTCAAGTCTGATTCCCGCTACACTCACAAGGCATCATCCATCGGCGGTGATGCCTTTTTTTATGCCTGCTGCAATAAAGACGATGCGGATGCGTTATCTGTATACTATGGACGACAAGCATCTTTACAGCAACTTTGAATATGATTCGGCACTGAGTGTGCAGGAAGGCGTCAAGCAGCCGGAACAGGTCAACAGCAGCTATGTGGAGCGTATGCGTGCGCGTCGGCGCCAAGGGCCTACGACTGAGGAGCTCATCAGCGGCATACTGCATGGCGACCGCACCCTGCTGAGCCGCGCCATCACCCTCGTGGAGAGCTCGCTCTACGCCCACCAGCAGCAGGCCCAGGAAGTGATTGAGCGCTGCCTGCCTTACAGCGGCAAGAGTGTGCGCCTCGGCATCACCGGCGTGCCGGGAGCGGGCAAGAGCACCACCATCGAGGCGCTGGGCAAGATGCTCACCGCCCACGGCCACAAGGTGGCAGTGCTGGCCATAGACCCCAGCAGCGAGCGCTCAAAGGGCTCCATCCTCGGCGACAAGACCCGCATGGAGGAGCTCAGCGTCGACCCCAACGCCTTCATACGCCCCAGCCCCTCGGCCGGAAGCCTGGGCGGTGTGGCGCGCAAGACGCGCGAGATCATAACACTCTGCGAGGCCGCCGGCTTCGACGTGGTGATAGTGGAGACCGTCGGCGTGGGGCAGAGCGAGGTGGCGGCGCACTCCATGGTGGACTTCTTCCTCCTGCTGCAGCTCGCCAACACCGGCGACGAGCTGCAGGGCATCAAGCGCGGCATCATGGAGATGGCTGACATGATATGCATCAACAAATGCGAACTCGACAAGCAACGCTCCGAGCTCGCCGCCGCCCAGTTCCGCAACGCGCTGCACCTCTTCCCCATGCCCGAAAGCGGCTGGACCGTCAAGGTCACCCTCTGCTCGGCCTACACCCACGAGGGCATCGACGAGCTGTGGAACTCTGTGATGGAATACGTCACCTTCACCAAGCAGAACGGATACTTCTACCACAAGCGCCAGCAGCAGAACCTGCGCATCATGACCGAAGCGCTGGAGAACGGCCTGCGCGAGCGCTTCTACAACACCCCCGGCATAGAGGAACGCATCGAGGCCCTCAAGAAGGACATCCTCGACAACAAGATAAGCCCATACGCCGCGGCCGACCAGTTGCTGGCATGATATACGTACACGTACCGTTCTGTCACCGCAAGTGCACCTACTGCGCCTTCTACTCGAGGCCCGCTGCCGGGCGGCATTCCGTGAGCCTTTATGTGGATGGCCTGCTTGGCGAGATGGAGCGTCGCCGCGGCGAGCAAGGCCATGAGATACAGACCGTTTACTTCGGCGGCGGCACCCCTTCGCTGCTGCCGCTGCCCGAGCTGGCCCGCATCGTGGAGGGCTTGCGGCGGTGGTTCGACGTGTCGCACGTGCAGGAAGCCACCATCGAGGCCAACCCCGAGGACCTGACGTCTGACTATCTGCGCGGTCTTGCCGGCCTGCACTTCTTCAACCGCCTGAGTATCGGTGTGCAAAGCCTCGACGACGGCATGCTGCGGCTCCTCAACCGGCGCCACACGGCCCGCCAGGCCCTCGACGCCGTCGAGAACGCCGTCGCCGCCGGGTTCCACAACATCTCCGTAGACTTTATCTACGGCCTGCCGGGCCTTCCGGCCCCTGCCGTTCACCTCCCGTCGTGCGTCACGCATGTGTCGGCCTACGCCCTCACCGTCGAGCCCGGCACCGCGCTCGCCGCGCAGGTGGGGCAGGGGAGGGTGGCGCTGCCCGGCGACGACGAGGTCGTGCGCCAGTATCATGCTGTCAGGCGGTGGCTTGCTGCCGAAGGCTTCGAGCAGTACGAGGTGAGCAACTATGCCCGCCCCGGCCATCGCTCGCGCCACAACAGCCGCTACTGGGACCGCACGCCGTACCTCGGCCTCGGCCCCGCGGCGCACAGCTTCGACGGCCGCCGCCGCCAGTGGAACAGCCCCATGGACGCGGAGAGCGGAACGTGGAGTGTGGAGAACGAGGAACTGCTCACGGAGGCCGACGCCTACAACGAGCTGTTGATGACGGCCTTGCGCACCACCGACGGCCTCGCCCTCGGCGCCGTGCCCGAAGGGCACAAAGAAAGGCTGCACCGTGCGATGCAGCCCTATGTCGACTGTGGTTGGATTGTCTTCAGCGCTGGGCGCTATGTGCCTACCGCCGAGGGCCTTCTGCATGCCGACGGCATCGCCGCGGCCCTCTTCGTCTGATAGTTTTACTCGTCGCCCGACATCTCGTCGTCGGGGGCGAACTCAAGCTGCTGCGGCGGGTCGGGGGAGATGTTGTCCTTGGTTACATAGCCTTTGTAGAACTCCTTGATTTTCTGCAGGAAGGCGTAGGCTTCGAGGCGTGTGCGGAAGTCGCCAACTTTGACCTTGAAGTTGGGCTCGTCGAAGACGATGTAGACCTGCACCTCGGGGAAGTCGGCGCTGAAGCGGTCGCGCAGGTCGAAGGCGTTGGCCTTGGAGCTGGTGCCCGAGAAGGAGGCTATCTGCACGCGGTAGCCGGGGATGGTCTTCGATTTGTTGTTGAGTTCCACATGTTTGGCGACCATCTGCTCCACCGCCACGTCGCCCACCACGCGCACCTGCGCCTGCACGAGACCGCACACGGCAAGCAGTGCCAGAACTGTGAGTGTCTTCTTCATCAATAGTTTGCGTTTGTCGTCTGCACGTCTTTGGGGCGCACGGTGAGCACGGGTATTCTCGACTGGTTGATCATCTGCTGCGCGTAGGTGCCGAGGATGAGGCTGGAGAGGTTCTTCTCCTGCTCGGTCATGATGGCTATCATGTCGGCCTGCACGGCATTGGCGTAGTCGAGGGTGTCGGCGGTGACGTTCTTGCTCACGGTGACGTACTTTGTCACGTGCTCTATCTCGTTCTTGTCCAGGTATTTCTCCACCATCTTAACGTAGTTGTTCACAATGGCGCGCACGTCGGCCGCCGAGGCCGTGTAGAGGCCCAGCAGGTGGATGGTGGAGCCGAAGGTCTTGGCGAAGGTGGCCGCCATGTTCACCTTCTGGCGGGTGTCGTCGCTGTTGTCGAGGGGCACCACGATGGTGTCGAGTTTCTTGCTGAAGTTGAAGTCTTCGCGGACGATGAGCACGGGGACCGGCGACTCCTCGATGGTCTTGTAGCTGTTGCGGCCCAGCATGTTGGTCTTCATGCCGCTCATGCCGTGGGTGCCCACGATGAGCAGTGCGGCATTGTCTTCGGCGGCCTGCTTGGTGAGCTCGTCGGCGGGGTTGCCCTGGCGCAGCACATACTCCAGTTTGATGCCCTGCAGCAGCGGGCCCACGGCGGCGTTGCGGCGCTCTATCTCCTCGCGGATGGGGCCCTCGGCCTCGTTCTTCTCTTTGACGTAGACGAGCCTGATGTCGCTCTTCCAGCGGTTTGCGATGTCTATGGCCAGGTCGACGGCATAGGCCGAGCCCGACGAAAAATCAAATCCAACGACAACTCTGTTCATGTTATTTTAGTTTATGATTCCGAGTGCAAAAATACGAAACTTTTCCGACATGGCAAAAAAAATCTTTCGCCGTAGCACTTTTTTCCCCTCGCCCCGCAAGGGTAACCGCGTAGGCTTCGGACTTTTACGCGGTAGAAAACCGCCCCGCTCCGCCACCCCTTTGCTTCGCCCCCGGTACGGGGTTGGTACGGCCGTTCTTCAGTAGTTCTTCAGTAGTTCTTCAGTGCCGCACTGAAGAACTACTGAAGAACTACTGAAGAAATGCCGTAGGGGCTCCGTAGAGGGGCCGTAGGGGATGGGGGCCGGAGGGGCGGCGGCCGGGCGCCGGAGGGATGGCGGCGGAGAGGGGGAGGGGCGGTGGAGGCGGCGCCGGAAGGGGGGAGGCGGAGCTTTCCACAGGGTGTGGAAAAAAAAATTTTGCTGTTTTATAATATTTACATATCTTTGCAAAGTTTAACGAAGACGTGCGTCGCAGTGTGTGTGGTGGTGCAAGTGTGTGTGGCACAGTGTGATGGCTGTCTGTGGGAGACGGTATAGAGTTGATAATCCTAAAACAAAAACAACAATATGACACAACAAATCCTGATTGCGGTGATGGTGCTCGGTGCGCTGGGCATCATTTTTGCCGTAGTGCTCTACATTGTGGCCCAGAAGTTCAAGGTGGTCGAGGACCCGTTGATCGACGAGGTTGCCGAGGTGCTGCCCGGCGCCAACTGCGGCGGATGCGGCAAAGCCGGCTGCCGTGCTTTTGCCGAGGCCTGCGTGGCCCAGCACAGCCTTGACGGGCTGCGTTGCGCCCCCGGCGGCGACGCCGTGGCGGCCAAGGTCGCCGAGCTGCTGGGATGCTCCGTCGAGCAGGGCGAGCCGATGGTGGCCGTGGTGCGCTGCAACCCCGCCAACTGCGGCGAGAAGCGCCGCTCGAACTATGACGGCCTCCGCTCCTGCGCTTTCGAGAACACCGTTTACACCGGCGAGGGCGGCTGCCCGTTCGGCTGCCTGGGCTGCGGCGACTGCGTGGCGGCCTGCCAGTTTGACGCCATCCACATGGGTCCCGACGGGGTGCCGGTGGTCGACGCCGACAAGTGCACGGCCTGCGGCGCCTGCGCCAAGGCCTGCCCGCGCCGCATCATCGAGCTGCGCAACAAGGGCAAGAAGGACCGCCGCGTGTACGTCGGCTGCGTCAACAAGGAGAAGGGCGCCGTGGCCATGAAGAGCTGCGCCAACGCCTGCATCGGCTGCGGCAAGTGCGCCAAGGTGTGCCCCATGGAGGCCATCACCGTCGCCGACAACCTGTCGTACATAGACTACACCAAGTGCATAGCCTGCCGCAAGTGCGTCACCGAGTGCCCCACCAAGGCCATCAAGGATGTGGGCTTCCCGACGCCCGCCGTCAAGCCGGCTCCCAAGCCCGCCGAGGCTCCCGCAGCCCCCGCGGCCGAGAAGGTGGAGGTGCCCGTGGCCGAGAAGGCGGAGGTTAAACAATAGGTGAGGGCTGTTGGCTGTAAGCTGTAAGTTTTAAGTGGGCTGCCGCCGACGGCGCAAGCCACTTAAAGTTTGAAACTTAAAACTTAAAACTGTATGAAGACTTTTAGAATGGGTGGTGTACACCCCGAAGAGAATAAGATATCCAACGACGCCGCCATCGAGGTGGTGCCCGTTGGCAAGCAGATGGTGGTGCTTATGAACCAGCACCTCGGCGCGCCGGCCACGCCGGTGGTGCAGAAAGGCGACAAGGTGAAGGTGGGGCAGCTGATAGGCGAGGCCCAGGCCTTCATGTGCGCCAACGTCCATTCGCCCGTGAGCGGCACGGTGCTGAAGGTGGAGCCCTGCAAGGACGCCTTCGGCATCAGCAAGCCCGCCGTGTATATCAACGTCGAGGGCGACGAGTGGATGGAGACCATTGACCGCACACCCGACATCAAGCGCGAGTGCACGCTGGAGCCCAAGGAGATCGTTGCCAAGCTCAAGGAGATGGGCATCGTGGGCCTCGGCGGCGCCACCTTCCCCGCGCACATCAAGTACAGCATCCCCGATGGCAAGAAGGCCGAATACCTGATTGTCAACGCCGCCGAGTGCGAGCCCTACCTGACCAGCGACTACCGCGTCATGATGGAGCACGCCGAGGAGGTCTGCATCGGCGTGAGCATACTGCGCAAGGCTCTTGGCGTGCCCAACGCCTACATAGGCATCGAGAGCAACAAGCCCCTCGCCATCAAAAAGATGCAGGAGATGGCCAAGCAGTTTGAGGGCATCGTCATAGAGCCGCTGAAGGTGAAGTATCCGCAGGGCGCCGAGAAGCAGCTCATCAACGCCGTCACCGGCCGCCGCGTGCCCAGCGGCAAGCTGCCCATCGACGTGGGCTGCGTGGTGAGCAACCTGGGCACCTGCTTCGCCGTCTACGAGGCCGTGCAGAAGAACAAGCCTTTGATAGAGAACATACTCACCGTCACGGGCAAGAAGCTCAAGAGCCAGCACAACTGCATAGTGCGCATCGGCACCACCTACAACGAGATTATCAGCCACACCATAGGCCAGCTGCCCGAGACCACGGGCAAGGTCATCAGCGGCGGCACCATGATGGGCAAGGCCGTGGTGAACCTCGACGCGCCGACGGTGAAGGGCAACGCCAGCGTGCTGGTGATGGACGAGGGCGAGGCACGCCGCCAGCCGGAGACCAACTGCATACGCTGCGGCAAGTGCGCCAGCGCCTGCCCCATGGGTCTGGAGCCCTATCTCTTCTCGCTGCTGGTGAAGAACGGCCGCACCGAGGAGGCCCGGGAGCACAACATCCTGGACTGCATAGAGTGCGGGTGCTGCTTCTTCAGCTGCCCGGCCAACAAGCCGCTGACCGACGAGATACGCCTCGGCAAGAACCGCGTGCGCGCCATGATGGCGGCCAAGAAGTAGTTATGAGTTATGAATTATGAGTTGTGAGTTGGCGCAAGACCACTCAAAAACCAGAAATAACAAACCAGAAATAATAATTATATGAATTTACTGAATATATCGGGCTCGCCCCACGTGCACAGCGACGAGTCGACGAAAAAGATCATGTGGCGCGTCAACATGGCCCTGGTGCCTGCGTTGCTCTGCGCCATAGCCTACTTCGGCCTGCCGGCCCTGCTGGTGAGCCTGGTGTCGGTGGCAGCCTGCGTGCTGTTCCAGTGGCTGATAGAGAAGTTCATCCTCAAGGTGCCCAGCACCGTAGGCGACGGCTCGGCCGTCGTCACGGGTCTGCTGCTGGCCTTCAACGTGCCCGCCACGGCGCAGATGCTGTGGATCGTGGTGATCGGCGCCCTTGTGGCCATAGGCATCGGCAAGATGAGCTTCGGCGGCCTCGGCAAGAACCCCTTCAACCCCGCCCTGGTGGGCCGTGTGTTCCTGCTCATCTCCTTCCCCGTGCAGATGACCACGTGGCCTGTGGCCGGCGGCCTGTTCCCCATGTCCTTCGACGTGCCTACGGGCGCCACGCCCCTGGGAGCCTTCAAGGAGGGCGCTCTCGGCGAGGGTGTCACCTTCATGGACGCCTTCCTGGGCCACATAGGCGGCTCGATGGGCGAGGTGAGCGCCATAGCCATTCTGCTCGGCGCCTGCTACCTGCTCTGGAAGAAGGTCATCACCTGGCACATACCCGTGGCCTTCATAGGCACGGCCTTCGTCTTCAGCGGCATCCTGTGGCTCATCGACCCCGAGAGCTTCATGGACCCCCTGATGACCATCCTCACAGGCGGCATCATGCTCGGCGCCTGCTTCATGGCCACCGACATGGTCACCAGCCCCATGGCCAAGAGCGGCCAGCTCATCTTTGGCATGGGCTGCGGCCTGCTGACCATCATCATCCGCAACTGGGGCTCCTACCCCGAGGGCGTCAGCTTCGCCATCCTCATCATGAACAGCGTCACCCCGCTGCTCAACCGCTGGTGCAAGCCCAAACGCTTCGCTTGCTGACGCATTAATGTATCAACATATCAACATATCAACGTATCAACATTATGGCAAAGAAAGCACAATCGACATTACCCAATATGCTGCTCTCGCTGACGGCGATAGCCCTCGTGGCCGCCGCGGCGCTGGCAGCCCTCAACGGAGTGACCAAAGACCCCATAGCCAAAGCCCAGCAGGCCAAGGTGGAGAACGCCATCGGCGCTGTGCTGCCGGCGTTTGCCTCGCTTGAGGAGCGCACCGTCGACGGCCATGTGTGCCACGTAGGCCTCGACGCCGACGGCAACATGGTGGGCGCCGCCATCGAGGCCGGCAACGACAAGGGCTTCGGCGGCCACCTGCAGCTCATGGTGGGCTTCGACAGCGAAGGGGCCGTCAGCGGCTACCAGATACTGGAGACCCACGAGACCCCGGGCCTCGGCGCCAAGGCCGACCAGTGGTTCCAGAAGGACGGCAAGGGGTGCGTAGTGGGCACCAAACCCGTCGACGCGCCGCTGACCGTCAAGAAGGACGGCGGCAGCGTGGACGCCATCAGCGGCTCCACCATCACCTCGCGCGCATTCCTCGCCATCGTCAACGAGGCTGCCGACGTATTCGCTCACATTAACCAGTAAAAAGCAGGATTTATGAAGACTAAAGATATTATCAAAAACGGCCTTATCAAGGAGAACCCCACATGGGTGCTCGTGCTGGGCATGTGCCCCACGCTGGCCACTACAACATCGGCCATCAACGGCCTCTCGATGGGCCTGGCCACCACCTTCGTGCTGATGATGTCCAACATGGTCATCTCGCTGCTCAAGAGCGTCATACCCGACAAGGTGCGCATACCGGCGTTCATCGTCATCATAGCCACCTTCGTCACAATGGTGGAGATGGTCATGAAAGCCTATCTGCCCGCCCTCTACGACAGCCTGGGCCTCTTCATCGCCCTCATCGTCGTCAACTGCATCGTGCTGGGCCGCGCCGAGGCCTTCGCCTCGAAGAACAACGTGGGCCAGTCGTTCCTCGACGGCCTCTTCATGGGCTTGGGCTTCACGTGGGCTCTCACCCTCGTGGGCATGGTGCGCGAACTGCTGGGCACCGGCAGCTTCTTCGGCCACAGCCTCATCGGCGGTGCCGACGGCATGCTGATGATGATCCTGCCTCCGGGCGGCTTCCTCGCCCTCGGCCTGCTCATGGCGCTGATCAACCACCTTCGCAGCAGGAAAAAAGTTAAATAACGTTAAAGTTTGATACCTTTTCGGTACTTTCTCGTCATATATATAGAAGCCCAAATAATGGAGTTATGAAAAAGATAGTTTTTGTTGCCGCCCTGATGGCGTCCGTCATGGGTCTGAAAGCCCAGAACTGCGAGCAGCTGATGTTGCCCTATTTCCGCGGCGACGCCGATGCCATGGCCGCCTACCCGCAGGAGAAGCTCGAGTGGCGTTGCGCCTTCGCCCGTGCCGCATTCTATGTGAGCGACACCGTGCCGGCAGGTGTCGATGTGTACCCGATAACCGAGGTACAGTCCTATGCCGACGGCACAAACCTTCCGGCGGACTTTGTTGTCGACCTGTCGACGCTGAGCTTCTATGCATATACGTTCAAGGAGGTACAGCTGCGCTACCCTAAATGTAATGTTACAATAGCATTCTCAACGCCGGCGTCGGAGCACCAGTATTTGATACTGCGGTCGATAAACGATATGTATGCTATAGCCGAAGGGCAAAGTAAAATGGAGAGATAGTTATGAAAAGGTATTATTTAATATTGTTGTCCCTATTGTTGTGTGGCTATGCGACAACTGCTCAGGATATTGAGGAGTATTCGTTGGATGCCAACAACCATGGCCGAGTGATTAATAAATCTGTAGCCGGTACGCGAATCTATTGTCTTGGCGTTGACAGTGCCCATAGCGTCGGTCGAGGCTATGACTACTGGATTACTGTGCTCGGCGACTGTTCGGCTCCTGATGCCATGTCTTTCAATATTGAATTCCTTGACTTGCGTTTCAGCACCACCGGCAGCCCTTGCGCCGACACTTTGTTTATATACGACGGCATCGACACTTCGGCGCCGGTGATATGGTATGCCACGGGCAACGCCAGGGTGCCTGCTGTGAACACGATATATGCCAGTCCTACGAACACCCTTCAGGCGCTGACAGTGCGCTTCAAGGTATGTGGCGACTGCGGTCCGTGGAACCATGAGACAGGAGTGGGTTTCCGTATGGTGGCGGACTGCAAAAAGCCGTGTGAGCAGTTTACGCCGATACTCGACAGTATATTCTACAAGACCCGTAATGGCGTTGTCTATGAGTATGGTACGATAAAGCATCTTTTCGATACTATTAGTGTCAATGTCTGGGATTCTATACTGCAGGACTCGGTGTCTGTTGTCGATACTCAGCCTTATGAAGGCGTTAACCTCTGCATGGGCGATGGCGTCATCTTTACTGCACATTGTGAATACTCGCTGTCTACCGGATGGTATACTCCGTCGGATGCCACAACCACATTTATGTGGGATATGGGTTCGGGTGACACCATCGAGGGTGTGGGTCAGAATAGTGTGTTTTATGACGAATATTTCAAGATTCAGTGCTACCAAATGATACTCAGTGCAACGGACGAAGAGGGGTGTACGTCGTCCATATATCCGCAAGTGCGAGTACGTGTGGCAAAGAATCCATTGAAGACGGTGTTCACGCTACAGGATATATGTAACCGAGACAGTTTGCTGGTCAATATCGGTTACGAAGGCGACAATGCTACGATTCTTCTCGACTCTATCAAATATGAGGACGGTTCGTCCAAGGTTAATAAGACACGAACCTTCATCCCTGACGGTCCTCGTTGCTCACAGCCAGGCTCCTCCAGCAATTGCTACCAAGCATCTGTCGAATTTACCGATTTCCCCAACGGCATGAAAGTGAAAGACAAGAAGGATATATGCTCAATATGTGTCAACTATGAGCATACATATATGGGAGACTATGATCTGAAAATCATCTGCCCCAGTGGCAATTCTGCAACACTGAAATACAAAAACACTCCAACAGGGCAATCGATACCGGATGGTACACTCGGAGGAGGTGGTCGTTTGACAGGTATTCCTTATGGTGGCGCTCGTTCACCGGCACTTGGCTGGGACGCAATAAATGGAGACGATTGCGATAGTTTACAAAATCCTTACGGTTTCGGCTGGAACTATTGTTTCTCACGCAATGAGAATTATACGCTTGTTAATGGCCAGCCGGCCAACACCCAAAATCCTGTTGGTGCAGGCTTGGCGTCAAACGCAGCCCCGATGGTAAATACTACACATAACCAGCATGCTGTACCGCCAGGATTTGTCCGAGCAGGACAAGGTGCAGGAAGTGTGACGCTCACCACCCTCGACTCGTCAAATCATGAGGAAAAGACAAACTACTACATTCCAGGAGACGATTTCTCCCAGCTTGTGGGATGTCCGCTCAACGGTTTGTGGACTGTCGAGGTATGCGACTATCTCGGTGCTGATAACGGTTGGGTTTTCAGCTTCAGTGTGGATATATGTGGTGTGAATACCTCCAACTGCCAATACCAAGTTGACATCGACAGCCTTATCTGGGAGCCGGACACCTCGGCGCAGTACCATGACTATGAGCTTGGGCGCTACCGCGGCCTTGAGGTGCACCGCCACAACGACCTGGAGTCTTATGTGTTGACGCCAGACACCGCCGGCACCTTCCCCATCAATGTGAAGATATACGACGAATTCGGCTGCGTGTGGGATACCAATACCAAGATTACCACCTACTGGACTCCGAAGCCTACGCTCGGCAACGACACCACCCTCTGCGGTGTCACCACGACGGTGCTTGACGCCACCGACCGTCATGCCGCCACGGAGAACTACACCTACCTCTGGGAGCCCTTCGGTCAGGACTCCAGCATGATCACCACCAGGTACGAGCCGGGCAGCGACATACGCTACATCGCCCAGGTGACCAACACTCAGCGTTCTACGGTGTGCGTCACCCGCGATACCATTGACGTCAAGCTCCGCACCCAGCCTTACCCGAGCTTTGTGCCCACCCCCTTCACCCTTGAGGGGTGCAGCCCGCTGACGCTGACCTTCGACAACCAGACCATAGATGCAAAGACGCACTTCTGGGATTTCGGCGACGGTGTCACCTCGGAGCAAGCCAGCCCCACGCATACCTACACCGAAGGCGTCTACGACCTGAAATACTACGTCACGTCGGGCGACGGCTGCAAGGACTCCCTTATTTACGACAGCGTCATCGCCGTCTATGCCTCGCCAAAGGCCTCCTTCGCCTGGGATCCCATCTACCCGTCGGTGCTGCATCCTGTGGCACAGCTCACCAATACCACAGCCAACCGTACGGCAGACACCAAGTTCTTCTGGGAGATGCAGTATAACCGCAACAACCTGCTCTCTGTCCAGACGCTTACCGACGAGAACCCGCTCTTCGACTTCTCGCAGTTCGCCTCCCCCGACGAGCTGGCAGGCACCTATACGGCCCGCCTCATCGCCCGCACCGACAACATGGCCCCGTCGGGCAATATCATCTATTGTCGCGACACCACAGAGAGCACAATCATGCTGGTCAACGACTTCCTGCAGTTCCCCAACGTGGTGACTCCCAATGGCGACGGCATCAACGACAAGTTCGTTATCTCCAACCTCATCGGCGGCCTGGCCTATCCTGTCAACACCCTTGACATCTACAACAAGTGGGGCACCCGCATCTTCCACCGCGAGAACATAACCGCGGAGGAAGACTTCTGGGATCCCGTCGACGTACCGGCCGGCACCTATTTCTACCGCTTCTCGGCGCGAGGCTACAATGGCAACATCGAACACAACGGCGCCGTGGAGGTGATAAAGTAAGCCGTTGCACACCAAGACAATGCCCTCATGTATCGCATGGGGGCATTTTTTTATTGTGTATATATAATAATTTACAAAAAGCGGCGTTAAATATAACATGATAGCAGAAAACATAGCGCGTATCAAGTCCACCTTGCCACAGGGAGTGAGGCTTGTCGCCGTGTCCAAGATAAAGCCCGTGGAAGACATTATGGAGGCCTACAATGCCGGTCAGCGCCTCTTTGGAGAGAACTATGCCACAGAGCTGCGTGACAAACACGCCGTGCTCCCCGCCGACATACAGTGGCATTTCATCGGCCACCTGCAGGCCAAGCAGATCAAGTACTACATAGACTTTGTGAGCATGATCCACGGTGTTGACACCATCGAGCATCTTGAGGACATAGACCGTGCCGCCGCCAAGGCCGGACGTGTGGTCGACGTGCTGCTGCAATGCCATATAGCCCGTGAGGAAACCAAGTTTGGCTTCTCGCCAGAGGAACTTGCCGGCATCCAGTCTTCTGCCGCCGCGCTGCCTCACGTGCGCGTGTGTGGCATAATGGGCATGGCGACCAATACCACCGACCAGGAGCAGGTGCGCCGCGAGTTCCGCGAACTGAAGCATATCTTCGACACCCTACAGTCAGGCCCCTTTGCAGGCCACCCCGAGTTTTGTGAGCTCTCCATGGGAATGAGCCACGACTACCTTATTGCCGTCGACGAGGGCAGTACCCTTGTGCGCCTCGGCACCTCCATATTCGGCGAACGCGATTACAGCAAACTTAAAAGATAGACAGCAATGCAGATATTCAAGAAAAGCAGACAGATTGTCATGTCATACGTCGTCATCACGCTTGGCCTGATGCTCTATACCTTCGGCTGGTCGGCTTTCATGCTGCCCATGAAGATAGTGGGCGGCGGTGTGAGCGGTATGTCGGCCATCCTCTATTACGCCGTCGGCATCCATGTGCCCATCGGTGTACTCAACTTTATCTTCAACGCCATCCTTGTGGCCATAGGATTCAAGATGCTTGGATCCAAGTTCGGCGCCAACACCATCTACGGCATTATCATGTCGTCACTCTGCTTCATCCTTTGGCAGCAGGTGCTGAAGGTCGACACATGGTTCGACGTTGAGCATTTCGGCGTCTTCATGTGCGCTGTGCTTGGCGGCGTCTGCTGCGGCGCTGGCATCGGCCTGAGCTTCATCATGGGCGGCAACAGTGGCGGCACTGACATCATTGCCCTCATCGTGTGCAAGTACCACAACATTTCCCCCGGCCGTGTCATCATGCTCATCGATGTCGTCATCATAGGCTGCTCTTTCTTCGTCAGCCACAAGCTTGACAACGTCATCTGCGGCTATGTGGTCATGGTCGTCATGACCTACGTCCTCGACATGGTGCTCGACGGCAACAAGCAGTCCTATCAGGTGATGGTCTTCTCGTCAAAGAACGACGAGATTGGCGACGCCGTGACCAAGGAAGTGGGCCGCGGCGCCACGCTTCTCGACGCCGAAGGCTGCTACACCAAGAACAGCCAGAAGGTGCTCCTGATGATGGTGCACCGCACCGACAAGCCCCACGTCATGCAGATAATACACCGCATCGACGAAAACGCCTTCGTCTCCGTCAGCAAGGCCGAGGGCGTCTATGGCAAGAACTTTGAGAAACTGAAGCTTTAATCCTGTCATCATGAAACTTGTTTCCCCTTCGCTTTTAAGCGCCGACTTCGGCAACCTGCAGCGCGACATCGAGATGCTCAACGCATCGGAGTGCGACTGGCTGCATGTCGACGTCATGGACGGCATCTTCGTGCCCAATATATCCTTCGGTCAGCCCATCGTCAAGCATATCAAGCGCCACGCGCAGAAGCCCCTCGACGTGCATCTGATGATTATGGACCCGGGCCGCTATGTGGCCGACTTCAAGGAGGCCGGCGCCGACATAATGACTGTGCACTACGAGGCTTGCACACACCTCGACCGCACTATCCACGCCATCCACGACCACGGCATGAAGGCCGGCGTGGTGCTCAACCCGCACACCGCCGTCTGTCTGCTCGAAGACATCGTGCAGGAGTGCGACCTCGTGCTGCTGATGAGCGTCAACCCCGGCTTCGGCGGCCAGAAGTTTATCGAAAACACCTACAACAAAGTGCGCCAGCTCCGCGCCCTCTGCGACCGCAAGAACCCGCAGTGCCTCATCGAGGTCGACGGCGGCGTCAACCTGCAGAACGCCCCGTTGCTCTACGGGGCCGGCGCCGACGTGCTCGTTGCCGGCAATGCCGTCTTCAAGAGCGCCGACCCCAAGCAGACGATACACGACCTCAAACAATGACTCGCCCGCAGCTGATAATAGCGCCAGGCAAGGAAAAAGCCCTTCTGCGCCGCCATCCCTGGGTGTTCTCGGGGGCGGTGAAACGCGTTGTCGGCGACCCTCATGACGGCGACCTCGTCGACGTCGTGTCCGCCGACGGCAGCTGGATGGCCGCAGGCCACTATCAAGCCGAGAGCATCATCTGCAAAGTCCTCTCTTTCGACACGCCTGATGTCGGCGAGGCCTTCTTCCGCGAGCGCATCCGCTCCGCTGTCGCCTACCGCCAGCGTCTCGGTTTCTTCGCAAGCGCCGACACCGACGTCTTCCGCCTCGTACACGCCGAAGGCGATTTCCTCCCCGGGCTGGTGGCCGACTGGTACAACGGTGTGCTCGTCCTGCAGGCCCATTCGGTAGGCATGCACCGCCTCTTCCCGCTGCTCACCGCCGCCTTCCGCGAGGCCTTGAAGCCTTACGGCATCCGTTCGGTCTTCGACAAGAGCTCCGCCACAGTCCCCGGCGGTGCCGCCGACGGCTACCTCTGGGGCGACGAGCCGCAGGAGTGGGAGATCTGCGAGCATGGCAACCGCATGCTCATCAACTTCTTCGAGGGCCAGAAGACGGGCTTCTTCATCGACCAGCGCGAGAACCGCGCACTTGTGCAACAGCTTGCCGGCGGCCAGCGTGTGCTCAACTGCTTCGGCTACACCGGCGGTTTCTCCCTCGCCGCCCTCCGCGGTGGCGCCGCTTTCGTGGAGACTGTCGACATC
Organism: uncultured Bacteroidales bacterium; assembly: GCA_900314925.1. Lineage (GTDB taxonomy): Bacteria > Bacteroidota > Bacteroidia > Bacteroidales > P3 > Colimorpha. Next base: position 66,525 of record OMXC01000003.1, read on the forward strand.
TCCAAGAAGGCCATCGACCTCTGCGACCGCAACGTGGCCCTCAACTTCGGCCCGGAGGCCGCACATAAAGGCACCGTGGCCGACGTCCTGCAGTTCCTCGCCGGACACAGGGACCATAACTCGCAATTCTCATTCATCATCCTCGACCCACCGGCTTTCGCCAAGAACCACCGCGCCCTGCAGCAGGGCCTCAAGGGCTACCGGTCCATCAACCAGCGAGCCATGGAGGCGTTGCCGTCGGGGGGCATGCTGATGACTTTCAGCTGCTCGCAGGCCGTCTCAAAGGACGACTTCCGCACCATGGTGTTCACCGCTGCCGCCAACGCGCGCCGCCGCGTGCGCGTGGTGCGCGAGCTTCCGCATGCCGCCGATCATCCCGTCAGCATCTTCCACCCCGAGGGCGAATACCTCAAGGGGCTGCTGCTCCAGGTGGAATAACAGAATAATCAGAATGTAACAGCAACGACAATGAAAAAAAACAGTCTCATGCTCATCGCTGCCTTTGCGCTCGCCGTCCTCCTCAACGCCTGCGCCAAGGACAGCACTTACCTCATCGACGAAGTCCTTGATGTCAACACAGCCTCCGAGGACGTCCGTATCATGAAACAGCACATATCAGTGCCCGGCACAGACCAGACCGTGGACCTCATCGTCGTCCTCAAAGGCGAGTTCACCATGGGCGCCGACTATTTGGACCCTGATGCCTACAGCTACGAGCACCCTCAGCACAAGGTCACTATCTCAAAGGACTTCGCCTTTGCCGAGGTGCCTGTCACACAGGCTCTCTATGCCGCCGTCATGGACACCAACCCCGTCCTGACGTGGGCTAGCGAGCATCCTCGGCTGAGCGGCTTCCTCGGTGACGACAAGCCCATCGTGTGGGTCACCTACGAGGATGCCACCGAGTTCTGCCGCCGCCTCAGCGCCATGACTGGCAAGACTTTCTCCCTCCCCACCGAGGCACAGTGGGAGTATGTGGCCCGCGGCGGCCATGCGGCGCGCCGCGTGCAGACGGTCTTCGCCGGCAACGACCGTCTCGACCCCGTCGGCTGGTACCAGATCAACACCCCGCGCGACTCCGTGATTATTTCCTATTATGATGAATTCGACGACACCACATACTATGACACAGTGCGGTACAGGCATATCATGCCCGTGCGTGGCAAGACACCCAACGTCATCGGCGTCTACGACCTCTGCGGCAACGTCTGGGAGTGGTGCCGCGACTATTTCAACTACTACACCGCCGACGACCAGGTGGACCCCGTGGGCCTTGACACAGTGAGCATCCACCCCGACGGACACCATGAACTGTACCACGCCTATATACGCCGCGGCGGTTCCTGGAGCGACGATGAGCGGCACTGCCGTATCACCTACCGCTATCCGCACGAAATTTCACCCTTCAATTTCACCTGCGACAGCACTATCGGCTTCCGTGTCGTAATGGATTTGTAATTAGTGCGTTACTGATGAGCGATTTCTTGAAACCCTTGCTGGCTCTGCATTTCGTCGGAGTCCCTTCGGCCCCCCTTCGGCCCCCCTTCGGCCTTGGTTCGGCCGTGCTCGCCGCGGGTGCGATAGGAACGCCGTGGAGGCTCCGTGCCGGGGGCGTGGAGGCTGCGTGGCGGGCTCAGAAAATCAGCCTTTTGGCACAATAATATTACCACTTGACATACTAAAAGACAACAATGGCAGAATTAGGATACCAGAAAATAGACAAGTACGACGAGCAGTGCGTCGGCGAGATGGCAGCGCACTACAAGGCCATCCTCCGCCTGCTGGGCGAAGACCCCGACCGCGAAGGCCTCCTCAAGAGCCCGGAGCGCATCGCCAAGGCCATGCTTTTCTTCACCAACGGCTACGACCTCGACCCCAAGGAGATACTGCGCTCGGCCATGTTCCACGAGGACTACCGGCAGATGGTCGTCGTCAAGGACATAGAGCTCTATTCGCTCTGCGAGCACCACATGGTGCCCTTCGTCGGCAAGGCCCACGTGGCCTACATCCCCAACGGCACCATCGTGGGCCTGAGCAAGATACCGCGTGTGGTGGACGCCTACGCCCGCCGTCTGCAGGTGCAGGAGCGCCTCACCAAGCAGATCAAGGACTGCATCCAGGAGACCCTCAACCCCCTCGGCGTGGCCGTGGTCATCGAAGCTCAGCACATGTGCATGTCGATGCGCGGCGTGCAGAAGCAGAACTCCGTCACCACCACCTCCGACTTCACTGGCGCCTTCATGAAAGACCCCAAGACGCGCGAGGAATTTATGAACATTATCGGCATGAAACTGCATTGATTATGAGAAAGATTGTTGCGTTGTTGATGGTGGCGGCCACCATCGTCTGTGCACCTCTTGCTGGCAGGGCGCAGATTACCCACGCCTCGCAGGGGCGCCTCGACGAGAACGCCACCGAGGTGCTCAAGAAAGCCGCGGCGCGCTTCGACAAGAACGTGAGCTTCACGGTGACCATGACCGTCCTCGACAGCAAGAAGGCGGAGAAAGCCCGCCAGAGCGCTCAGGTGCGCTACAACAAAGGCAAATACCGCCTCACGCTGCCCGACCAGGAGCTCATCAGCGACGGCACCACCGTGTGGCACTGGAACAAGACCGCCAAGGAGGTGACCGTGAGCGGCATGGCTGACGACGACATCGACCTGCTCAACCCCGGGCGCCTGTTGGCAGGCTACGGCAAGAGCTTTAAGGCTAAGTATATACGCACCGACGACGACGGCACGGCCATCGTCGACCTGCAGCCGCGCTCCACGCGCAGCTACCACAAAATCCGCCTGTACATCAAGGAGGACGACGGCCTCCTGCGCCGCATGGAGGTGCACAAATACGACTCCAGCCGCGAAAACTACGACATCATCGACTTCAAGCGTGCCTCCAACGCAGCGTCGCAGTTCACCTTCGACGCCGCCAAGCACCCAGATGTCGAGGTAATTGACATGCGATGAAGATACTTCTTATAGAAACTGCCACGCGTGTGTGCTCGGCGGCAATGGCCGTCGACGGCACCGTCACCATGCTCCGCGAGTGTGCCGACGCCGACGCCCACTCCACACGTCTGCCTCTCTTCCTCAAAGAAATCACCGACGCGCAGCGGCCCGACGCCGTGTGCGTCTCGGCGGGCCCCGGCAGCTACACGGGGCTGCGCATAGGGGTGAGCAGCGCCAAAGGACTCTGCTACGGCTACGGCATACCATTGCTCTCGGTGCCGACGCTGCTCTCGATGGCCGCGCGCTACTATGCACAGCACGCGGACTACAACGGCCTTGTCTGCCCTATGATTGACGCACGCCGCATGGAGTGTTACACAATGGTGGTGGACCGCGACCTCAACATCCTGCGCGACACGCAGGCGGAGGTCATCGTCGAGGGCTGCTACGACCAGTGGCTGGATAGGGGAGAGGTGATGTTCATAGGCGACGGCGCCGCCAAGACGCGCCCGCTGCTGGACGGTCACCCCAACGCTCGCTACGACGACGCCTTCACGGTCTCTGCCGACGGCATGGCAGGGCTCGCCGAGCAGCGCCTCGCCGCCCGCCAGGTTGAAGATGTGGCCTACTTCGAGCCCTTCTACCTCAAGGACTTCGTGGCAAAGAAAAGTGTTGTGCACGGTTTGCGCTGATGGGTAGGTATATTATAAAACGGCTTCTGTACGGGCTCCTGGTGCTTCTGGGAGTGGTCACTCTGGTCTTCTTCCTCTTCAACATCCTGCCCGGCGACCCGGCGCGCATGATGCTCGGCCAGCGCGCCGACCAGGAGAGCATCGACATCATCAACCGCGACCTCGGGCGCGACAAGCCCGTAGGCTTGCAGTATCTCAACTATCTCAACGACCTTGTCCCCATCTCGGTGCACAACAACAGCGACAGCACAAGCTATTTCTACCTCTCCGGCGAGAAGTACGCCCCCTATGCCACGCTGCTGCGCCTGGGCTCCACCTCGTTGGTGCTCAAAGCGCCCTACCTCAGGCGTAGCTACCAGAGCCAGCGCCGTGTGAGCGAGATTATCGGTGCGGCCTTCCCGCAGACGGCTCTCCTCGCCGTGGTGGCCATGCTCTTCGCTCTCGTCGTCGGCGTCTCGCTCGGTGTCGTCTCCGCCCTCCACAAGGACACATGGGTGGACCGTCTCACCCTCGTCCTCTCCACATTCGGCATGTCGTTGCCATCCTTCTTCGCCGCCATCCTCATCGCGTGGCTCTTCGCCTACGTCCTGGCCGGCTGGACGCACCTCAACATGTTCGGCAACCTGTACTCCGTCGACGACTACGGCTGCGGCGAATACATTGACCTGAAGAATCTGATACTCCCCGCGCTGACGCTCGGCATACGCCCCTTGGCCACGCTCACGCAGCTCACCAAGAACTCCATGCTCGAAGCCCTCTCGCAGGACTACATACGCACCGCCCGCGCCAAGGGTTTGAGCCGCCGCCGCGTCGTGGTGCGCCATGCGTTGCGCAACGCCCTCAACCCCGTGGTGACGTCGGCCAGCGGCTGGTTCGCCGGGCTCTTGGCGGGCGCCGTCTTTGTGGAGTATGTCTTCGACTGGAAGGGCATGGGCGTCGTCATTGTCGACGGACTGGAGAAGTACGACTTCCCCGTCGTCATGGGCACTATCCTCTTCATCTGCATCCTTCTGGTGCTCATCAACATTCTCACCGACATCCTCTACGCCCTTCTCGACCCGCGCGTGCGTCTCGGCTAAAAAGAAAGAGGCCCCTGACGGAGCCTCTCTTTCTGTGTGTCCCTGTTGCTTTATTTCTTAACGGGGATTGCCTCGAGGACTGCCAGCAGGTAGTCGTAGAACTTCTTTGCACTCGGTATGTTGCAGCGCTCGTCGGGGCTGTGGGGGCTCTGCAGCGTCGGGCCGAAGCTGATCATCTCCATGTCGGGATACTTGCCGCCGAGCAGGCCGCACTCCAAGCCGGCGTGGATGGCCATCACGGCGGGCTCTTTCTTGTAGAGCTTCTTGTAGGTGGCCTTCATGGTCTTCAACAACTGGCTCTGCATGTTGGGCTTCCAGCCGGGATAGGCGCCGCTGAGCTGGCACTTGCCGCCTGCCAGTTCTGCCAGGCAGACCAGGCGCTCGGCGAGGGCTTCCTTGGCGGTGTCGACAGAGGAGCGCAGCAATGCGTAGACGACGAACTTCTTGCTGGCCGTGGTCTTGGCTATGGCCAGGTTCAGCGAGGTCTCCACAAGGCCTTCCATGTCCTTGCTCATGCGGATAACGCCGTTCGGGGCCACCATCATGAGGCTGATGATCTTCTGTGTGTCGGCCTCGGTGATGACGGTGGGGTTCATGCGCACCTTCTCGTATTTCATGAAGAAGTCGGGCTCCACGGCGGCGAGTTCTTTCTTCACCCAGCCTGCCACCTTGTCCCACTCCTTGAGGATGCACTCCACATGCTCCTTGGGCATGGCTATGACGGCCTCGGCGTCGCGCGGTATGGCGTTGCGCATGTTGCCGCCCTCAAGGCTGACGATGCGTATGCCGCACTCGGCCACCCAGCGCAGGTGGCGGAAGAGGAGCTTGTTGGCGTTGGCGCGGCCGGTGTTGATCTCCATGCCGCTGTGGCCGCCCTTGAGACCGCCGATGGTGATCTTGTAGGCTTCCATGCCCTTGGGGGCTTTCTCGGTGCTGTAGGGCAGGCTGATGGCAGCGTCGATGCCGCCGGCGCAGCCCACGTAGAGCTCGCCCTCGGTCTCGCTGTCGAGGTTCAGCAGGTAGTCGCCGTGCAGCTCGCCCTTCTTCAGGCCGAAGGCACCGGTCATGCCCGTCTCCTCGTCGGTGGTGATGAGGGCCTCCAGGGGGCCGTGCTTGACGGTCTTGCTGGCGAAGACGGCCATGATGGCGGCCACGCCCATGCCGTCGTCGGCACCCAGCGTGGTGTCGCAGGCATACACCCAGTCGCCCACTATCTTGGTCTCTATCGGGTCTTTCTCAAAGTCGTGCTTCTTGCCGGCGCGTGCCTGCGGCACCATGTCCATGTGGGCCTGCAGCACCACGGGGTGCACCTTCTCCATGCCCTTGGTGGCGGGCTTGCTCATAATGACGTTGCCGACGCCGTCCACACGGCAGGCAATCTTGTTCTTCTTGGCCCAGTCCACCAGGAACTGGCGCACTTTCTCTTCGTGTTTTGAGGGGCGCGGCTGGCGCGTCAGGGCGTAGAAGTTACTCCACAACTCTTTGGGTTCAAGGTCTTTGATTGTCATAATGTATTTGTTTTTAGTTATTGTTGTTCTTGCTGAAAGGCGACTGCAAATATACACATTATTTCGCACCTGGCAAAATAATATGTCATTTTTCTGCCCATCACACAAGGTCGAGGCGCTCCGTGTCGATGTGCATCATGATGGCCGTGGAGTGCTGATTGAGGTTTGTGTGTATCTGTATGCTGCGCCGAGAGGCTTTCGGCGGCAGGGCGTTCTCCTGGTTGTAGCGGTCCACGAGCAGGAAGTCGGCCAGCAGGTCGTCGCGCAGCGCCGCGTGCTCCGTGGCCAGCAGGTCGCCCTCGTCGGCGGGCAGCGGGTCGGTGAGGTCTTCGTAGAGGCGCTCCGCCTCGTCGGCGGCGCATTCCCCTTTGATGACGAGCATCTTGTTGTGCTCGCCCCAGGCGTCGCGCAGCTGCTCCGTGGCGGGTTTCTCCACGAGGTAGTAGCGCAGGTGGCTCACGCCGTCGGCGTAGGTGTAGAAAGGCCACTGCGCGCCGTCGAGCGGCATGTCGTCGATGCGCCGCAGGGCGTAGCCGTAGAGCCGGTTGAGGGTGTCGGCGAAGAGGTAGCCCGGCTGCGAGGTGCGGAAGAGCAGCTGCGCCACGTCGTCCAGCGGCTCGTCGTCGTCGATGTCGAGGGTGATTATGTTCTTTTTCTTCATCTATTCAAAGGGGTTGTCCTTGCGGTCGAAGTCCGGGCGGTAGTTGTCGCGGGCCTCCAGCTCCTGCACCCATCCTTCGGTGAAGCCCAGCGCTGCGGCGCGGTCGGTCACCGTGGCGTATTCCTCCGCCGTCAGCGTGCGGTCCAGCGGTGCCGGAAGGCCCTGGCGCGGCGGGAAGTACTGGGCCATGAGCGAGAGGTGCAGCGTGAAGGGGTTGAAGTGGTCCGCCAGCCATTCGAGACATTGCAGCGAGTTGTCCGTGGCCCCTGGCAGCACCAGGTGGCGCACTATCATGCCGCGGTAGGCGCGCCCCTCGTCGTCCACCATCAGGCCCCCGCCCACCTGCCTTTTCATCTCCCTGAGCGCCGCCGCCGCCACCTCGGGGTAGTCCGCCGCGTGGCTGTAGCGTGCCGCAAGGGCGCCGTCCATGTACTTGAGGTCGGGCAGGTAGACGTCCACCAGCCCTTCGAGGCTCCGCAGGGTCTCCACGCTCTCGTAGCCGCCGCTGTTGTACACCACCGTTGGCGTGAAGCCGCGCCGGTGCAGCTCCTCCACAAGCGCCGCCAAGCGGTCGGCATAGTGTGCGGCGGTGACGAGCCCCAGCATGGGCTGGCTCTGGGCGGGCAGCTGCGCGAACTGTGAGGCTATCCTGTCGGCGAGAGATGCTGCCGTATGCCGCTCGCCGCTCCCCTCGCGGCCGCTGATCTGCCAGTTCTGGCAGTAGATGCACTGCAGGTTGCAGTGGGCGAAGAAGACGTTGACGATGGGGTTCAGCGGAGGCTCTTCGCCGCGGTGCACGCACACCGTGGCCACCTCCAAGTCCTCCGGGGCGCCGCAGAAACCCTGCGCCGCAGCCCTCAGTGCGCCGCATCGCCGCGGGCACAGCGTGCAGCGTCCGGTGATTGGTGAGCCGTGTTCAGCGTCCTCGTAACTCATAACTCAAAACTCATAACTCTTAACTAAGCTCAGTCCCAGTCGCACACCGAGTAGTAGCTCACCATCGGGTCGTAAGTGCCGTCGTTGTACATGTATTTCATCGACTGACAGGTGCCGTCGTGTGCTTTCACCTCCTCGGCGGTGAAGGTGTGGCTCGTGCCGTTGTTCTTGATGCAGGTGCACGTCTTGCGGCAGCCTGTCAGGCACATCAAGCCCGCCAAGGTCACAAGCAGCGTGAAACATCTCGTCATCTTTCTTTGTCTAACATGAATTCCCATAGTCTTTAACATGAATTCCCGTAAATGCCCATGAATATTCTTGAATGGTTATTCGTCGTTGTCTGTCTCCAGCAAGTTCATCTCTCTGTCCGCAAGAAAACACTCGTTTGCCTCCTCGACATAGACATAACGCTCACCCTCCAGCCGCCGGCTGCCGAAGTTGATAAGCAACCCCACAGGCTTTTTCGTGAGCCGCAGGTAGTTGAAAAGCTGTGCCCTGTGGGCAGGAATAAGCTCCACCACGGATTTCAGTTCCACGCAAACATCGCCCAGAACCATATCCATACGGTATTTCTTCTCCAGCTTGTGCGACTTGTAGTGGCATTCTATCTCTTTCTCAAGCTCGTTGTCAATCCCCCTGTCGCACAGCTCTATGTGCAAAGCCTCGGCATAGATGCCTTCCAAAAGCCCGTGCCCCAAGGTCCTGTGTACCTCCATGGCGGCGCCTATAATGTCATAGACAATCGGTTTGTATTGGCTGAAACAGTACATTTATGGAAAGCGTATTTATGATAATTTGTGGCTTTTTGTGGCAATTCGTGTGAGAAGGTTATTTCCGTGCGGTGAATTTATGCAGCACCGAGCGTAGCAGCGCCCGCTCGCCGTAGGCCACGGCGGCCACGTAGACCAGCAACAGCAGGGTGTTCCATGCCAGGCGCAGCCACAGTGCCTCGGGGTGCACCACCACCGTGAGGGCGTAGAGTACATGCGCCAGCAATATGTAGCCGAGGATGGTCCACACGGGGTAGGGCACAGGGTTCTTCCGCTGCCCTATGAAGTAGCTCATCAGCACGCACACGCCGTAGCCCGCCAGGCCGCCCCAGGCGCAGGCCATATAGCCCACCCGCGGCACGAAGATCACGTTCACCGCCACCAGCACGGCGCAGCCCACGGCGCTCATCACGGCGCCCCACCACGTCTGCCCGCTCAGCTTGTACCAGAAGCTCAGGTTGAAATAGATACCCATCAGTATCTCCGCCATCATCACCACCGGCACCGCCGGCAGCGCCTCCCAGTAGTCGGGGCTCACCAGGTAGCGGAACACATCCATATAGCACATCACCGCCAGGAACGCCAGCAGCGTGAACATGACGAAATACTTGGTGGCCTGCGCCTGCGTCTCCTTGCTCTGCTTGTCGCGCTGGCCGCTGAAGACGAAGGGTTCGTAGGCGTAGCGGAAGGCCTGTGTGATGATGGCCATGATCATCGCTATCTTCACGCAGGCACCGTAGAGGCCCAGCTGCACGCGTCCCTCGCCACCAGGCAGCAGCACCGGCAGCAGTATCTTGTCGGCCACCTGGTTGAAGATGCCCACCACCCCGAAGAGCAGCAGCGGCCACGCGTACTTCAGCATCTGCCTCAGCAGGCCACGGTCGAAGAGCACCGGCCGGTAGTCGCGCAGCTCGCCCACGAAGCCCAGTGTTACCAGCGCCGTGCACAGCAGGTTGATATAGAAGATGTAGCCCACATTGTCAGCCTCGCTGTACCAGCCCATCCACGCCCGGTCGGCCCACTGCGGCGCCACGACGAAGACAAACAGGTTCAGCGCCAGGCTGGCCACTATGAAGCCCAGCTTAAGCCCCGCGAAGTGCCACGCCTTCCCCTTCTGGCGCAGCCGCGCGAAGAGGATGGCCTGGAAAGCGTCCAGCGCCACCACGCAGGCCATCACCCTCAGGTACTCCGGGTGGTCGGCGTAGCCCATGACGCCGCTTATGGGGCCTATGAACGTCATCACCAGCGCCACAAACACCAGCGCCACCGTGCCCACGGCCGTCAGCGCCGTGCTGTACACGCGCCGCTCGTCGCCGCCGGCCCGGTTGGCGAAATAGAAATAGGTCGTCTCCATGCCGAAGGTCAGTATCACCAGCAGCAGCGCCGTGTAGGCGTAGACGTTGGTCACCACCCCGTAGCCGCCCGAGGCCGCCGTGATGTGGTAAGTGTATACTGGGACAAGCAGATAGTTCAAAAATCTGCCAACGATGCTGCTCAGGCCGTAGACCACCGAGTCTGACAAAAGTTTTTTAAGCGATGCCATAATGCTACATATAACGCCGGAGCGGCTCTAAAATTGTACCGCGCGCCGCATATTTATGCCTTTGTCGGCGGCTGTGCGTGTATGTCTCTGTATATCAGTTATCTCTATTTTTACGTTGCGCCATGCCTCCTACCGCTCCCCTTCGGACCCGGTACGGAGTCCCTACGGCCGTTCTTCAGTAGTTCTTCAGTAGTTCTTCAGTAGTTCTTCAGTGTGGCACTGAAATACTACTGAAGAACTACTGAAGAACGGCCGTACCGGGTCCGTAGGGACTCCGTACCGGGTCCGGGTGAGGGGAGGGGGGCAAGGGAGTCGGAAAAAGGGGCGGAACAAAAGGGCCGTACAATAAATATGGCGAGGTGGCGTTATAAGGGTAAAAGAGTAACAAAATGAAGAGAAAAAGAGTACTCCTGTCGGCGGTTGCCGCGCTGGTGCTGCTGGCGTTGTCGGCCTGCGGCCGCAGCGCCACGGTGACCGAGCTCAGCGTGGTGCCTGAGCCTGTGTTCATGGTGCAGAAGGAAGGGTCGTACACGCTGCACTCCAGCATCAAGTTGAGCGTTACGGGCATCGGGCAGAATTCGCCGACGCTCAAGTATGTGACCAAGGCGTTACGCAGCGCGCGCTTCAGGCCGTCGCTGGTGTCGGCGTCGCAGGACAGCGACGTGGAGCTGGTGCTCAACGACACGCTGAACCCCGAGCTCGGCGACGAGGGCTACCTGCTGGAGGTGCGCAGCGGCGGCATTCGCCTCTCGGCCAACAGCGGCGCGGGGCTGCTCTACGGCTGCCAGACGCTGCTGCAGATGCTGCCCGCCGACGTGACGCGGGTGTCATACGCCACGGTGTCGCTGCCCGAGTGCACCATACTGGACCATCCGTGCTACGGCTGGCGCGGCGTGGCTGTCGACGACAGCTGCGGCGTGCTGGGGGCCAAGTTCATGCGGCGCCTGGTCGACGCCATGTCGCTCTACAAGCTCAACCGCCTGCGTCTGCGTCCGCCTGCCGACGCCGACTCCGAGGACGTGGCCGGGGTGGTGGAGTATGCGGCGTCGCGCAATGTCGCCGTCGAGGTGATGGACTCCTGCGGCTGGGCCATGGAGACGGACACCGTGTTCTGCGTCAACGGCTTCTATGAGGGTCTGGAGCGTGCGCGCGAGGGTTGCGTGGTGGTGATGTCGCCGTCAGACTACTGCTCCTACAACCGCTACCAGGCCGACGCCCGCTACCAGCCCGCTGCCGACGCTGGGGTGGTGACGCTGTCGCGCGTCTATGGCTTCAAGCCTGTGCCCGAGGGCACGGCAGCCCGTCTGGCCGAGATGGTCGCCGGCGCCTGCGGCCGCTACACGGCGAAGACCGGGAGCGACGCCCGCGGCGCCGAGTACATGCTGCTGCCGCGCATGCTGGCCTTGGCCGAGGTGCTGTGGTCGCCCGCCGAGGTGCGCGACTGGGGCCGCTTCCGCCGCAAGGTGGAAGTCCAGAAAGACCGTCTGGCAGCGCACGGATACAGCTACTGCGAAGGCTCCTTCACGCCGCTCTTCGCCGCCAGACGGGTCGACGAGACGACAATGAACATAGAGGTGAGCACCGAGGTGCCAAACACTTATATCTTCTACACCACCGACGGCTCCACGCCGACGCGCGAGAGTGCCGTCTACATAGGTCCGGTGAACCTGCAGCGCGGCACGCACATCAAGCTCCTGCCCGTCTACAAGGGTGTGGACAGGGATTCGGTGTACGAGTTTGTCATCAAGTGACCAATATTTTTTTTGCCATGTCGGGGAAAATGTGTAATTTTGCAGCCTGAATGATTGACCAGGAGACCATACAGCGCATTATGGATGCCGCCCGCATCGAGGAGGTGATAGGCGATTTTGTGTCGCTCAAGAAGCGTGGCGCCAACCATATAGGCTGCTGCCCGTTCCACAACGAGAAGACGCCGTCGTTCTATGTGTCGCCGTCGAAGGGTATCTTCAAGTGCTTCGGCTGCGGCGAGGCGGGCGATGTGGTGAAGTTCCTCATGAAGCACGAGCACTACACCTACCCCGAGGCGCTGCGCTGGCTGGCCGACAAGTACCACATCGAGATAAAAGAGGAGGAGCAGACCGAGGAGGAGAAGCAGCGGCAGACGGAGAGGGACGGCCTGTTTCACGTGAGCGAGTTTGCGCAGAAGTATTTCGCCGACCTGCTCTACAACGACGAGATGGGGCGCGCCGTGGGCTTGAGCTATTTCCACGGGCGCGGCCTCAGCGACGAGGTCATCAAGCGCTTCGGGCTGGGCTACTGCCTCGACGAGTGGAGCAACTTCACCGACCACGCGCTGAAGAACGGTTACAGCCTTCAGGTGTTGGAGAAGACGGGCCTCACCATCGTCAAGGAGGACACCGGCAAGCAGTACGACCGCTTCCGCGGGCGCGTGATGTTCCCCATCTACAGCATCAGCGGCCGTGTGCTGGGCTTCAGCGGCCGCGTGCTCACCAGCGAGAAGCAGGCCGCCAAATACGTCAACTCGCCCGACTCCGACATATACAACAAGAGCCGCATACTCTACGGCCTCTACCAGGCCCGCGCCGCCATAGCCAAGGCCGACAAGTGCTACCTGGTGGAGGGCAACGTGGACGTCATATCGATGCACCAGAGCGGTGTGGAGAACACCGTGGCCAGCTGCGGCACCAGCCTGACGGTGGAGCAGATTAGGCTCATCAAACGCTACACGCAGAACGTCACGGTGCTCTACGACGGTGACAAGGCGGGCGTCAAGGCGGCGCTCCGCGCCATAGACCTCCTCTTCGCCGAGGGCATGCATGTCAGGCTGGTGCTCTTCCCCGACGACGAAGACCCCGACAGCTACGCCCAGAAGTACGGCTCCACGCAGCTGCAGGAGTTCCTCGCCACGCACGAGGACAACTTCATCATGTACAAGACGCGCGTGCTGCTCGACGGCGTGAAGGACGACCCCATACGCAAGGCCGAGCTCGTCAGCGAGACGGCGCGCAGCATAGCGCTGGTGACCGACATGCTGGAGCGCAGCGAGTATATACGCCAGTGCTCGCACTTGCTGCGCGTCAGCGAGGATGTGCTGAGCACCGCCGTGGCCCGCGCCATAGGCTCGGCACGGCAGAAAGTGGCTGAGCAGACGGCAGGGAGCGGGGGACAGGCGGCAGACGGCGTGGAGCAGGCAGCAGGCACCGAGGAACAGAAACCGGATGCAGAACGCATAGCTGTCGGCACTAATGCGGCACCGCCGCCGGAGGTGGAACGCCACCTGGTGCAGCTGTTGCTGAACTACGGCAACGAGAGCGTCAGCCAGACGGTGACCGCCGAGGACGGCACACAGCAGACGACGTCGTACACCGTGGCACAGATTATCGTCAACGAGCTGAAGAACGAGCAGCTGTCGTTTGCGCACCCTCTGTGCCAGCGTGTGCTGGAGCAGTGCACGCTGATGGTCGAGATGGTGGGCCGGGTTGACACGGCGCGCTTCATAGACTCCAACGACGACGCGCTGCGCACCTTCTGCGCCACGGTGATGATGGACACCTATTCGCTCTGCGAGGACTCGTGGCGCAAAAAGGGCATCTACCCCCCAAAGATAGAGGACGCCCTGCTGCAGGATGTCGGCGACAGTCTCAACACCTTCAAGAGCCTGCGGCTGGCGCAGATGATAGCAGAGAGGCGCGAGAGGCTCATAGGCGCCTCCGAAGAGGAACAGGGGCAGCTGCTAAGCGAGATAAAGTACTACTCAGACATATTACGGCAGTTGGGTCAGGCCCTCGGCATGGTGATAGCCCGACGGCTCGACTGAATGCCAAACACAGAACAAAGAGATGGATATCCAGACACTGAAACAACGTTACGACATAATAGGCAACGACCCGCGCCTGATGCTGGCCCTCAACAAGGCCATCCAGGTGGCGCCCACCGACCTGTCGATACTCATCACCGGTGAGAGCGGTGTTGGCAAGGATGTGTTCTCGCGCATTATACACGAGAACAGCCTTCGCAAGCATGTGCGGCAGGGCAGGGGGCTCATCTCCGTCAACTGCGGCGCCATACCGGAAGGCACGATAGAGAGCGAGCTCTTCGGCCATGTGAAAGGTGCCTTCACGGGTGCCGACAAGAACCGCAAGGGCTACTTCGAGGAGGCTGACGGCGGCACCATATTCCTCGACGAGATCGGCGAACTGCCACTGGCCATGCAGGTGAAGCTGCTGCGCGTGTTGGAGAACGGCGAGATCATGCCCGTAGGCAGCAGCACGGCGCAGAAGATCAACGTGCGTGTGGTGGCTGCCACCAATATCGACATCGTGGAGGCTGTGCGCAACGGCCGCTTCCGCGAAGACTTGTACTACCGCCTCAACCAGATAAGCATATACCTGCCGCCGCTGCGCGAACGCAAGGACGACGTCCCATTGCTCTTCCGCAAGTTTGCGTCCGATGTGGCAGAGAAATACCACATGCCTCCCATCGTCCTCACCGACGATGCCAAACGCATGATGATGGATTACCCCTGGTATGGCAATGTGCGCGAGCTGAAGAACATCACTGAGCAGATATCGGTGGTGGAGACAGAGCGCACCATCACCTCGGCGATACTGCAGAACTACCTGTCATACATCCCTACGGAGCGCATGCCGGCCATCGTTGACAACACAGCCGCTGGAGGTAATAACATCAGCGACCGTGAGCTGTTGCTGAAGGCCCTCTCCATGGGGCAGATGATTAGCGAGATGCGTCAGGAGATCAACGACCTGAGACAGATGGTGGGACGTATGGCACAGGGAGCTCCGATGCAGGTGGAGCAGCCGTCGGTGGTATCGCCGTCATATCTTCCTGCCACCACACACAACGCCATCCACCCCGAAGAAGAGGAGTTCCTCACGCCGGAGATTATCGAAGACGAGAGTGTGGCTCTCGAGGACCGCGAGCGTGTGGCCATAGCACGCGCACTTGAGCGCCGTCACGGCAACCGCAAGCTTGCCGCTGCCGACCTCCATATATCTGAACGCACACTTTACCGCAAACTGAAAGAGTATAGCATCGAATGAACACCAACGATATACGTATCAACCTGCCAGCGTCGAAGAGCATGAGCAACCGCTGGATGGTGATAAACTATATCACCGGCAGCCGTTTCCGTATAGGCAAGCCCTCCACGTCGGGCGACACACGCCTGCTGCGCCAGTTGCTTGCCCAGCTCGACGAGGGCAAGTCCGACATATTCTATTGCAACAATGCGGGCTCTGTGGCACGTTTCCTGATGCCGTTGCTCGCCATCACCCCCGGACACCATATCCTGACCGGCGACCCACGCCTCTGCCAGCGCCCGATGGCCCCTATCATTGAGTCGTTGCGCCAGATGGGCCTGCGTGTAGAGTGTTCGGAGAAAGAAGGCTTCCTGCCGGTACACATACAGGGCGGCATACCCACCAAGCGCACCGTGCAGGTTGACCCGTTGCTGAGCAGCCAGTTTGTCAGCGCCCTTCTGCTTGTGGCCCCCGTCCTGCCCGAGGGTATCTCGCTGACCATGACCTCGCGACCCACGTCGCGTCCATACATAGAGATGACGGCAGACATATTGCGCCAGGCCGGCGTCAACGTGCGCCGCTCCTCCAATGGCCGCACTTACTATGTTCAGCCTATGACCGCCAAGACCAAACCCACCGCCGTCGTCATCGAGCGCGACTGGTCGTCGGCGTCATACTTCTATACCATGGCACTCCTGCGGCCGGAACTGCGCATACGTCTGTTGGGCCTTCAGCTCGACTCATGCCAGGGCGACAGCGCCGCCGACGCTTTCTTCCGTCAGCTGGGTGTATGCAGCACCGAGGTGCGTTCCCCTTACCGTGCCGCAGGCCGCAGCATCACGCTGCAGGGAGGCTTCGAGCGCGGCAAGACGGTACAGTTCAACTGCCTCGACTGCCCCGACCTTGTGCCCACCTTCGCCGTGGCCGCCGCCGCCGCGGGGGTGCGCGCCACCCTCAAGGGGGTGAGCAACATAGCCCTCAAGGAGAGCGACCGCATGTACGCCATCACCACAGAACTTTGTCGCATGGGCGGCAAGGTGAACACCACAGCCGAGGAGATGGTCATCATACCCGCCACGCTGAAGCCCGTGGAGCCTGTCAAGACCTATGGCGACCACCGCATAGCGATGGCCTTTGCGCCACTCCGTCTCGTTTTCCCCGACTTGCAGATCGAGAACCCAGAGGTCGTCGACAAGTCGTTCCCCGAGTTCTGGGAGGAGTTCGACAAGGTGCTGAATGCCTAAGAAACTCATCGTGGTGGCAGGCCCGACGGCTGTCGGCAAAACGGCCCATGCCGTCGCGTTGGCGCAACGTCTGGACACGGAGATCGTCTCCTGCGACTCGCGGCAGTTCTACCGTGAGCTGAGCATCGGCGTGGCACGCCCCACCGACGAGGAGCTCGCCGCCGTACATCACCATTTCATCGCCTGCCGCTCGGTCACCGAGCCGTACAACATCTATGACTATGAGCATGACGCCATGGCCGTGGTTGCACGTCTGATGGAGACGCACGACACCGTAGTCGCCGTCGGCGGCAGCGGCCTGTATATAGACGCTTTGCGTGCCACGCCCGCCGTGTTGCCGTCGCCTACTGCCGAGCTGCGGTCCATGCTGCAGCAGATGCCCCTCGAGGAGAAGCGTGCACAGCTGCGGCTGCTCGACCCCGACTACTACGCCCGCGTCGACCTCCGCAACCCCGTCAGGCTGCAGCGTGCCCTCGAGGTGTGCCTCACCGCCGGCCGCCCTTACAGCCAGGTGCTTGCCGACCAGCAGGCGGTCCCGCGCCCCTTCGCCATAGAGATGCAGGTGCTGTCGATGGAGCCTGCAGCCTTGCGCGAACGCATAGACCGCCGCGTGGACCGGATGATGGCTGACGGCCTTCTCGACGAGGTGCGCCAGCTGCTCCCTTACCGCCACCTCAACACCCTCAACACCGTAGGCTACCGCGAGCTCTTCCCCGTGCTCGACGGCCACGCTGCGGTCGACGAGGCCGTGGCGCAGATAAAGCTCAACACGTGGCATTACGCCCGCAAGCAGCTCACCTGGCTCAAACGTTACCAGTAGAAAAACATAAGGTCCCGCCCACCGGGCGGGACCTTGTCTCTTTTGTCTCAGCGTGGCTGGCAATCAATATTTGTAGAAGCCTTCGCCGGTCTTGCGGCCGAGGAGGCCGGCACGCACCATCTTGCGGAGCAGGGGGTGGGGACGGTACTTCGGGTCGCCGAACTCTTTGTAGAGCACCTCCATGATGGCCAGGTTCACATCGTTGCCGATGAGGTCGGCCAGGGCCAAGGGACCCATGGGGTGGTTGGCACCGAGCATCATGCACTTGTCGATGTCTTCGGCGCTGGCGATACCGTCGGCCAGGATGCCGACAGCCTCGTTGATCATCGGGATGAGGATGCGGTTGACCACAAAGCCGGGGGCTTCCTTCACCTCGACGGGCTGTTTGCCGATCTCGGTGGCGAGGTCGATGACGCACTTGCAGACCTCGTCGCTGGTCAGCTGGCCGCGGATCACCTCCACGAGGGCCATGCGGTCGGCGGGGTTGAAGAAGTGCATGCCGATGAACTGGGCCGGACGCTTGGTGCAGGCGGCGATCTCGGTGATGCTCAGCGACGAGCTGTTGGTGGCGAAGATAGTCTCGGGCTTGCAGATGCCGTCGAGCTCGGTGAAGACGTCCTTCTTGAGCTGCATCTCCTCCACGGCGGCCTCGATGACGAGGTCGGCGTCGGCGAAGGTGGCGTAGTCGGTGGTGGTCTGGATGTTCTTGAGCAGGGCGTCGACAGCCTCCTGGGTCATCTTGCCTTTCTCAACGAGTTTGCCGTAGCCTTTGGCTATCGAGGCCATGGCCTTGTCGAGGCTGGCCTGCGTGCGGCTCTTCATGACGACGGGCATCTTGGCGGCGAAAGCTTTCACAATGCCTTTTGCCATGGTGCCGGTTCCAATAACACAGATTTTCATGATTGATGATTATTTGATTGTTAAACTTTTGTTTATATTAGCAGTCTACGTATCTACTTACCTACTGCCTACTTACCTACTTACCTACTTATCTACTTACCTACTGTCTACTCCCTATTTCCCCTGAAACTCGTACTTGCTCTTGTCGAGGAAGGCGCGCATGCCGCCCTTCTGGTCGGCGGTGGAGAAACACTCGCCGAAGGCGTGGTTCTCGCAGGCTATGGCCTCGTCGGCCGTCATGTCCCACTCGGCGTTGATGCACTCCTTGGCAGCGCGTACTGCCAGCGGGGCTTGGGCGGCAATCTGGGCGGCCATCTCCATGGCCTTGTCCATCAGCTCTGCCTGCGGCACCACGGCGTTGACCAGCCCTATGCGCAGCGCCTCGTCGGCGCGGATGGCCTTTCCGGTGTATATCAGCTGCTTGGCCATGCCCATGCCTATCAGGCGCGCCATGCGCACCGTGCCGCTGAAGCCGGGGATGATGCCGAGGCCCACCTCGGGCTGGCCGAACTTGGCGTTGTCGGAGCAGATGCGTATGTCGCAGGCCATGGCCAGCTCGCAGCCACCGCCGAGGGCGAAGCCGTTGACGGCGGCGATGACGGGCACCGGCAGCGTCTCCAGCATGCGGAACACGCGGGCGCCGCGTTTGCCGAAAGCCTCGCCCTCGGCAGCGCTGAGACCGGCCATCTCGCTGATGTCGGCCCCGGCCACGAAGCTCTTCTCGCCGTCGCCGGTGACGATGAGGCAGCGTAACCGCCCGCAGTCGAAGCTGCCCAGGTAGTCGCCAATCTCGTTAAGTATCTTGCTGTTGAGCGCATTGAGGCTCTTCGGAGCGCTGATGGTCATCACGGCCACGGCGCCACGCTCCTCTATCTTCAGGTGTTCGTACATATATAACTTGTTTATTTGAGGCTGCAAAATTACAAAATAATACTGATATGGCCAAATGTTTTTTTTATTCTCGTAGCTTCAGGCCGAGGTCGGCGCCGAGGCTGAGCATCATCTGCCAGGCGGCGTCGCGCTCGTTGGGGATGCTGCCGTCGAGGATGGCGTCCTTGATGGCGTCCTTGATGGTGCCTATCTCGCGGCAGGGGCCGATGCCGAAGGTGCGCATGATGTCCTCGCCCGAGACCGGCGGCTGGAAGTTGCGTATGCGGTCGCGCTCTTCGAGCTCCACGAGTTTGCGCTTCACCAGCTCGAAGTTTTCGCGGTGGCGGCGCTGCTTGTCGAGGTTGCGCGTGGTGATGTCGGCGTGGCAGAGGAGCATGAGGTCGTCGATGTCGTCGCCGGCCTCGAAGAGCAGGCGACGCACGGCGGAGTCGGTGACGATGTCTTCGGCGAGGATGATGGGGCGCATGTGGAGCATGACGAGTTTCTCCACGTAGCGCATCTCTTCGCCCAGGGGCAGGCGCAGGCGCTTGAAGAGGCGCTTGACCATGTGCGCTCCGCGTGCTTCGTGGCCGTGGAATGTCCAGCCCTGTCGGGCGTCGTAGCGTTTGACGCCGGGTTTGCCCATGTCGTGCAGCAGGGCGGCCCAGCGGAGCCACAGGTTGTCGCTCTCTGCGGCCACGTTGTCGAGCACCTGCATGGTGTGGAAGAAGATGTCTTTGTGGCCTTTGCCGTCGACGGTCTCCACGCCTTGCAGGGCGCTGATTTCGGGCATGATGAGCTGCATGAGGCCGCTTTTCTGCATGAGTTTGAGGCCCAGCGAGGGGTTGCGCGAGGCCATGATCTTGTTGAGCTCGGTGGTGATGCGCTCGGCGCTGACTATCTCTATGCGCTTGGCGTTGCGGCCTATGGCTTCGAAGGTGTCGTCGGCGATGCGGAAGCCGAGCTGCGAGGCGAAGCGTACGGCGCGCATCATGCGGAGCGGGTCGTCGCTGAAGGTGATGTCGGGGTCGAGGGGCGTGCGGAGGATGCCTGCGTCGAGGTCGCGGATGCCGCCGAAGGGGTCTATGAGCTCGCCGAGCCTGTCGTCGTTGAGGCATACGGCGAGGGCGTTGACGGTGAAGTCGCGGCGTCGCTGGTCGTCCTCGAGGGTGCCGTTCTCCACGACGGGCTTGCGGCTGTCGCGGCTGTAGCTCTCGCGCCGGGCGCCGACGAATTCCAGCTCGTACTCGCGGCCGTCGACGGTGTATTTGAAGCTTGCGGTGCCGAAGTTCTTGAACACGGCCACATGGCTGCCGCCGAGGGCCGCCGAAGCGGCGTGGGCGAGCTGGATGCCTATGTGCACTTCGCCGCCCTCCTGCCGTCCCACGCAGACGATGTCGATGTCGGTGCACGGGCGCTGTAGCAGGTGGTCGCGCACGACGCCGCCGACGGCGTAGGCGTCGATGCCGAGGCGGTCGGCTTCGTGGCCGATGGCGCGGTAGAGGTCAAGACCGAGGTCTATCATTGTCTATTGTTGAGAGGTGGTTGTCGGAGGGGGTTAGTATTCCTGAGTGGTGACGAGCTGGCCCGTCTCGTCGTATATCTCCCATTTGCCGGTGCGCACGCCTTCGTGGTAGCTGCCTATGTAGTAGGGGACGCCGTTTTCGCGGAAGACGCGGTAGGGGCCCTCCTCGAGGCCGCCGACGAAGGTGGCTTCGGTCTGTATGTTGCCGTTGGCGTGGTAGAACACCCAGCGCCCTTCGCGCTTGCCGCCGACGATGTCGCCCTCGCTGCGCAGCTGCATGGTGCTGTAGTACTGGCGCCAATGCTCCACGCTGCCGCAGTAGTAGACGATGGTCATCGGGTGGCCGTCGGGGCTTACCTCGGTGACGCGCATGGAGTCGTAGTTGGGGACTATCTCGCGGCCGTCGGGGCCTGTGAGGTGCCACTCGCCGGTGCGCTCGTTGAAGGTGGCGGTGACGCTCCCGTCGGCAGCGGCGTAGGTCTGGGTCTTGCTGCCGCAAGAGGCGAAGGCGAGCAGCATGGCGGCGGCTGCGATGAGGTGGGAGGTCCGTAAGGTTCTGTTTTTCATGGTTTCTTATGTGTATAATGTTCTTGTTCGTGGTTGTTATGCGTTGGCGGCCTGGTAGAGGTGGCCAGGCAGCACGTGCACCGCCTTGGCCATCTCGAGGTTGAACATGAGCGAGGCCGCCTTGGGCATAGGCAGACCGCTGAGGTTCACTATCTCGTCGAGCGTCATGCTGCCGTTCTTGCGTATCAGCTCCCAGAGCTTCTGCTCGGCCGGCGGCAGGGTGGGGAAGAGCGAGGTCTGTGTGTCGGCTTTTGCCGTTGCCGCCGTGGGCCATCCGAGCTGGTAGGCGATGTCGGCAGCGCCGCGTGCCAAGAGGGCCTTGTTGGTGGCTATCAGGTTGTTGGTGCCGCGGCTGTAGGTGTCGCCCAGCCGTCCCGGCACGGCAAAGACGTCGCGCTGGTAGCCTGTGGCCATGGTGGCGGTGATGAGCGCTCCGCCGTGCTCTGAGGCTTCCACCACGAGGGTGGCGTCGCTCATGGCGGCTATGATGCGGTTGCGTGCGGGGAAGTGGCGCGGGTTGATGGCGGTGCCCATGGGGTACTCTGTCAGCAGGGTGCCGCCGCTGTGGACTATGCGTTCGGCCAGGCCGCGGTTCTCGACGGGATAGATGCGGTCGAGGCCGTGACCCAGTACCGCCACCGTCGGCAGGCCGTTGTCGAGCGAGGCTTTGTGGGCCATAGTGTCGATGCCGTAGGCCAGCCCGCTGACGACCAGCGGCTTGTCGTCCTCCTGCTGGGCGGCCATCTCTCTCACGAAGCGCTCCGTCGTGTCGCGTCCGTAGGGAGTGGCCTTGCGGGTGCCCACCACCGCGAGGGCGCGGCTGGCGTTGAGGTCGGCGTCGCCGAGGGCGTAGAGCAGCACGGGGGTGTCGGCGCACTCTTCGCGGTTGAGGCGTTGCGGGAAGCCGTCGTCGGTGAAGAAGAGCACCTTGATGCGCTTCGCTTCGGCGTTGCGCAACTCTTCTTCGGCCTGCGGGAAGGCTGTCTTGTTCAGCAGGTTTTCTACGATGGAGCGGTGGCTGCCGAAGGCCAGGCGCAGCTCCGAGGCCGGCAGGGAGAATATGTCCTCGCCCGGGTATGCGTCGAGCAGTTTGCGTATGGCCGTAGGGCCGAGGCCATCGGTCATTGCCAGAGCCACTTGTGACAGTTTGTCCATCATCTTTTCGCTTTTGTCTGACGTGAGAGTGTGCGGAGTGTGCCGTAGCTTCCTTCGAGGCGGCGGTGCCACTCGTCGGGCGTCACCCACTCCACGCCGGTGATGCCCTCTTCTTCCTGCGGCTTGCCAACGGCTGAACCGTCGGCCACACTCATCGGGAACCACGACGTCTGCTTCAGGTGCCATCCGCCGTAGAGGTTAAAGATGTGGTAGGTCTTTATAGTGGTCAATGGCCAGTGCCCAGTGGTCGCTCTCACCCCCGTCTCTTCCTCCACTTCGCGGAGGGCGCCCTGCAGGAGGGTCTCGCCGGCCTCCACTTTGCCTTTCGGCAGGTCCCAGCGGCCGTTGCGAAGTATGAGGAGCATCATGCCGTCGTCGCGTGTCACCATGCCGCCTGCGGCGCGAACCCAGCGCATGCGGCGTTTGAGGAGGCGCAGCAGCCACAGGGGTATGTCCCAGGTGTGGTATTTGTAGCTCAGTTTCATTGCAGTTCGTACTTGAGGGTCTCCCGTCCTTTCTGGTAGAGGGTCATCGTGTAGGCGTCGAGCATCAGGGCGTCGGCCTTCTCGAAGAGGGCCATGTAGCGGGCTTCGGCGTTCATCTCGGCCTCCGGGCATCGTGTGTCGCCATACCCTATGCCGCTGAGCGTCAGCGTGTACCTGTCGCCTTTGGGCTGCTGTGCTTCGAGGCGCAGGGTGTAGTTGCCGTAGTAGTTGTTGCACGCCGTGCGGCCGCTGACGGTCTTGGCTTCGGGGTTGAACACAAGGGTTACCGGCTCGGCTTGGCGGTTCACCGCTTTGCCGCGTATGGCCACGAGCTGCCACACCTGCCCCTTCTGCGGCTCCAGCGGAGGTGTCTGGCGGTTGACGGCAGAGGGTTGCCGGCTGCCGCCGCAGGCGGTAAGCAGCAGACACGCAACCAGCGCGATACGTGTTATGACAGATGCCCTCATATCCATAAACAATAATTATACAACGCTGTTTTGTTAATTATATTGTATATGGGGAGCGATTTCGTGTCTTTCTTTTTAGAAACGGCGAATTATGCGAATTAAACGAAGCTACGCAGGTCAGACGTGCTGCGTCAGCTTTCGGGTAATTCGCAGATAATCTGTGAGATAATGGCTGCGTAGCTTCGTATAATTCGTTTAATTCGCCGTTATTTCTATGGGGCCGCAGCCGATGTAGATTGTCTCCGACCAGCGGCCGGCGGCGTCCTGCACCATGCCCCACAGCTGCACCTCGTGGCCGCCGAACAGCTCGGGCAGCGCCACCGACAGGCGTCCCTCGCGGCGGTAGACGGGTATGGCGAGGAAAGCCATCTCGATATCAGGGCAGTAGGCAAATACCTGCACGCGATCGTAGTTGTCGGCGGGCAGGTGCTGCGGGTTGCCCTCGAAGGCGATGCTCAGCGTCGTGCCGCCAACGACCTCGGGCGTGCCGAAGGCCACAGGCGCCACAGGCCCCTCGCAGAGCACCAGCGCGCTCCAGTCGACCACCAGCTTGTCGCCCTCTGCGCTGAAGGCCGCCTTGTTCCTCTTGATGAAGTAGTTGCATGCCGTCATGCCGTGTTCTGCCGCTATGGCGTCCATCGTCTCGCGCAGCACCCAGTTCATCCTGCCGGCCAGCTGCACCTCCTGCTTGAAGAGCATGCGGTGCTTCTGTTGCTTCTCCGTCTGCGGGTTCTTCGGCTTCGCCGCGAAGCTCCGCGTAATCCATTTTCCGCGCCACTGGTAGGTCACCACCGGCCCCACTTTCCCCGTCAGCCCCAACAGCTGACCATTCGTCGTAATTGCCATGATTACAATGCTTTAAAAGGTTGTCTGAATTATATTTCCATTACTGCTAACGTTGATTTCTCTATATTATTACTTACAAAAGTAAATTTAACTAATGACAAACTAAAGAGCAACTAAAGACCAATATAAGAGATGATGCGGTAAGAGGTTGTTTTCGAGTGAGTTCCATTTTGCGTTTTTTGGCTTGTTTTCAGCTGTTGAAGAATCGGGATTTTCGGTTGATAACTTTTTTGCGGGGGGATAATACGATATTTTGTTCGGGCGCGTTATTATGTAACTTAAATAATAATAACGGCCGAAGGGTGAACAGCAACAATAGCACGCGGATTGTGATGGCGGTGAGCAACGATTTGCTTACCGACCAGCGTGTTATGCGCCACGTCGGGGCGCTGCGCGAGGCGGGGTACGAGGTGACGACGGTGTGCCGGACGGACCTGCCGGTGCGCTGGCAGCGCGGCTGGCGCTTCTATGCGGCGTTCAACTGGCGGCTGTGGAGGAGGTTGAAGTGTGAAGTGAGAAGTGGGAAGTGTGAAGTGAGAAGTGAGAAGTGGGAAGTGAGAAGTGTGAAGTGTGAAGTGAGCGGTGATGCTACGCAGAGCAGCGTCAGCCAAAAGAACACAGAACACTCAACACAGAACACCGAAATAATTGTCTGGGCGAACGATACGGACACGCTGCTGGGCTGCTGGATGGCGGCGCGCGGACGTTGCCGCCTGGTGATGGACGCCCATGAGCTGTTCCCCGAAGTACCTGAGATACAGGACAAGCCGCTGGTGAAGTGGGTGTGGAGGACGATAGAGCGGTGGCTGATGCCCAAGTGCGACGCGCTGCTGACGGTGAGCCAGGGGATAGCCGACTACTACAAGGACAGATACGGGGTTGAGATGACGGTGGTGAGGAACCTGAGCAGTTATGAGTTGGGAGTTAGGAGTTATGAGTTAGGAGTTAGGAGTTATGAGTCGGGGGAGAAGGTTTTGCTCTATGCCGGCAAGGTGAATGTGGGGCGAGGGGTCGACTGGGCGATAGATGCGCTGGAGTTGCTGCCCGGGTGCCGCCTTGTGGTGGCCGGCGACGGCGACTTGCTGGAGGCGATGAAGGCTTACGCCGCCGAGAAGGCGTGGGCCGACCGCGTTGTGTTCACCGGGCGGCTGATGCCGGAGGAGATGGCGGCGCTGGAGGCGAAGGCCGACGTGGGCCTGGTGATGCTTGAGGACAAGGGTCTTAGCTACCACTACGCGCTGCCCAACAGGGTGGGGGCCTTCGTGCAGGCGGGGGTGCCGATGGTGGTGAGCGACCTGCCGGAGATGGCGCGCGTGGTGCGCACTTACGGTGTGGGCGAGGTGATAGATGAGTTAGGAGTTAAGAGTTATGAGTTGAGAGTTAAGGCGTTGGCGGAGGCTGTGGAGAGGGTGCTGGCGAGGGAGTGGAAGGACGAGGACTTCGCCGCCGCGCGCGAGGATATGGATTGGAACAAAGAGAAACAAAAACTTATAAATATAGCTGTGAGCTGTAAGGTTTAAGTTTTGGGTGGCCGACGCACAAAACTTAGGCTTGCAGCTAAAAACTGAAAACTAAAAAACGATATGATTTACGACATTCTGTTGATCCTGTACTTCGTTGGGACCATAGCAGGGCTGTGGTTCGTGTTCGGCAAGGCCGGCGAGAAGCCGTGGAAGGCCTTGGTGCCGGTGTACAACATCGTGGTGTGGATAAAGGTATGCGGCAAGTCGTGGAAGTGGTATATCTACTTCCTCGTGCCAGCGCTCAACATTTTCACGTTCCTGCTGCTGGTGGTGGAGACCGCCAAGGTGTTCCGCCGCACGGGCTTCTGGGAGCAGCTGGCGGCGGTGCTGGTGCCGTGGGTGTATCTCCCGTGGCTGGGCTTGTCGAAGGGCATGGTGTACCACGACCCGAAGACGGACCCGCCGCAGAAGGTGGGCGAGGTGCGCGACTGGCTCGACGCCATCGTCTTCGCCATCGTGGCCGCCGTCATCATACGCGGCTTCACCTGCGAGCTGTACAACATTCCGTCGAGCTCGATGGAGGGAAGCCTGATGACGGGCGACTACCTGCTGGTGAGCAAGCTGGCCTATGGGCCGAGGGTTATTATGACGCCGCTGGCGATACCGCTTGTGCACAACACCATTCCCGGCACGGGCGAGAAGGTGGAGAGCTACCTGCGCTGGCCGCAGCTGCCCTACCACCGCTATCCGGGTCTCTCGCATGTGAAACGCTTCGACGCCGTGGTGTTCAACTTCCCCGAGGGCGACACGACGCTCAATGCGAGCCCCGGCAACCTGTACACCTACTACGACGCCGTGCGCCACAACGACCAGAACCTGCTGCGCGACGGCTGGTTCGTGCGTCCGCTTGACAAGAGGAGCAACTACATAAAGCGCTGCATCGGTCTGCCCGGCGAGACGCTGCAGATCGTGAACCACCAAGTGCTGATCGACGGCAAGCCGATAGCGACCCCGAAGGAGGCGCAGACGACCTACTCGTTTGTCACCAACTCGCGCGGCATACCGCCGCAGTATGTGATGCAGGAGCTCGACCGGCTGGGCTTGAGCTATCAAGACATCGAGAACGCGGGCCCGTACGCCGTTGACGACGGCGGTGTGCTGACGGCCTACAACGTGCCGCTGACGCATAGGCAGTTGTACGGTCTGGAGAACTCGGAGCTGGGCCGCCAGACGTCAGTGGTGATGGATACCGCTGCGGCGACGCTGAACACCGACCTCTTCCCGCACCGCGAGGGGCAGCAGCAGAGTGTCGACAACTTCGGGCCGGTGCACATACCTGCCAAAGGGGAGGTGATAGAGCTGAACGACAGCACGCTGGCCACATACCTAAGGGTCATCACCGCCTATGAGCACAACACGTTGGAGGTGAAGGACGGCAAATACTACATCAACGGCAAGGAGACGAAGAGCTACACCGTGCAGCAGGACTACTACTGGATGATGGGCGACAACCGCCACCACAGCCAGGACAGCCGCTACTGGGGCTTTGTGCCCGAGGACCACATCGTGGGCAAGGCCAAGTGGGTGCTCTTCAGCCGCGACAAAGACCGCGGCACTTTCCGCAAAGGGCGCTGGTTCAAAGACGCCTGCGCTTACTGAGTTATGAATTAAGAGCTAAGAGCTATGAGTGACGAATATATAGAAGACATAACACCACGGGGGGAGAACGTTGAACAGGCCGGGGGCGGCACGGTGTCGCTCGACGGCATGTTCAAAGACTACTGGATAGACTATGCCTCCGACGTGATACTGGACCGCTCGGTGCCCGACATCGACGATGGCCTCAAGCCTGTGCAGCGCCGCATACTGCACGCCATGAAGGAGACCGACGACGGGCGCTTCACGAAGGTGGCCAACATCGTCGGCAACACCATGCAGTACCACCCTCACGGCGACATGAGCATCAAGGACGCCCTGGTCAACATGGGCCAGAAAGACCTGCTGATAGACTGCCAGGGTAACTGGGGCAACATACTGACCGGCGACGACGCTGCCGCAGGCCGCTACATCGAAGCGCGCCTGTCGAAGTTTGCCAAAGACGTGGTGTTCAACCCCAAGACCACACAGTGGAAGCCCTCATACGACGGCCGCAAGCAGGAACCGGTGAGCCTGCCCATAAAGTTCCCGCTGCTGCTTGCTCAGGGCACCAAGGGCATCGCCGTCACGCTGACGAGTGTCATCCTCCCATACAACTTCTGCGAGCTGCTCGAGGCAAGCATCAAGATACTGCGCGAGGAGGAGTTTGAGATTTATCCCGACTTCCCCACGGGCGGCTTGATAGACGTCAGCCGCTACAACGACGGCGCACAGGGCGGCCGTCTGAGAATCAGGGCCAAGATGCACTACGACGAGAAGCGCAAGGCCATCGTCATCACCGAGCTGCCATACAGCGTCACCACCGACGTGCTGATAGACAGCATCGTCAAGGCCAACGAAAAAGGCAAGATAAAAATCAAGAAGGTGGACGACAACACCGCCGCCGAAGTGGAGATTGTGGTGCACCTGCCCGGCGGCGTCAGCCCCGACCAGACCATCGACGCCCTATACGCCTTCACCAGCTGCCAGATAAGCTTCTCGCCACAGACCTGCGTCATCGTCAACGACAAGCCTGTCTTCATGACAGCCAGCGACATACTCCGCCACAACACTCTGCGCACACGCGACCTGCTGCGTCAGGAACTGGAGATACAGCTCGGCGAACTCGAGGACCGCTGGCACTGGGTGAGCCTCGAAAAGATATTCTTCGAAAAGCGCATCTACAAGGTGTTGGAAAACGACCGCGCCAAAGACTGGGAGGCGCAGCTGACGCAGATTGAGCGCGCCTTCGACGAATACCGTCCGTTGTTCAAGAAGGAAATCACACGCGACGACGTGCTCAAGCTCTGCGAGCGACCCGTGCGCAAGATAAGCAAGTTCGACATCAAGAAAGCCATCGAGGAGATTGCCTCCATAGAGATGACCATCGACGAAGTGAAAAACCACCTGGCGCATCTGACAGACTATGCCATCCGCTACTTCGAGGATATCCTCAAGCGTTACGGTAAAGGACGCGAACGCAAGACCGAGATACGCTCCTTCGAGGATATAGAGTCCACCACAGTGGCCCTCGCCAACGAGAAACTCTATGTCAACTACACCACCGGCTTTGTCGGATGGGGCCTCAAGCGCGAAGAAGGTGTCGAGGTGGCCTCCGAATGCTCGCGCCTCGACGACATCATCGTCTTCCGCAAGGACGGCACCATGATGGTCACCAAAGTGCAGGAAAAAGGCTTCGTCGGCTCGCAGGACTGCAAGGAGATACTCTTCGTCAGCGTCTTCCGCAAACGCGACGAACGCACCGTATACAACATGATCTACCGCGACGGCCCCAGCGGCTACGCCATGGTAAAACGCTTCAGCGTCACCGCCGTCACGCGCGACCGCGACTACCTGCTCACCAAAGGTACCAAGGGCAGCAAAGTACTATACTTCACGGCCAACCCCAACGGCGAAGCCGAAGTGGTCACCGTGCACCACGTCAGCAACCCAAAACTCAAGAAAGTATCCTTTGACTTCGACTTCAAGACACTCGCCATCAAAGGGCGTCAGAGTATGGGCAACATACTGACCCGCAATGCTGTACGCTCCATCAACCTCAAGGACGAAGGCGTCAGCACGCTCAGCGCGCGCAAGATATGGTTCGACGAAAGCGTCAAACGTCTCAATGTGAATGAGGCCGGTCGCTACCTCGGCGAGTTCCGCGGCTCCGACAAGATACTCGCCATCATGCAAGGCGGCGCCTACCGCACCACCTCCTTCGACCTCGCCAACCACTACGATGACGACCTGCTGGAACTCCGCAAATTCCGCTCCGACCAGATCGTCACGGCGCTCTACCGCTCCGCCGACGGCTACCCCTACCTCAAGCGCTTCGTCCCCGAAGTCAGCGACCGCAAGACTCCATTCCTCGACGACGACGGCTCCACACTCATCGACCTCTCCCTCGACTTTTTCCCGCGTCTCGAAGTGTCCTACACACCGGACAGCGGCAAGAAAATATCCAGCGAGATAATAGAAGTCGAAGACTTCATCGCCGTAAAGAGCAACAAAGCCAAAGGCAAGCGCATCACCACCTTCGCCGTGGAGAAATTCCAATGGCTCACTCCGCTCAAAGACGACCCCGAACCGGAACCTGACACAGAGCCGGTAGAGACAGAACCCGCCGCCGAACCCGACGACCGTCAGGGATTTGCCGAAGGGACACAGACACAACTGTTTTAATAAAGAATTGGTCCATAAACTTAGAGCTCATAATTCATAACTCATGAAGATCCTCGTAGTCCTCCCGCGCTTTCCGTACCCCCTCGAGAAAGGGGACAAACTGCGCGCATACCACCAGATCGTCGAACTCGCCAAGCGGCACGACATATACCTCTTCTGCGTCAGTCACAAGAAAGTGGCTCCCGGCGACATCGACGTCCTCCGGCCGCACTGCAAAGAGATACGCATCGTGCCTGTCAACAGGTTCGTCGCTGCAAAAAACATCGTCGCTAACTGGCTCGCCTCAAAATCCCTCCAGCTTGGCTACTGGAACACCGTAGCCACCAAGTGTGCCTACCGCAAATTCGAGGCTCAGGTGCAGCCAGACGTCGTCTACAACCAGATGGTACGCACCATGCCACTCGTCGCACGCAGCCACTACCCCAAAGTCATGGACTTCCAGGACGCACTCTCCCTCAACGCCGAGCGGCGCATGGAACGCTCAAAAGGTCTCTGGCGCTACATCCTCCACTACGAGTTCAAAATGTTGCGCTCCTCAGAATACAATGCCTTCAGCATCTTCGACGACCTCACCATCATCAGCGACGTCGACAGCGAAGCCATCCCGCACAAGAAAAACGGCGAGATAAAAATTGTCCCCAACGGCGTTGATTTCGATTACTTCTCACCAGAAGCAGAGATCAAGAACCGGAAACCTGGAGAAACATACGACATCCTCTTCGCTGGCAATATGTCGTATGCACCCAACGTCAACGCCGCTCGCTACCTCGTAGAGGAAATCATGCCTCTCGTGTGGGCCAAACGTCCGCAAACCACGGTCCTCCTCGCCGGCGCAGCTCCCAAACACAGCGTCAGCCGCCTCGCCGACGACAGCCGCGTTGTCGTCAGCGGTTGGCTCGACGACATGCGCACAGCCTACGCCTCCTCACATATCTTCATCGCGCCCATGCGTATTGGCTCGGGCCTCCAGAACAAACTCCTCGAAGCTATGGCAATGCGGCTCCCATGCGTCACCACACCCATCTGCAACAGCTCGCTCCGCGCCCAGGATGGACGGCAGGTGCTCGTCGGCAACACCCCCGCACAACTCGCCGACAGCCTCCTCTCGCTCCTTCTCGACCCACAGCGCGCCGACGCCCTCGCCGACGAAGGCCTTCGCTTCGTCCACCAGAATTACGGATGGCCCGCGGCAGTGGCCAAACTCGAGACCGTCCTCACCCAAGTCCTCCAAAAGAAATGAGCAGAACCACCTGGAAAAACGACAAAGGCAAATTCCGCGACGGCATAGGCACCTGGGAAAACGAAACCAAACGCCCCTCGCCGCAGCAGCGCAACACCTTCAGCACCGACATCCAGCCCGAAAAAGCCATCCTCGTCGCTGTCTGTCAGAGCGGCCAGACCATCGAACGCACTGCAGAATACCTCGCCGAGCTCGCCTTCCTCCTTGAGACTGCTGGCGGCGTCGCCGTCAAACAAGTCATTCAGCGCCTCGAACGCGCCGACACCAGAACATACGTCGGCAGCGGCAAACTGGACGAAATAAAAGAATACCTCCAGGCACTGGACGCCGACTTCATCGTCGTCGACGACGAGCTGTCCCCCGCGCAGCTCCGTAACCTAGAAAAAGAGTTACAGTGCCGCATCCTCGACCGCACATCGCTCATCCTCGACATATTCGCCAAACGCGCGCGCACCTCCATAGCGAAGACACAGGTTGAACTCGCTCAGCTCCAGTACATGCTGCCTCGCCTCACTCGCTTGTGGACACACCTCGAACGACAGCGCGGCGGCATCGGCATGCGCGGACCCGGCGAGACACAGATAGAGACCGACCGGCGCCTCATAAAAGAAAAAATAGCACTCCTCCGCGAGCAGCTCACAGCCATCGACAAACAGAAGACGCTTCAGCGCAAAAACCGCGAATCCCTCGTCCGTGTAGCCCTCGTGGGCTACACCAATGTTGGCAAATCCACGCTGATGAACCTGCTCTCCAAAAGCGACGTCTTCGCTGAAAACAAGCTCTTTGCCACACTCGACACCACCGTCCGCAAGGTCGTCATCGGCAACCTCCCGTTCCTCCTCACCGACACCGTCGGCTTCATCCGCAAACTCCCCACGCAGCTTGTCGAAAGCTTCAAGAGCACACTCGACGAAGTCGTGGAGGCTGACCTCCTCCTCCATGTCGTCGACATCTCGCACCCTGACCACGAAGAGCAAATCGCCGCCGTCAACCGCACCCTGCAGGAAATCGGCGCCAACGACAAGCCCGTCATCATGGTCTTCAACAAAATCGACGCTTACACCTACGTGGAAAAAGACGAGGACGACTTGAGCCCCATGACCAAAGCCAACTGGACCCTTGAAATGCTGCAGGAAAGCTGGATGTCAAAACTCGGCAAGACGGTCTTCATCTCCGCGGCCGCCAAAAACAACATCGACGCTCTTCGCGACATGCTCTACGACGAGGTAAAACGCATACACGCTGTGCGTTATCCTTACAATAACTTCCTTTACTGAATCAGCGCCCTTTCCCTCTGAAGTGCTCGAACACCAACGACGCCTTTGCGGGACCTATGGCCGCCGTGAGGTCATCGAGGGTCTGCAGCTGTATCTGCTTCACGCTGCCGAAACGCAGCAGCAGGTCGTGGGCGGTCTTCTCGCCGATGCCCGGTATGTCGGTCAGCACTGTGCGGAATGTCCCCTTGCTGCGCTTGTCCTTGTGGAAGGTGATGGCGAAACGGTGCACCTCGTTTTGTATCTGCTCCATGAGGTGAAACAACGGGTCGGTGGGTTTCAGCCCGACAACGGCCACCTCTCCGCGGCCGTCGAAGCGCAGCAACTCATTTGTACGGTGGCTGTCGTCTTTGGCAAGTCCGGCTATTGGTATCGCCACCCCCACCTGCTGCAACGCCTTCTCGGCCACATGCATCTGCCCCTCGCCGCCATCGACGATAAGAAGGTCTGGCAGCGCGGCGCCAGACTCATGCAGGCGACGGTACCGTCGCTCGATGACCTCGGCCATCGACGCATAGTCGTCAGGCCCTTCCACGCTCTTTATGTTGAACTTGCGGTACTCCTTGCGGTTGGGCTTGCCTGCCGTGAAGCGCACCATGCCCGCTACAGGGTAGGCCCCCTGGATATTGGAGTTGTCGAAACACTCAATGTCCATAGGCATGGTGGGCAGGCCGAGGGCTCGCTGCAGACGCTCCAGCTGTTTTACAGCCTGCGGTGCCGCTTCGCCTTGCGTCAGCGCCCGCTGGTGGCGGCATTGCTTCTGGTAGCTCTCGACGTTGCGCAGCGACAGCTCCAGCAGCTTCCGGCGGTCGCCTCGTGGCTCCACGGTCTGCTTCAGGTAGTCTTCCGGCAGTTCCGCAACCTTCATCGGCAGCACTACCTCTGTTGCCGTGCTCTGTGTCTGCTCGTGCAGCGCCGGCACTACCGTCCCCAGTATCTCCTCCTCGCTCTCGTCGAGCTGCTTCTTTATCTCATTGCTTATGCTGTAGATGATGGCGCCGTGCTTCACACGCATGAAGTTGACGTAAGCATAGCGCTCGTCGCCTATGATGCTCACAACGTCCACATCCTTCACATTGGTGTCCACCACCGTGCTGCGTCCCTGATACTCCTCCAGCAGGTGTATCTTGCGCTTTACACCCTCAGCCTCCTCGAATCGCAGGTCGGCGGCAAGCGTGTACATCTGCCGCTTCAGCTCGTCGAGTATGTCGCCGAAGTCACCCTTGAGAATGCGGCGTATGTTCTCTATTGTGGCGTTGTACTCCTCGCGGCTCTGCTTGCCGGCGCACGGAGCACCGCAGAGCCCTATCTGGTGCTTCATGCAAGGGCGGTTGCCCATGATGTTGCACGTCCGGTAGGTGAAGAGCTGACGTATGATGTCCTGCAGCTCGCGCAA
The DNA here is from genome assembly GCA_900314925.1 of uncultured Bacteroidales bacterium. Classification (GTDB taxonomy): domain Bacteria; phylum Bacteroidota; class Bacteroidia; order Bacteroidales; family P3; genus Colimorpha. The sequence goes on from OMXC01000003.1 coordinate 100,251, forward strand.
AATGCGCCCATTGGGGTAGGGGCCGTAGTACTGCCCCTTGATATTGTGGCGCCGCGTGTATAGCAGGCGAGGGTACTCCTCGTCGGTGATGCAAAGATAAGGGTAGCTCTTGTCGTCCTTGAGCATCGAGTTATACCGCGGCTGGTAGCGCTTGATCAAGCTGTTCTCCAGCAGCAGGGCGTCAACCTCCGTGGCCACCACCGTGACCCTGATGTCGTATATCGACCGCACCAGCATCTTAATCTTGGCGCTCTTGTCGTCGTAGTGAGAGAAGTAGCTGCTCACCCTGCGCTGCAGGTTGCGTGCCTTCCCCACATAGATGACCTTCCCGTCGGCATCGAGGTGCTGGTAGACACCCGGAGTCTCCGGTATCGTCTTGAGACGTAGCGCTATGCGGTCGATGTTGGGGTTTATGCTCTGGTCAATCACCGGCTCCTACAGGTCTTTGTAGTCTATCTTGGTGTTCTCCACCGTGAGACGCAGACTGCTGACACCCTCAAGGTCATACTGGCTTGTAGCCTGTCCTATCTCCACGCGGTATTCACCCTTGGCGTTGAAGCTGAACAGCGTGCGTATGCGTGACGTCACCTGCCGCCTCTCGCCGACGATCTCGCCTTTCCAGCGGCCATTCTCCTTGAGGGGCACTGAGGCGTAGAACATACGGCGCTCTCCGGCTGGAGAGTAGATGTTGACGGTAATGGGCAGCAGGCTGTAGCGGAACACCGCAGTGTCGGCCGCAATGGTAACATCGATATTGTAGTAGTCGTCGGTGTTGGCCACGTTCACTTCAAACACCTCGGGCGTAAAGCGGTTCCACACATCGCCCGCAAAGGTGCGCTCTTCGTCAATGATATTCTTGCTCCCGCAGCCCGTGCAGAGCAGTATGCCCAAAAGCAATAGAGTATTTATAGTCTTTTTCATCATATCAACTTATCAACCTATCAACTTATCAACCTATCAAATTCTCCATAATCTGCACGGCGTTGGTGGCGGCGCCTTTGCGTATGTTATCGGCCACAACCCACATGTTCAGTGACCGTGGCTGCGAGAAGTCGCGTCTCAGTCGCCCCACCCACACCTCGTCGCGATGGTGTGACAGTATGGGCATCGGGTATTCATTCCTGGCGGGATTGTCGTAGAGTATCACACCCGGGGTGCCGGCTATCAGGCTGCGCACCTCGTCGAGGTCGTAGTCCTCGCGCAACTCCACGTTGACGGCCTCGCTGTGGCCACCCACTACGGGCACGCGCGCCACCGTGGCCGTGATCTGTATGTCCGGGTCACCGAATATCTTGCGCGTCTCGTTCACAAGCTTCTGCTCCTCGGTGGTGTAGCCGTCTTCCTGGAAGTCCCCGCCGTGGGGGAACAGGTTGCGGTGTATCTGGTAGGGGTAGGCCGTCTCCGACGGCTTCTCGCCGCGCTCCTCGGCTTCCAGCTGGCGCACAGCTTTGATGCCGGTGCCTGTGATGCTCTGGTAGGTGGCTATCACCAAGCGGCGTATGCCGTAGCGGCGCTCCAGCGCCGAGAGGGCCAGCACCATCTGTATGGTGCTGCAGTTGGGGTTGGCGATGATGCGGTCGCCGGCCTTCACGGCGTCGATGTTCACTTCCGGCACCACCAGCGGCTTGTCGGCATCCTTGCGCCATGCCGAACTGTTGTCAATCACCGTGGTGCCTGCTGCGGCGAACAGCGGCGCATACTGGCGCGAGGCTGCCGCGCCTGCCGAGAAGATGGCGTACCGTGGGCGCGCAGCTATGGCGTCGTCCACAGAGACCACCGTCAGCTCCCTGCCGGCGAAGGCTATCCGTTTGCCGACACTCTTGGGCGAGGCGGCGGCTATTATCTCTTCTTTGCCGAAGCCACGTTCTTCGAGCACCGTGAGCATCTCGCGCCCTACGAGCCCCGTGGCTCCCACTACAGCAATCTTCATGATTAAGTGTTTAGTGTTAAGTGAGAAGTGTTTAGTGTTAAGTGAGAAGTGGTAAGTGTGAAGTGTGAAGTTGGCAGCCACTTACCACTTCACACTTATCACTTCACACTTATCGCTTACCACTTCACACTTCTCACAGATTTTATCTTATCAGTGTCACCGTGCCGTGCATGCTCTGCGTCTGGCGCGGGTTGTGGGTGGTGGTGTAGTTGATGATGTACACGTAGGCGCCTTGCTGGCAGGGGTTGCCGTTGAGGTCGCGGCCGTCCCATCCGCAGTCCACACCCGTGCAGTGCGCCATGACGCGTCCCTGACGGTCATATATCCACATCTCCTGCATCACCGTGTTGAGGCTCTGCGAGCGGAATATGTTGTTGCCTTCGGGGTTGTCGGGCATGAAGGCCGTGGGCACGTACATCGTCTCCTTGTGCATGGGCAGGTAGAGGTGCGCCGTGTCGAGGCATCCGTAGGGGCTTGCGGCTATGAGCCAGATGTTGGCCTCCGAGATGCTGTCGGGTATGGTGTAGTACACCATGGCCTCGCTGCTTTCGCGCATGATGGTGTCGCCGTTGGCATCCTTGCCCACAGGCAGCAGCCACACGCGGCTGTTGCCGCCGGTGGAGATGTCGTTGAGCATGGCTTCCATGTTGTCGTAGGTGAATTCCTCCACGTCGCTCTGTATGCGTGCTTTCAGCGGGTACACCACCAGCTCGAGCTGCACAATCGAGTCGCAGCCGTAGCGGTTCTGCAACCGCACGGTGTCGGCCGACGCTGTGGCCCAGTTGCTTTCGGTATAGGTGCGCCCGTTGCGCCACGTGAAATCGCGGCAGGTCTCCTGGTGATCTATGTTGTAGCTCACGTCGTAGACCGTCAGGTGCAGGTGCACGGTGGAGTCGCATCCCGGCGCCGATTGCAGGCGGGCCACCGGCTGGTCCGTGTTCGTCGTGTACTGGTTGCCGTCGGCAGGCCATGTGTAGACCTGTCCGTTGCAGATGCCCGCCTCGTTGATGGTGTCGAATATTGGGTAGACCCTCACCATGAAAGTGTCAAAGTTGGAGCAGCGGTTGCTGAAGTAGACGACACCGAGCACACGAATGGAGTCAATATGGTTGCGCGGCAGGGTGTCGTAGCGCGGGTCCGGCTTGATGGATATGATGCGGTCGTTGTCCTGCAGCTCGTACATGCTTGCCGGCAGGGTGATGCGGCGGCCGTTCAGTATGCGCTCCACGCGCCACTGTATGGTGTCGGCGCCACCTGAGTAATGCAGCTGCAGGGCCGCAGTCTGACCGTTGCAGATGTCTATGCGGCGCGAAGTGTCGGGCTGCGGGGTGATGGACTTCAGCGCAAGGCTTTTAACCGTGTCTATACCAATACTTATCGTGTCGTACTTGATATATGGCACACCCTCGGCGTTGAAAAAGCGAAGGCAGCACACGAAGCGCGAGGGCTCGTTGATGTTCTTGATGATGAGATGTGTGCGTGTCGGGTGAATAGGGTCGTAGTCGGGTTGGCTCGAGATATCGTGCATGGGAGTGTAGTAGTAGTTTGGGTCACCGGCATTTGTTGTTATCATAATGCTGTCGCGACCGTCGTCGAAGATGCGGTACCACTGCAGCGTGCGCGATGCTTCGCCAAGGGGAGTGAAACGGTAGGCTATGGAGTCCATACTGTTGGCGTTGACAGTGACGTTGATGGTAGTGTCACGTCCGTCAGGGGTTGTCACCGTCATGTGGTCGGTGATGGTGGTGCCGCACTGCAGGCTGTTCCATCCCGTGGGGGTGAAGAAAGCCGGCGAACCGTTGACGACATACATGTTGGGATCACCCACTGCGCCTTTCACCTGTGGCACACCCGTTGCGTTCTGTATGCCAACCAACCCCTTGCCGGCGCATGTGCCGGCTGTGCAGCTGCGGTGCTTGATGTGCACCTCGATAATGTTCGAGCCCTCGTAGCAGGCTATCTGATAGGTCTGGCGATTGTCGGTCTGGCTGTTGTAGAGAGGGACGTCGTTCCACGAGGCAATGATGACTCGACAGTGTTCGTCGTCGGGGCTGGAGATGACGCCGTAGTAGATGCCTTGGTTGCCGCTGATGGTACTGGTGAGTAAGTGGGTGTCTTGATAAACACCGTAGATGGCGTCACGCATGCAGTTGACACCGAAACCAAAAGGAATGTCACCAGTGGCACTTGCCCACGGCAATGCTACAGGGCAAGACCAGTCGCACTTGTTGCCACTGGCATCGTAGAGGTTGTGCGAATCACAGAATGTCACCACTCCGTTGTCACCCAAACGGAACTTCGTTTTGCGGATGCCGAAGAAGTAGAAAGGGAACTCGATGTTAACCGGGCTTGGTGCAAAATAGTCATCCATGCTGATGTCCATCTTCTTCTTGTAGGGCGTGTCGTAGCCCGGGTAGTTCATGTAGAACGTCGGGTCTGGCGGGTTGTAGGGTATCATCTCCACCTTGTACTGGCCCTTGAAATACTGTGTCGGAATATATGGCTCGGCCGTGAGCACCAAACTGCCGTTGTTAAAGCAGTTAATCACTGTATCCCACCCCTGCTGACTGTAGCGTGTAATGTGGTCGGTGCGTTCTTCTATAGTTATATTTGGGCACGGAAAGTTCAGATTGGTCTGCTCTTGCGCCATGGTGTTGCTGCCAATTGTCGACGTAAGCGTAACCACCACTGCGGTGAATGCCCTGGTTATTAGTCTGCTATTCATTTTTATGTCTATTTTCAAACTGCAAAGATACTTTTTTTTTCGCATATAAGACGCGAACATGTGCGTTTTGTTACTGTCCGGCGAGAGATTTAACTATATTTAACAGTCGGACGGTTGGCTGCAAAGGGGGGTCGAGAACCTGTTTTTGGCATGGAGTCCCTTCGGACCCCCTACGGACCCCCTTCGGCCGTTCTTCAGTGGAAGGCCGAAGGAGGGCCGTAGAGGGGCCGAAGGGGGGCCGTAGGGGGTCCGTCCCTTTTTTTTGACATTTAGCGCTTGATGCCCATCCGCTCAAGGGCGCGGTGGTAGCGCGCGGCGTTGGCGTTGTGCTCGGCCAGGGTGGCGGCAAAGCGGTGGGTGCCGTCCAGCTTGTCGCTGGCGCAGAAGTAGATATAGTTGGTCTGCGGGGCGCCGATGACGGCTTTGACGCTGGCCGCTGAGGGCAGGCAGATGGGCTCCGGGGGGAGGCCGGTGTGCAGGTAGGTGTTGAAGGGCGACTCGGTGGCGAGGTGCTTGTTGAGTATGCGCCGCAGCGTGAAGTCGCCCACGGCGTATTTCACCGTCGGGTCGGCCTGGAGGGGCATGCCTCGCTTGAGGCGGTTCAGGTAGACGCTGGCAATCAGCGGCTTCTCGGCGTTGTTGTTGGTCTCCTCCTCGACGATGGAGGCGAGGGTGATGATGTCGTGTGTGTTTAGAGGGTATTGGATAATGGGTAGCGTTTCTCCCCTGGCGCTGTCCACTACCCACTTGCCGCTGCCCGCTGTCTGCTGCCAGAAGGCAGCATATTCTTTTCCCATGCGCCGCATGAACTTCTCGGGCGTGATGGTCCAGTAGAACTCATAGGTGTTGGGGCGTATGAGGTAGAAGCTGTCGAGGGTGACGTTGAAGTCGTCGTGCATGAGTTTTTTGTTGAGGTATTCGTTGAGCTGCTGCGGCAGGCGGAACTTGCCGATGGTGAGCCGTATGGGGTCTTGCTGGCCGTTGCGCAGTTTGCGGACGAGGGCAAGCTGTCGCATGTGGGGCTCGACGATGTAGCTGCCGGGGCGCACGTTCTGGTTCAGGCGCAGGGCACGGGCCATGAGGCTGAAGGTGGCTCCCGGCGCTATGCCGTTGGCCGAAAGGCTGTCGCACAGCGTTTTGTAATCGGTGCCTTCGGGCAGGTTGAGGCGCAGCGGTGTGCTGTTGGCGGTGGGGCGGCGCAGACCGAGGGCGCCAGCGATGCAGCCCGCCAGCACGGCGGCGAGGACGAGGATTATGGCCAGGGTTTGTTTTTTCATAGTATCAGTTGCATGCGTATAGTGTCGACGAAGTGGTTGTCGTATTCGAGCCACTCCTTGAAGTGGCCGCACTCGGTGTAGCCCGCCTTGCGGAAGAGGGCGAGTGAGGCGGTATTGATGGTGGCGATGTCTGCGTAGAGGCAGTGCAGCGTGCCGCGGTATTGGTCGGCCAGCGCCTGGAGCATGGCCAGGGCGTAGCCTTGGCGCCGGTGTTCGGTGGCCACCATGATGCCCACGGCAGCGCGCCGGTTGACGGGGTCGTAGGCGTAGAGATCCACGCAGCCGTAGGGCAGCGCGTAGAGGCGCAGCGTGCCGCTGCTGAGCGACGCGCCTTCCTCGGCCACCAGCTGCATCCGGTGCTTCATGTCATGTGAAACATTGTTGCTACCCACCGCCATTGTCTTAACTTCTTAACTTTTTAACTTCTTTAACTTCTTGACTTCTTAACTTCTTAACTCCTTAACTCCTTCCCCAACTATGATATCTTGCTCCACAGTGTCTTGTTTTTTGAGTGCTCAATGTAGCGCAGCAGGAGGGGGTGTCCGGAGAGTGTGGGGTCGGCGCCGAGCAGGTCGCGCACCTCGTTGCGGGCGGCGGCCACGAGGGGCTCGTCGTCGACGATGGAGGCTATCTTGAGGTCGAGGACGCCGCTCTGCTGCAGCCCCTGCATGTCGCCGGGGCCGCGCAGCCGCAGGTCGGCCTCGGCTATCTGGAAGCCGTCGGTGGTGCTGCACATGGTGCGTATGCGCTCCTGGCTGGAGTAGCTGAGGCTGTCTTTGGTCATGAGGATGCAGTAGCTCTGCTCGGCGCCGCGTCCTACGCGGCCGCGGAGCTGGTGGAGCTGCGAGAGGCCGAAGTGCTCGGCGTTCTCTATGACCATCACCGTGGCGTTGGGCACGTCGACGCCCACCTCTATCACCGTGGTGGCCACCATGATGTGCGTCTTGCCCTCCTTGAAGCGCTGCATCTCGAAGGCTTTCTCCTCGGCGGTGAGGCCGCCGTGGAGCATGGAGACGTGATACTGCGGGCGCGGGAAGTAGCTCTGCACCATCTCCAGCCCGTCGATGAGGTCTTTGAGGTCGAGCTTCTCGCTCTCGTGGATGAGGGGGTAGACGACGTAGACCTGGCGCCCGGCGTCTATCTGCTTCTTCAGGAAGCTGAACACCAGGGGGCGGCGCGGCTCGGTGCGGTGGTAGGTTCGCACGGGGTGGCGGCCGGGGGGCAGCTCGTCGATGACGGAGCAGTCGAGGTCGCCGTAGACGGTCATGGCCAGGGTGCGCGGTATGGGGGTGGCGGTCATCACCAGCACGTGGGGCGGCGGCGTGGCCTTGGCCCAGAGCTTGCTGCGCTGCTCCACGCCGAAGCGGTGCTGCTCGTCGATGACCACGAGGCCGAGGTCGCGGAAGGTGACGTCGTCCTCGATGAGGGCGTGGGTGCCTATGACGATGTGCGTCTCGCCGGCGGCGATGCGTGCTTTTATCCTCTTCTTGTCGGCCGGCCGCACGCTGCCTATCAGCAGCTCCACGCCGAGGCCGAGACCGTCGAGCATGCGGAGGAAGGTGTTGTAGTGCTGTGTGGCCAGTATCTCTGTGGGTGCCATGAGGCATGCCTGGCTGCCGTTGTCTATGGCCAGGAGCATGCACATCAGGGCCACGAGGGTCTTGCCGCTGCCCACGTCGCCCTGCAGCAGGCGGTTCATCTGGTGGCCGGAGCGCATGTCTTCGCGTATCTCGCGTATGACGCGCTTCTGGGCTCCCGTGAGGGGGAAGGGTATCTTCTCGCTGTAGAAGCGGTTGAAGTGGTCGCCCACGGTGGCGAAGACGCGCCCGGCGGAGTGCTGCTGGCGCTCGCTGTGGGCCCACTGGTAGTCGAGTTGCATGAAGAAGAGCTCCTCGAACTTCAGGCGTGTGCGGGCGGCGTCGAGCTGCTGCTGGCTGTCGGGGTAGTGTATGGCCTTGAGGGCCTCGCGGCGGTCAAGGAGGCGGTAGCGCTCTATGACGTCGGGCGGCAGCGTTTCGTCGATGCCGCCGAGGGAGCCTACGAGGGTCTCGGTGAGGCGCGCTATGGCGCGGGTGCCGAGGCCGCTGTGCTTCATCTTCTCGGTGGTGGGGTAGACGGGCAGGAAGGGCTGGTGGATGTCGGTGGCGGCACCCGCGGCCTCCAGCTCGGGGTGCGTCATCTGCCACTGGCCGTTGAAAACGGTGGGCTTGCCCATGACGGTGTATTTCACGCCGGGCTTGAGCTTTTCGCGCACCCACTTGGTGCCTTGGAACCAGACGAGCTGCAGGGAGCCTGTGCCGTCGCTGAAGTCCACGGTCAGCCGCTCGCGGCGCGGCCCGTTGCTGGCGGTCTGCATGTTGCTCACAGTGCCTTGCAGCACCACGTACTGGTTCTCGTCGTGCAGCGACGCTATGGTGCTCTGCTGTGAGCGGTCTATATGCCGGAAGGGGAAGTATTGCAGCAGGTCGCCGCAGGTGTGTATGCCGGCCTCGGCGGCGAGGACTTTGGCCCGCGAGGGGCCTACGCCCTTGAGGTATACTATGTCGTCACCTGGCTGCACTTCTTTTGTTATGTGTTATGGGTGAGTTTCTCTCGCTCGAGGGTGGAGGAGATGTTGATGTGCTCGGCGTCGGCCATCACCAGCAGGGTCTCTATCGTGGGGTCCTGCTTGCGGTTGACGGAGGCTATCAGCTGCTCGTACTTAAAGTCTGCGGCGGTGCGTATGCCGCGGATGATGCATCGTGCCCCGACGCTGTGGCAGAGGTCTATGGTCATGCCGCTGTAGGAGGTCACCTCCACCGTGGGGCAGTCCTTCATGGCCTCGCGTATGCGCTCCACGCGCTCTTCAGGGCTGAACATGCAGTGCTTCTCGCTGTTGACGCCAACAGCCACCACCACCTTGTCGAAGAGCGGCAGCACGCGGCGCAGCACTGCCTCATGCCCCTTGGTGAAGGGGTCGAAGGAACCGGGAAACAATGCAATAGCCATCTTTCTGTGTTATGCTTGCGTTGACTTGTCAGAACTGCCAGATGAGGCGCACGATGATGCTGTGGTTGTAGCAGTTGTTGGTGATGGTGGACCAGCGTTCCACGCGGTTGCCGTCGCTGTCCGACTCGTACCCCTCATACTTGCGGAAGGTCCAGTCTCGCTTTACCGGCAGTATCGAGTGCTGCCACCGCAGGTTGAGCTGCAGGCCGCGCCAGATGGTGAAACGGGCGTCTACCACAGCCGAGAAGTCGCTGCTGAGGAAGTCTTTGTCTGTTGTATCGGGTATGAAAAAGGCGTCGCTGAAGCCGACAGTGCCTTGCGGCTGGCGCACCAGGCGCCCGTAGCTCAGGCCTGCGCCGAAGAGCATGCCGCCGTTGGGGTCCTGCCAATGCAGGAGGACGGGTATCTCTATGTAGTTGGAGGTGATGTCGAGCTTGTACAGGTAGTAGCGCGTGTCACCGGTGCTGTATGCTCCGTGCTGACTGAAAAGCGCTTCTACGCTGACCCCCCAGCGGTTGTTGTCGCTGATGGATGCCAGCGCGCCTACGCCGCCGGTGAAGCCGAAATGCTTGAAGCCCTTGAGCTCATCGCCTTCTATCTGGCTCACTGTCATGCCCGAAGCCACGAAGGCGTGTATTCTCTGTGCGTGTAAGCCCAGTGGCAGGAGCGCCAGTATTGCTATGATGGTAAGCCGTTTCATATATTCCTCAGGTTGCGTATGAGTATAGAAAAGTCTGTGGCCGTGCTGTAGTGGCGCATATAGCGCAGTGTGAGGCGTTCGCGCAGCTGCTCGGTGGGTTTGCCGTCCATTATGTCGGCCGGCGTGAAGACCCCGCGGTGGCCCGTATAGCCCACCCACGTGAGGTTGCCCACCATCACCGACAGGCAGTGTTGGAGATACCTCCCTTTGTCGCGCTGTAGCCAGATGAGCACTGGTGTCAGCAGCAGCAGCACAAAGGAGGTGCCTATGTCGAACATCCGCTTGGTGCGCCGTGCTGTATCTGTGCTGATGGTGTCGAGGCTTGCAATGTACAGGTCGTCTGGCGTCAGCACCGTCTCGCTGCCTATAATGTAGTCGCTCTCGCGCGGCGCTATCCTGTATTCTACTCCCGTGGTGCGCAGGTGTGCCATCAGCTCTATCACGTGTCTGATGTCGCAGCCGCAGAATACCACCTCTTCGACGTGTTCTATGCGTATCAGGTCCTGCAGATGCCTTATGTCGGTATCGTCGGTCTCCGTCAGCTTGTCTGTCGAGATGCCCATCGAGGCGTACAGCTCGCGAATGCGTGCAGTCTCTGCCGTGGTGCCCACGGCGAGGGTGGCTCCGCGTGCGTGCGTGCGCAACGTGTATCCTTTAACCCCTTTGGCGCTCAGCGCAACACGTACCAGCAGCGTAGACGCCATCGTCCATGCCGAGCCCATGAGCAGCAGCAGGCGCGAATAGCGCTGGCTCTCGTCAAGCAGCGAATAGAACGCCAGCAGCAACAGCACCCCTGTGCCCATGCCGCTCACAATGCGTCCTATGCGCACGGGCTTGTCGTAACCTCCCCCCAGCCAGCTGCTCGCCATCAGTATCAGTATGTACAGCGGTATCACCAACAGGGTGTACTCCGGAGGGTAGTATTCCGCGCCGCCCCACTTGACGCCTTCCCACACCTGCTTGATGAGCACGAAACCCCCGTAGGCCAGCAGGAAATCCAGCAGCGGCACGGCGATGTGCTTGGCTATCCGCGTCAGCCATGCCAGCGTGGCGCGCATCCAGATGGCGGCCTGCAGCAGCATGTTGAACAGCCGCGCGTCCTTGCCGCTGAAGTACTTGCGCACGAAGATAGACATGGCGTTGTAGAACGTGTAGACGTAGTTCATCGACCCTTTGCGCGTGCTCTCGCCCTTGTAGTGGATGATGCGCGTCGTGGGCAGGTAGTAGTTCTCCCAGCCGGCCTGCTTGATGCTCCACGAGAAGTCGATGTCCTCGCCGTACATGAAGTAGCTCTCGTCCAGCCCGCCGGTCTTTGTGTACACCTCGCGGCGGAACATCAGGAATGCCCCGGGCAGTATCTCTATCTTGTTCACCTCGTCCTCCGGCAGGTGGCCCATATAGTAGGCTGCAAAACGCCTGGAGCCGGGGAAGAGCCTTGTGAGGCCGCTGATCTTATAGAACGACGCCGCCGGCGACGGGAAGCCGCGTTTGCTCTCGCGCAGGTAGTTGCCCTTGCCGTCGACCATCTTCACTGTCAGGCCTCCGCAGTCGGAGTGCGCTGCCATGAAGTCGGCGCATTGCACAAAGGTGTCGCGCTCCACGACGGTGTCGGGGTTGAGCAGCAGCAGCAAATCGCCCGTAGCCTGTTTCAGCGCCATGTTGTTGGCCTTGGCGAAGCCCACGTTCTCGTGGTTCTCGATCAGGTGCACCTGGGGGAAGTCTGAGCGCACCATCTCCACACTGCCGTCCACAGAGTCGTTGTCAACCACCCACACGTCGAGCTCCAGCTCGCTGCCGTCGGCGAGCCGCTTGTCCGACCCGAAGACCGACGCCAGGCACTGCTTCAGGAAGTACTTGACGTTGTAGTTTACTATAACAATTGAAAGCTGCACTTATTTTTTCTTGCTCTTCTTCTTCAGTGAGCCTTCGATGATCTCCATGGCCATGTCGAGTGTCAGCGTCAGCGGGTTGACGCCCTTGGTCAGGCGGAAGTTCTCTCCGCGGTAGGTGAGGTAAGGCCCGAAGCGGCCTATGTTGCTCACCACGGCGTCGCCGTCCTTCACGCCTATCTCGTGCGGGTACACCTTCTTCAGCTCCTCTTTCTCCTCCTCGGCCTTGCGCTTCGACTTGATGATCTCTATTGAGCGTTCGAGGCTTACCTCATACGGGTCGTCGTTCTTGCCCAGAGAGTAGAACTTGCCGTTGTGGCGCACGTAGGGGCCGAATTTGCCTATGCTCACCGTCACGTCTTTGTCCTCGAACTGGCCGAGGGTGCGCGGCAGCGAGAAGAGCCCGAGGGCGTCTTCGAGGGTGATGGTCTCTATGCTCTGCCCCTTCTTCATGCTGGCGAAGCGCGGCTTCTCGTCGCTGTTGGTCTCGCCGATCTGCACCAGGGTGCCGTAGCGGCCTATCTTGGCGTACACGTTCTTGCCGCTGGCGGGGTCCACGCCCAGCAGGCGGCTGCCGGTGTTGCGCTGGCTGTTCTGCTGCGTCTGGCGTATGTTCTTGTGGAACGGCACGTAGAATTTGTCTATCACCTTGCGCCACTCCTTCTTGCCGTCGGCGATGTCGTCGAAGTCCTTCTCCACCGTGGCCGTGAAGTTGTAGTCCATGATGTTGGTGAAGTGGTCCATCAGGAAGCTGTTGACCACGCATCCGATGTCGGTGGGGAAGAGCTTGCCCTTGTCGGCGTAGCCCTTTTCTGTGCGTACGGCCTTCTTCACGACGTTGTCCTTCAGCGTCAGCGTCGTGCACTGGCGTGTCTCGGCCTCGCGGTCTTCCTTGATGATATACTCGCGCTTGAGGATGGTGCTGATGGTGGGCGCGTAGGTCGACGGGCGGCCGATGCCGAGGTCTTCCAGCTTCTTGACGAGGCTGGCCTCGGTGTAGCGCGGCGGGTGCTGCGTGTAGTGCTCGGCGGCCTCGCAGCATTCCATGGTCAGCATGGTGCCTTCGGGCAGCTTGGGCAGCAGCGACTGTGTCTGGCCGTCGCCCTCGTCGTCGGTGCCTTCCATATACACCTTCAGGAAGCCGTCGAACTTCACCTGCTCGCCGGTGCAGCCGAAGGTGAGGTTCGAGTTGCTTATGGTGATCTCTATCTCGGTCTTCTCCATCTCGGCGTCGGCCATCTGGCTGGCCACGGTGCGCTTCCAGATGAGCTCGTAGAGGCGGCGCTGTGCGCTATCGGTGTTGATGGTCTGTGCCTCGAGGTTGGTGGGGCGTATGGCTTCGTGGGCCTCCTGGGCTCCTTTGGTCTTGGTCTGGTAGCGGCGGGTCTTGACGTATTCGGGGCCGTACTGGCTCTCGATCTCCTTCTTCGCCATGCCCAGGGCCAGCTCGCTGAGGTTCACGCTGTCGGTACGCATGTAGGTGATATATCCGCTCTCGTAGAGCTGCTGCGCCACCTGCATGGTGCGCGCCACGCTGAAGCCCAGCTTGCGGCTGGCCTCCTGCTGCAGGGTGCTGGTGGTGAACGGCGGCGCCGGCGTGCGGCGTGCGGGCTTGGTCTCTATCTTCGTAATCTTGAAGTTGGCGCCCACGATGCTGCGCAGGAAGGCCTCGGCCTCCTCGGCGGTGTCGTAGTGGCGGCTCAGCTCGGCGTTGAGGGTCTTGCTGCTCTCCAGCGGGTGGAACACCGCCGTCACGCGGAAGTAGGGCTTGCTGACGAAGTTCTTGATCTCCTCCTCGCGCTCCACTATCAGGCGCACCGCCACGCTCTGCACGCGGCCGGCGCTCAGCGCGGGCTTGATCTTGCTCCACAGGATGGGGCTTATCTCGTAACCCACCAGGCGGTCGAGCACGCGGCGTGCCTGCTGCGCGTTGACGAGGTTCATGTCCACCTGGCGCGGGTTCTCGATGGCGTGCAGGATGGCCGTCTTCGTAATCTCGTTGAACACGATGCGCTGCGTCGTCTTCGGGTCGAGCTTCAGCGTCTCCTGAAGGTGCCATGCTATGGCCTCTCCCTCGCGGTCCTCATCGGACGCCAGCCACACCTTGTCGGCTTCCTTGACGGCTTTCTTCAGCTCGCTCACCAGCGCCTTCTTGTCGTCGCTGATCTGGTACTGCGGCTCGTAGTTGTTATCTACGTCAATACTCATCTCCTTCTTGGCCAGGTCGCGGATGTGGCCGTAGCTCGACTTCACCGTGTAGTCCTTGCCCAGGAATTTCTCGATGGTTTTCGCCTTGGCAGGCGACTCAACAATTACAAGATTTTTCATATATCAGATTGTTTTTGCCCGTTTTATGTCGTTTTGTCTGGAAGGAAAAACGTATATATAATTAATTTATTGTGTGGCCGTGCAATTTTTTTTTGCAACCCCCTAAATTCCCCACTCCAAAACTCATAACTAAAAACTCATAACTCAAAACTAAAAACTCCCCCCTCCTTCGCCCCCGGTACGGAGTCCCTACGGCATTTCTTCAGTAGTTCTTCAGTAGTTCTTCAGTGCCGCACTGAAGAACTACTGAAGAACTACTGAAGAACGGCCGTACCGGGGTCCGTAGGGGGTCCGTAGGGGAGGGGGTGGAAAGAAAAGGGTGCAAAAACATGCCGCCGTACACAATATAATCGTCGTGCATGCGTTATAAAAGGCTGGAAAATATCAAACCTATGAAGATACATATCGTTCAGCATGACATCCTTACGCTCAAGCCGGAGGATAACCTTGAATGGATAGCCGCCGAGCTTGGCTCCGAGGCGTCGCGCGAGGCTTTGCTCACCGTCTTCCCGGCGTGCACCCTCTGCGGCACCCCGCTCTTCGCCGCCGCCGGCTACACCGACCTGCAGAAGCGGGCCCAGGCCGCCCTGCAGCGCCTGATAGAGCTCTCGGAGCACCGCGCCTTCCTCGTGGGCATGCCGCTGCAGATCCAGGACAAGGGGCTCTGCAACGCCATCGTGTTCGTACAGAACTGCGCCATACGCGGCGTGGTGACCAAGAAGTACCTCTCCACCGACGAGCAGCGCTGCTTCGTGCGCGGCGAGGGTGTGCAGGTCATCGACTTCCACGACCAGCGTCTGGCCATAGGCTTCTACGAGGACCTCAAGGAGCTCTCCAAGGGACATGTGGAACAGCCCGACATGGTGGTGTGCTGCGGCGGTCAGGTATTTGACTATCAGCGCCCTTACCGCACGCGCTACCGCATGAGCAAGATTGTCGAGACCCTCAACGCGGGCCTCGTCTACGTCAACCGCACCGGCGGCGAAGGCCCCTATCTCTTCGCCGGCGGCTCCATGGCCATGAACGCCGCGGGCGGCGTGCTCTGCCAGATGCCTTACTTCGAGCAGGGGTGCTGCACAGTGGACATGCAGCAGATAGAGACCGTCGAGGACGAGAAGCCAGAGGCCGTGGAGCTCGTCTACAAGGCCCTGGTCTGCGGCCTGCACGACTACTTCGCCAAGAATGGCCTGCGGCGCGCCGTGCTGGGCCTGAGCGGCGGCATCGATTCGGCCCTCGTGGCCACGCTCGCCGTCGACGCCCTCGGGGCCGAGAATGTGCACGGCCTGCTGATGCCCAGCCAGTACAGCACCGACCACTCCGTGAAGGACGCCGAGGACCTGGCCCACAACCTCGGCATGAGCTACGACATAGTGCCCATCAAGCCGCTGTTCGACCAGTTCCGCGAGAGTCTCAAGCCTGTCTTCGGCGAACGCGCCGAGGACGTCACCGAGGAGAACCTGCAGGCCCGCATACGCGGCACCCTGGTGATGAGCTACGCCAACAAGTTCGGCGCCCTGGCGCTGAACACCACCAACCGCTCCGAGGCCGCCATGGGCTACGGCACCCTCTACGGCGACTCCTGCGGCGCCCTGGCGGTGATCGGCGACCTCTACAAGACCGAGGTGTACCAGCTCAGCGAGTGGATCAATCGCGACGGCATCCGCATACCGCAGAACAGCATCACTAAGGCCCCCAGCGCCGAGCTGCGCCCCGGCCAGAAGGACAGCGACTCGCTGCCCGACTACGCGGTGCTCGACGCCATACTCGGCCTGTTCCTCGACGAGGACCTCTGCGAGGACGAGATCGTGGACGAAGGCTACGACCGCGAGGTGGTGCAGAGGGTGCTGCGCGGCGTGGCGCGCAACGAATGGAAACGCCTCCAGTTTGCGCCGCAGCTCAAGGTGGCGCCCGTCAGCTTCGGCCTCGACCGCCGCTGGCCCATCAGCTGAGAGGTGGGAAGTGGGAAGTGAGAAGTGTGAAGTGAGAAGTGGAATGTAAAAAATGCAGTGCGCCGCACAATAAACGGCGCACTGCTGCGTTATATGGGTAAATATATAGTGTAAAATGAAACGTCTTTGCTTGATATTGGCCGCATTGGCGGCTTTTGCCACGCCTGCCGCCGTCACGGCGCAGATGCAGGCACTGTTCGGCTACAGCACCTTCTATCTGCCGCAGGAAGACCGCCCGTACATGGAGACCTACCTGCAGGTCGACGCCTGGACGGTGGGCTTCGTGCAGCAGCCCTCGGGGGTGTACAAGGCCACGGTGGAGGTGACCCTCGTGGCCCGGCAGCAGGACTCCGTGGTCTTCGCCAAGAAGTACGACCTCGGCAGCCCCACGGTGGGTAGCCTCGACGAGCTGGACTTCAGTTTCCTCGACGTGCAGCGCTTCGCCCTGCCCAACGGCGTCTACGAGATAGAGCTCACCCTGCGCGACAAGAGCAACGAGGAGCAGCGCCCGGCGATGGTGACGGAGAAGGTGGTGGTGAACTACGACGGCAGCCATCCGGCCCTGTCGAGCCTGCAGCTGATGGCCGACGCCACGCCCACGGTGGGGGAGGGCAACATGCTCTCGCGCGGCGGCTACGACATGGAACCCTATGTCAGCGACTTCTATCCCGAGCAGGTGGAGCAGCTGAACTTCTACTACGAGATATACAACATCGAGCGCGAGGTGGGCCGCAAGCCTTTCCTCGCCATGGCCTACATAGAGCGCGCCGAGACGGGTGCCCGCATCGAGGGCATGCAGACGGCAAGCCGCAAGAACAGCGCCCCGGTGGTGCCTGTCTACGGCAGCCTCGACATCAAGGAGCTGGCCTCGGGCAACTACAACCTCGTCGTCGAGCTGCGCAACCGCGACAACCAGACCATGATGTACAAGAAGGTGTCGTTCTACCGCTCCAACCCCGGTGTGAAGGCCAAGGAGATCAGCGACTTCGCCATGACCTTCGCCGGCAAGTACACCGACGAGAAGCAGCTTGACATATACCTCGACGGCCTCTACCCGATAGCGTCGGAGCTTGAGAAGGAGGTCTCGCGCGAGCTCATCAAGCGCCCGGGCCTTGAGGAGAAGCAGGCTTTCCTCTACCGTTTCTGGACGGCGCGCGACGCCATGGCCCCCGAGGCGGCGTGGCTGAAGTACAAGGAGCGTATAGACTACGTGCAGGAGCATTTCAGCTATCCGCGCACCCCCGGCATCCACACCGACTTCGGCCGCGTGTACCTGCAGTACGGTCCGCCGGACTATGTGCGCGACGAGAAGAACTACGTAGGCGCCAACAAGATAGGCAGCAGGCAGATACAGCCGTTCAACACCATGCAGTCCAACGAGGGCCAGGCTCCTACCGACGGCATCGCCGGTACTTCGCAGGGACATGTCTACTACCTGCCCTACCAGCTGTGGCGCTACAACAAGCTCGAGACCGACGACCCCAACCGCGTGTTCATCTTCTGGGACGAGCACCGTTCGGGTTACTACCTGCTGCTCAACAGCAACGCCCGCGGCGAGGTGCAGGAGGTAGGCTGGGAGCGGCGCCTCTGCCGTCAGCAGCTGCCAGAGGATGTAGTCGGCGAGGTGGGTGAGCAGTTCAACCGCGGATATTGACGCCGATGCGATTGCTGGCTGACATAGTGTATCTTGTTGTCTACTACATAGTAGGCTACCGCCGCGAGGTGGTGAGGCGCAACCTTGCCAACGCCTTCCCCGAGAAGGGCGAGGCGGAGCGCAAGGGCATAGAACGCCGCTACTACCGCTACCTGGCAGACATAGCGGTGGAGTTTGTGCACAACATGTATGCCTCGCCGGCGGCTATCAAACGCCGCTACCGCTTCACCAACCGCCAGCTGGTGGACCGCTACTACGAGCGCGGACAGAGCATCGTGCTGCTGTCGGCGCACTATGGCAACTGGGAGTACATGGTAAGCTCGCTCAACATGCAGCTGCTGCACCACGGTATCGGTGTCGGCAAGCCGCTGAACGACAAGGTGACAGGCCCCTATATCGCTAAAAAACGCATACGCTACGGCACCGAAGTGGTGGACCAGCGCGATGTGCGCCAGGTGGTTGACTTCTACGACCGGCACCATGTGCCGTGCGCTTTGATGATGCTTGGCGACCAGTCGCCGTCGAACCCCGAGAAGAGCTACTGGACGACCTTCCTCAACCAGGACACGGCGTTCCTCTACGGTGCCGAATATTTTGCACGCAAATATAACTATCCCGTCGTCTACTACACAGTGAACCGTGTGCGTCGCGGCTACTACGAGGTCACCTTCAGCCACTTCAGCGAACACCCGCAGGAGGAGCCCCAGTATGCCATCGTGGAGCGCTACGCACGCACACTGGAGGAGCAGATACGGCAGCGGCCGGAGTTGTGGCTGTGGAGCCACCGTCGTTGGAAACTGAGCAGAAAGCACACCAGCGTGCCTTCGCAAGGCGAAGGCGACAGGAACGGTGCTACCGCCGCTGGAAACTGAAACACACTGAACTATGAAAGTGGCAATAGTCATACTCAACTGGAACGGCCGTGGCATGCTGGAACGCTTCATGCCGTCGGTG
Source organism: uncultured Bacteroidales bacterium (assembly GCA_900314925.1). Taxonomy (GTDB): domain Bacteria; phylum Bacteroidota; class Bacteroidia; order Bacteroidales; family P3; genus Colimorpha. The sequence continues at coordinate 118,645 of OMXC01000003.1, forward strand.
GTCAAATACTCCCATAGGCAGCATTTCTCGGTGCTTGACACCGATTTCGACACCGAGGTCGTGGTGGCCGACAACGGCTCCTCCGACGACTCGCTGCCTTTTCTGCAGCAGAACTACCCCGATGTGCCGCTGGTGCTTCTGGACCGCAACTACGGTTTCGCCGAAGGCTACAACAAGGCCCTGGCACAGGTGGAGGCCGACTATTATGTGCTGCTGAACAGCGACGTGGAGTGCACGCCGCGATGGATAGAGCCCGTGATACGCATCATGGATGCCAACAGCAGGATTGCCGTTATGCAGCCCAAGCTGTTGATGTATGACAGCAAAGACACCTTCGAGTATGCCGGTGGCGCCGGCGGCTTCATCGACAGCTACGGCTATCCTTTCTGCCGTGGACGCCTCTTCAGCACCCTGGAGACAGACCACGGGCAGTATGACGACGACTGCGACATATTCTGGGCCACGGGCGCCGCTATGTTTGTGCGCGCCAGTGTGTGGCGCGAGCTTGGCGGGCTCGATGCCGACTTCTTCGCCCACATGGAGGAGATAGACTTCTGCTGGAGGGTGCACAATGCAGGCTACAGGGTGGCTTACTGCCCGCAGTCAACGCTGTACCATGTCGGTGGCGGCACGCTGCCGAAGAGCAACCCCTTCAAGACGCAGCTGAACTTCCGCAACAACCTTTCCATGCTCTACAAGAACCTGCCCGACGAGCGGCGTGACAAGGTGTTGAGGCTTCGTATGTTCCTCGACCGTGTGGCGGCAGTGAAGTTCCTGCTCGAAGGCCATCTGGGCGAGTATCGCGCCGTGCGCAAGGCGCACAAGGAGTTTCGTGCGTGGCGCGAGACACTGAAAGAAAAGCGTGCGGCCATAAAGCCACACGCTGTATCGCAGGTGTATCAAGGTGCTTTGCTGATAGAGTATTACCTCTTGCGCCGCCAGACGTTCACACAGCTGCGCGGGCGCTTCAGCCGTTGATTACTTCTTGCCTTTGACGCTCTTGTACTCCTCGTTCAGGCCGGCGAGGATCTCCTCGGTGATGTCCATGGCGGGGTTGGCATAAAGCACCGGTGTGTCGTTGAAGCTCTTGCGCAGGATGACGTCGAACTGCTGGTTGGCGGCGTTGTACTCGCGGATGAAGGCGAAGATGGCGTTGAGCAGCTTGGTGTTCTCCGAGAGCTGACGCTCGGCCACCTTGGCCATGAGCTCCTGCTCAAGGGTGCTCATCTTCTCCATGCGCTGCTTCAGCTCGGCCTCCTTGGCCTGCTGCTGCGTGAGGGTGAGGCTGGCGCCGGTCTGCAGGTAGTTGTTGTAGTCGGTCTGGAACTGCGTCATCTGCTGCTGGTAGTACTTCTCCTGTTGGTCTTTGTAGGCGAGCAGCTCCTCGTTGAGGTCTATGGCGTACTGGTACTTGGCCATGATGGTGTCGGTATCCACGTAGGCTATCTTCAGGCCGCCTTCTGCTATGACTGGGGCCGCGGCCTCGGGGTTCTGCTTGCTGTCGCTGTTGTTGCATCCTGCCATGCCGAGAGTCAGCAGGGCCACTGTCGCTAAGATAAGGGTTTTGGTATTCATTGTATGCGTTATTGTTTGTTATTCTGAGACTTCTCCTATGGTGTCTATGGCACGCTGCACGCGGCGTACGGTCTCCTCTTTGCCGAGCATCATGACGAGTGTCAGCATGTCGGGGCCTACGGTCTTGCCCACTACGGCGAGGCGCAGGGAGTTCATCACCGAGCCCATGTTGAGGCCGTTGCCCTTGATGTAGTCTTCGAGGATGGCCTGGTGCAGGGCGTCGTATTCGAAGGGTGCGGTGTGCAGTATCTCTATTACCTTGGCCATGTGCGTGGTCATGCCCGGCTTCCAACGCTTCTTGATGGCGGCGGGGTCGTACTCCGTCGGCGCCACGAAGAAGTAGCTGCAGGTGTCCCACAGCTCGCCGGGGAAGGTGATGCGCTCTTTCATCATGCCGGCCACCTTCACAACATAGTCATGGGCCGCGGTGACGCCGTGCTCGCCAAGCTGTTTCTCAAGGTAGGCGGCCACCTGCTCGTCGCTGAGCTGCTGGAAGTACTCGTGGTTGAACCACTTCGCCTTCTCAAGGTTGAAGCGTGCGCCGTTCTTGCTCACATGCTCTATGTTGAAGAGTTTGATGAGCTCGTCCATGCTCATGATCTCCTGGAAAACGGGGTTGGCTCCGTTGTCGCCTTCCCGTTTGCCTGGGTTCCAGCCCATGAGGGCCAGCATGTTGACCACCGCCTGCGGCAGGTAGCCCTGCTCGCGGTATCCGCTGCTGACCTCGCCGCTCTTGGGGTCGTGCCACTCCAGCGGGAATACGGGGAAGCCGAGGCGGTCGCCGTCGCGCTTGCTGAGCTTGCCGTTGCCTTCGGGCTTGAGGAGCAGGGGCAGGTGGGCGAACTGCGGTGCCTGCCAGCCGAAAGCCTTGTAGAGCATCACGTGCAGCGGGGCTGACGGCAGCCACTCTTCGCCGCGTATGACGTGGGTGATCTCCATGGTGTGGTCGTCCACGATGTTGGCCAGGTGGTAGGTGGGCATGCCGTCGCTCTTGAAGAGCACCTTGTCGTCAAGCAGACGGCTGTTCATCGTTACGTCGCCGCGTATCAGGTCGTGCACCGTGATGTCTATATTGTCGGGGAACATGAAGCGCACCACGTAGGGCTCGCCGGCGTCTATGCGGCGCTGCGCCTCTTCCTTGCCGAGGCTGATGCTGTTCTCCATGGCGCCGCGTGTGGTGCAGTCGTACTGGAAGGTCTTTTTCTGTGCCTCGTATTCCTTGCGCTTGGCGTCGAGGGCTTCGGGCTTGTCGAAGGCGTAGTAGGCCCAGCCGTCGCGTATCAGCTGGTCGGCATACTGGCGGTACATGGGCTTGCGGTCGCTCTGGCGGTAGGGGCCGTAGGGGCCGCCGATATGCACGCCTTCGTCAAACTCTATGCCCAGCCAGTCGAGGGCCTCGATGATGTATTGTTCGGCACCCGGCACAAAGCGTGTCTGGTCGGTGTCCTCGATGCGCAGTATCATCTTGCCGCCGTTCTGGCGCGCGAAGAGGTAGTTGTAGAGGGCAGTGCGCACGCCCCCGATGTGCAGTGGCCCCGTAGGTGACGGGGCAAATCTTACTCTAACCATTTATCTGTCCTTGGAATTAATAAAGGAGTATCCTATGCCGATCATTATGGCCGTGTTGAATCCCTTTGGTATGTCTGTCGTAAGGCCTTGGTCGCCGCCCATCACACTCTGGGTGATGATGCGCAGTATGTCGGGCTCTGTTGTCGTGGCGATGAATCCGTGGTCCACATACAGCATGGCGTTCCACGGGCCGTATTCGTAGGTGAGGCCCACAATGACGCCTACGTCAAGGCGACGCAGGTGGTTGAATACTTGGCGTTGTCGCCGTGCTTCCGCTTTTGCCGCCACCTCTGCGGCGCGCACTGCCGCCACCTCTGCATCGGACATATTGTCGGTGATTGTGATGGATGGCGTATTGGTGATGCTGTTATCATAGTTGGCCGCTGGTGACGGGTTGCCGGGCGATACTATGCGGTCTTTGCAGCGCCCGAAGAGGCCGAAGCTCACGGCGGGTCCGGCTATGATGCCTACCACATGCCCCGAACTGCGTATGGGCAACTCCATGTGGAAGCCCACCAGTATGGGCAGCTGCAGGTAGTAGGCGTGGTAGTAGCCGTCGCGTACGCTCATGGTGTTCTCGTTCTCCAGCACCTCGTGGAAGTTGCAGCCGCGGCGGTTGAGGTTCAGTCCCGTCTGCAGGTACAAAAACTGGCCGGCGACGCTCTCCGAGTTGGTGAAGTTTATGTTCATGTACCCACCCACGCCGGCGCCGAAGACGGGCGACTTGGTGGAGAGGTCGTCGCTGATGGTGGCGATGCCGAGGCTGGCGCGCGCACCCAGTTCAATCTGCGCGTGGGCGCCCGTGATGCCCATCAAACCCATTAAACCCAATAGAAATATCTTTTTCATTGCATTAGAGTTTTCTCATTATGAAGTCCGTCATCAGCTGGTAGAGGTTGAGGCGCGTGTTGCCGGTGGCGTCGTAGATGGAGTGGTTCTTGTTGGGGTAGATGCGGAACTCGAACTGCTTGCCGGCGTTCTCCAGGCGCTCCACCATCTCGGCCGAGTTCTGGAAGTGCACGTTGTCGTCGCCGGTGCCGTGGATGAGCAGGTAGTTGCCCTGCAGGCGGTCGGCGAAGTTGAGCGGCGAGTTGTCGTCGTAGCCCTTGGCGTTGTCCTTGGGCAGGGCGAGGAAGCGCTCGGTGTATATGTTGTCGTAGTAGCGCCAGTTCATCACGGGTGCCACGGCTATGGCGGCCTTGAAGACGTCGTTGCCTTTGAGGAGCGAGAGCGTTGAGAGGTAGCCGCCGAAGCTCCAGCCCCAGATGCCGATGCGGTCTTTGTCCACCCAGCTCTGCTGGCCCAGCCAGCGGGCTGCCTCGATGGCGTCCTCGCATTCCATGCGGCCCAGGTCGCGGTAGGTCTGCTTCTTGAACTGCGCCCCGCGTCCGCCGGTACCTCTGCCGTCGAAGCAGAAGACCACATAGCCCTTCTCGGCCAGCATGTGGTACCAGTAGTAGTCGCTGTAGCCGTAGCTGTTGGTCACCTGCTGGTTGCCGGGGCCGCCGTAGACGTAGATAAGCACGGGGTAGCGCTTGTTGGCGTTGAAGTCGGCAGGCTTGATGGTGTAGTAGTTCAGCTCGGTGCCTGTTGAGGTGGTGAAGGTGCCGAACTGCTTGTGGCTGGTGCCGTAGTCGGACATCTTCTTTTGCAGGTCAGCGTTGTCCTGCAGCACCTTGATCAGTTTGCCATTGGCGTCATGCAGCGTGTAAGCCGGTGCCATGTTGGCATTGCTGTAGGTGCAGATGTAGTATTTGCAGCCATCGCTGAAGGTGGCGTTATAGGTGCCGCCGCTTGTGGGGGCGTTAAAGTCTTTAGTGAAGGAGTAATCGGTGCCGATGAAGTTGGGGTATATGCTGATTATATTCGCTTGGCTATAATTCAGGCATTTCTTCTTCTTGCCGTCCAGGCCGATGACGAAGAGGCTCTTGTTGATGGCGCCGTGCTCGCGGCTGGTGTAGTAGAGGCGGCTGTTCTTTAGGTCGACGCCCGCCACCTCGCACACCTCATAGCCGCCCGTGGTCACCTGGCGCACCAGCTTGCCGTCCATGCCGTAGAGGTATATGTGGCGGTAGCCGTCCCTCTCGCTCGTAATCAGCATCTGCTCCTGCGCCTTCTTGCCCTTGCCCACGGTGATGAACTGCCACGAGTCAGGCACCTCGACATAGGTGTCGCACTGCTCTTCGTAGAGGGTGGCGTCGGGCTCGCAGCCGTCCTTGTCTGTGTTGATGGTCAGTATCTGCATGTGGTTCTGCAAGCGGTTCATGCGCATCATGGCCAGCGTGTTGTCATTGGCCCACTGGAAGCGGGGAAGGTATTCCCAGCCCTCGCTATAAGGTGTCCCGACAGCATTTTCTTTCCCGCCCAATTGGGGGTACTGTGTCTTGCCGCTTTCAAGCTTGTATATGCGCAGAGAGACCTTGCTGTTGTCCTCGCCGGCCTTGGGGTACTTGTACTTGTAATCCTCGGGATAGAGCTTGCCCCACATCTGCATGTTGTATTCCTTCACCTTGCTCTCGTCGAAGCGCAGGTAGGCTATCTTCTTCGAGTCGGGGCTCCACTGGAAACCCTGCGTGATGGCGAACTCCTCCTCGTAGACCCAGTCCGTCGTGCCGTTGATGATTTCGTTGATTTTGCCGTCCGTCGTGATGGCGTGCTCCTCCAAGGTGTTGAGGTCCATCCAGTAGAGGTTGTTGTCGCGCACAAAGGCCACCTTCGTGCCGTCGGGGCTCAGCGTCGTCAGGCGCTGCTTGCCCTCGTTGCTTATCTTGGTGAAAGTCTGTGTCTTGACATCGTAGATGTAGTAGTCGCTCACGCCGCTGTGGCGGTAGAGGGGCTCGAAGCCGCTGCTGAGGAGTATCTTCTGCTCGTCGGCGCTGAAGGCGTAGCTCTCCATGCGTGGCATGGGTTTGGCTTTCTTGGCGTTACGGTTGCCGGGGCCGCCAAAGAGGCACACGTCCTCCACCTTCTCGCCCGTGGCGTAGCTGTACTTGGCGATGCCGATGGCGTTCATGGTGCAGTAGTGCTCGCCGTCGGCCATGGAGCGAAGCGCCCCGATGCCGCGCGGGCTGAAGGTGCGCTTGGTCCAGATGTCCTCAAGGGTGATATTGTGCTGCTGCGCCGAGGCTCCGCCGGCAGCCAGCATCGTTGCAAATGTCATAAATACAAACAGTTTCTTCATATAGTGCAGTTCTCTTTTTGCTTATTTGTAAAATGCAAATATACGAATTTTTTTTGATATTCCGCCCCCTGCACCATTTTTTTTCACTCGCCCCCGCCCCCCGGCTCGCTGTCCGCTGCATGCCGTCGGTACGGCCCCCCTTCGGCCCCCCTACGGCCCTTCTACGGCCTTCCACTGAAGAACGGCCGAAGGGGGGCCGAAGAGGGGCCGTAGGGGCTCCGTACAAACCCAGTACCAGCAAGGGTTTGCGTGAATTCTGTGTCGGTATGTGCTTGTGGGTCAGTGTGTTCTGTTGCCGGGAAAAAGTCTTTGCGCGGGTGTCTTATATTTTTTGTATCTTTGCAGAATAAAACCTAAAGGGATATGAATTGCAAACTATTGACATACAGCCTTATGACTGTTGCTTTGACATTCGCCGCCTGCAGCGACGATGAGTATACCGTCAACCTTGGCGACGAGACGCAGCAGCAGCCCCGCACTCCGGCGCGGCCGCTGGTGGCCGACGTGGAGTCGGTCACGGTGCCGGGCACGGAGGTGTCGTTCAACATGGTAAAGGTTCGCGCCGGCACCTTCACGATGGGCGGTGTCGACGCCGACGCCCCTGAGCATCAGGTCACTCTGACGCGCGACTTCTACATCGCGCAGACCGAGGTGACGCAGGCTCTCTACCGCGCCGTGATGGATACCAGCGTCTCGGAGTTCAACTACGGCGACAACTACCCCGTAGACCATGTGAGCTACAACGACGCTATGGATTTCTGCTTCAAGCTGAGGGAGTTGACGGGCTACCACTTCATGCTGCCCACCGAGGCGCAGTGGGAGTATGCCGCGCGGGGCGGCCACCGCGCCTCCCCGTCGGCCACAGCCTATGCCGGCAGCGACAACATAGACATTGTGGCTTGGTATTGGAACAATTCGCCGCAATACCAGACCGAAAACCCCGTCACCCACGAGCCTATGCTCATCCGCCACACCTCGGAGGTGCGCGGCAAGCAGCCTAACGAGTTGAATATCTATGATATGACGGGCAACGTGCGCGAATGGTGTGCCGACTGGTACTCGCCGCTCGGCACGGCCGCCGTCACCGACCCCGAAGGGCTGTCGTCGGCGGGCTACGGCCGCGTCTATCGCGGCGGCAGCTGCAACGACTCGGCGCAGTACTGCCGTGTGGCGCACCGCGAAGGGCTGAGCTCGAGCAGCAAGAGCTACAACATAGGTTTCCGTGTGGTAATCACCATGGACTGAGCGGCAGGCACGGCCTGCCGACAGCGAAAACCCCTGCGGAGTATCGGCGACGATACCCGCAGGGGTTTCCGTTTGCCCTTGGCGGCGTCAGCAGCAGTTCACGTCCTTGCAGTGCGAGCTGCGCGTCTCCAGCTCCAGCGTGCTGTGGTGTATGCCGAGTCCGTCGAGCGTCTCTTTCACGCGGTCGGTGACCTCTTCGAGCATCGTGGCCTCGGGGATGACGACGTGGCATGTCAGCGCCGTCTCCGTCGTCGAGATGGCCCAGATGTGCATGTGGTGCACGTTGAGGACGCCGTCGAGCGACTCTATCTTGCGGCTGATCTCCTCCACGTCGAAGCCTTCGGGCACGGCGTCGGTGCTCATGCGCAGGCTCTCGCTCAGCAGCTCCCAGGTGCTGATGAGGATGACGACGGCGATGACGAGGCCGATTATGGGGTCTACGACCGTCCAGCCGGTGTATTTGATGACCACACCGGAGACGACCACGCCGACGGAGACCAGCGTGTCGGCCAGCATGTGGAGGAAGGCGCCGCGGGTGTTGATGTCGTGCTTCTGCTGGCGGCTCAGCGCCCAGGCCGTGAGGCCGTTGATGACGATGCCCACGGCGGCGGTCCAGATGATGAGGTCGCCGCTGACCTCGCCGGGGTTGAAGAACTTCTGCACGCTCTCCACGATGATGGCTCCCACGGCGACGAGGAGGATGATGGCGTTGAGGAGCGAGATGAGGACGGAGGCCTTGCGGTGGCCATAGGTGAAGCGCTTGGTGGCGTGGCTGGAGGCCAGCTTGAGGGCTATCATGGCCAGCAGCAGCGAGAAGACGTCGCTGAGGTTGTGGCCGGCGTCGGAGAGCAGGCCCAGGCTGTTGCCGACGAAGCCCGCGACGGCCTCGACGATGACGAAGAGCAGGTTGAGCGCGACGGCGACGATATAGATGGTAGACAGTTTCTCTATCGCGTGCGCATGGTGATGGTGGTGCGGCCCGTGGTGGTGTTCGTCGTGGCCGTGGTGGTGATCATGGTGCTCTTGGAGACCGTGTTCATGTTCGTGGTGGTGTTCCATAATTTTGATGGTTTTATGTTCTGATTTAGTTTGAAATTTCATTTTGCAAAAGTACTAACTTTTTCCGACTTGGAGATGTCACCATTGCTGGTGAGAGACTTTTTGGTGTTTAGTGTTAAGCTGTTAGTGTTAAGTTTTAAGTATTAGGTGTTTAGTGGTTAATATTAGGTGTTGCGTTTCTATGCACACATCCGGTGGACGGGGCGAATATGGAGTTTGATGGGATTTTAAAGGGCGTTTCTTGTAGTTAAAAATTATTAAAAAAGCAGAGCCTCCTGTTGTACTTTTGGCCAAAAGGTGGTTATATGTATATATGAAAACAACAAAAAAGGCAAAATAACGTTAATGCGAAAAATAAACACTGTGAAAATGAAGAACCAATCCTTTGTGGTCCGCTGCTGCATGGTGGCGGTGTTGATGGTTTCGGCCATGGGTGCCGCACAGGCACAGAACGAGCGCGCGACGCTCAAGAAGGCCGAGGGCCTGGTGGCCCAGCGGCAGTTTGCGTCGGCTTTTGCCATGCTTGATGCGCTGGACCCCACGAACGACCGCCCGGCGGTGCTGGCCATGAAGGCCGACATCGTGCTGCACTACTTTGCGCAGAGCATGAACCACATGGTTTTCTCGCTGGTGGACCTTAAGAAGGGTGAGAACCTCGACTCGGTGCGCCGCAACTTCAAGGTGGGGGAGGTGTTCGCCTTCGATGTGGACAGCCTCTCGCGCCGTCTGCTGGCCGCTCATCCCGGCGACCAGGCGTTGCTGGCCACCCATGCCGCCTACCACAAGGCGCTGCTCGACGACTATGGCGACGATTTGTGGATGACATACCTCACGCCTGAATGCAAGGCCCTGTTGCGACAGGCCACGGAGAGCGTCGACGCCTGTTCGCAGATGGGGTATCTCTACACCTCGGATGAGGCCATGGCCGACAGCGCGGCCTACTACTTCCGCCGTGCTGTCGCGTTGCGGGACACCCTCTGGGAGGCGCACTACAACCTGGGTGTGATGGAGTACCAGCTGGGGCACAACGACAAGGCCCTGGCTCACTTGGAGCGCGCATGGAAGGGCTATCGGACGCCGCGGCTGAAAGGCGACGCCGCACGCGTGATGGCTATCATCTACGACCAGGCGCTGAACAACACGGCCAAGGCTGAGCGCTACTACCGCCAGGCTGTTGTCGACAATAGCACCGACGTCACCAGCTGGGGCTTCCTGTTGGATTTCCTGCTGCGTCAGCCGTCGGCACAGAACGAGGTGCTCCCCGTGTTGCGGTCCGGTTGGCATGCGGCTGTGCAAAGTGGCAGTGCATTTGACGAAACGGGTTATATTATCGGCCAATGCGTGAAGAACGAGAAGGGGAACATGGCCATCGCGTTCCTGCAGTCGCGTTGCAACGAGGCGAAGGAGGACTTTGAACTCGGCATCTGCCATCTCTACCTCTTCCAGCTGATGGAGAAGGGCGGCGAGGATATTGCTCACCTGCGCAAGGCTATCGAATGCTTCGAGCGCGAAGAGGCTCCAGAGAATTTCCTGAATTCGCTGCGCGAGGCGCTGAAGGAGGCGGAGAAGTAAGTGATGAGTGTTAAGTGTTAAGTGTTAAGTGTTAAGTGTTATGCACACAGGGTTCTATAAGATAATTGTTGCGGTTGTGCTGTTGGTGGCTGCCGGCGGCGGCCGCGCGGCGGCGCAATGCATGGAAAACATTGGGCACCGCTACTCCACCACCTTCACGCGGCACGGCGATACGCTGGTGCTGGGCGTCACTTTCGGCGAAGATAAGATGAAAATAAATTACTCCTGCCAGCGGCAGCAGGATGGCAGCATTGTGGTAAGCGGCATGGTGACCGCCGCCAAGACCGGCGAGGCTTTGCCCTACGTGACGGTGAGCAGCCTTTACGAGATATATGGTGAGAAATGTTTCTTGCCTTGGGAGGAGTTGGCTGTGACCGATAATTTCGGCCTTTTCTCCTTCCGCCGTCCGGCGCTGAGCCAGCGGACGCTGGCCTTCTGCATGGCGGGTTTCAGGCCGGAACTTTTCGAGGAGCATTGGGACACCATTGCCGTCAGCGAGCGCGAATACATGGCGCAACGCGACGTCAGCCAGCGCTTCGACACCGCTGCCGTCACTACCGAAGAACACATACGCTTGATGACGGAATTCTATGAGGTGTTCCATTCATGTCCCGGCTGCGACGAGTATGCCTGGCTTGAGAGCGAGGGACTGCGCTGCCGCATAGGGCGTTTCCAGCCTTCGGGCACGCTGGGGGTGCACATGCTGTGGCCCATCGACGACCGCCGGAGCTTCTACTTCAACGGCATGCACTACACGAGCTTCTATGCCGACCGCCTCTTCGCCCTCTCGCCTGAGGGTGTCTTCGCCTCGCAGTCGCCCTCGTCGGGCGATTTGCGCGACCACCTGCACATCTCGCTCATCGATGGAAATGAGGTCTCCGGATTCCACGACCTTGCCCTCGACAGCACACAGGGCTTCCTTGTAGGCCTGCGGTGGGCCGAGGGCGGATGGCTCTACTTCCGCACCGAGCGTGGCGGATGCTACAAGCTGCATGTCGACATGCACCCGCAGACCAACTGCCGGATGGAGGACGTGGAGATCGGCGAGGCCGAATACCTTGCCGCCAAAGCCTCTTTCGACCAATACAACCACGCCCGCAAGCAGTATGACACCCCCACGGCGGCCGACATCGCCGCGGTGCTCCGCTACCGGGAGAAGTACAACATGTCGTGGTGGGACCCCATGGGCGCGGACTCGCAGGATGTGGAATACTCCCACCTGGAGGGCACGGACATCGACATCGTCGAGATTCCCATCGGAGACTACTGCTGCACCTTCATCACTGGCGACACCGCCGAGATGAATGCCTGTTGGCTGGCGCTGTCGAAAGAGGGGGTCTTTGCTGGTTATCAGGTACCGCTGGAGGTGGAAAGTCCGGGGTACATCTATCTCTACCCACTCAGTGCCGACCGTCGGAGTGTAAAACAGAGCCTTGTCTACCAGACCACCCCCGCATGGTTTCCCTACGATGGGTGTTTCTGGGGTTGCGACGGCTGGCTCTACCTCGAAGGCAGTACTGGTAACCACGACCGCGTGGTGTACCACAAGGTGAGGCTGAAGAGAGAGTGACTGAGTAGCTGGGTGGCAGAGTGGACTTAGTTGCTTAGTTACTCGTTCTCGAAAGCGTTTGGGCTGGCGCAAGAGCGGTTCGATTGCCCTATTTCCGTTTCATCGTGTATGTTTCAACGACGGTGCAGTCCTCAAAGTAGTACTCGTCCTGAAATACCAGTTTGTCCGGAGTGAGTTCCACAATCTTCCATTCGATGGGATAATTCCCTGCGTTGTACCACGTGAGGGTGTCCTTGCCGCATGTGTATCTGACCTTCCTTTTTGATATTTCAAGCGGAGGCACGGGGTCGCAGCCGCAGCCGCCCCTGTAGTGTTCCACCATCGTGATGGAATCCTCGTCGATATCAAACGAGATATATCTGTATTCGGCGGAATCCAACTTGGGGTTGTATTGCGTGGTATCGGCAGCGCTTCCTGCTGCAACCACAGGGCTTTCGCAGCAATCCCATTCTTCTGTCGCTGCCACTGTCTCCCAATGCCCGACAATTGTCTTTCCCTTGTTGTTTGCCGTCCCACAATTGCAGGCGGTCACATGCCGAGGGCACACACTATAGCGCCGACTAAAATTAGATTCTTCATATTGATTGAAACTTTGATTTTTATTTCTTCTTCAATACGTCATGTATCCATTTTTCGAAGTCTGTTCCCGCAGGATATGTGGCTATTGTCTTGTGGTCTGCTCCGATAAGGATGGCACGATTGAAGTCTATAGAGAGCACCCGAGTCAGCCCTTTGGCATAGTATACGTTGTCGGCAAGGCCCAGCGAGTCGGTCAGTGCTCGCATCAGTTCGGCATTGTTGCTATTTGGGAATACCATGACGATGTTCTGTATCTGTGGGGCGTATGCGTCGGGGACAAGGAAATAGTCTTTGCCCATGCCGAAATAGGCGTAGTGGAGTAGAGTTGTGCCTTGCATCTGTCGCAGTGTCACGGTGTCTCCTGTGCGGACATTGACCAGAGGGAAGTCCAGCACCGTGTCGTTGGTTTCTGTATTGGTAGTGCTAACTCGGCTTTGGATGTAAGAGTTTCCCGAAAAGCGGTCGTATTTTGCATACCAGGGAGCATCAAGGTTGAAGATGGAATCAAGCATAGCCTGCCGATTGTCGAAGCGCACATCACGGATTTCGTACCGGCAGCCACTGCCGTGTTCTATGTCGTCGGCAGCTACAAACATTTCTTTTTGGGGGTCGTAAAAGAGTGTCAGAGGGTCATCCCGCATCTCGCAGTGGTCGGCGTAACAATGTTTCTGTGTTACTGTGGCTTTTATGCGAAGGCTACCGTCTGCCATCAGCTTGTAGTGCGACGACTTTTCCGGTAGTGTCACCATACACCATTCGCTGTAGGTCGGGTAGTACATAGAGAAATAGTCGATGCCATACTGCAGGGTATTGCACGTCAGTTCATCGTAGAACCGGCTCTCTGTGCTGCCATCGGACAGATCGCGATAGAATGCCACGTCGAAGTCGCGGGAGCATACATATTTCGCCCATTGCGGGGTCAGCAGGTTGCATTCGCCGTCGGAACAAAGACTTGCTATCACCTGTGTCGAGTCGTTGACGTTGTGTATCACGATGTCGTAGCCGATGTTGCTCAGTTCCTTATTTTTGCCTTCTATCCAATATTTGTCAACATGAAACGAAATCCATTCGTGGCGCATAAACTTGTCCACTGAGACATCGGCGGCGGTATATTTGCTTTGTGTGCAAGCGGAGAACATTCCGAGGACGCACACCATCGCGCCAAACAAAATTAGTTTCTTCATATTGATTGAAATTATGAGTTCATATGTCCATCCCACCCCGCCACAAGCTTGTGACAAGCGCAGTTTTTTTTCAAATCACCCCTTCGTGCAGTTGTTCGATGGGGAAAATCAAGTCCCAGTTTCGGCCCCAGACGATATTGCCGCCGTCGAGGGTGAACGTGCGGAACTTCTTGGGGTCAAGGTATTTGTTATACTGCGGATGCGGGTGTCGGCGGATATAGTCTCCCACGTCCACCGTGCTGTTGGTGCCATCATTGAAAACCAACCGCACCTTCAACCCGCCAAGGTCAATAGCTTCTGTTATGTATAGTCTGTCGCTCATAGTCTTGTTTTGATGTGTTATTTCACGCTGCAAAGATACACATTTTTTCCTATTTGGTAGAATATATTGTAGGTTGTTGTAAAACACCACGTTTGTTTCCGAACCATACCGTCGGTAGTAGTAGCATATAGGAACCATAACGTTACAATATAGTCAGGCAAAAGATGAGAAAAGTTTGAGTAAAAGGGGAGTAAAACCTAAAGACTAATTTTGTGCATAAAGAAAGATGCCTTTGGCATCGGTGTTATCCGAGCCAAAGGCATCTCTTGTCGTCAATCGCGGCGGTCGCGGCCGAACAACGCCTGGCGGCGGTTAGTTGTTGCGGTCGCGGCCGAAAGCCTGGCCTATCCACGCGCGGTTGAGGCGGGCGATGTTCTGGCGCTTGATCTGCTTGGGGCATTCGGCCTCGCAGGCATAGGTGTTGGTGCAGGAGCCGAAGCCGAGCTCGTCCATCTTGCAGACCATCTTCTTGACGCGGTCTGCAGCCTCGGGCTGGCCCTGGGGCAGGAGGGCAAGGTGGCTCACCTTGGCGCCCACGAAGAGCATGGCGCTGGCATTCTTGCAGGCTGCCACGCAGGCGCCGCAGCCGATGCAGGCGGCGGCATCCATGGCCTGGTCGGCCTTGTGCTTGGGCACGAGGATGTTGTTGGCGTCGGGCACGCCGCCGGTGGTGGCGCTGATGTAGCCGCCGGCCTGGATGATCTTGTCGAAGGCCGTGCGGTCCACCACGAGGTCGCGGATCACCGGGAAGGCCTTGGCGCGCCAGGGCTCCACCCAGATCTCGTCGCCGTCGTGGAAGTGGCGCATGTGGAGCTGGCAGGTGGTGACGCCGTCGTCGTTGCCGTGCGGGCGGCCGTTGATGTAGAGGCCGCACATGCCGCAGATGCCTTCGCGGCAGTCGTTGTCGAAGCACACCGGGTGGGCGATGCGGTCGTTGATGAGTTTCTCGTTGAGCTGGTCGAGCATCTCGAGGAACGAGCAGTCGGCGCTGATGCCGTCTATTTCGTAGGTCTCGAAGTGCCCTTTGGCGCGGGCGTTCTCCTGGCGCCAGATATGTAGTGTGAATTTCATTGTCCTTTGAGTTTTGAGTTTTAAGCTGTGAGCTTTAAGTGAAACGCTGCGACCCGCGTAGACACTTAAAACTTAAAGCTTACAGCTTACTACTTTTTATTTATAATTACGTTTCACAATCTTAATGTACTCGTAGTTGAGGGGCTCTTTGTACATCACCTCGGGTTTGTCGTGACCTTGGTACTCCCAGGCGGCTACGAACATGAAGTTGTCGTCGTCGCGGAGGGTTTCGCCGTCCTCGGTCTGATGCTCGACGCGGAAGTGTCCGCCGCAGCTCTCTTCACGCTGTGTTGCGTCGTCGACGATGAGGCGTGCAAGCTCGAAGTAGTCGGCCAGGCGGTAGGCTTTCTCCAGCTCGGGGTTCATCTCCGCGGCTTTGCCGGGAATGAATACATGCTGGTAGAAGTCGGCCTCCAGCTCGGCAATCTTCGCCTTGGCGGTGGCCAGGCTCTCCTTGCTGCGGGCCATGCCGCAGTATTCCCACATCACCTTGCCGAGGGCCTTGTGGTAGTGGTCCACGGAGTGTTCGCCTTGTATTGCCATGAGGCCGTCCATGCGTGCACGTACATTGGCCTCGGCCTCGTCGAACTCGGGGCCTTCGGCTTTGATCTTGCCCACGTAGATCTGGTCGGCCAGGTAGTTCTGCAGCGTGTAGGGCAGCACAAAGTAGCCGTCAGCCAGACCCTGCATGAGGGCCGAGGCACCGAGGCGGTTGGCGCCGTGGTCGCTGAAGTTGGCTTCGCCGGCGGCGAAGAGACCGGGGATGGTGGTCTGCAGCTCATAGTCGACCCACAGGCCGCCCATGGTGTAGTGCACGGCGGGGTATATCATCATCGGGTACTCGTAGGGGTCCACGTCGACGATCTTCTGGTACATCTGGAAGAGGTTGCCATACTTCTGCTCCACCACGTCGCGGCCGAGGCGCTTGATAGCGTCGGCGAAGTCAAGGTAGACGGCCAGACCCGTGGGGCCTACGCCGTAGCCGGCATCGCAGCGCTCCTTGGCGGCGCGGCTGGCGACGTCGCGCGGCACGAGGTTGCCGAAAGCGGGATAGCGGCGCTCGAGGTAGTAGTCGCGGTCCTCCTCGGCGATGTCGAGGGCTGTCTTCTCGCCGCGGCGGATGGCCTCGGCGTCCTCTTTCTTCTTGGGCACCCAGATGCGGCCGTCGTTACGCAGGCTCTCGCTCATAAGCGTAAGCTTCGACTGGTAGTCGCCGTGCACGGGGATGCAGGTGGGGTGTATCTGCACGTAGCAGGGGTTGGCGAAGGCGGCGCCGCGGCGGTGGCACACCCATGCGGCGGAGCCGTTGCTGTTCATGGCGTTGGTGCTGAGGTAGTAGACGTTGCCGTAGCCGCCTGTGGCAACCACGACGGCGTGGGCGGCATAGCGCTCCAGCTCGCCGGTGACGAGGTTGCGGACGATGATGCCGCGGGCGCGACCGTCTTTGATGACGAGGTCCATCATCTCGTGGCGCTCGTGCAGCACCACGGTGCCGCGTGCTATCTCGCGGCTCAGGGCGCCGTAGGCTCCGAGCAGCAGCTGCTGGCCCGTCTGGCCGCGGGCGTAGAAGGTTCGGCTCACCTGTGCGCCGCCGAAGGAGCGGTTGTCGAGCAGGCCGCTGTAGTCACGCGCGAAGGGCACGCCCTGCGCCACACACTGGTCTATGATGTCGCCGCTGACCTCGGCCAGACGGTAGACGTTGGCCTCGCGGGCGCGGTAGTCGCCGCCCTTGATGGTGTCTTTGAAGAGGCGCTCCACGCTGTCGCCGTCGTTCTGGTAGTTCTTGGCGGCGTTGATGCCGCCCTGGGCGGCGATGCTGTGGGCGCGGCGCGGCGAGTCCTGTATGCAGAAGATGTCGACGTGGAAGCCCAGGGCGCCGAGCGAGGCGGCCGCAGAGGCTCCGGCCAGGCCGGTGCCGACAACGATGATGTCCAGTTTGCGCTTGTTGGCGGGGTTCACCAGCTTCTGCGCGGCTTTATAGTTGGTCCACTTCTGGCTGAGCGGGCCTTCGGGTATCTTGGAGTCTAAAATCATTGCGTTAATGCGTTAATGTGTTAATGCGTAAATGTTTACAAGCCAAGGTAAACTAATATGGGCACCACGACGAAGCCGAGGCACACGACCCAGGCGTAGATGCGTCCGCACCACTCTATGATGTTGTTGTACTTGTAGTTGTTGAGGCCCAGGGTCTGGAATGCCGAGGGGAAGGCGTGGCGCATGTGGAGGAAGAGCACCACGAAGGTGATGAGGTAGAGCAGCACCATCAGGGGGTTGTGGAAGAGCTCGCGCACCATGAAGTAGAAGTCCGGCTCGGGCTTGCTCTCCGGCAGCACCTTCTTCAGCGTCTGCCGCTCGTCGTATGTGAGGTGGCGTATCCACTTGCCGTCGGCGCTGATGTTGCCTTCGTCGCTGGCGCGTTTCACGATGTTGATGACTCCCAGCTTGTCACGCATGCCGGCCAGGTATTCCTCCACTTCCTCGCTGTCGCCGTTCTCGTCGGCATACATGGCCGACTCGCTCTCCATGGCGTCGATGAACTCCTCTGGTGTCATGCCCATCTGGCTGGAGTACTGCACCAGCCCCATGATTTCGTCGCTCTGCAGCTTCTCGGTCTCCACCATGTATTCGCCTTTCACCCAGCCTATCTTGATGAAGTAGAACTGGCAGAAGTGCATCACCAGGAAGGCGAAGATGAGGATGCCGGTCCACATCATGAGTTTCGACGAGGTGTGGGTCTTGCTTTTCTGGGCCTCATGGTAGCGCACGGGGCGCGCCAGGCGGTTGGTGAGCTGGAGCCACAGGGTCAGCAGGATGTGCAGCGCGAAGACGCCCAGCAGGATGATCTCGAAGATCTTCACAATCCAGTTGGTGCCCATGAAGTGGCAGAAGGCGGAGTACCAGGCCCCGTCGTCGTGGCGAAGAACGAAGAGGTTGGCCGTCATGTGGAAGAGCAGGAAAACCAAGAGGAAACCGCCTACCAGGGCCACGAGAATCTTCTTCGTGATGGAATGGATTTTCGGTAAGTTCATATTGTTTAGGATGTTATTGTTAATATTAATTGGGTTAGAAAGGGCAAAGATACGAAAAAAAACTCAACTGCAAGCCATCGGGGACAAAAAAGATAGGGCGCCCCCCCCTCGGAGACCCCGGCGACACCGCAAAGTGAAAAAAAGTTTGTGACGGTATGGAAATATTCGTATTTTTGCAGTAGCGAACAAGAGTTGCAAAATAGTATAAACGTCTAAAAAATATTGCATTATGATTAAAAAAGTTATCGTATTGGCCCTTGCCGCTTTCATCGGCACGAGCCTCATGGCACAGACCGTACAGGAAACCACCACGATGGTCGGCGAGAAGACCGTCACCGCCTACACCGTAAGCCTTCAGAAGGACGTCAAGATGGTGCAAGAGGCTATGAACCAGCGCCTCAAGGACGCCAAGTTGAAGACTAAGAAGAGCGAGGGCTTCATCGCCGCTCTCGATCAGGTCTTCACCGACATCTCGCAGAACTCGCTGAGCCTCTACACCAAGGTCGAGGAGCAGGGCAAGCGCAAGGACAAAGTGACCGTCGTCACCGTCTGCGCCATCAGCAACGACCTCACTATCAGCCAGAGCGCCATCAACGGCAATGTGCACAACTTCCTGCAGAACTTCATCCAGTATATCAACAAGTATGAAGCCAGCCAGCAGATGGAAGCCGAGCAGGCCAACCTGAAGAAGGCCGAGAAAGCCGCCGGCAAGGCTGCCGCCGCCGTCACCGACCTTGAGAACGACATCACCAAGGCCCAGAAGAAGATCGAGGACCGCCGCAAGGACATCGAGAAGTACCAGCAGAAGATTGCCGACTGCGAGAAGGAGATTGCCGACCTGCAGAAGAGCATAGAGAAGAACAGCGGCAAGAAAGCCGAAGCCGAGCGCAAAGCCGAGGAGGCCAACCAGAACGTCAAAGCCGTCGAAGGCGAGGTGGAGAAATACCGTCAGATGAGCGAATAACCGCCATCGGCAGCAACAAAGTAAAAGAGGCTCAATCGAGCCTCTTTTTTTTGCCCTTCAATCACAGATAATTATCTGTCAGTCATTACTTTCAACTTACTATCTCTTACTTTTGTAAGCGCAAGTAAGGAGTAATATAATAGCAATATAAGAGCAATATAAGAGATGATACGGTTATAGTGCATGTTTCCAGCCTGTTACAAACATGCAAAAAAGCTGATTTTTCAGGGTGGAAAAAGTGTCGCTACGATGGGGAATCAGCTAACAGTAGACAAACAGGTGGGCAAAAACTTTTGCCCACCTGTTTATGTGTTGAATTAAGATGCTTTATTTCTTCGGGGCACCGCCTTTTGGCGTCATTCGCTCCGCGTTCAACGCTTCGGGGCGCCGCCTTTTGGCGACGTTCGCTCCGCGTTCAACGCTTCGGGGCACCGCCGCCGAAGTCATCGTAGGCTATGTTCTCGGGCTGGACGCCGAGGTTGTCGAGCATGTTGACGACGGCCGAGCTCATGGGGCCGGGGCCGCACATGTAGTATTCGATGTCCTCGGGGGCGGGGTGGTCCTTGAGGTAGGTCTCGTACATCACGTTGTGCACGAAGCCTGCGGTGTACTTCACGCCGGCTGCGTCGGCAGCGGGGTCGGGTCGGTCGAGGGCCAGGTGGAAGTGGAAGTTGGGGTGCGTCTTCTCCAGCTCCAGGAAGTCCTGCAGGTAGAACACCTCGTTCAGCGCGCGGGCGCCGTAGAAGTAGTGCATCGGGCGCTGGTGGCAGTCGAGGGTGCGGGTGAGGTGCATGATTTGCGCGCGGAGGGGTGCCATGCCGGCGCCGCCGCCGACCCAGATCATCTCGTTACCATGCGGGTCGTCGCTCCAGGTGCCGTCCTCGGTGCCGCGCACGCGGAACTCGCCGTAGGGGCCGCTCATGATGACTTTGTCGCCGGGCTTCAGCGAGAAGATATAGCTGGAGGCTATGCCTGGGTTGACGTTCTGGAAGCCGCTGCGGTCGGCCGTGAAGGGCGGTGTGGCGATTCTAACCGTCAGCATGAAGACGTCGCCTTCGGCGGGGTAGTTGGCCATGGAGTAGGCGCGCACGGTGGGCTCGGTGTTGACGCAGACGAGGTCGAACATCTTGAACTTCTCCCAGGCGGGCAGGTATTCGTCGCCGATGAGGCTGCGGTCGAAGTCGCTGTAGTTGATGCGGAAGGCAGGTATCTTTATCTGCGCGTAGGAGCCTGGCACGAAATCCATGTGCTCGCCGGCGGGCAGCTGCACTTTGAACTCCTTGATGAAGGTGGCCACGTTGCGGTTGCTGACGACGGTGCACTCGTACTCCTTGATGCTGAGGATGCTCTCCGGCAGCTTGAGGTTCATGTCCTCCTTCACCTTCACCTGGCAGCCCAGACGCCAGCCTTCCTGTATCTGCTTGCGGCTGAAGTGAGGAGTCTCGGTTGGGAGAATGGAGCCGCCGCCCTTGACGACGCGGCACTTGCACTGGCCGCACGAGCCTTTGCCGCCGCAGGCCGAGGGCAGGTGTACGCCCTGCTCGCTGAGGGTGCTGATGAGGGTGCCGCCGGTGGGCACGGTCAGCTCCTTGTTGTCGTTGATGGTTATCTTGACGTTGCCCTGCGGTATGAGTTTGGCGCGCAGCACCAGCAGCAGCGCCACCAGCAGCAGGATGACCGCCAGGATGAGTATGATTGCGGTTAATAACGTTGTTGTCATTTTTTTAGTTTTAAGTTTTAAGCTGTAAGTTTTAAGTCATAGGCCGCGTCAGCCCACTTAAAACTTAACACTCACAGCTTACAGCTATAGTTTGAATCCCATGAACGACATGAAGGCCATACCCATGAGGCCGGTGATGATGAAGGTGATGCCCACGCCGCGCAGCGCCGGCGGGATGTGGCTGTAGCGCAGCTTCTCGCGGATGGCGGCGATGGCCACGATGGCCAGCAGCCAGCCCAGGCCGCTGCCGAGGGCGAAGACCGTGGCCTCGCCGATGTTGGCGTAGCCGCGCTCCTGCATGAAGAGCGAGCCGGACATGACGGCGCAGTTCACAGCTATCAGCGGCAGGAAGATGCCCAGCGAGTTGTACAGGGCAGGAGAGAACTTCTCCACCACCATCTCCACTATCTGCACGATGGCCGCGATGACGGCGATGAACATGATGAGGCTCAGGAAGCTGAGGTCCACCTCGGCCAGCGAGGGCGATATCCACGCCATGGCTCCCGGCGCCAGGAAGTACTTGTTCAGCAGGAAGTTGATGGGCACGGTGATGAGCAGCACGAAGGTGACCGCTATGCCGAGCCCCGCCGATGTCTTCACCGTCTTCGACACGGCAAGGTAGGAGCACATGCCGAGGAAGAAGGCGAAGATCATGTTGTCGACAAATATCGACTTGATGAAGATATTTACGTATTCCATGACTATTGTTCAACTAAATCTTTGTTCTTACTGCGGTGCCACCAGATGATGAGGCCGACGAGGATGAGGGCCATTGGGGGCATGATCATCAGGCCGTTGTTCTCGTAGCCGATGCTGTAGAGACCGAGCTTCTCCATGACGGGGTAGCCCCAGAGGGTGCCGCTGCCGAAGAGTTCGCGCACGAAGCCCAGCGTGATGAGGATGACGCTGTAGCCAAGGCCGTTGCCAAGGCCGTCCAGCAAGCTCGGCCACGGCTTCTGCACCATGGCGAAGGCCTCGAGGCGGCCCATGACGATGCAGTTGGTGATGATAAGGCCCACGAAGACGGAGAGCTGCTTGCTGACGTCGTACATGTAGGCTTTCAGCACCTGGTCCACCAGTACCACGAGGGTGGAGACGACGACGAGCTGCACGATGATGCGGATGCGCGGCGGGATGGTGTTGCGCATGAGCGAGATGATGACGTTGCTCAGGGCCACGACGACGGTGACCGAGATAGCCATCACCACGGCGGGCTTCAGCTGCGCCGTCACAGCCAGGCAGGAGCAGACGCCCAGCACCTGCACCAGGATGGGGTTGTTCTTGCTGAACGGGAGTTTTATAAGGTCAATGTTTTTCATTGTTCGTCCTCCTCTCTCTGGTTAATCGGAGCACTCGTAGTATTCTGAGTATTCAGATTTTGATAGTCGTTGAAAGCCTTGGCCAGCATGGCGGTGACGCCGTTGCTGGTCATGGTGCCGCCGCTTATGGCGTCAACCTCGTAGGGGTTGCTGTGGTCGGCGTTCTTGGCCAGGTGTATGGCCTGGGTGTCCATCTTCTTGCCGATGAAGCGGGAGGCGAACTTGTCGGTGGCAATCTCGCCGCCGAGGCCGGGTGTCTCGCCCTTGTGGTCGAAGACGGCGCCGACGACGGTGCTGGTGTTGTCGAGTGCCAGGTAGCCCCAGATGGGTCCCCAGAGGCCGGTGCCCTTCAGGGGCAGGATGATGCCGCCGGAGAAGGTGTAATAGTTGTCGGCCTCGGTGATGTGCTTGGCGTAGAGCTCGTCGGCGTTGTCGCGAGTGGCCTCAATACCGATGGTCTTGAGTATCATCTGCTTGGTCTCGGCCTGCTGGTTCTTGGTCTGCAGGGGCTTGAGGCTGACGCTCACCACGGTGAGTATCAATGCAGCCACCACGACGAGCACGGCGGAGTAGATGAAGATGTAGGTGTTGCTGAAGTTCTTTTTAGCCATTGTGGGCCTCCTTTCCGATAGCGGCGGCGCGTTTGGCGCGGCGCTTGATGTTCTGTGCCACCACGCAGTGGTCGATGAGCGGGGCCATGCAGTTCATGAAGAGGATGCTGAGCATCATGCCCTCGGGGTAGGCGGGGTTGCATACGCGCAGCAGCACGGCGAAAGCACCGATGAGCAGGCCGTAGATCCACTTGCCGGTGTTGGTTTGGGCGGCGGTGACGGGGTCGGTGGCCATGAAGACCGCGCCGAAGGCGAAGCCTCCCATCAGGAAGTGGTAGTAGAACGGCAGCTGCATGTACTCGTTGTAGCCTATGGCGTTGAAGAGCAGACCCATCAGGCCGCCGCCGAGGAAGACGCTGAGCATGATGCGCCAGCTGGCGATGCCTGTGAAGAGCAGCAGCAGGGCGCCCAAGGCGATGGCGATGACCGAGGTCTCGCAGGTGGAGCCGGGGATGGTGCCTATCAGCATGTCGAGGGCCGAAGCCGAGGGGTGCATGCCTGCGGCCAGCTCGCCCATCGGGGTGGCACCGGCTATGGCGTCGCTGCCCCAGAGGTCGTTGGCAATCCACACCTTGTCGCCACTCATGTGGGTCGGGTAGCTGAAGAAGAGGAAGGCGCGGGCCACGAGTGCGGGGTTGAGGAAGTTCATGCCGCTGCCGCCGAAGACCTCCTTGCCGATGATGACGGCGAAGGCCACGGCGAGCGCCAGCTGCCACAGCGGTGTGGTCACCGGCACAATCATCGGTATGAGCAGGCCCGTGGCGAGGAAGCCCTCGTTGACCTCATGGTGACGAACCTGGGCAAAAGCAAACTCAATGAACAGGCCCACCGCATAGCTCACCACAATCATGGGCAGCATGCGCAGGAAACCGAACCACCACATGTAGAGCCAGTGCCAGTCGGCGCCGGTGCTCATGGCGGTCTGGTAGCCGATGTTCCACATGCCGAAGAGCAGTGCGGGGATGAGGGCTATGACCACGATGATGATGCTGCGCTTCATGTCGACGGCGTCGCGTATGTGCGAGCCGCTCTTGGTCACGGTCTTGGGCGTGAAGGCGAAGGTGTGGAACGCCTCGTAGGTGCTCCCCAGCCATGCCCATTTGCCCTTGGGCTCGATCTTCTCGAACCAGTCTGATAACCATTTCATATTCATGCCATAGCCTCCTTTCTGAGGACTTCAAGCGCCTCGCGTATGATGGTCTGTATTTCTGTCTTGGAGGGGTCTATGAACTCGCACAGCGCGAAGTCCTCGGGCTCCACCTCGTAGATGCCCAGCTTCTCCTGCAGCTCCACGTCGCCCACGATGCAGGCCTTGATGAGCTGCAGCGGATAGATGTCGAAGGGGAACACGCGCTCGAAGCTGCCTGTGAAGAGGAACGGGCGCACCGAGCCGTGCATGTTGGTGTTGAACTGAGTGGGTAGTGGGTAGTGCGTAGTGGGTAGCAGTCGGGCAAAGCCTGACAAGAAGGTCTTGCTGAAGCTGAACTTTGTGAGGCCCGGCATGAGCCACCCCATGAAGTCGTACTGGTCGCCCTCCTCGACGAAGGTCAGCTGCTGGTCGTACATGCCCAGGAAGCCGTCGGCCTTGATGGCCGTGCCCGAGAGCACGCTGCCGGATATGATTCGCGTGGGTAGCTGGCGGTTGGCAGTGGGCAGCTGAGGATAGCAGGGGTCCATCAGCTGCACATCGCAGATGCGCTGCACGCTGGCGCCGCAGAGCACGCGGTAGTGCTGAGGTGCCTTCGCCGCGGGGCCGCCGACGCTGATGACGCGCTCCGGGCGGTATTCGCCGGTGAGCATCCAGCGCCCTATTGTCGCCACGTCCTGTGCGTTCACAGCCCACACATATTCTCCTTTGTTTATCGGGCTGATGGCCGCCACTATGGTGCCGATGTTGCCGGCCGGGTGGGGGCCTGTGGCCTTGACGCAGTGCACTTCGGCATAGGCCGAGAGGGCGTTCACGCCGGCCTCGAACTCATGCTCGCGGCCTTTCAGCGCGAAGTCGATGTCCGGCGCCAGCGGGTTGGTGTCGCGCATGCTGACGAAAATGCCCTTGGGCTTGTGGTCGGGGTTGGCCACCGCTCCGAAGGGGCGCTCCTTGATCATCCACCAGCAGGGGCTGGCGGCATCCAGCACGCCGGGTGCGGCGTCGTGCGTGCCGCTGACACCTGACGCGGTGCGGCCGATCACGATCTCCATCAGTTTGCGCTTCTCGCCGCGCACTATGGCCTCCACCACGCCGTCCACCGGCGAAGGGAGCGTCAGGCGAGGGTCGTTCTTGTCGGCCACAACGGGCTGGCCGGCGCTGACGCTGTCGCCCTCGGCGACAAGCAGGCGCGGTGTGAAGCCCACCACGTCGGGCGGCTTCACACCGTAGCGCTCTATGCTGCGGGCGTCGACAATATGCCGTTCCGGCGCGCCGCCAAGCGGTATGTCGAGCCCTTTCTTTATCTTTATTGTTTCTATCATTATTTATTAACTGTCAAATCAACAGGCTGCAGCATGTTCTCGGGCTTCAGTATCTCGTCGAGCTGCTCTTTGGTGAGCAGTTTGTGCTCGAGCACCAGCTCGTAGACGCCGCGGCCGGTCTCTGAGGCTTCCTTGGCGATCTTGGTGCTCTGCTTGTAGCCGATGATAGGGTTGAGCATGGTGACGATGCCGATGCTGTGCTCCACGAGCTGGCGGCAGCGCTCCTCGTTGGCGCGGATGCCGTCGATGCAGAAGCGGCGCAGGGTGTCGTAGCCGTTCTCCAGCAGGTGGATGCTCTCAAACAGGGTGTAGGCGATGACGGGCTCCATGACGTTGAGCTCCAGCTGGCCGTTGTCGCTGGCCAGGCTGATGGTCATGTCGTTGCCGATGACGCGGTAGCACACCTGGTTCATCACCTCGGGGATGACGGGGTTCACCTTGCCGGGCATGATGCTGCTGCCGGGCTGGCGCTCGGGCAGGTGTATCTCGTTGAGGCCGCAGCGCGGGCCGCTGGAGAGCAGGCGCAGGTCGTTGCATATCTTGTTGGTCTTGATGGCCAGGCGCTTCATGGCGGCGCTGTAGGCGATCATGCAGGTGGTGGCCGAGGTGGCTTCTATCAGGTTGTCGGCCAAAGTGATGTTCCATCCCGTGATCTTGCGCAGGGCCTTGATGCAGGCTTCGCTGTAGCCCGGCTTGGAGCAGATGCCCGTGCCGATGGCGGTGGCACCCATGTTGACGATGAGGAACTCGTCAGCCGTGGCGCGCAGGTTCTTGTACTCGCCGCGCAGCGAGTCGGCAAAGGCGCCGAAGGTCTGGCCCAGGGTCATGGGAACGGCGTCCTGCAGCTGCGTGCGGCCCATCTTGATGACGTGCGCAAACTCCTTGCTCTTGTAGTCGAGAGCGGCTATCATCTGCTCCAGGTGTGGCATGAAGGCGAGGTGCTCGAGGGCCAGGGCCATGTGTATGGCGCAGGGGTAGGCGTCGTTGGTGCTCTGCGAGGCGTTGACGACATCGTTGGGCGAGCAGTACTGGTACTCACCCTTCTGGTGGCCCATGCGCTCCAGCGCCAGGTTGGCGATCACCTCGTTGGCGGCCATGTTGGTGCTCGTGCCGGCGCCGCCCTGTATCATGTCGATGGGGAACTGGTCGTGGTACTTGCCCTCAATCAGCTGGTCGCAGGCCCACATGATGGCTTCGCCCTGCTCGGGCGTGATCATCTTGACCTCGACGTTGGCCATGGCGGCGGCCTTCTTGGTGATGGCCATGCCGCGGATAAAATTGGAGTAGCTGCACAGTAAGTGTCCGCTGATATGGAAGTTCTCGATGGCACGGCTTGTCTGTACTCCGTAGTAGGCTTCGGCTGGCACCTCGCGCTGGCCCAGCAGGTCGCTCTCGGTGCGTGTTTTCTGTTTTTCCATGGTATATTTTGTTAGTTTATTATTTTGTATTTTAGTTATTTAAACAAATAATCCCCCTTTTTAAGGAGACCGCAAATGTACAAAATAAAAATAACATTCCCAAAATATTCTTCTTTGTTTTTGCTTTTGCCTCAGGCTGTGGCTTTTGGCTGCATGCGGCGCCTGTGCTGTGCACGTGTCTGCGGCATGCCCCGCCGACCCATCCGCTACGGCCCCTCTACGGACCCGGTACGGCCGTTCTTCAGTAGTTCTTCAGTAGTTCTTCAGTGCGACACTGAAGAACTACTGAAGAACTACTGAAGAACGGCCGTAGGGACTCCGTACCGGCTCCGTAGGGAGGGCGGGGAAGAGGGCCTAAATTCCAGTTACAAGTGCAACACTGAGTAGAAAAAAGAGCACCAAAAATTTGGTACTCTCAGGTAAAGTGACTACTTTTGTGTTGCATATGAA
>OMXC01000016.1 GCA_900314925.1 uncultured Bacteroidales bacterium
CGGTGAAGATGTGGTTGTTAGCCGGTGTGGCCGTGGCGGTCACGCTGGTGCCGGCCTCCACGCTGCCGCTGGGCGTGCAGCTCACAGTACCCATGGTGGTATTGGCGCTGCTGACGGTGACGGTGTAGTAGGTCGGCGTGCTGTTGGCCTCGAAGGTAGCCGTGAGGACCACGTCGGCCGTGACGGTGAAGGTGTAGGGGTTGGCGGTGCTCACGGTGCCACCGTTGGCGTCAGTCCAGCTGACGAAGTGGTAGCCGTCGTTGGCAGTGGCCGTGGCCGTCACGCTGGTGCCGGCGTCCACGCTGCCGCTGGGCGTGCAGCTGGCGGTACCCATGGTGGCATCGGCGCTGCTGACGCTGACAGTGTATTGCGGTGTCGGCGTGTTCTGGTCGAGGCTCACTGTGATGTCGTCAATCCACCACCAGTAGTTGGTGTTGTTGTTCACCTGCTCGATGGCGATGCGTGCACCGGTGGGAGCACCAGCGAAGGTGGCGCTGTCTAAGGTCATGTTGGTGTAGAGGCCAGAAGTGCACTCAAAGCGTGCAGTCTGCACAAATGTTGTGCTGTCTGTCGGGTCGGTGATGTAACCAACGCGGATAGCACCGGGGCTGTTGGTGGTGCCGCTGTAGTCATTGGTGTTCTCAGAGCGCAGGTGGAAGGTCATCTTCAGGTTTGCAATGTCGGTCTCGAAGGAGGGCAGGACGGCCACCATCGGGGTGGCGGCATAGCCGCTGAAGCGCAGGGTATAGGTGCCCGTCACGGGATAGCTATTGGTCACATAGCAGTATCCGTTCGAGGAGTAGGTTGTCTCACCATGCGGGTGGATGAACGACCAGCAGGATAATGCCGCAGCGGTGTCGCGAACGTTGCTGCCGTAGGTCTCAAAGCTTTCGAACCACGGCAGGCCGCTGTATGTAATGTCGCCGCACAGGGTGCGGAAGGTCGTGCTGCGGGTGTTGGTCAGCGTGCCGTCGGGGCAGATGGCTGCCACGGTGACAGTGTAAGAGCTGGAGGCACTCAGACCGGTGATAGTGTAGGTGTTGGTGGTGATGTCCACGCTGTCGTTATCACCCCACCAGAGACGGTAGTTGTTTATTTCGGCGAGATCGTTGACGGTGACAACGGCCGAGTTGAGGGTGGCACTGCTCACCGACACGCTGCCCGGGCGCGGGCAGGCGCTGATAGTCGAGAGGGTGATGTCGTCAACGTAGATTGAGTAGTTGGTGGTCGTGTTGACGCAGTAGGCGCGGAGTGCCACGAAGTGGCCGATGCCGGTGTAGCCGTTGAGATCCACATCAACCTCTTCCCATGTGCTGGTGGCCGACGGTGTGAAGGCCTGGATGGGGGTGAAGGTGTTTGCGTTGTTCGGGTCGGTCATCACACCCACCTCTATCTGTGCGTAGCTGTTGCCGCGGTACATCCAGAAGCGCAGGTTGAGGTTGGCCACGGTGTCGTAGCCGGGCAGCACGAGGTAGTTGGCACGGTTTACGCCGTAGGGGTAGAAGTACATGCTGTTGCCGGTGGTGCCGTGGTGATAGCTGCTGGAGGGGTAGGGGTAGTAAGAGGTACCGCTGAGGCTGAACTTGTTCCAGCAGTTGTCGATGGTACCAGAGGTGCCGGTGGTATAGCTGTCGAAGGTCTCCACCAAAGGCAGGTCGGCTCTGGTGAGCAGGGCGCAGTTGGCGGTAGTGAACGACATGGTACGCTCGCGTGTGGCCTCGTTGGTGCAGTTGCTGCTGACGCCGACGGTGTAGGTGGTGGCGTTGGTGAGGCCGGTGAAGGTGTAGAAGGTGTCGGTGACGGTGACGGGGCTGCCGATGGCGGCGCCGGTGGCGTCGTAGAGGGTCACGATGTAGGAACCCGCCAAGGTGGCGTCGACCCAGGAGATGGTGGCCTCGTTGTTAGTGATGTTGACGGCCTCCACCACAGAGGGACGGCGGCAGTCGGCCAGGGCGTCCACGGTGATGTCGTCGATATAGGGGTAGATATAGTTGGCAGTGGTGCCGTAGACCACGAAGGTGATGCGGCCGCCGTTGCCGGTGTAAGCGCTGAGGTCGGCATCAAAATCCTCCCAGGCGTTCTGCGTGGCGGCGATGGTAGCCAAGCGGGTGAAGGTGCTCGTGTCGGCGGTGGCGCTGTCGCTCACACCAACGGCCACGCGCACTGTGTTGGCGTAGCTGCTGCTGTTGGGTTTGAAGAAGAAGGACACGCCGAGGGTGTTGAGGTCAGCCTCGAACTCCGGCAGGTAGAACACCGAGTAGTACTGCGAGCTGCTGCCCTGGTAGGTGTAGTTGTACATGTACTTGGTGCCGCTGTGGGCGCTGGCGCTGGTGCTGACGTAGGGGTAGCTGTTGGTGTATGTGGAGGAACCGCTCGTGTAGAAGTGACTCCAGCAGGGGTGGAAGCCGGCGTTGCCGGTGCCCCAGCCCTCGAAGTTTTCGCTCCACGGCAGGGTTGCTATCGGGGCGCACTCCGTCAAGAATGTCGTGTTGACGAAGGCTGTGGGGTTGCCGTCCGAGCAGACAGCGGCCACATTGATGTCGTAGTAGGTGCCGGGCTGCAGGTCGGTGAGCGAGATAATCGTGTCGCTGATGTTAGTCACAGTGTCGCTGTTGGTGCCATCGGTAATGATGTACATGTAGCTGCCAACGAGGGTGCTGTCGCTGATGGTGACATCGGCCGTGGTGCTGGTGATGTTGCTCACCGTCACGCCCTGCGGACGAGCGCAGATGGGGGCTATGTGCACGTCGATGTCGTCAATCCACCACCAGTAGTTGTTATTGCCGTTGACCTGCTGGATGGCTATGCGGGCTCCTTCGGGAGCACCGGCAAAGGTCACATTCTCCTGCGTATAGGTGGTGTGGTCGGCTCCGTTGAGGAGGGCGGTCAGCACGAAGGTGCTGCTGTCGGTGACGTCGGTGACGTAGCCGATGCGGAGCACACCGGCTGTGGTGCCGTTCTCTGCCAGAGCCCAGAATGACAACTCAAGGGTGCTGATGTCGTCCGCGAAGGGGGGCAGGATGGCCATCAGCGGGGTGGTGGCGTAGCCGTTGAAGCGCAGCGAGTTGCTGCCGCCGTGCACGCGAGCGGCATCGTTTATCACGTAAAACTTGCTGCTGCTGCCTTTGACGGTGTTCCAGCAGTTGAGGTCGGCCTGGATGTCGGTAGTGGCGGTGTAGCCCTCGAAGCCCTCGGTCCAGGGCAACACGGTGATAAAGGCGCAGTCGGTGCGGAAGCTGGCGACGGCGGCATCAGTCATGCTCCCGTCGGCACAGATGGTACGCACGCTGACAGTGTAGTCCGTTCCGGGGGTCAGGGTGTCGAAGGTGTAGGTGTTATCGAACAGCTCCACGCTGTCGGTGGTGCCTATGTAGAGCATGTAGTGGCCGGTGTTGTTGGCGTCGGCGATAGTGATGGTGGCGTTAGCGGAGTCAATGTCGGTGACTGTTACCGATGACGGAGCCACGCAGCTGGGCAGCTCGTCAACCACCATGTTGTCAATATATACTGTGCCACTTGTGTGGCGCAGGGCTATGAGACCCTCGGTCTGGCCGGCGAACGTGGCCTCGTAGTGCTGCCATACGCTGTAGGTTGTCGGTGCGAAGGAGGTTACGGGCACAAATGTCGTGGCATCGTTGGGGTTGGTGATAATGCCAACCTCAACAGTGTTGCCACTGCCACTGACATACAGGTCAAAGGAGAGCATCAGCTGGTCAGGCGTGTCCTGGAACGGGGGCAGCACCATGACGGGCTTGATGTTGTTGGAGGTATAGCTGTACACGCAGTTGCCGCCGTTGGGGCTGTAGGTGCTGCTGTTGTTGTAGTAGGGGTAGTTGGCGCCGTAGCGGTCGAGGATGGTCCAGCAATCGGGATCCATGCGGTTGCTTTCGTAGCTGCTGGTGTTGCCGGTGTAGCTGTTGAAGTTCTCCGTCCAGGGCAGGCTGTCGTGCTCTATGCCCTCGCAGAGGGTCTTGAAGGTCATCTCAAAGGGATAGGTGGTGTTGCCGTCGTCGCATACGCTGACCATGCTGACGCTGTACTGCGTGTTGGGCGTCAGGTTGCTGAGCGAGAGGATCGTGTCTGTCACATCCTCGCTGACGGTGTCGTTGCCGCTGACGATGGTGACCGTATAGTTGTCCACATGGTTGCTGTCGAGGATGACGATGTCGGCCTCGGTGGCGCCAATGTTCTCCGCACGGATACCTTGTGCACGGGCGCAGGACGGGGCGAGGGAGACGTAGATGTCGTCAATGAACCAGTACCAGTTGCTGCTTGCTGTGTTGTGACGGAACGCTATGCGCGAGCCTTCGGGGGCGTTGGCCGGGAAGGTGACTATCATCATGCGGTAGGCTCCGTTGAACTCGCTGTAGCTGTAGGTCTCCAGGGCCACAAAGCTGCTGCGGTCTGTGGCATCGGTGACGTAGCCCACAGAGAGGCTTCCGGGGCTCGAGCCCGTGCCCTCGGGGCGTGTCCAGAACGCCAGCTGCAGGTTGCCTATCTCTTCCTCGAATGCAGGCATCACCACGATGGCCTGCGAGGTGGAGGTGCCGGGGTAGAACTTCAGGCTGTAGCCCTGGGTGCCGAGCTCGTAGTTGTGGCTGTAGCTGCTGGTCTGGTTGTAGAATTGCATGTAGTCGCTGCTGGCGGTGGGCAGGAATTCCCAGCAGGGTATCATGCCGCCGGGCATGCTGCCGCTGGAGGTGTAGTAGCTGCTGTAGCTGTCGAAGTCCTCTGTCCAGGGCAGCTGCTGTATCGGGGCGCAGGCAGTGCGGTAGGAGGGGCTCACGCGCGGCGCCGTGGTGCTGCTGTCGCTGCACAGTGTGTACACCGTGAAGGTATACACCGTGTTGGGCTGCAGGCCGCTGATGGTGTACACGGTGTCGGTCGCCGTCTCGGTCACGGTGTCTGTGGCGCTGGAGGCTACGATGACATAGTTGCCCTCCGTGCTCGGGTCGTCGATGTGTATGTCGGCGGTGTAGGCCGTCACGTTGTTCACCGTGAAGCCCTCGATGCGCTCGCAGGTGGGAGCCATGTGCACGTTGATGTCGTCGATGTAGGTTGTGCGGGTGCCGGCCGAGGCGTTGAGGTTGCGGAAGGCTATGAAGCCCGTGGTGTGGCCGGGGAAGTGTATTACAAAGTCTTCCCAGGTGCCTGTAGCGCTCGGGGCGCAGGTGTCAACGGGCACAAAGGTCGAGGTGTCGTTGGGGTTGCTCATCACGCCCACTTCCACGCCGTAGCCCGAAGTGGCCACGCGCACCGAGAAGCTCAGCTCCAGGTTCTCCAGGTCTTCCTCGAAGGCAGGCATGGACATGTGCGTCATCTTCGAACTGGAGGTGTAGAAGTACAAGCTGTTGGAGCCGCTGTTGTGCTGGCTGGTGCTGACGTAGGGGTAGTAGGTGCCGTAGCGGTCGATGACCGTCCAGCAGTCGGGGTTGAAGACGGTGGTGGCGCTGCTGGAAGTGCCGCCGGTGTAGCTGTCGAAGTTCTCCATGAAGGGCAGATCCTCGGTGGCGTAGGGCAGGCAGGGTGTGTGGAATCTGGTGACCACGGGCGAGGTCTCGTTGCCGTCGTCGCACAGGGCCACCACTGTCACCGTGTACTGCGCGTTGGGCTGCAGGTCTTCAAGGGTGTATATGGTGTCGCTGGCCGGCACGCTGAAGGTGCTGTCGCCGCTGACGTCTATGCGGTAGTTGTTCACCTGGTTGCTGTCGTGGATGACAACGTCGACGGTCGTGCTGGTGAGGTTGGCGACGCTGACGCCCTGGGCGCGTTCGCAGCTCGGGGCCAGCATGACGGTGATGTCGTCAATGTAGAAATTGACCGAGCTGCCGGCAGCGCGGAAGGCTATGTAGCGGCCCGTGTCCGTGTAGCTCGTCAGGCGGCACTCCTTCAGCTCCCAGGTGTTCGTCGTGCTCACGCCGAAGCTCTCGATGGGGGTGAAGGTGGTGGTGTCGTTGGGGTCGCCCATGACGCCCACCGTCATGCGTGTGGTTGCCGCCGTGCTGCTGCTGCGCATCTGGAAGACCACCATCAGGTCGTCCACCTCGTCAAACTCAGGCGTCACAGCCCACTGCGTGCCCGACGATGTGGGATAGAAGTACAGGCTGTTTGGCGTGTTGGGGCCGGCGGTGCTGGAGGGGTAGGGATAGGTGGTGCTGGTGGTGAAGCTGTATTTTGTCCAGCAGGGGTTGATGGACTCGGTGGAGCCGGTGGCATAGCTCTCGAAGGTCTCCACGTAGGGCAGGCCGTCGGTGTGCGTGATGACGCCGCAGGCCGTGAAGGTGCTGGTGCTGATGGAGAAGCTCGTGTCGTCGCCGCAGACGGCTGCCACGACGAAGGTGTAGCCCGTGCCGGCGCTCAGGTTGTCGAAGGTATAGGTGGTGTCGCTGACATCCTGCCACTCGCCGCCGTTGGCGCGCACAATGTAGGCGCTGGCATCGCCGCTCCAGTTGAGGGTGACGCTGGTCTCGGTGGTCAGTGCGGTGTCGACGGTCAGGGCTGTGGGGGCCGAGCAGTTGATGACGCTGACGCTGATGTTGTCAATGGCTGCTGGGGGCTGTTCGCCCACGCTGCCGTCGTTGTGCCAGTAGAAGACCAGGTAGTAGGTGCCCGCCGTGGCGCCTATGAGGGGTATCTGCGCAGTCTGCCATGTGCTGCTGCCGTTGAGGAGTCCGCTGACATTCTGCCAGCCCGTGGTGCTCACCGACGAGCCGTTGAAGTCGGCGCTGCCGGGGGCTATGTAGGCGTAGAGGTAGTCGTAGGTGCTCTCGCCGACACCCTTCCAGTCGAAGCTCAAGGCGTAGTCGCCGTCGTCGGCCAGGGAGAAGGCGCGGTAGGCATAGACGTCGCTCGTGTAGTCGATGTTGTAGCTGTTGGAGGTGCCGTTGTTGTTGCTGATGTAGAGCGAGCGGCTGCCACCGTTGTTGGTGGCCGAGCCGATGAACCACTTGTTGGTGGCCGTGCCGTTGAACACAGTCCAGCCAGTGTCCTCGTCGGCCTCGAAGCCGCAGGTGTAGGGCAGCTCGCTGACGGGGTCAACGCGCAGGGTGCGTGCCTGGATGGTGCGCATGGAGGCGAGGTCGCCGCTGCCGCAGTCGGCCTGCACGCCGATGGTGTAGGTGGTGTTGGCCGTGAGGTCGCTGAAGATGTAGGATGTGTCGGTGGTGGTGCCGTCGAGGGTGGTGTCGGTGCCGTTGATGAGGTAGACGTTGTAGCTGGCGCCGCTGTTGTTGGTGTCAACCCAGCTGACGGTCAGCTCCGTGGTGCTGACGGTGCCCGTGACGGCGAGGTTCCTCACCGGATAGCAGCTGAGATTGTCTTGGGTAATCTCAAGCTGGATGTTGCCATAGTAGTCACGCGTGGTTTTACTGCCACTGTAAGACCCGATATTGTAAGGATCGGGGTTTGTGCCGTCGCTATAGAAGCTTATGCACGCAGAGGTTGCGCTGGTGTAGGTGAAGTTGCGTGTAGCATAGCCGGCAGTGGATTCGTGCATGGCGACCATCAGGTTGCTGCTCCCGTCATAGTAGAACGGGTTGTCCAGCTGGATTGTAACCCAGCCGGTGTAGCTGGCCGGGATTGTCCACGAACCGCTGTACACCAAGTCGGATGTGGTGACAGCCTCATAGTCCGTGTTCGACGAAAACGAGGTCCTGCTGACATTCTTCATGTACAGAGCAATGGTGTTGGTCTGTGCTGTAGAATAGCTCTGTCCCAAATGGAAACTGATGGAGGTG
The DNA here is from genome assembly GCA_900314925.1 of uncultured Bacteroidales bacterium. Classification (GTDB taxonomy): domain Bacteria; phylum Bacteroidota; class Bacteroidia; order Bacteroidales; family P3; genus Colimorpha. The sequence continues at coordinate 7,737 of OMXC01000016.1, forward strand.
ATGGTTCCTGCCATGTTTATGGCGGCGGCGGGGTAAACCATCTCCGTAAAGGAGTAACCATAGAGAGAGTTGAACGGCGTGTAGTAGTTGGTAGACGTACCTGTGCCGATTGTCACTGTCTCTTGTCCACTGGTCGCCCATGGCACTGCCAGACATGCCATTAGCAACACACTTCGTAGAAACTTTTTCATAATGTTTTTTGTTTGTTAATAATGTTGTTTATGTTGTTTTTTGTTTTGCTTTTCCTCGTGCGTCTCGTCTTTTCCGCCTGTCGCCTGTGTCTGTGGGGTGGTGTTTAATGTGCTGTAGTATATAGTGTTGCAGGCGTCTGCCCCTGCGCGGGCGGCATTTTTTTCTTGGGGTCAAAGGTATGTAAAATCTCCGAAAGATGCAAATTTTTAACATTTCTTCACGTTACCGGAGCCCGTCCGGCGGCGATGTCGCTCAGGGTCCCGCAGTGGACGGCAGCCGTCGGCCTGGATTTTGTGCCCGCGGCTGGCGGTCTGCACCACCAGCGTGGATATGAACCTTTTATGATGCTCCCCAGCTCTTTTTCGGGCCGCTCATCAGGGCAACAGATTGCTATCAACGCTCTCGTTATGAGGCTTATGGGTGCACCGCCGGAGCCTAACCGACTGTAAACCAGCCCTTCTACGGCCCCTCTACGGACCCCCTACGGCATTTCAACGGTATTTCAACGGTATTTCTACGGTATTTCTACGCTTTTTAGCGTTAAACGACCGTAGAAATACCGTAGAAGTACCGTAGAACGGCCGTCGCGGGTGCGTCGAAACGGCGCGGGGGACGGACGGCGCAATGGAACCCCGACGGGGTTCATGCTGCTGTGGATGTCTGCCGTTTTGCTATTGATATGGAACCCCGACGGGGTTCATGCTGCCTTGGATGTCTGCCGTTTTGCTATTGATATGGAACCCCGACGGGGTTCATTGTCACGTGGTTGGTGATGGCGTTGGCTATTGATATGGAACGCCTACGGCGTTTTCCCCATGTATCGACGGCACCGCAGGATGCGAACCCCGTCGGGGTTCCATGTCAATAGCAAAACGACAAGACGTTGCGACAATGCGAACCCCGTCGGGGTTCCATGTCAATAGCATAACGACATAATGTTGCAACAATGCGAACCCCGACGGGGTTATGTGGGATGGTGGGTGCGTCAGCGGCGGTAGATGAACCACATGAGCCAGCCGGCGACGCCCACGATGCCGAGGAGGCCGAGCAGGGGGTGCAGGAGCATGAGGAGCATGGCGACGCAGAGGAGGTTGACGGTGCGCGTGGCCAGCCGTTTGTCGGGCGGCAGGGCCTGCATGCGTTCGTTGTAGGCGGCGCGCCGGCGGCGCCACCAGGCGCCTATGCGCTCGGTGAGGCGCGGGCCTTGGCTCACGCGGCGCCCGCTGTCGTCGACGGTCTCGGCGTGGGTGGTGGGCATGGGGCGCACCCGCACCTTGATGGTTTTGGAGTAGCTCTTGCCGCCGACCCAGGCGGTGACGGTGAGGCGTGTCCTGCCCTTGGAGCGGTTGAGGCGGAAGCGTTTGCTGCCTGCGAGGTCGAGGGCTATGGGTGTCGCCTTGTAGCCGTTGTCGATGGTGAGTTCCACGCGCTCGGCTTCGTGGCAGTCCCAGCTGACGGTTATTATCTCGCCCTCGTCGAGGGCGGTGCGGTCGGTGGTGAAGGTCATCTTTTCCATGCTTCTCTTGCCTGCAATTTGTGTGCCAAAGGGTTAGTTGTCAGCTGCCCCACGACAGTTTGTCGCGGATGGCCGAGAAGAAGCTCTGCGAGCCTGTGCGTACCAGGTTGATGCTGAAGGGAGCGCGTCGCAGCGTGAGTTGCGTGGAGCCGTGGAGGGTGGTGCGTCGCGAGTCGATGCCGAGGGTGTAGGTCTCGGCGCCGTCGACGCGCATGACGACGGTGGCGGTGTCTGGCACGATGATGGGTCGCAGGGTGAGGGTGTGGGCGGAGATGGGTGTTATGGCGAGGCATCGCGAGTTGGGCGTCAGTATGGGGCCTCCGCAGGAGAGGGAGTAGGCCGTGGAGCCCGTGGGCGTGGCCACGATGACGCCGTCGCCGGCATAGGTGGCCACGTAGTCGCCGTCGACGGTGGCTTCGATGCGCAGGAGCGACGCAGCGTCGCTGCGGTGGAGGAAGACTTCGTTGAGGGCGTAGCCTCCGTTGACCTCCAGGAGGGAGCGTTTCTCGAGGGTGTAGTGGCCCTGCAGGAGTTCGTCGACGAGGGTGCCCGCGTTTTCCTTGCCGGCGGCGGTGAGGAAGCCCAGGTGGCCGAAATTGATGCCGAGGATGGGTGGGAAGGCGGCCGGCGAGCTGCTGTGCACGAACTGCACCGAGGAGAGCAGTGTGCCGTCGCCGCCGATGGTGAAGAGGAAGTCGCAGCCGTCGACGCTGTCGCCGTCGGTCACCTGCCGTGTGGTTATGCCGCTGCGGTGCAGCGTCTCGGTGAGGGTGGCCAGGTAGGGTTTGGCCTCGTCGTCGATGTGGCGTATGTAGAGTGCTATTTCCATGGTCTTGGTGCTATTTTATTACTGTCACCGTGCCGGTGAAGGTTTTTATCATGTTGTTGTTGAGCCGCAGCCGCAGGCTGTAGGCGTAGGTGCCCTGCGGGATGTCGGCGCCGGGGCGCCAGCCTTCGTTGCGGTTGTTGCTGCTGAAGACCGTCAGCCCGTTGCGGTCGAAGATGTGTAGCTCGTAGAGGTCGCCCATGTCGCCCTGCAGCGCGGGCTTGAAGAGGCCGTTCTCGCCGCTTCCGGCCACTATGATGTTGGGGAACCAGCAGCGCGGTTCCGGGGGTGGCGGCACCACGGTGCAGCGCGCCGTGGAGTAGCTCGGGTTCATGCCGCAGCCGTCGACGACCGAGAGCTGGTAGCAGTGCAGCGAGTCGCTGTAGGGGTGTATGTCGCGGTCGGTGTAGGTGTATGCCGGTGTGGTGGGTGAGAACTGCGCTATGGGGTCCCAGGGGGTGCCGTCGATGCTGCGCCACAGGGTGTAGCGGCCGCCGTGGAAGGCGGTGTCTACGGGTATGTGCACGTGCACGATGGAGCGGGCGGTGTCTGTCGTCACGCTGTCTATGCGCACGAAGGAGGCGCTGTCGACGGTGCCGCGCTCCACGCTGACGGTGTTCGACAGGGAGGTCAGGCGTCTGTCGGTGCTTACGGCGCGCACCTTCAGGTGCACCCGTGTGGCCCCTTCGGGCATGGCGAAGCGGTAGGCCATGGCGCCGTTGCTGTCGGTGCTGTACAGTTCGTAGAAGGTGTCCTGGTAGGGCTCTATGCGCCCCAGCAGATGGTAGCGCCCCACGCCGCCGGGCATGCCGCTATAGGCGTTCCAGCTGACGCTCACCACGGTGTCGCAGTGCGGTATGGTTGCCTCTGCCACGATGTTGCCGAAGTGCGGCGTCAGCGCGCTGGGGTTGTTCTCGTTGTCGAAGACGTGCAGACGATAGAGGTGGCGCTCGGTGGCGCTGTGGTCGCGGCATACCAGGGTGGTGTCGTAACGGTTGTGGATGACGGCGTAGGGGCGGCAGGTGTCGCCGGTGCAGATGTTGTAGCCCGCGGCGCGGGCGTCTGGCGAGGGGCTCCAGCGGAGCACTATGTGCTGCGAGTCGTCGACGGTGGCCACCCACTCGGTGCAGAGCTCCACCGGGGTCTGTGCCGCGATGGTCAGGGGTGCGGCGAGCAGCAGCAGTATGTGCAAGAAGCGACGCATCAGTCGAGAGACTGCAGTTGTACCATTTGCTTATAGCGCCCGCCGAGTGCCATGAGTTCGTCGTGTGTGCCTTGTTCCGCGATGCGGCCGTGGTCGAGCACCACGATGTTGTCGGCGCCGGCCACTGTGGAGAGGCGGTGGGCGATGACTATTGCCGTGCGGCCCTGCAGCACCTCGCCCAGTGTGGCTTGCAGCATGTGCTCGCTCTCGGTGTCGAGGGCCGAGGTGGCCTCGTCGAGGATCAGCAGCTCGGGTTCGCGGAGCAGGGCGCGGGCTATGCTTATGCGCTGGCGCTGGCCGCCGCTGAGCATGCCGCCGCCTTCGCCGATGCAGGTGTTGTAGCCCTCGGGCATGGCGCTTATGAAGTCGTGGGCCTGCGCGGCGCGGGCGGCGCGTTCTATGTCGGCCGCGGTGGCGCCGGGCCGTCCGAAGGCTATGTTGGCCGCCACGGTGTCGTTGAAGAGCAGGGTGTCCTGCGCCACAACGCCTATCCGCGAGCGCAGGTCCGCCAGCGGCATGTCGCCGACGGGCTGCCCGTTGAGGAGTATCTCGCCGTCGCGGCATTCGTAGAAGCGGCATATCAGGTCGGCTATCGTGCTCTTGCCGCTGCCCGAGGCGCCTACGAGGGCCAGGGTTGTGCCGCGCGGCACGCTGATGTTGATGTCGTGCAGCACCGGTGTGTCGTCGTTGTAGCTGAAGTTTACGTGCCGCAGCTCCACCGCTGTCGCACTTTCCTCTGTACCCGCCGCTTCGCGGTGTACGCCTCCCGCCGCCCACGCTTCCTCCTCTTCGCCGAGGAAGGCCTCGATGCGGTCGGCGCAGGCTCTGCCTTTGCGCATCTGCGAGAAGGCGGTGGTGAGGTCTTTGGCCGGCGGTATCATGAGCACGAAGAGCATCACGTAGCTGATGAACAGGTCGGCGGTGAGGCCGTTGTCGCCGTTCATCACCAGCCACGAGCCGAAGAGCAGGATGCCTATCACTATCACGCTGCCGAGGAACTCGCTCACCGGCGATGCGGCGTCGATGCGGCGGTACATGGCGTTGCGGCGGCGCGTGTAGTCGCGGTTGTAGCTGCGGAAGCGGCGGTTGGAGAAGTCTATGGCGTTATACGACTTGATGACCTTCAGGCCGCCCATGGTCTCGTCGGTGAGGGATATCAGCCGCGAGTTCATCTCCTGCACCACCTGTGAGCTGCGCTTCAGGCGGCGTGCTATGCCCGCCACCACCAGTGCCACCAGCGGCAGCATGAGCAGCACGAAGAGGGTCAGCTTCACGTTGAGATACACCAGCATGGCCAGATACAGCACCATGCTGATGGTTGACGAAAGCAGCGACTGCAGCGACCCGAGGACGCTCTCCTCATACTCCACCATGTCGCTGCTGAACCTGGCCATGACGTCACCCTTACGGGCGCGGTCATAGTAGCTCAGCGGCAGGCGCATGGCTTTGCGGAACAGCTTGTTGCGCAAGTCGCGCACCACGCCGGTGCGTATCACGGCTATCTGCACTGCCGACAGGTAGCCGAATATGTTCTTCAGGCTGTAGAGCACAAAGATTATCACCGAGAAGAGGATCAGGGCCTCTTTGCGGCCGAAGGTTATCAGCCAGCGGTACAGGCCGTCGAGAGCCTGTGCCACGAGGTTGATGGACGGCATGGCTTTCTCGCCTTCGCCGAAGAGTATCTTCAGGAAGTCAGCGACACTCAGTGCCGTCGACATGGTGAACACAACGCTCAGCACCACCAGCAGCGTGTACAGTCCCATGCGGGCGCTGTATGGCTTCAGGTTGTGGAGCGTGAAGTTCATAGGCTGTAGCCTATATAGTTGTGCGGGGTGAGCTTCTTGAGGCGCTCTTTGACGTCGGGTGCCACCTCAAGCGTATCCACGAAGCTCTCTATGGTGGCCGCCGTCACCTTTTCGTTGGTGCGTGTCAGCTGCTTCAGCGCCTCGTAGGGGTTGGGGTAGCCCACACTGCGCAGTATCGTCTGTATGGCTTCTGCCACCACGGCCCAGTTGTTCTCCAGGTCACGCTCTAGGGCCTGCTCGTTGAGCAGCAGTTTGCCGAGACCCTTCTCCAGCGAGGCTATGGAGATCATGGTGTGTGCTATCGGCACGCCGATATTGCGGCTCACCGTGCTGTCCGTCAGGTCGCGCTGCATGCGGCTTATCGGCAGTTTGTGGCTCAGGTGCTCAAAGATGGCGTTGGCCAGACCGAGGTTGCCCTCGGCGTTCTCGAAGTCTATGGGGTTCACCTTGTGCGGCATGGCGCTGCTGCCCACTTCGCCGGCTTTTATCTTTTGCTTGAAGTACTCCATGGAGACGTATGTCCACACGTCGCGGCAGAGGTCTATGAGGATGACGTTGATGCGCTTGCAGGCGTCGAACCAGGCGGCCATCATGTCGTAGTTCTCTATCTGGGTGGTGAGCTGCTGGCGCTCGAGGCCGAGGTGGTTGGCCACGAAGTCGTTGCCGAAGGCGCGCCAGTCCACCTCCGGGAAGGCTGCCAGGTGTGCGTTGAAGTTACCGGTGGCACCGCCGAATTTGGCGGTGAAGGGTATGCGCTCCAGTTCTTCAATCTGACGGCGCAGGCGGTAGGCGAAGACGCCCCACTCCTTGCCCAGCGTGGTGGGCGACGCCGGCTGCCCGTGGGTGTGGGCCAGCATGGGTATGTCCTTCCACTCCTCGGCGCGCTCGTCGAGCATGGCCTGCAGGCGTCGGTAGGCAGGCAGCAGCACCTCGTCGTGGCACTCTTTCATGCTCAGCGGCACGCTGGTGTTGTTGATGTCCTGCGACGTCAGGCCGAAGTGTATGAACTCCTTGAGTTCCGCGAGGCCCATCTCGTCAAACTTGCCCTTCAGGAAGTACTCCACGGCTTTCACGTCGTGGTTGGTCACCTTCTCTATGTCCTTGATGGCCTGCGCATCCTCGTCGGAGAAGGTGCGGTATATGTCGCGCAGGGCCTCGGCCTTCGAGGCCACGATGGCCAGCTGCGGGCGCAGCGTCTTCAGCCTCTCGCTGAGGGCTATGAAGTACTCAACTTCCACGCGGACACGGTATTTTATCAGCGCCCCTTCGCTGAAGTATTTGGCCAGGGACTCGCATTTGCTGCGGTAGCGCCCGTCGATGGGCGACACGGCATTCAGACTGTTCATTTTTCCTATCCTTTTAGTAACTCATTATTAACACAAAAGCAGGTCTTTTATTGCCCAGAAGTCAAAAAAAATAGAGAGCCGCGCCATAAAGGCGTGACTCTCTGGCATATAAATAGAATAGTGCTAAGGGTGAACCGCTAACTCTCCTTGATGTTCAGCAAAGATACGAGGGTGTTGATATCATCGTCGTTCAGCCCCAACTCCTCGGCACGGGCATACTCTTCATCCGTCGAGGGGCTTACATTTAGGTACTTGCGGTCGAAATAGTCTTGTTTGATGTAGCCCAGCATCTGGCGATAGATGGGCTTCTCTTCAAGCTCGCAGGCTGTCTCGAGATAGCTCACCGCCTTGTTGATGTCGGCGCGCTGTGCGAGGAACGGCTTCTTGCCGCGCATCAGGGCGACGGCGGTCATAAAGTAGGTCTCGGCGTCGTCGAAGCTCTCGTCGAGGGCCTTGTCGAAGTGCTCAAGAGCCTTGTCGTACTGGTGCAGACGCAGGAAGCACATGGCGATGTAGCTCTCCATCTCGCCCGAGGTTCCTTTGCCGTCGGTGAGCATCTGGTTGTAGCTTTTTACGTACTTTTTCACCTGGTCGTCCTGCATCTTGACCAGAGAGCCACTGTCGACGATGACAGGCTGGTGGCAGTAGTCGCATTTCTTGGTGGTGCGTTCGAGGGTGCTGTCGCAGTTGGGGCAGACCAAAATTGTTGCTGTTGCCATAGGTATGGTTTTAATTGTTTGTGTTCAACATTCTGTTGCGGCGGTTCGCCAGTTTGACCATTTCGTCGCAGATGCGGAGCGTGTCTTCCTTGTCTGTGGCATCTTCGAGGTCGTTGAGCATCATGAGCACCTGACGCTCGAGGCTCTTGGCTGCCTCGTTGGAGCGCAAAGGGCTGCTGTTTATGGTGTAGTACAGTTTCTCCAGCTCTGCCTCCACTTTTTTATCTGTGGCGCCGTCCACCAGTGCCTTGAGACGGGGCGCTGCGGTCTTTACGTAGACCAATTCCTGCTCATGGCGTTCCTGCTTCTCGGCGGTGTCTTCGTTGACAAGGCCGTTGGCTATCAGGTAGATTGCCGCCAGACCTGCCAAGATGACATTAACAACCCATGCCGTGCCCGTCGAGATGGGGCTCCCCAGCAGATTGAGCAGCCAGGCTGCGGTGATGCCGTCGGCATTGACCAGTCTATTGACCAGCCATGCCAGCAGGCCGCTCTTCGGCGACAGCTGCAGCTGCTGGAAGAGCTGCACCAGCGTGCTGTTGAGCGAGACAAGGATAAAGACAAGGTTGACTACAAGGGCGACGAGGAAATAGATCCACGTGCCGACATAGAGTGGCCGCGCATAATCGGCCATAGCTTTGTTACCGCGGCGCACCATCAGTGGGGTGCAGAGCAGCAGCAGATAGCTAAAATGTATGAAGCCGTAACTTACCCACACCGATGGCGGTATGCCCTCGATGCCTCTCTCCTTGGCTCCTCCGAGAAGAACGAAGAAGCACACGTTGAATACTATCAGGAATATTGCATCCAGCGCTATCCAAAGAACCTGTTTTTTCATATCTATTGTGTTTATCTGGTGACTATTCTGGGTCGTCTTTCTTTTGCTGTCCCACCATCAGGATGGTGACGATGAGATATGTGGCGGCACAGGCAAGCATGCCGATATTTACCAGCCACGTGGCTTTGGTGCTTTCTGGCGAAATCATGATGAAGACGGTGTCCACCAACACTGTCAGCACAAGATAGGCGAAAGTGCCATAGTATAACAGGTGACGCTTGTTGTTTTTTACCGTCAGTTCCCCAGCCAGCACGGGGGTGAGCATCAGGACGATGTACGATAATGTAATGAAAACGTAGTTCACCCATACCGAGGCTGGCTTGTTGTCGGCCGACAGAGCGAAGAAAAAGACGTTAAACGCTATTATCACCACCGTGCCGAGCGCAATCCAAAGCCATAAATTGTCCTTCTTCATGCCTACATGCTATTGATGATGTCCTGTTTCTTGGCGTCGAAGTCCTGCTGCGAGATGAGGCCCATGTCCAGCATCTGCTTCAGCTTCTGCAGCTTGGCCATGGGGTCGTCGGCCGCCGGTGCCGTGGGTTGGGGTTGAGGCTGCTGTTGCTGGGGCTGACCCATCATGCCGCCCTGCATCATGCCGCCCATCATGTTGCCCATCATTCCCATGGCACCGATACCCATGCCCACGCCCATGCCTGCCGAGGCCATACCGCCGCCGCCGGGGTTGTTGGAGAGGTTGGTCATAATGTCGCGCTGTGTCATAGCCTGCCAGCCTTCGTTCACCTTGGCACTGCTCATCACGCCCATCTGCATGGCCGTGTCGATGGCTTTCTGGATTTCGGGCGTGGCGCCCTCGACCTTGAGGTGCGACACCGAGAAGTTCTCCAGCTTCAGGCCGTTCTTGGCCAGTATGGGGCCTAATACGTCGCCTATGGTGGAGCCTATCTCGGCCTTGTGGCCGCTGACCACCTTGTAGATGGGCTGCCCGAGGCTCGCCTTGAGGCTGTCGAGGGCGTTGACGATGGTGTCCGAGATGTGCTGGAAGAACTCGTTGGCGAAGAACTCGTCCAGGTCGTCGGCATCCTTGAACTCTATGTTGCTGCCCACCATGCGGTCGAGGAACACCTTCGGGTCGTTCACCTTCACCTTGTAGGCGCCGAAGCCCTTGATGTTAAGCTGCTGGTACTGGTCGTCATAGTACTCTATGGGCTTCATGGTGCCCCACTTGATCTCCTTGCTGTAGGCGGTGCGCACAAAGAACACCACGCAGTTGAACACCGACACGCCGCCGGAGAAGTAGTTGCGCAGACGGCTGATGAACGGATAGTTCTGCGTCGACAACTTGTAGCTTCCATTGGTGAACACCTGCTCTATGCTGCCGTTGTTGACGAAGATGGCCTCCTCGCCAGGCATGACAATCAAGGTGGAGTTGGTGTTGAAGTCCTCTTCCGGCTGCCGCCAGATAAGCATATCCTCGTCGCCCGAGTTCTTGATTACATCTACCCAATGTTTCTTGCCGCCCACATAGGCGTCTTCATTGGCGTTCCGGTTGTTGAATAGTCCCATTTTTGTGTCTGATTTTATTGTCTATGGCCAGTCCTCGTGGAAGTGCGGCCCTTTGCAGTCGAAGAGAAGCCGGTGCATTGTCTTGCACAAGCCCACCACAGCCCCGTACTTTCTCACCGCGAGGATACAGTACTCCGAGCAGGTGGGCATCATCTGGCAGCTGCGGCGTATCTCGTCGGAGGCATAGCGCTGGTACACCTCTACGGCGGCTATCACCCCTTTGCGCGCCAGCAGGACCGCGACGGCAATTGCCGCCACCGTCCATGGCCTGCCGAGCCCCGCTGCTGCGAGCCCGTAGCCGATACCTACTGTCAGGACCACTGCCGCCAGAAGCACTCCGAGCAATTTGATTATGGCTCCTCGCGGACGCGTCAGCTGACGCTCCCTGACGTACCACAATACATAAGCCTCCGTGGCAGGCTCCCGTCCCTGTGCGGGGCGGGAGCTCTTGTCATCGGATTTCATCTTGTCGCGCAACGCTTAGGCGTTCTTCTTCTCGCGGAGCTTGTTCTTCAAGCCCTGGATGGCGCGCTCGGTGGTCTCGTTGGCCTCCATGGCGCAGTAGCGCTTGTCGCCCATGGCGCTGATCATAAACTGGTTGTAGGTGACGTTGTTGCGGATGAGGGGGTTGCCCTTGCTGTCGCGCAGGGAGACAATCTCCTCCGTCTCCGACGAATGCGAGATGTTGGTGACGTCCTTGTAGAAGTACTCCTCGGCCTCGGTCTTCTTGCCGTCCTCGTCGGTGTTGAAGGTGTAGCTGTAGAAGTAGAGCTGGTTGTCGCCGCAGAACACCCAGGTAATCTGGTACTTCGAGCTGCGCCACTTCAGGTCCTTGCCCTGCTTGCAGAATACATTGCCTGTGAAGCTGTAGCCTTCGAGACACAGCGGGGCGACTTCCTTGACCATATCCTCGTCGATGCCGAGTTTCTTGAGGGCATATTTCTTGTCCCTCACAGTGGCGGCCTTCGCCTCCACCATCGCGTCATACTGCTCGTCGCTGATTGGCCTCATGAAGAGCTTGCCTATGCAGCCTCCGCGGGGAACAAAATAATAGATTGCCTTGCACTGTTCGTCGCTTCGCCCGTTGGTAAAACCATTCGAGGATGCGGTGTTTTCATATAAACATCCCATGTTTTGAAAGTTTTTGTTTATGCATCTCTTACAGCTTCGATGCTCTTGCTATTTCGAGGTGCAAAATTACAGACATTCACGCAGGTAGACAAGAAACCGGTGTAACAGTTTACTGCACACCGGTGTAACATTCTCTTCACTCTGTGACCACCCTCAACACTCCGTTTTTATATAATAGCCTGAACTCCTGCTCATTCCCGGCCTCTGTCTGCCCTATGCCAGGGTAGTAGACCCCAAGGATGAAGTCGTAGTCGAGCGCCTCCGAGATGCGGATCAGGCGGTCGATGTCGATGCTCTTGCGCGTGAAGATGTCATAGACATTCTTGCGATGGCAGCAGATGCGGTTGGCAAACTCGGTGACCGTGATACCGCGCTCGTGCAACACACGCTCTATCTCCCTGCCGATGTGTACGTCTTTGCGGGCCTTCATAACACATTCCTTGTGTTCCCTAGCGGTCTACGCCTATCCGGCTTCCACGGACGGCAGAGCATAAAAAGGGCGCGGACTTCGTCAAATCCACGCTTCAGAGGCTCTGCAATGCCCGTAAAAGTCGATATGTTCCGTCCACGCTCAACGTAGACGCTTGCGAACCTATGCGTGACCTTTACTTACCTTGAATTTGCAGATTCCTGAAGCAGTGCCGAATAGTAGCAAACGCTATAGTATTGTCTTTTTATTATAGCTATTATCTCTTTCTGTCTACTTATTGGTTTTAATGATGCCTTTATCGGGCGTTGGGTTAGTTGATATTAGTGCGTGTTTAAAGAGTGTTGTTCATGAATTGGTATTTCTCTATCAGCTTCTCCACCTTGCGGTTGCAGCTTAGGTCGCGCAGGGCCTGTGCGTACATGGTGTTGTGCGTGTCGGTGCCCATAAACTCCACCCAGCCGCGCTCCAGCATCTCGTGGGCGCGGTGTTTGGCGTCTTCGCCGTAGAAGCCGCCGAGCGAGAGGGCGTTGATCTGGAAGTACACGCCCTGGTTCTTCAGCTGTTCCATGCGCATGCCGTCCACGTTCAGGTACGGGTAGCGCTCGGGGTGTGCCAGTATCACCTCGTAGCCCTTCATCTGCAGGTTGAATATCAGCTCGTCGCTGCCCATCATCTGCTGGTGCAGCGAGAACTCCACGAGCACGTACTTGCCGCCCACCATCAGGAAACGCGGGTTCTCCAGCCGTTGCGCAAAGCCGGTGTCTATGCGGTATTCGCCGCCGATGCCGGCAATCTCTATCTCCACGCCCTGCTCCTTGGCCTGCTGTTTAAGCTCCTCGAAGCGCCGCTTTATGTCGTCCTCGTCGTTGGGGAAGCGCGGGTGCTGGAAGTGGGGGGTGATGATGACCTTGCGGTAGCCCACTTCCCAGAGGGTCTGCAGGCATTCCACGCTCTCTTCAATGCATTTTGAGCCGTCGTCGACCCGCGGCACAAGGTGGCAGTGCATGTCGGTGCCCAGCGGGGCGAAGATAGGGCGTGCGGTGTATTTCTTCTTGAAAAGGTTCAGCATATTGGTAGTGTGTGTTTAGATTCTTCTTATGTCGGCCCCGAGGCGGCGCAGACGCTCGTCGATGTGCTGGTAGCCACGGTCTATCTGTTCTATGTTGTCTATGCGGCTCTTGCCTTCGGCGCTGAGGGCCGCTATGAGCAGCGCCACGCCGGCACGTATGTCGGGCGACGTCATGCGCACCCCGCGCAGCTTGTGTTCGCGGTCGAGGCCTATCACCGTGGCGCGGTGCGGGTCGCAGAGTATTATCTGCGCCCCCATGTCGATGAGCTTGTCCACGAAGAACAGGCGGCTCTCGAACATCTTCTGGTGTATCAGCACGCTGCCCTTGGCCTGCGTGGCCACTACGAGGGCTATGCTTATCAGGTCGGGCGTGAAGCCTGGCCACGGCGCGTCGGCCACGGTCATGATGCTGCCGTCCATGAAGCGCTCTATCTCGTAGTGCTCCTGCGCCGGCACGTAGAGGTCGTCGCCTTTCTGCCACACCTCGATGCCCAGCCGGCGGAACACCTGCGGTATCAACCCCAGGTGCTGCACCTGTGCGTTCTTGATGGTCAGGTCGCTCTCCGTCATGGCGGCCATGCCTATGAACGAGCCCACCTCGATCATGTCGGGCAGCAGGCGGTGTGTGCAGCCGTGCAGCTCCTTGACGCCGCGTATGGTCAGCAGGTTGCTCCCCACGCCGCTGATCTTCGCCCCCATGGCGTTGAGCATGGTGCAGAGCTGGTATACGTAGGGTTCGCAGGCGGCGTTCATGATGGTCGTCGTCCCCTTGGCCATCACCGCGGCCATCACTATGTTGGCCGTGCCGGTGACCGACGCCTCGTCGAGCAGCATGTAGCAGCCCTTGAGGTGCTTGGCGTTGACCGTGTAAGCTCCGCGCTTGTAGTCCACCACGGCGCCCAGCCGTTCCATGCCTATGAAGTGGGTGTCCAGACGGCGGCGGCCTATCTTGTCGCCCCCCGGCTGCGGCACCACGGCCTGGCCGAAGCGCGCCAGCAACGGGCCCACGAGCATGATGCTGCCGCGCAGCGTGCCGGCCTGCTCGCGGTATTCGGGGCTCGACAGAACGTCGAGGTTCACGCGGTCGGCCTGGAACTCAAAGGCCCGGCCGCTCTCGCACAGCGCTGTGTGGTCTTCTCTCACGCTGACGCCCAGCAGTTTCAGCAGGTCTATCAGCTTGTTGACGTCGCGTATGTCGGGCACGTGCTCTATGCGCACCTTCTCGCCGGTGAGCAGCACGGCGCAGAGCACCTGCAGGGCCTCGTTCTTGGCCCCCTGCGGCACTATCTCGCCTTTCAGTCGGTGGCCTCCCGTTATCTCAAAGCTTGCCATTTATTTCTTCTTTTTCTTTTTCTTGCGCTTGGCCTCGTTGGCCTCCTTCTTGGCCGCCGCGGCCTCCATGGCGTTGAGCAGCTCCTGCGACGTCTGGAAGGTGAACCCCTCGGGCAGCGTCAGCCGTCCGTCGCTGAGCTCGGCGAGCTGTTCGGCTATCAGCGCGTCGTCCACGGTGTTGCGGTTCCACTGCAGGTACTGCCGCTTCATGGCGTGCGCTATCTGGCCCGTCAGCACCGTGCGCTCCTCGCTCTCGGGCATCGCCGCCACGGCTTTGATCATGTTCTCCAGGGCGCGTCCGTAGTGGCGGTAGCGTATCGTCCCTTCGGCGTAGCCTATGTGTCCCGGGTGCATGTTCTCCACCTCCTCGCGGCGTATCTCGTAGGGGCAGTCCACGTCGAGCTCATAGCCCGCCATCATCATCATGTGGTCCCACAGGATGTGCTTGTAGTCGGTGCGTTCCTTTATCTTGGGGTTCACGTGCGCCATCACCTCAACGATGGTGTTGGCCATCGCCGTCCGCTCGCTGCGGTCGGGGATGGTCTTGCAGTATTCCACCATCTTGGCCACATGGCGGCCGTAGTCGCTAATCTTCAGCTGTTCGCGTTGTGTGTTGTACTCCAAAGTTGCGGTATTTCAATATTCAACTTTCAATTTTCAATTTCAGAAGGGCCAGGGGCCGCCGTAAATCTCTAAGTGCGGGGTGTATGGGCCGTACCAGGCATGGCCGTATGGCGGATGCAGCAGGGTGCCGTAGTGGTCGTGCACGAAGTGGAAGTGCATCCCTATCAGGCTGCCGTTGCCGAGGGCGTACTCCACGCCGCCGCTGATGGCCGTGGCCTCGATGGGCAGCGCCCCGTCGAGCCAGAGCGGCTGCGCGTAGCCGGTCACGTGTGCCACCGAGCCCCACACCCACAGTCGGTCGTTGGGGTGGTAGGTGGCGCTGGCCCAGAGCGCTCCGGCCCTCGTGCCCTCGCGGCGCGGCGCCAGGCTGCGCTCGCCGCGGCCGTGCAGCGCGTAGCCGCCGACGGGCATCAGGCTGCCCGCCGCCGCAAAACCGCCGCTGACAGTCAGCCGGTCGTTGGCGTGGTAGGTGACACTCGGCGCCGTCCAGCCCAGCGACTGCGTGTGGCCGTAGCCGGCGGCAGCGGTGACACCGGTCGACAGGTGGAACCGCCACCGCGACGTGTCGCTCTCCTGCCCCTTGGCCAACAGCGTAAGGCTCAGGGCACAAAGTATCGTTATGTACAGCTTTTTACCCATAACACAGACATATAACGTCCGCATGTCTGAATTATTGTGTCGCGACACCGAAAAAAATCCCACCCTCCACGGAGTCCCTACGGACCCGGTACGGCCGTTCTTCAGTAGTTCTTCAGTAGTATTTCAGTGCCGCACTGAAGAACTAC
Organism: uncultured Bacteroidales bacterium; assembly: GCA_900314925.1. Classification (GTDB taxonomy): domain Bacteria; phylum Bacteroidota; class Bacteroidia; order Bacteroidales; family P3; genus Colimorpha. The sequence goes on from OMXC01000016.1 coordinate 23,081, forward strand.
TGAAGAAGTATCGTTGAAGTACTGAAGAACTGCCGTACCGGGTCCGTAGGGGAGTGGAGGGGGGTGCGGACGGCGGCAAAAGAAAAAGCCCCGGCAGCGCGCTGCCGGGGCTTTGTGGGGTTAATCTGCTGTCTGCGTGCTATTTGATGTCGATGAACGGCACCGAGTTGCCGAGCATGTACTGCGGCATCTTGCCGTCCCACTTCTGCACGGCCTCGTAGTTGACCAGTTTGGGGTTGCGCTCGAGGGCGTTGGCCTTGATACGCATGGCTTCGGCGTCGGCCTCGGCTTTGATCTTGGTCTGCTTGGCCTGCTCCTCCACCTGGATGGTCACGTTCTTGGCCTTCAGGGCGTTCTGTTCGGCCACCTGCTTTTCCTTGATTGCTGTCTCGAAGTCGTCGTCGAAGTCTATGTCAACCAGCTGGAACTGTATGTTCATGAAGTAGTTGCTGTCGAGGGTGCGGCGCAGGGTGTTCTCTATCTCGCGGCGCACGGCGTCGCGGTTCTCCACGATCTCGGTGGCGGCGAAGTTGCCGAAGGCTTCCTTCATGGCCGAGCGGATGAAGGGCACCACGATGCGGTTGTGGTAGTCTTCGCCGACATTCTTCATCAGCTTGCTGACGTTCTCGCGCACGAGCTCGTAGTTGATGGTGTACTCCACCACCGAGGTCTGCACGTCGCGCGTGTAGCTGTTCTCCTTGCCGTCGTGCTTCTTCTGCTGCACGTTGACGCGCTTGATGGTCTGGATGAAGGGTATCTTCAGGTGAAGGCCGTCTTCGACCACCGTGTCGCTCATCCTGCCGAAGGTGGCCAGCACGCCGCGCTCGGTGGAGCGGATGGTGTAGAACGAAGAGAAGAACACGATGATTGCTAACACCGCCAGCGCACCCCAGAGGATGTAGCGGCCCGTTTTGTTGTCGTCTTTGAATTGGCTCATGATGTTTGTCGTTTTTGGTTTTGTTATAAATAACGGAGTATTATGGCCTTTTATTTTGCCGGGTCGCGGAAAATGTGTTTTCAGGTTCTGTTTTTCGCTTGCTGCTGACGCACAATCACCAATAATGGTTATTGCCTGCGCGGGCGGTATATTGTATCTTTGCATGACGATTTTAATAGGCTGTAATTATGCTACTATCTGAACTACAGACCGGTGAGCGTGCCGTTGTGGTGCGTGTGTCCGGTCACGGGGCTTTCCGCAAGCGCATCATAGAGATGGGATTCATCAAGGGCGTCACCGTCGAGGCGGTGCTCAACGCCCCGCTGAAGGACCCGATAAAATACCGCATCATGAACTTCGAGGTGTCGCTGCGGCGCAGCGATGCCCGTAAGGTGGAGATTGTCAGCGAGCGTGAGGCCGAGAAGGAGATTGTGCACCACGACGACTACCGCCCCCTGGAGGCGCCTGACTGCGACGCCATGCACCACATCGCCGAGGAGCGCTCGAAGACCATCAACGTGGCCCTGGTGGGCAACCCCAACTGCGGCAAGACCAGCATCTTCAACATCGCGGCCCACGCCCACGAGCGTGTGGGTAACTACAGCGGCGTGACCGTAGACGAGAAGGTGGGCACCTTCACCCACGGCGGCTACACCTTCAATCTGGTAGACCTGCCGGGCACCTACAGCCTCAGCGCCTACTCGCCCGAGGAGCTCTACGTGCGCAAGCACATCATCGAGAAGTCGCCCGACATAATACTCAACGTGGTGGACGGGAGCAACCTGGAGCGCAACCTGTACCTGACGACGCAATTGATAGACATGGACATCACCATGGTGATGGCGCTGAACATGTACGACGAGCTGCAGCGCAGCGGCGACAAGCTCGACATTGAGCAGCTGGGCACCCTGCTGGGCATGCCCATAGTTCCTACTACCGGCCGCAACGGCGACGGCATAGACCGCTTGTTCGACAAGATTATTGAGGTCTATGAAGGTCGCGACACGAAGACGCGTCACATACATGTGAACCACGGCAAGGTGCTGGGCGACTGCATAGCGCGGCTGCGCACGGAGCTTTACGAGCACGGCTTCAGCGATACGCTGAGCACGCGCTTCCTCAGCATCAAGCTGCTGGAGAACGACCGCCAGCTGGAGCAGTATGTGGCCGACCGCGACCCGGACGGCAGTGTGCTCAAGATGCGCGACAGGATTGCCGAGGAGTTCAAGAAGGAGAGCGGCCGACGGCTGGTGGACAAGGATGTCAGCAAGGGGCATCAGATGACGGTGGAGGACAAGCGTCAGGACATCGAGAGCGCCATCACCGACGCCAAATATGCCTTTGTGCGCGGCGCGCTGGCTGAGTGCTACGTCAAGAACGAGAAGAGCACCCTGCACGCCAATACCGACAAGATCGACGCCATAGTCACTCACCGCTGGATAGGCTACCCCATCTTCCTGCTGGTGATGTTCGTCACCTTCTTCTGCACGTTCGCTGTGGGGCAGTATCCGATGGACTGGCTCGAGGCTTTGTTCGGTTGGCTGGGCGACGTCGTGGGGTCAGCCATGAGCGACGGGCCGCTGAAGAGTCTGCTGTGCGACGGCATCATCGCCGGCGTGGGCTCGGTGCTGGTCTTCCTGCCCAACATACTGATACTGTATCTCTTTATCTCCTTCATGGAGGACAGCGGCTACATGGCGCGCGCGGCGTTCATCATGGACAAGCTGATGCACCGCATGGGGCTGCACGGCAAGAGTTTCATACCGATGATCATGGGCTTCGGCTGCAATGTGCCGGCCATCATGGCCACACGCACCATCGAGGACCGCAAGTCGCGGCTGCTCACCATGCTGGTGATACCCATGATGAGCTGCTCGGCGCGCATACCGGTGTACGTGATACTGGTGAGCGCCTTCTTCAGCAAGTGGGCCGCCTTTGTGCTCATGGGGCTCTACCTGCTGGGCATGGTGATGGCGGTGCTGATGGCCAAGCTTTTCAGCCGCTTCTTTGTCAAGGGCGAGAGCCTGCCCTTCGTCATGGAGCTGCCGCCCTACCGCATGCCGACGGCCAAGGCCGTGCTGCGCCACACCTGGGAGAAAGGCAAGGAATACCTCAAGAAGATGGGTACCATCATCCTCGGCGCCAGCATCATAGTGTGGGCGCTGAGCTACTTCCCCACCAACGAGGACCGTCGGCTGCAGGCCGAGAACTCGTACATGGCCAAGATAGGCAAGACCATAGAGCCTGTGATGCGCCCGTGCGGCTTCGACTGGCGCCAGAGCGTGTCGCTGCTGGCCGGCGTGGGAGCCAAGGAGGTGGTGGCCAGCACCATGGCTGTCGTCTACGCCACGAGCAGCGACGAGGCGGCGATGCTGGAGGAGGACTTTGAGAGCGAGGAGAACGAGAGCCGCATCAGCGAGCTGATACGCAACAATATGTCGCCTCTGAGCGCCATGTCTATGCTGCTGTTCATACTGCTATACATGCCGTGTGTGAGCACCATAGTGGCTATCAAGAACGAGAGCGGCAAGTGGAAGTGGGCGTTGTTCACCATGGCTTACACCATTGGGCTGGCATGGATTGTCAGCACGCTGGTGTTCCAGATAGGGAGCCTGTTTTGTTAAAGGGCATGAGTTTATGTGGCAGACAATAATAGTTGTTATCATACTGGCCGCGACGCTGTTCTTCGTCGTCCGCTGGCTGGTGCGCACGCTGAAGGGCAAGGGAGGCTGCTCGTGCGGCTGCCAGGGATGCCCGCGGTCGGGTGGGGGAGAGTGCCACTGCGCCGACCGCTTGCACCTGCCCGACATTGACCTTGACGGCAAATGAACACTGTGACGCAATATTCTGATGGATATTGCGTTTCTTTTTCACATAAGCATAAATACACCATGAAAAGACTCGTTATTTTAGTCCTGATGGGCTGTGTGTTGCCAGCGCTGGCCTGCACCAATCTCATCGTGTCGAAGGGTGCCTCCGCTGACGGCAGCACCTTCATCACCTACGCCGCCGACAGCCACACACGCTACGGGCAGCTGCGCTACTGTCCCGCCGCCGACCACCCCGAGGGGGCGACGCTGAAGCTCTACAACTACGGAAGTCTTAAGTTCCAGATAGAGATACCGCAGCCGGCACACACCTACCAGGTGGTGGGCTTCATCAATGAGCATCAGCTGGCCATCGGCGAGACCACCTGGGGCGGCATCAGCCCGCTGGACAAAGGCAACGCCGAGGGCATCGACTACGGGAACCTCATCTACGTCACCCTGCAAAGAGCCAAGAACTGCCGCGAGGCCATCAAGGTGATGCACGAACTGGTGAGCACCTACGGCTATGCCGACGGCGGCGAGAGTTTCTCGCTTGCCGACCCTAACGAGGTGTGGCTCTTCGAGATCACAAGCAAGGGCAGCGAGAAGGGCGCCGTGTGGGTGGCGCGCCGCGTGCCCGACGGTTACATCTGTGGTCATGCTAATCAGGCGCGTATCACTACCTTCCCGCAGATGCGCAAGGAGAGCTACAAGAGCATCGACAGCCGCAACCTGAAATACATAGACCGTCCCGAGGTGGAGTGCGTGTACGCCAGCGATGTCGTCAAGTTCGCCAAACAGCGAGGCTGGTACAGCGGCAAGGATGCCGACTTCAGCTTTGCCGACACCTACAACCCGCTGACCTTCTCCGGCCTGCGCGCCTGCGTGGCACGCGTATATGCTATGTTCAACCGCGCTGCCGACGGAATGAAACGATATGAAGCCTTCGCCATGGGCGACAAGAGCGCCGAGCGGCTGCCACTGTGGGTGAAGCCCAACCGCAAACTCACCGTGCAGGATGTGATGGCCTTGATGCGCGACCACTTCGAGGGTACGCCGATGGATATGACGCAGGACGTGGGCGCAGGCCCCTTCCATTGCCCCTATCGCTGGCGGCCCATGGACTTCGAGGTCGACGGACAGAAGTACGTCCACGAACGTGCCATCAGCACACAGCAGACGGGCTTCTCGTTCGTGGCGCAGTGCCGCGCATGGCTGCCCAGCAAGCTTGGTGGCATCATCTGGTTTGGCGTCGACGATACCTACTCAACAGTCTATTGCCCCGTCTACTGCGGCGTCACGCAGGTGCCCGTCTGCTTCGAGGAGGGCAACGGCAGCATGAGCCGCTACAGCGAGACGGCGGCTTTCTGGCTCTTCAACCGCGTGGCCAACTTCTGCTACCTGCGCTACGACGCTATGATAAAAGACGTGCAGAAGGTGCAGCAGGAGCTGGAGACAGACTTTGTGCGTGACGAGACGGCCCACGCCAAGCGCTGGGCGCAGGAGGACAACGAGCGGCGTCTCGTGGGCGAGCTCAACCGCTTCAGCAACGACCGCGCCGAACGCATGATGCGCCGCTGGAAGGAGCTCGACCAGATGCTTCTGATGAAGTATATCGACGGCAACATAAAGCATGAGAAGGACGGCAAGATAGAGACCACGGAGACCGGCGTGGTGCGCTTCCCGCAGCAGCCTCCATACCCGGCATGGTTCTACCGCCAGATTGTGGACGACAAAGGTGAGGTGCTGAGAGTTACCGAATGAAAAGAAAAATGGTGGTCAAGTGACCACCATTTCTTTTATCTCTTTATCACGCGGCATGTCGCGCTGCCCGAAGGCATTATTAACCGCAAGGTGTAGGCACCTGCCGGCATTGCCCGGAGGTCTATATGGCGTGTATTCTTGACGGTGGCGACGAGGCGGCCGTTGACGTCGTATACCTGTGCCTCATCCACTGCGCTGTCGAGGTGCAGCATGTCGGTGGTGGGGTTGGGGTAGAGGCGCAGCTTCGTGCCCTCGGTGCCGTCAATGCCCTCGGTGGAGAAAGTGAGGTGGAGCGAAGCCGTGCTGTCACAGCCGTAGATGTCGGCGAAAAGCTGGCTATAGTCACCGTTCATGGTGTAGACGCTGTCATTCCAGATATATGATGAGCCTGTGTAGTTGACCACCGTGTCAAAGGTATGCTGCAATGGGTGTACGGTGACGGTGTAGAACACCACTGAACCGTCAGGGTTGATTATATGGTCGGGATGCTCTGTCGTGTCGCTGGCGCAGATGTCCTGATGTACGTATGTGGCATTGCGCATATTGTGCGGCAGCGTTACATTGTCTATCCAGGCACGGTCGCTGCCATTGCTGACAGTGTAGTCTTTTTCATAGGTGAAGCGGAAGGTATGGCTACCGGCGCTGACAGGGTAGGCTGCGCGGGTCCACTCCACTTCGCCAGAGGCGTTGAACATGTCGTTGCCGTCAATGTAGAAGTGAAACTTGTCGTAGTTGGCCTCAGACGACACCTTGTAGAAGAAGCTTATGCTGTCGGCATGGTCGATAGTGCAGCTGATGCTCATTTCCGCGGTCATGCTGCTACCCATGGTGTAGGACGAACCGGCGCAGTAGGAACCTTTATAGGGGTCGGTGTCGTATATCAGCCACTGAACGGTGCCTTGTGTCCAGCCGCTGAGGTTGAACTGGTTGCCCTCGAATGTCTCGCAGAAGCTGTTGCTGATTATTGTATTCAGGGTGTCAATGGATACTATTGTATTGCCGTTGGTCGTAGTGGCGTAGTCGACACTTACGTATAGGGGTACAATGACATCCTGCGGCAATGTACTGTCGGTGTGGATGACGAGGTTGATGCTCGTGCTGTCGCCGGCATCAATGATGTTGCCTCTTGCACGACCACTGCTCGTCAGCGTGCACATCGGTGTCGGCGTGTTGCAGGTGACTCTCCAGTTGTGCATGGCGGCATGTCCTTGGTTGTAGATGGTCAGCGTGATGGTGGTGCTGTCGCCGGGAAGCAGGTTTGGGCTGTGGTTGGAGTACTGCATGACAGTCACAGGAGCCACAACGGTCTGCGGATGGATACTTATGGCAGGGGTGCTGTTGCCACTCCAGTTGGCGGTGGCCGTGATGTTGACGTGGGTGAGGTCACCGGCCGTAGGGCTGACGGCGGCGAGCACGGTGGCGAAGCTTTGTTGTGCTCCGGTAGGCAGGCTGGCGATGGTGATGGTGTTGTTGAGCAGGGTGAGCACAGGTGACGAGGAGCTGAGAGTCATGGTCACGGAGTCAGCGTCGCTGTTGCCCTGATTCTCCACTATGATGTTGAGGCTCACGGTGTCGCCTGGGATGAGTGGTGAGGCAGGAGTCATTGTCATCACCGACGGGAAGGCTCCTGTAGGAGCTATGATGGTGATGTTGCGGAAAGCTGTTTGGTACTGCTGTGCCGATGCCGTCAACTCATAGGTACCTACGGATAAATTGCTGGGCAGCGTAAGTGTGGCTTGCCCAGAAGCATCGGCCCATGTGGCAGCCACAAGGGTGTGTATGACGGTGTCGTTCAAAGCCACATAGGCGTATGGTACCGCGGTGACGCTGAGCGTGGTAGTGCCGTAGGTGATGGTGGGCGCTACGGTGAGTGTCATGACGTCGGCCTGAGTCAGGTAGGTCATCACAGACGGGTCGCCCATCAGGTGATATATCTCCCAGTAGTAACCTTTGAGGCTTGAGGTAGACGACTGCACGGCCATGTTGCCAGCCATCATGATGGCGCCCTGTGCCGCCACCCACTGCGAGTAGGCCTCGCCGTGAGTGTGGTACATGCGGTCGTATGCACCGAGGTTGTTGCTGTTGTAGGCCATGCTCATGCCGGGACCTACGCTGCTACGGACACCTACCGTCCAGTAGAAGTCTTCACCCCAGTAGGTATAGTCGCTGCCGCCGATATAGCCTACAGCGCCGGCATACTCGGCCTTGCGGAGCAGGGCCTCGCCGAAGCACACGCTCTCGCCGTACATGTTGGTCTGGCAGCAGTTGCCTATCATCAGGCCGAACTTATGGTTGTTGCTCATGGTGCTGACATGGGTGTTGCCGAAGTTGGGGTTGCTCCAGCCGTCGGAGCCGCCATGGGCTGTATAGTTTATCAGGCCTGCCCCCATGTTGTAGAGACTTCGCACGGTGGCCGCATTGCCTGAGCCATTGCCGTATACCGATACGTTGGTGACACCGGCGGGCACTATCGAGGTGTTGTTCTTGAAGTAGTGGACGTTGGCCCAGCCGTGGGCGCCGTTGATGTAGTTGGTGATGGCATAGTCCATGGCGGGGTCGCCATATCTATAGCCGTTGTCGCCACTGTTGCCACCGTCGACACCGGCCACCATCACGGCGCGGTCAAGGAACGACGGGTCCGGGAAGGTGTACTGCTCGTACATCAGTGTCTTCTGTATCTGCGGGATGAGCTGGCTGACGTTCTGCGCCGAGAAACGGCCGCTGTAGCAGTCTGGGATGATGTCGCCCGAGGTCCATGAGATATAGTACAGGTCGGTGATGTGGCTGCTGGAGCCTTGGTTGCCGTTGAAAGCGGGTATCTGCTGTACGTCGCCCACAAAGAGCACGTATGTGGGTGCCGGCGACGCTGCGGTGGCGTTGTTGTACTGGCTCTGCAGGTAGGCTTGTATCGAGGTGGTTGTGGTGCCTACTGTGGGGTCGTTGGTATAAACTATGTCGGTGATGAATCCTTTACGTTTCTTCCACTGCACAAAACTGTCCAGCTGGCCCTGGAACGAGCTGTGCGCCACGATAAGGTAGCGCACCGGTGCTGCCGTGGCCACACCCTTGGGGTATAGGCTGTTGATGACGCCGTTGCCACTGTTGAATGCCGGCGTGTGGTAGCGCTCGAACATGTTGAGTGTGGCCTCCTTGTCGGCGCCGATATAGCGGACGCTAAGCGTGGCACTGCGGCATACGATATACTGGCCTGTGGCAGGGTTGTAGCGCACCGGCGAGAACTGAAGGCGCGCCAGACGGCGGTCTCGGGCTATGCCGACGGCCTCCACCAACGCCTCTTGCTGGCCGTAGTATTTGTCAGTCTTGTAAAGGCTCTTGTTGATGGACAGCTGTGGTGTTGAGGTGTCGCTCTTGGTGCGCGGCATCTGGGTGGGCGCCAGCCAGTGGCTCAGGGCTCCAAGGGTGTCGTATACGGCACCGGTGACCTCCACGCGGAAGTCGCTGCACAGCGGCACTTCTATAAGCTTTGAGAAAGTGGGTAGACACGGTTCGCCGATGTTGCTTGACGGCAAGTAACCCTCTATCGTCAGTGTGCTGAACTGCTCGCCGCAGATGGTGGTCTTCCCCACGGTGGGCTTGTCAACGGCAAGCTCTATGCGCAGCTCGTCATAGCTGTCGTTCACTATGCGGCAGCTTTTCTCGTCTTGGGCGTAGGCGTTCATGGCCGCCAGCATTCCAAGTGCAATGATTAAGCGTTTCATCTATGTTGTGTGGCTTATTGTATCTATTTAGTTCTTTTCTCCTGTTGTTTATTGCTCCACCAGCGTCATTTCGTCAACCAGATGGCGTGCGCCGGCATACTTGTCGATGATGAAGAGGCAGTAGCGTATGTCGAGCGATATGTTGCGGCAGTAGGCGGGGTCGAAGAGCAGGTCGCTCATCGTGCCCTCCCAGCAGCGGTCGAAGTTGATGCCCACCAGCTGGCCGTCGGCGTTGAGCACCGGGCTGCCGCTGTTGCCGCCGGTGGTGTGGTTGGTGGCTATGAACGCCACGGGCAGCTCGCCCTTCTTGGTGGCGTAGTGGCCGTAGTCTTTCTTCTGCCACAGCTCTTTGAGCCTCGGCTCCACGCGGTAGTCATACACGTCGGGGTTCTCTTTCTCCATGATGCCGTCGATGGTGCTGTAGGCCGTGTAGTAGGTGGCGTCCTTGGGCTTGAAGCCTTCCACATGGCCGTAGGCCACACGCAGCGTCAGGTTGGCGTCCGGGAAGAAGTTGCTGTCGGGATACTGCTCCATCATGCCCTTGATGTAGGTGCGCATCAGGCGCTGTATGTTGTCGTTGGCCGTGCTGTGGCGCTGGCGTTTGTCGCCGCCGTAGCAGTAGTTGTATGCCTGGCTGAAGATCTGTACGGCGGGGTCGGTGCCGATGGCGTGGATCATCTTCTCGCGCTTCATCGAGAGCACTTTCTCCAGCTTCTTGGGGTTGTTGAGTATAGACTTGGCATAGACCTTGTGCAGGGTGGCCTCCACCTCTGCGTCGGTGCTGTGCTTGAGGTTCATGTAGGGGGCGTAGCCGTGCTCCCACATGTAGAGGAATGTCTCGACGAAGATGGCCTCGTCGACGGGCGAGTGCTGGTCAAAGTCCTCGAAGTATTTCTCGCTGTCGGCGCGCATGCTCGTCACGAGCGCCGTGTCGCTGTTGCGCTGTATGCGGAAGAGGCGGTAGGCGCGCTGCATGAAGTCGCTGGCCATCACGGCCTCGTTGAAGTATGTCCACTCAAGCGACACCTCGCGCAGCTGGGCGTAGTTGGCCTCCATGCTGTCGAGCACGTCGCGATACTGCGGCTTGTCCTTAGCCCACTGGCGGAACTGCTCTTCCTGCGCCATCTTCTGCTCCACGCCGTGCAGGCGCTCTATGCCGAGGCTCTCGCCCTGCCACTTCTTCCAGCCGTTGGCTATGCCGGCCACCCGCGAGGCGTATTTCAGCCTCTGCGCGGCGCTTTGGCGCATGGCGGCGTTGTAGTGGTCGAGGCGTATGGTGCGCAGCGCTATGCGCACGGGGTTCTCCTGGTTGGCGGCCAGGTCCACGTAGTCGTGCGTCACATAGCGCCGTGTCGTGCCGGGGTAGCCGAAGACAAAGGTGAAGTCACCCTCGTCGACACCCTTGAGGCTTATCTCCAGGTGCTTCAGCGGGCGGTAGGGCACGTTGTCCTTGCTGTAGGCGGCGGGTTTGTTGCTGCCGTCCACATACACGCGGAACATGCTGAAGTCGCCCGTGTGGCGCGGCCACATCCAGTTGTCCGTGTCGCCGCCAAACTTGCCTATGTTGCTCGGCGGGGCTCCCACCAGGCGCACGTCGGTGAACACCTCGTTGACGTACATGAAGTACTGGTTGCCGTAGTAGAAGGGCTTGATCACTGCCTTGTAGTGCGTGCCTTCCGTGGCTTTGGCGCTGACGGCCTTGATGTTGTTCTCTATGATGGTCTCGCGGTCGCCCTCGCTCATGCCCTCCGTCACGCCGTCGAGCACCTCCTTGGTGACATCCTGCATGTACACCAGCCTCGTCACCGTCAGCCCCGGGCAGGGTATCTCCTGCTCGCGCGTCATGGCCCAGAAGCCGTTGGTCAGGTAGTCGTGCTCCACGGTGGAGTGTTTCACTATGTAGCTGTAGCCGCAGTGGTGGTTGGTGAGCACCAGGCCTTCGTCGCTGACGAACTCGCCCGTGCATCCGCCCCCGAAGAGCAGCACGGCATCCTTGAGCGATGCCTTGTTGATGTCGTAGATGTCCTGTGCCGTGATGTGCATGCCGGCTTTCTGCATGGCGGCCTGGTTGCGGCCCAGCAGCATGGGTATCCACATGCCTTCGTCGGCGTGGCACACCGTGGGCGCCATCATCAGCGCCGCGGCGATAAGTGCTAACAGTCTTTTCATGTCGTTCTCTATTGTGTTATTTACAAACTGCAAAGATACGAATAATTATCCAATTATTCGCCAGCGGCCATGCAAGTCGCTAATAATCAAATATTATTCTGCCGTCTGCGCGGTGTGCTTTCACGCCGTAGACGGTGCCTATGTTCCCTTCCGTGAGGCCTTCGCCTATGGGGCCGTGGTAGAGGCAGCGGCCGTCGTGCAGCAGCAGCAGGTCGTCGCAGAACTGCAGCGCCAGGTTCAGGTCGTGAATCACTATCATGGTGGTCTTCCCCTCGGCCTCCCTGAGCAGGCGCATCACTTCTATCTGGTGCGCTATGTCGAGGTTGCTCACCGGCTCGTCCATCAGCAGCACGGGGGTCTGCTGCGCCAGTGCGCGTGCTATCATCACCCGCTGCAGCTCGCCGCCGCTCATCTGCGCGGGCTTGGCGAAGCGCAGCTCCCAGGTACCCGTCTGCCGCATGCAGCGCTCCACGATGTCCCAGTCCTCCTGGCTCTCGTTCTGCAGACGGTGCTGCCATGGGTTGCGGCCCATGAGGACGGTCTCGAAGGCCGAGAAGTCGAAGTCGGTCTGCGCATGCTGGCGCACGAAAGCCACCTTCTGCGCCAGTTCGCGCGGACGGTAGCTGCCCACGTCGCGCCCGTCCACGGTCACCGTGCCGGCCGTGGGCTCCAGCAGGCCGCCTATGAGGCGCAGCAGCGTCGTCTTGCCGCATCCGTTGGGCCCCATCACCGCCGTGATGCGTCCTGCCGCGATGTCGGCGCTCACGTCGCGCAAAATCTCGCGCCCCCCATAGCTCATCGATATATGTTGCAGCCTAATCATTGTGTCATAATAGTTGCACCCCATTCATTTGTCTTAACTTCTTAACTCCTTAACTTCTTAACTCCCAACTCCTAACTCCTAACTCCTAACTCCCAACTCCCAACTCCCAACTCCCAACTCCCAACTCCTCAATACCCCTTCTTGTTCCTGTACAGCAGGTATATGAACAGCGGCGCCCCCACCATGGAGGTCAGCGAGCCCACGGGCAGCTCGCTGGGGCGCAGCACGTAGCGCGCCAGGGTGTCGCACACCAGCACGAAGAGCGCTCCGCAGAGCATCGAGTAAGGCACCACGCGCCGGTTGTCGGGGCCTGCCACCAGGCGCACGGCGTGCGGCACTATCAGGCCCACGAAGCCTATCACGCCGCACGAGCTCACGGCGAAGGCCACCATCAGCGTCGTCGCCAGCAGCAGCACGCGCTTCACCTTCTCCACCTCGCAGCCCATGCTCTTGGCGGCCTCGCTGCCGGCAAGCAGCAGGTTGAGGTCGCGTCCGTACCACAGCACCACGCCGATGCCCAGCGCCGCCACCGGCGCCAGCACCGCCACGTCGTTCCACGACGAGCTGCCGAAGCTCCCCATGGTCCAGAAGATGATGCTGTCCATCTTCTCCTGGTTGAGCACCATGAGGAACGAGATGAGCGCCGAGATGAGCAGCGTCAGACACACGCCCGTGAGCAGCAGTGTGGTGGTGTGCATGCGGTTGCCTATGGAGGCTATGCGGTAGATGAGCCACACCGTGGCCAGCGCCGCCGCCAGTGCCATGCCGCCCACGCCCCATGCCACGGCCTCCAGGCCCAGCAGTATGGCCACGGCGGCGCCCAGCGAGGCTCCGCTGCTGACGCCCAGCACGTAGGGGTCCGTCAGCGGGTTGCGGAAGATGCTCTGGTAGGCGGCGCCGCAGACGCTAAGCACGGCGCCCACCAGCACGCTCATCAGCACCCGCGGCAGGCGCAGGCGCCAGAAGATGGGCGACTGCATGATGTCCGCGGCCTTGATGTCCGCGGCCCCCAGCAGGCAGCTGCCAGCCATGGCTGCCAGCAGCAGCACCGCCAGCAGCACCATAACCCACGGATTGACCCTATTCTTCATAACTCATAACTCCTAACTCATAACTCAGAAATCATCTCCCTCATCGACAGCACCCCCTTCCGGCCCACTGTGTACTCCGCCGCCAGCAGGGCGCCGAGGGCCAGCCCCTCGCGGCTGTGGGCCTCGTGGGTCAGCGTGATGGTGTCTATCGCGCTGTCGTAGACCACCGTGTGCGTCCCCGGCACCTCGCCCTCGCGGATCGACTCTATCGGTATCTCGGCGGCGCTCCGTCCGCCGCTCTCCGCTATCTGGTTGCGCAGCGTCAGCGCCGTGCCGCTCGGGGCGTCGAGCTTGTGTATGTGGTGCGTCTCCGTGATGGACACGCTGTAGTCCTCCTTGCCGCGCATCAGCGCTGCCAGGTGCTCGTTGAGGGCGAACATGATGTTCATGCCGATGCTGAAGTTGCTGGCGGCGAAGAGCGTATGCCCGCCGGCCCTGCATTCGGCCTCCACCGCCGGGCGCTCGGCGTCCCAGCCCGTGGTGCCGCAGACCACCGGCAGCCCCGCCGCCCAGCAGCGCCTTATGTTGGCCACCGCCGTCGCCGGCGTGGTGAACTCTATGGCCACGTCGGCATCCATCTGCTCCGGCCATGGGTCGTCGCGGTCTATCCTGCAGGCCACCGTGTGGCCGCGTCCTGTGGCCATCGCCTCGATGGCGTGACCCATCTTGCCGTATCCTATCAGTGCTATCTTCATGATGTTACGTTGAAATGTTCCTATATTGCAAAATGCAAAGATACGATTTTTTTCCGACATCGGCGCACCAACCCCCTTTTTTCACCCCGTTCCCCTACGGAGCCGGTACGGCATTTCAACGATACTTCAACGATACTTCTTCAGTAGTTCTTCAGTGCAGCACTGAAATACTACTGAAGAACTACTGAAAACAGCTTAATATTTAGGCGTTAACCTCTGATTTCCATCCATGGTGCTTTTTCCCTGCTTCGTTGAACCAACTTTTTTTCGTATCTTTGCGGCGTCGCTTTTGACGGTTATTTGTTAATACAACGTATTTATGGAATTTAAACTCAACACTATAGAAGAGGCTATCGAGGATTTCCGCGAGGGTAAATTCGTCATCGTCGTCGACGATGAGGACCGCGAGAACGAGGGTGACTTCATCATGGCCGCCGAGAAAATCACTGCCGAGCATGTCAACTTCATGCTCAAGAACGGCCGCGGCGTGCTCTGCGCCCCCATCACCGAGCAGCGCTGCCATGAGCTGCAGCTCGACATGCAGGTGCACGACAACACGTCGCTCCTCGGCACTCCCTTCACCGTCACTGTCGACAACCTCGAGGACGGCTGCACGACGGGTGTGTCGATGCACGACCGCGCGAGCACCATCCGTGCCCTCGCCGACCCGAAGACCAAGGCCGAGCAGCTGGGGCGCCCCGGCCACATCAACCCGCTGCGCGCCCGCAACGGCGGCGTGCTGGTGCGCGCCGGCCACACCGAGGCGGCTGTCGACCTGGCGCGTCTGGCGGGTCTCTACCCCGCAGGCGCCCTCATCGAGATCATCAACGACGACGGCACCATGGCCCGCATGCCGCAGCTGCAGGAGGTGGCCAAGCGCTTCGGCCTCAAGATAGTGACCATCAAGGACCTCATAGCCTACCGCGTGGCCCACGAGACGCTGATACGCCGCGAGGAGGAGGTCTTCCTCCCCACCCAGTGGGGCAACTTCCAGCTCATAGCCTACACCCAGCTCGACAACGGCAACACCCACATGGTGCTCAAGAAGGGCGAGTGGAGCGAGGACGAGCCCGTGCTGGTGCGTGTGCATTCGAGCTGCGCCACGGGCGACATCTTCGGCAGCTGCAAGTGCGACTGCGGCGAGCAGCTGCACCGCGCCATGGAGATGATAGAGCACGAGGGCAAGGGCCTGATAGCCTACATGAGCCAGGAGGGCCGCGGCATAGGCCTCGTCAACAAGCTGCGCGCCTACCACCTGCAGGAGCAGGGCCTCGACACCGTCGACGCCAACCTTAAGCTCGGCTTCAAGGCCGACGAGCGCGACTACGGCATCGGCGCACAGATACTGCGCGACCTGCATGTCAAGAAGATGCGCCTCATCACCAACAACCCCGTCAAGCGCACCGGCCTCGAGGGCTATGGCCTCGAAGTCACCGAGATAGTGCCCTGCGAGGTGAAGCCCAACCGGTACAACGAGCGCTACCTGAAGACCAAGCAGGAGCGCATGGGTCATAAACTGCACATCTGAATGCATGTAGGGATTGTCAAGGACGCCGTGCTGCCGGCGCAGCTCTACGGGGGCACCGAACGGGTGGCCTACGCGCTGGGGCGCGCCCTGAGCGCCATGGGCCACAAGGTGACCTTCTTCTGCCAGGCAGGCTCCTCGGCGCCCTTCGCCGACATCGTGGCCCTCGACCCGCAGCGGCCGCTGGCGCAGCAGATACCCGACGGCGTGGACATCATGCATTTCAACGACGTGGTGCCCGAGGGCTTCGACGCCCGACCCTATATCGTCACCATCAACGGCAACCTGCAGCGCCGCGCCGAGGTGCCGGAGATGGCGGTCTTCGTGTCGCGCAACCACGCCGAGCGGCACGGCTCGACGCAATATGTCTACAACGGGCTCGACTGGGACGACTACCCGGCGCCCGACTTCACGCAGCAACGCAGCGGCTACCACTTCCTCGGCAAGGCCGCCTGGAGCGTCAAGAACGTGCGCGGCGCCATACGCATAGTGCGCTCCATCCCGGGGGCGCGCCTCCACGTCCTCGGCGGCACGCGCCTCAACTTCAAGATGGGCTTCCGCTTCACCCCCAGCCTGCGCATACGCTTCCACGGCATGGTGGACAATGCGGGCAAGCGCGACTATATCTGCCGCTCGCGGGGGCTGGTGTTCCCCGTGCTGTGGGACGAGCCTTTCGGCCTCTGCCTCACGGAGAGCCTCTACTACGGCGCCCCGGTCTTCGGCACGCCGCGCGGCTCGCTGCCCGAGATAGTGATCCCCGAGGTGGGCTTCCTCGACATCGACGAGCAGGAAATCGCCGCCCACATGGCCGAGGGCCACTACTACAGCCCGCAGCGCTGCCACGAGTACGCCGCCGACCTCTTCGGCGCCGCACCCATGGCCCGCGCCTATGTGGCCCTCTACGAGAAGGCCCTCGACGGCCGCCGCTGGTAGGCGCCAAAGTGGGGCGGTGGAGTTAAATAATGTTAAATATTCATGTGCCGTGAGCCTTTTTTACCCCGAAGAGGGGTTATTATAGTAAAGGCAAGTTCTCGCACATGGTCATAGAAGATCAGTTCAGACTCATGGTCAAGCGCCACGAGGGGCTTATACGCAGTGTGTGCGTGGGCTTATCGCGTGGCGACATGGATCTGTGCAGCGACCTGATGCAGGAGGCCGTGACGGGCATGTGGCTGCGCTTCACGCACCGCGAGGCGCGGATGTTTGCCGCTGCGCAGGGTGTGTGGGTCTACTGGCAGACGCACCATTTCGCTTCGCAGGCGCTGCGCCGCTGGAAGACCGGGAGCATGACGCCGGGCGACGTGCCCGACGTGGCGGTGGAAGAGAGCGCCGAGGAGGCGCTGGCCCTGGAACTGGCGGCAGACCTCGCAGGGCGCGAGCGCCAGCTCTTCGACCTGCTGCGCCAGGGCTACCGCAACGAGGAGATGGCCGAACGACTGGGGCTGAGCCTGGCCACGACGAAGCGCGTGCGCGCCAGCATGCTGGCGTCGATGCGGCGGCGTGCCGCGGCGCTGGGAATGACGACGGATACAAAACATAACGACGATGGAGAAGAATAAGGACAAGAAGGTGGATGTGGAGCTGCTGGTCGACAGCCTGCAGCGCCGCGCGGCTGCGGGCTGCCCCGCCACGGGGGTGGCCGACGGCCTAAGGGAATGGTACGGCAGGGCCTGGCGCCGTGTGGCCCGCAAGACGGCGGCCTGTTCCGTGGCGGCGGGGGTGGCGACGGTGGCCCTGGCGCTCACGCTGATGCCAGACATGCAATACAACTATATGGAAGGCGTCGGCACCGACAGCCCGCAGGAGGTGTGCGCCAATATACAGGAGGTGCTGGGGGTGGTATGAAAAGGCGCTGTCTCATAGTGTCGATTGTCGTCCTGCTGTGTGCCGGCGGCTCCGTGCTGTGGAAGTATAGCGGCAGGCTGTTCCATGTCGGTAAAGTCAGCGACACATACTTGAAGTACAAGGACGTGCCAGGTGTGGATGCCACCTTTGTGAAGGATTTTGCCATAAATGACAGCGTGTGTGTCGATGTAACGATATTGAAAGCGACAGATGAAAACGGTTGGGCTATGTTGCAGAAAGATTATGACATAAAACCATATACGAAGGAAGTACTTGACATACTCGAGAAAAGCGGTGGGGTGAATAAGGTAGACATGAGATATATTGCGAAAGAAACGAACTGTACACACAGGGACAGCACATTGTCATACAATGATATAGTAGCCATTTCCCGTGATGATTATATGGTTGCGGTGTTCTCAATAGATAGAAAAGAACAAGTAAAAGCAGTTTTCAGGCAACAGATAAAACAAATAACAATAAACACAAAAGAACCATGAAAAAGCTTTTTTATTCAGTAGCACTGTTGGCAGTGTTTGGGATGACAACAATCGGTTGTCAAAAAGAGAGAATCGTCGAGAATCAAATGGTAAAACCAGAAATGAATGTTAAGTATCTGGTATATACTATTGATGGAGTGACGTATAATGCGCGATATGAAAATGACGTTGAATACTCTGCGCTGATACGTCAAATCGTTGCATATACGAGAAAAGGGAGCAGGGTAGAGCTCGTGAATAATACTAACACAAATAGTGTAAGAGCAACGAAAGAGACGGTGACTTATACAACTACCAGCGAGGAAGATGCTGCGTTATGGTCTGAGAAGATGACGAAAGATGATTATACAGTCACCGTAACATTTAATCCTGATGATAAAGTGTTCACCTGTATCGCTGTTAAATAATGCAAATTATTCTTATCTATGTATTAGTATTCAATTATTCAAATATTCAAAAAAACAACAAATTATGAAAAAGCAAAACATTTTAAAGGAATTAGCCATCTTTTGCATGGCAACGTGCATGGTAAGTGCATGCAACAAAGTGGAAAATGATCGGATAGGATATGTCGAAAAAAATACAAAAGCAACTCTTGAAAACTACGTCGATTATGCGTACAAAGAGGTTCCTTCGTTTTTTGACGAAATCGGGATTAAGCATAACAATTTCCTGGATTCAATAGGAAAATCGTTGCTAGATACATGTGATTATTATACCTCTATAGGAACATCTTTTGGTGATGCTAAATTAGATACCTTTGATGTTGTACTAGATATAATAAAAAAATTATACAGAAATGAAATATATGGTGATAATGAATTGGATGTGGAAAAAGAAGAAGAGTTTGAGTCGCAATACTGGAATCCATTTATAGATTTTATTGAAAGTGAAGATTTCGCATTCCTAGATGATCATGAGGTGGGTCGGCAGCTCCAAGAGATAATAGATACCATTGATGCAAGTGCCGGGATTGAGGAGATTATAGTACAGATTAGAGCCATTGAATGCTGCATAATAGATAATGCAGATGATATAGAAGACACAATGATAGCTTTTTCGCTGTCGATATTGGATCATAGTTTGGAATACTGGCACAATGCGATTTCCGATGTGACGAATCCATGGTATATTTTGGCAAAAGAAAACGGTAATACTAAGTTCACACAAAATGTTATTGCACAAAAAGGTCTCCTCTCAAATTTAAAAACGTTTGTAACTAATGCAATAAATAAGGTTAAGGCGTTGTTTACCAAGAAAATAGATGGAAATGACTTGCTGCAGTTGGCTTTATGTGATTTAGCAGGAGGTGCTAGTATGGCGGTAAATGGTACGGGGCTTTTAACGATAGGACCAGCAGGTCCGTTTGTATATGGTGCTGCTATTGTTGTGTCTGGTGCCGCAACTTCTTTTGGTTGTGCGCTGCTTAATAAAAAGTGAGTGATATTTTTTCTATTATGTTAATTAAATATTGTGAACTATGAAAAAAACACTGGCAATAGTTTTGTTTGTGGCCGAGTGTGTCACGGCTATGGCTCAGAGTGGGTACAGGGGAATTGTACTAAATGCCAATGTCGGAATGAGCAGTTATGACGCCAATTCGGCCATTTCAATGTTCTCTTCAACTGAGCGTATATCCACAGTCTCTGGTACAGCAATCACTATCGGGTATCGTAATGACTGTAGGATGTATGGTGCTCGCGTGGGTTTCAACATATTGACAGTTGCCCATGGATCGTTAGAGGAAGTGATAAATCCATATGAGTTTTTGCTGTTAATGCGTAGATATTTGCCCCTTAGTGACAAATTCGAGCTCTATACGGGTATTAGCGTGGGTTTTGCCATGGTGTTTAACGCCTTTGAATACCAGGGCGTCCAGTACTCGTACACACGGTATGGTGTATCAGAAGACTTTGAAGTAGGTATTGGTTACCGTCTTTCTGGAGCATCATCCATAGGACTGCATGCTGCGGTATCTCCATTAAGGTCGTTGTTCAAGGATAGCGCTAAACTTCCAGACGGCTTGACCGGAAATGGAAACAACGCTTATGGAGGTTACTCGGTATCAATACAGTATTCTCTCGGATTTTGACAGAAAAGAAACGGCATAAGCGGTAAATCATTTAACCGATATAATAACAACAATAGAACAAGAATATGAAAAAACAGTTTATTATAGCTGGAATTGCCATCGCTTGTTTGATGATAATCGGACAAGCACAAGCGCAGACTGACAACCGGAGTATCACGTTAAGCGTGGGACATTTGGAGAGCACGTGGCCGACGTGGCCGGGGCAACAACATTTGGGCGGCTCAGTAGGTGGCACACCACAGGCCCGCAATCTCCTGCTCAGCGGCAACTTGTGGAACCTTAACGACAGGATAACAGCAGGTTTTTACGTCGGCACCGGCATGGTGGGTTATCGTGCCGACTCCCTCATAAGGTCCACGATAAACTTCCGCTATGGCCTCAACGCCAAGTACCATTTCCTGCGGGAGTCCACGCACTGGGACATCGCTTTCAGCGTCATGCTTGGCGGACTGTACTGTCCGGGGACGACGCTCCAGAGGGACTGCGGCGCCGGCCTCTCGGTGTCGTACTACCCCTTCAAGAAATTCGGCCTTACCGCGGAATACATCTGGGGAGGCTTTAAATTCGCCGACTACAATACCTCTGCCCTTTATGAGAGCCACCAGCTGATTACGCTTGGCGTGAGCTACCGCCTCTGAACTGAGGCCCGCAGGGAGAGGGTGCCGGAGGAGGAAAAGTTAAAAAAGGAAAATATTTTTGGCAGGTGCAGAAATTTTAGTATTTTTGCACCTGCTTTTATAGTATCATAGGCAGGATAGGATATGTTCGATTTTGAGACATCCGTAACGGGGATAGAGTTCAAAGTGAGACAATTGGCCGACGAGGTGATGCGTCTGCGCCAGTTGGTGAGGGAGGGTGACGACCGCTGCCGCGAGCTGGAAGAAGCATTGAAAAACAAGGAAACAATAATAAACAATTTAAAAGAAGAGAACAAATTAATCAGATTAGGGAACAGGCTGACAGAAGGAAATGACAGTGCTGAGCTGAAGTTGAAGATCAATCAGATGATACGCACTATCGACAAGAGTCTGGAGATATTGAGGAGGGAATAGATGGAGACGGTACAGGCATCGGTAAACATACTCGGGAGGACCTACAGGCTTCGCGTTGCCGCAGGTGATGAGGCGGCTTTGCGCAAGGCAGCGGAGGCTATTGACAACCAGGCCAAACAGTATGGCAACATGTATGCCTACAACGATCACCAGGACTTGCTTGCGATGGTGGCATTGACGCAGATCACCCAGTTGACCAAGATACAAGACTCGCTGCGCTACAAGGATACGGACCTGGCGCAACGGCTGCAGTCGATAGACAGCATACTTGAACAAATACTGCATCCGACTAAAGAAACGGTTGTCAACGTTGGCACAGTTGCTGACGCGACTGTTTCTGCCCAAAACAGTTTGTAAACTCAACACCATTTACAAACCGAGTCGGCTCAGGGGTGGGTAGGTTGTATGGCTGATACACCCGGCGCTCAAATCCTAACGTTCCAGAGTTTACCAATACTCCCGGAGGGCACTCGGATGCAGTTTTTTCACTGCACTTCACGCAGCTGCGGTTCCCACAACAAAAAAACACTAAAGAGACAATGAACGTACTGTTAATCGTAATCGGTGTTGTCGTAGGCGGCGGCGTGGGCGTGTGGCTCACGACCGGCGTGCTGCGTAACAAGCTCCTCGCCAAGAGCCAGCAGGTGCTCAAGGATGCAGAGGAGAAAGGGGAAATCCTCAAGAAAGAGAAAGAGCTGCAGGCCAAGGAGAAGTTCCTGCAGCTGAAAGGTGAGCACGACAAGCGCGTCAACGAGCAGAACAACAAGGTGCGCGAGGCTGAGAACAAGCTGAAGCAGCGCGAGAACACCCTGAACCAGAAGGTCGACGAGCTGCAGAAAAAGAGCGCCGAGCTGAAGGGCGTGAGCGAGAAGCTCAACAGCGAGATAGAGAACCTCCACAAGCGTCAGGCCGAGGTCGAGAAGGTGTACCGCGAGAGCGTGGACAAGCTGGAGCATATCGCCGGAATGAGTGCCGAAGAGGCCAAGAAGCAGCTCATAGAGTCTATGACTGAAGAGGCCCGCGCCGAGGCCAGCACCACGATCATGGATATCGTGGAGGAGGCCAAGATCACCGCCGCCGAGCAGGCCAAGAAGGTGGTGATACAGAGCATCCAGCGTACCGCCACGGAGACCGCAGTGGAGAACACTGTCAGCGTCTTCAACCTTGAGAACGAGGAGGTCAAGGGCCGCATCATCGGTCGCGAGGGCCGCAACATACGCACCCTGGAGAGCCTCACGGGTGTGGAGATCATCATCGACGACTCGCCCGATGCCATCATCATCAGTGGCTTCGACCCCGTGCGCCGCGAGATAGCGCGCCTGTCGCTGCACAAGCTGGTGACCGACGGCCGCATACATCCCGCCCGCATTGAGGAGGTGGTGGCCAAGACCCGCCGCCAGATAGAGCAGGAGATCAACGAGGTGGGCAAGCGTACCTGCATAGACCTCGGCATACTGAACATGAACCACGAGCTGATGCGCATGGTGGGCCGCATGAAGTACCGCTCCAGCTACGGGCAGAACCTGCTGCAGCACAGCCGCGAGGTGGCCAACCTGGCCGCCACCATGGCCTCGGAGCTGGGCCTCAACCCCAAGCTCGCCAAGCGTGCCGGTCTGCTGCACGACATCGGCAAGGTGCCGGAGACCGACCCCGAGATACCGCACGCCATCTTCGGCATGAAGCTCGCCGAGAAGTACAAGGAACACCCCGATGTGTGCAACGCCATCGGCGCCCACCACGACGAGATAGAGATGACCAATCTCATCAGCCCCATCATCCAGGTTGCCGACGCCATCAGTGGCGCCCGTCCCGGTGCCCGCCGCGAGGTTGTGGAGGCTTATATCAACCGCCTCAAGAAGCTCGAGGACATGGCTATGGCTTATCCGGGAGTGGTGAAGACGTATGCCATACAGGCCGGCCGCGAGCTGCGCGTCATCGTTGGTGCCGACAAGGTGACTGACGTTGAGGCCAACAAGTTGAGTTATGACCTCTCTCGCCAGATACAGAGTGAGATGACCTATCCTGGCCAAATCAAGGTGACTGTCATTCGCGAAACACGCGCCATCAACTACGCCAAGTAAGACATGTCTCCGCTGGCTATACATTGGAACGTTGACCCTGTGATTATCAACATAGGTTCCTTCGGCCTGCGTTGGTATTCGTTGGGTTTCCTTGTCGCTTTCCTGTTGGGCTACTATATAATAGAGCGTATGTTCAAGCAGGAGAATGTAAGAGAGGACTACCTTGGCAGCCTGTTCCTTTATATATTCCTCGCAATCCTCATAGGAGCCCGTCTCGGCCACTGTCTGTTCTATGAGCCCGACTATTTCCTGACCTCGGAGCACTGGGTGGAGATTGTGTGGCCGTTCCAGAACGGACACTACACGGGTTTCCAGGGGCTGGCAAGTCACGGTGCCGCCATAGGTATTCTTGTGGGGCTGTGGCTGTACCAGAGGAAATACGGCCTCAACTTGTGGTGGTTCCTCGACAGGCTTGTGGTCGTCGTGGCCCTCGGCGGCGCCTTTGTGCGTCTGGGCAACCTCTTCAACAGCGAGATATACGGTGTGGAGACATCGTTGCCGTGGGGCTTCGTCTTCGAGCGCAACGGCGAGACGGTGCCCAAGCACCCGACGCAGCTCTACGAGAGCCTCAGCTACTTCCTTATCTTCGGCGTCAGCATCTGGTATTACATCAGGAAGAAGGGCCACTTTAAGACCGGCACCATCTTCGGGTGGTGGCTGGTGGCACTGTTCGGGGTGAGGTTGCTGATAGAGTTCGTGAAGAACGACCAGGTGGACTTTGAGGCCGGTATGGTGCTCAATATGGGCCAGTTGCTAAGCCTGCCGTTCATTATCGGCGGCTTTACGATAGCGTGGCTTGCATATAAGGAAAAACTGCCGCAGGGACCTTTCCCGAAAGGCGAGAAAGTGAAGTTTAACAACACAACAAAGAAGAAATGAAAACTCTGATATTGGTACGTCATGGCGAGAGTGCCTGGAATAAATTAAACCTCTTCACCGGCTGGACGGATGTTGACCTCACCGAGGCCGGCATGAAAGAGGCTTGGGAGGCTGGCAAGCTCCTCAAAGCCGAAGGCTATCGCCCGGAGCTTTGCTTTACCAGCTACCTGAAACGTGCCGTCAAGACTCTCAACCAGATGCTTGACGCTATGGATATGGACTGGCTGCCGGTGCAGAAGAGCTGGCGCCTCAACGAGAAGAGCTACGGCGCCATCCAGGGCCTCAACAAGGCAGACACCGCAGCCAAATACGGCGACGAGCAGGTGCTGCTCTGGCGCCGCGCCTTCGACGTGCAGCCCCCGGCCCTCGACCTGCATGACGAGCGCAGTCCGCGTATGGACCCGCGATACAACGAGATTCCCGACAACCTCATACCGCTTACCGAGAGCCTCAAAGACACTATCGAGCGCCTGATGCCTTACTACCGTGGCACCATCATGCCCGCTTTCGACAACCGCAACACCCTCATGGTCGTCGCACACGGCAACTCGCTGCGCGGCATCGTCAAGGAGCTTAAGGGCATGTCCAACGACGAGATAATCAAGTTCAATTTACCTACGGCGGTACCTTATGTTTTCACTTTTGACGAGCGCATGAACCTCGTCGAGGATAAATTTCTTGGCGACCCCGAAGTCATCGCCGCCAAGATGCAAAGCGTTGCCAATCAGGCAAAGAAGAAATAAAGCATCACCTTGAAGTCTGACAGAAAAAGCGATAAAAGAAAAAAAATTTTGTCAGTATTAAAAATGTTCGTAATTTTGCACCGCTTTTCGAGAGTGAAAAAGCGGTGCTTTTTAGTCAAGAGAAACACACGGAGAGGTGGGTGAGTGGCTGAAACCAACAGTTTGCTAAACTGTCGTACTCGATTAGGGTACCGGGGGTTCGAATCCCCCCTTCTCCGCCAAACAAAAGGACGCCCCCGAAACGGCGTCCTTTGTTATTGACGGGATATAGCGTAGTCCGGTTATCGCGCCTGCTTTGGGAGCAGGAGATCCCCAGTTCGAATCTGGGTGTCCCGACACTGGCCCTGTAGCTCAGCTGGATAGAGCGAGAGTCTTCTAAACTCTAGGTCCTGCGTTCGAGTCGCAGCAGGGTCACGTCGCTGCGGTGCACAAGTATGTGCACCGTTTTTTTTGTTTCTGCCTGCCGACACAATAATCGAGAGTGCTCTGCGTTATATAAACATTAACAAGCATCAGAATGGATATAAGCAGCTATTTTGAGCCTATGGATATGGCTGTTGTGGACTACCACAGCGAGCAGTTCCATCCCATGTTGGGCGACGATATATCGGCGTATACACCTGAGGCTGGCTTCCCGTCGCTCGACGGCGTAAAGCTGGCGCTGGTTGGTGTTCCGGAGGATCGTGCCTCGGTCTATAATCGCGGCTGCGCGGCAGCCCCCGATCAGATACGCCGCTATCTCTACCGTCTTGCCAAACCGCACGCAGACATCCGCCTCGCCGACCTCGGCAACCTCGTCTGCGGTGCCACCCCCCGCGATACCTACTTCGCTGTGATAGAAGCCTTCCAGCAGCTGCTGGAGCAGGGTGTCACAATCATTGTTCTTGGAGGCAGCGACGATATCGTCTTCCCCATATACAAGGCCTATGAGGTCCTTGGACGCGTCATCAATATATGCTCCGTCGACGCACGCTTCAACCTCGACGGCGGCGACCAGATCAACAGTGGCAACTACCTGCAACACATCATCCTGCAGCAGCCCAACTACCTTTTTGACTATGTGGCTATGGGTTACCAGACCTATTTTGTAGGCCAGGAAATGGTTCAGCTCATGGATGAGCTGAAGTTCAGCACCAAGCGGGTCGGCGAACTGCAAGCCGACATGGAGCAGGCAGAGCCGCTTGTGCGCTACAGCGACGTGGTTGCCGTCGACATAAGTGCTGTGCGCCAGAGCGATGCCCCTGCCAATGCCAACCCCTCGCCACATGGACTATATGGTGAGCAGCTGTGCCAGATAGCGCGGTTTGCGGGCATGAGCGACAAGACCTCTTGTTTCGGCATCTTCGAGATGTTGCCCGACCGCGACCGCGACGGGCAGACGGCGCACATGCTGGCTCACGCCGTGTGGTTCTTCATAGAGGGGTTCCACTACCGCATCGGCGACTTCCCGACGCGCGACAAGCAGCAATACAAGCGCTTCACCGTAGAGCTGCCCGACCACGGCATGGACATCGTCTTCTACAAGAGTCTGCGCAGCGACCGTTGGTGGATGGAGGTGCCCTGCGACGACAGCGAACGCCGCGAGCGCTACAAGCGCCACACACTCATCCCCTGCCACTACAGCGACTACCAGCGCGCCATGGAAAACGAGATACCGGAGCTCTGGTGGCACTACTACAACCGCATGAACGGATAACAACAAAACATCACTACAATATGGATTTAGCTTTTAAAGAAAAGATAGACAAGCTTATCAGCGAGGTGGCCGCTGTTCCCGACCTCGTCACCAAGGTGGCTGTGCTCAACTACATCCAGCAGGAGTCAGGCTTCCTGCTCTGGCAATTGGAGGACGAACAACGCATCGATGAAGACTCGCGCGATTATTAGTATTGCCCTTGCCTTGCTGCTTTGCGGGTGCACCGGTGGCTATTCTTTCACCGGCGCCTCCATTCCGCCAGAGGCCAAGACAATCTCCGTGGCCACATTCCCTAACTACGCCTCTACGGTGAACCCGCAGCTGAGCCAGAAGCTCACCGACGAACTGATGCAGATGTTCGCCAGCCAGACCTCGCTCAACGTCACCAGCAATGACGGCGACCTGCAGGTCAGTGGCGAGATTACGGGCTACGAAACGCGCGCATCGGCCCTCTCGGCAAGCGACGAGGTCTCCATGAACCGCCTCACGATAACCGTCAAGGTCAAGTTCGTCAACACCAAAGACCCTGATGCCGACTTCGAGCAGCAGTTTTCGCGTTACCGCGACTATGCCGCCACACTTGACTTCTCGGCCGTCGAGAGCAGCCTCATGAGCGAGATCGTCACCGAACTATGCGAAGACATCTTCAACAAGTCCGTGGTCAACTGGTAGGTTTCGCCCTGCTGTCGGCTTTTGCCACGGCGGTATACCTTCTCACCATGGACACCTCGGTATCGTGGTGGGACTGTGGCGAATTCATAGCCACAGGATGGCTTCTGCAGGTGGGCCATCCCCCGGGGGCTCCTACCTATCAGCTCCTCTCGCACCTTTTCATGCTTCTCTCCTTCGGCGATCCGATGCTGGTGGCCCCGTTGAGCAATGCCCTTTCGGCTCTTGCCGGGGGGCTCACCGTAGGTGTGCTGTTCCTCACCCTCGGCCAGCTGGGCTGCCGTCGCCTGGCTGCCGCCGTCGGCGCACTCTGCTACCTGTTCTGCGACACGGCCTGGTTCTCGGCCGTAGAGAGCGAGGTCTACAGCCTCGCCATGCTCTTTTGTGCGCTGGATGTGTGGATTGCCCTGCGCTACCGCAGCAAGGGCGACACGCGCCTGATTGTGCTGCTTGCCCTCTTGCTGGGACTTGGCGTCGGTGTCCACCTGATGACGTTGCTCACCGTGCCCGCCCTGCTGCTCATCGTGCTGCCGACACTGGTCCGCCGCAGCCGTTGGGGATGGGTTGTCCCCCTTGCAGCGTTGTTTTTCTGTCTTGGTCTAACGACATATCTTATAGTCCCCATACGCGCCGCCGCCAACCCTCCCGTCAACGAGGGCAACCCTTCGACGCCGGAGGCCTTTGCGCGGTATTTGAAACGTGACCAGTATGCCAAAGCGCCGCTATACCCGCGCATGTGGCGCGAACGCGACGCCGCCAACTGGCAGGATTGGACCTATGGCCTCGACGGGGTGGCCGGCAATGTTGTCTACGGGGTCAACTACCAGCTCGGCTACATGTATGGGCGTTATTTGATGTACAATTTCATAGGCCGCGAGAACCTCAAGAGTCACCGCGTGGTGCTCTTCGTGTTGCCTTTCCTGTTGGGTCTCTGGGGGTTGCTGCGCCATCGCAGGCGCAGCCGGTGGGCTTTCTGGGTGGTGATGCTGCTCTTCCTCTTCGGCGGAGCCGTGCTCAACCTCTACCTCAACCACCCCTGCTACGAGCCTCGCGAGCGCGACTACGCCTATGTGCTTTCATTCTATGCCTTCGCCCTGTGGATAGGCGTCGGTGCCGACAGCGTCAACCTGCGGCGCTGGCGGTGGCTGTTGCTCCTGGCGCCGCTCACCCTGGCTTTGGGCAACTGGAGCGACCACAACCGCCATGGCAGCCACTCGGTGCACGACATCGCCCTCAACCACCTGCAATCGTGTGACAACGGGGCCCTCCTTGTCACCCTTGGCGACAACGACACCTTCCCGCTCTGGTACCTCCAGCAGGTGGAACACCGCCGCACCGACGTGGAGGTGTGCAACATCAACCTCAACGGCTATATGTCCACTATGGCGCTGATAGAGAGCAGTCTCTCGCAGCGTCCGGTATATTTCTCCCAATATTTCGCAGACCGCTTCAGTCGTTTCTATGAGGGTCGTCTGCGCTGCGAGGGATTCTGTTGGCGCCTGCTGCCCGAAGGCGGTGAGACGGCCGACGCGGCCCCCTTGCTGCGCCATATCAACGACTCCATAGAATGGCATGTCGTTGACGGTGAATACCTTGACCTTGTGTCGACGCGTTTCATGGCCGCGTGGGAACGCAACCTCGCCTCGATGGGTATCGACCCTCGGACGGGCAGGTAGTTTGTATGGAGCCGGTACGGAGTCCCTACGGACCCCCTTCGGCCGTTCTTCAGTGGAAGGCCGAAGAAGGGCCGAAGGAGGGCCGAAGGGGGGCCGAAGGGACTCCGTACCGGCTGTGGGGTAAATCAGAATTGGAAATAGATGAACGGCTGCAGGTCGGCGGTGACGAACTGGTAGAGCACAAAGACCGCCACGATTATCGTTAAAACCATGAGCCACAGTGGCATCAGCGCGAACCACAGGCGGTAGCGCCGCTTGAAGCGCACGGGCAGCCAGTGCACCGCCATGCCGATGGCGAAGAGCAGGAACGGCGCCCAGTAATGGCCTATGATTGAGGGTATTTGGTCGAGCTGCCAATGCGAGCCTATCTGTCCCACCATGAACGACGCCGTCATCCAGGCCACCTCGTTGGCCTCGGCGGGGTCGAGGTTGGTGCCGCTGCGGAAGAAGAGTCGGGTGAAGGAGATGAAGACGAAGGTGAGCAGGGTGGTCCACACCACCCAGGAGCGCTGCGTGCTTTTGGCCTGCTGCGGCAGCAGGTGCAGCACGGTGTAGACTATGAAGCACACGAGTGCGATGAACCACAGCATGTTGAGCAGCGGGCCGCCGACGGTGGCCTTGAGCAGGTGGAGCACCGCCGTGGTGAAGCCAAGGGTTACGATGTGGATTACCCATCCCTGTTTTTTCCACCATTTGTAGACGAGGATGCCGATGCCGTTGAGGCCGCCCCAGGTGATGAAGTTGAGCGACGAACCGTGCCACAGGCCGCCGAGGAGCATGGTGTCCATGTTGTTGACGTTGGTGCCCAGCTCGCGGCGGTGGCTGGGGCGCAGGAAGTAAAGGAGCACCACGCCGAGCACTATGGCGGCGGCCACCGCTGAGAAGGCGGCGTTGCGCAGGCGGAAGGCGGCGATGGCGAGGATGGCGGCGAGGATGAAGTAGGAGAGGAAGCCGGCATGGCGGTTGCCGCCGAGTGGTATGTAGAGGTAGTCGCGCAGCCAGTTGGAGAGCGACATGTGCCAGCGGCGCCAGAAGTCGGCGGGATTGGTGGCTTTGTAGGGCGAGTTGAAGTTGGTGGGCAGGTAGAAGCCCATCATCATGGCCACGCCGATGGCTATGTCGGTGTAGCCCGAGAAGTCGGCATAGACCTGCATGGAGTATAGCATCAGCGCCGAAAAGTTCTCGAAGGGGGTGTAGAGCGTGGGGTTCTCGAAGATGCGGTCGACGAAGTTGACGGCCAGGTAGTCGCTGAGGACGATTTTCTTGACCAGGCCGTTGATTATCCAGAACACGGCGATGCCGAACTGTCGGCGGCTGAGGAAGAAGGGCCGGTAGAGCTGTGGCACGAACTGGTCGGCACGCAGGATGGGGCCTGCAACGAGCTGCGGGAAGAACGAGGTGTAGAAGCCAAAGTCGAAGATGTTGCCCACGTGGGCTATCTTGCGCTTGTAGACATCCACTATGTAGCTGATGTTCTGGAAGGTGAAGAATGAGATGCCGACAGGCAGGAGTATGACGGAAGCGTCAAAGTGGTTGGTGCCGAAGGCGCTGTTGGCCCACAGGGCCAGGTGGTTGACGACGGTGATGGAGGTGCCGAAGGTGGCGTTGTAGAGGTCGGTGAAGAAGTAGGCGTACTTGAAGTAGCAGAGCACGAGGAGGTTTATCGTCACGCCGGTGGCCATGAGGGCCTTGCGGCGCGGTTGCGAGGCCGTGGCGTCCATGCGTATGCCGAGCCACCAGCCCAGCAGGGTGGAGAAGACGAGCAGCAGCATGAAGAGCCCCGAGGTCTTGTAGTAGAACAGAAGGCTGACGGCGAAGAGGTAGCCGTTGCGCGCCACGCGGCGGTGGCGTGTCAGGGGGCGGTCGGTGCAGAAAACTGTGTAGACGGCGAAGACGATGAGGAAGAAGGCCCAGAAGTGTATCTGTGTGAACAGCAAGGGGTGGGAGCTGTCGAAGCTGAAGAGTTGCGCTAAGTATTGCAGGATGTCGTTCACTTGTTGCGATGTTTCTTGAGGGTGTCGTTGAGTGCTTGGTAGAACAGGTCGCCGACGAGCTGGTAGCCCTTGGCTGTGAAGTGTACGCGGTCTTTCTGCGCCAAGCCGTTCTTGTACCAGGTATCCATTGACTTGAGTCCGCCCATCACCTCGAACAGGTCCCACACGGCGCCGTCAGTGTCGTGGGCGAGGCGGTAGAACACCTCGCGGGCCAAGGCTCCGTTGGGGTTGACGCGGTAGTGGCGCCCCGTCTTGCGGAAGCTGTCGTTGTTGGTGACGAAGATGAAGGCGCATTCGGGGTTGACGGCACGCACGGAGTCGATGAGTTGCAGGTAGTTGCGGCGGAAGGCTGCGGTGTCGAAGTTGGTGGGTACGGCGTCGTTGATGCCGATGCCGAAGATTACAACGTCGGGATGCAGCAGGCGCAGGTCGCGCACGAAGTGCCTGCAGCGCAGGTAGTCGGGCACTGAGGCGCCGTTTACACCGATGGAGTGGTAGCTGAAGCCCGCCTGCCGGTTGTCGAGCAGAATGCCTGTTACTGAGAACATGTCGCCTTCGCGGCACGGGAGCACGATGCAGAAAGAGTCGACGGTGTGGCCGAGGTTGAAGAGGTAGCGGTCGGTGCGGTTGTCTATGTATGAGGGGTATACCTCGCGGCTTCCTATGCGCAAGCGTGGCACCACGCCTTGGTCGCTGTGGCCGAGGAGGATGATGCGGTCTGTGGCGTAGTTCACGCGTGGCTCGTTGAGTTTGATGCCTATCTCGGTGTGTGTGTCGGCTGCGGTGACAGCTATGCCGCAGAGCCCTAAGGGGTAGGTGTGATCCTTGTGGACATTGCGGGTGAGGATCATCTTCTGCGGACAATGCACGCGATAGTCGGCGGGGTTGTTGCAGCGTGCCGCCGCCGAGTAGGGGAAGATCATGCCGCGCGGCCCCACAAGGTCGGGGTTGTCGGTCATGATGTTGCAGCGCACGGTGTTGGAGAGGCTGCCGGCTTGTACATGCGAGCCGCCGATGTGGACGATGTTGATGTTGCCCTGGCGCGTTGTCTGGAGGCGTTCCCAGCGGTTGAGCAGCCGGTTGATGGAGGGGGAGGTGCTGTCGTAGTGCAACACGTTGGCGCTGTAGCGTATGAACTTATAGTAGGGATTGTCTTGCGCTGCTGCTTGCTGCAGAAACGCGACAAGCAGGACAAGACAAGACAGCAGTCCGGCTTTTTTCATCGGCCACCTCCTCTCTTGCGGCGGCTGTTGCGTGCCTTCCTGTTGGTTTTGGCTTTGCTTTTCTGTATGGCTTTTTTCTCAGCCTTTGGCTGCAGCTGGGCCCAGCGCTGCTCAAGGATGTAGAGGCTGTGGCTGTTGTCGAAGGCTTCGGCCAGCAGGTCGCCCATCTTGTCGGCGCCTTTCTGCGAGAAGTGTATGTAGTCGTTGCCGGCAAGGCCCTGACGTGTCCATTGCGGCATGGTGTTGAGGCCCCCCATGGCATGGTAGATGCTCCAATAGGCGGCGCCGTTGGCAGTGGCGGTGGTGGCAAGGCTGTCTATCAGTTCAGGTATTATGGGATAGGTCTGCACCTCGCCGCGTATGCGCTTGCTCATGTCTGAAGGCCCGACGAACAGCAGCTTGGCTTTTGGGCAGCATCGGTGCACATAGGCAATCTGCTTGGCTATGGAGCGGCAGTAGGTGGAGATGTCTTTGGAGTCTTTGAGGTATGGCACTGTGTTGCCGCCGAACTGGAGGATGATCATACCTATGTCAAGAGTGGCGTAGGCGGCGGTGAGGAGTTGTTCGTTGACGAGTGTGAACTGCTGGCCGGAGCAGCCGCGCATGGGTATGTTGTCGACGGCGATGCCGCCGCTGTCGGCGTCGATGGTGATGGCATACAGGTCGGCATTGCCGCTGACATGCAGCCGGATGCCGTTGGTGACGGTGTCGGTGCGCCACATAAGGGATCCGACCCCTTGTGGTGCGTTTTTCTGCTGCGACTCCTTTTTGTTTTTGAGGTTTGTGAAGGCAGCTACAAGGCCGCCGCGGTTGTTGGCCACCAGCTGCACACGCTCGAAGTTTTTGGCGGCATCGTCGACACGGTTGCTGTTGGCGCTCTTCACGGTGACCGTGGCGCTGCCTCCTTCAAGGCGGAAGCATTGCATCATGAGGCCGTAGTTGCCGCGGCTGCGCACAGCAAGGCTGTCGCCGAAGGAAGCGAGGTGTATCAGGTCGCCGCTGTTGCTCTGGCGTACCGTCATGGTTGGGGTGGTGGTATGGAAAGGCAGCATGCCGGGACCGCCGCCGCCGTATTTGCGTTGCATGTTGGCACGCAGGCGCGAGCTGATGTGGTCGAGCTCTATCTGTGAGTCGCCATAGTGCAGTATGCGTACGGTACGCTTTTGCTTCCGGGCCTTTGTGGCGGACTGCCAGAAGTCGTCGAAGTAGTGTGGCTCCGGTAGCCAGAAACGCAGCGCGCTGCTGTCTATCAGCTTGCGATAGAAGGCTATGGAATCCTCCAAGGCCATCTGCCCCGTGGCGGTGTCGTTAACGATTTCCGTGTTGGCGACATCGGTTCTCTCAACGAGGGAGTGGAGTGTAGGGAAGCGCAGGGTAAGGCTTCCCACAGTGATGCCATTGCGTGGGAATAGGTAGGTCAGCGCCAGCAGGGTGGCGATGACTATTGCGAATAACAGAAGAATCTTGCGAGCCTTCATCAGCGCCCCAGCTTGTCTATGCGCTCAACAATCTTGTCAAGGTTGCGCAGCAGTACTTCTATCTTGCGGCGTCTTACAGCGTCGGTGGCGGGGCTGCCGAAGATTGTGGCCTTGTCGGGCACATTGCGGGTCACGCCGCTTTGTGCGCCGATGGTGACGTGGTCGCCGATGGTGATGTGGCCCACCAGACCGGCCTGACCGGCGATGATGCACTCCTCGCCGACCTTGCAGCTGCCGGCAATGCCCACCTGCGAGGCCATGGCGGTGTTGCGTCCTATGACCACGTTGTGTGCCACCTGGCAGAGGTTGTCGATCTTCACGCCTTTGTGCAGTATGGTTGAACCCATTGTGGCGCGGTCGATACACGTGTTGGCGCCCACTTCTACATCGTCCTCCAGCACCACGTTGCCTATCTGGTCAATCTTGTTCCAGGTGCCATCGCCGGCTGGGGCAAAGCCAAAGCCGTCGGACCCTATCACCGCACCGGCATGGATGATGCAGTTACGGCCAATCTCTACACCTTCGTATATCTTCACCCCGGCATAGATGATGGTGCCATCGCCGATCTTGCAGTTGTCGCCGATGCATGCATTGGGGTATATCTTCACGTCGTTGCCAATCATGGTGTGGCGGCCGACAACGGCGTAGGGGCCCATGTAGCAATGCTTGCCTATTTTGCTTCCGCGTCCCACGTGGCTGCGCCATGAGCGGCCCTTAGGAGGCTTGGTGCGTTCATTGAATGTGTGCAGCAGCAGGGCAACGGCAATATAGGGGTTGTCCACACGTATGAGAGTGGAATTCACGGGGTGCTCGGGTACAAAGTCTTTGCGCACAATGACTATCGAGGCTTGTTGTTCGTAGATGTAGTGCGTATACTTCGGGTTGCCGAGGAATGTGATGCCGCCTTCGCAGCCTTCCTCTATCTTGCAAGGTTTCCACACCTTGACATTCTCGTCGCCCTCTATGGTGCCGTTCACCACACGGGCCAGTTCTTTAGCTGTCAGTTGCATACTGTTCAGTCTTCAAATTCTATAATTCCACGCTGGCGGATAATCTGCATGTTCTCCAGTCGCTGGTCGCTCACGAACCCGTCGCCCAGCGTGATGCGGTTGCCGTTCTTGGCGCGCACGGGGTGTTCGGAGTATATGTTGTCCTCGGCCGAGTTCCATATCAGGTCGTACAGATATATTGTGTCACCGCTGGTGTAGTCTATAACCACCACGCTGTCATGAGCTTCCATGATGTCGCGGTCGTCGTATGATATGGCGTTGCCGGCTTCTATATAGGTCTTTACGCTGGCGCCATTCTCATAAAGTGTCATCGACACTCGTCGGTCGCCACGGCTCCTGTAGATGGTCTTGGCCACCGGCTTTTCGTATTTCTGTATGATTGGTGCGTTGAGCTCAAGCTGCAGCTTGCCGTTCTCGGTGCGGTGTATCCGTGCGTCGAGCACCTCTTGGCTGGCGGAGTCGCTGCGGTCTTCCTGCAGCATGCTTTTGTCGTTTTTGCATGCCACGGTCAACGCCATAAGCAGACAAGCCGATAGGAGCGTAAGCCGTCGCCACGCTCCTATCGGTTTGTCGTTGTTGTATGTCCTCACTCGCTTAACGTGTTCTTATTATTGTCGTTTCGCCAATCCAGCCGGGCACTCTGTAGGCTTTGCCGTTCTCAAGGCCTGCCATGAAGGCGTCGGTCTTCGAGGGGAAGTGTGCCGCGTAGCTGCTGATGAGGCTGTTGCAGGCCTCGATGTTCTCTTCTGTGGGCTCCACTGATTTCGAGCGCTGCAGCTTGTCGACGGCTGCCCAGTAGGCGCTCTTGCCGCCGACATTGTCTTCCGAGGCGCTGCTCACGGTGGAGGCATACAGCAGGGCTATTCTCATATAGGGCTCGCCCTTGGTGGCGTCAGCGGCGGCGGCGTTGTTGTAGGCCGTGCGTGCAGCGCTCCAGTTCTTGGCTCCCGTGTGGGCATAGCCGAGGAAGAGGTAGGCGTTGTACTTGTCTTTGCCGCTGACACCCTGGATGGCGTCGTTCAGGTACTTGACAGCGTCGTGGTACTGCTTCTTCGAGATGCACATCTGGCCCATGCGCATGGCGGTGGCGGGGCTGGGCTCCAGGCGGTAGAGGTTCTCCGTGGCGCGGAAGAAGAGGTCCTGCTCTGTGCAGCGCTTGCGCATCATGATGCCGGTGATCTTCTTCAGCAGTTCCACGTTCTCGGGGTCGGCTTCAAACTTCTTGCTGTAAATCTCAACCAGCTGGTCGCATGTGGCGTAGGGAGAGAAGGCGGCCTCGACACCGGCAATGTAGCCGCGGATGGTGGCAGCCTTGACGCTGTCGGCGGCGTTCTTCTGCAGCTCGTCCTCCAGCAGGTCGCTGGCTATGTCGTAGTTGTCGACCACCAGTGTGGGTTCGGCGTAGCCGGCGCGCACATAGTTGATGGTGGCCTCCATGTATTTCACCAGGTAGGCGGCCTCCAGGTCGTCGCCGCCAATCTTCACGGCCTCGCTGTAGAGGGCGTAGTACTGCTGCAGACCGTCTTCTTTCAGTATCTCTTCGAGCTCGTTGGCCTTCTTGGCGGTGTATTTGGCGGCCTCGCCGTATTTGGCGATGCGGGTGTCGTACATGGCCATCAGCTCTTCGATGTATGCCGTCTTCTCCTCCGCGCTCTTGGCGTTGGCAATCATCACCTTCAGGATATTGGCACCGTTGATGTAGAGGTTCTTGCTCTGCTTCGGGCAGTTGGCCACGATGGTCTTCCACTGCGGGTAGGCTTCCTGCAGGTAGCGCTGGTCTTTCGAGGCTTTGTACTGTTTCACGTTCTCCTGGTAGAGGGACACGGCCTCCATCATAGGCTGTGGGTTGGCGAGGGCTTCCTCGTTGCAGCCCCATTTCTCCATCTGCGCCATGGCGGGCAGCGCGGCTGCTGCCATGAGAGTTCCGATGGTCAATGTTCTGAGTGTTTTCATTGTTATTGTGTTTTTATTTGTTCGCTCTTTTTCTGATTTAGTACCGCGCTGTGGCGTTTTATTGCTTAATTGTATTTCCGTTTGACAAACCAGCGCTCGCAGCTGCTCACGGCGATGCCGAAGGTGACGCATCTGCGCTGCAGTATCTCTTTGTCGCCCATGCTGCTGTACTCCACGCTGATGGTGAGCAGCGAGCGGCCCTTGCGCATCGGCAGTGTGATGCCGCCGCCCACGCCCCACTGGTCTACGCGGCGCTCGCCGCTGGCGGTGGTCATGTACATAAGGCCTTGTTCCATGTGTGCGCCCACGCTTACGCCGATACGTCCAAAGTAGTTCTGTGCGTTCATGTTCACCATCTTCTCAAATCCCAGCGCATATTTGTTGTAGGCACCTCCATGCATGGGTGACTGGCCGAAGATGTCGAAGCCTTCGGGCTCGGTGTGGCGCAGACCCTGCCAGCCGCCGAAGGTGGCGTCGGCAGCCACCTGCCACAGGCCGTTGCGTTCCAGATTGACGCCGACGCCGACAGTATGTGCCTGTTCCAGACGGCCGCGTTGCGAAGCCTCCTCGCCGCGGACGGGGAAGACGGTGTCGAGCAGCGCCTCGGTGGTGGCGTGGTAGGTGTATATCATGGCTGTCTCCTTGACTTTCATGTTCATGTATGGCTTGTAGTCGATGCCCACGCCGAGGGTGTAGCGCTCGCCGAGAGCGTGGCGGTACTGCACGCCGAAGTCAAGCAGCACATTGCCCAACCGCAGCTCCTGCGCTTTGCGCGAGTTGATGCTGTAGGTTGACGTGTCGGTTGCCACGTAGGACATCAGCTTCACAATCTTGCCGGTGAGGTAACCCACATTGAAGCCCACCTGCAGCTTGTCGCTCTTCTTGTTCAGCACGTTGAAGGCCATGCCGGCGAAGACCTCGTTCACGCCGCCGTCGCCGCTGAATTCTGTCTTCAGGCCGCCGGTCGTTGACGGGGGCACGACGGTGAGGTAGTCCACCGACGAGTAAGGCATCAGGCCTGCCGAGAGCTTCCACCATCGCGTTATGGGCAGTCCCACAGCCAGATAGCCTATGTTGCCGTCGGCGTCCTTGGCGCGTTGGTCGCCGCTGGCAAGCCGGCTCAGCTGTATGTTGAAGCCCATGTCGAACACGAAACTCTCATTCTCGATGCTGCCGTAGGAG
Source organism: uncultured Bacteroidales bacterium (assembly GCA_900314925.1). GTDB lineage: Bacteria > Bacteroidota > Bacteroidia > Bacteroidales > P3 > Colimorpha. Next base: position 60,684 of record OMXC01000016.1, read on the forward strand.
GCCGGGTTGAAGGGGTTGATGGTGTTGTTGCTGTGGCGGGTGTAGACCACGCCGCCCATGCGCGCCGCAGACGGCATGTTGTACGGCAGGTCGCTGACGCCGAGCCCGTATTGCGAGTAGGGCAGGTTGAAGCCGTTCTGCGCCTCGGCGCTCAGGCCCGTCAAGCCTATCAGGCCCATCAAACCTATTATCAGTCTTTTCTTCATCATTGGCATTGTTTCTTTATCTACAGTCACTCTCCGCATATCATTATCTCGTTCAGTCCTATCATTGTCAGCAGCGGCTGGTGCTCCCAGCCGGTGGCGCCGGCGGCCATGAGGCGCTGTGCGTCGCCTCCGGTGAGCAGCACGCGCAGCGCCGGGCTCTTCTCGCGGTATAGCGCCACGTAGCCCGCCAGCGCCAACATCGTGGCGCCCAGCGTCCCGGCCACTATGCTCTCTTCCGTCGAGCGTCCCAGCACGGGGGCTTTGGTTACCCCGTCAATGTCTATTAACGGCAGTTTTGCCGTAAAAGTATGCAGCGCCTGCAAATTCATCCTGAGGCCCGGCATGATGGCTCCGCCGTGGTAGGTGCCGCCGCCGTCCACGAAGTCGACGGTGATGCACGTGCCGGCGTCGATCACCAGGCAGGCCTCGCCGCGGTGCAGGCTCCATGCCCCGCAGGCCGCCGCTATGCGGTCGGGGCCCAAAGTCTGCGGCGTCTTGTAGTCAAGGTGTATGGGCAATGGGGTCTCCGACGACAGCAGCGGCAGGTCGTACACCGTGTCGGGCACCTTGCCGCTGGCGCAGGCCAGCACAGCCTCGGCCTCGGTCAGCTTGTCGGTGGGCAGGTCGTGGCCCTGCTCCAACAGCGTGCGCCCCTCGAAGGTGGCCCATTTCACAGCCGTGTTGCCTATGTCAAGTGTCAGATTCATCGCTTTCTCTATTCTGCCTTTGCCCCTTCGGTCCCCGGCTCCGGGACGGCGCCGTTGCCGTGGGCGTTGCCTTTCTTGTTGTAGAGGTTCATGGTGCGGTCTATGCCCTGCGTGGCGTAGCACTTGACGGCGTCGCAGGCCGTCTTCACGGCCTCCTCCATCCGCGCCAGGTCCTCGCCCTCCATGCGCCCCAGCACATAGTCCACCTGTCGGCCGCGGCTGAACTTGTCGCCCACGCCCATCCGCATGCGTATGTAGTTGGGGGTACCCAGGGCCGTCTCGATGTCCGTCAGCCCGTTGTGGCCGCCGGCGCCGCCCTGTTTCTTGATGCGGACGATGCCGGGGTCGAGGGCCAGGTCGTCGACCACCACCATCAGGTTCGCCAGCTCCACCTTCTCGGCCTGCAGCCAGTATTTCACGGCTTTGCCGCTGAGGTTCATGTAGGTGGTGGGCTTGATGAGCACCAGCACACGCCCCTTGTGGCGCACCTCCGTGCGGTAGGCGTGGCGCTCCAGGCTCCACCGCGCATCGGCCTCCTTGGCCAGCGCGTCGACCACCATGAAGCCCGCGTTGTGGCGCGTGCCTTCGTATTCGGCACCCACATTGCCCAGTCCCACTATCAGATATTTAGCCACAGGCTCATCCTCCGTTTCGTTGCAATCCTTTTGTTTCCAAATGGATATAAGTCTTTCGAGCAGTCCCATCCATTCTGTTTTAAACTGCAAAGATACACTTTTTTTATAATATGGGCGCATAAAGTTATGTGTCCATTGCTGCCGGCTGATGGCCTGACGGGGTCGGTACGGCCCCTCTTCGGCCCCCCTACGGCCCTTCTACGGCCTTCCACTGAAGAACGGCCGAAGGGGGTCCGAAGGGGCTCCGTAGGGGCTCCGTAGAAAGGGCGGGGTGGGAGCTTACTCGGAGGCAAGCATCTTAAGGCCTATGATAGAGACTATTAGGGTCGTGATGAAGAAAATGCGCCAGAAGGTGGCTGGCTCGTGGAAGACGAAGATGCCGAGGAGGACGGAGCCCACGGCGCCGATGCCGGTCCAGACGGGGTAGGCGGTGCCTATGGGCAGGGTCTGGGTGGCTTTGGAGAGGAGCACGGCGCTGAGGACGTAGAAGAAGGCGAAGCCCGCCATCCACTCCCAGTAGGGGAGGCCGGCGAGGCCTTTGGTCTTGCCGAGGCAGAAGGCGAAGCCCACTTCGCAGAGGCCGGCGACGATGAGTATTATCCAGTTCATGTCTTGGGTGTTTTCGTTGTGCATAAAGGAGGGCGGCCACCGTCGGAGTGGCCGCCCTGTGGGTTGTTGTGCGGCGTGTTTATTTCTCGCGGATGACGTCGCCGTGGTCTTTGACGATCATGCGCTGCCACTCCTGGCGGTAGTGGGGCTGGTTGGGGAAGACCGCATTGCCGGTCTCGGTGCGCTCAAACTGGCCGTCTTTCTCTTTCTTGATGTTGCCGTCTATGTACTTGACGAGGAGGAACTTGTCGAGCTGGTCCCACTCTTTCATCATGCGCTTGGCGGCGCGGTTGGAGAAGTCGTTGAGCAGCTGGGTGAGGGCTTCGCCGTCGTTCTGCTTGGCGCGGTCGTCGAACTTGTGCACGTCTTTGACGAAGCCGCTCTCGAGGCGGTCCTGCACGTTCTGCAGGTCTTTGATCATGTCGCTGTAGCGGCTGTAGACGAAGTTGGTGACGCGGTTGAAGAGCCAGAAGGCCGAGGTCTCGCTGTAGGTCAGCATGTCGCCGTTGCCTTGGCGGAAGCACTCGGGGATTTCGGTGATGCCGCAGTACATGGGGCAGTAGACGGTGGAGTAGGTGTCGTCGACGCCGAACCAGAGGATGCCGCCGACCTTGGCGGGCAGCCAGCTGCGGCACTGGGCCACGAACGAGAAGCCGGTCTGCTGGGTCGAGGTGGCGCGCTCGTGGATGTAGGTGTGGCCGTCGAGTTCAAAGCCCATGGGACGCCAGCGGTAGGGGCACTGGAAGGGGCCTGCGCCGAGGTCCTTGGTCATGTCCATGGCGGTGCCCTCGTAGTGGTCGCGCATGAGGTTCATGGCCTCGCGCACGTCGATCTTGTGGTCGGGCTTGACCCAGAGGGGTAGGCGCTCGGCGTTGGCGTCGCCCATGGCATATTTCTCGTAGCGCTGCATGCCGCTGGCCACGCGGTTGAACATGGCGTAGATGCGGGCGTCGCAGCCGCGCATGCCGCTGAAGGTCAGCGGGGCATAGGTGTCGCAGAAGGAGAAGTCCTCGTCCTTGCCGTCGTACCAGCCGCAGGCGCGGGCGTAGGTGATGACCTCCGAGCTGTAGACGCACTCCACTTCAGGCTCGAAGAGGTAGTCGAGGTGCTTGCTGCTGATGACGCTGTGGAGGCCTTTGCCCTTGGCTTTCTGGAACTTCTTGGGCTCCTGGGGGAACTGGGTGATGCGGGCCTGGTTGGCGTGGCCGCTGACGTAGCCGTCGGGGATGCGGCGCGCCACCCACACGGCACCGTCGGTGTACTTGTATTTGAGCTTCTTGGCCAGCTCGGGCTTCACGGTGCCGGGGCGCTTGCCGATGAGCTCGAGAATCCACACCTCGTTGGGGTCGCAGATGCTGAAGCTCTCGCCCTCGCTGTGGTAGGGGTAGTCTTTCATGAAGCCGGCGAGGACCTGGATGGCCTCGCGGGCGTTGCGGGCGCGCTGCAGGGTGAGGTAGATGAGCGAGCCGTAGTCGATGCCGCCCTCAATCTCCTTGGCCAGCTCCTCGCGGCCGCCGTAGGTGGTCTCGCCGATGGCCAGCTGGTGCTCGTTCATGTTGCCCACGACGCTGTAGGTCTGCGCCACCTGGGGAATCTGGATGAGCTTGGTGCCGGTGTCCCAGTCGACAACCTGGAACATGGTGCCGGCGGGGTAGGTGGCCGCCTTGCGGTAGTAGAGTTCGCCGTAGAGGGTGTGGCTGTCGGCGGCGTAGGTTATCATGGTGCTGCCGTCGCGGGTGGCACCCTTGGTGAACAGGAAGTTTGTGCAGGCGTCGGCGGTGCTGGCCGCGAAGAGGGCTATGCCCAGAAAGCCTGCTGCTAAAATACGGTTAAGTTTCATATTGATTGATGTTTTTATTGTTTGCTAAATGCGGTGCAAAGATACGAAATAATCTCGACATGGAGTAAAAAAGAAATGCGCCGCCATTGGTGGCGGCGCATAGAGCGCTGGTTATGTGCGGTGTTGCGCTGCCGGTTGCACTGCGCGCTCAATTAGGCACGTAGGTGGCGGTGTAGGTGGCGTTGCCAGTGCAGGTAAAGGAACGGGGGTTGCTGGTGTTGCCGTCCTGCCAGTGGTCGAAGCGGTAGCCGTAGTATTCACTGGCGTAGAGCATCACCATGGCATCCTGTGCATACCAGCCGCTGCCGTTGACGTAGTACCTGTCGAAGCCGTTGGTGTTGCCGGTGCCGATGTAGTACATCGTGGGTGCCGTGGCGCCGCTGCCGTCACCATACTGGACGTAGGTGGTGCGGTCGACATTTGTGTAGGATCCACCGCTGTTGTTGTCGTTATCGGTTCTTTTGAAACTTATGGGGTATCCGTCGCTGCCATAGGTGTATACATAATTGTAGCTATAGGTGTAGGTGCTGCCGTCGCTGTTATACACCGTTGTCTCCGTCTTTTTTATCACGTTGTTTTTCGACAGGTATTCAGGATCCTCAGCTATCATCAGTCTTACGTCCTCTCTCATGCCGCTCATATAAGAGGGATGGTTGTCGTAGAGGTAGGTGGTGGTCTCGCGGTAGCTCGAACGCACACGTTCTTCCCTCACAAGGTTGCCGTTTTCCCACTCGTATGTGGTCACACGGGTCTCATCGCTCCCGCTGCTTTGCGAGGTGTATCTTGTCATCACGCCATTCTCCCATGTGTAGTTGGAAAGGCTCCAACCGCTGCCATCCTCGTTGGTCCAGGTGGTGTACACTCTTGTTACATGGCCGTCGCTGTCATAGGTTATGTCAAGCGGATGGGTTTGCCCTCCTGAAGTATAACCGGTGATATGCCCGTTATTGTCATAGTTCACAACGTAGTCCCCTCCCTCTTCATAGACTTCACCGTCCGATTCAAACCCGCCATACCCCATACCGGTCCAGTAGCCGTTGGAATACTGGAAGGAAGTATAGTCGCATGAGCCGCCGGTATATTGTAGATTGTAGTTGAAGTAATATTTTCGGTATTTTACCGTCGTGAGTTTTGTCAACTGCTTGCCGCTACCGCCACCGTTTATGCCGCTACCGTCGGCGGCTCCGTTGTCGGTGGGGTTGTCTTTCTGGCATGAGGCCATGCCGATGACCAAAGGAAGGCACAGAGCCATAATAATGTGTCTCTTTTTCATGGTATAAATATGTTTTGGTGAATAATTGCGGGTGCGGAACAGCACGGCAACGTGGCGCCCCTGCCCAGACAGTGGGCTGGCTTTGGCGCATGGGTGGGGTGATAGTCAGTAAGTTATGTGCTATGTGGTGCATTTTCTCAGACTGCAAAGGTACACATTATTTTCAACATGGCGGAAAAAAATGCACCACCGAAAATGGTGGCGCATAGGGTGTTGATATTGTGTGATATTATGTATTATAACAACTTCTTCTTGAGGTTGAGGATCATGTCATCGGTCATCTTCTCCAGGTCGTACTGCGGGTTCCAGCCCCACTCCTTGCGGGCGCAGCTGTCGTCCATGTTGTCGGGCCAGGAGTCGGCGATGGCCTGCTTGATGGGCTCGGGCTCGTAGACCATCTCGAACTGCGGGTAGCGCTTCTTGATGACCTCGTAGATGGTCTCGGGACCGAAGCTCATGGCGGTGACGTTGAAGCTGTTGCGGTGCACCAGCTTGCTGGGGTCGGCCTCCATGATGTCGATCATGGCCTTCTGTGCGTCGGGCATGTACATCATGTCCATCAGCGTGCCTTTCTTCAAGGGGCAGACGAACTTCTCACCCTTGACGGCGGCGTAGTAGATCTCTACGGCGTAGTCGGTGGTGCCGCCGCCGGGGAGGGTCTGGTAGCTGATCAGGCCCGGGAAACGGACCGAGCGGGTGTCGACGCCGAAGCGGGTGTAGTAGTAGTCGGAGAGGAGCTCGCCGGTGACCTTGGTGACGCCGTAGATGGTGTTGGGGCGCTGGATGGTGTCCTGCGGGGTGTTGACATGCGGCGTCGAGGGGCCGAAGGCGCCGATGCTGCTCGGCGTGAAGACGGCGCAACCGAAGAGGCGGGCCACCTCGAGGCAGTTGACCAACGAGCCGATGCCTACGTTCCAGCCAAGCATGGGGTTCAACTCGGCGGTGGCGCTGAGGATGGCCGCCAGGTTGTAGATGGTGTCAATGTTATACTGCTTCACGGCAGTGGCTATCTGCATGATCTGGGTGCTGTCGATACGCTCCACGGGGCCGCGCTCGTAGGGGTCGCCCTTCAGCGGACGCAGGTCGCTGCACACCACGTTGCTGTCGCCATAGATGTCTCTCAAGTTACGTGTCAGCTCGCTGCCAATCTGGCCGCCGGCACCGACGATAAGTATCTTTTTCATTGTTATCTATTATTTGTTTGTTCGTTATATCTCACAATATATCATATCATTGCACAGCACAGAAGCCCCACAATGACAAGCGCAAAGATACAAAATAAATTCAATAATCGTCAAAATACTTACCTTTTGGCTTTCAAGTGCATCACCAGTTCGAGTGTCTGGCAGATGCGGCTGTTGGTCTCGGAGATCTCGCCGCGGCCGTCGACGGTCACCAGCAGGCCCGACACGCGGTAGTAGTCGAGCACCGGGGTGGTCTGCTGGTCGTAGAGGTCGAGGCGGTGACGGATGACCTCCTCGGTGTCGTCGGCCCGGCCGCTGATGGCGGCACGTTCGTGGATGCGGCGCACCAGCTCGTCTCTCGGCACATCGATGGCCACCACACAGTCTATCTTTCTCTTCAAGCGCCCGAAGAGGAACTCCAATGTCTGCGCCTGCGACACCGTACGCGGAAAACCGTCTATGATGCAGCCCTCCGGACGGTGCGGACGACCGTGCCGCTCCACGTCCCATGGGTCGAGCGCAGCGTCGGGGTCCGGCAGCGTCGACCGCAGCTCCAGCGCGCGCCCCAGCAGCGACACCACAATGTCGTCGCCCACCAGGTCGCCACGGTTCATGATGGCCTGTGCGCGTTGTCCCATCGGGGTTTGCAGCTCCACCTCCTGCCGCAGCAGGTCACCGGTTGAAATATGCAGGAAGTCGTATTTCTCTGCCAGCAGCTTTGCCTGGGTCCCCTTCCCCGCCCCCGGTGCACCGAAGATAACAATATTAATCATAATTATTTATATTTTGCAACTGCAAAGATACACAATAATTCTGAATCGGCAAAAAAAATATAACCTGGGACAGTAGGACGGTTGGGACAGTTGTTTTTTATACTACCCCCCACCTCTAAATACTATTTATATATATAATATATATATTATATATATAAAATTTCTTTTTTGACTTTTGCATACCATGTTTTTTAACTGTCCCAGATGTCCCACTGTCCCACCCCACCAGCCTCTGCCACTCGTAATCCCCTAATCCTTACATACATGGCAACTTCACCCTTATACCTTTCACTTCAAACGCTATCATCCTTTATCTCCCTTTATCTCCTTCTATCTCCCTAAATTTTCACTTTTCACTTTTCACTTTTCACTTTATTAACGGCTACTAAACGGCTACAAGACGGCCACAAGACCCCATCAAGACGCCCGCCCCCAATTTGAGTAATTAGTCATAAATTGACCAGCCCAATTCGTAAAATTCGCAAAATTCGCCGTTCCACCATCCACTGACCACTGACCACTATCCACTTTTCGAGTAATTCGCCGTTTAATGAGTTCCAAAACAGACGTATTCTAAGTCAAGAATAATTCATGATAATTCATGGTCATTCACGATAATTCGTGTCCCCCAAAAGAAGAGCATGAAAAAGGGAGCCCTGTGTGGACTCCCTTTTCTGCTATCGTAAGTATGGTGCTTACTTCTCGATTTCGGCACGGACTTTCTTGAAGGCCTCGATGCACTTGTCGAGGTGCTCGTGCTTGTGGGCGGCGCTGATCTGCACACGGATGCGGGCCTGGCCTTTCGGCACGACGGGATAGTAGAAGCCGGTGACGAAGATGCCTTCTTCCTGCATCTTGGCGGCATACTGCTGGCTCTTGGCGGCGTCGTAGATCATCACGGCGCAGATGGCGCTCTCCGACGGCTTGCAGTCGAAGCCCTCTTCCTTCATGCGGCGGAGGAAGTAGTCGGTGTTCTCGTGGAGCTTATCTTGGAGGGTGTTGGTCTCGCTCATCATCTCGAACATGCGGATGCCGGCGGCCACGAGGCCGGGGGCCATGCTGTTGGAGAAGAGGTAGGGACGGCTGCGCTGACGCAGCATGTCGATGATCTCCTTCTTACCGGTGGTGAAGCCGCCCATGGCGCCGCCGAAGGCCTTGCCGAGGGTGCCGGTGAGGATCTCTATCTTGCCGCGCAGGTTGTAGCGCTCGGTGACGCCGCGGCCCGTCTTGCCGACGACGCCGGCGCTGTGGCTCTCGTCGACCATCACCATGGCGTCGTACTTGTTGGCGAGCTCGTAGATCTTGTCGAGCGGGCATACGTTGCCGTCCATGGAGAAGACGCCGTCGGTGACGATGATGCGGAAGCGGTTCTTCTGTGCGGCCTTGAGCTGCTCCTCGAGGTCGGCCATGTCGGCGTTGGCGTAGCGGTAGCGCTGGGCCTTGCAGAGGCGCACGCCGTCGATGATGGAGGCGTGGTTGAGGGCGTCGCTGATGATGGCGTCCTCTTCGGTGAGCAGGGGCTCGAAGACGCCGCCGTTGGCGTCGAAGCAGGCTGCATAGAGGATGGTGTCCTCGGTGCCGAAGAACTCGGCGATTTTCTTCTCGAGCTGTTTGTGCAGGTCCTGGCAGCCGCAGATGAAGCGGACGGAGGCCATGCCGTAGCCGCGGGCGTCCATGCCCTTCTTGGCGGCCTCGATGAGCTCGGGGTTGTCGGCCAGGCCGAGGTAGTTGTTGGCGCAGAAGTTGAGGCACTTCTTGCCCTTCACCATAATCTCGGCGCCCTGGGGGCTCTCAATGATGCGTTCATGTTTGTAAAGACCGGCGGCCTCGATGTCGGCCAACTCTTTCTGCAGATGCTGTTGGAACTTTGTATACATATTTACAATATTTTATGTTGTTATTTTTGCTTTCTGACTCTTGCAATTCAGCCTACAAAAGTACAAAAAAACTTTAATACTGCAAAATTATTTGTAAATTTGCAGCATTAACGACAACAACAGGACTATGGCTAAAGATATAGTTTGCAGTGGTGTACGCCCCACAGGCAACCTTCACCTCGGTAATTATTTCGGCGCTCTGCGCAATTTCGTGCGCATGCAGGATGAGTATGAATGCTATTTCTTCATCGCCGACTACCATTCGCTCACCACGCACCCCACGCCGGGCAGCATCTACGGCGACGCCGGCAAGATAATGGCCGCCTACCTCGCCGCCGGCCTCGACCCCGAGAAGGCCACCGTCTACCTGCAGAGCGACCTGCCGGAGACCATAGAGCTGTACCTCTTCTTCAACATGAACGCCTACCTCGGCGAGCTGGAGCGCGTCACCTCCTTCAAGGACAAGGTGCGCCAGAACCCCAACAACGTCAACGCCGGCCTGCTTACCTACCCCACGCTCATGGCCGCCGACATACTCATCCACAAGGCCACGCGCGTGCCCGTGGGCAAGGACCAGGAGCAGCACCTCGAGATGACACGCACCTTCGCCCAGCGCTTCAACAACATGTACCACAGCGAGGTCTTCCCCCTGCCGCAGGCCATAGGCTCCAGCACCGGCCTGGTCAAGATACCGGCCCTCAACGGCAGCGGCAAGATGGGCAAGAGCGAGGGCGAAGCCTCCACCATCTTCCTCACCGACGAGCCCGCCGTCATACGCAAGAAGATAATGAAAGCCAAGAGCGACAGCGGCCCCACGGAGATGAACCAGCAGAAGCCCGAGGAGATAGAGAACCTCTTCACCCTCCTCAAGGCTGTCTCCACGCCCGACACCGTGGAGTATTTCGACGACCTCTACAACCGTTGCCAGATACGCTACGGCGACCTCAAGAAGCAGCTCGCCGAAGACATGGTGGCTTTCGTCGAGCCCATCCGCCAGCGCATCCTGGACTTCCAGAGCGACGACGCCCGCCTGCGCCGCATCATGGACCTCGGCAAGGAGAAGGCCCACGACAGCGCCGCCCGCACGCTGGCCGAAGTGCGCCGCGTCATAGGCTACCGCAACTGAATTGAGAATTGTAAAAGAACGGCGAATTATTCGAATTAAGCGAACTATGGTCAGCGACCTTGTGGAGCTAAGCTTGCGCAGGTTAATTTATGGCGAATTACTCGAAATTTGATAATTGAGAATAGAGAATGGCAATAGTCTAATGCCAGGTGGTTTGTTCACCACAAAATAATAGGGGCTGAAACTTTCAGCCCCTATTATAACTCTTAACTCCTAACTCCTAACTCTTAACTGTCTTACGGCAGCGGCACCAAGCCGTTGAAGCCCATGAAGGCCATGGCCAGGATGCCGGCGGTGACCAGCGCTATGGGCACGCCTTTCATGCCTTTGGGCACGCCGGTGAGGTCGAGCTGCTCGCGGATGCCCGCGAAGAGTATCAGCGCGATGGCGAAGCCGACGGCGATGGAGGCCGAGTAGACGACGCTCTCGAGGAGGTTCATGTTCTTCTGTATCACCAGGATGGCCACGCCGAGCACGGCGCAGTTGGTGGTGATCAGGGGCAGGAAGACGCCCAGCGCCTGATAGAGCGAGGGGGCAATCTTCTTCAGCACTATCTCAACCATCTGCACCAGGCCCGCAATCACGAGGATGTAGGCGATGGTTTGCAGATATTCGAGGTGCAGCGGCGTGAGCACGTAGGTCATGATGAGCCAGGTCACCATGGTGGCCAGCAGCATGACGAAAAGCACGGCGCCGCTCATGCCGACAGAGGACTTAACGTCCTTACTCACACCGAGAAACGGGCAGATGCCGAGGAACTGGGCAAGCACCACGTTGTTCACGAAAATGGCCCCGATAATAAGGGCAGGTATCGTTATTCCCATAGCTGTTTCTGTTTACAATTCAGGCTGCAAAAGTACAACCTTTTTTCAATATGGCAAAATTTTTTTTTCCGTGAGGCGTCTCCGACCCCCTTTTCCCACCCCGCTGCGGGCTCGAAATCCCTACGGCCCCTCTACGCCCCTTATACGGTGATTCTATGGCCGTTGTATGGCACCTGGCCGAAGCACGGCCGAGGAGGGTCCGAAGGGGGGCCGAAGGGGCTCTGTTCCATCTGCTGTAAATCAGCGTGTTGTGTAAAGTTAAAATTCCTTAATTTTTGACGGTTTAGATATTTTATGAAAAAAAGTTAAATGTTTTTGGGAGAAAAAACATACCTTTGCAACTTGTAAACAATTGTGCGGAAAAGACAGTAAAATCATATTTTTATTCACAAAACACTAATAATATGCGCGTTATTATTACAAAAGATTTCGACCAAATGTCGGTCTGGGCCGCAAATTTCGTGGCCAAAAAGATTCTGGATTTCAATCCCACGGAGGAGCATCCGTTTGTCCTGGGCTGCCCCACCGGTAGTTCGCCGTTAGGACTTTACAAGCATCTGGTGGAGCTCAACAAGCGTGGAGTGCTGAGCTTCAAGAATGTGGTGACGTTCAACATGGACGAGTATGTGGGTCTGCCCGTGGAGCACCCCGAGAGCTACCACAGCTTCATGTGGACCAATTTCTTCGGCCATATCGACATCAAGCCCGAGAATGTCCACATCCTCGACGGCAACGCCAAGGACCTGCTTGCCGAGTGCGCCCACTATGAGGAGATGATTGCCGCTGCCGGTGGCGTCGACCTGTTCATGGGCGGCGTGGGCCCCGACGGCCACATAGCCTTCAACGAGCCCGGCAGCAGCCTTGCCAGCCGCACCCGCATCAAGACCCTCACCACCAACACCATACAGGCCAACTGCCGTTTCTTCGACAACGATGAGACGAAGGTGCCGAAGCAGGCACTGACCGTCGGCGTGGGCACCGTGATGGATGCCCGCGAGGTGCTCATCCTTTGCAACGGCCCCAAGAAGGCGCGTGCGTTGCACCACATGATAGAGAACGGTGTCAACCACATGTGGACCAGCAGCATGCTGCAGATGCACCCCCACGCCACGGTGGTGTGCGACGAGGAGGCCTGCGACGAGCTGAAGATCAGCACCTACCAGTATTTCAAGGACAAACAGAGAATTGAAGGTACAATAGAACGTTTCGTAAATCTTTACTGAATGGAACCCCGATATCGCAGTCTCACCGCGAGTGAGATAGAACAGCTGGAGCGGTCGGGCAACAGTGCCGATGACTGGTCGGCGGTGCAAGTCGCCGACCCGTTTTCGGTGTCGTGCCTGCACGGCAACAGCTTCGACGGCGAGGTGCGCCTCGGTGCCCTGCAGCCCGGCAGGGTGCACGACGGCGACCTGTCGCTCCGCGAAGGCATCTATAATTCCGTCCTCGCCAACGTCACCGTGGGCGACCATGCCGCCATCCACAATGTGCACATGCTGAGCAACTACGTGGTGGGCGACAACGTGCTGCTGTTCAATGTCGACGAGATGACCTGCACGGCCGACCCCAAGGCTGTGGCCTGGCTGGAGCCTATGAACGAGAACGGCGGCCGCCGCATACTGCCCTTCAGCGGCATGACCATAGGCGACGCCTACATGTGGGCGCGTTACCGCGGCCGCAAGCGTCTGATGGAACGCCTCGAGCAGATGACCTACGCCGTCCTCGGCACCGCCGAGGGGCGCTACGGCCGCGTGGGCGACTGCTGTGTCGTCAAGAACACCAAGACGCTGCACAACGTCAGCGTGCGCTCCAAGGCCGACGACCCGTCGCGCATCGAGGGCTGCATTGTGCTCAGCGACGGTGTGGTGGGCTATGGCTGCACGCTGGAGCATGGCGTCATCGCCGTGCGTTTCCTGCTGGGCGAGCATGTGCACCTGGAGTTCGGCCTGCGGCTCAACGACACCGTCGTGGGCGACAACAGCACCCTGGCGCGCTGCGAGGTGGGCAACAGCATCATCTTCCCGGCCCACGAGCAGCACCACAACAACTCGTTCCTCATAGCCGGCCTCGTCATGGGCCAGAGCAATATTGCCGCCGGCGGCACCATAGGGAGCAACCACAACAGCCGCACGGCCGACAACGAGATCGCCGCCGGGCGCGGCTTCTGGCCGGGCCTCTGCTGCTCGTTCAAGCACTCGAGCCGCTTTGCCTCCTACTGCCTGCTGGCCAAGGCCGACTACCCGGCCGAGCTCGACATTAAGCTGCCCTTTGCGCTGGTCAACAACAACGCCGCCAAGGACCAGCTGGAGGTGATGCCGGCCTACTGGTGGATGTACAACATGTACGCCATGGACCGCAACAGCAAGAAGTTCGCCAAGCGCGACAAGCGTGTGGTGAAGGCCCAGAACATAGAGTTCGACAACCTGGCGCCCGACACCGCCGAGGAGATGCTGCACGGCATGGAGCTGCTGCGGGGCTGGATGAAGGCCTCGACCGACGGCACCGTCTACGCCGACGGCATGGAGAAAGGCAAGCGCCGCACCGTCATCCTCAAGGCCAAGGAAGGCCTCAAGGCATACGAGGACATGCTGGTGTTCTACGCCATGAAGAACTTGGAGAGTGGCCAGTGTCCAGAGGTCAGTGGTCAGAGTGAAAAGGACTGGGTGAACATCGGCGGCCAGCTGGTGGCGCGTGCCGACATGGAGCGGCTGATAGCCGACGTGGAGAGCGGCGCCCTCGACAGCTGGAAGGCCGTCCACGAGCGTTTCAACGCCCTCTGGGCCGCCTATCCCGCCCAGCGGCGGGCGCACGCCTACGGGGTGCTCTGCAGGCTCGCTGGCGTCGAGAAGCTGGATGAAAGGCTCTGGCAGGACTACAGTAAGCGCTTTGCCGACATACGCAACTACGTGGAAGAGCAGAAGGTGGAGAGCCGCCGCAAGGACGACGTCAACCCCTACCGCAACATGACCTACTGGGACGACGACGAGCGCGCCGCCGTCTTGTAGCGCCGGGCGTCATTCCTCCGAAGCCTCGGAAGCCTCCTCCAGCAGCTCGGTCTTCACCTCAGTGGTGAGATACTCTGCCGGGATGATGGATTCCGGGGCTTTGCCTTTGCGCCCGCCCTTCTTGTTGTCGAGGCCGAGCTTGAGGATCTGGTTGGCGGTGGTGCTGATGCTGCGGCCGTCGGGCTTCAGCTTTTTCTTGCTGCTTTCGAAGGCATCGAGGGCGGCGCGCAGGCTCTGCCCTATGGTCTCGTACTCCTCGAGGAAGAGGCCTGTGCGGTTTATCATCTCCTGTGCGAGCTCGAAGATTCTCTTGTGGTTTTTCTCCTGGTCGATGTGGGTCCAGGTGATGCGGATGATGCGCAGGGCGGCGTAGAGGGTCTGCTCGTCGGCGATGAAGACTTTCTTCTGCATGGCGTCCTGCCAGAGGGTGGGTTCCTCCTGAAGGGCGTCGCGGAGGGCCGGCACGTGCGGCACGAACATGATGACGAAGTCGAGGTGCGGGTTTGTCTGGTATTTGGGGTAGTTCTTGGCGGAGAGCTCGTCGACGTGCTTGCGGAGACTTGCTATATGCTCCTTGAGGTGGAGGCGGCGGATGGTGTCGTCGGTGTCGTTGGCGTAGTCTATGTAGGCGGTCATGGAGACTTTGGAGTCTATGATGATGTCGCGCTTGTCGTCGAGGTGGAGCAGCACGTCGGGCCGCAGGCTTTCGCCGTCGTCGGGCTGTATGACAGAGCCGTCGTCGTCGCGCATCACGAACTGGGTCTCGAAGTCTTTGCCTTCGGTGAAGCCCTGCTGTGTCAGCAGGTTGCTGAGGATGACTTCGCCCCAGTCGCCCTGGGTCTTGCTCTCGTGCTTGAAGGCGCGCGTCAGCTCTGCGGTGCTATTCTGGGCCTCGATGCTTTGCTTGATCATGAGCTCCATGTTGGCCTTGATCTCGGCGCTCATGGAGGTCTGGGTCGAGGTGTTCCTGGCCATCTCCTCTTTCATCTTTTCGATGGTCTCCTTGAGGGGCTTGACGATGCCGTCGATGTTCTTGGTGCTGGCGTCGGAGAACTCTTCCTGGCGCTGTTTGAGCATGGTGTTGGTGGTGTTCTCCACCTGCTCGCGGAGGGCTTTGATGGTGTCGTTGAAGCGATCCTCGAGGGCCTTGGTGGAGGCTTGGTGGCGGCGGTCCTGCTCGCGGACGAAGGCTTCATGGTTCTGCTTAAGCTCGTCGACTACAGTGTTGTGGCGTTTGACGACCTCCTCCTTGTAGTCGGCCAGGCGTTTGTCGGACTCTGTCTTGTAGGTCTCGAGAGCCTTGGCAGCCTCCTCCTTGGCCGTCTGGAGCGCTTTCTCTGTCTCGGCTTTCTGCGTCTCCAGCTGCTTGTTGAGGAGTGCTGTCTCGGTGGCATGGCTCTGGTTGGCGGCGGCCAGCTGTGCCTCGAGGGTTTGTTTTTCTGTATTGAGTGCGTTCTTGCCGCGTCCGGCGATGAGTATGCCGGCAAGTATGCCTGCGGACAATGCGGCCAATGCAATGATGATGGTTGTGATAAGTGGACTCATAACTCTTAACTCATAACTAATAACTGTCTCCAATGATGATGGTTGTGATAAGTGGACTCATAACTCTTAACTCATAACTAATAACTGTCTCAACGCCCCCACGAGTCGCGGTCGAGCGAGCGGTAGGTGATGGCCTCGCGCAGGTGGTCGGGGTTGATGTCGGGGGAGGCTTCGAGGTCGGCGATGGTGCGGCTGACGCGCAGGATGCGGTCGTAGGCGCGGGCGCTGAGGCCAAGGCGGTTCATGGCCTGCTCCATGATGGTGCGGCATTCGTCGGTGAGAGCACAATATTCGCGCGTGAGTTTGCTGCCCATCTGGGCGTTGCAATGCACGCCGGGGTGGTTGGCGAAGCGGGCGGTCTGTATGGCACGGGCTGCAAGGACACGTTCACGGATGGCGGCGCTGCTCTCGGCGCGCCCCTCCTTGTTCAGCTGGCTGACGGGCACGGGGGTGACCTCGATGTGTATGTCGATGCGGTCCATCAGCGGGCCGCTGACCTTGTTGAGGTAGCGCTTGACGGCGCCGGCGGGGCAGGTGCATTCGATGGTGGGGTGGTTGTAGTAGCCGCAGGGGCAGGGGTTCATGGCGGCGATGAGCATGAACGAGGCGGGGTACTCGATGGTCATCTTGGCGCGGCTGATGGTGACGCGGCGCTCTTCCATGGGCTGGCGCAGCACCTCGAGCACCGTGCGCTTGAACTCCGGCAGCTCGTCGAGGAAGAGCACCCCGTTGTGCGCCAGGCTGATCTCGCCCGGCTTGGGGTTGGCGCCGCCACCCACGAGGGCAACATCGCTCACCGTGTGGTGCGGCGCGCGGAAGGGGCGCACGGCTATCAGCGAGTCCTCCTTGCGCATCAGGCCTGCCACGGAGTGTATCTGCGTCGTCTCCAGGCTCTCGCTGAGCGTAAGCGGCGGCAGGATGCCGGGCATGCGCTTGGCGAGCATGGTCTTGCCCGAGCCCGGAGGGCCTATCATGATGGCGTTGTGGCCACCGGCGGCGGCAATCTCCAGGCAGCGCTTGACGGTCTCCTGCCCTTTGACGTCGGCGAAGTCGTACTCGTAGCTGTTCAGCGACCGGGCAAACTCGGCGCGGGTGTCGACGACGGTCTGCGGCAGGTCTGCCAGGCCGTTGAAGTAGTCAGCCACCTGCTTCAGGCTCTCGGCACCGTAGACCTCTAGGTTGTTCACTATGGCGGCCTCGCGGGCGTTCTCGGCGGGGATGATGATGCCCTTGCAGCCTCGCTTCCGCGCCTCGATGGCGATGGGCAGCACGCCCTTGATGGGGCGCAGACTGCCGTCCAGCCCCAGCTCGCCCATGATGACATACTTGTCAAAGTCGTCGGCTTTGACCATGCCCACGGCGCCCAGCACGCCCATGGCGATGCCGAGGTCGTAGGCGCTGCCCTCCTTCTTGAGGTCGGCTGGGGCCAGGTTGACGACAATATTCTGGTTGGGTATCTTGAAGTTCGACTCGAAGAAGGCCGACGCGATGCGCTGGCCGCTTTCCTTGACGGCGCTGTCAGGCAGGCCCACGATGGAGAAGCCCGCCCCAGGCGACACCGTCACCTCAACGGTGACCGTCACGGCGTTAACACCGATGATAGCACTCCCGTATGTCTTGACTAGCATAGTATCTCTGCGTTAAAAATGAGAATGCAAAGATACTCATTATTTGCAATGTGACAAAATATTTTTTGAGTCAGCGCACCATGCCGTTGTCGTAGCCACCGTTTTGTAGAGTCTTCTCGCCTTTGTTGAAGCGCTTGCCAAAGTCCACCTGCCAGGTGAGACCGAGGACGACCATATTGCCGTTGTTGGCGGTCCAGTGGGTGTAGCGGAAGGGGTGTACGGCGCTGAGGCCCTGCACCTCATAACTGTAGCCGTCGGGGTTAAGCAGGCATAGCCACATGGCGGTGAAGGTGAGGCTGCGCCAGCGGTATTGCACGTACATCTCCTGGTTCATCTCGTCACGCGTGTAATTTTCGGCGAGGAGTGTGTAGTGCGGCAGCAAGTTGAAGCTGGCTCCCGCCACGAAGCCTTTCCAATAGAACTGGGCATTGGCGGCGGCGGTGAGGTTGTCGCGCGTGTGGGAGAATTCAGGTCCTTCGGAAACGTAGTGGTAGTAGGTGCCGACGAGCGTGAGATTGAGGTGGTCCCAAAGTCCTTTGACACCCACCTCGCCCTGAAAGTAAGGCACATGCCAGTTGTCGGCATTGTGGTAGCTGAGGACGAAGAGGTTGCGTGCAGGGTCGTAGTGGTAACCGTCGAAGTAGGTGTTAAAGATGTGCATCAGGCCTGTGTTGGCCACGGCGTAATAGCCCTTGGGGTGAGTGTAGCGCAGCATGAGTCCGGCCCGTAGCTGCTCGCTGGGCTTGAGGTCGGGGTTGCCCTGCTGCCCCTCGACGTCGTCGGTCTGCTGGAAGACGGGCGAGAGGGCGGCCAGGGTGGGCAGGATAGGCGTGTACTGCGCCGAGGCGGTGAGCGAGAGTTGCGGGCTAATGCGCCATTGCAGACGGGCAGAGCTGAGGTTGCGGAGGTAGCGCTGGTTGTCGGTGCCGTCGCTGACGTTGAAAAGTTTGGCACCGGTGCCGAGGGAGTAGCCCACCTTGGAACCAAGGCTGCCCGCTAGCTCGGCATAGAGGTAGGCGTTGTCTTTGGTCATGGAGGTGGTGGTGCCGTTGAGTGTGTAGTCGTTCGCGGCGAAGTTGTGCTGGTATTGCAGGCCTGTGCGCAATTCGGCGGTGCCGAGTTGAACGCTGTAGGCCCCCTCGGCGCTGAGGGCGTAGCCGTGGCCGTCGACATCTGTGGCGTAGGTGGCCGGCGCGAATCCCTCGGCGCTATAGGTAAGGGTGTTGTCGTAGCGGTTCACGGAATATTCACCCACCACGTTCAGTTCCACCTTCCGGCCGCGCGGCATGCGGTGGGTGAAGTAGAGGTCGAGGCTGGGTAGGTTGTCGCGTTGGTGTTGCTGCCGTTCCAGCGCCTGTGTGATGGTCGTGCCTCGGTCGGTCTCGGTCATGGTGCCGTAGGCGCTGAGGGTCTTGGTGAAGAAGTTATCCTTGAGGGCGGCCACGAACATGGTGCTGTCGTCATGCTGGTAGGTGTATTCAGCAGTCAGGTCGTGGGTGGTGTATCGGAAAGGCATATTGGTGCGCTGGCTGCGGGTGACGGTGCGCATGGGGTCGAGGTAGCTGTCTTCCATCTTGTAGGACACGCTGTCGTAGTTGCGGTAGCCGAGGCTGTATTCCAACGCAAACTCGCTTTTGCCCACATGGTAGCTGCCCTGCAGGTAGGCGTTGACAAAGCCTGTGGTCAGCGCCGTGTTCCCGTTTGCCACGATGCTGCCTCCATCCTCACGCTCTTTCAATATGATGTTGACGATGCCCGAGGCGCCGCGGTCCAGGTAACGGATGCCTGGATTGTTGCTGTATTCCACACGCTTGATTTGCTCGGCCTTGAGGTTGGCCAATCGCGCCACGGGCACCTCCTTCCCGTTGATTTGCAGGATGGCCAAGCCTCCGTCCACGGTGATGCTCTGCAACGCCACATCCACCTTCAGGCCTGGCAACCCCAGCATGTCGAGTAGCACCAGCGTCCGTCCGGCGGCTTCCACCTCTTCGGGCTTGGGCAGCACCACGTAGCGGTCCACCTCCTCGGTGGTGCGGCTGGCAGTGATGGTGACGGTTTCCAGTTGCTTGGCGTTCATCGTCAGCGTGCCGAGGTCGTCGCCCGCGTTGCAACGCACCGCCACACGTTCATAGCCCACATACGAGGCCTCGAGCCTGTAGGGACCATGCTGCTCCCCTGTTTTAGGGGTGCTCCCCGAAGGGGTGAGGGGTACGGCGAAGGAACCGTCCTCGCCGGAGGAGGTCCCGCTTATAAGAATGGTATCCCGATACAGTACCACGTTGGCGAAAGCCACAGGTTGCCCGCCGTCATCGACCAGACGGCCGGTAATGGTTTGGGCGAATGCGTTCACGCCAGTCAATGCGAACGCGAGGGTAAACAGAATTCTCTTCATAATGGTTGTCCGTTTACCAATATAATACGCAAAAACGCCTCCGAATCTTACAACGGAGGCGTTTTTCCCCAGTTTTTACGTATTAATCTAGTTTCTTGCTTACAACTACAGCCACGCTACCGTCCTCATCCTCTGCGACAACGACATTTTTATAGCAAGCACGAATGGAGTCGATAAACGGTTGCACCTTATTTCTGGGCATGCGCATCTCCTTGATATAGTCATCGGCGACAAAATCCACTTTCACCAGGTTCTGCGCTGTCGTTCCCTTACTGCCGACAATGTCCTTACCATTGATGCGTACACCACCAGCTCCAATCACAATACTGCCTGTCTCCTCGTCGTCACCTCCAATGATACGGACTCCATTCTCATCAATGTCGATGCTGCCCCACTCTCCATCTTCACTTCCGCTGATGTGGACACCCTGCCCGCCGATGTCAATGCCTATGGGTTTCTTTCTGGTTGTGGGTTTTGGAGTTGACTTGGCGGGTTGTGAAACTGTTGTGTCGTGAACCGGTATAGAGTCTTTGACGTAGATATACTTCACTGTCTCACGGCGCCAAGGGAAAAATACCTGCAGCAGCACGGCAGCGGCTACGACCACCACGCCCAGTGCCACGCGCAGCCAACGGCGGCGACGGCGTTGCTCGCGTTCGCGGCGGTCCATCCACTCGCCCAGGCCCTCGGTCATCATCCGTAGCTGTTCTTTATAGTCCTGTTCCATAACGCCTCCGCAGTTTGGTTATTATTCTGTTGATGCGCACATAGACGGCGTTGCGCTCCATCTTGAACTCGGCGGCAATCTCCTGTGCGTCGTAGCCTTCGAGGCGCATGCGCAAGAGCCGCTCCTCGTCGTCGGAGAGTGTTGACATCAGGTCGTCGATGCTCTCGGCGTAGTCGACATGGGTGTCGGGCAGCGTGTTGACGAGCGCCGGAGTGAGCTGTTCTGGCTTGGACTCCGCGCGGCGGTAGAGGTCGACCAGCACGGATTGTGTGACGCGTTTCAGCCACGCCCGCTGCATCAGCTCCGGCGCATTGGTTTTCAATTGGTCGAAGCGCAGCCAGAGCGCTATCCACACCTCCTGCACCATGTCCTCGCAGGCTGCGCGGTTGCCCTTGGCAAAGCGGTAGCAGGTGCGCCACACCGTCTCGCGGTGCCGCTCGATGAAGGCACAGTATGCGTCGTATTGTTGTCTGCTTCGGTCTGCCATACGTCAATATAATACGCAAAAAGGAGCGCAAATCTTACATCAATGTGCATTTTTTTCAAGTTGCAAATATACATATTTTAGGGCAATCGGCAAAAATATTTTGCCATGTGGCAGATTGTGTGTATCTTTGCAGCCAGTATTAACAGTTAAAATTATAGACAATTATGAAAAACATCATGCCCGAGGGTGGCCAGTTCGCCATGCCCGCCCTGCCCTACGAGGCCCTTGGCGACGTCATCAGCCAGCAGACCCTCTCGTTCCACCACGGCAAGCACCTCAAGGCCTACGTGGACAACCTCAACAAGCTCCTGCCCGGCAGCGGCCTCGAAGGTCTCGCGCTGCAGGAGGTGGTGCGCCGCAGCGAAGGCGGCCTGTTCAACAACGCCGGCCAGGTGCTCAACCACACCATGTATTTCGAACAGTTCAGCCCCGCAGCCCGCCCCATGAGCGCCGCTTTCGCCGCCAGAATCGAAAAGGACTTCGGCAGCGTGGAGGCATTCAAGAAAGAGTTCGAGCAGAAGGGCGCCACTCTCTTCGGCAGCGGCTGGGTATGGCTCAGCGCCGACAAGGAGGGCAAGCTGGTCATCACGCAGCAGCGCAACGCCGAGAATCCCGTCACCGCCGGCCTCACGCCCCTGCTGACCTTCGACGTGTGGGAACACGCCTACTACCTCGACTACCAGAACCGCCGCGCCGACTACCTCGCCGCCCTTTGGCTGCTCGTTGACTGGCCCGTGGTCGAAAACCGCCTCTGATGACATCCTTCAACTACTTGATAACCAGCTACCATCTCCTGCCAACTCCCACCCCAACTCCTACCATGGTGGGGGTTGGGGTGGCGTTGATGGTCTTGGCGTAGTCTATACACAGATTGTGTAAGGAGGTCAGTAGTTGAATACGTTGAAGGCGTTCTTCGTGTGACGGATCTCGGCCGTGGCGCCGCTGCCGACTATGGCAATGATGTCGAAGCGCAGGGGCTCGGTGCGGCGGTGGCGGCGCACGTAGTTGTTGGCCACGCGGATGATGTTCTGCCGCTTGCGGTGGTCGACGGCCTGCTCGGCGGTGAAAAGGTCCTCGTTGGTGCGCGTTTTCACCTCGATGACGGCCAGCTCGCCGTGGTCCAGCGCGATGATGTCCACCTCCTTGTGCCCTTTTCTATAGTTGCGGTCGAGGATGACGTAGCCTTGATCCTCCAAGTAGCGTGCCGCCATCTGCTCCCCCGTCACACCAAACTCCTTGGACTCCTGCCTGCTCTCCACGCTCCGCTCCTTTGCCGGAGCAAACCGGAATTTCACTATCGCCATTGACTTCTTTTTTGAATTAATCCAAGCCTGCACAACCTTGCCGCAATGCCTTCAGGGCTGCGTTGGCAGATGACCGACATTTCTCTTATTGGTTTCCTCTGGCGGAACAACTCGATGAGGATTGCATCCTCATCTTTCTTCCAGGGTGAGTATGCCTTGGGATGAGTAAGTCTGCTTTGCGTTACATAGTTTGGGAAGTGAGGTTTTGTGTTTGTGAGGAGAGTTGTTATGTGGTCAAGTAAGTTGGCAGGATTGATAGCGTTATTGGAAATTGACGCTACGCTGTCAGGCATATCTAATTGCGATAAATACAGTAAATCTGGGTCGCTGGGTAGGCCACCAATGCCGAGGAGGAGAAAGACGGGCATACGGCGCTCCTTGGCGTATCTTTCGAAGAGAGCCGCTCGGGCTGGCGGTAACAGCTCTTTGCTAAGGTCTTCTGGCATGTGGCTCCGCCATTTGCATTCGATGGCGAAGGGGCGGCCGTCGTATTCAAGCACCAGGTCGGGGTTGCTGTTGCCCTCGGGGTAGATGCCGGGCAGGCTCTTGTCGCCGCGCCATTCCTTGAGGGTCAGCTTGTCGTTGTCTGCCACGCCCAGCAACTCCAGCACATGGTCTTCGAACTCGCGTCCTTTCAGCAGCTCGTCGTTCATGGTGAGCGACTTGACGCGCCTGTAGACGGTACTGTAGGGACGGCCGATGGCCTTGTGGATGGCATGGATGCCCATGTCTTCGTAGTACATGCGTAGCAGCCGCTTGTCCTCGGCCACCGTCCAGCGGTAAGGTTTCTCTATGGCTTCGGCGGCTTTCAGGTCGGCCTTGTCGAGCAGGTGGGTGACGTTGCTGTGCCCCGCCAGCAGGCCGAAGATGCTGCCGTTGGGGTTGATGTAGCCGCAGGCGATGTGTTGCACCTGGCCGATGACCCATTGGTTGCGCAGGCGCGCCTCGAAGCCTTTGCCGTCGCTCTCCTCGCGTTGCAGCACGAGGATAAGCAGACGGTCCTCTTTCAGCGCCTGCTCGATTTGTACGTTGTATGTGTTGCGGAACTTGCCCGTCACCACCAGCACCGTCG
Organism: uncultured Bacteroidales bacterium; assembly: GCA_900314925.1. GTDB lineage: Bacteria > Bacteroidota > Bacteroidia > Bacteroidales > P3 > Colimorpha. The sequence continues at coordinate 83,898 of OMXC01000016.1, forward strand.
GCACGTGGCACACCAGCAGCGCTTTCAGCACCTCCTCTTCCAGCTCCGACGTGTTGAAGCACACCGCGCACTGCCCCCTGTCGAACTCCTCCACCCACCGGAACACCTTCTCATAGCACCCCAGCGGCGCCATCCTCGACGTCAAGAAAAGCGTCTTCTCCCGCCCCCAAAGCTCTTTGTTGCCAATGGTTTGCTTGATGTGCATGTTTCCGTTCTGTTTTTAATTCCGGTTGCAAAGATACGAAGAATAATTCAATTATGGGAGTGAACGACTGCAATTCCAGTTATAATGACAATAAATCCATCAAGAAAAAGTTGGGGCGAGGACAATAAAGCTAAGGGATTGAAAAAATTAATTTCGTCAATCCAAATAAAAGTCGTATTTTTGCATCCGATTTCAGGAGTGAAATCACGAGGCGTTATGCTCCGGCTGCTGTTAGGAATGTAGGAAACTCCAAAGGGCTGTCAGGGATGTATAACGGTTCGCGTGTATAGCGTGAACTGTTTCCATTTCTTTAGCCCAAGGTAATTCCTACAACCTCTAACAGGAGAAGTGGCATACGGTGTCACGCTTCTTTATTTATTGCTTGTTGCGACACGGACTTGCAGAACTAAAACTTCAAAAAAATGAAGATAAAAAGATTATTGATGCTCTTTGCATCAGCTGCAGTCTTGATGGTAGGCTGCGAGAAAGAAACCACGACTCCTTCCAATGGAGGCTCATCAAATCAACAAACCTCAACCTATACGCTAAGTGTATCAGGTATTCAAGTCCCATCAGGAATGGCTCTTGAAGTGCTTGCTGTGGAGTATAGTGCGAGCAATGAAAGGTTGCAGATTAATCGTTTTGATTTGACATCGTCTTCAATGTCTAAAAATTACACAGCCAATAGCCGTACGGAGAAGGTGAAAGTTGCTTTCAACGCATCAAATCCTAACACTGGTCAGACTGCCTCTCTATGGATTCAGCAGGTGTTCTACCTTGACAAAGGGAAAAATACTGTCATTTCTATAACAGGAAGCAGCCCGACAGGTTCTTCCGAACCTTGAAAATAGAAAAGTATACGATATGCAAAAAAAGATGGAAGAGGCAGTTTAAAATGTAAAAGCCTCTTCCATTTCTGCAATTTCACCGCGCATACTTGCTGTTTACAGTTATATAGTTTTACGCAAGCGCGATAGTGATGATTTCGTTTTATTTCGGGAGGTGTACAATGGGCAAGTTTTGTTAGACAATACTATATCTGCTTGATGGACTTATTGCGTCTTCGCTCTTCTATTACTTTGTCAACAGAATCCTTAATATGCTGCCTCTTGGCTTGAATCAATTCGTTTTTTTCTTGTTGAATTGAATCTGCAATATGAGCTTTTCTGCTGTAGTGAAAGTCTGTATAATAAATATATACACTATGGTCTCTATTATCCAAAAATGTTTGTAAAGTTTCTTTGTCTTTCATCATATAATCACGGATTATCATTACATAATCCTTTTCAACCACATCGACTCTTTGATTTGAAAATGACCACTCGCAATATACATTATTGTTCGGATTATATGTAGCGTCAGGTTTATCATAGCTATAATGCGTACATCTTCCATATTTTTCCCTGTACAACTTCTCTATATTATCAAATGCTCTATCTGACTTTGATCTCAGCACAATGTTATATACAGTGTCATTAATTGTGTAGATAATAATGCTCATTTGCAATGGTTTGTCTGAATCAAGTAACAAAATACTCGTCAGTCCTTTTGTTTCACCGCCTTTGCGACTCACATTCCATATATGGTTATTTTCAACCTCTCTTTTTAAGGCTGTAGATAGCGGTTTGCCAAGGGTTATTCCTCTGAAAGAAAGACTAACTATTGAGTCTGCCATGAGTTCTTCATAATTTTTTTCTCTTTCATGCGGTGTCGCTATATAATCTTTGGGTTCATTAGTATTTCCTGGGTTTGTGCAAGAGCAAAGTATAGAAAAAAGTAAAGTGAGAAGTGCAATAATCGCTGTTGCGATTGAAATACGATTGGTACATTTCATCGAAGACATTTCTTCTTCGTGTCTTCGCTGCTCTATGGTTTTACATCCATTGCTCACATAATCAATAAAAGAGTTAGATACATAATAATAACTGTCAAGCAACTGCCATGCATCAACACTGAAATAGTTCAACATGGCAGCTTCGCTATGTTCTGGTTCTCCCAGAAAGTATGATTTCGGAGTGTTGTCCCCAAAGCATTCGTCCGACTTTGAATAAATATAAGACAGCATCCCTTTTTCTTTAAGCATTATCAAAAGTGCAATAGCTTCATTCAAATCTTCCTCTATACCTTTCCTTTTATCACTCAAACAACTTATTCTAATATTAAAGGGATAATCCTGATATTTTTCTCCTAAAACATCTTTTTCTATACATTCGAAATCGTACAAGTCTAAAAGAACATCTCCAATACGCAATTGATGCTGTTCTTTTCTGTCTTTGTCAATAAGTGCCTTACAAAGTTCTTTCTCTTTTGGGGTAAGTTCTCTCATTGTTATTATTTGTGTTTAGAAGCTGGGTAGCCCTCTCGGGCTGCCCAGCTTGAGTTGGAGAATATTACATCTCGCTCAGTTTCTTGTAGCTCTCATAGCGCAGTTTGGCGTTGTTCATTATTTGTTGGTCTTAAAACCGATTGGCTTTCGTGGTTTTGCCTTCTCATCTCGCAGTTGGTCAAGGGCGTCGTTGATGGCTTCTATCTGCAGGGCTACTTCGTTGTTGGTCTGCTCCTGCTGGTCGTTGATGTCGTTCTGGTCGTGTAAAAGTTCTTCAACGTAGGCATTCAATTGGTCAACTTTGTGAGAAATCTGCTCAACCTTCAAATCAACCGAAAGCATCGTGGTGATTGCCTGACGCATGGCAATGAACGCTCTCGTTACCATCACGCTCATCTGTACTGCACTGGGGCTTCTCAATACGGAAGCAAGCATTACAGCACCATGTTCCGTAAAGGCATATGGGGTGGCAGTTTTCGGTCTGCGTTGTGGCGATGTCATCACAATTTGTGATGAGATAATGCTATTATTCTCTATATCACGCCATTCCTCTTTTGTGAGTTGAAACATAAAATCAGAAGGAAACCGATCAAGATTACGCTTAACAGCTTGGTTAAGAATTCGAGTTTCAACGCCATAAATAACGGCCAGGTCGCGGTCTAACATCACCTTTTGTCCACGTATTTCGTAGATGGCATCCTTGATGTTATCAGCCTGTTTGTTGTCCGATATGATTAGCTCATCCCTCATAAGTCCTTATGTTTTATTATGTGGTCACAAATTGTGACATCATATTTCTTCTTGGAAGTTGTGGAGGCCTCTCGACCTCCACAACTTGGGTTTGCAATCTATATTAGATTACATTTTGGAGAGTTTCTTGTAGCCCTCGTAGCGCAGTTTGGCATTGCGCTCGGTGGCGACGAAGAGTTCTTCGGCCTCCTGGGGGAAGGTCTTCATCAGCGAGTTGTAGCGCACCTCGCCCATGATGGGAGCTGCGGAAGTTGAGTGCAGTGCCAAGCTTGCTTGAGCATTGCCGAAATGTAGCAGCGTAGGCGTAGCCAAGTCGCGGAACTTATTAGCTCTTTCTTCTGGTCGGCTGTGCCGACGACTTCCCCTTCCCACGGGAGGCCGTAAAAAGAAATCTTCGGCGCCGTAGCGTGAGTGGGCAAACTGCGCGGAGGAACTAAAAGAACTCCGTGCGCTGGCCTTGACACGCGGGGTGTGCCGACGGCATAGCCGGCGGTTCAGGTCCGCAGCATCGACAGCAGAGGACGGCCCCAGCGGGAGCCTTTCTTTTTGCCATTCATTATAAACCACTATTCCCATTCCTATTTGATAACGCCATTTTTAACAATCAATCATTCCGCTTTTATTAACGCCATTTTTTGATTAAACCAATCTATAAATTCCTTATTGATAACGCCATCTTTTATATATTATTGCCCGCAGGGCTACCTTTTTTCAATGGTCCGCGGCTATGCTACGCTTTGGGGTGAAACGATGTTGCAACATACGGAACAATAGTTGCAATAAAAATGCCACATACAGTCTTTTTTAAAACAATAAGATCCACAAAAAATCGTTATGAGTACATTGATTAACAATAGATAAACAACCAAACATTTGTGTTATATGGATAATGTATTGAAATCGCTGTATATCCGGTTGGATGCCAACTCAAATAATTTGACCAGTAGTGCTATCGGCCAAATCTTGGTGAAAATAATATATTCTAACGGAGGAAAAGCCACAAAGAAAGAAATTCTTGATAAGTATGCGGATATTTGTGGGAACAAGAAAACTAATTTTTTAGAGGTAACTAAAATTTTAGATTCACTTGTTGACGTTGATATTAAAAAACATGACAAGCAATATTATTTATCCACAACCAAATTTGATAAGATCAAAAAAGCAGAGGAAGAATCAAAACGTAGGAAAGAAGATATTTTGGATTGTTATTTTGCAAAATTATATTCAAGCAGAGAACAAATAACAGATTGGTTACAAGATATTTCTATCCTATTCTTTCAACAATTTTCAGATGATTGGATTTCTGATTTAGTAACTTCGCAACATGCTGTTTTGCGAAATGAAGCAAGCATCAAGGATATGGTTTTAAAACGTACAAAAGCCAATAAAAACCTAGACAAGAGAGACCTTGAAGAATTGTCCAAACGCTTTTTTAATTTCGTTGGAGATAATAAAAGTATTGTAGATGACTATTTGTGGGAATACGGCACCTCGGCATTTGCCGCGAAGCTAATCACTAATACGTATGGAGTTAATTCAATTACATTAGATGCTTTTAGAAACAGTAAGTGTATCTTCGATACGAATATTTTGTTGTTTATTGCCTTGGACAGCAGATTTAGAGAAGGAATTGTTGCGTTAGAGAAAGTATTTGAGGATCTCAATATAGAAGTAGGATATCTTTACATAACCAAAAAAGAATACCAAGATAAAGTGCATGGACAGCATGCAATGACTAAGCATAATATTGATGTTTATGGATATAATATAGCTTCGTTTCCTGATGATGATTTTACAAGTTGCGCAAAGTCTCGTGGTTGTAGAAATGCTGAAGATTTTGATGTTTTTTTTGATCAGATATCTTCACTCCCTGAATATGTCCATGATAAATGGCCTGTAAAATTATTGGACAATGATTCTGGTCTAGTTGAGGCGATAGACAAGGCTCAAGCAGATGAGTCAAAGAAAAATGAACTTAATACAATTTATCGAGGATTAAAAGGTCGAGATAAACGACAAAACGCTTTGCTTCACGATATTGGTCTACTCGAGGGTGTCGAATATTTACGTAAGAGTGAAAAATACTTTATTATTTCAGAAGAGACTTGCGTTAATAACTACTCAAAAAGAAGACCTTCTGCCGACAGACTCCCATTGGCAATTAGAATTGACACTCTAATTAATGTTCTTGCAGCAAATAATGGAGGCGACACTTTTGAGGCATCAAACTATGTTCCATTATTTGCTAATATCATTAGGTCAGGTCTTACACCCCAAAAGAAAACTTTTGAGCAAGAAGAATTGTTTAGGTTGTATGATATGGACCAACAAATTGCTCAACTGCCAGAGGAGGAGGTTAAAGACATTGCTTTAGAAATGCATGACTTAATGATGCAGGGTACAGATGAGAATGAATTGAGAAGGGTGTTGACTTCAAGAATAACTAAAGGAAAGATAAAATCCGTAACGGATTTAGAGTCTACAAGACAAGAATTAACACTTGTAAAAAATGAATCTGAAAGAAACAAAGATAGGGCTGACCATTATATGAGAATGTTGAAAGAAGATGTTAAACAGCAGGAGGAAACAAAGTATGATAAAGAAACTAAACGGCTGAAAAATAAATATAGGTGGTATATACCAGCAGTGATTGCTGTAATTAGTGCAATTGGAGTTATAATTTATTTAAACGTTTCAAATAGTGAGAAACTGGGTTGGTCTATCGTGGTTAGTATTGTTATTAATGTGATTTCAGATATTATTACAAATTGCTTTATGCTGAAAGAAAAGTTAAATGATAGAGCAAAAAAACGCGATAAAGAAGTGGCTGATGCTATTGAAAGAAGGATGGAAGAAATGTGTAGTAATGACCTTAAACAATAGCGTTTGATGTATTTCAGATGTTTAAGAAATCAGAGGGTTGTTTTGCAATCCTCTGTTTTTATTGTATAAAACAGCATATTAAAAGTCGAATAATATGTTGCCGTGATGCGGCAAAACGAAAATAGGCTATTTTTTGAATTTAATGAGGAATTTGAAGATGGGGATTAAGAGGAGGCCGAGGAGGAAGGCTATTGCTATGGGTTTGATGGGGGATTTGGGGTTGATGGATTGAATGGGGCTAATAGAGTTGGTGGTGGATTCTTTGGAGGTGGATTGGGTTTCGGTTTGGGTGGTGGCGTGGGTTTGGAGGGCGGTGCGGTTTTGGGTGGTTATTCTCTCGCGGTCGGTAATGGTGGTGAGTCTGGTTGTGTCGCCGTCGGTGTTGGTTTGGATGGTGATTGTGGTGGTCTCACGCACGGTGTCGTGGACGGTGAGGGTGACGGTCTGACGGAGGGTGTCAGTCGCGGCCATCGTGCTGGTCTGCTGCGTCACGGTCTTGCTGCTTCTGCAACTCACTGTAAACAGGGCAAGCGTCGCTATGAGGGCAGTCGTTAATCTTCTGTATTGCATTTCTCAAATGGTTTACTTCGGTGCGTAATTCCCTGACTTCACGCCGCAGGGGGTCGGCAATGTTTTCCTTGAACTCCTCGACGTACATTTTCGACAAGTTCATGTCTTTTTGGCGGTTGTCGGCCTTCAGGCTTTCGACCTCCTGACGGTGACGGCGGCGGTCGAACAACCAGCCGCCACCGGCGACGAGGGTTAGGATTGATGGGATGATGTTCCAAAGGTTGTTCATTTTTCAGTAAATCTTGATATTCTCCTGTGCGCCGCGGGCGCACGAAATCTTGTAAATCTTGTAAATTATTCCGCTTTCAGCGGTTAAAGATTGTTTTCTTTGCACCATTGCTGGACATCAAAGCAGGGGCAGGCTTTGGCGGCGTACTCATTGTGTCCGTGGATGGAGGTGATGGGGTATTCTTCCATCAGGTCCTGGACAAGCTGGAGTAGAACAAGACGCTGCGCCTCGGTTCGGGTGTCGGTGGCGTGGCCGTCGGCATCAAGGCCGCCGACATAGGCGACGCCGATGCTTTGGACGTTGTGACCGGGGCAATGGGCGCCGACTTGCTCGATGGGACGGGCTGAATGGACGCTGCCGTCGGGATAGATGACGTAATGATAGCCAATGTCGTGCCAGCCGAGGCTCTTATGATAGCGGCGGATGCTCTCCACGGTGCAGTTGGCATCGGGGCGGGTGGCGGTGCAGTGGATGATGATTTCGGTGATGGTTCGCATTTCTTTATGGGCTTAGTGGGGTTAATAGGCTTAATGGGCGAAAGACAAAGGGGAGCAAGCCGACTGCCCGCGGTGCGGTCGGCTTGCTGGGGTTGGTGTTTAGGCGGCAGTAAGATAGAGGATGTTGACGGTGTCGCCTTTGGCGTAATGGCTGGGGTCTTTGAAGGTGAGTTTGTTGTCGGCGAGGGTGTAGTCGGTGGGCGGCTGCATCAGGCCGTTGACGAAGACTCCCACGGCGCTCTCGGCATAGGGAGGCTTGGTGAGGGAGATTTCGGCGGTGAAGTCCACGCTGTCGAGGGTGAGAATAGGAGGTGCGGGGAAGGCAATCTCTTTCTCGGTGGCCACTACCTTGCCGCTGGAGAGTGCAAGGCTGACAACGGCCTTTGTGGTGGTGCCGCTTCCGGCGGTGTTGGAAGTGTTGACACCTGTGACGGGAAGGGCAGTCTTGGCGACCTTGACGGCGGTGCCTTCCTTGGTGACGGCAGACACATATTTGCCTGTTTCGGCACTGCCGCCGGTGACGGACTGCAAGGCGCCGCCCATGGCGCCGGACACAGCGTTGTTGATTTTCTCACTTGTTGCGGCTGCGGTGACCAGTTGTTCGGTCAAAGATGACCAGTCATCTGATGCGGAGGGCGATACAACGCCGTCGAGTTGTTTGACTTTAAGTTTCTGCATAATCTTTTACTTTTTAATGGTTTTAATTGATTGGGATGGCTTTGAGGATGATTTCGTCGTCGCTCTCGATGCCGGGGATTTCGAGTCCGTCGGACTTGGTTCCGTCGGACAACTCCTTGTAGTCCTTGCCGAGGGTGTATCGGAGGCCGTTGACAAAGACCTCGGAGGTGCCGACGACGAAGGCCTGGCGGCTGATAAAGAGACCGGACATGAAATCGATACTCGCGGCCTTGATGACCTGCGGCGACAAGTCGGAAAGGCGGACTTGCGCGGCATTGCCGTCGGCGTCGTAGCCCAGGATGTTGAGCTTGGGGACGGACGCGGGGTCGGCGGTCGGGAGGGTTGTGATTTCTAAATCTTCCACTTTACGAATTGAAAATTGAAATATGAAAATCGAAAATTATTGAGTGGTAATGGTCAGGGGACGGCTGTGGAGGGCGAGGGAACGCCCTCCGAGGAGCAGTCGGATGACCTGTCGGGGCAGTCAGGGAGTTGTGGTATTGTTGAGTTCTGGCTGGAGATAGACAGCGGCGGAGTTGATGCCACCGTAGCTGTTGACCGAGGCGATAATGGCCGAGTTGCTTTGGTAGGTGGCAAGGGCGGAGTTCTCGACATAGAAGAACTGAGTGCTGACCTTCAATGTGCCATCGACGGCCTCGCGGCTATGTACCCACACGGCGGCGCCGTTAGTAATCTCAACAGAGGTGGCGAGTTTGTTGTCAGCTACGGAGAAACCCAACTGACTGACGATGTTCCAAAGGGGCGTGTCGTCGGCAGTGCTCAACACCACCTTATAGCCGGTGATGGAGGCGCGAGGGGTTCGCGTCACCGTATCGACAGTCTGGATGCCGTGGAAGAAGGTAATTTGGTCGCCTTCGAGAAACGAAGCGTTGTTGTCGATGACGGCTTGCGAGAATTGCGCCACGGTGGTTGTCGCGCTGATGGCACCTTGACGACACCGAGGTTGGCCTGGATGAAGGCATTATAGACGGACATCTGCGGAGGCAGCTCCTCGAAGCCACGACGCAGCATAGAATCGAACTGCTTGTATATGGCGCCGAGGTTGGCCCATTGGGTGCGGATGTTCATCTGGCTTTGGGTGCGCAGAGGGGTGATGGGTTTGACGGGGGCCTCGCTGACGATGGTACCGACTTTAGTTTGGCGGTAGATATACTCACCTACCTTGCCCCGAATCTTTGTGTTGATTCCGAAAACTTTTGCCATTGTGTTTTACTTTTTAATGTTGGACTTTTTGTTTACTCGTCTTTGTGGCATGGCCTACATGTGCACCTGTGGGCTGGGCTTTGAAAGACGGGGCAAAAGTACAGGGGTGGCAAAAATCGGATTCGGGGATTGTCGGTTTATGGGGTGATAAAGGGGGCTTGGGGAGGATAAAGGAGGATATGAGGCGGAAATTAGGATGTGGAGAAGGGGTAAAAAGGGGTATGGACACCCTGATTTTTGAGAAAATCGGGGTGAATAGGGCAATAAAAAAGCCACGGCAAGCGAGAGGGGGGGGCTTGCCGTGGCTAAAAAGTAAGGAAAACCTACTGTTTCCCCAAATTATCTATTCTTCCATTTATCCGGAATAGTGTATCGCTTTCCATCTTTTTCCACAATGTCGGGCATTATAGCATTAAGGAAACGAGGAAGATTCTTTTTCATTTCAACAGGACGGCTGCGATGGTGAAGTAGATTATCTTTAAGGTCGTTGCTATAATTTGACGGTGGGAAGTACACTTTAATTGCAATATTCGGGTAACGTTTTTGAATCAGTTCCAAAGGAGGCACAAGATCGCTATCAGCACTGACAAGGGCAATGGTATCTGTTGCTCCAATGAGACAATCCTCTATCATTCGGATGGAAATGTTGACATCTGTTTTCTTCTCTTCTGGCCGAGAAATATCTCCTTTGCAATAAGGACATATAATATGCTTTTCAAGATACTTGCCGCGGACAATTTCGAAGCGGTCGCCATTAATCAATTTGTTCGCATTCAAAAATGCACTCTGTCGACTACTCTTGTCTGGATTTAGTGGGCTGGCAGTGAAATATACGACCTTTGTAAGTTCTTGTCCTTCTCCAAGGAAGCTTTCGCAAAGACGTACCATGTCAATCCAGTAGCATTTACGCCATACCTCATCGGCGTATTTGGAACGGCGGATACCATAATAGAAGTTAAAGCCGTCAATATAGAATGTTACTCGTTTTTTGTTCATTTTTATTTAATAAAAAAGCCACTAAAGAGTGGCTCATATCTCTACACGAAAGTAGAGCGATGCATTTCAATTTTCTGAATGCAAAGATACATACTATTTTCCAAATGGCAAAACTTTCTTTGAAAATAAATTGTAATTATTTGATAGAGAGAAATTAAAAATCGAAGGCAAAATGTGATTGCCCCCGATTTTCGTAGTGTTTTTTACAACAAATGTGCCAATTTAAATGTTAAGGCTATGGCTCGCCGAGGAAGGAGAAGATGATTTGGAGTTGTTTGGGGGAGAGGAGTTTGCGTTTGGGGGAGTAGGCGGTTCTGGAGAGTTCGGCCATCAATGGCTCA
>OMXC01000009.1 GCA_900314925.1 uncultured Bacteroidales bacterium
GGCCAAGGAACAGAAGAAAGGGGCTGTATTCGTCGATTTATTCGGCGGTAGCGGCCTTGTGAGCCACACCATCAAACGCGCACGCCCGGACTGCCGGGTGGTGTACAATGATTTTGACCACTACAGCGAGCGTCTGGCCAACGTCGGGCGCACCAATGCAATGCTCCGCGCCCTGCGGCCCATCGTGGCCAGCGTACCGCACAAGATGCGCATCGACGAGCCGGTGCGGTCGAAGGTGGTGGCCGAGGTCGAGAAGTGGAACAAGTCTGGCTTTGTCGATTGGTTCTCCATATCGAGCAACCTCCACTTCACGATGAACTATTCCCACGACTTCGAGGAGTTCCGCAAGGAAACGCTCTACAACCGTGTCCGCAAGGATGACTACAACGTGGAGGGCTATCTGGAGGGTGTCGAGGTGGTGTCGATGGACTACCGCCGCCTCTTCGACCAGTTCCGGCTGGTGCCTGACGTGATTTTCATCCTTGACCCGCCGTATCTGTCAACCGACTGCGGAACCTACAGAAGCGACAACTACTGGAAACTGTCCGACTATTTAGACGTGCTGAAATGCCTCCAGGGAACGAAATTCGTCTATTTCACCAGCAGCAAGTCAACCATTGTCGAGTTGGCCGATTGGATGGGCAGAAACCCAAACATTGGCAATCCGTTTGAGGGTGCGAAAGTTCACCGCTTACACGTCAAAGGCATTTGCCTGAATTATGATGACGTGATGCTTGTGAAGGCAGCTTAAAAGGTATTCAAACGGCATTAAAAAAGGCGTTGCAGTCGATTTGCAACGCCTTTTTGTTGTGCGTGTGTGTGGCTCAAAAATGTACAATCCGTTTTTCAAAAAATGCACATTCCGTTTTGCGATTTATACATTGTTCTCGTGCGTCGAGAAGCGGAGGCTTGCCGCCACCGTCTTTCCGGGGGTGAACTTGCATACGGCAAGGTTGCCGAACACCGCACACTGGTACTCATCCTCGTAGTCGCCGCCCAGTTCGCGGAGACGGATGTAACACTTGGCCATCTGGCCGTTCTCGCTCTTCTTCGACTGCACATACACCGGCTCGGTTTGCGCAATCACTTTACAGATTTTTGTCTGCATCTTTATAAGATTTAAGTTGTTTTAATAACCCTCGGGGACTTTCCCCGATTCGGCAAACAACGTCTTCTTCGTTGCTTTGCGAGTGCAAAAATAGATAAGCTGTAGAGCTGAGTAAATAATCTCAGTTCAAACACCCATTTTTACGTTTAAGTTAATGAAAATCAGATAAAATAAAAAAAATACCCAACTCTCAAAAAATGAGTGTTGGGTATCATTTATGCATTCAGCTTATTTCAGCTCATCACCTCTTGGGTAATTTCGGGGCAAATTCCTCCAGTAATGGCAATATTTCGCGGAAGCCATTTGACATATAATCGTTGCCGGGTCGCCCCTTATCTATATTTGTATATTTCTTGCTATCTCCAAAGAAGTCCTTGTCCAATGCTGGTGAACCCTTCTGTACGAAAAGACGTTTTTCATCCAGAAATCCCACGATATTCTCCCATATTATCCTCACCCGGCCATTTTCACCTTTTCTTCCCGCTTCAAGCAGTAACCAAAGCCTTTCCGACAGCTCAGCCTGTTCAGTCGTCAACGTCACTTCTCCCATTCCGAGTATGGTCGTCAACATCCCTTTGATATCATTGGCCCTGATGCCCTCAACCCAATCGCCCTTCTCGGCCAAAGCCATAAGCTCGTCAAAGATTGCCTTCCGTGTGTCTCTTGAAGTGTTGTCTTGTGTGTCGCTCGAATAGTTCCCGTCGACAACGGTATCAATCTCTTCATTTGCTATGGGTGTCATTGTGTTGTTGATCTGTATGCCGATGCCGCCTGGTTCCACATTGTTCACTTTATGCTCGACGTGTTTCTCAAGCACCAAGTCGCCCTTCACGTTGATGCCGCCTTTGCTTATTGCTTCAAGCGCTTTCTGCATTTCTTCTGGGGTCATACTGCTAATCCTTTTTTAATGCTTATGCCCGTTGCGCCAGCAGCCACACCGTTAACTTCATTCCCTACGTGCTTGGTCATCACCAAATCACCATGCACTTCAATTTTCGGTTGTGTTTCTTTCGTCGTTTTCGTCATACCCTTCAATTTTTCCATCTTGGAGCGATAGGCAAATATTTCCATCAAGTGATTCTCGAACATACATTGCTGCCGCATCTCACGGATAAGAAGATGGGGCTTACCGATATTGCGTTTGTAGATACTGTGTAGCGATGGGAGGGAAAAAATCTCCTTCAGCTCTTTCTTAGCTTCGTTGACATCGTCTATTTCGTCGGCATACTCTTGAAGCATTTGTACGTTGTCGTTGCAATACCTCATATATTGGCTCTCATACAAGCTTTTTATCCGGGCGTCGTTCAGTTCCTCAAAGCTCTTGTATGCGTGTTCTATTCGGAAAAAGAGCAATTGTAGAACCTGACCAAAATTCTTTATTATGTTGGTCGCATCCTTGAGCAGTTGGCGGTTTATTGTCTTGGTTGGCTCATTCTCTTCTTCCGAAGCCCGTAACAATTTTGCCATATCCTCCAGCTCGTTGCTGCAATAGGGCAATATTCTTAGCAAGACGCTTTGCAGATCTTTGCGCACGCTATGGTAATCTTGCGGCAGTTCGCATCCGTTGGCCAGCAGAAGCATTTCGCTCATATTGATATCGAAAATCTCGGCATACTTCAAGATGCCCTCGACCTCGGTGGCGGCGAAGTTCATTTCACTCATCAACTGACTAACTCGACTTTCTCGTGCCATCAACCAGTCGGCCCGTTCGCAGAACTTGCCGAGAACCCATACCACATCGTTGAGTTTGTCGAAGAAGTCCTTCACAAACTCGCAACGTTGTATGACGTCGGTTTCCAGGTCGATGGTGGCTACGGAATCCATTAGTCTTTGATGGTTACTTGTCCAGTCATTAATAGTGGCTTGAAGAACTCTCGCATCACAACAATCTCATTTATTTCTTCTCTTATCTTCAATATTTTTTTTACTATACCAGTTACAGCTTCTGAATATTTGACAATGTTTTTATCATGAGGTAGAATAATTCTTATTCCTTTTAGATTCTCTCTTGTTATTTGAGGTTGACCAGAACCCGTGATAGCTCCTCGTATATTAACATACCTTAAACTTTGAGATATGTATTCGTTACTGTATTTTGAATTCTTCATTGCCATTACCATAGCATTTCCTGTTATCCAAGAGAAAGGGTCTGTACGATTTACAACGCCACAACTATTTCCCCTACAGGCTATAACTATTTCACTTTCGGTGTGATTATAATTATTATAAAACCCAATTATACCATTTGCACCATATACTGGATATTTCCCATTACCGTTTAACAATTTTGTACTGATGGTTTGTGGTTGATACATTTTGCAATAATAGTCAAGAGTTGTATCATTCCACCCCTCAGGAATCTCCCTCTTTAACTTTTCATTCCATATCATTTTGCCTCCAGAAGATTTATAAGGCTTTCCCTCATCATTTGGGAAGTCAAACTGCACAAACCAGTAATCATAAATTTGCTTGGCCATCAATTCCATCAGAGTAATCTCTTTTCTTTTCAGATTTATGAGTTTATCTATGGAAGAAAGAAACCTCCCTATCTTATTCTGCTCCTTTGGCCTTGGAATGAACACTGTACACGCTTCAATCTTATCAGGTGATGTGTGTCGTATTTTAGTTTGTTGTGCACCTGCCGACAGCTGTTTTTTAACAATTTCTGAGGGTAGCAAGTAATAGCAAAAATCCTTATCTATCTTTTCTTCATCACAGGTAACAAGCCCGACGTCTTGACTTTGAATATACTTACCACTTTCTGGAATTCTTGCAGTGCTACCTAAAAGTCCGGGTGTCTGTTCCGTCATAGGTGTAATAATATCCCCTTCATTCATAATGAAGTTGTCTGCAACGGGGCCGCTATAATAAAGATTTTCTTTAGAGGTATTCTCTTTGAAGCCTCCGTTTGTATAATCGAAATTACCGAGGGTTAATCTTATTAAATCACCTTCTTCCTCGAAATACTGACCTGAAAGTGATGCACCTCTTGTAACCTTGATTAGTTCTTTTAGTTTATGTTCACTCAGATACGGGATACTCATTGAAAATTATTTTATCAAGTTGAAATATAAGCTGTTCTTTATATGCTTTGTCGTCTTTTATCATGGATTGAAACTGTCGCTTATATTCTATCATCCTCTGTGTAAATTCATTTTGTGTAATGTCAACGTATTCAATATTCACATCGAAATATTGTCCTGCATTAAGAGAATAACCGTTATCTCTGACATCTTGGTGGCTTACAACCACACTAAACCCATTAATGCTAGTTCTTTTACTAAAGGTGTCAACGATAGTGTTAATCTCTTTCTGGTCGAGAAAAGTTCTTAGATTATTACCATCTTTTTCGTCATGACCCATGCGAGAAGCATCAATAAGTACTACTTTATCCTGTTGTCCACTCTTGTCAAAGAATAGAACTGAAACATTGGTGCCAGTAGTTGCGAATATTCTTGATGGCATTTGTACAACTCCATATATGATATGATCGTCAACGAGTTTCTCGATGATTTTTTTCTTGATACCAGTCTTACCTGTAATAAATCCTGTAGGAACCACAATAGCACCTTTACCCTTTCCTTTTAATGAATACAGCACATGCTGAATAAAGCATAGGTATATTTCCATTTTGGGCTTGTCGGGGTCTATCTCCTTTGGCTTGTTGGGTACTCCCGCCCAGAAGCGAATGGTGTCGGCGGCTATAGCATCACGTTCATCAGGGAAGTCAAGTTTGAATGGAGGATTGGAAACAATATAGTCGAACTTCTTCAACGAGCCATCTGCCTCTTTGTGACCCGGATGCAATAGAGTGTTGCCTTGGATGATGTTCTGAATGCTGCTCACGAGGTTATTCAAAATCAAGTTCAAGCGCAACATCTTCGATGACTTCTGCGAAATGTCCTGACTATAGATAGTGCAACGGTCTTCGCCTATTTCGTGTGCCAATGCCATCAAGAGTGTGCCAGAACCTGCCGAAGGGTCGCAGCAGGTGATGCCACGCAAACTATCTTTGTCGTTGCCCACCAGCAGGCGAGCCATTATCTGCGCGATGGAACGAGGCGTATAATATTCAGCATATTTTCCACCACCGTCTTTGTTGTAATCCTTGATGAGATACTCGAACATCGTGGAGAAGAAATCGTATTTCTCGCTGAACATCTGCTCGAAGTTCGTTTCAGGATTGGCAATGTAACGCATAAGCGATATTGCAAACTCATCCCTCTGCGACGAGTCGGGAATAAAGATGGTGATGGGTTCAAAAATGGTCAACTTGGTTTTGTTCACCGTTGCCATCGAGAAGATATCGGCATTCAGGTAAGCTATCGACACCATTGTAGAGTCGAAAAGGTTCGAGAAATCGCCTTGCCCTTGTGCGTTATACAAATGCGCAATGGTGTGCTCAGGGCGCATCTTGGGAGTGTTGGAAGGCAAGAAGGTGAAGAGGTCTTCTATCTCATCGTCAGTAAACTTGTCGTATTCCTCGTCCCATTTCTCGGCCTTTTTAAGCCGTTCGCCATAGCCGGGCGTTTTCTTCGCCTCATAACCGAACTTGTCGTTGAAGTATTTGTACAGAAATACCTGAACGATGATTTTGTATTCGTTGCCGTCGTTGCCCAAACCGAATGCGCCGCACGTCTGTTTCAGCGCATCAATCAGTTGTTTGGTTGCTTGGTCAATACTCTTTGATTCCATTTTGTATTAATAGTTTGCAGCCGTTCTCATGGGTGAGTATCGGGCCATATATTCGCTTACTATCTCGCGGCGGATGGCTTTCTTGTCGCTCACAGGAGCCGCTATTCCGTTGCCAACCAATGTGAGACTGATGTCCTTCAGTACATCTTGGCCAAAAGCCTCCTCGTTGTTCAATATGTGGACATTGAAAAAGATTTGCGCATCGATGGCTTCTTTCATCTTGCTCAGCTCTTCTGCCAACTCTCGTTCGTTGTCCGAAATGATAGGTTTCTCTTTGGGTTCTCGCTTGCTACGTTTTTCATTTTCCTCGCGTATGCGTTTGTGAATGCGTGCAAAGCTTTCGTCGTCGTTATACTTCCGTTTCAGCATTTCGTTGGCGCGGTTGATGGCGCGTATGCGTTCCATCACAGTATCCATATAGCCAATTTCCTCTTTCGCCTGCACTACATCCTGCAACTGGAAACCACGCTTGCGGAAGTATTTCTTGAACTCGTCGGCCAAACTGACGTAGACAGGATCTTTCTGCTTGTCGAAGTTGGCCTCGAACTCCTCTCTCACTTTGTCATAACGTTCCTTAAGGTCGTTGTAGATAATCTCCAGCTCTTCCTGCCCTTTCTTACGGAACTCGAATTCTATCTGTGAAATAGCCTCACGAATAATTCCCGTCACATCATCGCTATGGTCGGTCGAGTTAAGCAAGTTGTTGCGTTCTATGCGGTGGTTTACCTCTTTCAGCAGGTCGTTGAGGTCGCCGGGTTTTAGCTCCTCTATTTTCTTTTTTAGAGCCTCATCACCATAGGATCGTACTTGATTGACGAGCGACTTTGCCGTTTCCAGAGCCGTGCGCAATGTGTAGAGAACTTCATTGTCGGTTATTTCATCCAACTGTTCACGAAACACCTCCTTGTTCTCACAGTCGTATGGCCACAAAGTGTCCTTGACCTTGTCCATTTTTGCTTTAATCTCTTCTGGTGCTGCCATCAGGATGTCACCTGCCGGAGGTTCATTTTGCGACTCGGTGCTATCCTCGTTTGTGCGATTCAGCTCTTTTAGGTAGAGATTGTTGGTTTCGATGAAGTTTTCCTTGATATTGGCGAAGTCGACCACATAGCCGTACTTGAAATCGCGATAGGGACGATTCACTCGCGTCAAAGCCTGCAGCAGGTTGTGGCCATCAAGTTTGCGACACAAATATAACTTTTTCAGTCGAGCAGCATCGAATCCGGTCAGTAACATTGCATTGACAATCAGGAAATCGATGGATTCGTTTCTTTTGTATTCAGTTATGTAGCTTTTTCTGGTTGTTTTGTCATCCTCATCATGAAGAATAAGCTGAGCACGCATTGGTTTCTCTCCTGATTGTAGATTACTCGGTTTGAATCGCTCTTGGAACAAATCATAAAGATTACGGGCTTGCCGGTTGGTTTCGCAAACGATCATTCCAGCCATTGCCGGTGCTGCAAAGTGGATGCGCGACCTTCGCATATCGTGGATAATATAGTCAAGCAGCGAGTTTAAATATTTGTCGCTTTCGATAATGACGCTATGCTTCACATCCCCGGGCTTCACTTCAACATTCTGTGTCAGTCGCTCCAGTATCTGAGTTATTTTCTCTTTATACGATGTTTCTATATCTTCACGCATCAGTTTCAGCGTATAGCCGTCGCTGATAGATTTGTCATAGTAGTATTTGTCAATATAGTCGCCAAACACGCGCCACGATTCAGCCTCTTCTTTCAGCAGGGGCGTTCCTGTGAGGGCAATCTTCACGGAATCTTTGTCCGCTTCGAGGAGGTTGGCAAGGAATGAGCCATCGGCACGATATCCCCTGTGAGCCTCATCAATGAAGAAAATGCGCTGTAGTTTGGTATTGTAGGCACCTTCCATCGACACTTTCTTGTGGTCTTCCTTGAATTTCTGTATATTGACCACCATTATTTCCGGTTTGCCACCTGCGTTCACTCGGAAGTTATTGTCGCGAAAGTCGGCCATTAGCGAATCTCTGTCTTGGGCTTGACGAACAAGCAACCCCCTTTCTGCAAATTCTGTAGAGGCTTGTTCCATCAGGTCGATGCGGTCAACAATGAAATAGAATTTGGCGGCAATACCTTGCGTTGCATAGTAGTCGGTAAGATACTTGACATTATAGAAGGCAAGAGCGGTTTTCCCAGAACCCTGCGTATGCCAAATGATGCCCGATTTTCCACCGTCTTCAAGTCGCTTGCGGATGGCCATTGATGCAAACATCTGTTGATAACGCATGATGTGTTTCTGTAATTCTTCCCGTTCCTCCTCTTTTCCGTCAACCTCAATCTTCTCCTTCTTGTCAACATAGGCAAAACCATAGCGCAAAAGGAACAATATTCTTTCGCGACTCAACATCGAAGTGATGATGCGGTTGGTTGGGGAGTCGGGGCGTTGGTTATGCTTGTACTCTTCAGATTCTTTGATGGGTATGCAATTACGGTGAGTTAACACCTGTTTCTCCACACCATCGGGGAGTTCGGGATTGTAACCGCTCTTGGCTAAAATGTCATCATCAGCTTCACGAAAAACATTAAAGAACGCCTCTTTCTTGGAAGTGGTGGCATAGAATGCGCCCTGAATCGGCACCAACCCCTCGTGGTCGTACTCTTGGTTATTGGAGAATATCATCAGCTGGGTGACATTGAAGAAAGTGCGGAACACCTTCTTGGCCATTCGTTTGTTGATGCGGTCGCGTTCTGCAAGGATTCCATCGCGATTATTAGGCTTCTTCACCTCAATAATACAAACAGGAATGCCATTTATAAAGCAGGTGATGTCAGGGCGGAAATTATCTCCGCTTTCTCTGTCTTCGCAAGTAAACTCGGTGGTTACGTGCCACTCATTCTCCTCGGGGTGATCAAAATCTATCAGTTTGATTCCACTGTTGGTGGACAAGTGCTGATAGAACTCTCTACCCAGGTCATCGTTGGCCGAAATGCGGATTAGATCATTTAGCAAACTTTCTGCTTGAGCCTCGGTCAGATCTTTGTCTTTATTGATATGACAAACCGACTTGATAAAAATCTTCTTCAGGATGTTTGTCTTGTCGTCAAAATCGTCGTCTTTGATGGCTGACAAATATGTGTAACCCAAACGGCAAAGATGTAACGCTGCCGGTACTTGAACACGAGTATTCTCTGTAAACTCTTTATTTGCCATATGATGATTTTATTCTTCGTTCATTTTCTTTATTGCCTCTTCATCAAGCAGGTCCCATTCCTCCAGGGCCTCGATGGGGGAGAGGCCGTTGCGGCGGGCAGCCTTGTAGTCGTCCAGCATATTGTGGCTGGCGGCTATTGCGCGCGCTATGCGGTCTTCTTTTCTACGTCTCAACAGGAAGCACATGGTATCAGATGTTTGTTGTTGTCGCTCCGATGGCAGAGGTCTGCTTGCTCCAAAAAACGGCGGTGTCGCCGCCCCAGGGGGCATAGCTCTCAGCGGAGGCATGGCCTTGAGGAGCGTCCTCTTTGCCGCAACCCGTGAAGACGGGCACCATGAACAAAGAAAACAGCATAAACGGCAAGACCCTGCCGACACGGGGATTGCACGTGCGCGGCAGGGTCTTGAAGGCTCCGCGAAGAATGTTGTAACTTACTCTAACACAATGCCATAGGGGGGGGGGTAAACCCTCTATGTATCAGCGTATTATGTGTTTTCTCTTGTAGCATCTTCGCAAATCAATTGCAACTGCAAAGATACACAATAATTCTGAATCGGCAAAAAATAATATTTGAGGGTGGGAGGACAGGGGGGGCGGTGGGACAGTGGGACAGTGGGACAGTTAGTTTTATAGGTATTCCTACCCCTGAATTATACCTCTATATCTATATATCTATATATATTTATATATATAGATATATAGATATAGAATTTTTTTTTGACTTCGGTGTAACTATATTTTGAACTGTCCCACTGTCCCAACTGTCCCACTCTCCAACAAGCAGCATCATCTCCATGCCATTAACTATCTGTTATACAGCTATTACCGAATACGCCTACCCTTCCGTACTCTATTTCTGCTGACAAAACACCCTCTTAACGGCTACAAAACACCCTCTTAACGGCCACTTAACGGCTACTAAACGGCTACTAAACGGCTACAAGACGGCTACAAGACCCCCACTATCCACTGACCACTATCCACTGACCACTATCCACTTTTCGAGTAATTCGCCATAAATTGACCCGCCCAATTCGTAAAATTCGCAAAATTCGCCGTTCTCTTCCACTTTTCAATTCTCAGTTCTCAATTTCTAAACGGCTACAAAACGGCTACAAGACGGCCACTTAACGGCTACTTAACGGCCACTAAACGGCTACAAGACGGCCACAAGACCCCCTCGCCAATTTTCAATTCTCAATTTTCAATTCTCAATTTTCAAGACGGCCACACACAGCACAAGATTCCCTCACCAATTTTCAATTCTCAATTGTCAATTCTCAATTTTCTAAGTTCGCCGTTCTCTTCCAATTTTCAATTGTCAATTCTCAATTTTCGAAACGGCCACAAGCCCCCATCAACAAACGTCCCGGCGATAATGTTTTTTGATCCCGTTTACACCTCGACCGAGGCATTTTGGGGGCCGGACTCTATATTGGCATGTATGCCTTTAGTTCCGTTTCTGCATGAGGTAAAAATAGAATGATGTCTGCTGGTGCTGCAATAATGAAAAAGAATGATTAATGTTAAATGTTGTTAATTATTTTGGTGGTATTGAAAATAGTGCTACATTTGCAGTGTACTAATTAACTAATACAGTAGCACAAAATATGTATAACGATATGAAAAAGAGCGTTGTAAAGAAAATGATGGTTGCCGTTTTGATGGCCTGTTTTACCCTGCAGGGTGGTGTTTGGGCCCAAAATCACCATGTTTCGGGTCGGGTTGCCGACGCGGAGACGGGGGAGGCGATGCCGTTTGTGAATGTGGCGCTGATGCGCCAGTCGGACACCGTCTTCATGCGCGGTGCCACGTCGGACATGAACGGGGCCTTCGTCATCGGCTCCGTCGACAGCGGCAGCTACCTGATGCAGGTGTCGTTTGTCGGCTACTTGCCTATATTAAACAATGTTCACGTGAGTGGCGACGTCGACGGCCTCGTGCTGAAGATGAGGCGCGGCACCACGCTCGAGGCCGTGGAGATCACGGCCGAGAAGCCGTTGTACGTGATGGACGGCGAGAAGAACATGTACAACACCAAGGAGGACGCCAGCATACAGACCGGCACGGCCAGCGACGCCCTTCAGAACGCGCCGGGCGTGGAGGTGGACGCCGAGGGCAACATCACGCTGCGTGGCGTCTCGAGCGTGGAGATATGGATCAACGACCAGCCCTCGCACATGAACGAGGAGGCCCTGAAGCAGTACATCAAGACCCTGCCGGCCAACGCCATCGAGCGCATCGAGGTCATCACCGTCACCAACCAGGCTGTGAAGCGCAACGAGTTGCTCTGCGTGGGCGTGCGCGCCAACACCATGCCCAGCGTGTCGCCTTGGGTGAGCTACGTGTGGGCCAACGAGAAGGTGGACTTCAACGTGTACCTCAACGGAAGCTACTCGCAGCACAATATGGAGAGCGCCAGCGGCAGCACCCTTCTGGCCGACGGCGGCGACACCATCCTCTACATGGGCGACACCAGCAAGACGCGCTCCTCCAACATCGGCGGCTACATGGGCTTCAACATGAACTGGAAGATAGACAGCATGACCAACCTCGCGGCCTGGATGGGGGTCTACCCCTACTGGAGCCGCAACAGCACGACGGGCACCTACGACTACCGCCGCCGCCTGCCCATGGTGTCTGACTATGGCTACGCCGACACCGGCGCCAGCCGCGGCTTCGGCGGAGGCGGCTACGGCGGCCTCTGGTTGGAGCACCGCTTCGACACCACAGGGCGCAAGCTCACTCTGCGGCTCAACGGCAACGTGTGGGGTAACGGCGGCACCGACGACCAGCGCCGCGACTACTCGCTGGCCACGCTCACCGACTTCCGGCGCCGCAGCACGTCGCGCTACTTCGGCCCCGGCGCCACTCTCGGCGTGGACTATGTGCAGCCGCTGAAGCACAACATGGAGATGGAGCTCGGCGCGGAACTCGGCTACAGCTACAACACCAACGACCAGGGCCTCGACAGCCTCAACGCCGACGGCCGCACGTGGGATGTCATGCACCTGCGCGGCTACAATGCCGTGGGCCCCGCCTGGCAGCCGGAGGCCTACGTCACCCTGCAGAAGCGCTGGGGCATGTTCACCGCCAAGATCGGCTTGCGCGGCGAGAGCCGCTTCCAGCACGGTACGATACACCACACCGACATGAACGACGGTATGTCACTCGACACCGCCCTCTTCGGCCTCGTGCCCTCGATCCACCTGAGCTACCGCACCAAGACTTTCGCCAACTTCAGCCTCAGCTACACCCTACGTCATTCCGACCCCACCGACCTGCTGGACTTGGAGACTTTCCGTATCTACGACGAGTACTCCTTCCGCACCGGCAACCCCGCCCTGCGGCGCACCTACACGCACAACTTCGAGGCTGCGGCGAGCCAGTATGTGCCAAGCTTCGGCATGGTGAGCCTCAACGCCTATGTGCGTGCCAACACACAGGAACAGGGCTCTGTGCCTTCAGTGGGCACCGACCCCTACTACGTACCCTTCCTCGGCACCGACACGGTCAACTACACCTACCCCGTCAACATCGGCTACAGCCACACCGAAGGCTTCGAGGCCAACATCGCCTACCGCCCCACGGGTTTCTTCAACGTCAGGCTCAACGCCTCGGTGTTCAACTACGGCTTCGACTACCAGGGCGACGTGCGTAACCGCTGGTCGTGGAGCGCTCGCCTCAACGTGTGGGCCAAGGTGTGGAACCGTCTGGAGATATTCGCAAACGCACACTACAGTTCTCCGAAGCTGGGCCTGTATAGTTTGAGTGTGCCCAACAAGGGGGTCGACTTCGGCCTTAGCAGCGACTTCTTCAACCGCCAGCTCTCGGTGTACCTCAACGTCAACGACATCTTCGGCATGGCCGAGTGGGGCACCAACTACGACGCCCCGCAGTACCAGACCACCGGCAGCCAGCGTTTCGACTCGCGCTTCGTCAGCCTCGGCCTCACCTGGCGCATAGGCAAGATGGAACTGGAGAGCAAGGCGCGCCAGGGCGCATCGGAGGGTGCCGGCATGCCGCAGATGTGACCTGCGGAGTCTCTGCGGCCCCTCCACGGCATCGCGACGGCCCCTCTACGGCCGTCCACTGAAGAACGGCCGAAGGGACTCCGTAGAGGGTCCGAAGGGGCTCCGAAGGAACGCAGAGCCAGTAAGGGACACGCGAAAAACGGACTACGCAACACATTGGAATGATGGTTGTTATATAATCGGTAATAATTATTAAAAAATATTAAAAACATGAAACTTGTAACAGTAGAGGCCCTTCAGGGCTGCAATTATGAGGAGCTCGGGGTGGTCACCGGCAGCACCATCAGGAGCAAGAATTTCGTGAGCGACTTCGGCCAGGGGCTGAAGAGCATCGTCGGCGGCGAGCTTACGAGCTACACCGACATGATGGAGAAGGCCCGCCGTCAGGCCACGCAGCGCATGGTCGACGAGGCGGTGCGCCTCGGAGCCGACGCCGTCATCGGCGTGCGCTACGCCACCAGCGCCATCATGGCGCAGGCCGCCGAGGTGTTGGTTTATGGTACGGCAATAAAATATAGATAGAGCTATGATAGAGATACGCAACCTTGACTTCAGCTACAGGAAGATGCCCGTCTTCAGCGGCATCAACCTCACTTTCCCCGAGGGGAGCATCTACGGCCTGCTGGGCGAGAACGGCGTGGGCAAGACCACGCTGCTCAAGCTCATCTGCGGCCTGCAGCGCCCCACAGAGGGCACCTGCACCATCGACGGCCTGACGTGCCACGACCGCCGGCCTGAGATGCTGCAGCGCATTGTGTTCCTGCCCGACGAGGTGCTGCTGCCCGACAACAGCACGCCGCGCAAGTATGTCGACGAGCTGGCGCCGTTCTACCCCAACTTCGCCATAGGCACCTTCCTGCACCTGATGCAGGAGCTTGAGGTGGAGCCCGACCGCAAGTTCCGCGAGATGAGCTTCGGCCAGCAGAAGAAGAGCCTGATAGCCGCCAGCCTCTCGCTGGGCACCGATTATGTGCTCTTCGACGAGCCCACCAACGGCCTCGACATACCCAGCAAGGCGCAGTTCCGCGCCATCCTCAGCCGCCGCTTCGAGGAGCGCAACACCATCATCATCAGCACCCACCAGGTGAAGGACGTGGAGAACCTCATCGACCCCATCGTCATCCTGAGCCACAACGCCGTGCTGCTCGACGCCCCGGTGCAGAAAATCACCGAGAAGCTCTTCTTCGAGTACGGCGGCGAGAAGCGCGACGACGCCCTCTACAGCGAACTGCTGCCCGGCGGCTACATGAACGTGGTGGCCAACGAGAGCGGCGAGGAGAGCCAGCTCAACATCGAGGCCCTCTTCAACGCCGTGCTGCGCAACAAAGAACGGATTAAAGAATTGTTTGCATAGTAGACAAGTAGACAGTAGTTAAGTAGATAAGGCAATACCGATGAATAATTCATTCGACATAAAGCGTTTCGGGCGGCTGGTGCGGCACGATGTGCGCAGCTGCCCCAGGGAGACCCTCTATTCGGGCCTGTGGATGGCGCTGGCCTTTGCGCCGCTGATGGTGCTGGGCCGGCAGTGGCTCGGCCAGGAACAATATGGCACCTTCTATCGCCTGGCACTGATGGTGGGCATGGTGGCCTGGTGGGCGCTGATGATTCCCACGCAGGTCTACCCCAATGTGGGCAAGAAGAAGCGCGGCATCTACTTCGCCATGCTGCCCGCCACCAAGGCCGAGAAGCACGCCTCGATTGCCACGCTGATGGTGCTGACCGTCGTGGGGCTGATGGCCATCGGCCTGGTGGAGGACGTGCTGCTGACGGCGGTGCATCTTCCGGGCTACACGAAGTACTTCTGGCAGTCGGAGACGGTTAGGTCCCTCGACCTGCCGATGGTGCTGGGCACCCTGTTCACCTTCCTCACGGCGATGTTCGGCATGATATGGGTCAATACGGTGGCCAACAACACCCTCCGCGGCATCCTGCAGGTGCTGCTGTTCCTCTTGATGATCGGAGGGTTGGTGTTTTTCCCCCTCTATTTCGACAACAGGCCGCAAGGCTACTGGGTCGTGATAGCCGTCGAGGCCGCCGCAACCCTCTTCCTGGCCTGGCTCAGCCGCCACCGGATGGACCGTATGTCGTATTGAGAATTGAGAAGTTGAAGAAGTTAAAGAAGTTGAGAAGTTGAAGAAGTTAAAGAAGTTAAGAAGTTAAGACAATAGTGCGAGCTATGCATTTGTCTTTAACTCCTAACGAGCGCAGCGAGTGATAACTCCTTAACTTCTTAACTCCTAAAAAAAGATTATGAATCAGTAGTCAAGTAGACAGTGGTTAAGTAGATAAGGCGATACCGCCAACCTGCACAATTGTCTTAACTCCTTAACTTCTTAACTCCTTAACTACTAAAAAACTAAACAATATGGATTGGAACCGTTTCTGTAAAGTCGTAGCGAAAGACTTTCGCAATATGTGGCCGATGTTCGGCACCACAATGATTATCCTGGCCGCCCTGCCGTTTGCCGCGTGGCTGATTGTGTATGTCTTCGGCGGCGGCGACGCCCACATGCCGGCCGACATGCGCCTCATCATGATAGAGGCCGTGGCCTATATCGCCGCCATCATGGCCCCCTCGCGCATGTACCGCACGTGGAACCTGCATGGCGAGGGCATCTACTACGCCATGCTCCCTGCCTCGAAGGCGGAGAAGTTCTGCTCGGCGCTGCTCTTCTCGCTCATCGTGTGCCCGCTGGCCGTCTACCTTGGCAGCCTGGTGCTCGATGTGTTCCTCACCGTCGTCCCCTTCGGCCCGTGGCAGGAGTGGATCTGGCAGGGCGAGATGGGCTTCCCCTTCACCTTCAACATGGCAGCCCTTAATGAGGTGGCCCCAAGGTTTAATGAGGATGCTGATGTCTTCCTGCTCTTCGGCACAATGTATAATGTGTGCTGCTGGATCGGCTATATTGCCACCGTGCTGATGTTCGTCTTCACCAGCACCATCTTCAAGCGCCACAAGGTGCTGCAGACCATCCTCTGGCTCTATGTCATCAACTTCGTGCTCAGCATCGTGCTGGTGCCGGTGATGGTGGCCGTCTTCTCCGACAGCAGCTTCGTGGACTGGTTCATGCAGCTGCCCGAGCGCATGAGTGGAGAAGCGATGGCCAACTGGCTCTTCGGGCTCGCCCTGGGCTTCGACGTGCTGATGATAGTCCTCTTCGGCTGGCTCAGCTGGCGCCGCCTGAACCGTATGGCCTATTAGTAGGTAAGTAGACAGTAGTTAAGTAGTTAAGACAATACTAAAATTATGAAGACACGTAGAATAATATTCGCCTTGATGGCAACGGTGCTGATGGTGGGCTGCAGTGTCAACACCCAGAAAGTCGGCTTTGAATATGATAACCCCGAGCGTTACCAGAGCGGTGATGCCACCTATGGGCAGACTATAAGCGATATAGACATCGACTGGTATGGCGGCGATATAGACATCGTCTATGGCGACGGACCGGAAGTGCGCCTCCGCGAGGAGTCGGTCGGGGAATTGACCGACACTTTCCGTGTGCACCATTATGTCGATGAGGACGGATGTCTGCACATCAACGTATGCAGGAGTGGTAAGAACTATAGCGCGAAGCGCCTCAAGGGGATGAGGAAACACCTCTTTATCGAGGTGCCACGCGACATGCCGCTCAATGATATCGAGGTAGATGGCGTGGATACACGTCTGGTTATTGACCGTGTTAAGCACAACGAGCTGACCGTCGACGGAGTGAATGTGAACATCAACGCCCTCTATACCGCCATGCCCGACGAGATAACCATGGACGGCGTCCGCTGCCTGCTGGCCTTGCAGGTAGCACCCGATGCGGGCTTGACCATCGAGATGGACGGCGTGTTGAACCATCTGCGCTGCGATGTGCCTTCGGTGAAGAAGGACAAGAAAACCATTGTCGGCGACGGTAGCTGCCAAGTGACGGTGGATGGTGTGGACATGATAGTGGATGTCATTAAACTAATCTGAGGAAAACTGTTATGGACTTCAGGAAACAGAAATCGATATACCAGCAGATTGCCGACCGGCTGATGGATCAGCTGGTGGCAGGCATGCCGGCGGCCGACGAGCGGATGCCGTCGGTGCGCGACGTGGCGGTGGCCTATGGCGTAAACCCCAATACGGTGATGCGCTCGTTCGACTACCTGCAGCAGGAGGGCATCATATACAACCGCCGCGGCGTGGGCTATTTCGCCAGCGCCGACGCCAAGGACAAGATACTCGCCATACAGCGGCGCGAGTTCCTCGAAGAGGACCTGCCGCTCATCCGTCAGCGGATGAAGCAGCTGGGCATCGGTATTGACGAACTGACATTAGACGATGTGATATGAAAACAGGCAAGATTGTATTAGCTATGGCAGCGGTGGCTTTGCTTGCCGCCGGCTGCTGGAGGCGGGAGGTTGTGGATATCATGACCAGCTACCCCCTTACGCCAGAGAATGTGGCGCTGCGGGCCCGTATGCAGAACTGCGACGTCGCCCTTGTGGTCAGTATGGCCGACACGCAGTATGTGCTCCTCCGCGAGAAGTCGGCTTTCTCTCGGCGCGACGGCGTGCGGCGTTGCTTGGCCACGCGGTATGTGATGAACGGCAAGCCGAGCGATTGGAGCAGCCGTGGTGGTGAGTTCCGCCTTGGAGGGCCGGAACAGTCCGTGACGCTGACGCGCGGTGCCGACAATGCCCTGACTATGGTCGTAGACAGCATCGTCATCGCCATCGACGACATTGTTGTAGCCGGCAGCGCCATCACCTTCCGCATCGGCGTCGAAGAGGCCGACCGCCCGGCTGCACTCTACTTCTACGGCAAAGAGGGCCGTCCGGAAGACCCCATCGGCGAGACCACCATACAGCAGATGATAGGCCTTGCGTTGGCGCTGGACGGCATCATGTCCGAATGTGACGCTGACATCGACACCGGCTTTGCCGAAGCCGATGCCGCCCTGGAGGAGGCTTCGCTTGCGCTCGCAGCGGCAGATGGAGAGATGGGGGAGTCCGCTGACGCCATCAAGACCTTCGACTGCTATGCTGAGTACTCGCGCATAGACAGCATCGCCTATGCGTTGGGCTTCACGGAGAAGGAGACTGTCGCCCATGGCGACAACCATCTCAAGTATGTGGCCAGTGGCGGCAAGGGTGGCGCCAAGGCGTGCCGGGAGCGCATGGAAGGCATGGGAAAGGCCGCCGCCGACTGCCACTGCCGGCAGTACAAGATAGCCCACAACGGCTTCACGCACCGTAAGTGCAGCTTCACCATAGAGTGGTGAGCCGCGAAAAAAACACATGCATGGAGTAATTATTCTTGCGGCGGCTCGTTTGTTATTATGCTATGGAAACCATCAAGAAGATATATAAGATAGGCTACGGCCCGAGCAGCAGCCACACCATGGGTCCGCACAAGGCTGCCGAGATGTTCGCTGCACGCACCAAGGACAAGGCTGTGCGCTACCGCGTAACCCTCTACGGCTCGCTGGCGGCCACTGGCCGTGGGCACCACACCGACATGGCCATCACCCGCGGCCTCGCCCCCAAGGAGGTGGAGATAGTGTGGCGGGCCGACATCGTCAAGCCCTTCCACACCAACGGCATGTTCTTCGAGGCCTTGGGCGCCGGGGATGAGGTGGTGGACTCGTGGCTGGTCTACAGCATCGGCGGCGGCTACCTGGCCACAGAGGACGGTGTGGTGCCACTGGGCATCACCCCAGAGGGGGAGGTGTATCCGCACAACACCATGAAGGACATCATGGAGTACATCGACAAGGAGGGCCTCAGCTTCTGGGAGTATGTGGAGCAGTGCGAGGACGGAAGCCTTTGGTTCTACCTGGAGGAGATGTGGCAGCAGATGCAGCAGACCATCGAGGAAGGCCTGCAGGACGACCGCGTCATCGCCGGAGGCCTGCACCTGCGCTCCAAGGCCCACCAGTACTTTGTGCGTGCCAGCGGCTTCAAGCCCTCGCTGCAGAGCCGAGCCCTTGTCATAGCCTATGCCTTGGCCACCAGCGAGCAGAACGCCTGCGGTGCCAAGATAGTCACTGCACCCACCTGTGGCTCCAGCGGCGTGCTGCCGGCGGTGCTCTACCACCTTAAGAAAAACCACGGCTTCGGCGACCGCGAGATACTGCGCGCCATGGCCACCGCTGGCCTCTTTGCCAACGTCATCAAGCACAACGCCACCATCAGCGGCGCCGAGGCCGGCTGCCAGGCCGAGGTGGGCAGTGCCTGCGTGATGGCCGCCGTGGCCAGCAACCAGCTCTTCGGCGGCAGCCCCAAGCAGATAGAGTACGCCGCCGAGATGGCCATGGAGCACAACCTGGGCCTGACGTGCGACCCCCTCTGCGGCCTGGTGCAGATACCCTGCATCGAGCGCAACGCCATGGCCGCCCTCCGCGCCCTCGACATCAATATCTACGCCATGATGAGCGATGGCCGCCATATCATCAGCTTCGACAAGGTGGTGCGCACCATGAAGCTCACCGGCCACGACCTCCCCAGCCTCTACAAGGAGACCTCCCTCGGCGGCCTGGCCTTGGACGACTGACGCCGGCCGTTATAAAACGCAGGAGGGCGGAACGCATCGTTCCGCCCTCCTGTGTTTTGTTTTGCCATGACGTCACTGCACCGTGTGCTCCAGCGGCGTCACCTTGCTGTGGTCTATGCCGAAGGCGTCGGGCACCGAGTCGTTGGCGCTCGCCGTGCTGTCTTTGCGGTATTCCAGCCCTTTCTCCGGACGGTTGCAGTCGCTCATGTTGTCCTGTATGCGGGCTATGTCCTCGGCGGTGAGGGGCTTGTTGTTCTGCGTGAAGCGCTGCTGGCGGAAGGGGAAAGCGTCTGCCAGCTCGCCGCTGTAGTAGAAGTCGAAGCCTATGCCGCCGAAGGTGTACATGCGGTCGCCCACCTCTATGTGGCTGCCTCCCGGCACGGGGTCGGGCTTGGGCACCGACTGTGAGAAGCCCACGTTGAAGAGCGTGAACAGCACGTCGGGCCGGTCGCTGATGTCGTAGCCGGCGCGGCGCCACTGCAGCATCGTCTGGTGCAGTATGCAGCCCGTGTAGATATAGCTGTAGAGGTGGTTGCGGTAGTCCACGAGGCGGTTGTAGCGCTCGGTGGCGTGGTCGTCGGTCTCAAAGTCCAGCAGGTGCTCGTAGGCTTTGCCCATATAGAACTCCGACGAAGGGTCTTGCAGGTGCTGCTCCACGGCCTCTGCCGTAAAGTTCTTGATACCGTTGACGCCGTAGCTGAACTGGCTCTGCACGCTGAGCACCTTGACGGGGCCGAGGTACTTCTTGAACATCTCGCGCTTGCTGTTGAACAGGCGTATCTGCTCGCCAATGAGGCACCCCACTATCATGCGCGGCTCCACGCCCGTCAGGCGTCCGGCCTCGTTGATGAGGGCGCTGTCGCGCAGTATGGCCTCCTTCAGGGCTGGCCAAGCGGGCTCGGCCATCCACGGTATCAGGTTCTGGCGCTGCTGCTGCGGTGTCGAGGCCAGCAGGGCGCCGATGCGGTCGGCCAGCGCGTCGATGCTGTCGTTCTCCTCCATGTATATCTGTGCGGCAGCCACCATGCGGTTCACCACCATCGGGTCGCCGCTGAACTGCGCCGCACGCATTATCAGACGTGCGTTCTCGGGGTAGAAGCGTGCCAGCGCCGCCAGACGGCCGTACTGCAGGGCCCACTGCTCGTCGATCTGTGCCTGTGTCATCTTGGCGCCCTTGAGCTCTTCCATCTCGCTCACCGACATCAGGTAGCGGTAGTTCTTGTCCACAGCCCCCCGGTTGTTGGTGACGCCCAGCTGGTAGAGCCCCCAGGCACCGATTATAGCGGCGCCTGCCAGCGCGAAGAGCACCAGCAGCACGTCGAACACCTTGCGCCACACAGGGCGCTGCTTGAACTCAGTCCAAAGATGTCTCATCAGAATCTTTAAACTTTAAACCTTAAACTCTAAACCTTAAACTTTAAACCATCTGGCTCCACCACTCGTAGGGCTCGAACATCAGGTTCATGGCCACGAAGACCACGGCGCCTGCGACGTAGCCTGCGAAGGCAAGCCATGAGATTTTCTTGAGGTACCAGATGAAGTCTATCTTCTCCATGCCCATGACGGCCACACCGGCTGCCGAGCCGATGATCAGCAGCGAGCCGCCCGTGCCGGCGCAGTAGGCCAGGAACTCCCAGAAGGGATGGTTGGCGATGAAGCCTTCGGGCGACATCGGGTACATGCCCTGCACGGCGGCCACCAGCGGCACGTTGTCGACGATGGACGAGAGGATGCCGATGATGAAGTCGATGAGGAAGAAGCCTACCACTTCGCCGCCAGCCTCGATGCCGCGCATGGAGTCGAGCCCCTGTGCCAGGCTGCCGAGGATGCCGGCCACCTTCAGGCAGCTCACCGCCATCAGGATGCCGAGGAAGAAGAGGACGGTGGGCACGTCGACATGCTCCAGGGTGCTCACGGCTGTGGGCAGCTCGTGGCCTTCCTTGGAGTGGCGACGGCTCAGTATCTCGGTCGTCACCCACAGCACCGACAGGCTTATCAGCATGCCGAGGTAGGGGGGCAGGTGGGTGATGGTCTTGAAGATGGGCACGAAGATGAGGCCGCAGACACCCATGATGAGCACCAGGCGGCGCATCCACGGTGCCACGTTGACGCCGTCGTCCTGCTGTTCGGGACGCACGATGTCGCCCTTGAGCGTGGCGCTAAGCACCAGCACCGGCACCACCATGCACACGAGGCTCGGCAGGAGGGTCTTGACGATGATGTTGACCGTCGTCACCTGGCCTTTGATCCACAGCATTATGGTCGTCACGTCGCCTATGGGGCTCCATGCACCGCCGGCGTTGGCGGCCAGGATGACCATGCCGGCGAAGAGCCAGCGCTCCTTCTTGTCGGCGATGAGCTTGCGCAGCAGCGCCACCATGACGATGGCCGTGGTCATGTTGTCAAGCAGGGCCGACAGGAAGAACGTCAGTATGGATATGATCCACAGCAGCTTCTTCTTGTCGGTGGTCTTGATGAGGTCTGTGATGACCGTGAAGCCCTTGTAGTCCTCTATCAGGGTGACGATGGTCATGGCGCCCAGCAGGAAGAAGACAATCTCCGCCGTCTCGCCGAGGTTCTCCACAAGGCTTGTGCTCACGAAGGAGCGGTAGCCTTCTAAGCCGCCGTAGCTGGCCAGCACCTCGGGGTTGTTTACGTTGAACATGTTGAAGATCGCCCATATCAGGCAGCCCAGTAGCAGCGCCGAGGCCGTCTTGTTGATCTTCAGGGGGTGTTCGAGTGCTATGCAAGCATAGCCGAGTATAAAAATTGTTACTAATGTAACTACCATGATTGAGTTGTTTTTGGGTTTATTTTGTTGTTTTATCGTCTGTTTTGCTGTTTCTGCATTTGCTCGGCCTGCTTCTGCAGCTCTTCGAGGCGGCGCTGGAAGTTGCTCTTCTTCTTGCCTTTGCCGCTGTCTTTGGCGTGCTTCTGGTCGTAGGCGGCCATGCGGGCGCGCACCTTCTTCTCGCTCGTGAAGCGGCGTATGAGTATCATCACCGTCATCGTGAAGGTCAGCGAGATGAGGTAGTACAGGTTCAGTCCCGCGCTCTGGCTGTTGAAGATGAAGAGCATCATGAAGGGCATGAAGTACATCATGAACTTCATGCCGGGCATGCTCTGCGTGCCGGCCTGCTGGCGCATGGTGTACCACGTGTAGAAGAACTGCATGCCGAACATCAGCAGGCAGAACAGCGAGATGTGGTCGCCGTAGAGCGGTATGTTGAACCCGAAGTCGAGTATCGAGTCATAGTTGGACAGGTCGGGGCACCACAGGAACGGCTTCTGGCGCAGCTCGATGGCTATGGGGAAGAACATGAACATAGCCGTCAGGAAAGGCATCTGTATCAGCACCGGCAGGCAGCCCGCCATGGGGCTGTAGCCCGCCCGCTTCTGCAGGGCCATCATCTGCTGCTGCTTCTGCATGGCCTGCTCGGGCTGCGGGTATTTCTTGTTGAGGGCGTCCATCTCGGGCTTCAGTATGCGCATGATGGCGCCGCCCTGGTAGCTCTTGTACACCAGCGGCAGCAGCACCAGGCGGATGAGCAGCGTGAAGACGATGATGATGATGCCGTGGTTCCAGCCGAACTGCTCCAGGAAGTTGAACACCGGCACTATGAGGTAGCGGCTGACGCTCTTGGAGATGATTGTCCAGCCCAGGGGCAGCATGCGGTCGTAGCCGCGGCCTATGGCGCGCAGGTCGCGCAGCTTCGTGGGGCCGTAGTAGAAGCCCATGTGCATCTGCGGAGCCTTCTCGTCATACTGCAGGCCTATCACGGCGCGCATGTCCGTCAGGTAGTTGCGCGCTGTGTCGCGGCTGTCGGTCTTCACCTCGATGTCGGCGTTCTCGAAAGGCACGCCGCCCTCGGCGGTCATGATGGCTGCGAAATACTGGTCTTTGAAGGCCACCCAGTCGAGGTTCACCTTCACCTGCTTTTGTTTGTCCTGGCCCAGGCTCAGGTTGTCGGGGTTCTTGTCCTTGGGGGTCTTGTAGTATATGCTGCTGTAGTAGCGCTCGCGGTCGCTGTTGCGGTTGCTCTTGCCGCGGCTGCCGCTGTTCACCTTCTCCTGGCGCAGCATGCGGTTCTGCCACTGGAAGTCCATGTAGGGCGTGTTGCGCACCACCTTGCCGAGGCCCACG
This sequence comes from uncultured Bacteroidales bacterium, assembly GCA_900314925.1. Lineage (GTDB taxonomy): Bacteria > Bacteroidota > Bacteroidia > Bacteroidales > P3 > Colimorpha. Next base: position 23,698 of record OMXC01000009.1, read on the forward strand.
AAGTTGATGTCGAACCCCACCTCGTAGCTGTCGCCGCGCATGGTGTAGCGGAACTCCAGGTAAGGCGTTGCGCCCTGCATGCTGCTGTCGCCCTCGATCTCGGCTCTGAAGCACAGCGCCGCGGAGTCGTTCTCGCCGACTTCCAGCGTGCTGCCGGCAGCCTCCACAGGCTTGCCGTTCACGTATGGCTTGAACACCAGGTCTTTGGTGTTCACCACGCGGTTGTCCTCGGTCGAGAAGACGAGGTTCATGTTGTCCTCCGAGGGGGTGATGAGCACCAGCTCGTTGCTGTCGTAGGTCTTGTAGTCGGCCAGCACCACACGGTCCACACGGGCGCCGAGGGTGTTGAACTCCACGGTCATCAGGCTGTTGCTCATGGTGAGGCTGCGCACGTCGCCCTGCGCGGCGGTGTTGAAGACGCCCATGTCCTGCACGCGGCGCTGCACGCCGGGCAGCATCGTGTCACCCTCGGCGGCCAGGCTGTCGAGCCTGGCCTTCTCGGCCAGGATGCTGTCCTCCACGCGTTTGGCCTCGACGTCGGCCAGCACCATGCTGTCGTATACGCGCTGACGCTCGGCCATCTCCTCCTTCGACGGGGCCACCCAGAACATGTAGCCCACGAAGATGCCAAATATCAAAATCAGTCCGATGATTGACTTTTTATCCATCTTTATCTCTTTGTGTATTGTTTCTTTACTATTTGTTATACAATGCCATATACTTCCCGGCTACCGGAAAAGTAAATTGCAAATTTACAAAAAAAACCTTATATTTATCCTTTTATTTTGTTATTTTTGCAAAAAAGCCCTCTCCATGCCGTCCGCAGCCCCTTTTCCCACCCATTTTGGTACGCACTTGGTACGGCATTTCAACGATACTTCAACGATACTTCAACGATACTTCTTCAGTAGTTCTTCAGTGTAGCACTGAAATACTACTGAAGAACTACTGAAGAACTACTGAAGAACGGCCGTACCGGGTCCGAAGGGACTCCGTAGGGGGGCCGTGGAGGATGGGGAGGGAGCGGGGGGGGGCGAGGGGAGCGGGGGTGGGGCCGAAGGCGAAAATATTTTGTTTGTGTATACAATATAATGGTGGTTGGGACGTTAAATATGCCGTAACAGTAAAGAAACCGAAGGTATGAGTCTGCGCAAGGGATTGACTGCCATTATAATGCTGCTGTTGTGCGCTCTGCGCGCGGCGGCGTATGACTTCTCGGCCACCGCGCCGACGGGGCAGACGCTGTATCTGACCTACTGCACCGGCGGCGTCAAGGTCGTCTATCCGGCCAATACTGCTGTGCCGGCGCAGGGCTGGAACGGCTACGTGCGGCCCACGGGTGCGCTCGCCATCCCCGGGACGGTGAGCCACGACGGCGTGAGCTACACCGTCGTGGCCGTCGAGCATCATGCCTTCTACGGCTGCAACGGCCTGACGGCCTTGACCCTCGGCGAGGGCGTCGTCGCGGTGCGCGCCAACGCCTTCGGCCTTTGCACGGCCTTGAATGCCATCACGTTGCCATCTACCGTCGACTCCCTCGGGTCGTCGGCGTTCTACAACTGCACGTCGCTGCAGATGGTCACGGTGCGCCGCGTCGCGCCGCCGGTGACGGCGACCACCGCCTTCTACGATGTGCCGCTGTCCGCTGTGGCCCTCGTGGTGCCCTGCGGCTGCGTGGCGGCCTACACTGCCGCGAGCCCGTGGAGCTCTTTCGCCACCGTCGACGACGCCGGCTGCGTGGTGACGGTGGCCACGGGCGTCAACAACCTGCAGCGCGGCAGCGTCAGCGGCGGCGGCGATTATGCCGACGGCGCCGAGGTGACCCTCACGGCGACGCCCGCCGAGGGCTGCTTCTTCGCCTGCTGGGGCGACGGCGACACCCTTAACCCGCGCGTGGTCACCGCCACGGCGGGGGCTCGCTATGTGGCCCATTTCTTCCCTTATGTGCATGACACCCTGCTCGTTGTGCAGACAGATACCTTAGAAGTCCACGACACGGTGCGCATCTACAACGGCGGCACCGACACGCTGTATGTGGTGCAGCGCGACACCCTGCGCCTCACCGACACTGTGCAGCCCCCGCTCGTCACCCTCACGCTGGTCAGCAGCGACCCGTGGCGCGGCATCGTGGTGGGCAACGCCACGGTGCCCGTGGGCACTGAGATCGAGGCTGTGGCCATACCGATGGACGGCGACGCCTTCTACGGCTGGAGCGACGGCTCCTACGACAACCCGCGCCGCATCAGCGTCGACGGCGACATGGTGCTGACGGCCTTCTTCGGCGAGTACGAGGGCATCGACGGCGCGGGCGGCGACGGCACGGCCTGGTCGGTCACGGTCGACGGGCGCCGCCTGACGGTGCACTGCGGGGCGGGGGAGACGGTGCGCCTCTTCGACATGCAGGGGCGCAGCCTGCTGAGCGTCAACGCCTCGAGCGAGGCCACCACGGTGGTGGTGCCGGCGGCGGGGGCTTACCTCGTCAGCGTAGGCACGGCGCCGGCAAAACGGATATTGATAGAATAAAAACACGAGATATGAAACTGCAATTCATGGGGGCCACCCGCGAGGTGACCGGCAGCAAACACCTGATAACCACCAAGCACGGCGTGAAGATACTGCTCGACTGCGGCATGTACCAGGGCAAGGGTCTGGAGACCGACGCCATGAACCGCGACCTGGGCTTCGACCCGCAGGAGATCGACTACCTGATACTCAGCCATGCGCACATTGACCACAGCGGCCTGATACCCTTCATCTACAAGAACGGCTTCCGCGGCACGGTGCTCTGCACCCCCGCCACGCGCGACCTCTGCGCCATCATGCTGGCCGATGCTGGCCGCATACAGGAGCAGGACACGCATACCTTCAACAAGAAGCGCAAGGCCCAGGGGCTGGAGCCCGTGGAGCCCATCTACGACGAGCAGGACGCCCAGGCCTGCATGAGCTGCTTCATCAGCGTGCCTTACCACAAGAAGTTCAACATAGAGGGCGAGGTGACGGTGGAGTTCTTCGACGCCGGACACATACTCGGGTCGGCGCTCGTATACCTCGAAATCAAGGACGGACGCCGCAAGATACGCCTCGGCTTCACGGGCGACATAGGGCGCTACGACAAGCAGATACTCAAGGACCCAGAGCCTTTCCCGCAGGTGGACTACCTCATCATGGAGAGCACCTACGGCGACCGTCTGCACGAGAGCATGGAGAGCGCCGAGCAGGAGCTGCTGATGGCCGTGCTCGACACCTGTACCAAGAAGAAGGGCAAGCTCATCATACCCAGCTTCGCCATCGGGCGCGCCCAGGAAATCATCTATGCCCTCGACCGTCTGGAGCACAGCAAGCTGCTGCCGGACATCGATGTGTTCGTCGACAGCCCCCTCTCAATCTCGGCCACGGACATCATGCGGCTGCACACGGAGTGCTTCAACGACGCCATCGCCGAATACTGCCAGACAGACCCCGACCCCTTCGGGTTCAACCGTCTGCACTACATACACACCGTCATGGAGAGCAAGCAGCTCAACGTGCGCCACAAGCCCTGCGTCATCATCGCCGCCAGCGGCATGATGGAAGCCGGCCGCGTGAAGCACCACCTGGCCAACCACATCGACAACCCCGCCACGACGGTGCTCTGCGTGGGCTACTGCGAGCCGAGCACGCTGGGCGCCAAGATCATGCGTGGCGACGAGGAGGTCAGCATCTTCGGCCAGCGCCACAAGGTGCGCGCCGAGCTGCGCCGCATAGACTCCCTCTCCGGCCACGGCGACTATCGCGAGATGATGCGCTACATAGGCTGTCAGGACAAGAAGAAGGTGAAGCGCCTCTTCCTCGTCCACGGCGAAGAGGAGACGCAGCAGCATTTCGCCGAGACCCTCGGCAAGGACGGCTGGAAGCACATCAGCATACCGCAGTTCCGCGAGGAGGTGGAGCTGTGAGAGTTAGGAGTTAAGAGTTAAGAGTTTTGAGTTTTAAGTTTTAAGTTAGGAGTGGGTAATGGTAATTTCAATATTCAATAACCCCGTAGTGGTTCATCTTAATGGCAAACGACAGAATCTCCAATTAACAACCCCGTAGTGGTTCATCTTAATGGCAAACAACAGAATCTCCAATTAACAGCCCCGTAGGGGTTTCATATAAATAGCAAACACCCGATAATCCGCACCACCCAAACCCCGTAGGGGTTTCATATCAATAGTAAACACACGGTAATCCTCCATTCTAAAACCCCGTAGGGGTTTCATATAAATCAGATAAATAAAACAATGGAAAACAACGGCAACTACAAGCGCTTGACGCGCAGCACCACCGACCGCCGCATCGCCGGCGTCTGCGGCGGCCTGGCCAAATACCTCAACGTGGACCCCACGGTGGTCCGCATAGTCTTCCTCGTGGCCCTGCTCTTCGGCAGCCTCGGCTTCTGGGCCTACCTCATCGTCTGGCTCGCCGCCCCCGAGGACAACAGAATAGAATAACAGAGAGATATGATAACATTTATTATTTCAGTGGTTTTGCTGGTACTGGGCTACTGGCTTTACTCTAAGGTTATTGAACGTGTCATCGGCGTGGACCCCAAGCGCGTGACGCCGGCCGTGGCGCATCCCGACGGGGTGGACTATGTGCCCATGAAGCCGTGGCGCGTGTTCCTCATCCAGTTCCTCAACATCGCAGGCGTGGGGCCCATCTGCGGCGCCATCATGGGTGCCCAGTTCGGCACCGCCTCGTTCCTGTGGATTGTGTTCGGCTGCATCTTCGCCGGTGCGGTGCACGACTTCATCAGCGGCTTCATCTCCATCCGTATGGACGGCGCCTCGCTGCCCGAGATTCACGGCAAGTACCTGGGCAACGGCATGAAGCAGTTCATGCGCGGCTTCACGGTGCTGCTGATGATACTGGTGGGTGCCGTGTTCGTGAACACACCCGCCGTGCTGCTCAACCAGAACTTCACGCCCGACTGGAACATCTTTATCTGGGTGGGCATCATCTTCGCCTACTATCTGCTGGCCACCCTGCTGCCTATCGACAAGGTGATCGGCAAAATATACCCCATCTTCGGCATCCTGCTGTTGGCAATGGCCGTGGCCATCGTGGTGGCCTTTGTGGTCTACCGGGTGCCGGTGCCCGAGGTGTGGGACGGCCTGGAGAACCGCCACCCCAAGGCCGCCAGCAACCCCATCTTCCCCATGATGTTCATCAGCATCGCCTGCGGCGCCATCAGCGGCTTCCACGCCACGCAGTCGCCCCTCATGGCGCGCTGCATGGTCAATGAGAAGCAGGCCCGCCCCATCTTCTACGGTGCCATGATCACCGAAGGCGTCGTGGCCCTCATCTGGGCTGCCGCCGCCACCTATTTCTTCCACGACAAGCCTGAGCTCTGCATCGGCAAGAGCGGCAACGACATGGTGGGCGTCATCGCCAACGAGTGGTTCCCCAAAGCCATCGCCGTCATCTGCATCCTCGGCGTCATCAGCGCCGCCGTCACCAGCGGCGACACCGCCCTGCGGTCGGCACGCCTCATCGTGGCCGACTTCATGCATGTGGACCAGAAGCCCATACCCAAGCGTCTGCTCGTGGCCCTGCCGGTCTTCGTGCTGGCCGCCGCACTGCTCATCTTCTCGCTGGCCGACGCCGAGGGCTTCCAGGTCATCTGGCGCTACTTCTCGTGGGCCAACCAGTTCCTGTCGATGGTCACGCTGTGGGCAATCACGGTCTTCCTTTCAAGGCACCTGCACGGCAAGGCATGGTACTGGATCACCCTTATCCCCGCCCTCTTCATGAGCATGGTGACCATCAGCTTCCTGCTGGTGGCCGAAAAGGAGGGCCTCGGCAGCGTCCTGCCCCGCACCGCCGGCTACTGCATCGCCGCCGTCATCACCGCGGCCCTCGGCGTGCTGTTCTTCGTCAAGAAAAAACACAGTGAAACAATAAAATAATAAAAAACACGTTGCTATTACAGAAAAAGTTGTATCTTTGCACTTTGAAAACAATGACAGAAATGAAGAAAAATATCGCTCTCATCCTCGCCCTGCTCGTTGTGGGCACGGCATTTGCAGGTCCCAAGCCCCGCAAGAACTCGCGCACCGAAATGGGCATCCACGGCAACGCGTTGTATGTGATTGAGTACACCTACAACCTGCGCGGCGGCCGCGACGGTGGCCGTCAGCTCATCTGCATCGATAGCATCACCTTCGACAAGCGCGGCAACTTCGCCGACAAGTTCCGCACCAAGGCCGACGACTACACGTGGTACTCGTATTTCTTCGACGTCAACGGCTACAGCCTCGGCTGGAACGAATACAACCGCGAGAAGATGCTCACCGGCCGCACCGCCTACCTCAACGACCGCGACGGCAACCGCATAGAGCGCACCGTCTTCCTCGGCAACCAGATGACCAAGAAGGAGAGCAGCACCTTCAAGAACGGCCAGAAGGTGGAGGAGCAGAGCTTCGATGAGACCGGCGAGATGACCGAGAAGCGCACCTACAAGTACGACCAGAAGGGCAACTGCATAGAGATGGAGTTCTACAACCGCGACGGCGAGTTGATGCAGCACTACCTCTACAAGTACGACGCCCGCGGCAACCGCATAGAGTGGCGCTTCTACGACGCCGACGAGTTCCTCTCGGCCCTGACCACCTATTACTACGACGACCACGACAACCTGATCGAGGTCAGCTCGTTCAACTACGACGAACACCTCAACTGGAAGCACAGCTACGTCTACGAATACGACGAGGACGACAACTGGGTGCGCCAGACCATCTACCGCAACAACGTGCCCTACCAGGTCATCGAGCGCGAAATCGCCTTCCCGGCGAACTGATAATAATCAAGGCTATGGACACCGTGCAGATAACCCTCAACGCCGAAAACAAAGGAATTGTCGACATGCTACGCAATCTGCTGATGCAGATGCGAGGCGTCAGCAATGTGTCTGTCAGCACGACCGATGACTTTGACATTACGGCCACCCCGGCGTATCAAGAGTCCATGGACGATATCGCCAACGGGCGCGTATATCATGCCGCCAATGCCAAAGAAATGTTTGCACAGATACTCGGCTGATGTATGAAGTCATCTATACCAGGCGCTTTGTCAAGGATGTGAGACTGTGCGTCAAACGGGGTCTTGACATATCCTTGCTTGAAGAAGCCGTCGATCTGCTGCAAAACACAGGAACACTGCCAGCGAAATATCATGCCCACAAACTGGTGGGCAATCGAAAAGACGAGTGGGAATGTCATATTAGGCCAGACTGGCTGCTCTGCTGGCGACAAGACGACCAGCAACTGACACTCCTCTTTGTCAACACCGGCACACATGCCGACCTGTTTAAATAGAATATTAACCAAACCATCGTGCCAATGAAGCATAGCGCATAGAACAATATGCACATCATAGAATAGGAAAGAAGCGAAACGAGCTTATCTGGTCATTCTGAAAACTTCGACACTTTTCAAACTTTACCAGGAACGGCGACGGCGCTCCCGTCAATATGGCGTGGGCTTTAATACGTTGAAGTTTGGTAAAGTTAGGTAGTCGAAGACCTCAGAATGACCGATGGAGACACAAAGTACCACGCTCTTTTTATGTGCATATCCTCTCTTGGGTACAAAAGCAACATTAATAAAAATGATACAAAATGAAAACAAACATCAAACTCATCGCAGCCATGATGATGGCAACAGCCTTGCTCTTCTCGGCATGCAAGAAGGAAGAAGGAACGTCCGAAACACCAAACACTCCGCCTGACGTTCCTGCAACGCCAACCGTCACCAACGCCACATTCACTTTTGACGGTCAGACGGTACAATTGGGCAGTCTCTCCACTAAAGTAAAACAATTCACAACCTCCTATGGCACCAATGGTCAACGGCTGGTAATTGATGCGGCTTCAACCGAAAAGCCCGCGGGTTGCACGATGAACATGCCGACTTTCCACATCGTAATAGAGCAGGTGGGTGGCGACGCAACCTGGCGTATTATCCGCGACAGCACCTACGCCTACACGGACGACATGCTGGCTAACGAAACACAGCGCAACTATTTCACCGAGTCGGTGAACGCCCAAACCGTCCGCCCCGTCAAGCCAAACTACATCCATTGGTCTTCCTCACAGTATACAGACCGTCCTGTCAACAGCGAAAACAAGACTGTGAGCATCAATTGCCAAATCACATTCCAGGGTGTTTATGAGATGGAGACCACGCACACCTACAATCCGCAAGACCTAAAATACTTGAGTGTCTCCATTCAGGAAAACCCTTACACGGAATAGTGACGACTTCACAACAGCGAAAGGAGCCTCTCTGCGAGGCTCTTTTTTGTTTTCAGAAGAGGGCCAGCTGGCGGACGCCTTGCTGGCAGTGGTGCTGGTAGGGGCAGGCGTAGGGGGTGAGGCAGTGCTGGCCCGTGGGGGTGTCTGGCTCGGCGGTGGCGCGGACGATGGTCTTCATCTCGGCGATGTTGGCGGCGATGCGGTCGCCCTCGGCGGCGAGGTCGGCGGTGAGGTCGACGATGGCGAAGGGCCCATCCTGCCCATTAGCCCCATTAACCCCATCCAACCCATTATAAACAATAGAGAAACTGTTCACCTCGCGGCAGTGCGAGATGACGTAGTGCTGCAGGGCGGCGTCGCGGCGGTAGGTGTCGCTGAGGGTGGTGCCGGACTTCACTTCGTAGATGTCAAGGCTGCCGTCGTCACGCTGGCAGACGACGTCGGCCAGCACCAGTACGTCGTCGTACTGGAAGCCGGCCTCGAAAAGGACTGTCTTTGCGGCCGAGCACGGCCGCAAATCGAGGAGCTCGGCGGTGCGCGCGGGGTAGAGGTCGACGTTGCGCCCCAGCTCGGCGCTGAGGTCGATGCCGTCGGGGAAGCGGGACTTGAAGGCGTACTCGAAGTCGCGGCCGCGGTCGAAGCGGCGCATCTGCTCGGCGGTGTAGCGCGCCAGGCGCGGCTCGTGGACGTCGAGCCACAGCGCCCGCTCGCACTGCAGGCCACGGATGTATTTGCTCTTGCTCAGCAGATGGGTCATGTTTCCGCAGATTTTATTTCTCAATCAGATTGTAAAAGATTTTAAAAGAATATTCCTGTCCCACTTTCTTTTCTAATCTTTTAAAATCTGATTGAGCTTAAAGAATATGTCTTCCACCGAATCTGCCGCCACCAGCCCCGCGGTGCTGCGGAGGAGGCCTTCGGCGCGCATGGCGTCGAGCTGGGCGAGGAAGGGGTTGTAGTAGCCGCCGAGGTTCAATAATATCATCGGCTTGCCCTGGGACTGGTTCGCTCCACTTCGGTCGCGCACCAGCCCCAGCTGGTTGGCGACCATGACCTCGAGCACCTCGTCGAGGGTGCCGATGCCGCCGGGGAGGGCCACGAAGGCGTCGCTGTGGGCGATGAGGTATTCCTTGCGCTCGGCGAGGGTGCGGACGCGGACGAGCTCGCTGACGGGCTGCGAGTGGATGATGTCGTCGCTGAAGAAGGTGGGAATGACGCCCACCACGCGGCCGCCTTCCTGCAGGGCCGCGCCGCTGGTGGCGCCCATCAGTCCCAGATTGCTGCCGCCGTAGAGCAGCGTGTGGCCGCCGCGGGCGATGGCGCGGCCGAGCTGCCGCGCGGCCTCTGTGATTTGTTCGCTGCGCGGGAGCGACGCCCCGCAGAAGACGGAGATGTTCATTGTGTTGTTTCTGTTTTCATTGCCGTCCACGAGGACGGCAGCCGGTTATTGCTGCTCAAGAATTGGTATGCTGCTGTTGTCAAGGAAAATGGTGTCTTGAGGAAGGTCGGGGGGATAAACACTAATTCTAGTTAAACCACGTTTGCCAGCTTCGGCTTTTATTTTTTCATATTCAGTTTGAGTAAGCACAATTACATCAATATCGGAGTATGAAAAATCAACATCTTTCTTTACATAGCAATTGAGTACGTACACCTGCAAAATGTCGGCAGACGGAGCAATGAATAGTTCACTCCCATAAAAGCAAAAGCTGCTGTCAATATTGTTTGTGTCTTTTTGAATCATTATCCGTTCATGTCCACCTGATAGGCCATACCTTTCTGCCGAGACATAGGCGTATGTGTATCCCGAATCATATATTGGGAAGAATCTCTTACCTACGCTGAAGTCGCTTTTGCAGGCGGTCATCATTCCGAGGGCGCACACCATAGCGCCGAGCAAAAATATCTTCTTCATTGTCTAAATGTGTTTATTGTTTTACTTCATTTTGTTGTTTTATCCGGTCAGTTTCACCGCGCATATCGTCAGGGTCTTGATTTGGGTGTGCATCGTTTATACGTATTGTTCTGCCAATTCTGTAATCTTCTTCGCCAATGCCTTGGTCTCTTCCTGCGTCATGCTGATTCCGATGCGGTAGCTCTGCCCTCCGGAATGAATGACCCGCAAGGTGTAAGGATTCCACACGTCACGATTCTCGTAGTCGCAATACTCCACTTTGGTGATGGCCGACAGCGGTATCTCTTTCCGATGCCTGAACATGAGGTTGCGATACTCAACGACCAGCATCTCGTGCTGAACCGATATTGTTTCCGTCGCGCGTTTGTTTTGCAGATAGATTTCTAAATTGTACAGCACCACCGAGACAGACAAAAGCGTCAAAAGAATCGTCGCAACCAAGGCGGTCTCCGACGCTCCGAAGCCGTATCGGCATAATATGAATATCATGCATATGCAAGCGATAACGGACATGTAGCCTTGGTATGCCGCCCAAGAGCGTTCGTAGTACAACTCGTTTTTTGCATTGTTTGTCGCAAGTGCCTTCATTGTCTCAATGTGTTTATTGTTCGTCTGCAATTTGTTGCTTCATGCGTGCATTTTCACCGCGCATATATGCGGGGTGGACTTTCGGTGCGAAAATCGGGCGCGCATATATGCGGGGAGCACTTTCCGGGTGAAAATCGACCTCGCATATATGCGGAGCGCACTTTCCGGCTGAAAACCGGCCTCGCATCGATGCGGGGTGCACTTGCCGGGCCGATTCGTGACCCCGCATATATGCGCGGTGCGTTTTCACGCCTCGGCCGGCTCCGCGTCGGGCTGCGGGTCGGTGTCGGAGCTGTCTTTCTTCTTCTTGTTGGCGTTGGGGTTCGACATCGCGTGCTTGCGGAAGTATTCGAGGTCCTCGCTGACGAGGGCGACGAGCTTCTGCGCCTCGGCGCGGTCGGGGTTGAGGAGGGCGTAGGCGTTGGTGAGGCGCACGAGGGTGAGGTAGGCGCGGTCGGTGGCCTCGCGGGCGGCTTTGAGCTCGCCCATGATTTGCGCCGAACGCTGGTCGTTGCGCTCGGCGAGGAGCTGGCGCACGCGGTCGTTGGCGGCCTTGAGGCGGTCGGCGATGATTTCGAGGCCGAGGCGGCGCAGCTGGGTGCGGTACTGGAAGAGGTCCTGCAGCATGTTGTCGACGAGGCCGCTTTCCTTCATGTAGTTCTCCGTGGTCTTGATTTTGTAGTTGCGGACGACGCGCAGGAGGGGCTCGGCGTGCTGTGCGGTCTCGGCGATGGGGAACTTGGCGTAGGCCTTGACGGTGTCGCGCAGCGAGGCGTAGAGCTTGTCGCGCTCCTCGTCGGCGGCCTTGAGGGGGTCGGTGAGCTCGCTGTCGCGGTAGCGCTTGAAGGCTTCGTCCTCGGCCCGGAAGGCGGTGTCGAACTCGTCCTTGCCCTTGCGCCAGAGCTCGTGGTCGACGGGCAGCTCGGCGGTGCGCTTGCCGAAGGTGGTCATGTACTCGTAATGGGGGCGCGTTGGCCGCGCGGCCGACGGTGACGTCGGGAATCTGTGCTGTGAGTTCCATAATGTTTTTGTTTTATTAGTTAGACTCTTCTTTCTTTTCTTTGTTTATTCTTTCAAATGCTTTCTCGGCTGCTTGGGAGCCTCTGAAAACGTAAAGGTCATCGGAAAACTCGGCCCAAGTGTAGGTGTGCTCATCCGCCATAATGTCTATCGACATCATTTCAATCATCGACGCAAGCACCTGTTCCCGTCTTTCGGGGGAAAGTTTGTCGAGACCTTCCAGTTCCATATTTTCCAAGAATCTGATGTACTGCATACTTTTGTATAGGCTGTAGCCCATATCTTCGGAGTACCCGCCGTCCGCCTTGTCGATGTTCTGGAAGAGGAAAGACCATTCTTCCGGAAGGAGCGTGTCGTTCCCGCGCATCTTTTCCGCCAGCCGCTCCCATTCGTCAACGTTGAACGTGTCGGTGTCTGTTGTCGTGACAGCGACGGTTGTGTCGATAGTGCTTTCGTTTGCCGCCCCGCCCTTGCATCCGGCCATCATCGCCACGGCGCACAGCACCGCGAGGGCTAAAAATGCTTTTTTCATAATGATCTGTGGTTATAAGTCAAACGATTATTTGATGGTGATTTTTAGTTTATAATAAACAGGGGTTCCCCATGGTGCGAGAGTTGTCGGCTTGTATCCGCCTGCCCATCCCCACTCGCTGTTTCCGTTGGAGACTGCCGCCACCAACAATTCATTATCACTGATCCAGCAGATGTTGAAACCTTGTTCCACTCCGTCTTCGCTCCAGCGGTAGTCCATGTAGTGGCACAGCGGGACCATGTGGTGTCGTTGCACGTCGTACCAGTAGAACCACAGGTCACCATGGAAGTCACAGTCGTGCCCTTGCTGCCCGACAAAAATACCATTTGTTCCGTAGGTGCTCCCCTCCGACTGCATAAAGGTGGAGTCGACAATGCCCTCCTCGGTCATCATGAACGACTCGTAGGTCATCGGCGACCACAGAGCGAACTCGTACTGTTTAGTCTCGGGATAATGGATGATTGGAAGGTAATCACTCTCTGCAAGCACATTTTCCAGAACCACCTCATTTTCCATAAGCCCTCGCTCCAAGTAGTACCGAATAGCGTTCTGACTACCCTTTTGATACAACTCCGCATAGAGCGAAGAACCCGTGTCGACAGCCACTGGCTGCACCGTGTATCTGTCGGTGAGCAGCCGTTCGTACTGCTCCCGCGTAATCTCCTCGGGAATGACGACCAACCTGCCGTCGGTCGAGAATGTGGAGTATCCGTTGATGGAGTCCACATTCAAGTGCTCATCGTCCGAAGCAGTGTACGCCCGGACATTGGCAAAGTCGATGTCGCCCTTGCATCCGGCCATCATCGCCACGGCGCACAGCACCGCGAGGGTTAAAAATACTTTCTTCATATACATTATATATTATTGGTTAAACTTCGGTTTCCCGCCGGGGTTTGTTGAGGCCCCGCGCCAGAGGCGCGGGGCCTCAACGTCCACCGCAGGCTACTCTTTGCGCTTGCGCTCGGCCTCGTCTTCCTTGGCAGCGGACTTTATTTGCTCGTGGCCTTGGTCGATAAACCACCAAAGGATGGTAAAGACAACGCCACATACCACCCCGCTAATGATAGAGTGGCGAAGTTCGTGGTGCGAAAACAATATGTTCACAAGGAAATCTACCAATGTGAATACGCCAAACAGAAACAGGTAGTATGCCCAGTTCTTTTTCTTGAATAGTTTCATATTTCTATTGTTTATTAATCATTTTTATTTCTTCTGCCAGCGCTTGAGCGTCGGGAAGTACTGCCGCAGGCCCTCGCGGTACTCGTCGGCGGTGAGGTGCTGGCCGGTGTTCTTGTTGAACTCGTCGAGGAACTGCACGCAGACCTCTATCATCTCGTCCATGGTGCAGTCCTGCGTGAAGTGGCCGTCGGCGAAGCAGTACTTGCAGTAGTCGGGATTGTCGCTCACGACCTCGTCGCTGAGCGGCATGCCGCAGCTCTGGCAGAAGTGCTGGATTTCAGGGAAGGGATTGTCCATCGTTGTTGTTTTTTTGCGGTCGGCCTTCGGCCTCAAAATTATAAGAAAATCCATTCAGAAAATTATAAGAGTTTTGCTTTTACAATTTTGGAACCAATTTTCTTATAATTTTGAGCGAAGCGACCAGATAATATTATTTACGTTTCAGCACGGCGTGTACCTTCTCGACGATGTCGGCGGCGCGGAGGTGGTAGTTGGTGAGCATCTCGTCGGGGGTGCCGCTCTCGCCGAAGCGGTCGTCCACGGCCACGTACTCCATCGGCGTGGGGCAGTGCAGGGCGAGGGTCTGGGCCACGCTGTCGCCCAGGCCGCCGTTGAAGAGGTGCTCCTCGCAGGTCACCACGGCGCGGGTCTTGCGGGCGCTGGCCACGATGGCCTCCACGTCGAGCGGCTTGATGGTGTGGATGTTGATGACTTCGGCGCTGATGCCTTCCTTCTCCAGGGCTTCGGCGGCCTGCAGGGCTTCCCACACCAGGTGTCCGCAGGCGAAGAGGGTCACGTCCTTGCCCTCGCTCAGCAGCTGGGCTTTGCCTATCTCGAACTTCTCATTCTCCGGCAGGAAGCAGGGCATCTTGCTGCGGCCGAGGCGCAGGTAGACGGGACCGACGTGCTCGGCGGCGGCCAGCGTGGCGGCCTTGGCCTGGTTGAAGTCGGCGGGCACGAGCACGGTCATATTGGGCAGGGCCTTCATCAGGGCGATGTCCTCCATCGTCTGGTGCGTGGCGCCGTCCTCGCCGAGCGAGATGCCGGCGTGCGAGCCGCAGATCTTCACGTTCTTGTTGCTGTAGGCCACGACCTGGCGGATCTGGTCGTAGACGCGGCCGGTGACGAACTCGGCGAAGCCGCCCAGGAAGGGCACCTTGCCGCAGAGGCTCAGACCGGCGGCGATGCCGACCATGTTGGCCTCAGCGATGCCGCACTGGATGAAGCGCTCGGGAAACTCCTTGGCGAAGCCGTCCATCTTGACGCTGCCTTTCACGTCGGCGCTCAGGGCGACGACATTCTCGTTCTTGCGGCCAGCCTCTACCAGGCCTTCGCCCATACCGGCTCGCAACTCTTTGCTTGATTGTTTTTCGTAGTGGGTCATAATATTTGTTGTTGTTATTTGTTAATCACGATTGTTCGGTTTTCTGCTGTGGTTGTGGGGGCGGTCACGACGTAGAAGCATCCGTCGTCGTCCCTGAAATCGGAGTGCTCGCGGATGTAGTCGGCATAGAACGAGGCGCGAACTACAAACCAGCTACTGTCTGACTCAGGCGAGGGTTTCTCGCGTGTGACAGGAATATAGTTGTTGGTGTCTACCGCCAGGCAGAAGGGGACGCCTTCCATGCGACTGCGGCTGTCGATAGGCTGCGCCGTGTGGAAGAGGGCTACCACTTCCTTGTACATTCCCTTCTCGAAAGGCAAATGGCAATGGTGTATTAGCTCGCGAGGAATACCCATATCCATCATATCGCCGACCACCTCTTCCCAATGGGCGGAGTCCACAATATCCTCGACGATAAGGTAGTAAATGCGCCACAGCGAGGTGTCCATAGTGCTGACGGCATTCTGTATTTCCTCGTTCATCTGTCTGCAGCCGTAGCAGTAGGGGCTGGTGAAGATGAGGGCGCGGTAGTGAGTGGTATCCTGCGCGATGGCGGCAATTTCCTCCATGCCGAAGGAGCCTTCCGGTACATAGGCTTGCTTCGTTTCACTCTGCCTGCAACCTGCAATGAGCAGTATAGTAGTCATTATAAAAAGGATTCTTTCCATATTTAGAACTGTCTCTTCGTGGTATGGCGGTTATTTCAGGCATTCAAGATAGCGGTGGATGGTCTCTTCGATGCCGAGGTAGAGGGCGTCGGAGATGAGGGCGTGGCCGATGCTCACTTCGTCGAGCCATGGTATCTGTTGACGGAAATAGGCAAGGTTCTGCAGCGACAGGTCGTGTCCGGCGTTGAGGCCGAGGCCGCAGTCGCGAGCCACCCGGGCGGCTTCCAGGAACGGTTTTATGGCCTCTTCGCGGCCTGCGGCATAGCGGCTGGCATAGCTCTCGGTGTAGAGTTCCACGCGGTCGGTGCCGGTCTTTGCGGCCATCTCTATCATCTGCGGATTGGCGTCTATGAAGATGCTCACGCGTATGCCGCAAGCCTTGAATTCCTTGACTGCATCGCACAGATATTGCTGGTTCTTCACCGTGTCCCAGCCGGCGTTGCTCGTCAGCACCCCTTCGGCGTCGGGCACCAGCGTCACCTGCGTGGGCTGTATGTCCTTCACCAGGTCTATGAAGCCGTAGGGCTTGCTCTGCGATACGCCTTTGGGGTTGCCCTCGATGTTGAACTCCGTGGTCACCACGGGCTTGAGGCCGTAGACGTCGCGGTAGCGTATATGCCGCTCGTCGGGACGCGGATGCACGGTGATGCCTTGGGAGCCGAAACGCTCGCAGTCCTGCGCAAAGCGCACAACGTCGGGGACATTGCCTCCGCGTGCATTGCGGATGGTGGCTACCTTGTTGATGTTCACACTCAGTCTTGTCATGGTATTCAGAATTGTATTTTTGTAGTCTGGCTGCTTTCTATCACGAACCTGCGAGTCTGGACTTTGTTATATTTGGTGGCGAACTGCACTTGACCGGCGCGCAGTTCTTTCATTGATTGTTTTTCGTAGTGGGTCATAATATTTGTTGTTGTTATTTGTTTGTTTTATCACATTGCAGTCATGAGCCATACTAATGCTACAATTCCAACCGCAAGAATTGGTGTGAAAATAGCAATATACGTTGCATCTTCATTATAAACAGATACTGTGTCTTTTTTGGGGACTTTAGTAATTTGATACAATGGGGAATTTGTTGTGCATAGTTTTTCGTAGTGGTCAGGATTGCTTGTTGAGCAGCCAACGAACCTAATATTCTCGACATACCATATATTTTCGTGAGACATTTTTGATTCGTAAGCTATGCTATAGGTTAGTGTATTCCCATTACTATCTGCATAAGAATAGTTTTCAGTTGTTGTTACATTCTTTTTTTCTTCTGAATAAGGAATGATTCCAACATTAGGCATATAGATGTAATCTTCTGTTCTGGTTGTTTCCGTATTATTTCCTGTGGTTAAACCTGTTTTTTTATACCCCATCTGTTTTAATGACTTCTCTGCGACAGCAATAGTCTTGTCTAATCTTGCTTTGGATGTTACATTAACTGTTGAATAACATCCGGTCAATAAGAATATGCATAACAGGTATATGCTATTTATGGCATTGTTTTTTTTCATATTATTTTATTGTTTTGTTTTGTAGCCTATCTTGTTTCTTTTGGGGGCAGGCTTCTCGCGGAGCTGGTCGAGGGCATTGTTGATGGCCTCGATTTGGAGGGCCACCTCGTTGTTGGTCTCGGTCTGTTCGCGGTTGATGTCGCGCTGTTCGTGCATCAGCTCGTCGATGTGCGCATCCATCTGGTCCACCTTGTGCGCCAGCTGCTCCACCTTCATGTCGGCGCTCTGCATCGCCGCCACCGCGTGCCTCATCGCCACAAACGCCCGCATGATATTAATGTTCACCTGTATGGCCGTCTCCGACCGCAGCACCGAGCTCAGCATGGCCACACCGAGCTCCGTGAAGACATAGGGTTTGTAACGTGTACCACCCCAGCTTGAGGTCGCAATTTGCGACCTCAAGTCTGCAACTATCACCATTTGAGACATTAATGCCTTGTCCTCAAGATTGTTTAGCTGGAACCTAAAGTCATCTGGGAAGCGGTCAATATTACGTCTGACAGCCTCATTTAGTCGTTTGGTTTCCACTCCGTACAGCTCGGCCAAATCGCGGTCGAGCATCACCTGCTGGCCTCGGACAATATATATCCTTGACTTCAAATCCTCAATGTCGAGGCCGGGTTTTAAGATTATTTCATTTGCCATAATATCATTGTCTTGTAGACTTGAAGTCACAATTTGTGACCTTAGAACTGTATTTTCGTGGTTTGGCTGCTCTCGATGACAAATCGTTTGGTCTGGACTTTGTCGTATTTGGTGGCGTTCTGGGGGTGGAGGACTAGTTCGTACTGGCCTGGCTGCAGCAACAGGCGCTCGCCGGCGGTGCTGGGGTTGAGGTCGGTGACGAACTCAACCTGGCCGTCGAGAGCGCGGCCGGAGGGTGTGAACTCATTAAAAGTGCGCAGGCGGAATATGGCGCCGGTGGTGATGCCCTTGGGCTTGCTGATGACTAGCATGCCGGGCATGGGCACTGAGAGCTCTGTGGCGGCGCCGCCGCGCACCTCGACGCCGCGCAGCGTCGTCACCGGCAGGGTCTGCACCTCGACGTCGTAGCGTCCTGCCAGGTACTGCCCCGTCTCGCCCATCTCCTGCGCCGCCACGCGCTCGCCGCTGCCGGCACGGCGCACGATGACGTCGACGGCGGTCTGCTGCCACTGCGGGCGCTGGCCGCTGTAGGCCACTTTCATGGTGCCCTCGCTGACGGTGATGTCGACGGTGTTCACCCTGTCTATTGAGAACTGCATGGCCTCGCGCCGCAGCGGCGGATGGGTGAAGACGGACATGTCGTAGGTCACCAGCGGGTCGAGCAAGAGCGTGTCGGGCTTCAGCTTGCCGTCCACGCTGTAGATAGTGCTCTGGCGGATGACGCCCGTGCCGTGGTCGTAGAAGGCCACGGGGTGCTCCGTCTCGTAGAGCTCGCCGCCGCCGTCCACCATATTCAGCACCACCTTGGCCTTGTGGCCGCTGAGGCGGAAGATGTCGTAGAGCGTCTTGGCGAACTCCTCCTCGTGCGCCACCGGGAAGACGCTGCCGGCGCACGAGGCGTGGGCCGAAATGTTGCCGCCGATGCAGAGCACGAAGGTCTGCACCACCACGCCGCTCAGCTGCACCTGCCGCGCCACGTCGCAAATCTCGGCCTCGCAGTCGTCCATGCCGTCGGTGATGATGAGTATCAGGTTGCGGCTGGAGCCCGTGGCGGGGAAGTCGCTCAGCGCGTCGGTCAGCGCCGCCGCCGCCGTGCAGCCCCCTTGGGGCACGAGGGTCTTGATTTTGCTCTGCAGCCGGTAGATGTTGTCGCTGCCGAAGGGCACCTCGAGGCGCGTGCCGAACTGCTCCTTGTTCAGGTGCCCGAAGACGCGCAGCGCCACGTCGACGTCGTGCTGGCGCGACACCGAGTCCAGGAACGACAGCAGCACCTGCTGCGTCACCTTGATTTTGGCATTGCTCTGCCAGTGGTCCCACATGGAGTTGGAGCAGTCCATGATGAGCAGCAGACGCGTCTTGTCGGGCTGCTGTGCCTGTGCGGCGATGCCTGCAAGCAATAGCAACGCCACCAATAATACTCTACGCATATCTGTATATCTTTAGGCTTTGTTCTCCTTGCCCTGCGGGCAGAAATCTATAAATCTTATAAATTTTTTCGCCTACGGCGGGATGTTTCAATCCGCGTAGCGCAATAATCTATAAGATTTATAGATTTCGCGAGCGTAGCGAGCAGGAGGATTAAAAGTCGCCGAGGGTCTCGGGCAGCTGGCTGAGGGCCTTGGGCAGGTCGTCGGCGCTGAGCACGGCACCGTGGTACTTGTTGGTGTCCTGCATGAAGTCGACGCCGAAGCCCATCTTGGTCTTCAGCAACACGCACACCGGGCTGCCCTGGCCGGTCAGCGCCTTGGCGCGGGCCATGCCGTCGAGCACCTGCTGCATGTCGTTGCCGTTCTCTATGACCACGACCTTCCACATAAAGGCCTCGAACTTGGCCTTCAGGTCGCCGAGGCTCATCACCTCGTCCACCGTGGCGTCGATCTGCTGGTTGTTGTAGTCGACGGTGGCTATGAGGTTGTCCACGTGCTTGGCGCCGGCGAACATGGCGGCCTCCCATATCTGACCCTCTTCCAGCTCACCGTCGCCGTGCATGGTGTAGACCAAGTGCTTGTCGCCCGTCATCTTCTTGCCGAGGGCGGCGCCGACGCCGACGCTGAGGCCCTGGCCCAGCGAGCCGCTGGCCATGCGGATGCCCGGCAGGCCGTGCTCGGTGCTGGGGTGGCCCTGCAGGCGGGTGCCAAACTTGCGGAAGGTCTTGAGCTCGTCGACGGGGAAGTAGCCGCGGCGCGCCATGGTGCTGTAGATGACCGGCGTGATGTGGCCTTGGCTCACGAAGAGCATGTCCTCGCCCTCGCCGCTCATGGTGAAGTTCTTGGGCTCGAAGTCCATAATGTTGAAGTTCATGGCCACGAACCAGTCGGCCGTACCGAGCGAGCCGCCCGGGTGGCCGCTCTTGGCGTTGGTGGTCATACGTAGAATGTCGCGGCGCACCTGCGTCGCAATCTGCTGAAGTTCCTGTGTTGTTTTCATTGTTATTCCTGTGTTTTATTTTGTTTCAGTTTGAATACATATTGACGTGAGTTCTGGTCGACGGCGAAGAGCTCGTTGCCGTGGCGTGTGACGCTGACGGCCAGCGTGTTCTCGTCCCAGTCGTGGATGGTGCCTGTGCCGCGGTCGCCGCGCATGGTGACGTGGCCCCACACGCGCCCCTGGGCGCCGTCGGTCTCCACATAGATGGTCTCGGCCTTGCCGTTCTGGCGCTGGCCTGAGGCCTGTGTGCCGGCAGGGCGCGCCGCGCTCTTGCGTGAGGCGCCGGCCTTGCGGTCGAAGTAGCTCTCCTGCTGCTCTTTGGCAGGCGTGGAGAGCTCCGCCTCATCGGTGGCGGCGGGGGCCGCAAGGGTGGCCTCAAGGGCCGGCTGCTGCGGTGTGTCGACGTCGTCGGTCTTGGGTGACTGTTTGCATGATGCCGTCAGCGTGACGGCCAGCATCGGGATTAACAAGTGTCTTATTTTCATATTGTTGTTGTTTGTCGTTTATCGGTTCCAGTATTTCCAGTCGAAGGCCTGCTCGGCCTCTTCGGGCAGGGTGGGGAAGAGGTCGGTGGCCACGCCGCGGCTGGCTGCGACGAGGGCCTCGACGCTGTCGACGCTGACGGCGTAGTGGCGCGGCCCGAAGGTCTGCCGGTTGTTCTCCACCACGAAGGCCACGGTCTGCCACCCGTCGGAGGTGTTGACGGCCAGGGCTTTGTAGAAGCGGTCGGGCACGTGGACGCAGGCTTCGCCTATGTGGCGGCGCTCCGCGGAGTCGTAGATGGGGCCGCAGACCACGTAGACGGCGCCGTAGTGCTGCGCCAGCCGCCGTGTGAGCTCCTCGATCTTGCGCCAGGCCTGCGCGTTCATCTCCTTGTTCTGCGGGCAGATGTTGGTGAAGTAGTCGCTCTCGGTCAGCGCCTGGAGGCTCCATTTCATGTCGGCGTGCGGCGCCATGTGCCCCTTGTCCCAGCCGCTGCGGCTGTAGTCCTCGCGGCTTGCCTTAGGGAAGCTCACGTCGGGGTCGCGGCTGAAGAGGCGCTGCTGCTCGTAGCTGCCGCGCGTCTCCTCGGCGGTGAGCTCCCACGCCACCCAGTCGGGGCAGAGCGTGGTGTGGTTGTAGGATGCCGTGTAGCCGGTGTGGCGCACGATGTCCTCGCCCTCGCCGAAGGCCGGCAGTTCGGTGCCAGGGGCTGCCGGCACCTGGGCAACAGCATCACCCGACCGTGTGTAGCTGCAGGCTACACACAGTGCTACTGCCGTCACCATCAGCGCAGTACGTACTGTCTTGTGTTGCATTTTTATATTTATATCTGTCTGCAAAGGTACAAAATGTTTTCCATCCCGCCAAAAATATTTATCCACCATGCTGTGCATACGTGTCCCCTACGCCTCCCCAACGGACCCGGTACGGCATTTCTTCAGTAGTTCTTCAGTAGTTCTTCAGTGCGGCACTGAAGAACTACTGAAGAACTACTGAAGAACGGCCGTAGGGACTCCGTAGAGGGGCCGTAGGAAGGCGGTGGAGGGGTTGGGGTGCAGGTAGAGAGTCATGGTGTTGAAAATAAGGCTGTTGAACGGTTGTGGCGGGTCGGTAGGGCAAAAAAATGCCGCAGGATGGAAAAAAAAAGCTATCTTTGTACGTTGCGGTGCCGTTGCGGTGCCGATTTAATGGTTTGCAAAACAGATTGATAACTAAAAAGTATATTGTCCTATGGCATTGAAAAGAGTGATGGTGCTCACCGGCGGCGGCGACTGCCCCGGGTTGAACGCCGTGATCCGCGGCGTGGTGAAGCGCGCCTCGCAGGCCGGCGACTGGGAGGTCGTGGGCTGCGTGGAGTCGTTCAACGGCGTGCTGCGTGAGCCGACGGAGATAGTGATGCTCGACGAGAAGACTGTCGAGGGCCTTCAGATACAAGGTGGTACGATACTTGGCACCACCAACAAGGGCGGCCCCTTTGCGTGGCCGGTGAAGCAGCAGGACGGCACGTGGACCACCGTGGACCGTAGCGACGAGATGCTGCGCAAGCTGCAGTACATGGGTGTCGACGCGGTGATCAACATCGGCGGCGACGGCAGCCAGCGCATCAGCCTCGGCCTGAGCAAGAAGGGGCTCAAGATTGTGGGTGTGCCGAAGACTATCGACAACGACCTGTCGCTGACTGACTACACCTTCGGCTTCCAGACGGCTGTGCAGATCTGCACCGACGCCATCGACAAGCTGGTGACCACGGCGGCGAGCCACAACCGCGTGTTCATACTCGAGGTCATGGGCCGCGACGCGGGCTGGATAGCGCTGCACTCGGCCATCGCCGGCGGCGCCGACGTGTGCCTGATACCGGAGATACCGTACGACATAGAGAAGGTGAAGCAGAAGATAGAGCAGCGATACAACAAGCGCCACGGCTACTGCATCATCGTGGTGGCCGAGGGGGCTATGCCCAAGGGTGGCACGGTGACGGGCACGGAGACCGGCGAGGTGGGCTACCAGCACGTGAAGCTGGGCGGTGTGGGCGAGCAGCTGGCCGCCGACCTCAAGAAGGCCGGCGTGGAGCATGACATACGCTACACCATCCTCGGCCACCTGCAGCGCGGCGGCACGCCGATAGCCTTCGACCGTGTGCTGGCCACCGAGTTCGGCGTGCGCGCCATGGAGTTCGTCATGGAGGGCCGGTTCGGCCAGATGGTGGCCTACCACCACCCCGACATTGTGGGCATACCCCTCGAGGAGGCTGTGCGCGAGCAGAACCTCGTGGCGCCGGACAGCCGTCTGGTGCACACGGCCAAGGGCGTGGGCATTGAGTTCGGCGACTGATAAACGGTGAAGATTATGGATATCAGACCTTACCGTCACGAGGTGAAGTACTACGAGTGCGACCGCATGGGCATCACGCACCACAGCAACTACATTCGCTTCATGGAAGAGGCGCGTGTCGACTGGATGGACCAGCTGGGCTACGGCTTTGAGCGCATGGAGGCCGAGGGGGTGGTGTCGCCGGTGGTGGCTGTGGAATGCCGCTACCGCAACTCCACGACTTTCAAGGACGTGATAGAGATCACGCCCAGCGTGGCCGAGACCACGGCCTTGAAGCTGGTGATCAACTATGTGATGATCTGCGGCGGACGCACCGTCTGCACGGGCACCAGCACGCACTGCTTCATGGAGAACGGGCGCCCGGTGTCGCTCGAGAAGCGCTTCCCCGAGTTCTACGCCAGGATGATGGAGTGCCGCGCGGCACAGAAGGACAGCTGACGATGGACTACGGCTACAACAGCAAGCCGCTGCCCTACGCGCTGTATATCCACGGCATGGGGAGCGGCGCCAAGAGCGGCACGCGGTCGTCGCTGGGGCACTACCTCGACGGCTACGAGTGGCTCTCGCCCGAGCTGCCGGTGGAACCCGAGGCGGCGATGGCGATACTGGAGGACTATGTCAACGTCTTCGCCCCGGCGCTCATAGCCGGCACGTCGCTGGGCGGGCTCTACCTGCTGTACCTCGACGCCCCGGAGGCCGTCAAGGTGGCCATCAACCCGACATACAACATAGAGACCACGCTGCGCCGCATAGGCTACGGCAAGCATCCGTTCCACTGCGAGCGCGAGGACGGCGCCACGGAGTACACCATCGACGAGCCGCTGGTGAAGCGCTACATGGCTGTGCGCGACCAGCGCCAGCCCAAGGCGTCGGCACGCATGGTGGCGCTCTTCTCCACCGACGACGAGCTGGTGGGCCGCGAGCCCGCCAAGCGCAACGCCGAGGCCCTGCAGCGGCTCGGCTACGAGGTGCACTGGTGCGACAAGTTCGGCCACCGCCTCAACCAGCCCGCCGCCAAGCTGCTGGCCAGGCTGCTGGCGCCGTGACGCCGGCGACAATGGATAGACACACAAAAAACTGAATATATGAAAGGCAATTTCACTTACTGCAATCCCACGCGTCTGCACTTCGGCGAGGATGCAATGAACTATCTCGTACAGGAACTGAAGGCCTTCGGGCCCGTGGTGATGCTGAGCTACGGCGGTGGCAGCATCAAGAAGAACGGCATCTACGACGCCGTCGCCGCCGCCCTGAAGGAGGCCGGCAAGACGGTCGTGGAGGACTCCGGCGTGATGCCCAACCCCACATACGAGAAGGTGCTCGAGGGGTGCCGCAAGGTGCGTGACAACAAGGTGGACCTCATACTGGCTGTCGGCGGCGGCTCCACCATCGACTACGCCAAGGCCGTCAGCGCCAGCGCCTACTGCCAGGAGGATCCGTGGCAGAAATACTGGGTGAACCAGGAAAGCCCCGCCTGCAAGACCATACCCGTGGGCACCGTGCTCACCATGGTGGGCACCGGCAGCGAGATGAACGGCGGCAGCGTGATTACCAACCGGAAAGAAGGCTTCAAGCGTGGCAAGGTGTTCGGCACGGAGCTCTTCCCCACGTTCACCATCCTCAATCCGCGGTTCACCATGACTGTGCCGCAGTACCAAATGGTGGCGGGCTTCTTCGACATCATGAGCCATTTGATGGAGCAGTATTTCGCCGGCACGGCCGACTGCACCACCGACTATATCAACGAGGGCCTGATGCGGTCGCTCATACACAGCAGCCGTATCGCCGCCAAGAACCCGCAGGACTACGAGGCCCGCGCCAACATAATGTGGACCGCCACCTGGGCGCTCAACACCCTGCTCAAGATGGGCAAGGGTGGCGACTGGGAGGTGCACCAGCTGGGCCACGCCATAGGCCTCGTCACCGATGCCACCCACGGCATGACACTGGCCTGCGTGTCGCTGCCATACTACCGCCGCGTGATGCACGACGGCCTGCACCAGTTCGTGCGTTTCGCCGTGAATGTGTGGGGTGTGCGCCCCGATGGCAAGAGCGACGAGCAGGTGGCCACCGAAGGCTTGGCATGCCTTGAGGCGTGGATGAAGGAAATCGGCGTGGTGATGCACTCGCGCGAGCTCGGTGTCACCGAGGAGAACCTGCAGCAGGTGGCCGATGCCGTGCTCATCCTGCCGGTAGGCTACCGCACACTCACCCGCGACGAGGTCGTGGAGATACTGAGGGAGAGCATGTAGCGGTAAGGCAAGAGAAAGGGCCCCGCACCTGACCGGTGCGGGGCCCTGCTTTTTTGCGTAACCGTTGTGGCCTTACTTGAAGGCGTTTTCGCTCAGGCCGTGGCCGCTCAGGGCGAGGTCTTTCATGTAGCCCGGCACCTCGCGGCCTAGATACTTGTCTACATACAGCTTGGCAAGGTATTGGCCCAGCATGAAGCCGTGGCCGCGCAGGCCGGTGAGGAGGCCCACTTCGGGGTCTACAATGTAGCGCGGCTCCGTGTAGCGGCCGGCCCAGCAGGCCAGGAAGCTCACTTCCTTGAGGCCAGGAAGCCACTCGGCAAAGACCTGGCTGACAATCTCAAGGAACTCCTTGCTGTTGTACTTGATGTTCTGCCGCGTCTCGTAGGCGTCGGTGTCGGGGCTGGCGCAGCCTATGATCTGGCCCGTGTGCTCGAACTGCTGTCCGTAGACGGCGCTGAAGCCCTTGTAGTGACGGCGGTCGATAATCATGTCGAGCGCGCCTCCGTTGGGCCCCATCATGGGCAGGCGGCGTGTGATGAAGGCCTGGTGCTTGACGGGGTAGAGGCCTGTGTCGATGCCCAGCATGTCGGTGAACTTCTCCGCGCCCCAGCCCATGGCGTTGACGAAGTGGCCGCAGGTGTACTCCACATATTTGCCTTCGTGGTTGCGCACCAGCGCCACCACCTTGTCGCCTTTGCGCCACACGCTCAGCAGCTCGCAGTCCTCGTAGTAGCGGCCGCCCAGCGACACGCCGATGCCGCGGATGTAGTCGATGACGCGTCCCGGTGTGGCCTGCCAGCAGTCGCGCGTGATAAGGGCGTGGCTGTAGGTGTCGCGCGTGTCGTCCCAGAGCGGCGATATCTCCTTCTTGAAGTCCTTGCGGTCTATCATGTAGGCGTCGCTCCAGGCGCGGCTGGCGTCGAGGGCGCGGTAGGTGGCCTCGTCGTGCACCAGGTTCACATAGTGTGTGGGCTTGTAGTTGATGTTGTGCACCGCCTGTATGCTTTTGAATATCTCGTGGCTGTGCTGTGCTATGTCGGCGATGTCGGGGTTGCTGAATGCGGGACGGCCGCCGCCGATGTTGCGCCAGGAGGCGCCACGGCTCCAGTTGACCATCACGGGCTTCATGCCCGCCTCGCTGAAGTAGCGGAAGAGGCCGCTGCCCGCGATGCCGCCGCCGGCGATGAACACCTTGACCTCCTCTTTCTGCACGTCGTTGCCTTTCGGGAAGACGTACACCTCCTTGCGGCCTTCGGTGTAGACGTCGCCCAGCGACACCTGGTTGCTCAGCGGGGCGCGCGGTGTGGCGTCGCCCGTCACCTCCACGCCGTGGGCGCGCAGCACCTGGCGTGCACGCGCTATGCAGCGCTTGCCGCGGCAGGGGCCCATGCCCATGCGGGTGATGTGCTTCAGCTCGTCGACCGATATGTACTTGCGGTCGCCGACCACGTCTATGAGCTGCTGTTCGGTGATGTCCTCGCAGTGGCAGATGAAGGTCTCGCCCTCGGCTCCGCAGCGGTCGCCGAGCGGCTTCATGGCCAGCGGCTCGGGGTAGCGGTCCTTGGCTATGAAGCCTTTGATGTCGGTCATCTGGCCGTCGACCTGCGCCACGAACACGCGCGCCACATTGGTCTTGTTGTCTTTCTTGAGCACTTTCTCCACCTTGCCTTTGCCTATCTTGCGGCCGTCGTTGTCCACAAGGAACACCTCGGCGCCGTCCTCCACGGCGTACTCGATGGGCAGGAAGCACCAGTTCCGGGCCATGTCGTAGCCGAAGATGGCCAGGCCCGGGCAGTGGTTGACGCAGGCCATGCAGCCTATGCACTTGTCGTAGTCCACCGTCGGCGTGCTCGAGGTCGTGGGTTTGCTGATGGCGCCCTGCGGACAGCTGAAGGTGCAGGGGTTGCAGGCGAAGCCGTATAGGCAGTCGAGCTGCACGAACGGCTTGGCAGCCATGCGCTCGGCAGTGGGCAGGTTGGGCCTCTCGAGCAGGCGCACGGGGTGCTGCTGAGAGTCTATGTACTGGCGCGAGATGTCGAGGTACTCGTCGTAGTCGTAGCGCAGGCCTGCCTCCTGGGCAATCTCGTAGGCGGCCTGGCGCCCGCGGAGCACGGCGCTGGTGCCCTCGCCAATGCGGACAGCGTCGCCCACACCGTAGACGTGGTGGCCGAAGAGCTCCTTGCCCTTGGTGAGCAGCTGGCTGTCGGGCACCAGGCCGGTGCAGATGTTGATGATGTCTATGTCGTCGATGATCTGCTCGGTGCCGGGCACGGCCTTGAAGTTCTCGCACCGGGCTATGACGGCGCCCGTGATGCCGGTCTTGTCCTCGTTGGGGATGGCGCGCACCAGCGTGTAGCCCGTCATGATCGGTATGCCCAGACGGCGCACGCGGTTGGCCTGCACGGGGAAGCCGCCCTCACGGGGCTGCGCCTCGATGATGGCCCTTATGGTGGCGCCGGCCTGCATGCCCTGGTAGGAGGTGAGGTAGCCTATGTTGCCCGCGCCTACGGTCAGCACGCGTTTGCCCAGCAGTGTGTGCTCCTGGTTCATCATCTTCTGGAACACGGCGGCGGTGTAGACCCCCGGCACGTCGTCGTTCTCGAACGCCGGCATGAAGGGCACGGCGCCCGTGGCCACCACGAGATACTGCGCGTCGACGTAGGCCATGTCGCCGCTGACGATGTTCTTCACGGCAAGCCGCGGCCCCTCGAGGATGCCCCACACCGTGCTGTTGAGCAGTATGCCCTCCTGGCTGTCGCCGGCGAGGGTCTTGGCGATGTCGAAGCCGCGCATGCCGCCGTACTTCTTCTCGCGCTCGAAGAAGAAGAACTGGTGAGTCTGCATGTTGAACTGTCCGCCGATGCGGGCGTTGTTGTCTATCACCAGACTGTCGATGCCGAACTTCAGCAGCTGCTCGCGGCAGGCCAGGCCCGCGGGGCCGGCGCCCACGATGGCCACGGTGGTCTTGTATATCTTCAGGGCGTTCGTGCTCTCCTGGCGCGCAGGCACCTCGAAGGTGACGCCCGGCATGTCGGCCTCGTGGGCTATGAGGCGCACCTCGCGCACCCCGTCGACGGGCGTGATGCAGATGCGGCGCACGCGGCCGTCCACCAGCATCTCGCAGGCTCCGCACTTGCCGATGCCGCACTCCAGCGACCGGTTGCGGCCATGAAGCGAGTGGCTGTGAACAGGATAGCCTGCCTCGTGAAGCGCCTTGGCGATAGTGTAGCCTTTGACCGCCTGCACCTTGTGGCCCTCATACATAAATTCGCACACCTCCTCTTCGGGGATGTCCAGAATGGGGTGTTTCGTAATCTTGTACATGACTGTAAGTATTTAATGGTTAGTTGTTTGTGTGAATTGTTCGTGTCAAAACATCACCACAAAGATAGCAAAATACTTTTACAATTCAAAATTTTCTTCACCAGGTTGAAAAAACTTCGCCCCCGCTACGCACTCCCTACGGACCCCCTACGGCCGTTCTTCAGTAGTTCTTCAGTAGTTCTTCAGTGTGGCACTGAAATACTACTGAAGAACTACTGAAGAAATGCCGTACCGGCTCCGTACCGGGGCCGTAGGGGAGGCATGGCTGGCTGTTGGTAAAAAGTTTTTGCAAATATTTAAAATAATTGTATATTTGCAAACGTCAACGTCGGCATGCTGTTGTGTTCAAGCAGCAATATGTCAGATGTTTATAGTGATGTGCGATAATGTAAAAACAACAATATGGAACCCAAACGCATAAAATCAGCCCTCATCTCGGTCTTTTACAAGGACGGTTTGGAGGACATCGTAAAAGCTCTTGATGCACATGGTGTCACCATCTACAGCACGGGTGGCACGCAGAAGTTTATACAGGGTCTCGGCGTTGAACCGGTGGCTGTCGAGAGCCTCACCGGCTACCCCTCGATCCTCGGCGGCCGCGTGAAGACCCTGCACCCCAAGGTGTTCGGCGGCATACTCTCGCGCCGCGACATGTTCAGCGACGGCGAGCAGCTGGCGGAATACGAGATACCGGAGATCGACCTTGTGATTGTGGACCTCTACCCCTTCGAGCAGACCGTGGCCAGCGGCGCCTCGGAGCAGGACATCATCGAGAAGATAGACATCGGCGGCATCAGCCTCATACGCGCCGCCGCCAAGAACTTCAACGACGTGGTCATCGTGCCCGCCGTCGACTACTACAAGGAGTTCCTCCAGCTCTACAACGAGCAGGACGGCTGCACCACCCTGGAGCAGCGCCACCGCTTCGCGGCCTACGCCTTCAACGTCAGCAGCCACTACGACACCGCCATCTTCAACCACTTCAACCAGAGCGAGCAGCTGCCTGTCTTCAAGGAGAGCTGCCGCCACGGCGAGGTGCTGCGCTACGGCGAGAACCCGCACCAGAAAGGCGTCTTCTACGGCGACCTGGAGGGCTGCTTCGACAAGCTCAACGGCAAGGAGATAAGCTACAACAACCTGGGCGACATCGACGCCGCCTGCGCGCTTATCGACGACTTCGAGGGCCAGACGGCCTTCGCCATACTGAAGCACAACAACGCCTGCGGCATGGCCGTGCGCCCCACGCTCCTCGAGGCCTGGAAGGACGCCCTCGCCGGCGACCCCGTCAGCGCCTTCGGCGGCGTGCTGATCTGCAACCAGAAGGTCACCAAGGAGGTGGCCGACGAGATGCACAAGATATTCTTCGAGGTGTGCATAGCCCCCGACTACGACGATGACGCGCTGGCTGTCCTCAAGGGCAAGAAGAACCGCATCATCCTGCGCCGCAAGGCCTTCAAGATGGCCGACCCCATGTTCCGCTCCGTGCTCAACGGCGTCCTGGTGCAGGACCGCGACACCGTGGTGCCCGTGGCCAAGGACATGGATAAGAGCGTCACCAGCACCAAGATCACCAAGCAGCAGGCCGAAGATCTGGCTTTCGCCACCATCCTCGTCAAGCACACCAAGAGCAACGCCATAGTCCTTGCCAAAGGCAAGCAGCTCTACGCCAGCGGCACGGGCCAGACCAGCCGCGTCGACGCCCTGCGCCAGGCCATAGCCAAGGCCAAGAGCTTCGGCTTCGACCTGAACGGCGCCGTCATGGCCAGCGACGCCTTCTTCCCCTTCCCCGACTGCGTGGAGATAGCCCACGAGGCCGGCATCGCCGCCGTGGCCCATCCCGGCGGCAGCATCCACGACCAGGACAGCATAGACTACTGCGAGAAGAACCACATGGGCATGGCAATTACAGGTAAAAGACACTTTAAACACTAAGATATGGGTTTGTTATCATTCTTCAACCGCGAGGTGGCAATGGACCTTGGCACCGCCAACTCCATCGTCATATACAACGACCAGGTCGTCATCGACGAGCCGAGCATCGTGGCCTACGACCGCAACAACAACAAAGTCATCGCCGTCGGCAAAGAGGCCCAGCGCATGGATGGCCGCACCGACAACAAGAACATAGAGACCGTGCGTCCGCTGCGCGGCGGCGTCATCGCCGACTTCGAGATGGCGCAGCACCTCATCCGCGAGCTCATCGGCATGACCAACGTCAACCGCTCGTTCCTGCCGCCGTCGCTGCGCATGGTCATCTGCATCCCCAGTGGCATCACCAACGTCGAGGAACGCGCCGTGCGCGAGAGCGCCGAGCAGGCCGGCGCCAAGGAGATACGCATGATACACGAGCCTATGGCCGCCGCCATCGGTATCGGTATCGACGTGCTGCAGCCTGAAGGCCACATGGTTGTCGACATCGGAGGCGGCACGGCGGAGATCGCCGTCATCTCCCTCGGCGGCATCGTCTGCAACAACTCTATCCGCGTGGCAGGCGACGTGTTCAACGACAACGTCGTGGACTACATGAAGCGTCAGCACAACATGATCATCGGCGTGCGTATGGCCGAGAAGGTGAAGATCGCCGTCGGCGCCGCCGTCAGCGAGCTCGCCGACCCCCCCGAGGACTTCCGCACCCTCGGCCGCGACCTCCTCACGGGTCTGCCCAAGGAGATCAGCGTCAACTACAAGGAGATAGCCCACGCCCTCGACCGCTCCATAGCGCAGATAGAGCAGGCCATCCTCGACACCCTCGCCGCCACGCCCCCCGAGCTGGCCGCCGATATCTACAAGACGGGTATCTACCTGGCCGGCGGCGGTGCGCTGCTGCGCGGCCTTGACCAGCGCGTCAGCAGCAAGACCAAGCTGCAGGTGCACATCGCCGAAGACCCGCTGCGCGCTGTCGCCCGCGGCACAGGCATAGCCCTCAAGAACTTCAACAAGTTCTCCTTCCTTATCCGTTAGGGCAGGGGACACCGCAAAAAAGAGGCGGCGCTCTGTGCGAGTGCCACCTCTCTCTGTATCAGTACATCGTTGCTATTTTGTACAGTATTTTGTTAAGCTTGCCGCCGACATCTGCCGCCGAAGCGTCGTGGTTGTTGCTCACTATGGCGAAAGCCAGCGTCTGTCCGTGGGGCGTCAGTACGTAGCCGGCGTATGATTTCACGCCGTCCATGGTGCCGGTCTTCACGTGCACGGTGATGCCTGCCGGCAGCCCCGGCAGCAGGTTCTTGGCTGTGCCGTTCTCGCCGGCCTTGGCAATGGTCTGCATAAACTCGTCAAAGAAGCTCTCCTTGCTCATGGCCGTGAGATACCGGCACAAGAAGTCGGTGGTGACACGGTTGAGCCGCGACAGCCCGCTGCCGTCGACGACGCGCACCCCCTCGGCGGCGAGACCCTTGCCTTTTAGCCACTCCGCCACGGTCTTCGCCCCGTTCTGGAAGCTCCCAAGGCCGTATTTGTGGTAGCCAAGGTACTTGAAGATGCTCTCGGCGTAGATGTTGTTGCTCGTCAGGTTGGTATATTGCGCTATGGTGTAGTATGAAGAGCTGCGGTAGTCGAGCACCGACCGCAGGCTGTCGGGCACGGTGTATACCTGCATGGAGTTTGACGACACCCCCACACCGTGGGTGCGCAGGTACGACGAGAAGAGGTCTGCGCAGGTCTTGGCGGGGTTGGGCATGGCGGCGCGCACGGCGAAATCCTTCTTGCCCAGCGGCACGGTGCCGCGGTATATGCGCTCCTTCCCCGTCGGGCTGCCGTACACTATGACCTGGTCGCCGGTATTCTCGCCGGCGGTTGTCACCTCCGACGCCCCGTGTATGTCGATGTTCTTCGGCACGGTGCGCACCACCGTGGCGGGGTAGCCGAGCTTCTTGCCGGCGTTGAAGTACACGAAGTACATGTTCTCGTGGAAGTTCAGCCCGCTGACACCGGCGGCGTAGTAGTTGCCCACGTCGCCCCACTGCCAGCTGTCGTGCAACGGCTGTTCGTCGAAGACGCTCACGTTGTAGCACACCCTGCCGTCGATGCGGCGTATGCCTTTCTTCTTCAGCGCCGTCGTCCAGCCCTCGAACAGCGTGTCCGGCATCGTCTGGCGGTAGCGGTAGGAGCCCAGCAGCGGGTCGCCGCCGCCGGTGATGTAGATGTTGCCGTGCAGCACGCCGTCGCGGTCTATCTCGCCGCGTGCGTTCATCTTGGTGGTGAAGCGGAACTCGCTGCCGAGCAGGGCAAAGCCCACGCCGGTGGTGATGAGCTTCTGCACCGACGCCGGTGTCACCGACGCCTCGGCGTTGTGGCTGTATATCTGTTTGCCGGTGGTGGCGTTGTAGACGCACACCGACAGTGTGCCGTTGCGCATGCCGGCTTCGCGGCGGGTCTGGTTGACGAGCTTCTCAAGGTCGGCCGTGGCCTGCCCCGCGGCGGGGGCGGCGGCAAGCATAGTGAGTGAGAGCAGCAGGGCTGCGTGCAGTATCTTTTTCATCTATTCTTTCAGACTTAGGTTTATAGTTTCTATCTGGTCGAGCAGTGCGTCGCGTCCGTAGCCTGTGGCCGACGAGGTGAGCAGCATCGGCGGCAGCTCCTCCCACATCTGCTCCAGTTCCTGCTTCATAAGCTTTATGTTGCCCATCACCTCGCGCTGCTTCTCTTTGTCGGTCTTGGTGAAGACCACCGTCAGCGGCACCCCGTTCTGTCCGAGGAACGCTATGAAGTCAAGGTCTATGCGCTGCGGTTTCAGACGGCTGTCCACCAGCACGTAGGTGTTCGTCAGCTCTTCGCGGTGCAGGAAATAGTCGCGCATCATCGTCCCCCAGGCGTCGCGGCTGCTCTTGCTTGTGCGCGCGTAGCCGTAGCCCGGCAGGTCCACCAGATACCATTCGTTGTTGATGAGGAAGTGGTTTATCAGCTGCGTCTTGCCGGGACGCCCGCTGGTCTTGGCAAGCCCCTTGACGCCCGTGAGCATGTTTATCAGCGACGACTTGCCCACGTTGCTGCGCCCTATGAAGGCATACTCCGGCCGCCCGTCCTGCGGGCACTTGCGCCAGTTGGGGCTGCTCACCGTGAATACCGCGCTGCTAATCTTCATCTTCGTCGTCTTTTCTCAGTTTGCGGCGCACCATCTTGATGTTCTTCAGCTCCAGCTTGAGTTCCTTCTGTTTTTCGCGCAGCTCCTCGCGCAGGCGCTGGCGGTCTTTCAGTATGCTCAGCTCGTGCAGCGTCTGCGTCTCCTCCTCGCTGTTCTTGCGCCACCACGGCAGCCGCTTCATGTCTATGTGGAACAGCCGCTTGCTGTCGAACTTCGGGTTACGGCGGCTGAACGTCTCCATGTGGCGGCTGCGCTTGTCGTCGTTGATGTCGCGTATGGTGACCAGTATGCCGATGTCATTGGTGTACGGCAGGCCGTGGTCGTGGCAGGCGCCGAAGTAGCGCATCGACGACGAGAGGTTCATGTAGGCGCTCACCAGCGGCGGCACCGTGCACCCGCGGGCACGCACGGCATGCTGCAGCGTCTGGTAGTCCTCCTTGTAGTTGCGCCCGTTGAAGGTGTTCACCAGCACGTTGTAGTCGCTCTCTATCTTTATCGGCTCGAAGGGCCATATCAGACCGTCGCGGTCGGGAAAATACTTCTGGTAGAAGTACAGTATCATGTCGCGCGCCAGCGGGTCCATGTCGGTGTAGATAGACACCTTGCCGAGGAAATACAGCGTCTCCGGTATCTCCAGCGCCAGCACGCCAAGGCCGTCCCACAGGTTGTCCAGCGAGTAGAGCCCCTTGCTGAAGTTCTGGCTCGGCTGGTAGGCGGGTTGCACAAAAGCGCGCCCCAGCTCCACAGTGTAGGGCAGGAAGTCGTCGATAAACTGCTCGCTGAGGTGGTAGTGCTGCGTCGTAGGGCTCGCGTAGCTCCCGTCGTCGCGCCGCATTATGTTGCTCCCGTGGATAAAACGGTAGCCGCCCACAATCTCCTCGTCCTCGGGGCTCCACACGAAAAGCTGCTTGAAGCAGTGCGGCTCCGGCAGCAGGTCGTACTCGTCGATGTCGCACTCGTGGCCCGAGCCGCCGCCGTCGAGGGCGAAACTCAGCTCGCGCAGACGCCCGATCTCGCGCATGATGTTCGGCGACAGATGCGCCGTCGTGATGTAGATCTCCTTGTTGCCGCGGTTCGTCTTGCGTAGGAAATGCTTCTGCTTGAGCTCCTTCTTGATGAGCTCCCGGTCCACCGGCGGTATTATGTAGCTTGTATCCATTTCAGTGTTCTGTGGTTAGTGGTTAGTGGTCAGTGGTTAGTGGTCAGTGGTTAGTGGTCAGTGGTCAGTGGAATACTTAAAACTTAGAACTCCAAACTCAAAACTCCAAACTCAAACCTCAAACCTCGCCCCCGGCTCCTCCTTCAGCCTGTACACATGCTCCTTCACCAGCCGGGCCCATTCGGCCGGCGTGTGGCGGCCGTCGAACGTCTGCCACGGAATAGGCCGCCCGAAAGTTATGGTCAGCGTCTTGCCGCGCTGGGCGAACATCTCGGCAGGCAGCAGCGCCATCTCGAAGTTGAACCGTATGCCCAGCCGCTTGCGCAGATTCGCTATGCGGTAGAAACTGTTGCGGTTGCGCGCCTCGGTGTAGGCCGGCACCACGTCGCGGTGATACTGCACGCACTTCTTGATGAACGTCGCCTTCCATTCCGGGTCGGCGATACGCCCGTCCGTCATGCGCGAACACATGCCCGCAGGATAGTACAGCAGCATGCTCTCCGACGCAAAAGCGTCCTCCAGCTGCGCCAGCGCCCGCGTCTTGTTCACCTTGTCTATCGGCACAAACAGCTCCTTCAGCCCCGGTATGTAGCACAGGAAATCGTTGACCGGGAACTTGATATCCTCCCTCACGCGCCCCACCGCCGTCATCAGCGCCACCCCGTCGGGACCGCCGAGCGGATGGTTGCCAACAATCATCTGGTTACCCTCCGACGGAATGTTCTCCATCCCCAGAGTCTTCACCGTGATGCCCAGATTGTGCGGCTCCTTGCCCTCGATAAACTTCTGCGCGAAAGGAATGCCGTGCAGCTCGCGGTTCTCGTAGATGCCCGCGTTGATCTCTTTCACATGCAGCAACCGCTCCATCCACCGCCTCGCCAAGCCCGGTACCCGGACCTTCTTGGCAGCGAGTATCTTCTCTAAATCAATGAATTTCGGCCCGATGGCCTCGGGATTGTAATCAGTCTTTTCCACCTCTTGAGCGTTTGGTTTCAACCTGCAAAGGTACGCAAAAAATCCCGTCCCGCAATATAAATATATATCAATTTATCAACAGCGCCGGTTAAAACCGCCCCCTCCGCCCCGTATCCGCAACGCCATTTCAACGATACTTCAACGATACATCAACGATACTTCTTCAGTGCAGCACTGAAGAACTACTGAAGAAGTATCGTTGAACTACTGAAGAACTGCCGTAGAAGCTCCGTAGTGGCACCGCAGGGGGTATGTGGGGAGATGCAGCCCGTTTATGCCAGGCTCGGGCCGGGTTTAGGCCGGGGTAGGGTCGGGCGAGGGTGGATCTGTTTGGTGTTGCGGGTTCCGTTGAGCGCAATTTCCAAAGTGGCGATGTGAGGGTGCAGGCAACAGGATGCCTCGCCGCAGTCGGAGGGAAGGGGAGGGGGTGCTCTTTTTAAATGGTATTATGGGAATGTATTTTTATGGAAAAAAGCAGAAAAATTTTGTCAGTTTGAAAAAAGGTTGTATCTTTGCAGCCGATTTGAATGCCCGATAATGAATTGTTGATGCTCTTTTCGTTTTGGGTATCAGTTATATAACGAAGAAAAACAATAACAGTCATGGCAAAGAAAAATAAAGACGCACGTGTGCAGGTTATCCTCGAGTGCACCGAGCAGAAGAACAGCGGTGTTCCCGGCATGAGCCGCTACATCACCACCAAGAACAAGAAGAACACTCCGGAGCGCCTGGAGCTGAAAAAGTACAACCCCTTCCTGAAGAAGGTCACCGTTCACAAAGAAATCAAGTAAAATAGGAGACATTAGACTATGGCAAAGAAAGTTGTTGCTACCCTTAAGACCACTACCGGCAAGAGTTTTGCAAAGGTTATCCGCATGGTCCGCTCCGAGAAGACCGGCGCCTATATGTTCAAGGAAGAGGTCGTTCCTTCGGACAATGTTCAGGAATACCTGAAGAAGAAATAATCGCGAAAAAGTAATTTTTTTCATACGCTTTTGTTTTGGCCTCCTGTGCAGTTTCTGCTCGGGAGGTTTTTTGTTGTATGTGGCTAAAATAATTTTGTTGTGTCGCATATTTTTTGTATCTTTGCCACTTGTGTTGTTGCCGACGGAAGTGGGCAACGTGTTGATAGTAAGGGTATAATAAGTATATAATATTATATATAGATATGGCATATAATGAGTATAAGCAGCTTAACTTGACCAAGATCGGCGAGGATGTGCGCCGGTATTGGGAGGATAACGCTATCTTTGAGAAGGGGCAGAAGCTTGCCGAAGGGCATCCGGCGTTCGTGTTCTACGACGGCCCCCCGTCGGCCAACGGCAAACCGGGCATCCACCACGTGATGGCCCGCACCATCAAGGATGTCTTCTGCCGCTACAAGGCCCAGAAAGGCTATTTCGTCGACCGCAAGGCAGGGTGGGACACCCACGGCCTGCCCGTGGAGCTCGGTGTCGAGAAGAATCTCGGCATCACCAAGGAGGACATCGGCAAGAAGATCAGTGTCGACGACTACAACCGCGCCTGCCGCGAGGAGGTGATGAAGTACAAGGAGTTGTGGGATGAGCTGACGCGCCAGATGGGTTATTGGGTCGACCTTGAGAACCCGTATATCACCTTCAACAACGAGTATATAGAGACGTTGTGGTTCTTGCTCAAGAAGCTTTACGACAAGGGCTTGCTCTACAAGGGATACACCATTCAGCCGTACAGCCCCGCCGCGGGCACCGGTTTGAGCAGCCACGAGCTGAACATGCCGGGCTGCTACCGCGATGTGAAGGACACGACTTGCGTGGCCATGTTCCGTTTAGTGGGTAGTGGGGAGTTGGTAGTGGATAGCATGCCGACTTACGCTATAGCGTGGACGACCACCCCGTGGACTCTGCCCAGCAACACCGCCCTGTGTGTGGGCCCGAGTATCGACTACGTGACCATCGAGACCACCCATCCGTACAAGGGGACACCCTGCCGCATCATCATGGCCAAGGCCCTGGTGGGCTCCATGTTCCCCACGAAGAAAGACGAAGAGCCCGCCTACAGGATTGTCGACGAGTGCAAGGGCACCGCGCTGGAGGGCTTGCGCTACGAGCAGCTCATACCCTGGGTGAAGCCGACAGAGGTGAGTGACAAGGGGTCGTTCCGCATTATTCTGGGCGACTATGTGACCACCGAGGACGGTACCGGCATTGTGCATATCGCCCCGACTTTCGGTGCCGACGACGCCCGTGTGGCCAAGAAGGCCGGCATCGGCGACCTGTTGCTCTTCGACCGCGACGGCAAGCAGCTGCCTATGGTCGACAAGCGCGGCCGCTTTGCCCCGATAGAGGATCTTGACCCGGAATGGGTGAGGGCTAACGTTGACGCGGAGGCTTATGGCAAGTATGCCGGCAAGTTCGTCAAGAACGCCTACGACCCCACCAAGGGCGAGAAGGACATGAGCCTCGATGTGGAGCTGGTCATCATGCTCAAGGAGCAGGGCAAGCTCTTCAAGAGCGAGAAGCACACCCATAGCTACCCGCACTGCTGGCGCACCGACAAGCCTGTGCTCTACTATCCGCTCGACAGCTGGTTTATCCGTACCACGGCCCTCAAGGACCGCATGATAGAGCTGAACAAGACCATCAACTGGAAGCCCGAGGCTACCGGCAGCGGCCGTTTCGGCAACTGGCTTGAGAACATCGTCGACTGGAACCTCTCGCGCAGCCGCTACTGGGGCACCCCGCTGCCCATCTGGCGCACCGAGGATGGCAAGGAGGAGAAGTGCATAGGCAGCGTGGCCGAGCTCCGCAAGGAGATTGACAAGGCTGTGGCCGCCGGCTTTATGAAGGATAACCCCTATGCAGCGGCCGATTACAAGGCCTTTGACCTGCATCGTCCGTATATTGACAATGTGGTGCTCGTCAGCGACAGCGGCAAGCCCATGCGCCGCGAGCCAGACCTGATCGACGTGTGGTTCGACAGCGGCGCCATGCCCTACGCCCAGATACACTATATGGGCGAGCCGCTCAAGGCCACCGAGTTCCCGGCCGACTTCATTGCCGAAGGCGTCGACCAGACGCGCGGCTGGTTCTACACGCTGCATGCTATCGCCACCATGTGCTTTGATTCGGTGGCGTTCAGGAACGTCATCAGCAACGGACTGGTGCTCGACAAGAACGGCAACAAGATGTCCAAGCGTCTCGGCAACGCCGTCGACCCCTTCGAGACCCTTGGCAAATACGGTCCCGACGCCACACGCTGGTATATGATTACCAACAGCCAGCCGTGGGACAACCTGAAGTTCGACGTCGAGGGTGTCGACGAGGTGCGCCGCAAGCTCTTCGGCACGCTCTACAACACCTACAGCTTCTTCGCATTGTATGCCAACCTCGACGGCTTCGACTATTCGCAGAAAGACCTGCCCATCGCCGAGCGCCCCGAGATCGACCGATGGATACTCTCTGAGCTCAACACCCTGGTGAAGACTGTCGGCGAGGCCATGGAGGACTACGAGCCCACCCGCGCCGGCCGCGCCATCGACACCTTCGTCGACGCATACCTCAGCAACTGGTATGTGCGTCTCTGCCGCCGCCGTTTCTGGCGCGGCGAGATGAGCGACGACAAGGTCAGCGCCTACCAGACGCTCTACACATGCCTCGAGACCCTCAGCCGTCTCATGGCCCCGATAGCGCCCTTCTTCAGCGAGCGCGTCTTCCTCGATCTCAACGCCGTCACCAAGCGCCACAGCGCGGAGAGCGTGCACCACCTCGGCTTCCCCGAAGTGCACGAGGAGATGATTGACAAGAGCCTCGAGGAGCGCATGCAGCTGGCACAGAAGATATGCTCCATGGTGCTCGGCCTGCGCAAGAAGAGCAACCTGCGCGTGCGTCAGCCGCTGCAGAAGATTGTCATCCCCGTGCGCGACGAGGCCATGCGTGTGCAGATTGAGAAGGTGCAGCACCTTATCTGCTCCGAGCTCAACGTCAAGGAGATTGAGTTCCTTACCGCTGACAATGACTTGTTGGTGAAGAAGATAAAGCCCAACTTCAAGACCCTCGGCCCGCGTTATGGCAAGGTGATGAAGGCCCTCGGCGCTGCCATCATGGCGTTTGACCAGAAGCAGATCAACGCCCTCGAGGCCGAAGGCCGCTGCACGGTCAGCGTTGACGGTCAGGACTGCGAGGTGCTCGTCACCGACGTGGAGAT
Organism: uncultured Bacteroidales bacterium; assembly: GCA_900314925.1. GTDB lineage: Bacteria > Bacteroidota > Bacteroidia > Bacteroidales > P3 > Colimorpha. Next base: position 63,625 of record OMXC01000009.1, read on the forward strand.
TGCCACGCAGGACATCCCCGGCTGGGTGGTGGCCAACGACGGAAGCCTCACTGTGGCTCTCGACATACAGCTCACCCCGGAGTTGGTGGACGAAGGCATCGCACGCGAGCTCGTGAACCGCATCCAGAACATCCGCAAGGAAGGCTTTGAGGTTACCGACCGCATTGTCGTTGAACTGCAGAGCGGCGAGTGGGACAACGCTGTCAACACCCATCGCGACTACATTTGCGCCGAGACCCTCTGCACGCGCCTCGACATCGTCACGGCGGTGACTGGCGGCATCGAGATTGAGCTCACCGAAGGCATGACGACATCAATTAAAATAGAAAAGAATAACCAATAATATTGCGTTTATGAATAACATTGCAAACCTGCCTGATATGCTGGGTTGGCATATTGGCAATCCTCTCGGCCTCGGCGGCATAGCCATGCTGCTTATCATATTGGTGCTTGTCGAGACAATGAGTGTGTTTGACTATTTTATCCGTCATCGTGACAAGCCGCAGTTCTACCCGGTGCTTTACTCCCTCTTCGGGGTGTCGCTGCTGGCAGTGTTCTACTATGCCTTCCAGGCCGACCTGCCCACCATCAACAACGACGTGAAGTGCATCGGGTGGTTCCTCTACATCTCCAAAGTGGGCATCGTGTGGGCCATCCTGGGCTTTGTGTTAGCCATACATGTATGCTATGGCCTGCTGAACGCCATGATGCAGATCACGGCGCAGTTGTCGGTTGAGGGCAACCTGATAGAAGGCAAGCCCTGGAAAGAGTGGAAAGGCGGGCTGGCGGTGCTGTTCTTGGGCCTTGCAGTCTCGGGCATCACCTATGCCTTCAACACCACCGTGGCAGGATGGGCGCTGGTGTGCACTGTGGCGGCCATAGCCATATATTGTATTGTAAAGGTTGTCTTTGACGTCCGTCGTGGCGGAAACTTCTGGTTTTGCTTGTTGCTAAGTGTGGCCTTCTTCCTGGGAGCCATGGCTGTCACCATCATTGTCACCGAGGTGCTCCACGCCTGCGTCTACCTCGTGATCTTCCTTGCCGCCTATCTGGCCCAGGCCAAAGCCCGCAAGAAAAAACCTGCAACGAATAAGAAATAAATGGAAAACATTGAGGCGGTCATAAAGCAAATGGCTCATGCCCAGTGTGACCGCGTGATAGAATGGCGCCGCTGGATGCATCGCCACCCCGACCTGTCGCAGGAGGAGTATGGCACCATGGAGTTCGTGGCCGAGCGGCTGCGTGAGATGGGCTTGGAGCCCAAGACCGGCATCGGCAAGACCGGCGTCATGGCGATGCTGCGTGGCAACGAACCTGACAGCTACTGCGTAGCGCTCCGCTCCGACTATGACGCCTTGCCTATCACTGAGTGCACCGGGCTGCCGTTTGCCAGCGAGAAGCCTGGCGTGATGCATGCCTGTGGCCACGATATGCATACTTGCTCGCTGCTCGGTGCCATCAAGATACTGACGCAGCTGCGCGACCATATCAGTGGCAGCCTCATGTTCATCTTCGAGCCCAGCGAGGAGAAATATCCTGGCGGTGCGCGTATGATGATGGAGGATGGCCTCTTTGACGAGGTGACGCCAAACGAGATATACTCCTTCCACTGCCTGCCGGAGATGGACTGCGGCAAGGTGGGTATGCGCAAAGGCAAGTATATGGCCTCCACCGACGAGCTCTACTGGACCGTCAAAGGGTTGGGTGGTCATGGTGCCACACCGCACCTGAGTGTAGATCCCATTGTGGTTGCAAGCCATATCGTCATCGCCCTGCAACAGGTGGTCTCCCGCAACGCAGCTCCCATGATGCCGACGGTGCTCACTATCGGCAAGATACAGGAGGTGGGCGGGCGTACCAACATCATCCCCGACACGGTGAAGATGGAGGGCATTATACGCACTTTCGACGAGAAGTGGCGCCTTGAAGCACATGAGAAGATACGCAAGATAAGCACCGGTGTCGCTGAAGCTATGGGCGCCGAGTGCGACCTCTTCATCGACTACGGCTACCCCTACGTCTTCAACGACGACGCCTGCACCCAGCAGGTGCACGACAATGCTTGCGCCTACATCGGCGAGGAGAATGTAGAGTGGCTCGACTTGCGCATGACGGCCGAGGATTTCGCTTTCTTCGCACAGAAGATACCGGCATGCTACTTCCGCATTGGCATACATGAACCCGGTACACCCTTCAGCAACCTGCACCGACCCAACCTCATCGTCGACGAGCGCAGCCTGGAGCTTGCCAACGGCTTTGTGGCCTACAACGCCATGATGGCACTGCATAATCGCATAAAACAGAAATGAAGAAACTCTTTATCGCGGCAACGCTGCTCATGCTCGCCCTCCCCGTGGGTGCACAGAATCTGTGGGAGTCACTGGTGGTGTGGCTCAAGTCACGCTCGGTCGTAGACAGCAGCTACATCTATCAGCGCCCGGCCTGCTTCGCCGTTGACGGCAACTTCAACCTGCAGAGCCACTCCGCCTCCATGAGCATGAACTACGACATCAACACCAGGTCTTTAGGTCATGCCGACAGCGTGTGGGTGCGTGGCAAATCGGTTATGGAGTTCGACGGCAAGGTGCGCAGCGGTGTCGGCTTCGGCATAGGTTACGGCAACCTGGGTCTGGGCTACGGCATCAACCTCGGAGCCGACGACAAGGCCAGCCGCACCTTCAACTTCGCCATCAAGGCGCACAAATGGGGCATTGGCGTCAGCTACTATGGACTCAACAGCTACGCCTTCAACGAGGTCACCATTGCCGACGACACCAGCCGTTACTACAGCCATATAGTCCGTCAGTCAAACAGCCCCTGCAACATCTACCGCGTGGGTCTCGACGCCTACTGGTCGCTCAACCGCAGCAAGTTCGCCTACACCTCGGCGTACAAGTGCAGCATGGTGCAGCGCCGGTCGGCAGGCTCGCTGCTCATAAGCGGCAACGTGCAGCTTACGGGCATGAATTGCGGCGAGGACGACGAGATATTCAACAACTCGGGCATCCGCAGCTACATGTTCCTGCAAGCCAGCGCTGGTGTGGGCTACTCCCACAACATAGTCTTCCTCCACCGCGACCCTACCGGTCCCAAAGACTACGGTCTTCGCAACCTGACCCTCAACGCCACCCTCTTTACACTACTTTCCGTCAACAACACCTTCATCGCTTCCCCGACCCAGACCGACAGCAGCAACATCGTTTTGAGCTGCCCCATATCGCCCAACGCCAGCGGCAGCCTCGCCCTGGCCTACTCCCTGAACCGTTGGTACTTCAGCCTGCAATACACACACAACCTCTACTATTTCCGCAGCGAAGAAGGCCTTAAGGCATCCGACCTGAGGCAGGGAAACAACCTCCGCGATCTTAACTTCGCCACCCTCATGCAGAACTGGAAGCTCATGGCCATGGCGGTATTCAACTTTTGAGAACAATACACACAGACAATATGAAAAGACTTGTATCAATTGCTATAGCAACCCTTCTGGCATTTTCGCTATCCGCACAGATGCAGACCTTTGTCAAGCGGCAGGCCGACAGCCTGCAGGCCTATAGCGGCCCGCGCGTCGGCGTGGTGCTTGGTGGTGGCGGCGCCAAGGGTGCCTCCCATATCGGCGTGCTCAAATACCTCGAAGAGATGGGCATCCCCGTGAGTTTCGTGACCGGCACCAGCATGGGCTCCATCATTGGCGGCCTCTATGCCCTCGGCTACGAGCCCGACGAGCTCACCGACATAATCTCCAGTGTCGACTGGTCGCGCCTCATGTCCAACAGCATCGAGCGCAACCTCCTCTCCGCCGAGCGTCGTGACTATGCCGACCGCGAACTCCTCAGCGTGCCGTTTGCATTGGGCGACATGGGGTATGCCAGCCAGAACATCATCAACTCCCTGCCGGCGGCCATCATCAACAGCAGCAACATCCAGAACCTCTTTGGCCGCCTCAGCATAGGCTATACCGACTCCTCCAACTTCGACCGCCTGCCCATACCCTACGCCTGTGTGGCCACCGACATCATCGCCGGCGACTCCGTCATAATCCGCAGCGGCTCCTTCCCGTTGGCCATACGCTCCAGCATGGCCATCCCGGGCATCTTCTCGCCCGTGAAATGGGGTCCGTACCTGCTGGCCGACGGCGGTCTGGTCAACAATTTCCCCGTTGACGTGTGCAAGAGCATGGGTGCCGACATAGTCATCGGTGTCGAGGTGGCGGGCGACCTCGCCAGCAGCGCCGACGAACTCCGCTCGCTCCCGCAGATGCTCTCGCAGTATATGGCCCTCTCCACCAAAGGCGACCGCTACCAGCACCGCGACATGTGCGACGTGTATATACATCCCGACGTCTCTGGCTACAACATGCTAAGCTTCAGCGCCGAGAGCATCGATTCGCTGGTGCACCGCGGCTATGTGTGCGCGGCGCAGCACCACGACGAGCTCCTGGCCATAAAAGGCCGTCTGGAACAGCAGGGCAAGCACCTGCAGTCTCCGCGCGCCATCAGGCTCATGGACGGCGACACCTTGCACATACGCAAGATAACGTTCAACGGTGCCGACGAAGAGCTGAAGTGGCTCAACAGGGCCAACAGGATGATAAAAAACGGCATCTGCACCGTTGACGACCTCGAGGCCTTCGTCAGCTCGATGCGCGGCACGGGCTACTACAGCTACGTCCTCTACACGCTGCACACCACCGGCGCCGAAGGCGTCTACGACATGGAGGTGCACCTTGAGACAGCGAAGCCCCACCGCATCGGCATGGGCTTCCGTTTCGACTCCGAGGAGAGCGCAGCCATCCTCTTCCATTTCGGCTTCAACGAACTCCGCCCCAGCGGCTTTAAAGCATTGCTTGACCTCAACTTGTGTTACAACTTTAGTGCCGACCTGCGCCTGATGTGGGCCATGCGTTCGGCGGGCGACTTCAACCTCGACTACAATGTCTCGCGCATCAACTTTTCGGTGCGCAATACCTCGGCACGAACCTTTGGCGCCGTACAACAGCGCCTGCGCCTCTACTACAGCTTAGACAACATCCCCGCCTTCTCGTTCAAGATTGGCGGCCTGGCGCAGACCTTTATAGATGCCGAGTATATCCGCTCCCGCAGCCTCTTCGAACTCAACGACGTCGACAGCTATTACCGCAATACAAGCATAGGCCTCTTCACCACGCTGGATTTCGACAACCGCGACGATGCCTATTTCCCCACACGCGGCATGGCTATGGGCGTCTCGGGCGAGGTGCGTCTGGCCTACACCAAGCCCCCGGTGGATTATCAGTTCGACGATATGGGCAATGCGATAGGTGAAATCCACCATCCGGCAGGTTTGGTATATCCGGCCTACAAAACTCTGCGTGCCTACTTCAAGCCCGCCATTTCCATCGGACAGCGTTTCGCCATTCTCCCCTCAGTGGGTGGGCGTATATTCTTCGACAGGGATTATTACCGCGACATGCCTTATCTGGAGAACATTTTTGGCGGCACCTTCGACGGACGCTATGTTGACCACCAGTTCGCCTTCATTGGCACCCCGAGCCCCATGCTCGCCAACAATCTTATGGCCATCGGCCGCATCGACTTGCGCTACCGCATAATCAAGAACCTTTATGCCTCGGCCATTGTCAACGTCCTCTACACCAAAGACATGCAAAAAAGCCTCAACCCCATCATCGCCGATTATCCCAGCGAAGACGACCCGCGGTGGAATACCGAGGAGCAGGTTGAGCCTGAAACATCCAAGTGGGTCAGGGGTCTTGGCGTCGAGCTGGCCTACAAGTCCATTTTGGGGCCCATAGCCTTTGACCTTATGTGGAACGACGTCACCAAGCGCTTCAGCGGCTTCTTCAGCTTAGGGTACAACTTCTAAGTCATGGACAAGATACAGGAACTGGAGACCAAGCCCGTAGGCGCGCTGCTGCTGCAGTACGCCCTCCCGGCCGTCATCACCCAGGTGGTGGCCTCGGTCTACAACATCGTGGACCGCATCTTCCTCGGCCAGTATGTCGGCGCCCTGGCCATAGCTGGCCTCGCCATCACGCTGCCCATCATGAACATCATCCACGCCTTCGGCTCACTGGTGGGCGTCGGCGCCAGCAGCCGCATGAGCATCGTGCTGGGCCGCAAGGATGTGCGCTGGGCTGAGAAGATACTGGGCAACAGCATGCTGCTCACCTTCTTCTTCGGCTTCCTCTTCGTCGTCGGCGGCTACCTCTTCATGGACAGCATCCTCGAACTCTTCGGCGCCTCGCTCGACACCATAGGCTACGCCCGCGAGTACATGCAGATAGTCCTTCCGGGCATGTTCTTCACCACAGTGACCTTCAACCTCACCGGCCAGATACGCGCCAGCGGCTATCCCACCAAGAGCATGTGGATCATGGCCGGGGGCGCCATACTCAACATCTTCCTCGACGCCGTCTTCATCAGCGTCCTCGGCCTCGGCATCGCCGGCGCCGCCTGGGCCACAACCCTCTCCATGGCCTCCACCGCCGTGGTCGCCGTGGCCCACTTCGTCAGCCCACGCAGCTTCATCCGCTTCCGCCGCCACGCCTGGGCGCCGAAGCTCTACATCTTCCGCAACGTGCTGCTCATCGGCATGAGCCCCTTCCTGATGAACTTCGCCGCCTCCTTCGTCGTGGCACTCCTCAACCGCCAGCTCATACGCTACGGCGGCGACCTCGCCGTCGGTGCCTACGGCATCGTCAACACCTACGGCTCCTTCCTCGTCATGTTCATGCTGGGCCTCTGCCAGGGCATGCAGCCCATCGCGGGCTACAACTACGGCGCCGGCCACAACCACCGCCTGAAGCAGGTCTTCGTCCTCACCATGAAGGTGTCGCTCGTCGTCGGTGCTGTCGGCGCCCTGCTGGCCATGGTCGTGCCGCGCATCATACTGAGGGCCTTCACCGACAGCACGGCGCTCCTCGACATCGGCGTGCTGGCCATGCGCTACCTCAACGTCATGATGCCGCTCATAGCCTTCACCATCACCAACTCGCAGTTCTTCCAGAGCATCGACAAGCCCTGGATAGCCATCACCACCAGCCTCTCGCGCCAGGTGCTCTTCCTCATCCCTCTGATGTTCATCGTCCCCGCCCTGATGGTGGGCGCCGGCGGCGACGGCCTCACGGGGGTGTGGCTCACCTGCACCGTGTGCGACGTGCTGGGCGCGGTGCTCGCCGTCGCGCTGCTCCTCTCGCAGCGCAAGGTCTTCCAGCCAGGCTACGTGCCGCCGGTGCGCAGGCCCCGCAAGGAGGCAGGCCCTGCTGACGGCGAGTAGCACACCGCCTCTTCCCCGATTTCGACAACCCCGACCCTCCCTGTGCCACAGCTCCGGGAGGCTCTTTTTTGCTTCCCCGTCCGCAGTCATCATCACGCAAATGGTTAATTTAACTTAAATCCACCCCTATTTTCCACCGCCCCGCTACGGAGCCCCTTCGGCATTTCTACGGTATTTCTACGGTATTTCTACGGTTGTTTTACGGTTTTAAGCGTTAAACTGCCGTAGAACAAGCGTTAAACGGCCGAGGAGGGTCCGAGGCGACGGCGGCTATTTTTGTTGGCGGCGACACAATAAAAACGTCGGAGCCACGTTGTTGTATACATGAAGATTTACCGTAACGCTCCGCTGAAGGCTTTCAATACATTCGGCATCGCCGCCAAGGCTCGCAGGCTGGTGGTGATAGAGGACTGCGACGACCTCGACCTTTCGCCCCTGCTGGGCGGCAACCCGTGGCTCATCATCGGCGCCGGCAGCGACGTGGTGTTCACGCGCGACTTTGACGGCTTCGTGCTGACCCTGGAGCCGGAGTTGCGCGCCACGGTGGCCGACGGCTGCCGCGTGACGGTGTGGGCCGGCGCGCGGATGGACGACCTCGTGCAGTGGACCCTCGACCGCGGCCTCTACGGCCTCGAGAACCTCAGCGCCATACCGGGCTCGGTGGGCGCCGCCGTGGTGCAGAATGTGGGCGCCTACGGGGCCGAAGCCAAGGACACGGTGGTAGAGGTGGAGACCGTCGACCTGCGCACCTGCGAGCACCGCCGCTACACGGGCGACGAATGCCGCTTCGGCTACCGCACCTCGCGCTTCAAGGAGCGCAGCGGCGGCAGCGAGATCATCGTCAACGTCACCTTCGCGCTGCGCGACGTTTTCGTGCCCAACCTCGGCTACAAGGCCCTCGAAGGCCTGCCCCACGCCACGGCGCAGCAGATGCGCGACAGCATCACCGCCCTGCGGTGGCAGAAACTGCCGCGCCCGGAGGAACACGGCTCGGCAGGCAGCTTCTTCAAAAACCCGGTGGTCGACGAGGCCGTGTACATGCGCCTGAAAGGCGAATGGCCCGACATGCCGGAGGCCCACAGGATGGACGGCGGGGCCTACAAGATCAGCGCCGGATGGCTGATAGACAAGGCCGGATGGAAGGGGCGCAGCATGGGCAGGGCAGGGGTGTGGCCGCAGAACGCCCTGGTGCTCTACAACCTCGGCGGTTGCACGGGCGGCGAGGTGGTGGCCCTGGCAGGCGCCATACAGGAGGACATAAAAAAACGGTTCGGCATAGCGCTCGAACCGGAAGCGATAATTATCTGACTATGGAAAAGAAAGAGATATTCTGGCAGTGGTTTACCGACCACAACGACGAGCTGGTGGCCCTCGGCGACCTCGACGACAAGCAGCGTGGGCAGCTTGAGAACGCCCTGCAGCATCAGCTCACTAAATATTGCGACGGGCTGACCTACGAGATAGGCGACGCCACCGCCAACGGACGCACGCTGACCTTCACCGCCGAGGGCGACACCGACCTCTTCCGCTATGTGGTGGAACTGGTGGACGCCGCGCCTGACCTCGACTGGTGGGAGTTCGTGGCCTTCAAGCAGCCTATGGGCACCGAGCTCAAGGTGCGCTTCGACCGCTACCTGTTCGACACACGCAAGATGTACTTCCAGCAGCTGGAGTGCGAGGAGGAGCCCGAGATGCTGGGCCTGCGCATTGCTGTGGAGGGCAGCAATCCCGACGACGAGGACTTCCAGGTGGGCGTGTATGTGACCCTCGAGGCCCTCATAGGCGAGTTCGACTGTGCCACGCTGGTGGGATACATGGAGACCGTCGCCGTGCCCGAAGAGCCCTTCAAGAGCGGCTTCCAGCCGCTGGACGACCTGCCGAAGTTCGTCGACTGGTTCAAGGCCAAACGCGACGAGTAGCCCCACGGCGCGCAGCCACGCGACACGGCGCCTGCGGCGGGGACGTCACAAATAAATATAAATATTGCCAATTGTAAAAAAAGTTGTATCTTTGCATCGCGATAATAGCGGGGTGTGAGCTGTGCGGAAAGACCGACTGATTAAGACAAATAAAAGACAATGACAAAGATAGATGTACTTCTTGGGTTGCAATGGGGCGACGAGGGCAAAGGCAAAATCGTCGACGTGCTGACCCCGAACTATGATGTGATTGCCCGTTTCCAGGGCGGCCCCAACGCAGGGCACACGCTGGAGTTCAACGGCATGAAGCATGTGCTGCATATCATACCGTCGGGTATCTTTCATAAAGACAAACTCAACCTCATAGGCAACGGCGTGCTCATAGAGCCCCGCATCTTCAAGCAGGAGATCGAGGAGCTGGCCGCCAAGGGCGTGGACGCCACGCAGAACCTCTACGTCAGCAAGAAGGCCCACCTCATACTGCCCAGCCACCGCATGATGGACGCCGCCAACGAGCAGGCCAAAGGCAACATGAAGATAGGCTCGACGCTGAAAGGCATAGGCCCCGCCTACACCGACAAGATAGCCCGCACAGGCCTCCGCGTGGGCGACACGCTGGCTTCCGACTTCCGCGAGCGCTACGAGATGCTCAAGGCGCAGCATCTGCGCATGGCCAAGACGCTCGGCTTCGACGTGGACACGTTCCGCATCGACGGCATGAGCCTCGACGAGTACGAGCAGCAGTGGATGGCAAGCCTCGACACGCTCAAGCGTTTCCGTTTCGTAAACAGCGAGTACCTCATCAACCAGTGCCTCAAGGACAACAAGAAAGTGCTTGCCGAGGGCGCGCAGGCCATGATGCTCGACATAGACTTCGGCACCTACCCCTTCGTCACCAGCAGCAACACCATCACCGCAGGCGTCTGCACCGGCCTCGGCGTGGCACCCACAGCCATCGGCCGCGTCATGGGTATCACCAAAGCCTACTGCACGCGTGTCGGCGCCGGCCCCTTCCCCACGGAGCTCTTCGACGAGACCGGCGCTCGCCTCTGCGAGCTGGGCCACGAATACGGCGCCACAACGGGCCGTCCGCGCCGCTGCGGATGGATCGACCTGCCCGCTCTCCGCTACGCCTGCATGATCAACGGCGTCACCGAGCTCTACGTCACCAAGCCCGACGTGATGAACGACTTCGACACCGTCAACATGTGTACGCACTACGACATCGAAGGCAAGCGTACCGACGAGATACCGTTTGAGTACAACACCGTGCACATAGACCCCGTGCTCGCGGCCTTTGACGGCTGGAAGCAGAGCCTGCAGGGCATCACCGAATACAACGCTCTGCCGCAGAGGCTTAAAGACTACCTTGCCGCCATCGAAGAACAGACGGGGGTGCGCATCGCCGCCGTCAGCATCAGCCCCGACCGCAAGGATGTCCTGTTCAAGGCGCAATAAAGAGAACTTAAAGAGTACAAAATAGAAAAACACACCGATATGAAGAAGATAGTTTTGCTCGCACTCATGGTGCTGCCACTGATTGCCGGTGCACAGACAAAGATCAAGGAGACCGCCGTGCCGCGGTCGGTGCTGCTGGCTCTCGAGAAGACCTATGACTCCTACAAGGTGCGCACCTGGTATCAGGCTCCGGGGCAGTATATCGCCGAGCTCGTCATCGACGGCCAGAACGGCCGCGCCTACTTCACCGCCGGCGGCGACTGGCAGTACAGCGCCTTCCCCGTCAAGGAGGAGGAGTGCCCCACGATGATGAACACGTACTTCGTCAACAACTACCCCGGCTACCGCATCAAAAACATAGAGTATGTCGAGGAGATGAACGGCGACAACTACTACCGCATGATAATCATCAAGAAAGGCATCGCCGAGAACGATTGTGAGATGATCTTCGACACCCGCGGAAAGCTTATGAAGAGCAACGCACCCGACCCCGAGGCCGTCAAGCGCGACTACTACACCCACAACAACCCCGACGCCGACGATGAGAAGGTGAGCCGCAAGACCGGCACCGAGAGCAGCCGCGAGCGCCGCCGTCCCACCCCCAAAGTGGATGAGCCGCAGGTGGAGCAGTTCGCCCCAAGCGCCAAGATCGCCGAGCAGTTCAACAAAGCCTATGGCAAACGCGTCAAATACGGCCCCGAGTGGGTGCTCCGCAACGACGAGTACGCCGTCGCCTATTTCAGCAACGCCCAGAAGGTGGAGATGGAAGCCGTCTACAGCATCGCCTCCGAGCTCCCCATCATGACCGGCAAGGTGCTCGACAAAGACCGCTACAACAGCTCCATCAGGAAATACATCGACGAGAAATTCAACGGCGAGCGCTACAAGATAGAGAAGATGGTCGTCTACGAGTACAACTCCAAGTACCGCGACCCCGTCGACAACAAGAAACCCAAGCCCTACACCTATGTCGTCATCAGCCAGAAGGTACGTGGTGTCGGCAAGAAGTTCACCCGTATGGAGTTCAACAGCAGCGGCCAGTTCGTCGGCCTCATCGCCCAACCCCTCGACGAGAAGGACGTGCAGTAAGCCGACAACAGACCTGCATCCTTGATTATGCGTCCGGTCATCCACGGGGGAGGACCGGACGCATTTCTTTCTCTCCTATTTGATTGGTTTCTCAGTATGTCAAAGGACTCTCGTTTTGGAATTCCGATGCAAAGATACGACCATTTTTCGTGGGTATCTGACGATAGCGGTCTTTAGCGGCGTTTAGCGGAGTATTTCGTGCGATTGTTCCCGATTTGTCATGTGTCTTATACTAAAAAGACACGTCAGCAGCCTCACATCACCCTATCTATAACATGCTGTCATACAGCCTCTACCCAAAGCAGAAATCCACTTTGCCCCAATTTTACTGACTTTCCAGGCCCTTAACGGCTACTAGACGGCTACTAGACGGCTAGTAGACCCTATGGGGAAGTCTCAAAAAACAACTGTCCCAACTGTCCTAACTGTCCCCCAGGAATACTTGTCGTCAGGAAATCAGCGCGTTATCCTCGGAGCGTTACAGCGTTACAGCGTTACAGTTCCAGATAAGGTCACCCACAAATGGCAAAAAACGTAGTATAATCTATGTAACTAATTATATATTATATATTTATATATAGATATATAGATATATAGATAAAAGCCTATCAATATACACCCTCAAAACGAACTGTAACGCTGTAACGCTGTAACGCCCGAGTGGCTATCTTCCTTAAAATGAGCCGAATGGCTGAATAATTACATTATTTTTTGTCATATCGCGAAAAGTGCGTATCTTTGCAGCGTCGTTTCCGAACTGCCGAAGCCCCTCTCGAGAGCGATGGGCAAGCGGGCGGGACCTCAGGCCCCGCAAGAAACGGCGGACATAAAAAAGACGTTGTAACGGCGTTTTATCTGCGGCATCTCGAACTTCGCAACTTCAGAACTTATCACCGCAATAATGCAATGTTCATCGTCCATGGTTTGGCATACAATGGTCTTATTGTATACCATCAGCGTGGGCTTCGGCATTGTTTATTCTGTGATAAGGGCAATGCGAAGGCCTGAGATGCGGGATAAGCAATAAAGTTGTTCCCGCGCTTTTTTATGTGTTTGTTGAATAGACATACTAACCTTTTAACAATATACAACATGAAAAAAAAACTACTTCTTTTGGTCGCCGCATTATTGGCGATAGGGCAAAATGCTTTTGCCTATGACTTCTCCGCAGTGTCACCATCTGGACATACTCTTTTCTACAAGATTGTCGACCCAATCAATCATTACGTCAAGCTCACTTATCCAAACAATGCAATTGATGAGAATTCAAGGGTATGGGAAGAACAAACCTCCTTCACTCTTTGGTCACCTTATAATAGACCCACAGGTAATCTTGTTATCCCAGACACAGTATCATTTAACGGAAGCACCTACACAGTTCGGTCCATTGGAAACTTCACCTTTTTCGGTTGTCCAATTACATCGGTAGTAATGCCAAATACTATAGACACCTTGCATTTTGGAGTCTTTTGGACTTGTAGTTCTTTAGCAAATGTCACCTTTTCAAATTCGTTGCGATATATTGGGCCTAATGTTTTTGATGGGTGTATGTTAGGTAATGTGGTATTGCCATCATCTGTCCGTAACATAGCAGGTTTAGGGAATGCTGGCATTACAAGTATTACATTGAATGATTCTATACAAATTCTTCAGAATGGTTGTCTTTCTGACAATACATTTACGTCTTTACACATTCCTGCTTCTGTAGAGCAAATTGGAGATTATGCGTTAGGTGGGCATCCCTTAATAACCTCTCTAACTGTCGACCCGAACAATCCTTATTATGACAGCCGTAATAATTGCAATGCCGTTATAAGAAAGTCAAATAACGAATTAATCATTGGATGTAATAATACCACTATTCCTGAAGGAGTAAACAAAATAAATTTATATGCATTTACTGGTTGTAACATAGAAACTCTTATTATTCCGAGTTCGGTGGTGGCAATGGATTTTGGTTGGTGTCATATAAACAAATTAGCACTTAACACCCCAGTGGTTGGTATTGGCTCCTGGAATAATGGTACATGGAACACCTTTGACACCATTCAAATACTTAACGAAACTCCGCCCACTTATAGAGAGGATTATTTGAATGGTGTTGACTATGCAAAGCCTATTATCGTACCATGCAATACATTGTCGGCGTATCAGGCATCAAATTTCTGGAGCCAATTCATTAACTTGAGGGAATACGTGGCTCCACAGATTACGGTGAATGCTGAGCATGGCACTGCCACCGTGCTTACCTATCCCACATGCACCAGCGACACGGCTACTGTCAGCGCCACCGCTGACAGTAACTATCATTTTGTTAGTTGGAGCGATGGCAGCACGCAGAATCCTTACACCCTCGTGCTGAACGGCAATACTACACTCTCCGCTATCTTCGCCATCGACAGCGTGTTGGTCAGAGCCACCTCAGCCAATCCCCTCAAGGGTGCGGTAATGGGCGGCGGAGTGGTGCCCCTCAACGGTACGACGACACTGACCGCCATTCCTTCGGGCAACAGTATTTTCCTCACTTGGAGCAATGGTGTGACGGACAACCCCTATACGTTCACCGCTACGTCAGACACATCGCTGCAGGCCTATTTCACTCTGCCGGACACCCTTATCTTCCGCGACACCATCAACCATTACATCCATGACACAACCTTCATCAACAACTATGTGCACGACACGACTATACAGTACGTGAACCAGTACATTCACGACACAACCTATATCAACAACTATGTGCACGACACAACGATACTGTATATGAACCAGTACGTACACGATACTACCTATATCAACAACTACATCCACGACACCGTCAGGATGACCACGCAGATGTTCGACACCACAATTGTGAATGTCTATCATTTCGACACCGCTATCTACAATACCTACCACTTCGACACGCTGATTGTCAACAACCATTACTACGACACCGTCTATATCACCACTCATCACTACGATAGCATTTATATCACCGAGCAGGGTATTGGTGACGTGGATGGCATAAATGCCAAGGTTTACTCCAGCAACGGTCAGGTGGTTGTTGAGGGCGCTAATGGCAACATGGTGACGCTATATGATGTCACCGGCCGTGTGTTGGCCGCAAAGCAAGACGATTACACGCCGATGCGTTTCGATGCGCCTGCCACAGGCACCTATATGATTAAGATTGGCGCCTATCCTGCCCGCAAGGTGGTGGTGATAAGGTGATGCGCTATTGAACGATAATCCCTACATGATAAGACCCCTGCGGATACCCCGTAGGGGTTTTCTATTAATAGCAAGCCACGAATCGTCAAGAATAATTCATGATAATTCGTGGCCATTCACGATAATTCGTGTTATAAAAGACCCTGCGGCAATTCGCGTAGCAAGCCGTCACGCCGACAGCAGCCGCAGCTGCTCCAAGGCGGCGGCGATGGTCTTGACGTTGGCGATACTGAGGCTCAGGCGCTCGGGTGTCTCCTTGAGGCTGGCGCGGCGCGGGTTGGCCTGTATGTAGTGGATAAGCTTGGCGAAGTTAGGGCTCTGGTAGAAGGGGCTCTGCTGGTTGCTGACCAGGTGGCATACCATGCGGTCTTGCTTGAGTATCAGCTTCTCTATGCCGAAGGCCTTGGCCATACGCCGCAGGGTGATGGTGCTGATGAGCTCGTCGACGCACGGCGGCACGGGCCCGAAGCGGTCCTCCAGGCGGCTGCGGTAGGCGGCGAGTTCCTCTTCCACATTGGTGACGTTGGCTCCTGCGTCGCCGTCGACACCAATGTCGTTCAACTCCTTGTAAAGCAGCAGTCGCTCGCTGACTGAGGTGACGTAGTCGTCGGGCAGCAGCACCTCGAGGTCGGTCTCTATGGTGCACTCGCGCACATACTCCTGCTTCTCCTCGGCCTCGGCGGCGAAGAGCTCGCGGAAGTCGCTCTCTTTCAGTTCCTCGATGGCCTCGTTGAGTATCTTGTGGTACATGTCGTAGCCCACCTCGCTGATGAAGCCTGACTGCTCGGCGCCGAGTATGTTGCCCGCACCGCGTATGTCGAGGTCGCGCATGGCGATGTTGAAGCCGCTGCCTATGGTGGAGAACTCCTCGATGGCCTTGAGGCGGCGCTGTGCGTCGGGCGTCAGCGTCATGTATGAGGGGATGAGCAGGTAGCAGAAAGCCTTGCGGTTGGAACGCCCCACGCGGCCTCGCATCTGGTGCAGGTCGCTCAGGCCGAACTGGTGGGCGTTGTTGATAATCATTGTGTTGGCGTTCGGTATGTCGAGGCCGTTCTCCACGATGGAGGTGGCCACGAGCACGTCGATGTCGCCTTCGAGGAAGTGCATCAGCGTCTCCTCGGCCTCCTTGCCGTCCATGCGTCCGTGGGCCATGGCCACGCGGGCGTCGGGCACCAGCCTCTGCACGAGGCCGGCCATCTCCGGCAGGTTCTCCACGCGGTTGCTGATGAAGAAGGTCTGTCCGCCGCGATTCATCTCGTACATGATGGCGTCGCGTATCAGCTCCTCGCTGAAGTCAGAGAGCTCCGTCTCAATGGGTTGGCGGTTGGGCGGCGGCGTCTGGATGACGCTCAGGTCGCGTGCGCCCATGAGCGAGAACTGCAGGGTGCGCGGTATCGGCGTGGCCGTCAGCGTCAGGCAGTCGACGCCCACCTTCATCTGCTTCAGTTTCTCTTTGGCGCTGACGCCGAACTTCTGCTCCTCGTCTATGATGAAGAGTCCGAGGTCTTTGAATTTCAGGTCTTTGTTGAGTATGGCGTGGGTGCCTATGAGTATGTCTATCTTGCCGTCGGCCAGGTCTTTGATTATCTGGTTGCGCTCCTTGGTAGTGCGGAAGCGGTTGATGTAGTCGACCCTCACGGGCATGTCCTTGAGGCGCTGGCAGAAGGTGTTGTAGTGTTGGAAAGCGAGCACCGTAGATGGCACGAGCACAGCCACTTGCTTTGAATCGCAGCAGGCCTTGAAGGCGGCGCGGATGGCCACCTCGGTCTTGCCGAAGCCCACGTCGCCGCACACCAGACGGTCCATGGGGGCCTGCTCTTCCATGTCGTGCTTCACGGCCACCGTGGCCTTGAGCTGGTCGGGGGTGTCCTCGTATATGAAGCTGGCTTCCAGCTGCTCCTGCAGGTAGCCGTCGGCGCTGAAGGCGAACCCGTGGCTGGCCTTGCGCTTGGCGTAGAGGGCTATGAGGTCCTTGGCGATGTCTTTCACCTGCCGCTTGGTCTTCTGCTTGAGCACCTGCCAGGTGTTGCTGCCCAGGCGGTTGAGCGTGGGTGTCTCGCCCTCGCGACCCACATAGCGGCTTATCTTGTGCAGGCCGTGTATGCTGATGTAGAGCACATCGTTGTTCTTGTATACCAGGCGTATAAGCTCCTGACTCTTGCCGTTGGTGGTCACCTTCTCGAGACCCGAGAAGCGGCCTACGCCGTAGTCGATGTGCGTCACGAAGTCGCCGGGCTTGAGCTCAAAGAGCTCCTTGAGGGTCATGGCCTCGTGGGCGGCGCTGAGGCTCTTGACGGTGTACTTGTGGTAGCGCTCGAAAATCTCGTGGTCGGTGTAGCAGAGCACGCGTTCGCTGTGGTCTACGAAGCCGTGGGAGAGGTTGAAGGTCGTCAGCGTCAAGTGGCCGGTATCCAGCAGGTTGCCGTCCTGCTTTGCATCGCCGGTGCCTGAGCCCTGCTCGCTCAGCACTTTCTGCAGGCGCTTCTCCTGGCTTTCGTTGCCGACGGTGATGATCAGGCGGTAGCCCTCGTCGGCGCGCTGCCGCAGGTTCGCCATCAGCATATCGAACTGCTTGTTGAACACCGGCTGCGGTTCGCTGACGGTCGTCAGGCGCTCCTCGTTGCTGAAATAGTGGCTGTTGCCGTACTCCACAATGTTGAACTCCAGCAGCTTGTGCAGGAACTCGTTGGCCGTGGCGCTCATCTCGTCGGGCTTGGGCAGGGTGCCTGCTATGGGGTGTGCTGTGTCGGCCAGGCGTGCGTCGTAGGCCTTGCGCGTCTCGTCGTGAAGCGCGTCGACGCGTTGCGCCACCTGCAACAGGCTCTGGCACCACACGATGTCGCTGCCGCTGAAGTACTCCAGCAGCGTCACGCGGCGTTCGGGCACCTTCTGCGCGTCGCTCATGTTGTCCATGCGCGGCACGATGTCCACCTTGTCAAGCTGCTTCACCGACAGCTGTGTGGCAGCGTCGTAGGTGCGTAGCGAGTCGACGCTGTCGTCGAAGAACTCAACGCGGTAGGGCAGGTCGGAGGCGTAGGAGAACACGTCCACGATGCCGCCGCGCACGGCGTACTGGCCGGGTTCCACAACGAAGTCCTCGCGCTCGAACCCCATCTCCTGCAGCCGGTCCACCACCTCCCACATGTCGCTGTGTTCACCTCGACGCAGGTGCAAGGTGTTTGCTGTCAGCGTGCTGCTGCCCACTACCTTCTCGCTCAGCGCCTCGGGGTAGCTCACCACCACCACCGGCTCGCCGCCGCTCATGGCTTTCAGCACCTCGCTGCGCATCAGCACGTTGGCATTCTCGGTCTGCTCGGCGTCATAGGAGTATGCCTTGCGGTAGCTTGTTGGGAAGAGCATCACCTGCTGCCCGTCGGGCAGCAGCGCTTCGAGGTCGTTGCCTATGTAGTAGGCGTCGTCCTTGGTGGGTGCCACAACCAGCTGGTTGACAGTGGGCTTCTTGACAGCGAGGGCTGCCGTCACCACAGCGGGCAGCGACCCCGTCAGGCCGTCGACGTGCAGGCGCGCCCCGCGCCCGTCGAGCTTGGCGGCAAGGGCGGCGACAAGCGCGCTGTCGGCATATAGTTCGTTCAGTATCATTCAATGCACGCATTATCAGGCGACAACGCCTGCTGCCGCCTGTTTGTTTCCGCCTGCAAAGATACGCAAAAAAACCGAAACGCCGTGTATGAAATTATGTATTCCCTATATATTTATCCATCGGCCGAGCCCTCGGCACCCCTCTGTTCCTCTGATGTTTCCACCTCATTTCAACGATACATCAACGATACATCAACGATACATCAACGATGCATATCGTCGAAATATCGTCGAAGTATCGTTGAAATTCCGTTGTTAGTGTCTGTCTGCATGGTGGTAAAAATGATGGCTTCGCGGCACAATAATAGCGGCGGTTTGTCGTTATAAGAAGGAAAAACTGCCAGAACCATGAACATCACCATTCTTTGGGCCGACGACGAGATTGAACTGTTGAAGCCTCATATACTGTTTCTTAAGGAGAAGGGCTACGATGTGGTGCCTGTATGCTCGGGACGCGACGCGATAGACGAGATAGAGGCCTCGGTGCCCGACCTGGTGTTCCTCGATGAGCAGATGCCCGGCCTCAGCGGCATTGACACTCTGAAGGTTATCAAGGAGCGCTGGCCGCAGCTGCCGGTGGTGATGATCACCAAGAGCGAGGAGGAGCATATCATGGAGGATGCCCTCGGCGGCAAGATTTCCGACTACCTCATCAAGCCTGTCAATCCGAGCCAGATACTGCTCACGGTGAAGAAACACACCGAGATGCGTCGCCTGCAGAGCGAGCACTCGACGATGAACTACCAGCAGCAGTTCCGTGAGATTGGCATGCAGCTCGGCGGCCGGATGAGCCACGAGGAGTGGGTGGAGATGTACAAGAAGCTTGTATACTGGGAGATAGAGCTCGCCGGCACCGACGACCCGTCGATTCACGAGATATTCATGTCGCAGAAGGAGGAGGCCAACCGGCAGTATTGCCGCTTCTACGAGGAGCACTACCGCGACTGGCTCGGCGGGGTGGGAGAGAAGCCGGTGATGAGCACTACGGTGCTTAAAGAGAGGCTCTTCCCGCTGCTCAAGGAGGAACGCCCCACTTTCCTCATCGTCATCGACAATTTCCGCTACGACCAGTGGAAGTTCGTGCAGCCGCTCATAGAGCAGAACTTCCGCGTGGAACGCGACGACATCTACTACACCATCCTGCCCACGACCACCCAGTTTGCCCGCAACGCTATGTTCGCGGGCTTGATGCCCAGCGAGATAGAGCGCAAATACCCGCAGTATTGGGTAAACGAGGATGAGGAGGGCTACAAGAACCAGTACGAGAACGAACTGCTCGACGAGCAGCTGCGCCGCCACGGGCTCGGCATCAAGCACACCTACAACAAGGTGCTTAACGCGCAGTACGGCAAGCGACTCGTCGACCGCCTGCCAGAGTTGATGCAATCGCCGCTTAACGTTATTATATACAATTTTATAGACATGCTGAGCCACGCGCGTACCGACAGCGATATTGTGCGCGAGCTGGCCGAGGACGAGAAGGCCTACCGCTCGCTGACGCTCTCGTGGCTCGAGCACTCGCCGCTGATGGAGATGCTGCAGGCGCTGGCAGAGAAGGACGTCAACGTCATCATCACCACCGACCACGGCTCGGTGCGCATCGACCGCCCCGTGCGCGTCAAGGGCGACCGCGGCGTGAGCGTCAACCTGCGCTACAAGCAGGGGCGTCTGCTCGACTACAACCCCAAGGAAGTCTTTGAGGTTAAGGACCCTGCGTCGATTTTCCTGCCGCGCCGTCACGTCACCTCGCCTTATATCTTCTGCCACGAAAACGACTTCTTCGCCTATCCGAACAACTACAATGAATATGTGAAATATTACACGTCGACGTTCCAGCACGGCGGCATCTCGATGGAGGAGACGCTCGTGCCGTTCGTCGTCATGCGCCCGAAAAATCAATAAACAATAACGATATGAGTCTGATAAAGAGTATTTCAGGAATCCGCGGCACCATAGGCGGTGTCGCCGGCGAGGGCCTCAGCCCCATTGATGTTGTCAAGTTCACGTCGGCTTTCGCCACCTTCCTGCAGAAACAGAACGGCGGCAAGCGCCTGCGCCTGGCTGTGGGTCGCGACGCGCGCCTCAGCGGCGCTATGGTCGACCGCCTCGTTGTCGGCACCCTTCAGGGTATGGGCATCGACGTCCTTGAGACAGGCCTCAGCACCACGCCGACCACCGAGATGACCGTTATCGACGCCCATTGCGACGGCGGCATCATCATCACCGCCAGCCACAACCCCAAGCATTGGAACGCCCTTAAGTTGCTCAATGCCAAAGGCGAATTCATCAACGACGCCGAGGGCAAGGAGGTCTTGCGCCTGGCCGAGAGCGGCGAAGTGCGCTACGCCGAGGTCGACGACCTGGGACACGTCACCGTCGAGGAGGACAGGATCGACCGTCACATACAGCGCGTCCTCGCCCTGCCGCTCGTTGACCGCGAGGCCATCGCCAAAGCCGACTTCAAGGTGGCCGTTGACGCCGTCAACTCGACCGGCGGTTTGGCTATACCGCGACTGCTGCGCGCCCTGGGTGTGAAGCGTGTCGTGGAGCTCAACTGTGAGCCGACAGGCCATTTCGCCCACAATCCTGAGCCTATACCGCAGAACCTCACCCAGATAGCAGATGCTGTGGCGCACGAGAAATGCGACCTCGGCATTGTCGTTGACCCCGATGTCGACCGCCTCGCGCTGGTGTGCGAAACCGGTGAGATGTTCGGTGAGGAGTACACGCTGGTCAGCGTGGCCGACTATGTGCTGCAGCACACTCCCGGCAACACCGTGAGCAACCTCTCGTCGAGCCGCGCCCTGCGCGACGTCACACGCCGCTATGCCGGCTGCTCCTATGCCGCCTCGGCGGTGGGCGAAGTCAATGTCACCACCCTCATGAAGGCCACCAACGCCATTATCGGCGGTGAAGGCAACGGCGGTGTCATCTATCCCGAGTTGCACTATGGGCGCGACGCCCTCGTAGGCGTGGCCCTCTTCCTCACGCTTCTTGCCAAGAAAGGTATGAAGGTGAGTGAGTTGAGACGCACTTACCCCGAGTATGTCATCTCGAAGAACCGCAAGGACCTCACCCCCGACATGGATGTGGACGCCCTGCTGGCCAAGGTCGCGGCGCTGTACAAGAGCCAGAGTGGCAGCGAGGTGAGTACCGTCGACGGCGTTAAGATCGACTTTGAGGATGGCTGGGTGCACCTGCGCAAGAGCAACACCGAGCCCATCATACGCATCTACAGCGAGGCTGCCACCGAGGAGCGTGCCAACGAGCTCGCCCGTCAGGTGATGGAGCAGATATGATCCAACCCCGCCGGATAGAATGATTAAAGGGAGCTGCAATGATGCGGCTCCCTTTGCGTTATTAAGAGATTTGAAGGTTCTTAGCGACGTTTCTTGCTGGCCTCCTTGGCCTCGACGGTCATGGTGGCGTGGGGGACGATGCGCAGGCGCTCTTTGGGGATGAGTTTGCCCGTTGCCTGGCAGATGCCGTAGGTGCCGTTCTCGATGCGTATGAGGGCGGCGCGGAGGTCGCGGATGAACTTCTGCTGGCGCGCGGCGAGCTTCTGGTTCTCCTCTTTCAGCAGCACGTTGCTGCCCTCCTCGAGGGTCTTGAAGGTGGGGGCGGTATCGCTGGCTTCGTTTTCGTTGCCGGCAACGGCCTGCTGCAGCATCTCGAGGTCTTTCTCGGCTTTGGCTATCTTTTCGAGTATCAACTCTTTGAATTCCTGTAACTCCTCTGCGGAGTAACGGTTTTTCTCTACTGTAGGTGCTACTTTCTTTGCCATAATCAATCCTTTCTTTTGTGCAAAAGTATATATATTTTCCGATATGGGGTTGCGAAAAGTATCAACACTATTTGTTAGTATCGCTGAGGTAAAGGTCAATCAGGCCGTTAGGAGCTGTGATGTAGATGGTTTTATTTGTGCGGTCGACGTTGTCGATGACCTCGTCGATGACCGGAATGAGTATCTCTGTGCCGTTTTTCATGACCTGGAAGAGTGGCTGTGCGGGGTATTCGATGACCTGCTCGATGGTGCCTATGTCGCCGTGCTGGCTGTCTACGACGCGGAATCCCACCACTTCGTGGAAGTAGAAGCGGTTGCCGTCAAGCTTCGGCAGCAGGTCGAGGGGCAGGTATAGTTCGTGTCCCACGAGTGCGCCGGCCTGCTCGGGGGTGAGGTCCTCGAAGGTGGCTACGGCTTTGTTGCCGTTGATGTTGTCTATGTGGAAGAAGTGCGGCACGAGCTGGCCTTTGATTTCGACGAAGGCGGAGTCGAGGTCGAGGTAGTCGTCGGGGCTGTCGACGTCGAGGAAGAGTACCAGCTGGCCTTTGACGCCCCAGGGCTTGGTGATGCGTCCGAGGCAGTAACAATCGCTTATATTCATGCCCCATTAACGCGTGCGCGTCTTTTTTATTGTTGCCGGATAAAAAATAAGGCTTCCTGTTGTGTGACAGGAAGCCTTGTGCTTAGGTGATTCAAGTCTTAAGCCTCGGCGGGAGCCTCTTCGGCGGCGGGGGCGTCGCCCTCGGCGTTCTCGGCGGCTTCGGCAGCGGCCTTGGCGGCAGCTTCAGCCTCGGCGGCAGCCTGACGCTTGGCGGCGACGGCGGCGGCCTTCTGCTCGTTGGCTTTCTTCTCGGCCTCGAGACGAGCCTTGCGGGTGTTGCGGGCGTCGTTCTCGACGTCGCTGCGCTTGCTGTTTATCTTGGCCTCTTTGGCCTGCATCCACTCGTTGAAGCGGACGTCGGCCTGCTCCTGGCTGATGGCACCTTTCTCGACGCCAATCTGGAGGTGGCGGCGGAGGAGGACACCCTTGTAGGAGAGTATGCGACGTGCGGTGTCGCTGGGTTGGGCGCCATTCTTGACCCATTCGACAGCACGGTCGAAGTTGAGGTCGATGGTGGCGGGGTTGGTCAGCGGATTGTAGGTGCCAAGCTTCTCGATAAATTTACCATCGCGAGGTGCACGACCATCCGCAACAACGATATGGTAGAAAGGCTGGTTCTTTTTACCATGGCGCTGAAGTCTAATTCTTGCTGGCATAATTGTTTGATTTTAAATTGTTTGTTGATAATTGTTGTTTTGTTAACAGATTGCAAAGATACAACTTTTTCCGAAACTGGAGAAATTTTTTTTGATGAAATGTGTTTTTGTGGTGGTTCCGACCCGTAAGGCGGCAGTTTGGACTTAGGTGTTATGGGTCGGTTTTGCATGGGGTGTTGTAGCCGTTTAGTAGCCGTTTAGTAGCCGTTTAGGACGGGTTTAGGTGTGGTTGATATTGTGAGGCGATGGAGCTGCGGGTCTTTTTTGTGGAGGTTGGATGGCGGGTCGGGATGGATTTGGTGGAGTGTGGTGGCGATTTTTTTTGTCAGGTCGGAAAAAATGTGTATCTTTGCATTTTAAAATATTATGCTATATGAGAAAGAGTGTGTTGTTGTTCACGATGATATGCGTTGCCGTGTGTGGCCTGCAGGCCCAGCAGCGGATAGAGGTGCAGAAGAACCTTGAGGGCAAGAAGCTGGATGCCGCCTTTGTGCGCGAGGCTAAATACCTCGGGCAGTATGACGGGCTGTATTGCTTTGTCGGCGACGGCCACAAGCACCGCAAGCGTTTGGTGCTTGTGGACCACAATATGGAGCCGCTGCGTGTGATGGAGCTCCCTGAGAGCAGCGCGAACTGCGATGTGATGGCCGGCAGCATCAGCGGCAACACGGTGAGCATGCTGCTTGTCGACAACGACCCGCGCGGCACGGCGCTGGTGTTCAGGGGCAGCTACGACCTCGACAGCATGCGTCCGGCGGATGGCGGCCGCGGCCTTGAGCTGCTGGATTCCGTCAGTTTCGGCCGCCACGACCGCTGCCTGGTGTGGGCCGGCACGTCGCCCAATGCGGTGCATAACGCCATGGTGCTCATCGTGGAGTATACGGAGCGCAAGCAGTATTCGGCCCACGCTGTGCTTTTCGACGCGCAGATGAGGGAGGTGTGGCACTATGACTACGCCATGGGTTCGATGAACGACCTGCATGTCACCGACGAGGGTTCTATAGTGACGCTCGGCTACGACCGCGAGGGCGAGGAGACGCATCTTGTGTTCAACATCATGGATTCGAAGCGCGGCGACACTTACGACGCCGTCATCAAGTGCGACCCGATACGCGAGCTGAAGCTTGCCGGCGTGCTGGGCACGCATATCATGGCCGTCGGTTTGTTCAACCCGTGGGAGTCGACCACGGGCGATGATGTGTGCGGCGGTGTCGTAGGCATGTCGTTCGACATGGATTCCGTGGTGCTCACGGGCTTTACGATGCGGCCTTTCCAGAACGAGGACATCAATGTGCTGTACAACAAGAAGACCAAGAAGGTGCAGCGAGACCAGGAGGTGGATCTGGTGTCGGTAGTGGGCAGCGTGATGACCTCCGAGGGCGCTGTGGTCGCCGTGGGGCGCAACTTCCGTCGCGAGAATATCGAGGACAACGGGAGTGTGTCCTATTCCTTCCACCGCGTGGGTCTGCACCTGGTGTCGATAGACACGCTGGGGCGTGTGCGCTGGGCGCGCAACGTGAGGCGCAACGACATGCAGAAGAAGCGCGACGAGATGCTCAATGTGTCGCTGATGTACAGCGACGGCCGCACATACATCGTCAAGTCGGAGCACGCCAAGTATCCGGCTATATACGACATCGCCAAGGATGCCAGGGAGTACCGTGTCGGCACCAAGGGCAACCTGGTGGCATACAGCATAGACGGCGCCGGCAATGTGGAGAAGGGTGTGCTTGAGAAGAAGACGCCTTACGCTTTCGTGCGCGGCATGGTGCGCGCCGACGGCGCCATGGCGCTGTACACGCAGGACGGCAGCCGCACGAGGCTGGTGGAGTTGAGGGTGAAATGACAAGCTGGCGGTGAGTTATGGATATAGAGATCAAGGGTGCGAGGGCCAATAACCTGAAGAATATAGACGTCACGTTGCCGCAGGGCAAGCTTGTGGTGGTGACGGGATTGAGCGGCAGCGGCAAGTCGAGCCTCGCCTTCGACACGCTCTTTGCCGAAGGGCAGCGGCGCTACGTGGAGAGCATGAGCTCCTACGCGCGCCAGTTTCTGGGCCGCATGTCGAAGCCCGATGTGGATTACATACACGGGCTGGCGCCGGCGGTGGCCATAGAGCAGAAGGTGAACACCGGCAACCCGCGCTCTACGGTGGGCACGCAGACGGAGATTTACGAGTATCTGAAGCTGATGTACGCCAGGGTGGGGCACACCTTCTCGCCGGTGAGCGGCGTGGAGGTGAAGCGCCACTCGGTGAGCGACGTGGTCGACTATATAGAGTCTTTCGCCGACGGCACGCGTGTGATGATACTGTCGCCGCTGGCCGGCAGCAAGGAGCGTCCGCTCGAGAGCCAGATAAAGATACTGCACCAGGAGGGCTACCAGCGTGTCATGGTCAAGGGCACGGTGGTGCGCATAGAAGACCTCGACACCGTGAAGCTGGAGGGGGATGTGCGGCTGGTGATAGACCGCGTGGAGGTGCGCCGCGGCGACGACGGGCAGGGCGCCCGTGTGGCCGAGAGCGTGCAGAGCGCCTTCTTCGAGGGGCGTGGCGAGTGCGTGGTGTCGGCCGACGGCCGGGAAGCCGTCTTCAGCAACCGCTTCGAGGCCGACGGCATCACCTTCGAGAAGCCCAACCCAAACTTTTTCTCCTTCAACAACCCCTATGGCGCCTGCCCCACCTGCCAGGGTTACGGCAGCGTGATAGGCATCGACGAGAACCTCGTGGTGCCCAACAAGAGCCGCTCGGTGTACGACAACGCCATCGTCTGCTGGAACGGCGACAAGATGCAGGAGGTGAAACGCGAGTTTGTGCGCCACGCGGCGGTGATAGATTTCCCGATACACAAGCCATACTACGAACTCAGCGAGGAGCAGAAGGACGTGCTGTGGCACGGCGACGGCACGTGGGAGGGCATCGATGGCTTCTTCCGCTGGCTGGAGAGCCAGGCCTACAAGATACAATACCGCGTCATGCTGTCGCGCTACCGTGGCCGCACGGTGTGCCCCGAATGCCGCGGACGGCGGCTGCGCAAGGATGCCGACTATGTGAAGGTTGGCGGCCGCAGCATCAGCGAGGTGGTGGCGATGCCCGTCACCGAGGTCAGGGAGTGGCTCGAGGGCCTCGCCGGCCAGTTGACGCCGGCCGAGCTAAAGGCTACCGAGCGGCTGCGCACCGAGCTGCGCAACCGTGTGGGCTACCTGCTCGACGTGGGCCTCGGCTACCTCACGCTCAACCGCGAGAGCCGCAGCCTCAGCGGCGGCGAGAGCCAGAGGATAAACCTGGCCACGTCGCTGGGGTCGTCGCTGGTGGGGTCGATGTACATACTCGACGAGCCGTCGATAGGGCTGCACAGCCGCGACACCGAGCGCCTGATAGGAGTGCTCAAGCAGCTGCGCGACCTCGGCAACACGGTGATCGTCGTGGAGCACGACGAGGACATCATACGGTCTGCCGACTACCTCATAGACATAGGCCCCGGGGCGGGGCGCCTGGGCGGCGAGGTCGTCTTCGCCGGCAAGCCGTCGGCCCTGAAAGAGGCCAAAAACTCGCTCACGGCCGACTATATACTTGGCCGCAAGACCATCCCCGTGCCCGCCGAGCGGCGCAAGTGGCGCGACAGGATAAGCATACACGGTGCCTACGCCAACAACCTCAAGCGCGTGGATGTGGACATACCGCTCGGCGTGCTGACGGTGGTCACCGGCGTCAGCGGCAGCGGCAAGAGCACGCTGATACGCCAGGTGCTGTATGACGTGATGCAGCGCCGCATGGACGGCAACAGCGACTATGTGGGCTCGTGTGTGGCGCTCGACGGCGACGTGAACCGCGTGTCGGCGGTGGAGCTCGTCGACCAGAACCCCATAGGACGCTCCACGCGCAGCAATCCGGCCACGTACATGAAGGTTTTCGACGAGGTGCGCAACCTCTACGCGCAGCAGCCGTTGGCAAAGGCCCGCGGCTACAAGAGCGGCTTCTTCTCCTTCAACGTCGAGGGCGGCCGCTGCGACGCCTGCGAGGGCGAGGGCTACGTCACGGTGAGCATGCAGTTCATGAGCGACGTGCACCTGCTCTGCGAGGAGTGCCACGGGAGCCGCTACAAGGATGAAGCCCTCGAGGTGCTCTACAAGGGCAAGAACATAAGCGAGATACTCGACATGACTGTGGACCAGGCGCTCGACTTCTTCGACGACGACGAGACGCGCAGCATCTACAGCCGCCTGAAGCCGCTGCAGGATGTGGGCCTCGGGTACCTCAAGCTGGGGCAGTCGAGCAGCTCGCTCAGCGGTGGCGAGGCTCAGCGCATCAAGCTGGCGGCATACCTTGTCAAGGGCAATGCCGAAGACAAGCCGATGCTGTTCATCTTCGACGAACCCTCCACAGGTCTGCATTTCCACGACATACGCAAGCTGCTGGCGGCCTTCGACCGTCTTATCGAGCGTGGCCACAGCATCGTCGTCATCGAGCACCATCACGACATCATCAAGTGCGCCGACTGGGTCATAGACCTCGGCCCCGAGGGCGGCGACGGCGGTGGCAACGTGGTCTTCGCCGGCACACCGGAAGGGCTGGCCAAATGCAAGGGGTCTTACACCGCACGTTGTCTCAAACTGGACAATAAAGGCAAAAAGAAATAGCTTTATGGAGAAATACATCAAGACAATACGCCGGTCGGCAAACACGGGCCTCTGGGTCTCCGTCGGGGCGGTCATCGTGTCGGCATTCTTCACACTCGTGTGCCATTACAGGTTTTACGCGTCGCAGTACACGACGCGCTGGATGCTTGTGGCAGGCAGCGTGCTGGCTGTGCTGGCCATGAGCATGGCCCTGCTGGTCATACGCAAGCAGATACCCGCCTTGCGGCAAGCCGACACGCTGGAGGCCAAGCTGCGTGGCTACGCGCAGCACATACGCTCGCTCTATCTGTCGATGATGGTGGTTGTGGTGCTCATTTGCGCCTTCATGGTGCTCTCTTCGCAAAACGTGCTGCTCATGCTTGCCATGGTGGCCACGCTGATGCTCTTTCTGGCATACCCCAACATCTACCGCATGAAGGTGGAGCTCGGCCTCGACGACGACGAGATGAAGATGCTTTTCGGTGACCGTTATATCCCTGACGGCAAGGAGAACGATGACAAAGAATGACACCATAGTCGCCGTTTCCACCCCTGCCGGCGTCGGCGGCATCGCCGTGGTGCGTGCCAGCGGCGCCGACGCGCTGCCCTTTGCGCTCAAGCACCTCGCTGTGCCGGCCCTCAAGGCTCGCCGCGCCACATACTGCCGCTTCGACGACCTCGACGATGTTGTGGCGGTGTACTACCCCAAGGGCTACACCGGTGAGCCCACCGTTGAGATATCCTGCCACGGGTCGCTGTATGTGCAGCAGGCTGTGCTGCAGGCGCTCGTCGACGATGGTGCACGTATGGCCGGGCCGGGCGAGTTCACCATGCGCGCCTTCAGCAATGGGCGTCTCAACCTGTCGCAGGCTGAAGCGGTGGCCGACCTCATCGACGCCGTCACCCCGCAGCAGCACCGCCTCGCCGTCAGCCAGCTGCGTGGCAGCTATGCCGCCAAACTCAAGGAGTTGCGTCAGCAGCTGCTCGACCTCACGTCGCTCATGGAGCTGGAGCTTGACTTCAGCCAGGAGGACGTGGAGTTCGCCGACCGCACGGAGCTGCGCCGCCTGCTTTCCACCCTGCACACACAGCTCGCCACGCTGATAGCCTCTTTCCGTATAGGCAACGCTTTGAAGCGCGGCATACCGGTGGCCATTGTCGGCAAGCCCAATGCCGGCAAGTCGTCGCTCCTCAACGCCTTGCTGGGCGACGAGCGCGCCATCGTCAGCGACGTGCCGGGTACTACGCGCGACACCGTGGAGGAATTCCTTACAATAGGCAACCTCACCTTCCGCTTCATAGACACGGCGGGCCTGCGTAGCAGCAGCGACACCGTCGAGGCTATGGGCATAGAGCGTAGCCGCAAGGCTATCGCCGACGCCGACATCGTGCTCTATGTGCATGACCTCACGCAGCCCTTCTCGCACGACGACCTCGCGTCTCTGCCCGTCGGCGGCAAGCACCTGATACTTGTCGGCAACAAGAGCGACCTCGCCGGCACGGTGCTTCCCGAAGGGTTTGTGGCCATATCGGCCAAGGATGGCAAGGGGCTCGACGGGCTCAGGGAAGCCATGCTCGCTGCCGTGGAGCCGCAAGCCATGCAGCAGGTGCTCCTCGCCAATCCGCGCCACCATGAGGCCCTCATGCGCGTGCAGCAAGCCCTCATGCAGGTGTCGCAAGGCCTTGAGGCCGGCATCCCTGCCGACCTCCTCGCCGTGGACCTCCGCGACGCTCTGTACCATCTCGGCTCTATAACCGGCGAAGTGGTGTCTGACGACATCCTCGACAACATATTCTCTCGCTTTTGCATCGGTAAATAATCTATCGTCATGAAAAGAATAGCAATAATCACACTCCTCTTTATCCCGCTCCTGGCTGTGGCAAAGCCGGGCTACAAGATCACCCTGCACGTCGACGGCTGCAAGGACAGCGCCGTTCTCATGGGCTACTATATGGCAGAGGAGCGCTATGTGGTAGACACGGCCTACAACAACGGCCGTGGCAAGTTCGTCTTCAAGGGCGACGAAGAGCTCCTCCCCGGGCTCTACTTCTTCACCAACAACGTAGACCGCTTCGTGGAGTTCGCCGTCTACAACGAGAAGCCCAACTTCACCTTCCGCACCGACCACCGCAACTGGACGACGAACATGACTGTCAAGGGGTCGTACCAGAACGAGGTGCTGTACAGCTATCAGCGTGCCAGCGACCATTTCTACAAGGAGATGCTTGCCGCCAAGAACTCCATGGATTCCGCCGACTTCGCCGTCGCCCTGAAGCGCATCACGGAGAGCATGGACAGCCTCAGACTCGCGCTCTACAACGACCACCCCGACGCCATGGTGGCCAAGATGATACACGCCACCACCGTGGTCGAGGACGAGGTGCCCACAACGCACCCCGATGGCACACCGCTTTCGCAGCGTGAACGTTACGACTACCTCATGGCGCACTACTTTGACTACATGCCGCTCGACGACAACTTCATCATCCGCACCCCAAAGGAGATATTCTTCCGCCACTACAACGACTACACCGACAAGTACATGCGCGGTCTTCCGCCGGACAAGATATGCCCGCTGCTCGACACCATCATCGACCGCGCCGAGCCGGCTCCAGAGGTCTACCGCTGGCTAATCAACAACCTCACGGAGAAGTATCTGCAGTCCAACATAATGGTCTACGACGAGGTCTATGTGCACCTCGTGCTGCGCTATTTCGCCACCGGCAAGGTCACGTGGCTCTCTCCGTCGGCCATAGACATGAACGTGGAGCGCGCCACCAAGTGGGAGCGTCTGCTTGTCGGCCGCGAGGCCCCCGAGCTGATACTCTTCGACACCCTCCGCCGCGCCCATTCGCTGCACCACATGCCCGGAAGTTACACGCTGCTGCTCTTCTGGAGCCCCACCTGCGGCCACTGCCGCGAGGTGATACCGGCTCTCTACAAGGTCTTCAACGAGGTGGCCGACTCGCTCGACATGACGGCTTTCGCCATACTCACAGAACCCGACGAAGGCACGCTGGTCAAGTGGAAGAAGTTCCTCGCCGACCACGACATGACCAACCCGCGATGGGTGAACCTCAACGGTGCAGAAGCCAATGTCGACTGGCGCGAGGTCTACGACGTCGAGACCACCCCGCAGGTATACCTCGTCAGCAACAAGGACCACCGCTTCCTTGCCAAGAAGCTCAACGCGCAGCTTTTATCGGAGATTTGCAAGACACTTAAATAATATCATAAATGAAACGCACATTAGTAATCGCCGCCGCGGCAACAATGCTGCTCGCCGGCTGCAAAGACAAGAAAACCATGGAAAACCCCTTCTTCAGCGAGTGGAACACTCCCTATGAGATCCCCGACTTCCAGCGTATCAAGACCGAGCACTACATGCCCGCCTTCCGCGAAGGCATGAAACAGCAGAAGGAATGGATTGACAACATCGCCAACAACAGCGAGGAGCCCACCTTCGGCAACACCATCGTCCCCTACGAATACAGCGGACAGCTGCTGCAGGAGGTCAGCGCTGTCTTCTTCAACCTCAGCGAGTGCGAGAACAGTCCCGAGATGGAGGCCATTGCCGAAGAGGTGACGCCCCTGCTCTCGGCCCACGAGGACGACATAGCCCTCAACCAGAAGCTCTTCGCCCGCATCAAGGCCGTCTACGACCAGCGCGAGAGTCTCGACCTCAACCCCGAGCAGCGCCGACTGCTGGAAGAGACCTACAAAGGCTTCGTGCGCGGCGGCGCCAACGTGCCCGAGGAGCAGCAGGCCCGCTTCCGCGAACTGAACGAGCAGATAGCCTCGCTCACCCTCCGCTTTGCACAGAATGTGCTGAAGGCCACCAACGCCTACAAGAAAGCACTCCCCAACGGCGACACTGTCACCCTTGACATCCCCACCTGGGAGCCCTTCATGCAGACCTGTCCCGACCGCAAGCTGCGCGAGGAGGTGTGGCACGCCTATGCCGACCGCTGCCGCGAGGGCGAGTTTGACAACACCAAGATTATCGACACCCTCGTCAACCTGCGCCTCGAACGCGCCAACATCCTCGGCTTCCCCACCCACGCCGACTACGTGCTCGACGACTGCTTGGCCAAGACCCCGGCCAACGTCTACAGCTGCCTGATGGACATCTGGGCGCCCGCCATCAAGGTGGCCAAACAGGAGCGCGACCTTTATCAGAAGATGCTCGAGAAAGACGAGCCCGGTGCCAAGCTGCAGCCCTGGGACTGGCGCTACTACGCTGAGAAATACCGTGCTGAGAAATACGCCATCGACGACGCCGAGGTACGCCCCTTCTTCTCGCTCGACAGCGTCCGCGAAGGCGCCTTCATGGTGGCCAACAAGTTGTACGGCCTGACCTTCAAGGAGCGTACCGACCTGCCTACCTATGACAAAGAGGCTCGCTGCTTCGAGGTGCGCCAGGGCGACAGCACCGTGGGCATCCTCTATATGGACTTCCATCCGCGTGCCAGCAAGCGCAGCGGCGCCTGGATGACCGAGTTCCGCGGCCAGCACCGCGACCGCAAGACCGGCGAGAACGTTATGCCGATCATCCAAGTGGTCTGCAACTTCACCAAGCCCACGGCTGACAAGCCGTCGCTCCTCAACTTCGACGAGAGCGAGACCCTCTTCCACGAGTTCGGTCATGCCCTCCACGGGCTGCTGAGCAAGTGCACCTATCCTTCGCTGGCCGGCACCAACGTGCCGCGCGACTTCGTCGAACTGCCCTCGCAGGTCATGGAGAACTGGTGCCGCCACCCGCAGGTGATGAAGATGTATGCCCACCACTACCAGACCGGCGAGGCCATCCCCGACGCCCTCATCAAGAAGATCGCCGCCGCGCAGACCTACGGCCAAGGCTTCATGACCACCGAACTGCTCGCCGCCAGCCTCCTCGACATGGACTACTACTCCATCAAGGAGAAGCAGCACATCGACCCCATAGCCTTCGAGGATGAGCACATGGCCAAGATAGGCCTCATACCCGAAATCATCAGCCGCTACCGCAGCCCCTACTTCCAGCACATCTTCACCACGGGCTACGACGCTGGCTACTACAGCTATACCTGGACGGCCATCCTCGACGCCGACGCCTTCGAGGCCTTCGCCGAGAGCGGCGACCTCTTCAACCCCGAGCTTGCCCGCAAGTTCCGCCACCTTCTGGAGAGCGGCAACACCGTCGAGCCCATGGATCTCTACCGCGCCTTCCGCGGCAAAGACCCGTCGCCCAAGGCTTTGCTCAAGCGCAAAGGCATGCTCTGATAGCCTTTTCGCAGGCCGCATATCCTGTGCGGAGTCCCTACGGAGTCTCCTCGGCCCCCCTTCGGCATTTCTACGGCGTTCCACTGAAGAACGGCCGAAGGGGGTCCGTAGGGGCTCCGTAGGGGCTCCGTGTTTTTCCGGGTTTCGAGAGGTTTTCGAGGCGTAAGTGACAGCTGTACAGTGTTTTCGCGTTGCAGGTAATGTCGTGTTGCATTTGTGGCATCACACAGGTGTGGTCAAGCCGAAAGAAACTTCGGTAAAGCCATGACCTATGTTGAAGAGTATGAGCGAAATGGGGCCTCCGCTATGGTCCCTGCAAGGTGGGATACTCAAAGAATAACGCCTGCTGCGCATTGTGCAGCAGGCGTTGCCGTTTTGTAGTCTTTGTCGTTGATTAGATGCGCGGTATGGCGTCGATGAGGGTGCTCGTGTATTCCGTCTGCGGGTTGTTGAAGATGGCGTCGGCCGTGCCGCTCTCGACGATTTTGCCCTTCTGCATCACCATGATGCGGTCGGCCATGTAGTGCACCACGCTGAGGTCGTGGGTGATGAAGAGGTATGTGTAGCGGTAGTGCTCCTTGAGGTCGTTGAGGAGGTTGAGCACCTGGGCTTGCACGCTGACGTCGAGGGCCGAGACGCTCTCGTCGCAGACCACCAGCTCGGGCTGCAGGATGAGGGCGCGGGCTATGCACACGCGTTGCCGCTGGCCGCCGCTGAGCTCGTGGGGGTAACGGCTGTACCACTCGGCCCGCAGCCCCACTTGCTCCATGAGTTCCAGCACTTTGCTGCGGTCGCCTCTGCCGTGCACCGCCAGCGGTTCGCCTATAGCGTCGCCGATGGTTATGCGGGGGTTAAGGCTGGAGTAGGGGTCTTGGAAGATGATCTGCAGCTTGGGGCGCAGGGCGCGTAGCTGCTTGGCGCTGAGCTTGTCGAGGGGTGTGCCGCGGTAGCTGACGCTGCCGGCCGAGCTCTCGATGAGGCGCAGCATGGCGCGCCCCAGGGTGCTCTTGCCGCAGCCGCTCTCGCCCACAAGGCCGAGGGTCTCGCCCTCCATGATGTCGAACGTGATGCCGTCGACACCCTTCAGGGTCTGCAGCGGCCGCCCGAAAAGGCTGCGCTTCATCGTGTAGGTGACCGAGAGGTCGCGCACGGCGATTAGTGGAGAGTGGGTGGGACAATTGTTGTTGTCGCTGCCGGCGTTGTTGCTCGCCGGGACTGTCGTCACGTCCGCTCCGCTGTCACTTCCTTCCGTTTCCCCTTCACTCCCAGCCATATAATCTTCCACCGTCGGCAGGCGGCGGGGGTGGCTGTCGAGGGGTGGGCGGCAGGCCAGCAGGCCTTTGGTGTAAGGCTCGCGGGGCGAGCGAAGTATCTGGTCGGCAGGACCTTGCTCCACCACCTTGCCGCGATACATCACCATGATGTCGTCGGCCACCTGGGCTATGACGCCGAGGTCGTGGGTGATGAAGATGATGCTGGTGCCGTGCTTCTCCTGCAGCTGTCGCAGCAGGTCGAGGATGGTCTTCTGCACCGTCACGTCGAGGGCCGTGGTGGGCTCGTCGGCGATGAGGATGTCGGGGTTGTTCACCAGCGCCATGGCTATCATCACGCGCTGTTTCTGGCCGCCGCTGATCTCGTGGGGGTAGGAGTCGAATATCTTGTCGGGGCGGGGGAGGAGCACCTCTTCGAAGAGCTTGATAACGCGCTCTTTGGCTGCCTGCTTGTCGCTTCCGTCGCTCCCTTCGTGGGCGTGCATCATCTCCAGCACCTGCTCGCCGCATTTCTGCACGGGGTTGAGGCTCGTCATAGGCTCTTGGAATATCATGCTGATGCGCTTGCCGCGGATGGCGCGCATAGCGTCGTCGCCGAGGGTCAGCAGTTCCTGGCCGGATAGTTTCGCGCTGCCGCCGACGGTGGCGTTCTTGGGCAGCAGGCCCATGAGCGCCAATGAGCTGACGCTCTTGCCGCTGCCGCTCTCGCCGACGATGCCCAGCGTGCGGCCCCGCTCCAGGGTGTAGCTTATGTTGTCCACCACCGTGCGCCCGCCGAAGGCGACGGTAAGCCCTTTGACTTCAAGAATAGTATTATTCTTATTCATAATTAAATAACGCCAGGGAGTATTAAAAATTTTGCCTATCATAAAAAAAAGTGTATATTTGCACCGTCTAAACCCGATAGAACACTAACATTAAAAACAATACAACTATGACAAAATCAGAACAATTCATGGAGATGGAAGCCAAGTACGGCGCCCATAACTATCATCCGCTGCCCGTCGTCCTCGCCAAGGGTGAGGGTGCTTTCGTGTGGGATTGCGAAGGCAAGAAGTACTACGACTTCCTCTCGGCCTACTCCGCCGTCAACCAGGGTCACTGCCACCCCAAGATTGTCAAGGCTATGTGCGACCAGGCCCACGAGCTGACCCTCAGCAGCCGTGCTTTCTACAACAACTGCCTCGGCGAGTGGGAGAAATATGTGACCGAGTATTTCGGCTATGACAAAGTGCTGCCCATGAACACCGGCGCCGAAGCCGACGAGACGGCCCTCAAGTTGGCCCGCCGCTGGGGTGTGGTGAAGAAAGGCATCCCCAACGACGAAGTGATGATTGTCTGCTGCGAGGGCAACTTCCACGGCCGCACCATCACCATCATCACCATGAGCAACGACCCCGAGAGCTACGCCAACTACGGCCCCATGACCCCGGGCTTCCTGCGCATACCTTACAATGATCCCGACGCCCTCGAGCGCTGCCTGGCCGAACACGGCAAGAAGGTGGCCGGCTTCCTCGTGGAGCCCATACAGGGCGAGGCCGGTGTCTATGTGCCCGACGAGGGTTACCTCAAGAAGTGCTACGACATCTGCAAGAAGTATAACGTACTGTTCATGGCCGACGAGGTGCAGTGCGGCATCGCCCGTACCGGCAAGATGCTGGCCTGCGACCACGAAGGCGTGCGCCCCGACCTGCTCATCCTCGGCAAGGCCCTCGGCGGCGGCGTCATGCCCGTCAGCGCTGTGCTGGCCGACGACGACATCATGCTGAATATCAAGCCCGGTGAGCACGGCTCCACCTTCGGTGGCAACCCCATCGCCGCCAAGGTCTCCATCGCCGCCCTCCAGGTCATCAAGGACGAGCACCTCATGGAGAACGCCGAGCGCCTCGGCAAGATATTCCGCGAGGAGATGAGCGCCTTCAAGAGCCCCATGATAGAGAAGGTGCGCGGCAAAGGCTTGCTCAACGCCATCATCATCAAGCCCCACAACGGCAAGGAGGCTTGGGATGTGTGCCTGAAGATGCGCGACCTCGGCGTACTCGCCAAGCCCACCCACCAGCACATCATCCGCTTTGCTCCCCCGCTGGTCATCACCGAGGAGCAGCTCCGTGCCGCCATGGAGCTCATCAAGGAGGCCATTAAATCATTTGAATAATAATCAGAGGGGCGGTCAACACCGCCCCTTATTAAACTATTAAATGCCATGGAAGAAACGTTCAACCCCAATGCACCGGCCATGATGCCCGCAAATGTTGACATCCGCCGCAACGTAAGAGCCCAACTCAAAGGCCACTGGACCAACGTCGTGCTCTGCACCCTCGTGATGCTTATCATCGCCGGCGTCTGCTCGGCGGTGAGTGGCGCCTCGCAGGATGCACCGCTGCTCGGTATCGTGGGTACGGCCCTTACCCTCCTCATCGCCACGCCCCTCGGCTTCGGCTACAGCGTTGCTCTGCTGCGCCACATGCATGGCGAGCCCGACGACGACCTCGTCACCCGTCCGTTCATGGCCTTCAAGGACTATGGCCGCTACCTCGGCACCTCGCTGCTGATGGTGGTGTACATATTCCTGTGGATGCTGCTGTTCATCATCCCCGGCATCATCAAGGGCTATTCGTATGCCATGACGCCCTACATTATGGACGAGCACCCCGAGCTCTCGGCCGACGAGTGCATCGAGGCCAGCAAGAAGATGATGGCGGGCTACAAATGGAAGCTCTTCCTGCTGGATCTCGGCTTCATCGGTTGGCTGATACTCTGCGTGCTAACCCTCGGCATCCTCACCCTCTGGGTGCAGCCGTGGATGGAGTGCTCGCATGTCAAGTTCTACGATGAGCTGAAGGCCCGCCAGGCGTAAGCCTATCTTGTCAGAGTGAAAGTCCTGCGCGTCAGGTTGCCGCACCCGTCGGCCACCTCGACGCGCAGGCTGTTTTTGCCTGCCTGCAGCTTGCCTGTGGTGTCTATGGACAGGGTGGCGCTCTTGCCGTCATACTCGGCCAGCACCCATTTGCCGTTGAGGTAGCAGTTGTAGGTCTCTATGCCGGCCAGATTGTCGCCTATTTTTATGCGCAGAGTCTTTGCTTTCAGGGGCTTGCCTTCGCTGAAGTTCACGGCACGCACCGTGGGCGCCGTGGTGTCGGCAAGCAGTGCAAAGGTGCCGAAATCGCGCACCGAGGCGCTGTAATAGCCACCCTCGCAGGTCGTCTTGTAGGCGTTGACGCGCTTGCCGTTGATGCGCACCACCGTGACTTTTGCTGGGTCTATGCCCTGTGGCACAGCCCCTTTGATGCTTATCTTATAATGTATATGGGGCGGTATCTTGTTGATAGCAGGCTCTATGGAGCAAATCGGTGAGAGGTAGCCGGCGTCCATGCGGCAGCTTGCCGTCAGCCGGTCGTCGGCATAGAGGCAATAAGGAGGCAGCTCGGCACTGAAAGCAGGGTGCCTGATGCTGGCGGCCTCGCTGTAGCGCACCGCTTTGCCGTCGGTGGCATTCTGCGTTCTGGCGGTTGATGCTGTGGCCGAGGTGTTTACCGTGATCGTGCGTTCGTCGATGTTGTCGTTGAAGTCGTATACCCGCACTTGTATTTTGTGGCTGCTATTGGGCGCAAACCGGAAGATGCCATCGCCCTGCCTCACGGGTACCCATTCGCCTTCGGCACCGGGGAGCGCACGTGTAAGGATGTAGCCATGACGCTGCTCCGCGAAGGCCGGATAATCTACCAAGGCGTTGATAACCCGGCTGTTCTCGAGGTTAAAGCTCTCCATGGTGTACATGAAGAAGAGCTCGTCGTCGAGGTATACCTCTATGCGTTCGGGGCCGTTCTTGGGCGTGGACCCTTCGGCGGCGTCGGTGGCATAGACGCCCAGGCAGAATGGGCCGTCGACTGTGGCAGTGTTCTCTTTGCCAATGTCATAGCCACGTCCGATGCTGTTGCCTGCCATGGGGTATATGCGTAGGCCGCGGATGACGGGTTTCATGCTGTCGCTGTGGGGCAGGCCGAAACGTAAAGGGTTGATGGTGCGGTCGGTGCCCGTCTCGCGCAGCTCGAAGTGCAGGTGCGGCCCCGCGCTGCCCCCGCTGTTGCCGCTGAAGGCCACCGTCTGCCCTTTGCGTACTGGCAGCAGGCCCTCGGGTACATCCTCTACAATGCTGTACGACTGTGCTTTGTATTGCTGTTCTTTAACCCAGCGCCCAATAGGGCCTGCGTAGTCGCTGAGGTGCATGTATACGCTCGTGTAGCCGTTGGGATGCTTGATGTACAGTATCTTGCCGCCGCCCCATGGCGAGACGCTCACGCGGCTCACATAGCCGTCGGCCACCGCCAGCACGGGGAGACCCACGGCTCCGCCGGTGCGTATGTCGATGCCGGCGTGGAAGTGGCCTATGCGGCTCTCGGCGAAGGTGGCGGAGAGGCCCAATTCGCCCTTCAGCGGACTGCCGAAATAGCCCTGCGGAAGCTCCTGACAGTTAAGAGTTAAGAGGCAGGAGTTAATAGTTAGGCTTATACAGGCCAGTATCTTGGTTAGTCTGTTCATTTGTCTGAATTATAGAGGGCTATGCGGTTGATGACGGGCGGAGCCATGCCCTCAAACTGGAAGACCAGCTTGCGCCACCTTATGGGGTGGCTGAGGCGGATGATGCGCTTGTAGCCCACGGTGGTGCATAAGGGGCTGTCGCCGAGGGTGTAGGAGTAGAGACCGTCGCCCGGATCGAGAAGCAGGCCGACGCTGGTCACACGCTGTCCGAGGGGTATGTATTCCTGAATGACGATGATGTCGAACTCCGTGACGCTGTCGAGCTCCAGCGTCAGCTCAGCCTTCTTGCCCGTGGCGGCCCAGTAGGTGTGGTAGGCGGTGTCGAGGACGTTTTTCGCCCTGTGCCCTGGGCGGTGCCATGCGCTGGCCTTTGCCCCCTGCGCCAGGTCTTTGGAGAATATGCGGTCGCGCTCGGCACGGAAGGCCACCAGCACGGCACTGTCCTCGGCGCTGATGCGGCCTGTGGTGTCTGGAGGTACATTCAACAGTAACAGTGCGTTGCGCCCTACTGAGTTGTAGTATATCTCCATCAGCTCGTCCACCGTCTTCGGGAGCTCGTCGGCGTGCCAGAACCAGCCGGGTCGGATGCTGACGTCGGCCTCTGCCGGAATCCAGCTTTTGCCACCCTGTTTGCCGTGCGTCAGCAAGTCACTGGGCGGGTTGCCGGTGCCTGGTTCACAGCCTTCTACGTCTATCGTGCTCCAGCACGTCTCGCCGGCGCGGCCCTCCTCGTTGCCCACCCAGCGGCATCCTGGGCCTACATCGCTGAAGACAAGGGCGTTGGGTTGCAGGCGCGCCACTGTGGCGTTGAAGCGTTGCCAGTCGTATTTCTGCCGTTTTCCGTTGGGTCCTTCACCGTTGGCGCCGTCGAACCACTGCTCGTATATGTCATGGTATGAGGAGAGTACCTCCTCGAGAGTCGCCACAAATCGGTCGTTGTACTGCGGGGTGCCGTAGGTGCTGTCGTGACGGTCCCAAGGCGAGAGGTAGAGGCCTGCTTTGACCCGTCCGCGGCATGCATCGGTGAATTCTCGCAGCACATCGCCATGTCCCTCATTCCATGGACTTTGAGTCACTGT
Organism: uncultured Bacteroidales bacterium; assembly: GCA_900314925.1. Lineage (GTDB taxonomy): Bacteria > Bacteroidota > Bacteroidia > Bacteroidales > P3 > Colimorpha. The sequence goes on from OMXC01000009.1 coordinate 103,986, forward strand.
GTGGCTGCTGTATGCCGAAGGCCATAGACAAAAGCCGTCGTGGTGCTTGGCGGTGAGGATGATACCCTTCATGCCTGCCTGTTCGGCCACGTCGACCCATTGGCGGCAGTCCAGGGCCGTCGGGTTGAACAGCGCCTCGCTCTCGTCGCCGGTGCCCCATTCGGCACCCGAGAAGGTGTTGGGGCCGAAATGGCAGAACATGTTGATTTCCATGCGTTGCCATGCCAGCTGCGCTTCCGTTGGCACAGGGCCGTAGGGCTCGGGCGCAAGTGGTTCGCACGATGCGGCGAGCAGCGTGAAAATGACTGATAACGTGGCGATGTGGGATGTTCGCATTTGTGTTGGGGACGGGTTATAGATGTGTGCCCCAACGGTCGTAATTCGTTGCGATTGGCTCGTAGTGTATTGGTTCTTTGTTCTTTATGACCCATTTTATGGGCCAGCCCTTCTCGATGATGCTGTTGTGCTCGCGAAGGATGGTGATCATGCGCCGCTGGTGTGTCACGAACCGCTTGCGGTCGTCGGCGATGTTGTCCATAATCACCATATATTCAGAGGGGTCGAAGTCAATGTTATTGTCCAGGATCCAGTTGAGCATCGTGTTGTCGTCCATGTCCTCGTCGAGGAGGTTGGGGTAGATATTGTTGAACGAACGGCGGTGCTCCTCGCTGAGGCCGCAGTGCTGTTTGATTTCGCGCCAGATATGGTCGTAAGTGCTTTCGAGAATCTTGCGGTGGGCCTCGGCTTCGTTGCGCAGATTGCGCTCGCGGCGGTTGAAGTGGAGCGAAAGGATAATCATCACAATGCCAAACGGCATGGCAACGAACACCACAAATAGTACAAAGAAAACTATAATGTAGCCAATCACAGCACTTTATGTTTAAATACCCTTGTTAATCAATGCTGCAAATATACGAAATAATTTTCACATAAGTAACCTGTGCAGAAAAAAATCTTTTTTCCACCATTTTTTCTACGGAGTCCCTACGGACCCCCTACGGCCCCCCTTCGGCCGTTCTTCAGTGGAAGGCCGTAGGATGGCCGAATAGGGGCCGTAGGGGGGGCGTAGGGACTCCGGTGTGGAGAAACGGGGGCGGGATGTGAAATAATGTGGAAAATGAGTGTGAAAATTGCTGAAACTGGGTGTCTGCAAGGCTTTTTTGTAGGGCGGATGCGTTACGACGGTGAAAAATAAGTGCTTGTTTATCTGTTTTTTGTAAAATATTTTTCGGAAAAATGCGCATGAATGGAAAATAATTCGTAATATTGCAAATTAATTATAGGCATGTAATATGACTGAAATGAAGTTGAAAAAGAAGCTAAAGTGCGCGCTGTTTGGCTTGGTGCTGCTGGCATCGGGAACGGCTGGGGCACAGGATGTTGGCTTCTCTCAGTTTTACGCCAACCCGCTCTACCTCAACCCCGCTTTTGCCGGTACCGCCGTTGCTCCGCGCATATCCCTCACATACCGCGGCCAATGGCCAGGTTTGGTTAGCGCTTTCACCACAGTGTCAGCGTCATACGACCAGTATGTCCCTGACTTGCATGGCGGCCTCGGTGTCATTGTGATGACAGACCGTGTGGGCGACCATGGCGCACTCTCCACTAACTCGTTGGGCGCCATGTATGCTTTCAACTTCCGCGTTTCGCGTACGGTGAACATCAGCGCCGGCCTTCAGGTGTCGGTGATGAACACCAATCTGCGCTGGGACGAGAACCTGCGCTTCCCCGAGCAGATACACCCCGAATACGGCTTTATCTTCCAGAACAATGTGCAGCCGCCCGACAAGACCAGCAAATGGGCTGTCGACTTCAGCGCCGGTGCCGTAGCCTACGGCAGCAAGTGGTATGCCGGTGTGGCAGCCGCTCACCTGACGCAGCCCAATGTCGCTTTTTACTCGGAATCGCCTCTGCCCATGAAGTTTACCGTCCATGCCGGCGGTCTTATCAACGTCTCTGAAGAGGAGCGCCGCCAGTCGTCGCTGGGCTTCGGTTCGCCGATTATTTCACCCAACATCGTCTACCAGATGCAGGGTGGCATGCATTATTTCAACTACGGTGTTTACCTCGACTGGATGCCCTTCCTGGTTGGTGTGTGGTTCCGCAACGGCATCGAGAATGCCGACGCCTTCATCTTCCAGGTCGGCGTGCAGCAGGACTACTTCAAGGTCGGCTACAGCTACGACGTGACCGTCAGCAAGTTGGCCAACAGCACGGCAGGTGCGCACGAGGTGTCGCTTGGCGTGATGCTGCCGGTGCCCGAGCAGAAGAAGAAAGTGCGCGCCATACGCTGCCCGTCCTTCTAAGGCCGGCGGTGCCGTAAGGGGGCGCGGCGTATGTTAAATAAAATTAATGATGAAACAAAAACGCAGTTGTTGCGTTACAAAGTGATAGAAACGAATAATACAAAAGATAGAATATGAAGATTGTCAGATTTTCATTCATGGCCGTTGCAGCGCTGATGCTGCTGGCCTCGTGCGGCAACAAGGCCGGCCGTTCAAGCACGACTGGTTGGGACTACAACAACCCCGAATGGGGCGGCTTCGAAGTCTCCAATGAAGGCGAGCAGGGCACAGCCCCAGGCCTGGTGTTCATAGAGGGTGGCTCCTTCGTCATGGGCCACGTCACCGAAGACACCCGCTACAAATGGGACAATGTCGCCCATACCGTCACCGTGTCGTCGTTCTACATCGACGAGTGCGAGGTGAACAACAGGCAGTACCGCGAGTTCGTCTACTGGATGAACCGTGCCTACGGCGAGGAATACAGCGAGAAGGTGCGCGCCATCTATCCCGACACTGCCGCTTGGCGCGACAGGCTGGCATGGCGTGAGAGCTTCGTGGAGCATTACTTCCAGAGCCCGTCTTACGACGAGTATCCCGTCGTCGGCGTCAGCTGGGAGCAGGCCACCAAGTTCTGCACCTGGCGTACCGACCGTCTGAACGAGAAGGTCCTTGTCGACCGCGGCATCCTGATGCTCGACCAGGAGAATATCGGTTCCAATGCTTTCCAGACCGACGTCTATCTTGCCGGACGCTATGAGGGCGAGACCCGCCAGGGCCTTGAGGACCTCAACCCCTCCGCCGGTGGCGAGGAGCGTCAGGTGCGCAAGACCGATGGTATCCTGTACCCCTACTACCGACTGCCGACAGAGGCCGAGTGGGAGTTCGCCGCCCTTGGTCTGATAGGCAACACCTACGACGAGCGCGTCGTGGAGCACAAGACTTACCCCTGGGCAGGCCAGAGCCTCCGCTCAGCCAACAAGAAATACTACGGTCAGTTCCTGGCCAACTTCAAGCGTTCGCGCGGCGACGCCATGGGTATTGCCGGCAACCTGAACGACGGCTGGGACTACACCTGCCCCGTGAAGTGGTACTTCCCCAACGACTACGGCCTGTACAACATGGCTGGCAATGTCAGCGAATGGTGCATGGACGTCTATCGTAAGGTCGTCAACCCCCGTGGTGGCGAGGATGTGGATCCGTTCCGCGGCAACATCTACCGCACTTACGATGTCGACGAAGACGGTGAGGTGCTCATCGGCGAAGACGGCATGATAGCCTACAAAGAGGCTCCTGCCGACTATAACCGCCGCAACTACCGCCAGGCCAACAACGTGAACTATCTCGACGGTGACCGTGCTTCCAACCTCGGCACTGACGGCTGGCAGCCTGCCAATGCTGGCGACGGTGAAGGTGAAGAAGACGCCGAAGAGGCTGGCTATGAGGAAGAGGAAAGCGAAAGCGAAGACGAGGAGTCTGTCGATGCCGTGAGCGAAGACGACATGTGGACAAACAACATGTATCGCCGCAAATCCGACAACCAGAAAGAGGCGCCCAGCTCGTCGATGGTGAACAACAAGGTTCGCGTCGTCAAGGGCGGCAGCTGGAGAGACCGCGCCTACTACCTGCAGTCGAGCACCCGTCGCTTCTACGACCAGGACAAGGGAACCGCCTGGATTGGTTTCCGCTGCGCCATGGACCGTCTCGGCTCGCGCACCAAGTAAAGGAACGTAATGATTGCTGAAAAATAAAAGGGACGGCTTCTAAGGCTTTATTAGAAGCCGTCCGTTTTTGTGAATGAAGACAAAGGGCGTCATAATACTACTGCTGTCGCTGATGGGTGTGGCCACCGCCGCCCGGTCGCAGAAGCTGATAGAGTACACATCGGGCATGGGGTCGCGCGACCCGCAGCGGCCTTCGGTGTGGATATTGTACAAGGATGTCGTGGCAACGCATGAGGGCATGACCCTTTATGCCGACTCGGCGCACTACGACACCGAGCTCAACAGCTTCACGGCTTTCCGCGACATCGTGATCAGGCTCAGCGACACTACCACCATCTATGGTGACCGGCTCTTCTACGACGGCAACACACGCGTGATAGACATCTGGGCCGACACTGTGGTGCTTATTGATGGGGGGAATGTGTTGAGAGCCAACCATCTGACGTATGAACGCAACACCTCGACGGCATACTACAACGAGTGGGGGCACGGCACCAGCGCCGACCGCACCCTCGACAGCCGCAAGGGGCAGTACAACTCAGCAATCAAGGTGTTCTACATCTACGACGATGTGCAGCTTACCGACTCCACGATGCGGCTTGTTACCGACACGCTGGTGTACACCACCGACGACCAGGTGGCCCATTTCCGCAGCGCCACGCATATCTACAGCGACTCGTCGCTTATTTACAGTGAGCTTGGCGACTATAACACCGACACCCGTTTTGCCAGTTCGTACCATGCCTCGCATGTTGAGAACCAGGGCCACATGATTGACAGCGATACGCTGTACTACGATGAGGTGGCCGAATTCGGCAGGGCCTACGGCAATGTGAAAATCAAGGACACTGACAACGACATCACCTGTTCGGGGCGCTACGGCGAGACGCACCGCAAGCGCCGCTACTCCTATGTCACCGACAGCGCCCATGTGCTTTTCGTCGACGCCGGCGATTCGCTTTTCCTGCATGGCGACACCGTGTACCTCACCACCGATACTGCCAACCGCCTGTCTACCGTCAGGGCAAACCACCATGTGAAAGTCTACCGTCGCGACGCCCAGGCCAAGTGCGACTCGGCGTTCTACAACGCCGCGGATTCGGTGCTCACGCTCTACAGTGACCCTGTGGTGTGGTATGAGCACTACCAGTGCACAGCCGACACCATCGAGCTGCACCACGATACCTCCGGAGTGAGGATAGTATACCTGAGAACCAACTGCTTCGCTGTGGAGCAGGTGGACCTCAATAAGTTCAACCAGCTGAAAGGTCGCCAGGGTATTGTGTATTTCCGCAACGGTGAACCGCTCTATGCCGACATACTGAGCAACGCCCAGATGGTGTACTACATCACGGACGACGGACCTGACGGCAAACCACAGCTTGTGGGCGCCAATGTCGGTGTGGGCACGGATATGCGCATCTATTTCGACACCACGCACGCTGCGTCGCGTGTGGTGACATACGACAAACCTGACATGCAGACCTATCCGGTCATGGATCTCCCCCAAGAGATGCAGCGTCTGCCCGACTTCCGATGGCTTACGGCCCGCAGGCCCCGGTCGCCTGAGGATGTCTTCAGGTGGTGAATGATGACAATGGGTTAAGTGTCATTTTGTCACCATGTGACAATATGTCAGTCAAGACTGCCGTGGCAGCCTTTTTGTATTATATAGCTGTAAAAACCAATAAAACGACATGAGCAAAAAAGAACATAATACCGCAGAGGCGGAAGAGAAAAAAGAACAGGAACAGAATCTGGAACAGCCTGTAGAACAGGTTGAAGGGCAAGAAGAAGAGAATGCCGCCGAGGCTGCTGAGACCACTGAAGCCGACAAGGTACAGGAGCTTGGCGAAAAGTTGGCGGCGCTGAACGACAAGTATCTGCGCCTGTATTCCGAGTATGAGAACTATCGTAAGCGTACCGCTCAGGAGAAAGCCGACCTGCTGCTCAACGGCAGCCGCGAGATGATGAAAGCCGTGCTGCCTGTTATCGACGACTTTGAGCGTGCGCTGGCAGCTACCGCCAACGAAGAGGGCGTGAGGCTGATATACAACAAGATGATGAAAATACTCGAGCAGAAAGGCCTTAAGGCCATGGAGGTGAAGGGGGAGAAGTTTGACGAGAACCTGCACGAGGCTATCACACGAATCCCCGCTGCCGCCGAAGAGCAGAAGGGAACCGTCGTCGATGTGGTGGAGAAAGGCTACTACCTCAACGACAAGGTGCTGCGCTATGCCAAGGTGGTGGTGGCGTTTTAATTGTAAGGATTAAGAATTAAGAGTTAGGAGTATAGCGTTATGGCAAAAAGAGATTACTATGAGGTGCTTGGTGTGGACAAGAATGCCACGCCCGAAGAATTGAAGAAGGCTTACCGCAAGCTGGCCTTGCAGTATCACCCTGACCGCAACCCTGGCGACAAGGAAGCCGAGGAGAAGTTCAAGGAGGCGGCAGAGGCATACGATGTGCTCAGCAATCCCGACAAGAAAGCCCGTTATGACCAGTTTGGCATGGCCGGCATGGATGGCGCTTATGGCCAGGGCGGCATGAATATGGACGACATATTCTCGCAGTTCGGCAGTATCTTCGGCGACCTGTTCGGCGGAGGCTTCCGTACCGGCTTCACCGGCTTCGGCGGCGGTGGCGCAGCACGTCGCGTGCTGCGTGGCAGCAACCTGCGCATCAAGGTGAAACTGACCCTTGAGGAGATAGATCGTGGATGCGAGAAAAAGATCAAGGTGAGCAAGTATGTGCCCTGCAAGACCTGTGGCGGCAGTGGTGCACGTGACGGCAAGACCGAGACCTGCCCTCATTGCCACGGCACCGGCGTGGTGACAGAGACCAAGCGCACCATGCTGGGCATGATGCAGACGCAGAGCGCCTGTCCGCAGTGCGGTGGCGAAGGCCGTATTGTGAAAGACAAATGCCACGACTGCCACGGCGACGGAATAGTGAAGAGCGACGAGATTATCACCATCAAGATACCCGCCGGAGTGCAGGACGGCATGCAGCTGGCTATGCAGGGGCAGGGCAATGCTGCGCCGCGTGGCGGCATTGCCGGAGACTTGATAGTGCTTGTGGAGGAGGTGGAGCACGAGACGTTTGAGCGTCAGGACGCAAACCTCTATTACAACGCCTTCATAACATTCAGCGACGCTGCTCTTGGAGCTTCGGTCGAGATACCGACCCTCAATGGCAAGGTAAAGATAAAAGTGGAGCCTGGCACGCCGTCGGGCCGTGTGGTGCGTCTGCGTGGCAAAGGTTTGCCGGTGCTCAACGGATATGGTCGCGGCGACTTGTTGGTATGCCTCAATGTATGGGTGCCTAAGACTCTTGACAAAGAAGAGAAGAAGATACTCGAAGGGTTGCAGAAACACGATAACTTCCAGCCGACCCCGACAAAGCAGGAGAAAGGTTTCTTTGACAAGATGAAGGAGATGTTCAACTGATGACGGAAGCGTTCTTGCAGTACGTGTGGCAGCATCAGTTGCTCGACCACGAGCTGACCACCGTTGATGGCCAGCCTGTTGTCGTATTGCGTGCTGGTGAGCTGAACCAGGATGCAGGACCAGACTTCTTCAATGCAAGGGTTCGTGTTGGCGGTGTGGAATGGGTTGGCAATGTGGAGGTTCATATACATACGTCAGACTGGGACGTACACCGTCATACGCAGGATGAAGCATACAACAATATTGTGCTTCACGTTGTCTATGAGCACGACACTGAAATAGTGCTTCAGAGCGGACGTGTGCCCCCTACGGTTGAACTGAAGAATTATCTGCCGCCTGCTGTGGTGTCCAACTACGAGGCGTTGATGACCCCCGACGACAATAATAGTGTCCCGTGCGGGAGAAGAGTAGGGGAGGTGCCGCAGTTCCTGGTGAAGTCTTTCCTTGACAGGCTGCTGGCAGAGCGCATTATGGCTAAGACCGATACGGTGCGCCGTCTGCTTGAAGAGAGTCATGGCGGTTGGGAACAGACCTGTTATTGGCTTATGGCCCGTTACTTCGGGAGCAAAGTCAATGCGCTGCCTTTCGAGATGTTGGCCAAGGCCACCGACCAGCGGCTGTTGGCCAGATGGAAGGACAATCCAAGCAGGGTGGAGGCCGTTCTTATGGGGCAGGCCGGGCTGCTTGAAGGCTACTTTGAGGATGAATATCCGCGTCTGTTGCAGAAAGATTATGAAGCGTTGAAGACAGGTACCGGCATGAAGCCGATGGGTGGCTATCTTTGGCGGTTTTACTGCCTGCGCCCGTCGAGTTTCCCCACGATACGTATCAGCCAGTTTGCCAAACTGCTGTCAACAACCTCCGGTCTTTTCTCTACACTGCTCGACATGCACGACACCAGGGAGATGGTGAAGATGTTTGACCAAAGCGCTGCCGCATACTGGAACAACCATTATCGTTTTGACACTGCTACGGAAAAGCAGACGGTAAAGCATGTCGGTAAGACGCAGGCACAGTTGCTCATTATCAATGCATGGGTACCGCTGTTGTTCCTTTACGGCACCGTACACGGGCAGGAGAAATACAAGGAGCAGGCGGTGGAGTTGCTGACACAATTGCCCGCCGAGGACAATGCTGTGATGCGCAAGTGGTGCCAGGTCGGGATAACACCCTGTAATGCAGCCGAAAGTCAAGCGTTGCTGCAGCTTGAAAACAACTATTGCAAAAGCCGCAAATGCTTAGAGTGCGGCATAGGCTTTCAAATACTAAAGCACAAATGAAGATTTCTGATATTAGTACAGTTGTAAAACCTGTGGATGTGCATATCGCCGTGCCGGAAGGCGAAGTGCAGCATCTGCTCACAGACAGCAGACGTCTCGTGGAGCCGCAGGGGACAGTTTTTTTCGCTATTGTTACAAGGCGTAACAGCGGAGTGCGATATATAAAAGAGTTGTACGAAAAAGGTGTGAGGTCTTTCGTTGTTCCCAGCGATTGCGATATTATATATGACGATGCAAATATCTGGCGTGTTGACGATGTGGTTCTGGCGCTGCAACAGATTGTCGCCAAACACCGGGAGCAGTTCAATATCCCTGTTATAGGCATAACAGGCAGCAACGGCAAGACTATAGTGAAGGACTGGTTGGTGCAGATGCTTGTGCCTGACGGTCAGGTGGTGTCGAGTCCGAAGAGCTACAACTCCCAGATAGGTGTTCCGCTGTCTGTGTGGCAGATGAGTGATAAGGACAGAATAGGTGTCTTCGAGGCTGGCATATCTGAAGCAGGAGAGATGCTGCGGCTGCAAAAGGTGATAAAGCCAACGTTAGGGATATTTACCAATATCGGGCAGGCTCATGACGAGAATTTCCTGACTCGAGGACAGAAGATTGCGGAAAAGCTGCAGCTGTTTACCCATTGTGACACCCTAATCTATTGCATAGACCACAAGGACATACATTCTGCGGTAAGCGGTATAGAGAGCTTCCGTCATGTGCGCCTCTTCACATGGGGTCACAGCGAGGATGCTGACGTCATTCTTCGTGGCGTGAAGTTGAGTCAAGGTCACTCCGTGCTGGAAGTGGAGTATCAGGGGACCAGCATGCAAGTGACTATACCTTTTGTCGACAGGGCCTCGCAGGAAAATGTGATGCATTGCATAGCCATGATGTTGTATCTCGGGTGTCCGGCAGACACCATAGCGACAAGGTGTGCAAAGTTGACTCCTGTTGAGATGCGTCTTGAGATGAATGAAGCTACCGGCAATTGTTTACTTATTAACGATTGTTATTCTTTGGATATCAATTCGCTAAACATTGCCTTGGATTATCTCGGACATATTAATCAGCATAACAACAAGGCGCTTATCATCAGCGATTTTATGCAAACAGGTATGACCGATGCAGAGCTTTATTCACAGGTGGCGTCGCTTGTCCGACAGCGTGATATCACCAAGCTTGTAGCCATCGGTGAGGCTCTGGGTCGCTGCAAATCGTTGTTCGACGGGATAGAGGCTGTTTTTTATCCCACGACACAAGATTTTATTGACAAGTATAACGCTGATTTTCTCCAGAACTGCACCATTCTGTTAAAAGGTGCGCGTGTTTTTGGTTTTGAGCGTATCGCCAAGTTGTTGCAGAAAAAGAACCATGAGACTGTAATGGAGGTGAACCTCGACGCTCTGATACATAACCTCAACTATTATCGGGCCAGGCTTAAGCCGACGACAAAACTTATGGCCATGGTAAAAGCCTCCAGTTATGGCGCTGGCAGGGTTGAGGTGGCCTCGGCGTTGCAGTTCCGCGGTGTGGATTATCTGACTGTGGCTTACGCTGACGAAGGGGTGGATCTGCGTCGCGGCGGCATACGTCTTCCTATAATGGTAATGAACCCGGAGGAGGCATCTTTCGACGATATTATTCATTATAGATTAGAGCCTGACATATATTCATTCCGAATACTTGACCTTTTCACCAATCGTCTGCAATTGTTGTCTTTGAGTAACCCGTATCCTGTGCATATTGAATTTGACACAGGTATGCACCGTCTTGGCTTTGGTGGAGATGATGTGCCTGCTTTATTGGAAAAGCTTGCAAAGCTGAAAGATGTTGTGAGGGTGGAAAGCGTTTTCACTCATTTGGCATGCGCCGACGAACCGTCTATGGATGATTTTACACGCAACCAGATAAAACGATTCAGGGAGTGGAGTGCACAGTTGCCTGGGATTAAGCATATTCTTAACTCTTCTGGTATAACGAGATTTCCAGAAGCTCAGATGGATATGGTGCGCTTGGGTATTGGCCTTTACGGAGTGAGCCCTGAGCCAGATGTTCAGAATCATCTCAAGCAGGTAAGTCGTCTTGTAACACTTATATCACAGGTTAAGGACATTCCTGTAGGCGATACTGTGGGTTACGGTTGTCGCTGGCGTGCGGCCCGTCAGTCGCGTGTTGCCATTATTACCATCGGTTATGCAGACGGTTTATACCGCAGTTTGGGTCATGGTAGAGGGCATGTAATAGTCAATGGCAAAGAGGTTCCGATAATTGGAACCATTTGCATGGATATGTGTTTTATAGATGTGACGGATGTGGATTGTTGTGAAGGTGATCGTGTTATAATCTTTGGAGAAGGAGATTTGTTGCAGCGCAACGCTGAAGCTGCCGGCACCATACCGTATGAGCTTCTCACCGCGGTGTCTCCAAGGGTCAAACGGGTGTACTACCATGAGGAATAAGAAGAGTAGGGTGAAACATTTTTATGGCATTTTGCGTTAATGGCATTGTTTTATGAAAAAGATTGCTCTTGATGATCTCGGCGAGATCTTCGCCAAGGAACTAAATATTAGGGCTGACATTGTGCCCGTGATTGAAGAAGGTGACGAAGATTTGCTTCTCAATGACAATACAATTGAGGAGGAGATGCCTGTGCTGCCGGTTATGGATCAAGTCCTCCTGCCAGGAGTGATACTTCCAATTGCTGCCAGTCGTGAGAGATCGCGCCACCTGCTTGACGATATAAAAGGCACCAATCGTCATATCCTTGTTTTTACGCAGTGCAACAAGGCTGAGGACCCAACGGTATATGATATGTACCACGTCGGTGTTGTCGCCAAAGTGCTTAAGGTGTTTGAATTCAAGAAAGATATCACCATAGCAGTATTACAGGGAGTTGCCCGCTGCCATTCACTTGTGATTCATCGAGCATTCCCCTACATGTTGGGTCATGTTATTATTGCCCCGGAATCGGATGCGGGCATGCATACTCCGGCCTTCAAGCGTAAGGTGAAGCGACTGCGCAGTCAGTATAGTGATCTTTTGCGCATGCGTATGCCTGATGATGAGATGGGCTCAATGGTCAGTGGTATTGGGAGTGACAAGATATTCATAAACTTTGCAGCTTCTCACATGGAGCTTGATGCGCATGAAAAATATAAGTTTCTTGCGTGTGAGAGCTATACGGAACGTGTTGACAAGATGCTTGCGCAGATGGGCACTCTTAAAGGCCTTGAGGAATTGCGCCGTGAGATTGATGACAAAACCCGCGATGTCATTGGCAAGCAGCAGAGGGAGTACTATCTTCGTCACCAAATGGATGTCATCCAAGAGGAACTTGGTGGGCCATCAGAAGGTGTTATGTCCAACTCTGAATATGACGAGCTTGCCAAGCGTGCAGAAAAGATGCAGTGGAGCAGTGCAGTCAAGGAGGTTTTTGACAAGGAGTTGAACAAGATGAGTCGAATCCCGCAGATGTCACCAGACTATTCAATGCAGCTCAACTATCTTGAAATGATGCTTGACCTACCGTGGGACAAAGTTGTTGAGGAAAGTTTTGATCTTGGTGCAGCACGCGGTATTCTTGATGCCGACCACTATGGTATAGACAAGGTTAAAGATCGTATTATAGAGTATCTTGCTGTCATGAAACGGCAGGAGGAGCGCGGAGTTGCCAGAAAGGCTCAGGTCCTGTGCCTTGTCGGCCCTCCGGGTACCGGCAAGACGTCTGTCTGCCGTAGTATTGCCGCCGCCATGCACCGTCCCTATCGACGTGTTGCGCTTGGTGGACTTCACGATGAGGCAGAGATACGCGGTCACCGCCGCACTTACATTGGTGCTATGCCTGGCCGAATAATTCAAGAATTGGCAAAGGCTGGAGCTTCCAATCCTGTCTTTGTTCTTGACGAGGTGGACAAAGTGCAGCGCAACAACTTCACCGGAGATCCTTCGTCGGCACTTCTTGAAGTGTTGGATCCAGAACAGAACTGTCGTTTCCATGATAATTATCTCGGTGTGGATTACGACCTGTCGCGTGTTTTCTTTATTGCTACGGCAAATAACATCTCTGATATTCAGCCGGCTCTGCTTGACCGAATGGAGGTCATTGACTTCAGCGGCTATGTTCTTGAGGAGAAAGAGCAGATTGCGCAGCGCCACCTACTGCCACGCATAATGAAGGAGAATGCGTTAGACCGCCGTTCTTTCAAGCTCGACAACGCCAACCTCGATGTAGTCATCAATGACTATACCCGTGAGGGAGGCGTTAGGCAGTTGGAAAAGCAACTCTCTAAGCTTGTACGCCACCGCATCGTGGAGATAGAGCAAGGGGCGCGTCCCAAGAGCGGAGTGACCCCTGATGAGATAAAAAAAGTCCTCGGTCTTCCTATTCACAATAGTTCCGTTGCCCAGCGCATGCCGCGTGAGGGCGTGGTCACAGGTCTTGCCTGGACCCCAGTGGGCGGCGAGATCCTCTTTATCGAGAGTTCTCTTAGCAAAGGCAAAGGCACTCTTACGATGACGGGAAACCTTGGCGATGTAATGAAGGAGTCGACAACGTTGGCTTTCGAGTATCTGAAGTCTAACGCAAAGGAGCTCGGAGTTAATGAATCCACCATTTCTTCAAGCAATATACATATCCATGTCCCCGAGGGAGCGACCCCCAAGGATGGCCCATCGGCTGGTATAACTATTTTTATCGCCATGCTTTCTGCCTTTACCCATAGCGAGGTTCGTCCCAATGTCGCTATGACCGGAGAAATAACCTTACGCGGTGATGTTACACCTGTAGGTGGTATCAAGGAGAAGGTGCTCGCTGCCAAGCGTGCCGGGATCACGGACATTATTCTTTGCTCTGATAATCGCCGAGATGTCGAAGAGATAAATGCTTCATATATTTCAGGGCTGAATTTTCACTATATAGACACTATCTCTCAGGCAATCCCTCTTGCTATCAATGCAAAAAGGGGAAAGACAACTGCTGCCAAGCGTAAAACAACGACGTCGGCACGCAAGACAGCAAAAAATCTTCTGCTATTGTTGTTTGTGCTTGCCTCATTTCTAAGCCCACTAAAAGCACAGCAATCGGCATTTAGCGCCACACAGCAGAAAATGGCCCTCTTGCCTGGAGAAGTAGGAAATGTGTCCATTGTTGACGGTAATCTGTATTGTTATGCCTCTGAAGTGCTGCTTCTTGCCCAGCGTAGTGGTGAGCAGCTTCTTGGCTTCTGGGCAGATACTACATTTGTTCGCCTCGCTGATAATATAGAGTATGTAGTGCGCCATCCTGGTACTGGAGACCTTTATTTTACACAGCGCAATAAGCATGGAGTGTCTTATCTGTTTTGTTACCGTCATCCGGAGGGCAAGAAAGGTAGGGTGAAGAAAGTGCGTATGGGGTCGATGTCTGTTGAGCATCCAACGTTCACCACCGACGGCCGTATTATGATTTTTTCTTCACAAGACAGTCGTAGGTCCTTTGGTGGGTATGACCTCTGGTATTCTGTCTACGAAGATGGGCGCTGGTCGCGACCGACCAACCTTGGCAATCGTATCAATACCGAGTATGATGAGGTTACGCCATCAATTTATCGAGACTGCCTGCTCTTTTCATCCAATGGTCAAGATGCTGATCATGCTTACCTTAACATCTATTCTACACGCCTGATCTCGGATCGTGTTACTGGCGATACAATCGGCATGTTGCAGATTGGCCGTTGCCGCGTCCAAAAACTCCCAGAGCCACTTAATAGTCCAGATGCCGACGACTTCGATATGGTTGTTGACACTGCCAGAAACTATGGTTACTGGGTGTCAAAGCGTGTTGAGAGTGACAGTGACTCTCAGCTCTATTCATTTACTGGGGGGCTTGACGGTGTTCTTCTATGGGGTCGTGTTCTTGACAAGTATGACACTCCGCTCCAAGGGGTTAATGTTGTTGCTGCTCAGAATGGCGTTCCGCTGTGCACAACAGTCACGGATTCCGATGGCTTCTATCATCTCTATCTGCAAAGCGAACAGTATTATGAGCTTACGTTTGCCCTGCACGGCTATTTTGTGTCTTACGAATCGGTAAACACCGCCAAGTCAGACGATGAGTTCCTTATTGCCGAACAGCGGCTGGATGTTGCTATAGACAAGCTCCTTCTTGATCAGCGCATCTATTATTCAGACCTTTTCGGCCCCAATGTAGACCTTGAGCTTAGCGATTATGGCAAGACCCAGCTTGAGCCGCTTGTCCGTTTTTTGACAGACAATCCTGATATAGAGGTCTCTCTCTCGCTTACCAATGACATCACCGATGATGCCGCTTTCAACCGTCACCTCACCGACCACCGTCTGCATACCCTCCAAGGGTATCTTTATAGCATCCTGCCTCCCACTGTCAGTTTGAAGCTCGACAATGCATGTGCCGGGCCTTCAGGCTGTTCATCAGCCACGGGTCTCTCGCGTCTGGTTGTTGTCCTTCACGACCCGGCGACGAAAGAATAAGAGCCGTGTTTATGCTCTAAAAAAACAGCATCTATGTATAGGTGCTGTTTTTTTTGTTTGTGAGAGTGTTGTGTAAAAAAAAGTCGGGGTGAAAAGACTCGAACTTTCGACCCCTTGCACCCCATGCAAGTGCGCTAGCCAACTGCGCCACACCCCGAACTTTTTGTCAGCTTCCTTTCGCTGAAATCGGGTGCAAAAGTACTACTTTTTTCCGATATGGCAAAATCTTTTTTTGCGTCAATGCTTTGGGTGTTTTGTCTTTTGTTGATTTACAGTTTGTTGTGCTGCAAATTTTTTAGTCAAAGAAACTCCTCGAGGGTCCAAAGCCGGTTGGAGTTGGAGCCTTTGATGAGTATTGTATAGCCTTTTGGACCCCATTCTTTCAGCAGAGTGATGGCCTCTTCGGTGGTGTTTACGTGTTTTGTGTTGTTTGTCAGGCTGATACCGTCAAATTCGGGGCCTATGAGCAGGCAATAGTCAAGGTGACTTTTGTCGAGAGTATCGACGAGGCGTTGGTGCTCTTCGAGTGATGTAATGCCGAGTTCACGCATCGCGCCAATAATAGCTGCTTTGTGTGGTGCTTTTATGTCAGAGAAAGCCCTGAGTGCTGCTGCCATTGATGAAGGGTTGGCGTTGTAGCAGTCGAGGTATAAGTTGTTGTTGGCGGTCTCTTTCCACTGCGAGCGTTGGTTGGCTGGAGTGTAAGCTTCGATGGCTTCCTTGATGTCCCAAGGCTCTACGCCGAAGTGAAGGCCCACGGCGACAGCTGCCATTGCATTGTCGAAGTTGTATGCGCCAAGGAGATGGCTGTGGGTGTTATAGACATTGTCGCCCACCTCGAAGTAGAAATGCATGTAGGGGTCGCTCCCCACGTATGTTCCACGAGTGTCGGCTTCTGCCGAGCTGCCGTATGTCAGGTGGTGGTCAATGTTTTTTGCTATAGGCATCAGGTGCTCGTTGTCGGCGTTGACAAAGACAAGCCCGTTTTTTGCCGCGAGGTGGCGGTAAAGTTCTGTTTTTGTACGTATAACCCCATCAAAGCTCCCGAAGCCTTCCAGGTGTGCGCGTCCAACGTTGGTGATGAGGCCGCAGTCGGGGTCAGCAATATTGCACAGACCGGCAATCTCCCCGGGGTGGTTGGCTCCCATCTCTACAATGGCTATCTGGGTGTCGGCGGGAATGGCGAGTATCGTTAAAGGCACGCCGAGGTGGTTGTTGAAGTTGCCGGCTGTCGCCGAGGTTTTGTAGCGTCGTGCCAGCACGGCGTGTACGAGTTCCTTTGTCGTGGTCTTGCCGTTTGTGCCGGTTATGCCTATGACGGGTATTGTCAAGTGGCGTCGGTGTTCGCGTGCCAGCTCCTGCAGTGTGGCGAGCACGTCTGGCACCACGATGCAGCGGTCGTCGACCTTGTACTGAGGGTCGCTGATGACGCAGAGTGCGGCGCCCTGCTCAAGTGCCTGCGGTGCGAAAGCGTTGCCGTCGAAGTTTGCGCCGCGGAAGGCGAAGAATATACATCCCGGGGTGATTGCCCTCGAGTCTGTAGTTACGTGACGGCTTGCAAGATATGCGTTGTAAAGTTTATCTATCATGGTATTGATGGCAATATTTCCTGTTCAAAGATATCGCGGCGAATGATGCGGTAATGAGGGTCATAGGCGGCCTTGAAGGCGGCGCTGTGGCTGACCACGTATCTGGGGTCTGGTGTGGGCAGACCTTCCGCGCTGCGCACCATGGCGTCGGCCAGTTGTTCGGCGGTGATGGCGCCGTGCTGTACAAGGCTTAGGTTCACGCGCACGAAGTTGCTGTCGCACAGAGTGTATTCGTAGGGAGGCATGCCGCCGAGGCTGTCCATTGTTTCAACCTCTGCGGTGATGTAGCGCAAGGCTGCGGTGGAGTCGGTGAGCAGGTGTCCGGGTCCGTACAGGTCTTGGAAGACCATCTTGTATAGGTCTGTGGGTTCTGCTGCCGGGTATTGCTCAGAGTATGCAATAAGGGCTTCTGCGCAGCTGCTGCATGCTGTCTCGTGTGTCTTTTGCTGGCAAGAGACAAGCATGACGACTGCAAACAAGACGGTGGCTGTCTTTTTCATTGTTCTGTATGTTTAACTATCAGTATGCTTAATTCCCACAGCAGGTATATCGGCACCGACACCAGCGCCAGCGTGAAGGGGTCGCCGGTGGGGGTGATGACTGCCGCGATGATGACGATGGCCACTATGGCGTGGCGGCGGTATTTCTTCATTAAGTCGGCCTTGAGCACCCCGATTTTGGCCAGCAGCCAGCAGAGCACCGGCAGTTCGAACACCACCCCCATCACCAGGCTCATGACTCCCAGTACGGAGATATAGCTCGACAGCGTGATGGTGTTGGCGACATCGGCGCTCACTTGGTAGCCTCCGAGGAAGCGTACGGTGAAGGGGAAGATGATGAAATAGTTAAGGACAATACCTCCGAGGAAGAGTAGGTAGCCTGCAGCCACAGCACGTATAGCCAGTCGTCGTTCCGTGCTGTAGAGTCCTGGTGCCACGAAGGCGAAGAGTTGGTAGATGATGTATGGCGAGACTAAGAGCAGTCCAGCCCATAAGGCCACGCGCATGTGAGTGAGAAACTGCTGCGTGAGCTCCACGTTGATGAGCTGCATGTCGGCGGGTTTTGGGTGCAGGATGACGGAGAAGAGGGCGTCCTTGAAGCAGAAGCAGCCCACGGCCGCCACCACGGCCGCCAGCAGCACATACCAGATGCGCCGCCGCAATTCGTCAAGGTGCTCCCAGAAAGTCAAGGAAGTTGAAAATTGAAAGTTGAAAATTGAAGATTATTTGTCTTCAGTTTTCGTTTCATCTTTCTTTTCATCGCCGGGAATGCCGTTGACGCCGTCCTTGAAACTTTTGACGCCCTTGCCGAGGCCTTTCATCAGTTCGGGAATCTTCTTGCCGCCGAAAAGCAGCAGCAGTATCAAGACGATAATGAGGATTTCCCATGTGCCCAGAAATAACAGCTTCATACCAATGAATCTTTAAGTTTGTTTGTATAATCTTCAATCATGCGCATCTTGTCGGGGATGGCAATATGTTGTGGGCAGTGCGTAAGGCATTCGCCGCAGTTGATGCAGTGGTCGGCCTGGCGCAGCCGCGCGATGCTTTTGTCATACGTGGTGAGGAATGCGCGTCGGGCACGGCGGTATTCGCGCTGCTCCACGGTGCCTTCGGTGGCGATGTTGCCATCCATGAGGCTTTTGTTGTAGAAGGAAAAGATGCCGGGTATATCCAGGCCGTAGGGGCACGGCATGCAATACTGGCACGAGGTGCATGGAATGGCAGGGTAGTGGGCGAACTCGTCGGCCACGCGTTCCAGCAGCTGCATCTGTGTCTCGCTGAGTGGCAGTAAGGGGCAGTGGCTGCGCACGTTGTCCTCCACGTGTTCCATGGCGCTCATGCCGCTGAGCGACGTCATGACGCGCGGGAACATGCCGAGGTAGCGGAACGCCCACGATGCAAGGCTGCGGTCGGGCTCGCTTGCCTTGAGTCGTGCCGCCATGGAGTCGTTGAGTGTCGCCAGCCTGCCGCCGAGCAGCGGCTCCATGATGACTATGGGTATCTCGCGCTTGTCGAGCTCCGTGTACAGGTGCTCGGCGTTGACGTTCTCCGGCTCTATCTCGTGGGCGTAGTGCCAGTCGACATAGTTCATCTGTATCTGTGCGAAATCCCAGTGGTACTTGTCGTGCAGGGCCACCACTTTGTCGAATTCGCTCTGCTCGCCGTGGAACGACCAGCCGAGGTTGCGTATATGTCCTTTCTCCCGTTCTTCCAGCAGGAAGTCTATCATGCCGTTGTCCACGAAGCGTTTCTCAAAGTCGCTCTTCCCGTCGGGGTCCACGCCTCCGAAGGAGTGCAGCAGATAGTAGTCTATACGGTCGACCTGCAGGTTCTCAAACGACTTCTTGTACATCTCCATGCTTGCTTCCCGCGTCCAGTTGCGGAAGTTGCTCAGCTTGGTGGCCACGAGCCATTTCTCCCTTGGGTGACGGCTGAGGGCTATGCCCGTAGCCGTCTCTGACATGCCCTTGAGGTAGACCGGTGATGTGTCGTAGTAGTTCACGCCGTGCTCCATGGCGTAGTCCACCATGCGGTTGATAAGCTCTTGGTCAAGCACCGCGTTGGGGTCTTTGCGCAGGTCGCCGCCGCCCACCACGGGCAGCCTCATCATACCGAAGCCCAGCAGGCTCACCTGCTGGCCGTGGCTGTCGGTGCGATAGGTCATAGAGCCCTGCGGCACCTCACCCGTGGCAAACCCCTCGGCCTTTGTGCCTTTGGGGTTGTCGCAGCCGGCCGCCATGGCGGCTCCCGCCACGGCGGCTCCTGCCAATCCTTTGAGAAATGCTCGTCTTTCCATTTGTGTTTGGGTTATCGCTTGTCAGCTTGCTCCTTGAGTTGTTTGCGTTTCTTGCCGCTCGCCCAGAGGCCGTAGACCTCGCTCACATTGCCGGCGGTCGAGAAGGCCTCTATCTGCTCGTCCTTCATCCAGGCCAGTATCTTGCTGAACTCGTCCTTGTTGAGCAGCACTTCGAGCTCTATGCTCTTCTCGCCGCTGTAGCCGCCGGTGACCTCATAGAGGGTGCAGCCGCGGTGCAGCTCGTTGATGATGTACTGGCGTATGCGTTCGTAGTCTTTGCTGACGATGCAGAGGCGCTTGTGGTTGTTGAGCGTGGCTGTGAAGTAGTCGACCACCAGGCCGTTGATCCAGGTGCCGATGAGGCCGATGATAACCATGCGGAAGGGGTTGATGGCGAAAGCCGTGCAGCAGATGACGGCACCTGCTATTGACACCGAGGCGCCGATGTCGAAGTGCAGGTACTTGTTCACAATCTTGGCCAGTATGTCGAGGCCGCCTGTCGATGCGTTGATGCTGAACATCAGGGCCTGTGAGGCGCTGAGCAGCAGCACGAAGCAGCAGAGGTCGAGCCATGGGTCGCCCATGATGGAGGCCGAGCCGGTGATGGGGTTGTGGTTGGCCAGAATGTATTCTCCGGCGGCGTTCTTGGCATCCCACGGCAGTATCTTGGCCCAGAGGTCGGCCAGCGGGCCGAGGATAAGTGCCGTGTAGACGGTCTTGGCTCCGAACTCCTTGTTGATGAGCAGGAATGCCAGTATCAGCAGCACAATGTTGATGACCATGATCAGGGTGCCGAGCGAGATGTTGATGCCCATGCCCTCGAATATCTTGGTCAGCACGATGGAGAGGCCGCTGATAGTGCCGATGATCAGTTTGCTCGGCACAAGGAAGTAGTAGACGGCGGCGGCGGTCACAGCCATGCCCAGCGTCATGATGATCAGTTCTTTCCAGAATTTCCAAGTACCCATGTACTTTACGAAATCAATCAGAGATTGTTTGATGTTAAAGCTCATTGTTTGTGTTATTTTTTTTTGTTTTTTTTTTAGATTTCAGTGTGTATCTCGCGGCCTTCGACGTAGATTGCCGTCATGGGACGTGCGGGGCAGTAGTATTCGCATGCTCCGCAGCCGAGGCAGCGGGCCTCGTTGACGGCGGGCTTGCCGTCGACCATGCTGATGGCTGCCGAGGGGCAGTGGCGGGCGCAGGTGCCGCAGCCGATGCAGTTGTCCTTAAGCACCACGGCGCAGCCGATGCTGATGGCCGTCTTCTCCTCTTTGCTTATGGGCTGTATGGCGCCTGCCGGGCACACCTCGCTGCAGCGCGTGCAGGCCATGCGGCAGTAGCCGTCGGTGTAGTTCAGCTCGGGCTGCATCAGGCTCTCCAGCTTGGAGGAGGGGCGCAGCACCTTCTCGGGGCACTGGCTCACACACAGCTGGCAGGCCGTGCAGCGTGTGCCGAAATTCTTTATGCTCTGCGAGCCGAAGGGCTTGAGCGGTGTTTTGCGCTGCGGCACCTGCTTGTCCATCAGCGCTGCCAGACCGCCGTCGAGTTTCTGTTCCTGGGCCTGCACAGCCATCGCGGCGCCCACGGCCACGGTGCCTGCCACGAACTTGCGGCGGCTGTCGTCCACAGGCTTCGTGCTCTCCGCCGGCTGTTTCCCGCCGAGGCTTATGGCTCCCACCGGGCACTGCGCGAGGCAGTTCCAGCAGTCCACGCAGCGCGAGTGATCCACCGTCTTGTTGTCGATGTCTATGCACATGGCCTTGCAGCCGTGCTCGCACTTGCGGCAGCCCACGCACTTCGCGGCGTCGATCCTGATGCCGAAGAGGCGGTGCTTGGCCAGCAGGCCCAGCAGCGAGCCCACGGGGCAGATAGTGTTGCACCACAGGCGTCCCATGGTGAAGCTCATCAGCCCTATGACCGCCAGCGTCGCTATGGCCACCCACTGCGCCAGTCCCGAGGCGTGCAGCCCCGTGACCATGCGGGCGTAGGCGCTGTAGGGTGCTATGAGCACCGCTATGCTGTTCATCCCCACGAGCATGGCCAGCACGAAGAGCGCCAGCACCGTGTAGCGCAGCCAGTTGGCGGGCTTGCGGTAGCGATAGGGGCGTTTCTTGCCGAAGATGAGCTTGTGCGCCCACACGAAGAGGTCCTGGAAGATGCCCATGGGGCACACCACGGCGCAGTAGAAACGGCCGATGACCAGTGTGACAAGCAGTATGGCTACCACCACCGCGACGTTCAGTGCCATCATGGCCGGCAGCAGCTGCACCTTGGGCATCCAGCCCAGCCAGTGGCGCAGCACACCCGTGGTGTCGAGCAGCAGCGCCGTGATGCCCAGCAGCATCAGCGCCGCCAGGATAATGCGTATGACTTTCAGCGATTTATTCATTTGTTCTGATTTCTTGACTTTATGACTTATTGACTTCTTGCCCTACTGCTTCTTCAGCATGGCATACACCGCCAGGCCGGCCACGCTCTTGATGCCCGTCTTGCGGGTGATGCTCTTGCGGTGGGTGTTGACGGTGTTCACCGCTATGCTGAGCCGCGACGCTATCTCCTTGCTGCTCAGTCCTTGCGCCACCAGCTCCAGCACCTCTTGCTCGCGCTCGCTCAGCTGGTAGTCTTCGGGGGGCAGCAGCAGCAGCTCCTCGATCATGGCGTGCTTCTCCAGGTCGCGGCTCAGCTGCATGATGTCGAACACCAGCTCCATCATCTCCTCGTTGAGGCGCTCCCCCGGTATGTACTTGTAGATGATCTGGGTGAGGTCGTTGAGCTTGTCCTTGATGTTGTCGTGGCTCTTGATGTAGTGGTCGCTGACGCGCTCGCCGCTGCGCATGTCCTCGAGCATCTGGCTCAGGGTGCGCTCCTCGTGGCGCACATGGTCGCGCACCTCGCGGCAGTAGTCGGCAAAGTATTTCTTCAGTATTGTCGCCGACTGCTCGCCCACATGCTCCACGATGTGGTTCAGGTGGTGCTGCAGGTGGGGCAGGCGCTCCTCGGTGTAGTAGCGGTGGCTCGCCTGCAGGTGTTCTGCCACCAGGCGGCTGTCGATGCGGCCCAGCTCCTCGTCGTCGGGCGTATAGTCGTCGAACGAGTAAATGTTGCACACCGTCAGGAAGAGCGTCTCGTCCACGCCGCGTTCGCGGCAGATATCCCTCACGCTCTTGTCGCCGAAACCCAGCGGTATGCCGAAGCGGGGCAGCATCAGTATCAAATCGTAGTTCGTCGCTATCATGTCGGCCATTTTCATGCGGCCTGTGAATATCGTTCTTCTCATATATATACGTAGTTACGTGTCGTCTACATGTCAGTTTGCTCTCGGCAAAGATACAAAAAAAAACTATATTGTCTAAAAATGATATACTTTAGTGTTTTATTCGCAATGTCGTCTCCACGACTCCCATTCGGCATATCAACGATACTTCTTCAGTGCAACACTGAAGAAGTATCGTTGATGTAACGTACTTGACGGCGGTTTCGGGGGTGCTGTCGGGAAAGTAGAGGAGGGCTTTGGCTTTGGTCTTGTTCAGCAGGTCGGCATAGACCTTTGTCGTCCCGATGTCCGAATGGCACATAATGGATATTATTGTTATCCTGCTTAGTTCTTGTCCAATAAAAAACCACCCTGCGAATTGCTTCGGAGGGTGGTTGCGTGAAGGTTAGGGTTAAGTGGCTAGTGGTCCAAACACTCCGTACACTCGGTAGCCTTCTCGCCACCACCCTACATCGGGGTAAGAGTGACAGTGACAGTTGTGACAGTTGTTTTGTGGGGCTTTCACAACCAAAAATATCATCTATATCTATATATATAGATATAGAATTTTTTTTCCCGTTTGTATGGTCTAATTTTTAACTGTCACAACTGTCACTGTCACTCTCGTGAACATAATCTCGACGGCTACTAAACGGCTACAAGACGGCTACAAGACGGCCATAAGACCCCATCAACCGCCCCTATCCACTAGTCCCTATCCACTGACCACTATTCACTGACCCCTATCCACTGACCCCTATCCACCGGTTCTCTCCTGCATCAGGATGGATGCGAAAAAAAATTAACATTTGGCATGTTTGTTTCTTTTGTGATGTTGCCTGCTGGGTCATATTCATAATTCGTGGTACCGGCATCGGGGTGGTCTCTGTAGATGAGGCGGCCAAGGTTGTCGTAGCCATAGTGGGTGGTAAACCCTTCGGGGTCGGTTGAAGAGACGAGCTGGCCTTCGTCAGCAACCTCACAGGTTTGACGGCAGGCACCACCTACTACTACCGTGCCTACGCCACCAACGCTATTGGGACGGTGTATGGGGAGGAGCGGACGATGACTACGAATTGAAAATTAAAAGAGAACGGCGAATTATGCAAATTGAACGAAGAGATACAGCTGGTGATATGGAGGACCTACATTACGCTTATCAATGGCATATCCAAAGTAGCGGATATTTTGGCGAGGGTGGCAAGAGTGAAGTTGTGTGTGCCACCTACCCAGCGACAGACCTCCGCTTCGGAACGGCCAATCTGGTGGGCAAACTCTTTTTGTGTCATACCGCGTTCCTTCAGGGCGTCAGCAATCTTGTCGGCAATCTGGAACGACCAGTCGACACGCTGTTTCACATCCTTAGGTGTGGCAGCTACACATTCGTTGAAAAGGTCAGATGTCTTGCTCATAGGTCAAAATCTGTTTTGTCAATTCCTGAAATGGTTGTCTCCTCTATACTAACTCTACCACTCTTTATGGCATGATCAAGAAGTTTATCCAGTTTCTGAAGTGTAATGACATAACCGTTAAGGCTCTCGTCCTCCTCGTAGGTCTTGGTGTTTTTAATACCGCCATTGCCAACGATAAGTACGCTGTCGGACATACGCAGGCAGTAGAGACGCATCTTGGTGCGCTCGATGGGCAGAGCAACGACATGGTCGCCTATTTTTCCCTCGGGGCGGAAATACCTTTCGAGGAAGCCGCTGGCGGTAAGCATACGGTTGATGGCAGTCAAAATAACCGACAATTCCTCTTTACGGGATGCATCTTCCTTGAATTTTTCGATGAATTTTTGGAATTCGGTCGCGTCATCTCCTTCAAAGCAGATGGTAAAAAGTCCCGCAATATCAGTCTTTTGAACCTCTTCTATCTGTATTCTTGTCATAATAATATTGTTGGTTTTTCAAATGCAAAGATACAAATATTTTTGAAATAATTACCTTTTAAAGTAATTTTTAACAAAAAATATGAGCAGAAGTTATCTGAAAAATACGCTACCGCACAATAAAGAAAAGGAACTATAAAGAATGGGGTAAATAGTACAGAAGAATGTTGCCAATCCGTGCCTCCACAGGGTCGGCAGCCACAGCACGGGGATGGGACGGCGATTCTTCGGTGGTGTTTCGGTGAAGAGTCGGAGTTGATCGGAGGTGAAGGTGGTTGGGTCACCTGCATTGTCGTATGTGTAGCGGTTCTCTCCTGCATCAGGATGGATGCGAAAAAAAATTAACATTTGGCATGTTTGTTTTATTCTGTATATTTGCAGGAGGAAAAAAAGACAGCAAGATTGGTATAATAAAATGATTTATAGCGTTATGAAACGTTTTCTGTATCTGCTTTCCGCGGCGGTGCTGCTTCTTGCGGGCTGCTGCAACAAGAAGAATGAAGCGCCGCGCAACGTCATCCTTATAGTGGGCGACGGCATGGGCGTGGCCCAGGTCTATGCCTCTGTGGTGGCCGAGAAGGGCGACAACAGCGCCTTCCTGCGCTTTCCTTACAGCGGTTTTTCGCGTACCTATTCGCTCAACAAGTACCGCACCGACTCGTCGGCCGGCGGCACGGCGCTGACCACTGGCGAGAAGGTGGAGAACTACCACGTGAACTGGGCGCCGGACTCGTCGCGCCACCGCACCATCTTCGACGACGCCGTCGACGCCGGCAAGAGCACCGGCTTCGTGGTCGTCAGCGACTGCATGGACGCAACGCCGGCGTCTACCTACGGCCATGTGCCCTACCGCAAGATGTACGACACCCTGTCGTTGCAGCTGGCGCAGTGCCGTCACAGCGTGATGGTTGGCGGCGGCTACCGGTATTTCCTGCCGGAGAACCGCAAGGACGGCCTGAGCCCTCTTGACACCCTCGCCGCCCGCGGCTACACCGTGGTGCGCACGCTCGACAGCCTGCTGGCTTTCGGCGGCGACCGTGTGGTGGGGCTGCTCTACGACGGCGACCCGCTGACGGAGCCCGAGCGCGGCGACGTGCTGCGTCCGGCGTCGATGAAGGCCATCGAGATGCTCAGCCGCAACCCCAAGGGCTTCGCCATGATGATTGAGGGGTCGCAGATCGACTGGGCATGCCACAACAACGACTCCGCCTACCTGCGTGCCGAGCTGGCCGACTTCGAGCGTATGCTGCATGCCGTGCTCGACTGGGCCGAGAAGGACGGCCACACGCTGGTGGTGGTCACCGCCGACCACGAGACCGGCGGCCTCACGCTGCCAGACGGCGACATCGGGCAGGGACTCAGCGACTTCCGTTTCCTGTGGGGCGACCACACGGGCTGCATGGTGCCGGTGTTCGCCTACGGCCCGGGCGCCGAGCGCTTCAGCGGCATACAGCAGAACACCGATATACCAAGGAAGATAAGAGAGATAATGAAGTTTTAAGCTGTAAGTTGTAAGTTGTAAGTTTTAAGTTGTAAGTTTTAAGTTGTAAGTTGTAAGCTGTAAGTTGTAAGCTGTAAGTTTAAAGTTTTTAATTTTTAATTTTTAATTTGTAAGTTGTAAGTTTTAATTTTTAATTTTTAATTTTTAAGTGGGCTCATAGAGTTCTATGATTAAGTTTTGTGTACGCATAGTGCAGCGGTGGCTGCCGGAGCCGTTTATCTTCGCCATACTGCTCACCTTTGTGGCGGCTGTGGTGGCCATGCCTGTGTGTGGCCAGACGCCCATGGAGGTGCTGGAGCACTGGGGGGGAGGAGTGTGGAACCTGCTGGCTTTCGCCATGCAGATGGCGCTGGTGCTGGTATGCGGCAGCACGCTGGCTGCGGCGCCGGCCGTGAAGCGCGGCATCGACGCCCTGGCGCGAGTGCCGAGGACTCCTGCGGCGGCAATAGCGCTGGTGACGGCGGTGTCGGCGGTGGCCTGCTGGCTCAACTGGGGCTTCGGCCTCATCGTGGGCGTCATCTTCGCCAAGGCCATAGCGCGTCAGCTGGAGGGTGTCGACTACCGTCTGCTGATAGCGTCGGCCTACAGCGGCTTCGTGGTGTGGCATGCCGGCCTGTCGGGCTCCATACCGCTCACCATGGCCACGCCCGGCGAGGCTCTGGCGGCTGCCACCAACGGCGCGTTGACGGCGCCGGTGCCCGTGAGCCAGACCATCCTCGACCCGCACAACATCGTCATGGTGCTGGTGGTCATCGTGGCCATCACCGTGGCCAACAGCTTGATGCACCCCAAAGAGGGCGCCGTGACGGTGGATGCCGCCTTGCTCGAGGAGCAGGGGCAGGAGACTCCGCGACTGGCTGCCGACGCCCACAGGACGCCGGCGCAGCGCATGGAGCAGAGCCGCGTGCTGTCGTGGATGCTGGGCATGCTGCTGCTGGCCTACCTGGTGTTGAACCTTGGCTTCCGCGGCGGCACGCTGGACCTCGGGGCCGTCATCATGCTCTTCCTCTCGCTGGGGCTGCTGCTGCACGGCACGCCGATAGCCTATGTGCGCGCTTTCGGCAAGGCCGCCACGGGTGCCGCGGGCATCATACTGCAGTTCCCCTTCTATGCCGGCATCATGGGCATCATCACAGGGGTTGGTGCCAGCGGCGTGAGCCTCGGCAACGTGCTTGCCGAGGGGTGCATACGCATCAGCAACCCCGTGACGTACCCGCTGCTGACATTCCTCTGTGCGGCGCTGCTCAACCTCTTCGTGCCGAGCGGCGGCGGCCACTGGGCTATACAGGCACCCATCATGTTCACCGCAGGTGCAGAGCTGGGCGTGGATGCGGGCCTCACGGGCACCGCTATAGCATGGGGCGACGCATGGACGAACCTCATACAGCCTTTCTGGGCGTTGCCGGCACTGGCTATCGCCAAGCTCGACGCCAAGGATATCATGGGCTACTGTCTGATAGACCTGCTTATCACGGGGGTGATAATATGCGGTGGTCTGGTGGTGTGGGCGATGTGAGGGGGGGTAGTGGTTAGTGGTTAGTGGTTAGTGGTTAGTGGTTAGTTGGGAGTGGGGAGTGGTTCTGTTTTTGGTGTTGAATTAAGTATTAAGATATATGTTTGAAGAAGTTATAAAACATTATCCGGATTTCCCGAAGCCGGGGATCGACTTTATCGATGTGCTGCCGTTCCTGCAGGACAAGAAGGCTTTCGCCGAGGCAGTGGCCGAGATAGACCGCTGCTGCACGGCGCCTAACATAGCCACGGTGGAGGCCCGCGGTTTTCTGTTTGCCGCGCCACTGCTGTGCACATCGCAGGAGGTGTACACCATAGTGCCCATACGCAAGAAGGGCAAGCTGCCGCACGACGAGGGCGACCTGGTGAAGGTGAGCATCGAGAAGGAATACGGCAGCGACGAGGTGTTCTACCGCCGCAGCGACCTGGCGGCATGCAAGGGCGACGGCGACACCATAGAGCTGACACTGCTTGACGACCTGCTGGCAACAGGAGGTACGGCGCAGGGCATCGCCGAAGCTCTCAACGGCGAGGTGATCGGCGGCCGCCGCGTGGTGGTCAAGGAGTTCGTATTCCTCGTGGAGCTGCCGGCACTGGGAGGGCGCAAGGTGCTTGAAGACATAGCGCCGGTGCGCTCGCTTATGAGCCTCGAGGGGGTGGAATAGTGGAGTGGAGAGCTACAGTAGTTTGACGATTACCACAACGAGCAGGGCTATGCAGTAGACCAGCTTGAGCAGTGTGCCTGTGAGGAAGCCGAGGAAGGCTCCCCAGGCGGCGCGCAGGGCTGGCTGCCAGTCGTGCTTGTTGATGTATTCGCCGACGAGAGCTCCGGCGAAGGGCCAGAAGATGACCCCTATCAGTCCCTGAGGGCCGAAGGGAAGGCCTATGATGGAGATGACGAGGCCTATGTTGCATCCCCAGATGCCGTATTTGCTGCCGCCGTTGTGCTTGGTGGAGAGGGAGGGCACCACGTAGTCGAGCACGGTGATGACGGCGGCGATGACGGCGGTGACGATGAGCATCGTGGCGTTCACCGCGGCAAAGGGCGTCAGCGCTGCCAGCAGCAGGCCCAGCCAGCTGACGGGAGGTCCCGGCAGGCCGGGGATGACGGCACCGGCGATGCCGATGGCGAGGCAGATGAAGGCGAGGATGATAAGGATTGTGTTCATGGGAGGTTTAAGGTTTAAAGTTTAAGGTTTAAAGTTTAGAGTTTAGAGTTTAAAGTTTAAAGTTTAAAGTTTAGAGTTTAGGGTTTCGGGTTTCGGGTTTAAGGAGTGTGTCGAATAGGTCCCGTAGTTTTGTTTCGTTTTTTATCAGGGTGCGGAGTTCGGCCAGAGGGGCGGCGTTGGGGCTGTCTGGCAGCCACAGTTTTATGTAGCCGCTTTCGGCGTATTTCTCGTGCAGATGGTCGAGGCATCGTTGCCAGTGCTGTTCGCGGTCGTAGTGAGGAAAGTGTGAAAGGCTGTATTCCACGGTGCGGCGCACAATGGTCTCCGGCTCCACGTCGCGGTCGGCCTCAGCTACTATGGCGCCCAGTGAGGAGCGCGGAGGCTCCTTTGCTGAGGCGCGATGGTCTTCGGCGGCCTGCGCAATCTGTTCCACCTCATCGTTGGAGAACCATTGGTGCAGAGGTGAGCAGTCTCTTATCATACGTCCAGAGGCGAGATGGTGCGTTTCGCGCCCCTCGCGGAGGCCGATGTCGTGCATGGCGGCAGCGGCATAGACGGCAGGAGTGGGTTTCAGCTGCATGGCGCGCGCTATGACGCGTCGTGCGTGGTTGCGTTGGTGTGCGGTGTCGAAGGCGTCGTATTGTGGGAGTACAGACTCCTCCACCCATGCCTTGAGGGAAGCGGGCACTGTGTCGTAGCGCCACCACTCGTAGGCAACGCGAGGGCTGCCGTCGGACATGTACACGATGCCGCAGTATACGAACCCCTCTCTGTCCGCCATGTGTCGCATGGCGGCGTTGCTGGCGTGTGTGTCGAGACGCAGGTGGTCGCACTGCTGTTTGGCGAAGGTGAAGGCTGCCGCCCCGATGCCGTGTCCGTCGGCGTTTTTTGCTATGCGGTGAATGGTGGCGTATGGTGTTGTCGTGTCTATCCAACGGCCATGATCTATCACCCCGTAGGTGGGCTCCACTCCTGGCACCACGGCGAAGGTTCCAACGGGCTTGCCGTCGTCCTCGACGATGTGCGAGGCGCCGCATGCCACGTCGTCGGCCACGTCGTGGCGGGTGGGGTAGCCCACCCATTGTATGGTGTTGCCGTTGGCGCGCATAATGCGGCGCGAGTGGTCGTACATCGTGAGTACGGCCTCGATGTCGTTTGTTGTGGTGGGGCGTATCTGCATGGTCAGAAGCGGTGGCCTATGTTGAGGAACAGATTTATTTTCTTGGTGCGGTTGCTGTATCCGAGTCGCAGGTCGATGGGGCCGAAGAGGGTGTTGTAGCTGTAGCCTATCTGCATGCCTGTGATGGCCGGCTGCAGAGCCAGCTCCATCAGATCGTCGCTGTGCATAGCGGCTGTGGCGCGAAGTATCACGTAGTGGTTCTTAAGTATGTTGAGTTGCAGTTGCAGCTGAGCCGCTGCAATGTAGCGGTTCATATACTCGAGGTTGCCGATACCTGCGAAAGGAAGTTGCTGTTCGACCTGCTGTCCGAACCACTCGCTGCCGACGGCGTTGCGGTAGCCCAAGGGTATGTCGCCGCCTATCAGCAGGCGTGTGTACAGCATGGGTTGTATGGTGAAGTGTTGCACCGGGCTGATATTTGTGCGCCAGTGCACCAGTATGTCGTTCACACCTATCTGCCCCTTCATGCCTATAAGGTTGTCTGTGCGGTAGCAGTAAGCGGCATGCATACGAGAGCCGTGCGAGGGGAAGTACCATTGGTTCTCGGTGTTGAGGTCTGCCGAAGCGCGGTAGGAGAAGTAGTGACCGTTCTCGGTGCTGACGGTATCGGTGCCGAGTGTCAGCACGTTGCCGTAGTAGTTGAAGTAGTCCCATCGCATGCCTGCCTGAATTATGAAGTTGCGGAACTGGAAGTCCACAGGGGTGAAGTCGCCTTGGTGCTGCCGGTAGCGGAAGCTGTAGGTGCGAGTGCCAAGCGAGTAAATGTCGATGTCGTTGTGTCGCAGGGTGTAGGCCAGAGTGGGGCTGAACACGCGCCGCGTGAATGCCGAGAATTCTATGCGGCCGGCGATGCGTCTGCCGAGGCGCAGAGAGCCCTGCAGGGTCATAGGTATGCGGGTCTTGGCAGGCAGTTTGCCGGCGAGCTTAATGGCGCCCATCTCTTCGCTGTCGAAGCGGAATCCAGCACTGACAATGGGGTTGGCGGGGCGTGTGTCGGTACGTTGCGTCCTTTTCGCTGGCGCTGTTGCTGACGTGTCGTCGTCGGCGCGGAACGGCGGCATGGAGTGCGTGAATAGTCTGTGCCTACCGGAGGAGCCCGGCATGCTGGTGCTGCTCATGCCGTCGATGCGGGCTTTGATGGCCATAAGGTCGTCGTGGTGTCTGGCGGCCTCTTCGGCGCCGCGTCTTATCAGGGTGTCGATGGCTGTCGCCGAGAAGCTTGCCGCCGAGTAGCCGCTGACGTCGACGCGCATGAGTACGTCGCTCATCTCTGTGTTTTCGGCGTATTTGTTCTTGCAGTTGACGTCGATGATCTGGTTGAGTACCGACATAGCGTCGCTGATGTCCTCTGCGCGCAGTGGAGTGCTCTGCACGGTCACGCCGATTATTATGTCGGCACCCATCTTGCGAGCCAGGTCGGCAGGATAGTTGTTGCGGAGGCCGCCGTCGATGAGCACCATATCGCCCATTCTCACAGGGGTGAAGACGCCTGGGATAGCCATTGAGGCGCGCATGGCGCGCACGAGATAGCCGCTGCGGAAGTCGACCTCTGTATTGGTCACGATGTCTGTAGCCACGCATGCGAAGCGTATGGGCAGGCTGTCGAAGCTGATGCTGTCGAGATAGCCGGCGCATAGCTTGCGGAAGAGCCTGTTGAGGTTACGGCCCCTGATGAGGCCACCTTTCTCGGGGTTGTTGCTGCTGATGCCGCGGATGATGGCGTAGGTGTTCTGCTCTTCGCGCTGGCGGAGTGTGAGAGACGTCAGGTCGGTGCGGTCGCTGAGGAGGAATGTCCAGTCTTGTGAGCGCACGAGGGAGTCGATGTAGTCCGTGGAGTGTCCGGTGCAGTATAGAGCCCCTATCAGAGCGCCGATGCTGGTGCCGCACACGATGTCTATCGGAATGCCGGCGTCCTCTATGGCGCGCAGTGCGCTGATGTGCGCCATGCCTTTGGCGCCGCCGCCGCTGAGCACCACGGCCACCGTCGGGCGTTCTTTCTGCGGCTGAGCCGGCACGGCCGCAGCCAGGAGCAGTGTGGCAAGTATTGTGAGAGACTGTTTCATTCTGCTTGTCGGTAAATATCTTTGCGCACCCGCAGTGCCTGCAGCAGGCCGCGCAGGGTGAGGTAGACCATGAAGGCGAGCCACAGCACGTTGTTCCACGTGTGTTCGTTGGCGGCTGCATCGGTGTAATACTTCAGGCCGTAGTAGACGGCGAAGAAGGCCGCCGTAGCCACAAACATAGCGTTGCGCATGGTGCGTGTCGCCGTGGCGCCGATGAAGATGCCGTCGAAGAGGAAAGCCGCGAAGCCGCAGACGGGAATGACGAGCACCCATGTCATGTAGTCGCCGGCGGCGGCGATGACATCCTGCTGGTCTGTGAAGATGTGGAGGAACTGGTTGCCGAAGGCTGCATAGAGGCCCGTGAAGACCGCCGTCAGAGCCAAGCCCCAGAGAATCAGCAGTCGCACGGCGAGTTTCAGGTGTCGTTTCTGTCTGGCTCCTATATGACGTCCCACGAGGCTCTCGCCGGCGTAGGCGAAGCCGTCCATGATATAGCTGAAGATGGTGAAGAACTGCAGCAGGAGCGCGTCCACGGCCAGGATCTGGTCGCTGATGTGCGACGAAGCTGCGGTGATGAAGGTGAAGACGCCCGACAGGCACAGGGTGCGCAGGAATATGTCGCCGTTGACCTTGAAGAAGCGGCGCATGTCGCTCCAGCGGAGAGCCGCTTTTATAGTTGTGAGTTTTGAGTTTTGAGTTTTGAGTTGTGGGTTGTGGGTGGTCAGTTGTTTCAGACGTTTGCGCAGGAAGACGATGCCGAGAGTGAGTCCCGAGTAGTTGGCTATCACGGTGCCCAGAGCCACGCCGGCAATGTCCCAATGGAGCACCAGCACGAAGAGCAGCGATGCCGCTATGTTCACGCAGTTGAGGAATATGGCTATCCACATCGGTGTCTTAGAGTCCTGCATGCCTATGAACCACCCCTTGATGGCGTACATGCCCAGTGTGGCGGGAGCTGCCCAGATGCGCACGAAGAAGTAGGTGAGAGCAAGTCCCAGCACATGGTCGCTGCCCTCGAAGATCAGCGGTACCGCCAGAGCGATGGGCCACTGCAGGACTATCAGCGTCAGCGCTATGCCTATCGCTATGGCGCAGGCGCGTATGAGGATTTTGACAGTCTCGTCCCAGCGCTCGGCGCCGAAGGCCTGTGCCGTGAAGCCGCTGGTGCCCATGCGCAGGAAGCCGAAGTTCCAGTATATGAGGTTGAATATCTGTGTGCCTATGGCTATGGCGCCAATATGGTCGCCCGAGAGGTGGCCCACGATAGCCATATCCACCATGCCGAGGAGCGGCACGGTGATGTTGGTCACTATGTTGGGCAGAGCGAGGCCCAGGATGCGTCGGTTCATCGTATGTCGCATTGGGCACAACCCATCACGCGGTGTGTCGCCGCGTCGCACACCAGTGCCACAATGTGGCTGTTAGCCTTCACGATGGCCGGTGTGCCGATGGTGTAGGTAGTCTGGTCGGAGGCCGAGGCTCCGGCCTCGGTGCCTATGCTGACGCTCTTGCCCCACGAGTCGGTCACCACGGCGCGCAGCATGTGGTTGTGTGCGTAGTGCTCGTTGTAGCCCGTGCCGTCGAGCTGCATGTACTTCAGCGAGTCCTCGGTGACGAGCAGTGTCAGTGTGAGGTCTTCGGAGCAAGCTTCGCGCAGCTCCATGCCGGTGTTGATGGTCACCGTGTTGCCGTCGGCTGATGCCGTGACCTCCACCTTCACCGGCGGCAGTGTGGCGAGGGCTTGGTCAATGCTACTGCCGATGTCGGCCATGGAGCTGCTGAATGCCGCCCCCTGGCGGTTGATGTAGGCTGTAGGCAGCGATGTGAAGCCCCAGTGGCTCTCCCATACGGCGGCCTCGCTCACGCGGGTGTCCATACTGTTGGGGAAGGGTTCGCCCATGCTGTGGTTGGGTGCCGTCACGCTCACCACCACCAGGTGGCTGCCGTAGACGGCGTGCAGGCGTTCCAGCGTGCGGTCGGCCGACGGGCAGTTGTTGCACTTGGGTCCCGTGTACTTTTCCACGTAGGCCACGGCCCCTTCGGGCCACGGGTCGCTGTCGCCGCCGTTGCCGACGCTTATCAGTCGCTCGTCGGGTTCTATCTTGTCGCATCCCGCCGCCATCAGTGCGGCGGCTATCATTGTCAGTATCGTTGTCTTTTTCATAACATCCTGTTGTCTATTATCTCATTTCTCATTTCTCATTTCAGAAACTCGTCGTCAGACTCAGCGTCAAGCCGTTGCTTGCCGGCACCTCGCGGCATACGCCGCCGATGCAGAGCATGCCGCGGCGTTGCTTGCCGTAGCCCAGCTGGAGGCGTGTGGCGCCGTGGGTGTAGCCGGCGCTGATGTTGTAGTAGTTGCCCTGGCCGTCGTTGTAGGCCCACTGGTCGCTCAGCGAGACGAACCAGTGGCTGCCGATGCTCCACTCCACGAGGCCCATGAGCCAGTCGCCGAGGCGTGGGTCGGTGTGTCCTGCCGAGGCGTCGCGGCGGCTGTCGCTGCCCATCCACTCGCCCTCGAAGCGCAGGGTGTGCTGCTTGCTGACGCGCCATGTGGCGTCGGCCACCACGATGTTGTTGTGGTAGAGTCCCGGCAGCTCGCCTTCCACCACGGGGTTGAACGCCTGGTAGGCGTAGGTGAGCGTGAGCTTCACCGTCTTGCTCAGCTTGCGAGCCACCTCCACGGAGGCCTCGCCGAAGAGCAGAGGTCCCGAGCCGCTGTTCACGCTGTAGCCGTCGGTGCCCGCCCCGCCGGTCCTGGTCGTGTCGAGGCCGCAGACCACGGCGCTGTTGAGCCTAATGTCCATGCCGTACTTGCCGCCCAGCCACGTGTCCTTCTTCACCTTCCACATCACGTCGCCCTGCAGCCCCTGCTCGCCCATGACGTTGGTGGCGTAGGGGTACATGGTGAGGAAAGCGTAGGTGTGGTTCTTGGTGATGGCTGGCAGGTAGTTGATGTACAGCTGCTGACCCGGGATGGTGCGCATCGACTTGAAGGCCATGTTCTCCACGCGCTTGGCTTGGAGCGTGGCGCTGAAGCCGCGCTGCGAGTAGGCCAGCGTGGCCGTGAGGGCCTCGCCCTCGCGGTAGGTGTAGTCGTTGACCACCGAGGGGTCCTGTCCCTTGCGTGCATATTCGGCCTGGAGGCTCCATCCGCCCCATCCGAGTTCGGCCCTCACGGCGCCGGCGCCCACGTTGAGCGGCAGCTTGAGGCGGTAGCCCGGCTGGTCGGCGAGGATCATGGCGTCGGCCTCGTATTTGCTCACGAAGCCCGCGCCGATGATGGCGCGCAGCTTGCCGCCCTGCAGGGGTCTGACGGCCTCGGCGAGGTTCACCTCGGCGTCGACGCCGCGCACCAGGCCGTCGCCCAGCCCCCAGTAGTGGCGCTGCTTGCCTGCCAGGGCCTTGACGGTGACGCCCTGCCACGGGCGCAGGGCCACGTTGAGGCCGAAGATGGCGTTGTCGAGCCCCAGGTAGCGGTCCTCGTAGGAGCGTAGGATCAGGCCCGAGCCGAACTGCTCGTAGAAGTGGCCCACGGTGACGCTCAGGCGCTCGCTGTTATAGGCCACGAAGTAGTGGGCGAGGCCCTGCCCCTTCCACTCGGCGTCGAAGCCCAGCAGCGGGTTGTGGTACATCTCGAAGCGCAGGCCTGCGCTGAAGCCTCCGTTCTGGTAGAGGATGTCGGCCCTGGTGTTGAGCAGCAGGCACTCCTCCACCTCGCGGGCGCCGATGGTGCTGTCGGCGCGGCTCATCTGGGCGTCGGCCTGCACGTTGCCCGTCACGTGGCCGCCCATGATGCCCTGTGCCTGCGAGGCGACGGCCAGGGCTGTAGCAGCCACAGCCACAAGTACTTTCTTGATTGTCATACTCTCTTTGGTTCTTTGTTTGATGGTGCAAAGGTACGTTTTTTTTTCAAATGGCGGCCTTTTTATGTTCCTGCGCGACCAAAAATCATCCCTTTTGCCCCCGTCCCGGTACGCCCCCTCTACGGAGTCCCTACGGCCGTTCTTCAGTAGTTCTTCAGTAGTTCTTCAGTGTGGCACTGAAATACTACTGAAGAACTACTGAAGAACTGCCGTACCGGCTCCGAGGCGGAGGGGTAGGGGATGGGTGGCGGGTCAACTTTTTTTTGCCGTGAACGGAAAAAGGTGTATCTTTGCAGTCTGAAAAAAACAAAACCTGAAAACGATAACTCTAAAACACAGTGCAATTATGAAGAAAGCAATCCTTATTTTTGCCATGACCGTCATGATCGGTGGCCTGGCGTCCGCGCAGGTAAGCCTTGGCGGCCGTTTCTACGGCGGTCTCACCTCAGGCTTCGAGGCGTCGCTGCTCTACGGCATGGGCGGCAACACCCGTATCGAGGCCGACTTCGGCGCCAGTTTCGGCGTGATGACCAAGACCTACGACGCCGTCAATATCCTCGGTGCGCGCTACACCTACGACGGCACCCCGTCATACTATGTGGTCACGGCCACTGGTGCCTACCACTGGACGTTCAACATCGTCAAGGGTTTCGGCTGGTTCGTGGGCCCCGCCGCGCAGCTGGGCCTGGGGTCCAACCACGACGGCGACTTCTACATGCGCCTTGCCGTGGGTGCCCAGGGCGGCGTGCAGTACCAGTTCGACTTCCCGCTGCAGGTGTCGCTTGACGTGCGGCCCATGCTTGACTTCATCCACCTGGCCAATCCCCGTTCGCTCTTCGACCTGGGGGTGGCCGCGGGTGTCCGTTACTGCTTCTAAAACGCATAGATTATGAGATATTCCATCGGAGTGGACATGGGCGGCACCAACACCGACATGGGGCTGGTGACGGAGAACGGCAACATCATCAAGCGTCGCAACATAGCGACCAACGCATACACGCAGCTGGAGCCATACGTGCGCGACATGATACGCGAGATAAGGGCCATGGTAGAGGAGCAGACGGCCATCGACGGCGAGGCCGTGATGCTTGACGGCATCGGCATCGGCGCCCCCAACGGCAACTACTACACCGGCTGTGTGGACAACGCGCCCAACCTCACCATCAAGGGCAACCTCGACTTCGGCAAGGAGATACACAAGTACATGTCTGTGCCCGTGGTGCTTAGCAACGACGCCAACGCGGCGGCCTACGGCGAGTATGTATACGGCGGCGCCAAGGGCATGAAGCATTTCATCATGTTCACGCTGGGCACCGGCGTAGGCAGCGGCATCGTGGTTGACGGCAAGCTGGTGCACG
Source organism: uncultured Bacteroidales bacterium (assembly GCA_900314925.1). GTDB lineage: Bacteria > Bacteroidota > Bacteroidia > Bacteroidales > P3 > Colimorpha. Next base: position 141,382 of record OMXC01000009.1, read on the forward strand.
GCTCCACCGGTGCCGCCGGCGAGCTGGGCCACGCCATACTCATCCCACACGGGCGCAAGTGCTCCTGCGGGCGTGAGGGCTGTCTGGAGACCTACACGTCGGCGCGCGGCATCGTGCAGACCTACATAGAGCTGCGTCGCGAGGACCCCGACGGCGAGCGCATGCTCAAGGAGGTGCCCGACGGCGAGATCAGCAGCAAGCTCATCGGCGAGGCTGCGCACCAGGGCGACCCCGTGGCCCTGAAGACCTGGGCCATTGTGGGCGACCAGCTGGGGCTTGCCATGGCCAACAGCGTCACTTTCTCGGCCCCCGAGGCAATCTTCCTCATGGGCGGTCCCGCCCAGGTCGGCGAGCCCCTGCTGAGGCCCCTGCGCGAAGCCTTCGAGCGCTACCTGCTCAACATCTTCGCCGGCACCTGCCAGATACGCATGAGCGAGCTGAAAGCCAACGAGGTGGCTATACTCGGCGCCGCGGCGCTGCTGAAAATGAAAAGTTGAAAGCTGAATATCGAAACAGGATGAAGAGGTCGTTACTATTACTGCCAATGGTGATGTTTTTGGCCGCCTGCGGCGAGCAGTCGTTGACGTCGTATGTCAACCCCCTGGTGGGCACCGACGGGCACGGCCACACCTTCCCCGGTGCCATAGTGCCCTTCGGGCAGATACAGCCGTCGCCCGACACGCGTCTGCAGGGCTGGGACGGCTGCAGCGGCTACCACTACACGGACGACACCATCTACGGCTTCAGCCACACGCACCTCAGCGGCACAGGCTGCGAGGACTACGGCGACGTGCTGCTGATGCCCGTCGACGAGCAGGAGCTGCGCGAGGTGCGCTTCGGCGCCACGATGCGCGAGGGCTACAAGCACCACTTCCAGCACAAGAACGAGACCGCGCGGGCGGGCTACTACAAGGTGATGCTTGACAACGGGGGCCTGCCGTGCACCATCGTGGAGCTCACGGCCGACCGGCGTGTGGCCTACCACCGCTACACCTACGTGCAGGACAAGAACAACTGCTTTGTGATAGACCTGCGCCACCGCGACGTGCTCCTCGACGGCAACATACGCCTCACCGGCGAGGGCCTCCTCGTAGGGCATCGCCGCAGCTCGGCCTGGAATCCTGACCAGCAGCTCTTCTTCGCCATCAAGAGCAGTGTGCCGTTTGAGCGCGTGGTGGTGAGCGACGACTCGTCGCAGGCCTTCGTGCAGCTGGCTGACGCCAAGCAGGTGGAGCTGCAGGTGGCCATCAGCGGCGTTGACATCGAGGGCGCCATCGGCAACCTGCTCATGGCGCGCTACAAAGACTTCGAGAGTGCGCGCCGCGGCGCCGACCAGACGTGGGAGGAGGCCCTGGGCAAGCTGAAGGTGGACGGTGGCTCGAAGGAGCAGAAACGCTGCTTCTACACGGCGCTGTACCACTGCATGACGGCGCCCTACCTGTGGAGCGACGAGGACGGCCGCTACCGCGGCACCGACGGCAAGATACACGTGGCCGACGAGGGGAGGGAGGTGTACACCGTCTTCTCGCTGTGGGACACCTACCGCGCCCTGCACCCATTGCTGACGCAGATAGAGCCCGAGCGCACGGTGGACTTCGTCTACACCGCCATGAAGCAGTATGAGCAGGGCGGCGAGCTGCCCATGTGGGAGCTGGCGGGCCATGAGACCCACTGCATGATAGGCTACCACGCCGTGCCCATGCTGCTCGAGGCCTACAACTACCTGCACGACGAGGACGGCACCATAGCGGGCTACACGCCGAAGCAGATACTGGAGGCCATGGTGGCCACCAGCAACCGCACCGAGGCCCACCGCGAGTACGGCAGGCAGGGCTACCTCAGCTCAGAGATAGACAACGAGAGTGTCAGCAAGACGCTGGAGTATGCCTACGACGACTGGTGCATAGCCCAGATGGCCGAGATTGCCGGCGACAGCGCCACGGCCCGCACCTACTGGATACGGAGCCAGAGCTGGCAGAACATCATAGACAGCAACGGCTTTGCCCACGCCAGACGCAACGGCGCGTGGGTGACGCCCTTCGACCCCACGGAGGTCAACAACCACTACACCGAGGCCAACTCGTGGCAGTACAGCAGCTATGTGCCGCACGACATCGACGCCTGGGTCGAGCATCTCGGCGGCAAGGACAAGGCCATAGCCTTCCTCGACAGCCTCTTCGAGGGCCGGAACAGCATGAGCGGCCGCGACCAGGCCGACGTCACGGGCCTCATAGGCATGTACGCCCACGGCAACGAGCCGAGCCACCATGCCGCCTGGCTCTATGCTGTGCTGGGCCAGCCCGAGAAGACGGAGAAGTATGTGCACAAGATACTGAACGAGCTCTACACCAGTAAGCCCGACGGCCTCTGCGGCAACGAGGACTGCGGCCAGATGAGCGCCTGGTATGTGCTGGCTGCGCTGGGAAGGTACGAGGTGTGCCCCGGCAGCGGCGTGTGGGTGGAGACCGAGCCCCTCTTCTCGCTCGCGGACCGCGATAGGGTGTCTATAGAACCCTTCAAGATGCCCGACAGCCTACGTATCACCCCTTGTCCGGTCTTTGCCGACTGGCGCATGCAGAGCGACCGCGACCGGGTGAGCGACACGGTGGCGCAGTGGGAAGGGCGTCTGCCGTCGCAGAAGGTGATACACAAAGAGGTGAAGGTGTCTACCGACAAGCATGTCACATACCTCACGCAGCCCGCACCGCAGTATACGGAGAACGGCCCCGAGGGCATGGTGGACAACATCTATGGCAACATCAACTACCGCATAGGCGGCTGGCAGGGCTGGCAGGAGGACTTTGTGGCTGTGGTGGAGCTCGACAAGGCGAGGAAGGTGAGTATGGTGGGTGTGAACTGCCTTGAGAATATGCGCTCGTGGATATTCTATCCAAAGAGCATCAAGGTGGAGTATAGCGATGACGGCGAGACCTGGATGCCATACGGCGAGAAGGCGCATGTAGAGGAGGCGCCGGGCGAGGAGATGCAGGCCCGCCAGGGGGAGAGCCACACAAGGCTCGTTGCCGTGAAGGGCGATATACGTGCCAGATACTTTAAGATTACCCTTGAGAACTATGGCCGTCTGCCCGAGTGGCACATCAGTGCCGGCGAGCAGGCATGGCTGTTTGCTGACGAAATAGTGATTTTATGAAAAAGAAGATAGTATTGCCGCTGGCGGCCGTCGCTGCCGTTCTGGCGTTAGTGTCGTGCGATAGCAAGACCTGCTACTGTTACGACAACGGTCGCGAGGAGGTTCTGTATGTGAACCCCGATGTCAAGTGCAACGCCTACAGCTCGGGCCGCCGCGGTTGTGTGGAGGCCAACGAGCGCATGAACCCCAGCGAGATAGGGCAGGAGTACAAGAAGCGCTAAAGCACAAGGATGGCGTTGGAGACAGGCCGCTGACCCTCATGGTCGTGTGTGCGGTTGTCGGAGGGGTAGTTGACCACCCCGCCATGGGGTTTGCCATGCACATACATGGTGCAGCTGCCGCCGCCGTCGAGGTTTATCGCCTCGGAGCAGCCCAACCAGCGCATCACCAGCTCCAGCTCGGTGAGCGAGAGTCCTTCGGCTTGATGCTTGAAGCGGCCGTCGGCCACCACCAGCAACGTTGTGCCGTCGGGCTTGAGACCAAGGGCTGTGCGGTTATGGCGGTGGGTGACGAAGGAGCGGTCGTCGCGTTGCGGAACCAGTGCTCCGTGGCGTAGCAGCATTGGCCCGGCGGTCATGATGTTGCTGTCTGTCAGGCTTTCTTCCCACAGGCGGTTGCTGTCAGGCACCGCTAATCGGGGCCGCCCGTTGCGCAAGGCAAGGGTGGCATGCTGGTAGTATTTGCGGTTCACCGAGTCGGTGGCGGCGGGTGTGTTCTCGCCAACCTGTATGCCGTCGATGCGCAGATAGCATACCGGGTTGCCGGCATTCATGTCGAAGAAGCTGCCGTTGACAGCCGCATAGGCGCCGCACCGCTCTGCGAGGGTGGATACCTCGGTGAGGGCGCTGTCACAGACGAAGGCCAGGCGGCGGTGTGACTGTGCCGGTATCTCAATGACAAAGAGGTGCTGGGCAGAGCAGAAGAGCGCGCCTTCGCCGAAGTGGTAGCGTTTCAGGTAGAACCCTTCCAGGGTGTCGATGCTCCATTCGGCATTGGCGACACGCATGGAGTCCACGCTGTAGTTCACTTGTGCCGCCGTCGGCGCCCATAGCCCGGCTGCAAGCAGGGCGGTAAATATCAGTTGTCTCGCTGTCATTTCGTTTTCTTCTTCGTTTTTGTGCCCTTGCCGGGGCGGGGTTTGATGCCGAGCAGCTCGTCCCAGCGGTCGAAGTCTTTGGTGAGCTTGAGGCCTATGCCTTGTTTGTAAGGCAGGTCCATGCGTGTGTAGTCGTTGGTGTTTGTGCGGTTGTAAGCGAATATATGCACCAGCGGGTTGATGCGGTAGCCCAGCAGTGCGTCAATGACGGTGCCACCTCCCGTCGATGCCTCGAGCTCCCGGCTCTCACCGCCGTAGCCGAGGGTGCTCTCGAGATACCAGCGGCCCCAGTCTTTGCTGATGTTCACGTCGAGCTGCTGGTTGGTGAGTTCGGTGGCTGCCTTGTAGTTGACGTCGACATCGACGAACTGCACCATGTCGCTCACGATGCTGCTCACCGACGCCGCCATCATGGAGTAGCCGCTCGACAGGCCGTTGTTCACGGCGTTGCCGTTGCCTGCGTCGTTGCCGGAGACGTTGTAGAACTGCCCCATCAGCAGCAACGACATGGTCTGGTTTATCATGTCACGCTCGCTGTTGCGGTCTATGTAGGCAAACACCTCGTCCTCCACGCTGGCGTCGGCGTTGGGGAGGCGCAGGTCGAAGCCTATGGTGGGGTCCTGCAGGGTGCCGGCCACGGCGATGACATTCTCCACCTGTATGTACTTCTGCGTGTTGTCTACAGCCGACAAGTTGCCGGTCAGTGTGCTGAGGTTGGCGCGTTGCGAGTATACGGCCTTCAGGTCGAAGCGTGCGTCGGGAAGGCTTCCCTGGAAGGCGAGGTTGCTGCCGCTCTCAAGCGTGAAGTTTTTCTCAAAGAGCGACATCATGCTCAGCTTCATGGTGCCGTCGACGATCTCGTAGCTTCCCACCACTTGTGGCTGCATCTTCTCGTCAAGGTTCATGTGCAGGGCGCCTTGTCCGGTGGCCCCGACGCCCACCTTCACTTCCGAGAAGTCCATGGGCAGGTTGAGCTTCACGTCGGGCGTGATGGTGATGTTGGCGTCCAGCGTGAAGGGCATGGCCTTCTGTCTCTTGGTTTTAACCTGTCCCGATGTGGTGGGCTCGTCGCTTACGAAGGTGATGTAGTTCTGTGTCTGCATGTGGCGTTGTCCGCTCACGGGCACCGTCAGCGTGCTGCCGGGATTGGTGCGGGCCGTGACGGTCATGTCCAGCTTCTCGAGGCTGCCGCGCACGATGCCGTCGGCGCTTGCCAGCATGGTGCCGCTGAACTCCTCGCCATCTTTCTTGTCGAGCACCAGCAGATTGTCGGTGTGGAGGCTCAGGTCGAGCACTATGTCCTGCAGGCTGTTGTATCTTATCTCGCCATCGACTCCGGCCATGTTGCCGCGTGTGTCGTGCAGCATGAAGTTGTCGAGCATGATGTGCTTGTTGCGGAAGCGCACGCTGTCGTCGAAGAAGTAGGTCACTCCGGTGATGTCCACTTTCAGCGCCCCGTTCTCCACGAAGGCTTCGCCGATTATGTCAGGCTTCGCCGTGGTGCCGCTCACATCGAAGTTGCCGTGCAGCCGCCCTTCGAAGCGCGACGAGAACTTGCTCATCAGCGGCGCCATGAGGGCCAGCTCCAGCCTGTCGAAGTCCACGCTGAAGTTCAGGTCGGGCTCCTTTTTGCCGAGGCCCAGCCATCCGCGTGCCCTTATCTGTTCTCCGGCAAGCTGCAGGTTCAGTATGTTGAGCTCTGCGTTCCAGCTGCTGTTCACTTTGACGTCGCCCAGCGGCTGGTTGTTCACCACGCAGCTGTCTATCCTCAGGTTGGTGTTGAAGTAGGGTGTCTCTGTGATGCCGTACATGGCGAAGTGGCCGCCGATGTTGCCGCCGACCTCCATGTTGGTGCCCTGCAGCAGCACGTCGCAGAGCCGCTTGAGGTCGAAGTTGTCGAGGTCAAGGTTCACGTTGTCGCCCGGACGGCCCTGAAGGTCGAGCGCAGCCTCCACACGCTGCTCTTCGCTTGCCGCGCTGATTCCCTTGCCTTTCACCCTGAAGCCGTCGGCCAGCGCGATGCCAAGGCTGTCTATGCCCAGCGCCCACCGTGTGTCGCCGATGTAGAAGTCGGGCCGCGCCACGCTGATCATGCCGTTGTCGAGCCTCAGCATCAGGTCGCCGCGGGTGGCGTTCCCCTCGTCGCCCCAGTAGAGCTCGGCGATGCTGCGGTGGCTGTTGCTGTTGAGTATGACCGAAAGGCGGTTGAAGATGGTCGCCTTGCCTATCTTGAGTTCCTGCGCCTCGGCGTTAAGCACGTAGGAGCCTGCCGACGGCCGGCCGCCGGCGCCGAAGTTGTCGAGCACCAGCGAGCCTATGCGCACCGAGTCGCTTCGCAGCGCCATCTTCAGCAGTTCGCGGCTGTTGTAGTTGCCGCTCAGACGTGTGCCGCGTGCCACGGCCATCTTGTCGCCCAGCGACTCGAGCAGCCGTCCGTCGTCGTTCCACTGCACGTTGAATGTCATCGTGTTGTCTTCCAAGTCGGCAAGCTCTTCTTCGCTCACCTGCGGCGTGACGCCCAGATCTTCGGGCACCACCTCGTGCAGCATCTGGCGCACCATGACGGGCAGGTCGGCGTAGTCGAAACGCCCCGTCACTGTGGCATTCAGCGGTTCGCTCAGCAGCTCTATGTTCTTCTTCTCGCCGGCACTCTCTACGTCAAGGCGCAGGTCCTTGATGCTCACGGCGCCCACGCGTGTGTCTACCAGCTCCACGCTCCCCGTCAGGCTGTCGGCCGTGTTGCCCTTGGCCGTGGCGTGCAGGCGCGTGCTGACCTCGGCGAAGTCCTTGCTCATCAGCTTGAAAGCCGCCGCGTTGAGGCGCTCGAGGTGCAGGTCGGCCGTGTAGGTACGCTCGCTCCCGGCGCCACGGCTTGTGGCTTTCAGGTCGAAACGCAGCAGCGAATCGGTCGACACCGCCTCCACCGTGGCGTCGTCTGTGTGGATCTCTCCGTTTATGGTTATGGGTGCCAGCTTGTTGCCGCGCACAACGGTGTTCGTCAGCCCCAGGTCCATGGTGCCGTCGATGCCGCCGTGGCCGCCCTTCCGTGTGCTCACCGTGGCGTCGGCGCTCAGCGCCAACCCCGTGTGTGTCAGCCAGTCGCTGCCCAGCATGCTCAGCCCGAGCCCGTCGCTGTTGGCCTCCATGCCCACATGCCACTCGTCTGCCAGCCTCTTGTCCGTGCCTCTGGTCACTGGCTTGGCGGCAACGTCGGCGCGCAGATTGCCCATCCCGCTGGCAATGTTAAGGTTGAGCGTGCCGCCATCGGCCATGTTGCCGTGCAGTTGCGCCGTCAGGTCCACGTGCTGCACATGCCGTATCAGCTTTCTCGCGGCAGGGGAGAGGTGCACCGGCATCCCTGCCAATATGCGCTCCGCGTCGCCCTCGGCCACCCTTATGTCAAGCCTGTCAAGATCGCCACCAGCAATCGTCACCTCCGGCAGCCCGCGCACCGTACCGTCCACAGCCACACGCGAATCGCTGCCGAACGACAGCAGCAGGTCGTCGATGACCAAGCTGTCTATAGGCCCCGTGATGACGCCCTCGGCGTCGATCTGTGCGTTGTAGCCCCACAGCACCGGCGCCCAGTAGGCCACGTCGCTCATCGCCACCGTCGTACCCTCGTGCAGCACCGCGCGGTGGTGCACCGTGTGCTCATAGTGCTTCATCACATCCCACCCATCGTACACCAAATCAGCCTCAAGCATTATGTGGCTGTTGCCGGTCGTGATGTCCATGTTGTGGGCGTGGATCCCCTCGGGGCTGATATACGCATCGCCGCGTATGTCCTTCACAACGAAGCCGCTGCGCTCCTCGGTGCTCAAGTGCAGTATGTGCGCCTCCACATTGTCGTTCACTACGTGCACCCCCTTGATGCGGCCGCAGATATCGTAAAACTCCATGTGCGGTATCTCCACACCGTGCTCGAACACCGTCTTCCGCTTGTCTATCAGGTCCATCTTGTAGTGCACATGGTTCAGCGTCAGCATCCCCACCTCCACCGTGAACCTGCCGCCCTTCGGAGGCGTTGTATTGTTTGAGCTGTAATGGCTTATGATGAACTCGAGATTAGTGATGCTGCGCGTCGGGTCGTCCTCCTTCTCGCTTATCGCCAGGTGGTAGTAAGCCCTGCTCAGATAGACGCGGTCGAAACTCAGCGTCCCGGCATCGTGGCCGCCGTCGCCCATGTCGCCGGCACGGAAAGGGAACCTCTTGAACCTCAGCCTCAGCGTCTCGCAGTCGAAGATGGTGTCGCCGTCGGGCGCCACAAGCAGCACCTCGTGCAGTATCAAGTGGTCCCAAGGCATCATGCCGAGCGACCCTATCTTGACCTTGCCGCCCCACTCCTTAGAGAAATAGTCGCCGGCGGCGGTGCCGATGTAAGACTGCACAACAGAGTAATTGACCGCTGCCACAGCTATATACACCGTCAGCAGCAGCCCCAAGAGCACACGTCCTGCTATTTTGGCCACTTTCTTCAATTGCTATATATAACGCGCATGTTTGCGCATTATTATATCACAGCAAAAAAAACTTTACCCCCACCTAACCCACCTAACCCACCCACCCCTCCCGCTCACCCGCCCTAAATAATCATCACTCATAACTCCTAACTCAAAACTCCAAACTCCAAACTCATAACTCGTAACTCCATCGCCCCCTCCACGGAGTCCCTACGGCCGTTCTTCAGTAGTTCTTCAGTAGTTCTTCAGTACTTCTTCAGTGCGGCACTGAAATACTACTGAAGAACTACTGAAGAACGGCCGTACCGGGTCCGTAGGGGCTCCGTGGGGGAGGAGAGAGGGCGCCGCTGTTGATAACTCGCGCCGCCGCGCAGGCTTCTGTGCAGTCAAACCGCTGTTGTACAATGCGATACTGCGTTTTGGCACAGGAAAACACCGTTTTGGGCCCCTGCGGCGCCAATTTTCCCCCTTTTTGGCCCGGGCGGCGCCGTTTTGCGGGTCGGAAAACCGCGGGGTGTGAAAATTTTTTTCAGACGCATAGCGCTGTAAGACAACACTGTCGGCATGACGGAAAGGAAATTTTTGAAAAAATATTTTGGCGTATTGGAAAAAGGTTGTATCTTTGCATCCGCTTTCGCCGAAAAAACGGCGGTTGAAAAAAAAGCGAGCGATATTTGAAACGGATGAGAAGAAAGAGATAGCGTGTGTCGGCATACATATAGAGTATATGTGTGAGACACGAAGACGAGTCAAGA
>OMXC01000001.1 GCA_900314925.1 uncultured Bacteroidales bacterium
GGCCAACAATGTATCAAAATGCGGAGAGAATTTCAATATCTGAGGATAGCCTTGTTTGCGCTCCCCCTCTACCCTGTACTCGCCAGCCAACCGCCTGTCTACCCAAAACTTCAACCCACAAATTGCTCCATTTTCCACAGTACAGATAGAGTCACTTGAACATTTGTCATTTGTCCTTCGACTTATATATATGTTCCCTTCTGAATCAAAATCGAAGGAGGCATATTCTCCATAACTCTGGCCCATGAGCCATGGTATTGTATCCTGTGGAAGTCGTCGGACAATATCATTCCCGTCGGCATCAGTGTATGTGATACATAGAAAATGCTGCTCTATTATATTCCCATCAAAATCAAACACCAGAAATGCCGTCCATGAGCCAGAACCGAAATGACTTATATCAATTGGGTAATTAGACATTCCAACCAATAATGTGTCAAGATAGTAGGTGTTATTATGCATCTTTGGTGGAGTAAAGTCCATCATACAAGCGAATGCCGTATCTCCCATTTTTTTTATGTCATTTCCCAAATTTCTTTGATTATTGTTAGAAAAGACAACCTTTTTCCATGCCATCTCGCCTTCTGTGTTTATTTTTGCAATAAGAACACTATTAGGCAGGTTTTTGGCCGTTTTATTTATAGAGGGTAGGACGTACTCCGCCCCGTCCCATACTGATGATGCATCGCAATTGCCAAGTATGTACAGGTTCCCCAGGCTGTCGGTAACACCACCTACAATGGACCGATAGTTATTTGACTCCACCGTATACCCTTTCGCCCACTCGAAACGCTGTGCCTGTGCTAATGCCGAGACGGCAAGCAATACAAATACAAATAACTTCTTCATGGCTTTATTGCTTTATAAGTTATGATATGTCATTTCTCCGTTTTCTGTCCTGGCAGGGACGACGGGGCGTTGAGGAATCCAACAAAGGCCGTCGCTTGCCTTTGGCAATAATGCTGGTCGACGACATACACGAAATAGTCGTCGGAGCAGCGGGCCGGGTAATAATCAACGCCTGTGGTCTTGTGTTCCGGGTCTTTGAGCCGCCACCAGGTATGGTGCACCCCGTGGAAGGAGGGCGAGGCATGGAGATGTTGGGGCTCGCCGGCAGGGAGGTCCATATACATCAGTCTCATCAGCGACATGTGCTCATACGGGTCGTGCATCGACGAGATGTAGAACGGCTCTGTCGTCTTCTGCACACAGCCCTTGTCGTCGGTGACGGTGACCGTGACATTGTATGTGGCCATGGCCCTGAAGGTGTGGTAGACGTGGTCGCCCGACGCGTGAAGGGTGCTGCCGTCGCCGAAATCCCACACCGCCGAGACGACGCTTCCGGGGTAGGCCAGCTGCGCCGTGAGTTTTATCGGCGTGTTGTTGCATGTCATGTTGGGGTTGTCGGTGTTGGCCGACACGATGCTCACCGCCGCCGTCCCCTCCGGCAGCTCCGGACAGCGGCTGTCAGCGGCGCCGAAGACTCCGCCAGGCGCGGCACGCCGGCCGTCGGTCTTGGGCCACGGCCCCTGCGCGGTGCTGTCAACCGTGATGACGACATAATCCCTGGCGAAGAAGTTGCCGCAAAAATAGCGCTGCAGCATGACGTAGAAGGTCGTCGGCGTCTCCACCTCGTTCACGGCCAGCACCACGTCGTTGGTGAGACCCGACCCCTGCACCGAGGCGCAGCGCTGGCGCAAGTCGTCGATCGACCAGCGGTAGAGCATGCCCTCGCCGCTCTGGTCGGGCACCTCGTCGTCGCCCCACGCTATCAGCGTGCCGGGGCCGACGGTCAGCTCGTGCGGCAGGCCCAGCTCCGCAGGCTCCAGCTGTTCCACCTTGTGTACATAGTATCCGGCCGACAGGCACTGCCGCTTGCGGTCGTAGTTGTAGACGTGCACGTCGCCGACCTTGCTCCTGTAGCTTATCGTCACGCTGTCGCCGCCGTACCACTGCGGGGTGGCATCCTTGTCGACAGGGTGCCACACGAGGCTGCAGCCCTCGCGCGACGGGGTGCCCGCAAGGGCTATGCTGTTGTAGAAACACGCCGTGTGGCGGTTCAGCGGGTCCAGGTCGGCAGCCGTCGGCGCCGGTATGTCCTTGCTGCGGCACGCCGGCAGGCTGGTGTCCGCCGGTGTCTGCGCCCGCATGGCGCCGGCCGTCAGGGCGGCAAGGGCAATAAATGATAACAGCCTTCTCATAGATATCCGGTATTGTGGCGAAAAAAAAATGTCTGTATATATAAACCCATCTTTTCGCCAAAAAGGGGCACGCAGCCCCATTTTTTAACAAAGTTTAACGTTTCATGGCACATAACGGCCCCGAAAACGGCACGGCAAAGTTATTGCCATGGCCCCCCGCCGGGGTTCGGGATGCCGCTCGTACTGTTTGTTTTGCTATTGAAATGGAACCCCGGCGGGGTTCATGATTTGGCCGCCGGTGTGTGGGTAAAACGCCGTAGGCGTTGCATGTCAATAGCAAACGCCATCACCAACCGTATATCAATGAACCCTGTAGGGGTTCCATATCACGTCGGCGTCTTGCCGTTTGCTATTGAAATGGAACCCCGCCGGGGTTCGTGTCGTTGCAACATTATATCGCACTGCTATTGAAATGGAACCCCGCCGGGGTTCGGGATGCCGCTCGTACTGTTTGTTTTGCTATTGAAATGGCCCCCCGCCGGGGTTCATGATTTGGCCGCCGGTGTGTGGGTAAAACGCCGTAGGCGTTGCATGTCAATAGCAAACGCCATCACCAACCGTATATCAATGAACCATGTAGGGGTTCCATATCACGTCGGCGTCTTGCCGTTTGCAATTGAAATGCCCCCCGCCGGGGTTCGTGTTGCCGCGCATGCCGTCGGCCTTGTCTGCCGAAGGCTCCTTGGCAATATCCAACCCGACAGACACATGCCCACACCTCCGTGATTGGCAGCTATCCGGTACGGCATTTCAACGATACTTCAACGATACTTCTTCAGTGGAACACTGAAATACTACTGAAGAACTACTGAAGAACTACTGAAGAACGGCCGTAGGGGGGCCGAAGGGAGTGCGAAGGGGGGCCGAAGGGGCTCCGGCGTTCCCGGGGCGGCCGTCGGAGGGGGTGGCGAAGATTTATTTGCACGGGTGAAGTTTTTTTACTACTTTTGCATTTTCAAACCGTTAACGCAAACAATACGTAACCCCATGGAAATATTATCGAACCGCATTCTCAATATGGCCGAGAGCGAGACTCTGGCCATGACCGCGAAGGCCCGCGAGCTTAAAGCCCAGGGCAAAGATGTGATCAGTCTCTCGATAGGAGAGCCTGACTTCAACACTCCCGAGGTGGTGAAGGAAGCCGCCAAGAAGGCTATCGACGACAATTTCACGCACTATCCTCCTGTGCCGGGCTACCCCGACCTCAGGGAGGCTATCTGCACCAAGCTCAGACGCGACAACGGCCTGGAGTACAAGCCCGAGCAGATCGTCGTCTCGACGGGTGCCAAGCAGAGCCTGTTCCAGGTGGTGCAGTGTCTCGTCAACCCCGGCGACGAGGTGATCATCCCCACGCCGTTCTGGGTGAGCTACAAGGAGTTTGTGCGTCTGGCCGAGGGCAAATGTGTCTTCGTGAAGACCAAGCTCGAGAACGACTTCAAGGTGACCCCCGAGCAGCTCGAGGCCGCCATCACGCCGCGCACCAAGCTCATCATGTTCTCCTCGCCGAGCAACCCCACGGGCATGCTCTACACCAAGGAGGAGCTCAAGGGCATCGCCGAGGTGGTGGCCCGCCATGAGAACCTCTTCGTCATGGCCGACGAGATCTACGAGCACATCAACTTCGTGGGCAAGCACGAGTCGATAGCCCAGTTCCCCGAGGTGAAGGAGCGCGTCATCACCGTCAACGGTGTTGCCAAGGGCTTCGCCATGACGGGCTGGCGCATAGGCTTCATCGCCGCGCCGACGGTCATAGCCAAGGCCGCCAACAAGCTGCAGGGCCAGGTGACCAGCGCCACCTGCTCCATAGCCCAGAAGGCCACGGTGTGCGCCATGCTGATGGACCCCAAGACCAGCAAGGACATCATAGACATGCGCAACATCTTCCAGCAGCGGCGCGACATGGTGTACAAGCTGCTGTGCGACATACCGGGCCTGAAGGTGCGCCTGCCGCAGGGTGCCTTCTATTTCTTCCCCGACGTGAGCTCCTACTACGGCAAGAACTTCAATGGCACGAAGATTGAGAATTCGACGGACATGGCCTTCTACCTGCTCAACGAGGCCGGTGTGGCCACGGTGATGGGCTCCGCCTTCGGCGACGACAGCTGCATACGTCTCAGCTACGCCACCAGCGAGGACCTGCTGCGCGAGGCCCTGCGCCGCATGAAAGAGGCTCTGGCTAAGCTGCAGTAAGCTTGGAAGTGCCCGGACAAGACCATCCCCTTGCGGCTTGCCGCAAGGGGATGGTCTGTTTATATGCCGCGGCGGGTGCCGCGTGCGGGCAGGGGGGCGCTATGTGCCATTAATGGCAACAGTCCCGTAAGAGATCCTTACGGGACTGTTGTCGTTGCTGTTGCTGTATGTGTCCTGTTCCGGCCGAACCCGGGGGCTTGCTATTCCGAATAGGGGGAGAGCACGGGGGCCGAGGTGGACGACGGCTGGACCCACGAGTGGTAGGGGTTGCCGTTGAGGTTGCTGGTGAGGGTGGCGAAGTTGGATGCCGGATTGCTGCTGACGTGGGTGATGTTGGCCTGGGAGCCGTCGACGAGGTAGCACTGGGTGTAGGTGGCCGCTGTCGTGGTGCCGTAGAAGACGTTGTCGTCCTCGTAGCTGTAGCAGTAGCTGAAGGAGCCGCCGGTGACGACACCGGCCAGGCCGCCGATGACGGCGTTGACGTTGCGGGGTATAATGGTGATCTCGTTGACGTAGCTGTTGTTGACCTGGCCTCCTTTGACGTAGGCCACGAGACCGCCGCAGACGCTGTTGGCGGAGGTGACGGTGATCATGGCGGAGTTGTTGTTGAAGCAGTTTCTCACTTCGCCGTTGACGAGGCTGTCGACGATGCCGCCCGCCGTCCTGCCCTGCAGGGGGCCTGCGACCCAGCAGTAGTCTACCAGGCTGCTGGAGCCGATGTTGTTCCTCACGACGCCGCCCACGCTCTTGCTGGTGTATATCTGGCCTGTGGCGCTCATGTAGCAGTGCTTCACGGTGCCGCTGTTGTCGTAGACGATGCCGCCCCAGTCGGCGTTGCTGTTCATGATGTTGGAGGCGAAGTAGCAGTCTTTCACGACGCCGGAGGCGGTGTTCTCGAAGCAGATGCCGGCGCCTTTGGCGCTGAAGTCGCGCAGGGTCATGTCGGTGGCATGGCAGCCGACGATGGTGCCGTTGTTGTGCAAGCAGATGCCGGCGAAGTTCTTGTTGCTCTGCACCTGCACCCGGGCCTCGCAGCGGCAGCCTTGTATGGTGCCGTTGTTGGTGACGCAGATGCCTGCGAAGGGCGAGAAGATGGAGATGGTGTAGTCTGAGCTGCCGGGTTTGTTGGTGATGACGCAGTCGATGATGCGGCCGTCGTTCTGGGTGCAGAAGGGCGAGACGCCGGTGGTGTTGGTCATGCTGTTGCTCCCGGAGCTCTTGACGGTGAGACCCACGACTTCGCCGTCGGCGTCGATGGACTCGAAGAGGGGCACGTTCTGGCAGGTGTTGGTGATGCCCGGGTGCGACTGCTGGTTCATGGTGAGGAAGTGGCCCACGAAGTTACGTATACCGGCCATCCAGTTGCTGTTGGTGAGCACTATGTCGGAGCGCATGAGTTTGATGTAGGTGTCGGCGGTGATGGCCTGTCCGTTGATGGTGCGTGCCGTGCTGTTGTAGCAGTCGCGCAGGTACTTCAGGTCTTCGATGTCGTAGATTTTGAAGGGGCGGTCGGCGGTGCCGTTGCCCGAGATGGTGGGCGAGGGGGAGCCGGAGGTCCATGAGTTGATGTCGAGGGCCTGCATGTAGGTGATGCCGTTGCGGCGGGTGTTGACAAAGCTGATGGTGCTTGAGCACGACTGGCTCGAGGTGTTGGTCACCGTGACGGAGAGGTTGCTGTAGCGTGTGGTGTTGTCGCGGCCAGTATAGGCTGGAAGCACGAGGTAGAAGGTGAGCAGCTGGTTGTTGGCGAAGGCCACGCCGGACTCGCCACAGTCGATGGTGACGGTCTTCTTGGCGGACTCGAGGCTCGAGAGGTAGGGGTCGTTGGTGTTGTAGTTGTTGACGGTGAAGAGGCCGCAGAGCTGCTTGTCGGGGGAGGTGACGGTGATGCTGCGGATGGCCGATGCGGCTCCGGTGGTGTTGAGGAACTGGAGGCGCACGATGGCAGCGAGGGAGTGGAAGTCGAGGTTGAAGGGTGTGTAGGGGTCGCTGGTCCAGGTGCCGCCATACCAGGCCACCATGGGGAACACCTGCTTGTCGAAGGTGTTGTCGTTGCGGTAGGTCTGAGCGGCCGGGATGTCGATGGTGGCGCTGAAGGAGGTGCCGCCCAGCGAGGAGATGACGTTGTTGTCGCTGCAGGGGTGGAGGCCGAGGAAGTACTCTGAATTGCTCGGCAGCGTGGTCAGGAAGACACCGTTGTAGGCGCCCCAGTCTGTAGAGTTGGGGTCGGAGTAGTAGAGCCAGGCTTTGTTCTTGGTGTCGCCGCTGGTGTTGCTGCCGATGCTGATCTCGTCGTCATACTCCCATATAATATAGCGTTCTTCGACAAGCTGTACTTTGGCATCGTCGTTTTGCAGCCGTTCTGTCGTGGCGGTGAAGCGGAACTCGTCGTTGCCGGTCTTCTCCTTCTGGCATGCCATGGGAAGGAGGGCAAGCGTTAGCAGTGCTATGGCTATTGATAGTTTCTTCATTGTTGATGACGTTTTAGGTTGTTGATTATAGCCACAGGCCGCGCTCGTACTCGCCGCTTTCGTCGGTGTACTCTGTCACCTCTTCGGAGGCGCGCAGGGTGCGGTTGTCGCTTTCGCCCTCAATGAGCACATAGTCTTTGTTGAGGGCTATGGTCGCTTTATACCCTTTCTCGGGCATGTAACGGTAGACCTCAAGGCCTGGTTTGATATATTGTTTTTTCATCGTCTATGAGGTGTTATCACAGTTTGACTATTTTCTGGATTGTCACGCCTGCGGCAGAATGTATGCGCAGGTAGTAGATGCCGGATGAGTAGTCGGTGACGTCAATGGTGATGGTGTCGTTGCTGTAGGTGTCGTAGTCTTTCAGGCGGCGGCCGTCGTTGTCGTAGAGCTCGACGTGCTGCATGCCGTCAGACTCGATGGTGACGCGCGAGGTGGTGGGGTTGGGGTAGACCTTGACGAAGTGCTGCACCTCGAAGGTGGGCTCGGGCATGTCGAGGTTGCCGGAGAAGAAGAGTGTGAGGGTGACCACGCTGTCGCATCCGTGGACGGTCTGGAGGGTGTCTCTGAGGACGAGGGTGGCGTTGCCGAGGCTGTCCATGGTCTCGCGGAGGAGTGCCGTCTCGGCCTCGGTGAGGGTGAAGCCGTAGCCCTCATAGGACTCGCCGATGATAGCGCTGTCGGCGTAGTTCTCGGCAGCAGGCTGATGTACGACGAAGCGGATCGTCATGGTGCTGTCGACCATCTCTGTGGAGTCGACCACATGGTAGGTCAGGCTGTCGCCATCATTGTAGTAAACGCCGTTCCATTCCACGTCGACGCAGCCGGCGACCGTCATGCTGTCGCGCAGCGGTATCATGTCGGGAGTGCCGAAGATGGGGAAGCCGGCGTTGACTGCGTCGAGGTCGCTGCGCCAGGTGAGGTAGTTGCCACCGTTGGCGTTGTGCTCGCGCACCCAGAGGTTGAGGACGCGGGTGAGGTTGTTGCGGCCGTTGACGTTCTGCTCGAGGGTGACGCTGTTGCCAGCACCTGCGAAGGTGGAGGTGTTGGTCACAATGCTGCCGGAGTTGTTGCTGACGTCGTGGTTGGCGGCGCCCTGCTGGTAGTAGTTGCCGTCGGCCTCGCTGTTCTTCAGGGTATGGGCCACACCGTTGCCGTTGGCATCGTTGATGTCGCCGTAGAAGTAGTTGTTCTCTATTATGCTGTTCTTGGCGTAGCCTGCGATGCCACCCACGCGGGTGCCGTTGCTGCTCTCGAGGCGGACGTAGTTGTTGGCCACCGTCGAGGGGTAGGCAGCGCTCTTGCGTCGGCCGAAGAGGCCGCCCTTGCTGGCAACGGTGCCTTCAAGGTAGCCGGCCACACCGCCGATGTAGAGGCCGTTCATGCGGTTGTCGTTGTAGCCGTAGCTGTTGGTGACGGTGGTCGATATGCCGTAGCCGACCATGCCGCCGCTGTATACGGCGTCGCCTATGAACTTGGCCTTGACGCTGGTGTTGGTCAGGGTGTCGCGCTCAGAGTTACCGATAATACCGCCGCTGGTGTAGTTGGTGGCGAGGATGGTGGTGGCCGGGCTCATCTCTACCGAGTCGGCGACGACGACATTGTTGATGCGTGCGTCTTTAGAGTTGGCCGCCAGGGCACCTACGTACTGTGCGCCGCGGATAAGAGAGGCTTCAAGTCTGATGCCGCTGATGCGCGCGGTGTCGATATTGCCGAAGAAGCCGGCGTAGTTCATCTGAGGTTCGTTGACGATGATGTTCCTGATGACGACCTGCTCGCCGGTGAGGACTGCGGTGTCGGTGGCGACATTGCTCACGCCGAGGAACCATCCGCGGAAGGGCTGGTGGTTGGTGCCCACGGGAGTCCACAGGTAGTTCTTCATGTCGTAGCCGCCATCTTTCTGATGCAGGAACACTTTGTTGAAGTAGAACTGGCGTGCCTGTGCGTCGTTGAGGCCGTTGACCACGCTGATGAACCAGGCAAGACCGTTTTCATTGTAGATGTGGACGTCGCCGTGGTAGGTGGTCACGTAGCCGTGGCCGTTGTTGCCGGGGTAGTAGTAGTTGTCGTCATAGACAGCGTCGGCGGTTGCGGCGTTGTTGACATGCTGGTACCAGTACTCCTCAGGGCCGTAGTAGGCGGTCACGGTGGCATCGTGGGCGGGAACTATGTAGCGGGCCATCGGACGATAGTAGGGGTCGAAGTCCCACATGATGAACTTGTTGCTGTTGCCGCGCGGTTCGGTGTAGAGAAAGATGGTGTCGCCCGGGCAGAAGTTCATGTTGGTGAGCTCATGGACGGTGTCGCCTTCGGCATCAGCGGTCCACTGGTAGACGTAGTCGTTGTTGTCGCCCATCACTGTGGCGCTGATGGTTCCGTTGTTGCGGTCCACCCATACGCGCGGGGTGATCTGTACGCCGGTGAAGTTGCGGCTTGCGATGGCGATGACGCTGCGTGCGGTGTCTGACCAGCCGGAGCCCACGGTGTCGCTCATCCACGGAGCGTTGTTGTCGCGGTGGCTTGCTGTGTCGGCAGCTGCCGTGGCCTTGGGCCAGTAGGTCACCTGATTGGCGGCTTCGTGGTCCATAACTATGCGCAGGTCAATGTTCTTGTAGAGTGTGCACTCGCCGGTGGCATCGGTGGCGGTAACCAACAGGTTGCTCCACGTGGTGCTGGTCGCGAAGTTGATGTTCTCGGCAGGCAGCAGCAGTGTGTCGGACATTGAGGCGGCATACTTGGCGTAGCGGTCCTCGGGGTCTGTGAGGGTCGGATTGCTGCTTGCGTCAGGAGCACCTGCCAGGTCGTGTTGTACCTGTGCGTTGCTGTAAGGCGAGGTCTTCGTCCTGAGGGTGATGGCCTTGCTCGGGTTGCTCCAAGTGTAGGTGTAGGGCATCATACCACCCTGCACGCTGTAGACGATGCTGTCGCCGCCAGAGGGGCATACGTTGTGCCTTATGCCGAAGTGCAGCACATCGTTGGCAGCGAGTGTCAGTTCGGGATAGCGCTCGTGTACCGGTTCGATGTAGGTGTCGGAGGCCAGCTGGTGGCGGAAGGTTGCGCAGCGGAAGAAGTAGGCGTTGGAGAGGTTGACAGCGGGGTTGTAGAAGGTGTTGAAGCCTTCGTCACTCAGGAAGTTCTCGTGCTCTGTCATAGCGCTGGCAAGGACGGTGTTGTTGCCTCCGATCACGGTGGCAAAACGTATGGTATCACGTTCGTGGATGCCGGGGAACCATTTACGCACACCTATCTTTGTTTCGTCGCCCAGGACGCCGCTCACCACAATCATGTCGCTCTGGGAATCGTTGATGACCTGCTCGTAGTGGTTGCCTGTAGCGGGAGCCTCGCGGGTGAGGAGCACATTGGCGCGCTGCCAGGTGCGGAGGTCTGAGGTGTCGATAGTATAACGCTCAGGAACACCGTCTATTGTTATGACATTCCACCAGGTGACTGCACTTGGGTCGGTGTAGATGAGCGGGTTCATCAGGTAGTTGTGGGTGATGTTGATGGAGGTGTTGCGGTTTGACTCGGGAAGTTCAACGGTACCTCCGTCGACATAGATGGCAGCGCCGCCGGGGGCCTTCTGTACGGACACAGAGTCGGCCGCCAGGTCGTCGAGACCGGTCATGGTGTGGCTTAAGTTGTTCTCCACCTTTACATTGCCGGCAATGGTCAGGGTGGCTCCGTTGGTGACGCTGATAGCACCCATGTTGCTGGCATCAGTGGGCATGCCGTTGGCGTCGGTCTGGCCGCTGATGCTGCCATATTCATTCCAGTTGTGCTGTACTATGGTACCTTCACGCAGGTTGACCGAGGAGCCGGTACCTGAGACCTGGATGATGGGGGCGTAGGCCCTGTTGGTGTCGGGGAGCTTGTCGTGGTTCTTTCCGCCAGCGGAATATGACCAGTACTGCAGGTTGTCGCCACTGAGGTCGGCGTTGTGGCTGCCGTCGTAATCATTGGCGCCACCAGTGCGCTTGACGTGCTTGATGTGAGCACCGGCACCGCCGTGGAAAGCGATGTTTTCAGCGGTGAAGATGCCGCCGTTGTTGACCACAATCATCGGTCCGCGGTAGACGCTCTGCTCGTCTGGCAGCTGGTGGTGGTGGCCGTCGTAGCGTATCACCTCGATGGCCGGGCCGTTGGGGCCGGTGATGTGTACCGGTGTGTTGTCAATAACTATGGGATCCATGACGCACAGCACATCGCCCTCCTGGTAGATACCGTCTTCCAGAGCCTTGCGGAAGCTCTGCACGTAGAGGCCGGGGGTCTTGCCGATCTCACTCTTCTGGAAGCTGGTGCCGTTGTGTAATGCATCGCTGTAGGGGTACACGGTGACGCTCTTGTTGGGGGCTATCTGGCGTGTCACCGAGTTGGCCGAAGCCATGTAGATGGTGTCGCCGTGTGCACGTGTCTTCACGTAGAGGGTTACTTCGAAGGTGCCGCGCGAGATATCGTCTTCCTCGGAGAAGGTCTCCATGGTGAGGACGACCTTGCCGACATAGCCCTTGCCGTCCATAGCGTCATAGACGCGCGAACCGTCGAAGGCGAGTTCCACGTCGAGCATGGCCGAGCCACGTCCGTCGAGGGTGCCAAGGAAGTATCCGTGGTCATCGTTACCGTTGACATTCTGCAGCGGCAGGGCGTCAACAGTGCTTGTACCGCTGTTCCAGGTGCATGTCTTCACCGGCTCGGTGCCACTGGGGTAGGCCAGCTTGTAGAGGTTGGTGCTCACTCCGGTGCCGCGTATCCAGCCGTTGGCCATACCGGCATCCTCCGACACGTTGTTGGTGGGGGTGATGGACATGGCGAAGCGGTTGTGCGAGTTGTGGTTGTTGTCGCCGGGGTGGCCGAGGCTGACCTCATGCGGATAGTCTCCGGTGGTGGCTGTCACCTGCGACGGTTCGGGCAGCAATGAGAAGCGGTCGCCGTTGCCGAAGGCTGACGATGTGACGGCATCCGTGGTGTCGGCACCGTCATTGTCGGTGGGCATCCAACGTATGCCGGTGATGTAGAGGTTACGTTCTTCGCCGCAAGGCACAAACTCAAGCTTGCGGGTGAAGGTGTTGCTGCGGCCGCCATTATACATGGCCAGCACGTTCTGCTCCATATCCTTCAGCTCGTCGATGATGGTCTGGATGTTCACTTTCACCTGGATGGGGGCCACTTCGCGTCCCGCGGCGTCGTACTCCATCATCTTGAAGACTACGTTGCCGTTGAAGGTGTTGGTGAAGGTGGTGTCATAGGTGAGGTAGAGGCGCATGGAGGGTTTCAGTTCGGGGTTGGCGGCATCGCCGTTGTCGAACACCTTCGGTGAACAATAGTGGTTGACACTGTTCACGCGCGCGTTACCATTGATAACGAAGTATGCCCAGTCCTGACCAACCACTTGGTTGGGGGTCTCCGGGTTCTCGTCGTGGTCTATCGACGGCATGTCGAAGGCTGTGGAGCCGGTGGTGGAGAAGTTGCTGTTGGGCACCATCACCAGGCCGAAGGTGTAGTCAGGCATCTGACGGATATTTGCACTACCTTCCATCTCGTTGGCATGGCCGCCGGGGATGTTTATCCATGTGCCGTTTGCGTCGGGGCTCTGATGGCTGGCGTCATACCAGTTGCCGATGTTGTTGAGGGCGGCGGCCATGTCTACATTGCCGCCGGTGTCGAGAGTGGCGTTCAGCGTGGGGTACCAGGCGGAGTCTACGAGGTCTATCTCGCCGTTGCTGCCGGTCATCACAAAGCCTTCGCCGATGAGTTTATAGTAGTGACCTGCCGAGGTGGCGGGCATCTCGAAGATGGCTTCTGCCACGCCGAACTTGTGTGTGGCGGTGTTGGGTGTGGCGCCGGCGGTAATCTCCATCGACCAGTCCTGATCCATTTTTGATGGATTGGAGTGTGCCAGCAGAGTGGCTTCCACTTCGCGCAAGCCCATCTTGTCACCGACCTTCCATTCGCGGAACAGGTTTGTGCCTACGAAGCCACTGTTGTCGGCTTCAGCGTGGTTGGTGTAGGGCAGCTCGTTGTGGCCGTTGGCAGCCCAGTCGGTGTTGATCTGGGAGGGGCTTGTGGCAACGGTACGGGTCTTGTTGACAGTGTCGCAGGTGGTGACAAAGCCACCGTCGTACATATTGTGGTTGGCGCTGAGCTCCATCTTCGGGCGGGCCGTGATGGACGACTGGTAGCCGCCAGGGGTTGTCACGAAGCCGTAGCCCGTCACAGCACCATAGGTGGAAGTGCCGCTCTCGGTATTGCCGATGTTGAAGTTCACACCGTTGTCGAGGATAATCAGCGTGTGGCGCTTCTCCGGCACGGTGGGTGACACCATGTATTCCTTCTGGCAGATGTCAACATCGTTGCCGCAAGCGTCGCCGGTAATCTGGGTGTTCAGGTCGTTCAAAGGCACCTCAATGGTGTCAAACGTCTCGCCGTTGTGCACGTCTGCCGTGGAGCCCTGCTCAAAGAAGCCCACATTCTCCACGTTGTCGGCGGCAGCCTGCATCTCCGTGACATTGTAGCCACGGTAGTTCATCTGCTTCACGTTCTTGAATGCGTAGCGGTTCGACATATACTGCTGGCTGGCGTCGGTGGTGCCGGTGAGCACGATGGCTGTGTTGTGCAGCCACAGGCTGTCGGTACGCTGAATGGTCTCGAGGGTCTTGGTGGGGTGGCACTCAGACATGCCGCCGAAGTTGCGCACCTCTATGTGGCTGTGTATATCGCCACCGAGCACCGAGGTGCCGCTGCCGAAGAGCGAGCGCATGATGATCATCTCGGGGTCGGAGCTTACTACGTCGTTGGTGGTGTTGTAGTCTTTGCCGTCGATGTATATACGGCTCTCACCGCCCATGAATCCGGGGTTGTTGAAGGTCACCTCGCCGCTGGCGTTACCCCAGTTAGCACCGCTGTAGACCGAGTTCATGAGCGTCAGGCGGCTGGCTGCCAACGCATCGCTGTAGCCGTCCTTGTAGCCGGGCTTGAACATGATGTAGGTGCTGTCTTCGGTGTCGTTGCCGTATTTGTTGCGCCACACAGTGCTGCTGTCGATGGCGTCCATACCGATGTTGACATACGACGAGCCGTGGACGATACCCTGATAGCCGGTGCCGTACATGTTAGAGCCGACGGTACCGCCGGTGAGGTTCACTATCGACGAGGGGCGCATGGTGGTCACAGCCATACGGTCGGCGCGGGTGGGGTTGGCACCCGTGGCGGCCTTACACTCGGCAGCGTAGCCGTCGTTGACGAACTCCGAGCCGCCATAGAGGCTCTCGTATATCTCGCCGCCGTCCATGTTGACGACCTTCAGGCCGTAGATGATGGGCGTCTTGGTCTTCTTGTCGCCGCGGCCGCCGCCGAAGACGTTGCGGTGGAACTTACCGCCGTGGATGTTCAGCACCACGTAGGAGAAGTCCTCGGGGTCGCTGACTGTCGTGGCTTTGGTGCGCGTAGTGTCGGGCACATAGCGTATCACGTCGTCGTTGGCCAGACGGGTGGCGTCGATGACATACTCGCCGGAAGCGCTCTTCTGGTAGGGGAGCACAGTGCCGAGCTTGCCGCCGCCGTAGAGGCAGCTGTCCACTTCGCCGTCGTTGAAGGTGATATGTATATATTCAGTATTGGGTCGTGTGATGCTGTCGCCGCCGGCATAGGATGTCGGCGAGGCGTTCATGTAGGCGAATTCGCTCGACAAGGCCCTGGCGTGCTGCCCGTGGTAGTAGCTGTTGGGGTAGTCGCCGTTGCCGCCGCCGTAGACGTTGTAGAAGTTACCGTCGTTGACGACCATCTCGGTACGGTACACGTTACCGGAGAAGTCGTTGCCGCCGAAGAGGTTGTTCACCAGCGTGTCGCCGTCGAACTCCAGGTAGGCGGTGCCGCGGACATCCGAACCCCAGCAGCCGCCATAGATGGCGAGGAATGGGTTGTTCCAGGTGGGGTAGGCCTTGATGTAGGTGTTTGCCACATCGCCGCCGCTACCGCCGCCGTAGGCCGTGGCCGAGGTGACGTTCTTGGCGTGGTGCAGGTGCACATAGGTCGAGCCGTTGACGTTGCCCCAGCGGTTGCCGTCAAAGTCGCGGGCGTTGAGGTCGTCCCAGCGGCCTTCACCGCCGCCGTAGAGCGCGCCGTTGATGACAGCGTTGCCGGTGCTGATGCCGTTGGCCGTGCAGCCTACCATGTCGTCGACCACCAGGCAGGTGGTGCGGCCGTCGGCCATCGAGCCGCCGGCGTACACCGAGGCGTTGATGGTGCCGCCCCAGATGTTGACGTTGGTGCTGTCGACGTCGGGCTTGGCAGCCGTGGCTATCAGACCTGTCTCGGGATGTGCCTCGTCGTAGGTGCCGTAGTTGTACACGTTGTAAAGCTCATGGCCCACAGGCACGAAGTCATAGCGGCCGTTCGAACCGCCCCAGATGCGCTGTACCGTGCCGCCGGCCATATCTATACGGGTGTTACCCTTGATCTCGCCGCTGATGTCGTTGCCGCCATAGAGGTACCGGATACCGTCGTTGGAGGTCTTGCGGATGTCCACATAGGCCATGCCTTCAAGGTCGCTCATGCGGCTGCCGCCGAAGACGGTGTCGGTGACCGTCACGTTGTCGCTCTCGGAGAGCACATAGGTCGATACGTCGGGCACCTCGTTGCCGCAGATGTCGAAGAACGACTCTTTCTTGGTCATGTCGCCGCGGTTGCCGCCGCCGTAGATGTTCTTCACATTGCCCTGCACCAACTGTATGCCGGGCACGGTGTTCATATCACTGAAGTTGTTGCCGCCGAAGATGGTGCCAACGTAGTTGGCCGAACGACCGCCGGCGAAGCTGCTGGGCAGCGTGGCGGGATAGTTGGAGTTGCTCAGGCCTGTGTTGTTAAGCAGTATGGCCACCTTGTCGGACACCGAGCAGCCGGCGCCGCCGCCGAAGACGGTGTCTATGAAGCCGCCGCTGGTGTGCAGGTCGATGAAGGTGCTGGCCTGGTCGGGTCGGCTACCGGCATCCTGCGGGCACACATACACCCAGGGGAACTCCGGATGGTCGCCGTCGTAGTCCCAGGCACCGTTACCCGAGCCGTAGACCGAGTTGATGACCGGCGAGCCCTCGACGAGCACATAGGTCGAGTATCTCGGGTTGTACTGCTTGATGCCGTCCACCGTGGTGGTGTAGAAGTTCAGCGAGTCGCCGTTCGAGGAGAACTGGTTGGCTTTGCTCAGGCTCTCGGCCTCCAGCTTCTGGCGCTCGGTTATGTGGCTGTTGACGTAGGCCATGCTGTCTTCCTGTGTGGCCGGGATGGTGGAGCCGCCGCCATAGACGTTGTTGAAGTAATATCTGTAGTATGAATACTCGTATGCCGGGTCTTCCATGTTGCCACGGTAGGCAAGGAAGCTCTCGACGCGGCCCACGCAGTCGTTACCTGCGAAGACGTTGCCGTGGATGACAGGGGTGCCTTTGATATACAGGCGCGACTGGCCCCAGATCGAGGCGTTGGCGCCGCCGCCGAACACGTTGCCGTAGATTTCGGCGGTGTCACCGATTTCCAGATGCACGGTACCCGTGTTGGTGTTCACCGCCAGGGCTCTCTCAGGCTCGCCGGAGGGCTTGATGCGCGGAGTGCGCGAGCCGCTGTTGCGGAAGCCCAGGTCCGCCAGCAAGCCGCCGCCCACGACGTTGCCCTTGATGAGGCCGCCGTTGACGAAGACGTTGGAGTGCTGCTGTGTGGGCATCAGCAGGCCCGCGAAGTCGTTGTACGGGTCGTTGCCTGCCGTCGTGCTGAAGGGGTTGGGTATCTGTTGGTCGCTGTAGTGGCCTGTGCCGTCGTCGCAGTGGTAGTAGCCGTCGCAGCCGCCGTAGATGCTGCCCTGCACCACAGCCTTGCCCGTGACCACGAGGTAGGTCGAGCCGTCGGTCTCCGAGCCTACGTCGCCGCTCACGTCGTTGCCGGCCACGATGTCGCCGTAGTTACCGCCGGCCACGTAGATACCGCAGGTGTTCTTGACGTTGGCCCTGCGGCAGCCGCCGTAGAGGTAGTCGGCTATAATCTGCGAGTTGGTGTCGGCAGCTATCATCGAGCTGATCTTGTTGGGCACCGAGAGGAGGGTGCTCCTGGCAAGGATGTCCCTCATGGTGCCGAGCAGCGGGCGTATGTCGAAGAAGGCCATGTGGTCGGCCGTAGCCTCGGCCAGGGTCTTGTCGTTGGTCATGTCGCCCTCGCTGCCGCCGCCGTAGACCGAGCCCACGCCGCCGGAGTGCAGGCGCACGAACGACACGTTCTCCATAGGCGCCAGGTTGTTGCCGCCGTAGAGGTAGTGCACATTGAAGACACCGTTGTCGGCGTCGTAGCCGTCCCACAGGCGGCCGTTGTCGGCGGTGTCCGAGGGGCTGTCTATCGTGCTGTTGGTGTAGATGAAGTGGCCGTTCATGAAGGTGCCGGGGGTGGTGCCGTCGACGTTGTAGCCTATGCCGTCGCGCTGGCAGTCGACGAGGCAGGTGGGGTTGGCCACCGTGGCGTTGTTGCCGCCCACGAAGGCGGTGTCCACCATGCCGCCGCGGAAGGTCACCTGGGTGTGCGAACTGTTCACCATGTTGCCGCCGCCGAAGAGGTGGCGTATGCCGAAGTCGCGGCCGTAGCCGTTGAAGTAGGTGTTGGCCGTCAGGGCGCGGTCAGATTCCAGCTTGGTGCAGCTCACGTTGACCAGCGTCAGGGCCGTCTGGGCTATGGCGCCGCCGTAGTTGTTGCCGCCGAAGGCTGCCATGATGGTGCCGCCGTTGATGTCAAGGGTCACGGCCGACGCGTAGTCGCCGCTGGTCGACGTGATGCCTATGAAGGCGTTCTCGGCGCCGCCGAATAGCGAGTCGATGTATATGTTGTCGTTGTGCTCGTGGGCGTTGTGGCCCAGGGCGTCGCTATGGCCCGTCACCTCGGGCACGCCGATGTTGACGTGCGAGGTCTTGACGTAGGGGATGGTGCCGCCCAGCTTGTCGCCCACAAAGCGGTTGCCGTCCTCCACCGTGGCGAAGTCGGCTCCCGTGTGGGGGTCGTAGTCAAAGGTGCCGGGGGCCACCACTTCCTTGGTCGGGTCGTTCCAGTCGTAGACGCCGCCGCGGAAGGCATACTGGCCGTAGCCCACGGAGGTGGTCTTTGTGGCGTTGTCGGCCCAGCTGCCGGTGGCAGCGTCATAGGTGCCGCTGTAGTGGTAGTAGCCGCAGCCGCCGCCGTAGAGGTAGTCGATGTGGATGGGGCGCTCGGCGTTGGTGAAGCGCGAGCCCACCTGTATGGTGGCGCCTTCCTCGCCCTGCACCCAGCCGGCGATGTCGTTGCCGCCGTAGATGGCGTAGATCGAGTCGGCGTTGTGCACCATGATGTTGGTGTTGCCGGTGACGTTGGCCATCTTGCCGCCGCCGACGACAAAGCCCTTGATGACGGGGGCCTTCGTGGAGCCTACCTCGGCGGTAAGGTCGGCCGGGGTCACGGTGATGGTGGTGGTCAGTTCCTGCGTGGTGCCGTTGTTGTAGTACACCTTGGCGGTGATGGTGGCCGTCGTCGGGCTAAGAGGTATGTCGTAGCAGGTGATGGTGACATCCCAGGGGTGGGTGTTGGTGCCGCTGCCCGTAATGATGCTGCCCTCGGTGGCGGTGCCTACCGTGAGATAGCGTTGGGCGCGGTTATCGACGCTGAAGCGCACGCTGTCGACGGTCATGCTTTCGGGGTGCTCGGCCGGCGCTGTGGTGTGGCGGCTGCCGCCGTAGTAGTACCAGTTGCTGTAGGTGGGCACACCGGCGCTGCCGAAGGTGTTGTCGGTGCGGTTGGCGTTGTTCAGGTTGATACCGCGGCGGTAGGTGTCCTCGTTGTATTCGATGTAGGCATCGGTGACGTTGGCGTTGACCACGTTGCCGCTGGTGGTGACGATGTTGGCTGTCGCCGTCAGGCTGCTGCCGTAGGTGACGCTGGCGGCGCTCTTGTCGAGCGATGTCAGGCCGTAGCCCGTGGTGATGCCGGAGATGACGCGTTCGTGGTCGGTCTTTTTCACCTCCATGAAGGTGGCGGCCACACCGGCGGGGAAGTTCTTCGGGCCGATGCGCACGTTGTCGAAGTAGCTGATGCCGCGGTCGGGGTTGCCGGCGTTGTCCCAGGTGTTGCCGCCGGCGCCGTCGGCGCGGTAGTTGCTGTAGATCATCTCTTCCGGACGCTGGTAGCTGCTGGCGTCCGACATGCGCCACGTGGCCTCGGCGGCGCGTGAGCCGTCGGCGTCGTTAAGCGTGTCGTAGATCACCCAGTAGTAGTTCTCCCGGTAGCCGCCAGACACCTGCACCTGCTCGGTGATGGCGCAGCCGTGGTCCCAGTTGTACCATGTCGTCTGCTTGGTCAGCGGTGCGCCCACGGCCACTTTGTAGACACTCAGCCCTTCTTTGTGCGAGCCTATGAGGTAGTAGCGGTAGCCGTTCCACTCCTGGTAGTAGTTGCCGGTGTTGCCCGTGCGGGTCCACACGCACAGCGGGTTGAAGCCGCCGGCGGTGCTCAGGCTCTGTATGCGGGCCGGGTTGGTGGTGGTGTCGAGGGCCAGGTACATGGTGCCCTGCTCCACGATCTCCGTCACGCTCTCTGTGGCATGCGTGCCTCGTCTGTAGATAGCGGTCGAGCCGTTGGCTTTGTCGAAACCCGTGAGGTATTTCGTGTCGTCAGGGTCGCTCTCGCGTCCGTCGAACCAATAGTAGTGGCCATTGGTGAGGGTGTAGTAGCCCTGGGCGCGCAGCCCCTGGGCTCCGCCGCATAGAATCATTGCCAGCAATACCAACGCCCGCGCGTATGCGGGTGTTATTAGTCTATTATTTGCAGTTTTCAACATGGTCTCGTTAATATATTCATACAGCCAACATCACGCATCCGCTTGTCGCACAGTGCTGTGCGGAGGTTTGCATGGTTTGGTCCAATTGACAAATATACGAAAAAAACTTCATTGCGCTATAAAATGTTTTTTTGTCTCTTTTCCTTCGGCCCCCCTTCGGCCCCTCTTCGGCCCCCCTTCGGCCGTTCTTCAGTGGAAGGCCGAAGAAAGGCCGAGGAGGGTCCGTAGGGGCTCCGTAGGGACTTCGTTGCTTAGGGGTTGCGTTTAGCTGTTGCGGGTAGTGATGTTTGATGTAAAGAGCTGATGGCTACGGCTTTGATTACTTCGCCGGAGCTGGGGTAGAGTGTAGGTTTGTGGGCGGGTTCGTAGAGGGTGCCGTTGGTGGGCACGCCGTCGGTGTAGGTGAACTGGGTGCTCTCGTCGTCGGTGACGATGTAGTAGATGGTGGCGTTGGGGATAGTGGTGGAGAGAGTGGCGACAGAGGGTGTCGGGTCGTTGTCGATGGAGATACCCGCGATGGTGTTGTAGAAGGTGTTCTTGACAGCTATGGCCTTGACGGTGTTGCCGGCGGGCGTGTTGAAGGGGGCTGTGTAGCGGGTGCTGGAAGTGGTGGGAGTGGTGCCGTCGGTGGTGTAGTAGATGGCCGTGCCGGGGGTGGCGCAGTAGATGTCGGTGGTGCCGTCGCTGCCGATGGTGATGGAGGGCTGGGCGCAGATGAAGGTCTGCTTGTAGCCCACCTGCACGTCGGTGCTGCCGGTGAGGATGGCAGCGTTGCCGGCGCCGTAGACGGAGCCGTTGATGACGGTGGCGTCGCCGAAGATGCCCACCGTGGTGTTGCCGGTGACGACAGCCGTCTTGCCGAAGCCGCCGCCGAAGACGGAGCCGCGCACGTCGGTGGTGTCGTGGTCCTTGGCAGCGAAGGTGGTGTCGGTGCCGCTGATGGCGGTGACGCGCGAGCTGTAGAGTATGACGGTGGGGTTGCCCTCGACGGGTGCCGCCTTGCCGCCGCCGTAGATGTTGCTGTCGATGACGGCGATGTTGCGACGGTTGGCGTCGGTGACGATAAAGGCGTCGGCCACATGCCCGCCGGCGAAGTCAATCTTGCGGTCGATGCCGCCGAAGTTGACCATGGGGTTGGCCTTCATGTAGCCGGTGATGGTGTCGCCGTGGGTGGCGACGCCGTCGACGAGGTTGGTGCCGTTACCGACGCTGCCGCCGTAGACGTTCTTCAGGCCGAAGGACTTGCCGTTGGCGCAGGAGTCGTTGATGATGTTGACCAGCGGCGAAGCGATGGTCGGGTCGTCGGGGGTGTAGATGGCCAGGTTGGAGCCGCCGTAGATGTTGTCGATGAGGAGGCCGTCGGCGCAGTTGTAGTCGGGGTCGAGGTCGACGTTGATGGTGATCTGGCCGCTGATGTTGCCGTTGACATCGGAGCCGCCGAAGAGGTTGCCGATGTGGCCGCCGCTGACGTTGACGGTGACGTTGCCCTTGATGTTGGCGGGGTTCCCCGTGGTGCCCAGCGAGCCGCCGAAGATGTTGTCGAAGACGCCGCCCGTGATGTTGAGGATGACGTCGCCGGTGAGGTCGGCGTTGCGCGAGCCGCCGTAGAAGTTACCCATCCTGGTGCCGCAGCCCACGGTGACAACGCCGCCACCGCCATCGGCTTCGTTACCGCCGCTGTAGGTGTTGGCGACAATCATGTCGCAGTCGCCCTTCTCGACTTCGAGGCGGGTGGTGGTCACCCTACCCTTGGAGTTGGAGCCGCCGAAGAGGTCGTTGATGAGACCGCCGTGGATTTGTGTCCATGCGGTGTTGTAGACGTCGGCGCCGGGGTTGCCCACGCCGGCACCGTTGCCGCCGCCGAAGACCTCCTTGATGCGGCCACCGTCGACGATGATGTGGTTGTTGATGGTGGATGCCGCGTTACCGCCGCCGTAGATGCTCTTGACGGTGTTCTCGTCGCAGTAGTGGATGTAGACGAGGGTGGTGCCGTCGGTGTTGTCGGTGGGGTTGTGGGCTGCGCGGTTGCCGCCGCCGTAGACGGCCTGCAAGGCGAAGTTGGCGGCCGTGGAGTCGAGTGCCAGCACGTCGTCGCGTGTGAGCTCGCTGTCGTCGCCGTCGAGGCCGGCCCAGTCGCTGTTGGCGGGGCAGGCGTTGGCCACGGTGTGCGCGGTCTTATAGATATGTACGTTGGTGTTGCCGTAGGGGGTACCCTCGAAGTTGTTGGCGCCGAAGACTTCGCCCTCGATGGTGGCGGAGCCTGTGGCCTGACTCTTGTCGGTCGGGTCGGCACCCGGCAAGCCTATGTTGACGAAGGTGTTGCCCTTGGTGCTGCCCTGCTCGTAGCCCACCGAGGCGAAGGAGCCGCCGCCGTAGACGGAGCCGTGGATGGTGCCGCCGAGGACGTCGACGCGGGCGTCGCCGTAGGTGCGGCCGGCAATGACTATGGGCGTGGACGAGAGGCCAAGGACGTTGTCGCGGTTGTAGGTGGAGTCGTTGGACTCGCCGGAGCTGTCGTCGGCCGGGTTGTCGGAGCCGTAGCCTGCGGCGTAGATGTCGCCGGTGAAGGCCTTGGTAAGACCTGTGCCGAGCGCGCCGGTGTAGCCGAAGGTGCCGCCGTTGATGGTGACACGGGTGTCGCCGATGACGGTGCCCTGCTCGGAGCCGCCGTAGACATTGCCCTTGACGACGGTGGTGCCGCTGATGGTGACGTCGGCCTGGCGCGAGCGGGCCATGGAGACCCAGTGGGGCGCCGTGACGTCGATGTCACCCTGGCTGCCGCCGAAGACGTTGCCGGTGATGGTGTGTATGAGGGTGTCCTTGTTGTCGTCGTAGATGGTCCAGCTGCCGGGGTTGCTGTTGGGGTCGACGGTGTATTCGTAGTCGATACCTATGGTGCCGCCGGAGATGGCTACATGCGAGGCGCCGGTCTGTGCCACGAAGGGATGGCCGTCGGTCTCGGCCCAGTAGCCGATGCTGGCCATCTCGCCGCCGCCGAAGACGGAGCCGCGGATGACGGGGCTGCCGCTGACGGTGACCGCGGTGTTGGCCACACGGCCGGCCCAGATGTCCTCGTAGTTGTCGATGTCGCCCTTGCCGGAGCCCATGATGTCGCCGACGCTCCAGTCGCAGGCCAGTAGTTCAGCCGGGTCGGTGGTGCCGATGGTGCCGCCGGTGACGGTGACGGTGGCAAAGCCGTGGTTGATGGAGTCGTAGACGGTGCTGACGAAGGTGCTGTAGTCGGCATCGGCGTCGACACCCGTGAGGGCCAGTTTGCCGCCGCCGAAGATGGAGCCGTGTATCATACCGTCGGTCATGGTGACGGAGGTGTTGCCGCCCACGCGGCCGCAGGTCTTATTGATGCGGAACTCATCGTCGGTGGAGGGGTCGCTGTCGTGGTCAATGGCAGCGCCGCTACCCTGGCCGCCGCCGTAGACGGAGCCTTGGAGGAAGGCGGTGCCGCCGAAGCCTACAGTGGCGCCTGTGGCGATATTGACGTTGGTGTTGCCCACTACGTGACCATCCTCGCCGCCGCCGTAGACGTTGCCCTTGACGGTGCTGGCGATGCTGACGTAGGTGTGGGGCACGTTGCAGTAGCCCTTGTAGTCGTCGCTGGCGAGACCGCGGCCGGCGCCGTAGACGTCACCGCCGTAGAAGGTGGTGGTGTCGGCGAGGTTGGTCGGGGTGTAGCCCACTGTGCCACCGCTGACGATGACGCGCGAATGCGACTGGGCATAGGTGGGATCGTCAGTTATGGGCGGTACCTTGGGAGGTCCTACAGTGGCGAAGGAGCCGCCGCCGTAGACGTTGCGGGCCACCTGGCCGCCGTTGATGAAGACAACCGTGGAGTCGATGACGGAGCCGGAGGCTACGTTGTACTGCAGGTCGCCGTTCTTGTCGGTGTACTGGCCGAGGCCGGAGCCTGCGCCGAAGACGTTGCCGCGCAGCTTCCACATGTCGGCCTCCTTGTCGTCGGTGCCCTGCTTGGTGATGTTGGTCGAGTTGTACTGGCAGCCTATGACGCCGTCGTTGATGTTGACCACGGCATGGCCGCGGACGTGACCGTCCTGGCCGCCGCCGTAGACGGAGCCGTAGATCTGCGGGGTGCTGTTGCTACCCGTGCTGGCACCGATGGTGACGGAGGTGTTGTTGACGTAGCCGAGGAAGTAGGCGGGGGTGTAGAGGTAGCGGGGGTTGGTCTGGTCGTTGGGAGCCGCCTCGCCGCGTGCGCCGCCGAAGACGTTGCCGGTTGGCAGGCCGTCCTTGGAGCTGCCGAGGGTGCCGACGTAGCCGCCGGTGACGGTGACCACGGCGTTGCCCGAGGTGGTGAGGGAGTCGCGCATGCCGGTGTTGTCGTCGGGCCAGCGCTCGCCGTAGCCGGCCTCGCGGTAGTCGCCCACGCCGCCGGCGTAGTTGCCCTTACCGATGGAGCCGAGGTTACCGCCGCCGAAGATGTTGCGCACCACGTGGCCGCCGGCCATGGTGACGGCGGTGTTGCCGAAGACCTTGCCGGAGGTGAGACCATAGATGACGGCTGTGGAGTCGTCGCCTACGGCGTGGACGCCGTCGGCCACCTTGTACTTGAGGTGGTGCGAGGTGTAGGTGCCTTTACCCTTGCCGCCGCCGTAGAGGCAGTGGCCCACGATGCCGTTGGTGAGGGTGAGGGAGGTGTTCTGAGACACCTGGCCGTTCTCGGAACCGCCATAGACGGAACCGGCCACCAGAGGTACGAGGGTGCCGTATTGCTTGATGACGTTGTTCTTGATTTGTTTCTCAGTGCGTGTGTAGTCGTAGCCGCCCGGCATGGGGAGGTCGATGGTGACGGTGGTGTTGTTGACGTTGGCGTAGCGGGCTATCTCGTAGCGGTCGCCAGCTTCACCGCGAGGACCGCCGAAGACGTCGCCGTTGTCAGAGCCGCTGTAGCCGATGCGGGCGTTGCCGCTGATGGCGACGTTGGTGCTACCGGTACCACGGCGCACGGTGACCTCGACAGGCCATGAGAGGGCGAAGGAGGTGGAGGGGTCGGTGTGTGTAATCATCGGGTTCACCGAGCCCACCCAGCGGCCGGTGTTGGCCATGGAGCCACCGCCGTAGACGTTGTGCTCGACGTAGCCGCCGTCGATGACGACGTTGGTGTTGCCGTAGACGACACCGCAGTAGGGGTTGTAGCGGTAGACCGACTCGACGGAGTCTTGGCTGGGGTCGACAACGCTCTTGAGGGTCGTGAGGACGCCGCCGATGACGCGGGTGACCACGGTGTCGCGGTCGTAGTACTTGTCGGTACCGCAGCCGCCGCCGTAGACGTTGCCGCAGTTGGAGGCTATGACGAGGAGCGAATCCATCTCGCGCTTCTCGTCCGCCGTGATGGTGCCTTCTTCATTCTTGTCGTCGAGGGTCTTGATACGGTCATACATGCTGCCGCGGTTGCCTATCTTGCCATCGTGGATGGTGACATAGGCGGAGCCGACAGCGTGACCGTTCTCGCCGCCGCCGAAGATGGAGCCGTTGACGAGTATCTGCGGGTCGTTGTAGTCGGTGAGTGTCGACGTGGTGCCGAGGGTGACATGGGCGTCGTTGAAGTATGACATGCGGTTGACGATGTCCATGAGGTTGCCCTCGAGACCGCGGCAGCCGCCGTAGATGATGCCGTTGTTGATGCCGTTAGTGCCGAAGGTACCGCCGGTGATGGTGACGGTGCAGATACCTGTGGCGGTATTGCTGCCGGCATGGTTGGTGGGGCAGTCCTTCTGGTTGTTGGCTGTGAGGGGATATATCTCGCCGAGGGTTTCTGTCTCGTCAACGCCGGTACCCACCGTGGCAGGATAAATCCAGAAGTCGCCGACCGAGGCCATGGAGCCGCCGCCGTAGACGTTGTGCTTCACATGGACATCGTTCTTGGTCGCACCGTTGATGAGCACTGTGGCATCGCCGTAGACGAGACCGGCGGTGGTGGACAGGGAGTCGGTCACGGCCAAAGAATCGTTGTGACTACGTGCGGTGCTATAGTAAGTTTCGATAGCGGAGCGGTCGGACTTGCTGTAGGGGATGTCGGTGTGGCCGGTGCCGCTGGCCAGCTGGGCGTTGGTGATGTAGTAGCCTTCGCGGACGAGGTAGGCTTTGAAGGGCTCCTCGCCGCAGCCGCCACCGAAGACGTTGCCTTCGAGCGAGCCGTAACCCATGGCGCCGTGGCTGCCTATGCGGCCGCGGGTGATGGTGACAGAGGTGGAGTTGTTGACATGGCCGTTGAAGCCGCCGCCGAAGACGTTACCCACGATATGCTGGGTGCCATAGGCAGTTTCGGCAGAGACGTCGGGCAATGCCGTGTTGGAGTAGTTGATGATGACCTTGGCATTGTGGACGAAGGTGAAGCCGGTCCAGTCGTTGCCATAGTCTATGTCGACACCTGAACGACCGCGGCCTGCGCCGTAGACGCTGCCGTAGTAGTTCTGGTCGCGGTCGGTGGAGTCGATGCAGATGCCTATGAGGCCACCGGTGACCTCAACCCAGGTGCGGCCGTTGTGGTCGCCGAGACCGTAGGTGTTGTTGTAGCCTAATGTGGAGATACGCGGACCTACCGAGGCCATCGAACCGCCACCATAGACGTTGTGGTGGATGTGGCCGCCGCTAACGAGGACGTGGGTGGCGCCACGCACCCATCCGGCAGTGATGTTTAGCGTGTGGTCGGTGCTGAGGTCGAGACCACGACCGCCGCCATAGACATTGCCGGTGATGGGGTTGAGCCATGCATATTCGTCACGGTAGATGCCGTTACCCACTGTGCCACCCTCGATATTGACCAGGGTGCTGTCGAAAACGTGACCGTTCTCGCCGCCGCCGAAGACCGAGCCGCGCACGTGGGTGGTGCCGCTGATGTCGACGCGTGCGGTGTTGACGTAGGCGAAGTTGGCATAGTTGACGTAACCGGGGTCGCCTGGGTTGCCGACATGGCCGGCTTTACCGAGGCAGCCGCCGAAGACGTGACCCTTGATGTCGTGGGCGGTGGGGGACACACTGTTGGGACCCACGGTGCCGCCGGTGATGACCACCCAGGTGTTGCCGCTGTCGGCCACCGAGGCGGTGATGGAGTCGTTGGCGTCGCGGGTGAAGACTCCCACCGAGGCCATTTCGCCGCCACCATAGATGTCACCCTTCACCCAGGTGTTGCCCGCGGTTTGCGACATGGTTACCTTGGGGTTGGAAGTGACGAGACCGGCCGAGAAGTCGGTGTTGGTACCCTTGCCGCCGCCGAAGACATTGCTGTCGACGGTGCCGCAGAGGATGTTGACCAGCGGCGTGGGCGTGGAGGTGGCGTTGGGGGTGTACTGGGTCAGGTTGGAACCGCCATAGACGTTGACGACCTGATAGTCGCAGGTATTGTATGTACTGTCGATGTCGACGGTGATGGTACCGGTGATGTTGCCGTTGATATTGGAACCGCCGAAGACGTTATGTATCTTGCCGCCGAGGATGGTGAGGTGGGTGTTGCCGTCGATGTCGGCCTTGACGGTGTCCTTCATGCCAGCGCTGGCGCTGGGGGCGACGATGGCGCCCTTGGAGCCACCGTAGACCTCGTCGAACTCGCCGCCCTTGATGGTGAGGGAGATGTTGCCGGTGATGTCGGCCTGGTTGGAGCCTGCATAGGCGGCCTTGAACTTCACGCCGCAGCCCAGGGTGGTGGAGAGCTCGACGTTGTCGAGGTCGGCCACATTTGAGCCGCCGAAGAACTCGTCGCCCTCGACGGTGCCGCCGCAGGGACCGTTGGCGTCGACGGAGAGGCGGATGGTGTCGGCAGCACCGCGGTAGTTACTGCCGCCGAAGAGGCTGCCGATGGTGCCGCCGTGGATTTCGGTGATGGCAGCACCATAGATGTTGGCCGGGACGGCTTGGCCGAGATAGCGGTCGAAGGTGCCGTCGCCGCCGCCGAAGACGGCGCTGAAGCGGCCACCGTCGATGATGAGCCTGGTGTTGGCACCGATGCCGGGCTTGGCACCCGCATCGGCTGCGGCGCAGCCGCCGTAGACGGTGTCGATGGTGTTCTCGCAGCCGTAGACATGCACCTGGGCAAAGTGGCCGGAGTCCTTGGGCAGATAGGGTGAGTTATAGCTGCCGCCATAGACATAGTTGATGGCGTAATCGGTGCCCGAGACTTCGTTAGCGGGAGTATGTGCGGTCTTGTAGACATTGACATAGATGTTGCCACGGGGCGAACCGGCATACTGGTTGCCGCCGTAGACCTTGTCCTTGCCGGGAATGAAGGAGGCTTCGCCGACGTAGGTGCCGCCGTCGTCCTTACCGATGTTGATGGTGGCGTCGCCGCCCACGCTGGCGCGACGGCAGCCGCCGTAGAGGAAGGGCAACTGGCCGCCGAGGGCGTTGATCATGGTGTTGCCGTAGACGTAGCCGGAGAGGGTGTCATCGTCGTAGTTGCCTGGAATGTACTGTTCGCTGGCAGGAGCCATCCACGAGCCCTTGCCGCCGGCGTATACGGCCGAGCGGATATAGCCGCCGTAGAGGTTCAACTCGGTGTTGCCGAGCATCTGGCCGTTCTCGCCGCCACCGTAGATGGTGTTCTTGAGGCGGCCTTGGTAGAAGTTGATCTGGCTGTTGTGGCAGGTAGCGAACATCGAGCTGTCGTGACCGTCGGGGCTGGGGATACCACGGCTGCCGCCGCTGACATAACCGCCGAAGGCGTTATTGGTGTTGGAGGGACCACCGAGGGTGTCGTCAACCAAGGGGAGACGGACGTTGATGACGCAGGTGGAGCTGTCGCCGGTCTGGCCCTTGAAGGGACCCACCGCGGCCATGGAGCCGCCGCCCTGCACGTTACGGAAGATGCGGCCGCCGAGGATGTCGATGGTGGTGTTGCGGCCGACGTGGCCTGCCGACTGGCAGTAGGTGCCATCGAGGTTCTTGTCCTCGCCACGGCCGGCACCGAAGATGTTGCCTCGGTTGTTCCAGTGCCCTAAGTCGGAGGAGATACCAGAGGCCAGGGGACGTACGCCAATCTGGCCACGGTTGGTCTGGATGTAGGTGTCGAAGCGGACGCGGCCGTTCTCGCCGCCGCCGAAGACCTCGCCGGTGGCTTGGGGATAGAGGATGGAGGCAGCGCAGCTGCGCTGTGTGGAGTCGCCGAAGACGACGGTGGTCTTGTTGACGCAGGCCATGAAGTTGTCGCGGCCGTAGTCATAGCCCTCCTTCGAGGCGGCAGGGAAGACGATACCCTTACCGGCGCCGTAGACATTGCCGGTGGTGACGGCGTAGGCGCCATTATAGGCGGTGCCGTTGACGAGGGAGTCGGGACCCACGATGCCGCCGAGGATGGTCACATAGCAGTGGCCCGAGTTCTCGGCCAGGAGGCTGTCGGCCTGCGAGACATTGCTGCCCTCGCCATAGTCCTTGTAGTTACCGATACCCACGGAGGCCAGGTTGCCGCCGCCGTAGACATTCTTCTCCACACGGCCGCCGAGGATGTTGACGTAGGTGTTACCGAAGACCTTGCCGGCAACGATGTCGTAGACGTCGGCATCGTAGAGGGCGTCGGTGGAGGTGTTCTTAAGCTTGGTGGAGTACTTGTCGGTACCCTTGCCGCCGCCATAGAGGGAGCCGAGCACGAGACCGTTGCGGAGGGTGACGACGGTAGAGTCGTAGACGTGGCCGTTCTCGCCCGAGCCGTAGATGTCGCCGATAATCTTGTCGGCGGGGTTGGTCAGGTTGATGTCGACGTGGGTGACGCGGGCCGTAGCCAGACGTCCCGTCACGTAGCGGTCGCCCACGGTGCCGCGGGCCGAGCCGTAGATGTTGCCGCCGGTGGTATCGCTGCCGGAGATGAAGCCGATGGTGCCGCCGGTGACGGTCACGCGGGCGTCGCCCGTGGTGCCGCTGTAGGTATATTCATAGGGCCAGCTGAGGTAGTAGCTGGTGTTGGGGTCGGTATGCTTGGTGACGGTGGCAATGGTGCCCACAGAGGCCAGCTCGCCGGCACCATAGACATTGTTGTTGATGGCGCCGCCGGTGATATTGACCTGGATGGTGCCGCCGGTGAGACCCGCGAAGGTGGGGATACTGTCGCTCGTGGCGGCATTGCCCACCTGAGCCTTTTCAGCAGCAGTCAGTTCGGGATGGCCAAAGCCGCCGCCGTAGACGTTGCCGTGGCTGGTGGAACCCGCGGCATTGCGGCCGACAATGACATCGCCCTGGATGTCGACGGTGATGTTCTCGGTCACGGTGCCCAGCTCGGAGCCGCCGTAGACATTGCCCTTGATACGGACGGGATTGGTGCGACCATCGATATTGACCGTGGTCGACTTGGCGGAACCCAGCTTGTGCCAGTCATTCAGGGCCAAGGTGCCGTCGAGCTTGGTGAGACGTCCCATGGAGCCGCCGAAGACGTTGCCGCCACGCGAGTGAGCCAGATTATAGTCGGCGGGGTCATCGTTGCCGATGGTGCCGCCGGTGATGTTGACGGTGATGTTGCCACGGTTGGGGTCGCTGGACATCTGGCCGTAGCAGGCTTCACTGGGCATACAGAGAACAGTGCCAACGGAAGCCAAACGACCGCCACCATAGACGGAACCGAGCAGGTTACCGGAGCGGATATTGACGGTGATGTTGCCGCCGACGTTACCAGCGGTCTGTGCCAAACCGTCGAAACCACGGCCGCCGCCGAAGACGTTGCCGTCGACGTAGGAGGTACCGGTGGTGCCGAGGGTGCCGCTGCCGAGATCGATGGTGACCTCTACGTTATCCATGACGTGACCATCCTCACCGCCGCCAAAGACCGAGCCGAAGATGCGGGCGGTGCCGGTGACGCTGACGGTTACATTCTGCACCTTGTTCATCTTGTTGAACAAAATGCGCGGGTCGCCCTTGCCGGCACCGAATAGGTAGCAGCTGACGGGGTGCGCAAGAATGGAGTCGCGGGTGCGCGGCACACCGAGGGTGCCGCCACTCATTTCGACGGTGCTGTTGCCGAGGACATCGGTCATCTCGTTAGCGCCATAGACGTTGTTGAGGATATGGCCACCGTCGATAACGACGTGGGTGTTGCCACAGACACGGCCTGCCGAGTGGCGCCAGGTGCCGGGAGCGACGCCCGTGCCTGGCTCGATGGCATAGTAACCGGAGCCGCCACCGAAGACGTTGCCGTAGAAGGTGTGACCGTTGGAAGCATTGTCGTTGCTGCCGCCGTGGGAGTCGTAGCCTGGCGTGTTGGCGTAGGCATCATAGATGGCATAGGGTGCACGATAGGGCCAGTGGGAGACTTCGTGGAAGTCGGCGGGGTTCTCGCCACTCCACTGTGAGGCGGTATACTTGGGGTCGAAGTGGTCGGTGCCGTCGTTGTAGTGGCCTACGCCAATCTGGCATTCGTCGGTAATATATACATAGGTGTTGCGCAGCACCTGGCCGTTCTCGCAGCCGCCATAGACGGCGGAGGTGACGAGGGCGTTGCCGCCAATCTCGAGGTAGGTGCTGTCGACCACAGCCAGTTTGTTGGCATTGGGATAGTGGATGGAGTCAACCTCGCCGCGGCTACCGCAGAAGATGTAGCCGTAGTCATCCTGTTCGGGGTTGGGTGGTGGCATGAGGGCTATCTCAGGAACACCCACCTGACTGTTGCCCGTGACGGTAACTTTGGCCAAGCCGGTACCCGTCTGGCAGGTCTTGGGTTCGCCTGCAATGTGCAGCGGGCTCTCGCCAGCACCGTAGGTAGCCGTGAAGGTACCCACGGAACCCAGCTCGCCGCCGCCGTAGATACTGCGCTCAACCAGGCCACCGGTCATGGTAACAAGGGTGTTGCCCTGCACCGTGCCGAAACGTTCGTCCTGATTGTCACCCTTACCGCCGCCGTAGACCGTGCCTCTGACAATCTGGCCGGCGATAGTCACGTCGGTATTCTTTGCCACCTGTGCCATCTGGCCGCCGCCGTAGATATTGCGCTTGACCTCAAACTTGTCAGTTCCGCTGGCCGGTATCCATTGGACGATTTGGTTGGCACGTAGGTAGGCTGTGTCGATTCTCTCAGAGCTACCCATGATAACCTTGGGGCTGGAGGTGACGAGACCGGCATTGACGTTGTCCGTGCTACCGTGTCCACCACCGAAAACGTCATAGTTGACGTGGCCGTTGCGCAGTTCCACGATAGGATTGATGGGGTTGGCAGGATCGATGAGGTTGGCAGTGTCAGGACTATATTGGGCCAGATTGCTGGCACCGTAGACGTAGTCGACATCAAACAGACAGCCGGTATTAGCCGAGTCGATGATGACGGTGATGTTGCCCTCGACGTTGCCGTTTTGGTCGCAACCGCCGAACACCGAGCCGATGTCACCGCCACGGATAATAACAGTGACATTGCCGCCGGTGCCTGCCAGTGCCGCGTGTGCGGGGTCACTCATGTAGGTGCGGATTTCCTCTTTATATATTTTTTCTGCCAAAGGTCTTGCATCGTCTTCTGTCAACTGGGCCTGCGTGGGGTATTTCCTGACGTTGGCGGAGTAGTCGTTGGCACCCAGCGAACCGCCGAATACCGAGCCGAAAGTGCCGCCATCGATGATGAGAGTCAAATTGCCGTAAACGGTACCCAGTCGGCAACCGCCATACACAGCCAGATAGGTCTGATAATCGGCACACGTCATTTTGAACGTGTAGTCGCCGATGATGTCGGCAAAGTTGCCGCCGAAGAAGAAGTAGTCAATCACCAGAGGTCCGCAATCACCACCACCTTCGACGGTTGTGATATTAGCGTCACCGCCCAACACGGTACCCTGACGGTTGCAGGCGCC
This sequence comes from uncultured Bacteroidales bacterium, assembly GCA_900314925.1. Lineage (GTDB taxonomy): Bacteria > Bacteroidota > Bacteroidia > Bacteroidales > P3 > Colimorpha. The sequence goes on from OMXC01000001.1 coordinate 32,472, forward strand.
GAAAACGTAACCGATGTGGCCACCCTTGGTTTCGAGGTACACTTTGCCTGCACCGATGTTGGCTGCCTCCACGGCGCCGTTGCCGCCGCCGAAAACCTCGTTGTAACGGCCGCCGTCGATGACGAGATGAGTGCCTATGGCGTCAGCAGCATTGCAGCCACCGAAGACTTCCTTGATGGTATTACTACAACCATGCACATGCACGTAGGGTAGCTTGGTGGAGCTGGCGTTGCCATTTTCCGGCGCATAGTCGGCCGCGTTGCCGCCGCCGAAGAGGTTCTCGATTGCATAGGTTCTGTGTGCCGTCAAGTCGGAAGCCGCGTCATGCTCGCGCATGGCCGTCTTCCACACATCCACATACACATCGTTTTGGGGCGAGCCGTAGGTGTTGTTGCAGCCATAGACCGAGCCACCGGCAGTGGTGGTGCCAACCAAGGTATAGGTGCGGATGGCTGCAGAACCGGTGGTGTCGGTCGACGGGGCCTTGGGGCCGGCGCCGATATTGACATGAATCACGCCGTGCACCGTGGCGGCCACATCGGTGTGTCCGGTGCCGAGAGAGGCTTTATCGCCCAGGCCGCCGCCATAGATATCGCCTTTAATAGTACCGGAGAGAATGTCCACTAAAACAGTGTCGGTATTGTTGACGGTGCCAGTGAGGTGTCCGCTGTTGGTGTTGACATCGCCGAGGGCCGATCCGCCGTAGAGGTCGCCATAGACGGTGGCACCGTTGAGGGTGACATGGACGTTGCCGTCGATATTGGTGTTCTGTCCATAACCGCCGCCGAATATACGTCCGGTGACGTAGCCGTTGGCAGACTCTGTGGGTTCTACCAAGCTACCCACGGTGCCGCCGTTGAGGGCCACGGTGGAGTTGCCCGTCACATCACCGTTAACATTGCAGCCGCCATAGATACCGGTGATGACCCTACCGTTCTTCATGATGACGGTGGTGTTGCCCATGATGCCATCGTTAAGGGTTTCAATGTTGTTACCGCCGCCGTAGAGGTTGCCGACCTCGCTGTTGAGATTATCCAGCGTCACAATGGGGCTTCCGTGGACAGCAGCGGCATCGCCGCCGCCGAAGACGCTACCGGCGACCTTGGCCACATAGTTGTTGCGGTCGATGCCAGCGGGGTATTCCACGTTGGCCAACGAGGCCATGGTGGTGGCGTCGTAGCCGATATTGACACGGGGGTTGGCCGTAACGACAGCCGTCGAACCTTTACCGCCACCGAAGACGTTGCCACGGATACCTGCCGACTGGTTGATGTGCATCACATTGATGGTGGGCGAGGTGGCGCTGGCGTTGGTGGGGGTATAGGGAGTCAAATTGCCGCCACCATATATATTATTAACATCAAGGGCGCAGGTGCCTTCGTGATCAAGCACGTTGACGGTGATGTTGCCCGTGATGTTGCCGTTGACGTTCGAGCCGCCGAAGGCATCCTGGTTGATGGTGCCGCCGTAGAGGTTCAGGGTGACGCTACCGTTAATGTTGGCAGCGACGGAATTGGTACCCTTCGAGCCACCGTAGACGTTCTGCATGGTGCCTCCCTTGAGGTTAAGGACCACGTTGCCGGTGATGTTGGCAGCGTTGGAACCGCCGTAGACGTTGGTGAAGGTGCCGGCGCCGCACTCGATGGTCGTGGTGACGTCGGTGGCGATGTCAACCTGGTTCGAGCCGCCGAAGAAGTCGGTGACCACCTCGGTACAGCCGCTATTGTTGTCGACGTTGACGTTGATGGGGCCGCTGATGGTGCCCTGGGTGTTACTGCCGCTGACGAGGGTTCCGATGGTGCCGCCGTGGATGGCGAGGTCGATACCGCTGGTGCCGACATTGGCTGCCGTCACCTCACCGTTACCGCCGCCGAACACATAGTTGAAGCGGCCGCCCTGCAGGTCGACCGAGGTGCCGGTGACAGCAGCGGCATCGCCGCCGCCGAAGACGCGGCCGATGGTGTTGTTACAGCCGAAGACATTGACCGTGGCCACCTTGCCGGCAACGGTGTAGTCGGCGTTCTTGCCGCCGCCGAAGACATTGGCGATGGCGTAGCCGGCATCGGCCAGCGTGTTCACACCCGCAGTGTGGGCCGTGCCGTAGATGTTCACGGTCACCTCCTGCTGCGGTGAGCCGTTGGTGTTGTTGCAGCCGTAGACGTTGCCGCCGATGGTGGCGTTGCCGCTGTAGGTGCCGTCGCCGTTGTCCTTACCGATGTTGACGGTCACCACGCCGGCCACCTGTGCGGCAGCTGTCGCGGAGCCTAAGCCGCCGCCGAAGACGTCGCGCTTCACTTCGCCGTTGAGGATATTGACGGTGGTGGTGTTGCTGGCGTCGCTGTTGACGTCGCCGAAGCCCGAACCGCCGTAGACGTCGCCCCAAACCACGGCCGAAGCGCCGTTGATGTTGACCTCGACATCGCCCTGGGTGGTGGTGTTGGCACCGTAGCCGCCGCCGAAGACGCTGGCGGGGGAGCCGTTGGCACCCACGGTGCCGCCGGTCATGCCGACGGTGATGTCGCCGACCACGTTGCCGCGCTCGTTACAACCGCCGTAGACACCGGTGGTGATGGTGCCGTTGGCCACTGCAACCTCGACGTCACCGCTGACGGTGGCCGAGATGGCAGGCGAGACCTGACCCATGCCGCCGCCGTAGATGGTGCCGTTGAGGGTGCCGCTCTTGAAGTCCACCTTGGTGAGCTTGCCGCTGGCGCTCACTTCGCCGTAGCCCGAGCCGCCGTAGACGTCGCCATAGATGGTGGGTGTATTGCTGTTGCCGATGGTAACAGTGACGTTGCCGTCGGTAGTGGTGTTCTGACCAAGGCCGCCGCCGAAGACGTCGATGTGGCTGCCGGAGGTGCCCACATTGGCTTCGATGTTGACAGCGATGTCACCGGACACGTCGCCGTTGACGTTGGCACCGCCATAGATGCCGTTGACGTTGGCGTTGGCCGTATTATAGTTGACTATTACATTACCAAGAGTGGTGGCCTGGGTGGCTGCACCGGAGCCGCTACCCATGCCGCCGCCGAAAACAGTGCCGTTCAGGCCGTTGCTGCCGATGGTGACGGTGGTGGTGTTGCTGGTGCTGCCATTGACCGAGCCGAGGGCCGAGCCGCCGTAGAGGTTGCCGTAGACGGTGGTGCCGTTCAAGGTGACGGCGATGTCACCGCCGGTGGCTGTGCTGTGGCCGTAGCCGCCGCCGTAGACCACGTCGGTGGTGGTGCCACTGACGCCCACGGTGCCTCCGTTGAGGGCCACGGTGATGTCGCCGCCCACGGCGCCGCTGGTGTTGCAGCCGCCATAGAGGCCCGTGGAGACGGTACCTGCGGCGAGGGTGACCGCGGTGGTGCCGGTGACACCGGCTTCATTGCCGCCGCCGTAGACATTGGCGGTGGTGCCGTTGTTCATGGTCACGGTGGCGTTGCCGTTGATTGCTGCTACATTACCGCCGCCGAAGAGGGCTGCGGCTTGACTGTTGCTTTTCTGCATGAGCACCGTAGTGTTGCCGCTGACAGCAGCTTGGTCGCCACCGCCAAAGACATTACCCGTCACCGTGGCCACATAGCTTTCGTTTCCGACGGTTACATCGCCGATAGTCACCACGGGATTGCCGGTAACTGTGGCTGTGGCACCCTTGCCGCCGCCGTAGACGTTGACACTCACGGTGCCGTTCTTTACATTGACGGCAGGGCTGCCCGTGTAGGCGGCCTGATTGCCGCCGCCGTAGACATCGCCCAGGTACTGGTCGCTGCAGGCGGGGGTGGTCCACTCCACGTTGACGGTAATGTCACCGCTGATGACGCCGCTGTTGTTGTTGCCGCCGAAGACGTGGTTGATGCGGCCGCCGGTGATGTTGAGCACGATGTCACCCGTGATGTTGGCGCGGTTGGCGCCGCCATATACATAGTCTATATATTCGCTCGAGCTGGCACCCGTGCAGCCGATGGTGAGGTTGCCGGCATTGCTGGCTGCATAGTTGCCGCCGCCGTAGACCTCGGTGATGACCATGGGGCATGCGCCGGTGCCTCTGTCGATGTTGACGTCGATGGTGCCGCCGATGGTGCCGTTGCTGTTCGAGCCGCCGAAGACCTGGTTGATGGTGCCGCCGGTGATGGTGACGTTGGTGTTGCCGGCAACGTTGGCCGCGATGGCGGGCGAGGCGTCCTTGTCGCCGTGGCCGCCGCCGAAGACCGAGCCGCTGATGGCGCCGCCGTCGATGGTCACCGAGGTGGCAGGCACGTCGGCAGCGTTACCGCCGCCATAGACGTTGGCGATTTGGGTGTTGCACTTGGCGGGTACCGACACCACAGGAGTGCCGGTGATGACCTTGGCAGCATTGCCACCGCCGTAGACGTCGTGGCTGACGATGGCCTGGTCGCTTTCATGTCCCACGGTCATGTCGCCGACAATGACATGGGGGGTGCCGGTGACGGAACCCAGGGTCTGGGTGGCGTCGTCGGGGTCGCCGTTACCGCCGCCGAAGACATTGCCTGTGACGGTGCCTTTGTTGATATACACATAGGGGTCGCCGGTATAGGTGGCCAGGTTGCCGCCACCGTAGACGTTGCCGCCCACATTGTTGTTGATGTCGACACGCACGGTGCTGGTAGGACGGCCGTTGACGTTGTTGCAGCCGAAGACGTCGTTGACGTTGCCGCTGTTGACGGTGACCTGAACGGCACCCTTGACGAGAGCCTCGTGGCTGTTGTCGCCGAGGCCGCCGCCGTAGACGCCGCGGCCCACGGTGCCGCCGTCGATGGTGACATTGGTATGGTCGCTGCTGCTGGTGCCCACGTCGGCCAGAGCGCCGCCGCCATAGACGTCGAGGGTCACGGTGCCGCCGTTGACGGCCACATCGGTGGAGCCGGCCACGTCGGCCAGGTTACCGCCGCCGAAGACGTTCTGCGACACGGTGCCGCCGTTGACGTCCACATCGGTGCTTCCCGACACGCTGGCCACGTCGCCGCCGCCGAAGACGGAGCCGCTGACGGTGGTGGTGGCGGTGACGCCGGAGGTGACCTGCTGGAGAGCCACGGTGGTGCTGCCCGACACGGGAGCAGCCTCGCCGCCGCCGAAGACATTGCCGGCCACGGCGACGGTGGAGGTCGTCAGGGCCGAGCCTTTAAGAGTGCTCGCCAGCGATGACATGGAGGCGTCGTAGCCTACATTCACCGTGGGGGTAGAGGTCACCGTGGCTGTGGCACCGAAGCCGCCGCCATAGACATTGCCGCCGGTGCCGTCGCCTTTCTTGGTGACGGAACCGTTGATGAGGTTAACCTCGGGATAGGCACCGGGGGTGGTGGGTGCGTAGGCAGCGTTCTTACCGCCGCCGTAGATGTTGTTGACAGCGAGGGGGCAGCTGCCGCCCTTGTCGAGCATGTTGACGGTGATCTTGCCGTTGATGGAACCGCCGGCGTTGTTGCCGCCGAAGGCGTTAACCATCTCACCGCCAAGGAGGTTCAGGGTGACGTCGCCGCCGATGGTGCCGCCCTTGTTGTTGCCGGCGAAGACTTCGGCGAAGCTGCCGCCCTCGATGGTGAGGGTCACGTCGCCGCTGATGTTGGCGTTGCGTGAGCCGCCGAAGACGGTGTCGATGGGGCAGGCGTTGGCGCTGCAGGCCATGGTGATGGCCACGTCGCCGGTGATGTCGGCCTGGTTGCTGCCGCCGTAGAGGCTGTTGATATGCTTGGTGCAGGAGCCGTCGGCGAGGAGGTTCACGTTCTTGGCTCCGGTGATGTTACCTTTCTCGTTCGAGCCGCCGAAGAGGTAGGTGATCTCGCCGGCATGGTAGTCGACGGTGACATCGCCGAAGACATTGGCGCCGGGGTTGCCGGTACCGGCACCGTTGCCGCCGCCGAAGACCCACTCGATGCGGCCGCCGTCGATGATGACGTCGGTAGCGCTGCTGGTGGTGCCGTTGCCCACGTCGGCAGCGTTGCCGCCGCCGTAGACATACTGGATGGTATTGTCGCAGGTGTAGACATGCACGGTGGTTACCTTGCCGGTGGTGGCGGGCAGGTAGGCTGCCTTGTTGCCGCCGCCGAAGACCTCGCTAAGGGCAAAGCCATTGTCGCTCACGGTGTTGACACCGCTGGTGCGGGCTGTCTTGTAGATGTTCACGAAGACGTTGTCCTTCGGGGTGCCGTTGACGTTGTTGCAGCCGAACACCGAGCCGTTGATGGTAGCCTCGCCGGTGTAGGAGCCGCCCTCGTATTTGCCGATGTTCACGGTCACCACGCCGAAGACCTTGGCAGCCTGGTTGGTATGACCGGAGCCCAGCGTTGCAGTGTCGCCGAGACCGCCGCCGTAGACGTTGCCGCCCACGTTGCCGCCCTCGATGGTCACGGTGGTGGCGTTGCTGTTGTTGGTTCCCACGTTGGCCAGAGCACCGCCGCCGTAGACGTCGGTCTCGACAGTGGCGTTGTCCTGCATGAGCACCGTCGAGTTGCCGGTCACGTCGGCAGCGTTGCCGCCACCGAACACGTTGCCGTTGACAACGACCTGTGCCGATGCTCCGAAAGTACCAAAGACAAGAAGTCCGCCCAAAATCATGCTGGCACACCAGCGCGACAGGGCAAAAAATCCCTTATTATATTTCATAGCGTAATATTTTTTCTGCATCATAGTAGTGCGTTTTATATGCCAATATGTTGAATGCCAGCGCCTAAGCTGGTATCAACAGTGTATAGTTCAAAACGCAAATATAAGCTTTTTTTTTGAATTAGCTTTTAAAAAACGTTAAAACATTGAACCTTTGGCATTTTTGCACCCCTTTCCGCAAGGTAGTCTCTCCGTCCCCCCTCCGTCTCCCCTCCGACAAAAAACCGTTAAACAACCGGTGAACAGTCGGAGCGGGTACGGAGCGGGTACGGACCAGTTGCGGAGCCAAGCTCGGGGTAAGCCGGAGAAGCCCGAAGGGCGCCAGTTGTTAGCCGTGGGTGTAAGCCCACGGTAAATAATGCGTTACCATCAAAAAAAAGCCCCGCAGGGGCAACGTGGTGTACAGATAGGTGGAGGTTGTACTAAGAGTTGTCTCTGTTCCATAATTATTAACGCAGGTCCACACGCACTGAGGGCTGAGGGTGGTGGTGAAGATGACAGCTCCATTGTTGCCCACCGCCAGGTAGCCGCCATTGTAGGTGAACATATAGTCGGCTGCCCGTGCAGGCAACGCTGCGCACAGCAGCGCCGCCATCATGATGACGCTGCGCACCAGGCGCCGCCAATCTCTCTCGATGTAGTTGTTTTTGTGGTTATATCGTTTGTTTTTTGGTTTCTCATTGTGGGTGATTATAATTGGTTTTTAATCGTCCTTCAGTATCACTTCCGAGTTGCCGTCCACTTCGCCTTCGTCGCCGCCGCCGAAGACGTCGCCGAGGATATGGGTGTGGCCTTCGAGGGTGACGGAGGTGTTGCCGCTTACGGCACTCTCGGCGCCGCCGCCATAGACGCTGCCGGTGCCGGCCTTGAGGGTCGAGCCTTCGAGGGTGCCCACCACGGTGTTGCCCTTCAGGGTGAGGGTTACGTCGCCGGTGACGGTGCCGAGGCTGTTCAGGTCGACGGTGGTGTGAACAAAGTTGCTGTCGCCGCTGCTGCTGATGCCAACGGTGTTGTTGCCGAGCGAGTTTACATGTTTCCAGTGGTACTCGGTGGTGCCGGTGAAAATGCCGGGCTCGAACATACCCGAGCCTTTATTGTAGTTGGGGTTTTGGGTGAAGCCGCCGTTTCTCACCTGTATGGTGGGCAGCGTGGCCGAGAAGCCGGCGCCGAAGACGTTGCCCTTGACGGTGCAGCTGTCGAGCACCGAGGTCACCGAGTCGGTCACCTTGCCGAGGCTGCCGCCTCCGTAGTAGTTGTTCTCGATGGTGCAGCGCTTCAGGCTTGACGACACTTTGTTGCATTGTGCCAGCGAGAAGGCGGCGAACTTGACATATAGTCGGGCACCCGTTGTGCCGGTGGACCACACGAAGAACTCATAGTCGAAGTCGGTGGCCACACCGGGGCCTTTCTTGCCGTAGTCTTTGCCTGATATTTGAGAAGAGCCTGTAGAGGCTCCGTCAAAGTATTTGCCTCGGTCGTTGTTGGCATAGTAGCCTTGAAGGGTACCCCAGTTCTGATCTCCGTCCTTGTCGTAATATTTCTTTTTGGCAATAGAGGTGCCGCCGTAACCGGCGCCGAAATAATCGCCGAAGACGCAGCCTTCGGCGCGGGTGGTGACCTTCTTGCCGTCTTGCATGTTGCCAAACTTGGGGCCGCCGCAGAAGAGCGTCACGTGGCTGTTGTAGATTTCCGTGGTGATGTCGCCCGTGATGGGTTTGGCGTCGTTGATGCCGCCGCCGAAGAAGTTGTCGATGTCGGCGTTGTAGATCTGCCACCGCACATTGCCGTTGATTTGTTCAAGCGACGCTCCCGCCGCCTCGTGGATATAGCCGCCGCTGATGTAACATTCGGCGTTGTCCGCACGTACCGCAGCATTGGCATTGTAGGTGCCTGTGAGGTAGAATCCCGGGAACTCGCCGCCCGTCACCGACACCGGCACGTGGGGTGTCGACTCGGCGCCGTCGCTGTGGGTGCCCATGCCGAACTCGTTGATCCACACGTTGCCGCCCACGTGGATATAGATGGTCTTACCGGTGACTGCCTTGCTCTGCGTCGACACAAACTGGTCGACCACGCCGCCAAGCAGGATGAGCGGAGCGTCGGTCTTGGTGCTGTTGTCCAGATTCTCATACTCTAACTGCGAGGTGTAGAAAAGTGCTGTATTGGTGACTTCGAACCATCCTCTGGTCTTGAAGATGGTAAAGTTGCAGATGAGGCTGGCGCCGTTAGGCTTCTGCGCCTGCGCGGTGCCGGGGATGTTCAGAAAGTCAAATCGTATAGGGGTGATGCTCGATCTGCCAATATGGTGATAGATGAGGCTGTAGTCGGGCTCATGGTCGTTGTCCTCGTCCACCGACATCATGGTGAAAGGTGTGGTTCCGTTTTGCGGCACAGTGGCCAAATGAAGATTACCCACGAGCACGAGGGCGTTGTCGTAGACGGTAGGACCCCAGCCACCCATGTTGTTGTTTATGTTGTTTAAAGCTCGCTCAATGCTCGTTTCTACTTTTTGCCCGTTAAACAGGGTAGGTGTGGCACCCGTAGGGTTCGCCACCTGTGTGCCGGTTTGGCTTACGTTCTGCTTATTTCCGTTTGTATAGTCGGTCTTGTACACCACATCGTAGTTGGGGTCGGCAATATAGTGAGCCTTGCCCCAGTATGGCTCGATGGTGATGGAGGTGACGCCGTAGGGCACGTCGAAGTAGGCGCCCTGCGAGAAGACGCGCTTGCTGACGCTGTAGAGGTCTTTGTTGGAGCTGCGGCGGTCGGCGTAGTTATGGTCGGGGAAATCCCTGATGCCCGTCGTGGGGTAGTTGGCCGAGGTGTAGGGGTCGCCGGGAACGGCGGTGATGGCCGTTATCTTCCAGCCCGTCACCACGCGGTTGCCCGTGTGGTTGCCCGTGCCCACGTCGTTGTAGTAGGGCAGCTGCACCTTGTCGTAGTTGTAGTTGAAGCGGTCGAAGTCCTTGTCGGTGCGCTGCAGCGTCAGGCTCGAGGTGGTGATTGTGGCTCCTGCGGGCTTGGCCTGGCCGCCGGTGGTCTGTGCGCTGCTGATGGTCACCGACAGCGTGCGGCCCACCTTGCCGCCGTGGTTGCGGCCCACGGTGGCGCTGTCGGGGGCGTTGGCGAAGTCGGGATTTATGATGGAGGGGTAGTAGCCTTGCGCTTTCAGTATGGGGTAGGGCTTGGGGTTGTCGATGCTGCGGTCGGCGGTCTCGAGCACCCATTTGAGCATCAGGTTGGCGTCGGACACATTGCCGGTGACGTAGAAGGCCGCCAGCTTCTTGTTGCTATTGAGCAGCAGGCGATAGAACTCGTGGCGTTTCAGGAATTTCTCCTCGACGGCCAGCGCGCTGTTGTACTTGTTGTTGCTGATGGCCTTGGTCTGCAGCTCGTCGTAGGCGTAGTAGTTGAAGGTGTTGAGGCCACCGCTGTTGAGGTTGGCGATGTTGGTGCCGCCGAATACGGGCGAGATGGTGGAGCCGCCGGTGATGTCGCCGTAGAACATGCAGTTCATCACCATGGTGTTGATGCTGGTGGCTGTTGTTGTGGCATTGTTGTTGCCCACGATGCCGCCAACGGTGGAGCCGCTGGATATGGTGGCAAAAGAGTAGCAGTTAATCACTCTCGCCGTTCCTTCGAGCAGACCCACGAGGCCGCCGGTATTACCCGTGCCACCCACCGAACCGCCGAGGATACCCACATTATAGATACGAGCGGTGCTGTTGGCGGTGCAGGCTATGGCTCCGGTATTGCCAGTATGGCCGCTGATGGCCACCTCGTCAAGTACCAGGTTGCGCACGGTGCCGGTGAGGGTCTCGAAGAGGGGGACAGTGAGGCCACTGATGCGGTAGGGCATCTGGGTCTCGGGATTGATGGCAGCCTCTAACGTACCGCCGAAGGACGCTATGCTTGTAGTGAAGCCGCTGGCGTCAATGTCTTGAGTGATAATGTAGCTGCCACTGGCATTATCGATGCCACTCAATGATGTGATGGAAGTCTGCCCTAGTACTCCTGCAGGCAACAGCATTGCCACCAGCAATGTTGTTGTGTGTAAGATGTTCTGTAGTATGTTGTTTTTCATGTTCATTAGTTTTCTTCCCTTCTACTGTGCCGGGCGATTTGGTTACCAATTATTTGTTCCAATATGCCTATAACGCACTAACCACCACGTCGTTATATGGCATGGTGTGGGTGTGTCTTAAAAAGCGAATATACGAAAAAAAAACAATACGCGCGAAAAAAAATTCGCGCATGTCCGCGCACTAGTGAATCAGCAATACCAATCCGATGGCTTTTTTTAATCGTCCTTCAGTATCACTTGCGAGTTGCCGTTCACTTCGCCTTCGTCGCCGCCGCCGAAGACGTCGCCGAGGATGTGGGCATGGCCTTCGAGGGTGACGGAGGTGTTGCCGGTGACGGCACTCTCGGCGCCGCCGCCATAGACGCTGCCGGTGCCGGCCTTGAGGGTCGCCCCTTCGAGGGTGCCCACCACCGTGTTGCCCTTCAGGGTGAGGGTAACGGTGCCGGTGACGGTGCCAAGGGAGTCGAGGTCCTCGGTGGTGTAGAGGATATGGCTGCTATTGTCGACGCTGATGGAGTTGCCTTCCGCCCATGTGTAGGTGGTGGTTTGTCCTTTGACGCCGGTGCGGTAGGAACCGAGGGCATCATAGTAGTAGGGTTCGGTGCGGAAGCCGATGGAGTCGACCTCGACGGTGGGCAGCGATGCAGAAAAGCCTGCGCCATATACGTTGCCGTTCACGGTGCAGGAGTCAAGGGTAGAGCTGACGGAGCCGTCGACCTTGCCGAGGCTACCGCCGCCGTAGAAGTTGCCGGTGATGGTGCAGCGCTTCAGCGTGGAGGTGACGCTGTGCGTGGTGGCCAGCGAGAATTTTACAAAATCCACAAAGATACGCGCCACATTGTTGGCATTGCCCGACATGGGTAGGAACTGGTAGCTGAACTGGGTGGAGACACCTCCGTAGGTGCTGTTGTAGCTCTGGGTATAATATTGTCCCAACCACTGGTTCCATGAAGAGTGGTTACCCGCTTGGTTATCGTTGTGGGGGAAGTTTGTAATGCCGCTATGGTTTCTCGGAGCCTGACGGCTGTAGGAGTTGCCGCCATAGCCGGCACCGAAGAAGGTGCCGAAGGTGCAGCCTATAGCCGTGGTAGTGACGGTCTTGTTTGCACTCATATCGCCGAATTTGGGACCACCGCAGAAGAGGTCGATTTGTCCGCCGTTGACGATGGTGTGGAGATTGCCGATAGCAGGTTTGTCGGCGTTGAAACTGCCAGCGTAGAACTCCTGGATGTCGGCATTGTCGATAATCCAGGTGATGTTGCCCTTGCCATCAGTGGTTCCGAGGCCGTCCATGCCGGTGCCTGCTACCACGCGAAAACGTCCGCCGGTAATGTAGCATTCGGCGTTGTCGTCGCGTATGTTTGCATCGGCGCGGTAAAGACCCGTGAGATGGAACTGGTCGAAGTCTCCGCCCGTAACCGATATGGGGGAATGGTTTGCGTCATATTGCTCGTCTTGGTGCGTTCCGCGGTGGAACTCCTTGAACCAAACATTGCCGCCCACATGGAAATAGGTGGTCAAATTGGCATGGCCACCGCTCTGCCCATTCACCCACTGCTCCATCACACCGCCCTGCAGGATATAGGGGGCTGCGATTCTGCTTTTATTGTCATACTCGAACTGCGTGACGCGGAAAAGCGAGGTGTTGGTGCTCTCGAACCAGTAGAGGGGTTGCATGATGCCAAAGTTGTAGGTGCCCGTACCACCTGTGGATTTCTGCGCCATGCCGAGGCCGGGAATATTGATGAAGTCGACCCTCACTGGGTGGACAGTTTTACGACTGTCAAAACGCAGGATATAGGAATAGTCGGGCTCATTGTCACCGTCAAGGTCGATAGAGGTAACCGTATAGGGCTTGCTCTTATCTGCGTCCAAGCTGCCATTAAAATGATAGTTACCCACAAGCACCACGGCATAATCATAAACGGTGTGACTACCCGAACCACTCACCCCCTGAAAAAGTCCATAGTTCGAAGTTGCGATAGCGTCGCCCTTATTGGTGAAAACCCTTTGGCTCTCTCCGGCGATGGAATAGCTATTGCGGTTGGTGTATTTCTGTCCACCGCCGACATTTGGCACATTGTAGGCTGTGCCCATGGCCTGATTGTACACCACATCGGCGTAGCCATCGGCCAGATAGACGCATTTGGCCCAATAGGGTTCGATGATGATGGAGTCGACACCGTAGGGCACATCCCAGTAGGCACCTTGGTTGAAGACGCGTTTGCTGACGACGTAGAGGTCTTTGTCGGTGCAGTTGCGGTCGGCAAAGTTGTATGGGGTTGCTGTCAACTCACCGTCAGTATAGGTCACGTCTTCGCCCGTCGAATAGCAGCTTGGGACGGAAGCAGCCGTCTGATTGTTGATTTTGACAATCTTCCAGCCCGTCACCACACGGTTGCCTGTGTAGTTCTTGGTGCCCACGTCGTTGTAGTAGGGCAGCTGCACCTTGTAGTAGTTGAAGTTGAAATGGGCGGTGTCCTTGTCGGTGATGTTGAGGATGAGCTGTGGGTTGGTGATTTGAGCTTCGGTTTCCCCGGAACCTGGATGGAGATACACTGCGCCGTCGCCCATCCGTATTTTTACCGTCAGAGTGCCCAGCTTGCCGCCCTGGTTGCGGGGCTTGCCGGTGGTGGAGTGCTCTGCGTCGATGTTTACCACTGAGGAGTATTTGCCCGCCTCCATAAGTATGGGGTAGGGGTGGTCGGTGCCTATGCTGTCGGGCAGCATAACCCATTTCATCATCTCGCTGCCGCTGTAGGTGCCAGTGGCCCACCAGCCAGCCAATTCACGGTGGCCGTTGAGGATATGGCGGTAGAACTCGAACCGCTGCAGGAAACGGTCTTCGGCGCCGAGGGCACAGTTGTAGGTGACGCCAGAGGGGGCCACAAAGGGGGCTTCGATGCGGAAGTAGTTGAAGTTGCTCACGCCGTTGGCATCCTTGTTGGAGATGATGGTGCCGCCGTAGATGGCTGCTTTGGTGGTGCCGCCGGTGATGTCGCCGTAGAACATACAGCCGAAGACCATGGTGTTGAGGCTGTTGCTGGCTGTGGCCACTTTGTTGTAGCCTACGATGCCGCCTGCCGTGTCGCCGCTGGTGATGTCGGCGTAGCTGTAGCAGTTGACGACGCGGGCGGTGCCATCGAGGAAGCCTACGATACCGCCGACATCGTTGCTGCCGCCGACAGAGCCGCCGAGGATTCCGATGTTGTAAATGCGGGCCGCGCCGTTGGCCTTGCAGGCTATGGCGCCAGTATTGCCAGAGGCGTCGCCACTGGTGATGGTGACATTGTCGAGTACCAGATTGCGCACTGTGCCGGTGAGGGTCTCGAAGAGGGGGACAGTGAGGCCGCTGATGCGGTAGGGCATGTGGGTGGCGGGGTTGATGGCCGCCTCTAACGTGCCGCCGAAGGACGCTATGCTTGTAGTGAAGCCGCTGGCGTCAATGTCTTGAGTGATAATGTAGCTGCCACTGGCATTGTCGATGCCACTCAATGATGTGATGGAAATCTGCCCTAATACTCCTGTCGGCAGCAGCATTGCCACCAGCAATGTTGTTGTGTGTAAGATGTTCTGTAGTATGTTGTTTTTCATGTTCATTAGTTTTCTTCCCCTCTACTGTGCCGGGCGATTTGGTTACCAATTATTTGTTACAATATGCCTATAACACACTAACCACCATGTTGTTATATGACATGGTGTGGGTGTGTCTTAAAAAGCAAATATACGAAAAAAACAATACGCGCGAAAAAAAATCGCGCATGTCCGCGCACTACGGTATCAGCAACACCATTCCGATGGCTTTTTTAATCGTCTTTCAGTATCACTTCCGAGTTGCCGTTCACTTCGCCTTCGTCGCCGCCGCCGAAGACGTCGCCGAGGATATGGGCATGGCCTTCGAGGGTGACGGAGGTGTTGCCGCGTACGGCACTCTCGGCGCCGCCGCCGAAAACGCTGCCGGTGCCAGCCTTGAGGGTTTGTGAACCCGGTTCCCCTTCGAGGGTGCCCACCACGGTGTTGCCCTTCAGGGTGAGGGTAACGTTGCCGGTGACGGTGCCGAGGGAGTCGAGGTCCTCGGTGGTGTAGAGGATATGGCTGCTATTGTCGACGCTGATGGAGTTGTCTTCCTCCCAGGTGTAGGTGGTGGTTTGTCCTTTGACGCCGGTGCGGTAGGTGCCGAGGGCATCATAGTAGTAGGGTTCGGTGCGGAAGCCGATGGAGTCCACCTCGACGGTGGGCAGCGATGCAGAAAAGCCTGCGCCATATACATTGCCGTTCACGGTGCACGAGTCGAGGATGGAGGTGACGGGGCCTTCGACCTTGCCGAGGCTGCCGCCGCCGTAGAAGTTGTCCGTGATGGTGCAGTGCTTCAGGGAGGAGGTGACGTTGCGGGTGGTGGCAAGGGAGAATTTGACAAAGTCAATCAAGATACGGGCCACGTTGGTCGTGTTGTTCGACATGGGGAGGAACTGGTAGACGAAGCGTGTGGAGACGCCACCATAAGTTGCGTTGTATGACCGGGTGTAGTTTGTCCCAACCCAGTTGTTCCAGTTGATATTGGTCACGCTGTTCTGGTTGCTGGGTGCATAGCGGCTATAGGAGTTGCCGCCATAGCCGGCGCCGAAGAAGGTGCCGAAGGTGCATCCGGTGGCGTCGGTGACGACGGTCTTGTTGGCGCTCATGTCGCCGAACTTGGGTCCGCCGCAGAAAATATCCACGTGACTGTCTACGATGGTGGTGGAGAGGTTGCCCGTCACCGGTTTGGCGGCATTGAGACCGCCGGCGTAGAACTCGTGGATGTCGGCGTTCTGGATAAGCCAGTTGATGTTGCCGGTGTTGTTGGCACCATTGGCTTTGCCGATGCCTTCCATGGCGGCACCGCAGACGGTGCCGAAGCGGCCACCGTTGATGTAGCATTCGGCGTTGTCTTCCTTGTTGGCTACATCACCACGGTAGAGTCCGGTGAGGTAGAACTCGTTGTAGTCGCCTCCTGTCACCGACACGGGTGAGTGCTTGGTGGCTATTTGTTTATCCTGGTGACAGCCCGTGTGAAATTCCTTGAACCACACGTTGCCACCCACATGGATATATGGTATTTTGTTCGATGTGCCTTTCTGGTTGTTGCTCACCCATTGCTCCATCACGCCACCCTGCACGATGAGTGCATCCGTTGCGCTTCTGGCCGAATGCTCATACTCGAACTGGGTGAACCGTAAGAGCGAGGTGTTGGTACTTTCGTACCATCCTTTGGGAATCAGGATTCCGAAGTTGTAGGAGCCCGTGCCGCCGGTAGACTTCTGTGCCATACCGAGGCCTGGGATATTGATGAAATCGACTCTCAATGGGTGGCATTCGGCACGGTCATCGAAGCGCAGGATATAGGAGTAGTCTGGCTCATTGTCGCCGTCAAGGTCGATGGAGGTAATCGTGTAGGGTTTGCTCTTACTTGCTTCCATTGCGTTTTTTGCGTAATAATGGTGATAATTGCCCACAAGCACCACGGCATAGTCATAAACGGACTGGTTATTCCTATCACTCTCACTGACACCATTATAGAGTGCCGAACTTGCGATAGCATTGCCCATCGAGGTGTAAACCACCTGGCTCTCTCCAGCAATGGAATAGCTGTTGCTGTTGTTGTATATCTGTCCGCCGCCGACGTTGGACACATTGTACCCGGTCGACATATCCGATTTATACACCTTGTCGGCGTTTTGGTCGGCTAAATAGACACATTTGGCCCAGTAGGGCTCGATGGTGATGGCAGTTACGCCTTCTGGTACATCCCAGTAGGCCCCTTGGTTGAAGATGCGACCGCTGACGGAGTAGAGGTCCTTGTTGGTACAATGGCGGTCGGCGAAATTGTATCCACCCCAGGTGTCGGAAGCGGTGAAGGTGCCGGGCGTGCCGCCGTTGATGTTAACAATTTTCCAACCCGTCACCACTCGGTTGCCGTTGTAGTTCTTGGTACCCACCTCGTTGTAGTAGGGCAGTTGTACTTTATAGTAGTTGAAGTTGTAGCGTGCGGTGTCTTTGTCGGTGATGTTGAGGGTGAGTTGGGAGGTGGTAATTGCAGCTCCCGAAGGTCTCTGGTACACTGCGCCGTCGCCCATCTGAATATTCACCGTCAGCTTGCCCAGCTTGCCACCCTGGTTGCGTGGTTTGCCGGTGACGGCATGCTCGGCGTCGATATTCACCACCGATGGGTATTTGCCCTGCTGCATCAATACCGGATATGGATGGTCGCTGCCAATGCTATCGGGCAGCAGTACCCACTTGAGCATGTCGTCCTTGCTGTAGGTGCTTGTGGCCCACCATCCCGCCAGCTGGCGCTGGCCGTTGAGGATGTGACGGTAGAACTCGAAGCGCTTCAGGAAACGGTCTTCGGCGCCGAGGGCGCAATTGTAGGTAACACCTGTCGGCTGCACGTATGGTGCTTCGAGGCGGAAATAGTTGAAGTTGCTCACGCCATTGTTGCCGGCGTTTGATATGGTGGTGCCACCATAGATGGGCGATATGGTGGTGCCGCCGGTGATGTCGCCGTAGAACATACAGGCGAAGACCATTGTCTTTTGATTGTTGTTGGCGGCAGAGGTGGATTGGTTGTTGTAGCCCACGATGCCGCCGACGTTGGTACCGCCGGTGATATTGGCAAAGGAGTAGCAGTTGACCACGCGAGCGGTGCCGTCGAGGTAGCCCACCAGGCCGCCGGTATAGCCAGTGCCGCCCACTGAACCGGAGAGGATGCCAACATTATAGACACGTGCCGCACCGTTGGCGGTGCAGGCTATGGCGCCGGTATTGCCGGTATTGCCGCTGATGGCCACGCCGTCAAGCACCAGGTTCTTTACGGTGCCTCCGTTTACGGTTTCAAAGAGCGGGGCGTCGAGACCCGTGATGCGGTAGGGCATGTGGGTTGTGGGGTCGATGGCCGCCTCCAGCGTACCCGTAAAAGGTCCTGCAATGGTGCTGTGCCCCGCGCCGCTGACGTCGGCGGTGAGGCGGTAGTCGCCGGCCATGTTGGTGATGTCGCTCAAGCTGGTAATATCCGTCGCCTGTGCCCAGATAGTCAGTGGCATGAGCATCGTCAAGAGTAATGTGAGCGCTTTGCGTCGCATTAGTTTGTTTTCAGTTGTGGCAGTTTTGCTCATTTTTACGATTGCCTTAATATAATGTTCTCCCTTGTGGATGATATTTTATATATTCGCATTTCGCGCACGTAGTTGTTATTTAATTTTTTATACGTTCGCGCGCGCTATGTGAAAAATGCAAATATACACTTTTTTTCAAACATGGCACAAAAAAGTTATTTTTTTCCCCCTTCTCTCGCCGCCTCCTTTTCTCCCCGGAGTCCCTACGGAGCCGGTATGGCAGTTCTTCAGTGTTATACTGAAGAACTACTGAAGAACTGACATAGGGACTCCGAAGAGGCTCCGGACAAACGGCTGAACGGCTACTAAACGGCTACTAAACGGCTAGTAAACGGCATGAAGAAGGCGTGAAGAGGGCGAAGGGGCGCCCGTGTGGTGCGGTGCCGCATAATGTCCAATGAAATAAGGCTAACGGATGAGGAGCACGGAGCCTATGACCTTCTGGTAGGACGACGGCCGGTAGGTGGTGGAGTAGCGCAGGTGGTAGATGTAGTTGCCCGGGGGGCACGGCTCGCCGCGCATGTTGCGGCCGTCCCACCCTTCGCCGATGTCGGTGCTGTGGTATACCATCATGCCGCGGCGGTCGTAGATGCTTATCTCGTAGCCTGATATGTTGTGTCCGGCCACTCTGAAGCGGTCGTTGCCTTCGATGCCGGGCATGAAGGCGTTGGGCATGACGAGGCCGCTGCGCTGTATGGGCAGCAGGGCTATGGCGGTGTCGCTGCAGTGGCCGTCGCAGACTACGAGCCACACTTCCACGGTGTCGGCTCCGTCGGTGGCTTCGCCGTAGAGGGTGTAGGCTGTGGTGGGCTGCTCGACGCTGTCGATATACCAGCTGCGCGACATATAGCCTTCGGGGCTGATGTCGCGGGCTTCGAAGCTCAGGTTCTGCGGCGTCAGCTGTGCGGGCGTCACGTGCATCTTTGCCGTCGGGCGCGTGAGGGGGTTGAGGGTTATCTCTGTGCTTGCCGGGCACATGGGGCGGTCGCCATAGTCGGTGAACAACGTGTAGGTGGTTGCCGTTGTGGGCGCTATGGTGAGGGTGGCGCTGTGGCGCTGGCTGTCGAGCTGTGCGTCGTTGGTGTCGGCGGTCCAGAGCAGCCAGGGGGCGGTGGAGTGTGCCACGAGGCTGTAGCCGAGGGCGTCGCAGCGGTATATGGTGTCGATGTCGATGAGGGGCACTTCGAGGCGTGTGAGCGCCACGGCGAGGACGCTGTCGCAGGCTCGCGCTGTCTGCAGGGTGTCGGCGTAGGTGCCTCCCTGCGTGTAGGTGTGGCCGCGGAAGGTGTAGGGGGTGGTGGCGCAGAAGGTGTCGTAGTATATATAATAGTATGAGCTGTTTACCGTGAGGCTGAGGGTTACTATGCTGTCGCAGCCGAAGGCTGTGGCGAGGGTGTCGTCGACGCCGACGGTGTCGGCGGTGTAGAGGCGGCCGTCGATCCAGCGGAGCGAGTCGCAGACCTCCTGCCGGTCGGTGGTGAAGCGTCGCGGCATGACGGTGAGGGCGAGGGTGACCACGCTGTCGCAGCCCAACGTCGTGGTGTCGTGGTGGGTGTAGTGGCCGGTGGTGTTGAGCACGGTGTCGAAGAAGGTGCGTGTGGCGTCGTCGCAGATGGAGTCGACGGGCTGGTGGTAGTAGGAGGGCCATAGGTGCAGGCTCAGGGTCATGGTGCTGTCGCAGCCGTGCTGTGTGTGGCGGTAGAGGCTGGCGGTGATGTCCGACTGGCTGGAAGTGAAGCCTACTGTGGTGTCGAGCCACGCGTAGGTGAGGTCCGACGAGCATACGGAGTCGCTGTAGGCGCGGTAGTAGGTGGGGTGCACGCTGACGGTATACCGCAGGGTATCGCGGCAGCCGTTGGAGTCGACGGTGAAGCACGTCAGGGTGGTGTCGGCCGAGGAGAAGCCTGTCAGTGTCACGTCGTTGCTGTCTATCGTCGCCGCCCTTCCGAAGGCGCCGTCCAGCCATCCGTAGGAGGTGGCGTTGAGGACCCGCAGGGTGTCTGTGCCGTCGTTGCGGCAGCGGTCGTTGCGGCCGTCGATGGCGGTGGCGGGGTAGGGGCGTTGCACGTTGATGGTGCGCCGCAGGGTGTCTATGCATTGGTTGTTGGCGATGCCTGCTATGAGGGTGATGAGCACGTCGCCGGTGTCGGCGAGGTGCACGCTGGGAGCCGTCGCCGAGCTCTCGGTGCTGTCGGGCAGCAGCCAGCGGAAGGTCTCCACGGGCTCGCCGGTACCCAGCGGCGTCACGCCGTCGCCGCTGATGGTGCTGCGGTTGGTGAGCTGCAGGTCGAACTGGCAGTTTTCAACCGTGAGTGTTGTGTCGAAGAGCGCCAAGGGGTAGCGTGCGCCGGCGAAGGCACTCATGGTGAAGTGGCACTGTGGGTTGTCGATGAACGAGAGCTGGCAGAAGTAGGTGATGCTGTTGTCGCTGCGCACCCAGATGCTGGCGGAGTCGGAGATGGTGGCTGTGGTGTCGGCCGATGTGTACCAGCGGTAGGAGAAGCCTGTGGGCACCGTGAAGCGGTTGTTGGGCACCGTGCTGCACCCCTCGGTCTGCATGCGTCGTGAGCCGCAGCGCAGGGTGAAGTAGGCGTAGCCGAAGTGGCTGCCCTCGCCGCAGTCGCGTGTGGTGAGGCGCACGAAGATGGTCTGGCCGTTGTAGGGTGTGAGGTCTATACCCACGGTGGTCCAGTCTTTCCACAGCACCTCGTTGGGGGTCTGGTTCCAGCCGAGGGCGGCGTTGGCTATGAAGTCGGCCACCGAGCAGGAGTCTATGGGCTGGCCGTACTGGTTGAGTATCTCCAGACGGAAGCGAGGCTGCAGCGACGGCGAGTGCTCAGGGTCTTGGAGTACGGCGGCATAGCGCAGCACCAGCAGGTCGGCGTCGTCGGCGTCTACGTTCATGCCGTAGGTGATGCTTTCGGCTTCGGGAGCGGCGTTGCCGCCGCTGTTCCAGTTGCCGAGACGCACCGAGGCCTTCTCGCCCTGCGGTATGGTGCGCAGCAGGCCGCCGGTGCGGGCGTCGCGCTCGGTGGTGTCGAAGTGCACCGTGTGGCGGCTGTTGGCGCTGAGGTAGCCGTTGTCGACCGCCCCGATGTCGGCTGTGGGGTTGCTGAAGCTGCCGTAGCTGCAGGTCACGTAGGCGGCATGCAGGTCGGTATAGTCTATGCAGCCTGTGCCGCCCTGCGGCGTGAAGGTGTAGAAGGTGTCTATGGGCATCGCCGCCGTGCTGTCGCAGCTCTCGGCGCAGCTGTGGGTGGTGTATATCACGTAGTTGGTCAGCGGCAGGAGGCCGTCGATGCGGCAGGGTGACGTGGTGGCGTGCACCGTCGTCAGCGTGGTGTCGCCGATGGGGCGGTAGCTGATGCTCACCGTCGGCGTGCCCGTCTGCTGCCACTCTATGGTCACGTGGTCGGCCTCCATTTCCGTCATGCGGAAACCGTAGGCGGCGCAGGTCGTCACCTGAAGGTCGTCGATATATGCTATGTCGTCGTCCTTAAGGCGCAGGGCTATAAAGTGACCGTTGCCGTAGTAGTCGGCGAGGTCGAAGAAGCAACGCTTGTAGGCTCCTTGCAGTGATGTGAAGGAGGCCAGCGAGTCGAAGGTCTGTGGGTTGCCGACGTCGCTCATGGTGCCGAGGGTGAGGCTGTGGCCGTTGCTCCCCGTGAAGCGGGCGTAGAAGGTCACCGCGAGGCGCCGCAGGCTGTCGACGTCGGGCTGCGGCAGCACCAGATAAGTGGTGCCCAGGTAGTTGCTGACCTTGAGGCTTGCCGTGCCGCTGTGGGCGTTGCCGGTGGTGACGCTGGCGTAGTTGCCGCTGCGGTCGGTCAGCACGCGCCATCCTGCCAGAGGCTCTTCGAAGCCTTCGCAGTAGGGCAGCGGTGCCGACGAGGCCAGTGTGGCCACGCGCTGCGGTGCGCGGTCGGTGAGCTCTGCCGAGTCGCAGCGCACATAGATGTCGTAGACGGTGTCGGGGTCCAGTATCAACGCCAGCGGCGGTGCTGTGACGTGCGTTGTGGTGCCGCTGCCGGCTGCGCTGCCGGCATACATGTATTCTATCCAGAAACTGCCATAGGAGGCCTCCCAGCTCAGTTCGACGCGGCCGTTGCCCGGTTGCGCCACCGTGAGGCTGTCGGGCAGCAGGCATCGGTCGATGGCCGTTGTCAACTGCAGGGGCGCCGCGCAGGTGGCTGTGCCGCTGTCGCAGAGGCGGTAGAAGTCGTAGGTGGTGTTGTTGGCGAGGGTGATTGTCGCCGGTGCCGTCACCGTGGTGCCCGAACCTTGGGCGAAGCCGGCAGGGCCATACTCCACGGCCCCGACGCCCCCGATAGCGGCGTTGTTGTCGTGTGTCAGGGTCACCGTAGGCAGCTCGCAGGGCGATACCGTGAGGCCGTCGATGACGGCGTTGCCGCCGCCGAGGGTGCGCAGGGCTGCGAAGCGCCCTTCGCCGCCGTAGGACTCCAGACTCACGTGCATGTCGCCCCAGGTGCCGGTAGGTGCCTCCACCGTGTCTATCGGCGTGAAGCTGCCCCATTCGCCTCGTTGTGCCAGCACGCCGACAGCCACCGCCGTGCCACCTCGCAGGCTGAAGTAAAGGTGCAGGCGCCGCAGGCTGTCGATGGCCACTTCGGGCAGTATCAGACTGCTCACCGTGTCGCGACGGTGGCAGTAGGGGAGGCTCTCCTCCGACGGCATGGTCACCACCGTAGGTGCCAGACAGGTGGGTGTGCCGTCGTGGCTGCTGTAGAAGCGGTAGCTCTGCTCAGGCTGCAGTCCGCCGATGAGCTGTGATGACGTCGTGATGTGCTGCGAGACGCCCTCTCCTGCTGGTGTGCCCACAGGTGCGTAGTCGATGTAATAGTCTGTGTCGCTGTTGGTAAGCAGTACGCTACGTGCCGACACCACAGCCACTGTGGGTGCAAGGCCGCGCGTCACCGAGAGGTCGTCCATCCAGAGGTCCACGCTTTGCGTCGTAGCCATAGCCATGAAGGCGATGTTGTCCGTCCCCGAGAAGCGCGTCAGCGGTAGTTGCAGCGTCTGCCACTGGCCAGAGGCGCTGAGCGAGAGCGTGTCGTGTGGTGTGAAGGTGTTGGGGTCGGTAGGCACCGGCATCTGTCCTACCACGAGGCGGGCTCGGTTGTGGTTGTCGGTGCGCAGACGCAGGGTCAGCTGGTGTGTCTCTATGTCGCTCACCGCCAGCTGCGGCAATGCCGCCATCGAGGGGTTGCCGGCCGATGCTTTCATGTGCAGCGTCTGGCTTCCGCCGAGTGCCGCCATCTCAGGTGTGCCGCTGTTGGAGCGGCCTACGGCCCATCCGAAGGGTATGCCTGCCGGGAGTGCCGCCTCCATATTCTCGCAGTAGGGTGTAGCCTCTGCCGGCGCCAGGGTTGTCATCAGCCTTTGGCATGTGGTGGTGCCGCCGCAGTAAGGCGTGAGGTATATGTCGTAGCTTGTGCCGGTGGCCAAGCCGCTGAGGGTGTGGCTATGAGTTCCAGTTATGTTATCGTCGCTGACGGTGTCGCTGATGCCTGTGCCGTCGCCAGGGGTGAAGCCCGAGAGGCCGTACTCTATAATCACGCTGTCGACGCTGTGCCACGAGCGCCATGTCACCGTCCCTGTCACCGAGGCCGACGCCTCGCCGATGGCGCAGTCGGTCACCGACAGGTCGTCCATGTACATGGTGCCGCTGCCCGAGGGTGTCTGCAGGGTGATATAGCGTCCGTCGCCGCTGTATCCTGCCATGTCGGCCACCAGATGCTGCCAGCCTCCGAGGGCTGAGAGGTGCAGGGTGTCCACCGCCGTGAAGCTGTAGGCAGAGTCGGGGTCTGTCATCACACCCACCACTATCGCGTTGTCGTTCAGCAGGCTTTCGTGCATGCCGTAGAGGTAGAAGCTCACCACCGTGCCCGTCACGTCGGCGAAAGGAGGCAGGCTGATGGGGGTGCCACCGGTGATGCGCAGGCTGTGGCCGCCGCCGTAGCGGTTGCGGTCGGTCACGCTGGCAGCTCCGCGGGTGCGCCAGTTGCCGGGAGTGTTGCCCGAGACGGTGTTCTCGAAGTTGTTGCAGTATGGGGTGTTGTACAGCGGCGGCCTTGTGTTGATGCTCACCGACGTGGCTCCGCTGCTTGAATACATGGGGTTTATGTAGTATGTGGCGCCCGAGGTGCCGCAGGAGCAGAGTGCCTCGAAGGCAAGCGTATAGGTGGTGTTGTGGTCGAGGCCGCTGATTGTCGCCGGCGAGGTGTGCAGCGTGTCGGTGCGCATGGTGCCGCCGTGGTGTATGCGGCAGATCAGCATAAGGCTGTCCGTCGCCTCCCACCGCACCTTGACCGAGGTGCTGTCGAGGTCGTATAAGTTTAGGTCATGTGCCACGCAGGGCTCCACGCAGAGGTTCTCGAGGTAGGTGGTCGCCTGGGCGCCGTCGGTGCTGAGCATCAGGGCCATGTGTCCCGGCACGCTGTCGAGGTGCACCAGGTGGTGCTTCCAGCTGTCGGCTGTGCCGAAGGTCATGGTGTCAACGGCCACGAACGTAGAGAGGTCGGTGACGTCGGTCATGTAGCCCGTCATCAGACGTGCCGCCGAGATGCCGGCCGTTGTGTTGGCCCAGAAGGCCAGGGTGCGTGCCGGAGGGCATCCGTCGGCGTCGGGCAGTATGGCCACCGTGGGCTGCCCCTGGCGTGCTATGAAGAGCAGCGAACGGCCGCCCGAGAGGTTGCGCTGGTTGCTCACTATGGGGTATGTGCCCACCTGCGACAGGCGTCGCCACCCCTCGGGGTAGGAGCCCGACGCCAGGCCGTCGAAGTTCTGGCAGTAAGGCACCGTGAGCGGTGGGTTCAAGGTGGTGAACTGCAGGGTGATGTGGCTGCAGGCCGCCGCGTCGCCGCCGTCGAGGGGCGCTATGTGCACGGCATAGCGCGAGGCCGGCTGCAGATTGGTGAGTGTGAGGGCGCTGTCGGCGAGCAGGGAGGTGCCGCTGCCTGTGGAGAAGTCGCTGGCGTTGCCCGTCAGCCGTGTGTATTCCACCACGGCGCTGTCGCCGTCGAGGAACGACCACGCCACGTGTGCCGACGTCTGGCTGATGGCGCTGACCGCGGCGTCGACGATAGCCGCCGTGCGGAGGCTCAGCATGTCGACGCTCCATGAGGCCGAAGCTGTCAGCGAAAGACAGAGGCCTGCGGCGTCGACCACGGGCACCACATAGCGCTTCCAGGTGCCGCTGCCGTTGATTGTGTCTGTGGGTGTTATGGGGTCGTAGGGCGTGTTGCGGCGGCCCACGACGAGGCGGCCGCTGCCTACGGCGTAGAATTCGAGGTAGCAGGTGTCGGGGGTGTCGTCGCCCAGCAGGGGCATGGTGGCTGTGCCGCCGGCCCTCAGCATCAGGGCCCGGCTGCCCTGGTAGGAGTCGGCCCCTGTCGAGGCGCCGCCGTCGGCCACCCATCCCAGGGGCATGGCGCCGCTCCCCTCGAAGCCCTCGCAGTATGGCGGCACTACGGCATGGGCGAAGGTGCTGAAGCCGAGGTGGTCGCATGCCGCCGGTGCGTCGCCGCAAGACGGCCACACGTACAGGTCTATGGGGCTGTTGCTCGGCAGGCCGGAGAGCGTCAGTGGACATTGTGTCGCCGTGAGGCGTGTCCCTGTTCCGAGGGTGAAACCTGCCGTGCCGTATTCTACCAGCACCGATGCACCGTCGGCAAGCAGCAGGGTGTCCCATGCCAGCGTGGCCTCGCTCTCGGTGATGTTGTATACACGCTGACCGCTGAGCAGGCAGCGTGCCAGTCGCAGCTCGTCCACCGTCACCGTGCCGCTGCCCACGGCCAGCAGGGCGGGGTAGGACGCGGTGCCCGCGTATTGGTGCAGCGGCAGCACAACGGGCTGTGAGGCTGACGGTTGCAGGGTGTCTATGGCTATGAATGTGGCGGCCTCCTCGGGGAACTCCACAGCGCCCACCACGAGGCGTGCCGTGCCTGTGGCGTTGTAGCGCAGCGCGAGGGTGAGGTCGGACAGCGCCGCCCATGCCGGCAGGGGCATCACAGCCATGCAGCTGTCGTCGGCTGCGGGCATCATGCGCAGCACGCCGCCGACCACCTGCGGCTTGTTGGCCGTCGGTCGGCGCCAGTGGCGCGGTACCACGCTGTCGGTGGCGTCAAAGTTCTCGTAGTAAGCCAGTTCCATGGCGGCGCTCTCCATGGTGCGCACGCTTACGCTCTGCTTCTCGCCCCCCGAGCAGCCCACCTCGAAGGTGTAGAGGCGGTCGGGTGTGAGGCCGGTGAGCGTCAGGGGCGACACGGCGGGGCTCACGGTGTCGCCGTCGTAGGTCACCTCCACCACGCCGGTGCCGAACGGTTCGAAGTGCAGCGTCAGTTGTGTGCTGCCCACATGGGAGACCGTAGGCACGGTGGTGCCGCAGCTGCCTATGCGCACGTCGTCGATGAAGACCCCTGTGGCGTCGGGTTGGAGGCCGCGTTCCATGCGGAATGCCAGCCGTCGTCCGTCGCCGCCGTAGGCCGACAGGTCGATGAGCATCTCCTGCCAGCGTGAGCCTTGGTCGACGTGCAGGGTGTCGATGGGCTCGAAGGCCCGTGTGTAGCGGCCGGTGTCGGCGCAGAAGCCCACGACGAGGCGTGCCGCCGTTGAGGTGGAGTAGAGGTAGAAGCGCAGGAAGAGTCCGTCGAAGGAGGTCAGGCCCGCTATTGGCGGGGCGATGGCTATGCTGTAGTGGCTCTCGGCGATGGTGCCTGGGTAGAGCGCCAGCGACGCCGTGCCGCTGCGGGCGGGCTGTGGCGACAGGTGGGGCGGGTAGCCCATGTCGTAGTTGCGCTGTGCCACCCAGCAGGCTGGCAGCGCCTCCACGCCGGTGCCGTAGCTGTCGAAGTCCTCGTGCATAGGCACCGTTAGCGAGTCGCATGGTGTCTGTGCCGCAGCGAGGGCTGCCGTCAGCAGGAAGGCCGTCAATATGAGCGCCTTTTTCAGCATAACAGCAAATACAACGCGCATGGGCGTGGATTATTGTGTCGTGGGTCAAAAATCTTTTCTTGGTTGTGGGCGGTTTGATGCGGTTTAGGACGGGTTTAGGACGGGTTTAGGTGCGGCGGCGCACCAGTAGCGTTCCGTTATGGCAGTTCTTCAGTAGAACACTGAAGAACTACTGAAGAAATGCCGAAGGATCGCCGAAAGATCGCCGAAGGATTGCCGAAGGACCGCTGGGGAGCTTTTTGTGCGTGTATGCGAGTTTTTTTTCTTGTATTTTAAAAATTAATTTGTATCTTTGCGCTTTGGATATGACGAAGTACAACCCCAATATGACGCTGCATAAGCTCTTCTTAAACATCAAGAAGAGAGATGTTTATGTAATGTTGTAGATTGCAGAGCGGCATGTGTTGGAGGGATTGAAAAGTGGTGAAAAAAGTGGCCGCAAAGTTTGTTTCGTGCATATTCAGTTAACCCAAAACGTAAAATAAAAATTAAAAAAAACTATGGAACTTCCCTTTGCAGAAGCATGGAAAATCAAGATGGTCGAACCCATCAAGAAAAGCACTCGCGAACAGCGCGAGCAGTGGCTGAAAGAGGCCCACAACAACGTCTTCATGCTGAAGAGCGACTACGTGTACATCGACCTGCTGACCGACAGCGGCACCGGCGCCATGAGCGACCGCCAGTGGGCCGCCATGATGCAGGGCGACGAGAGCTACGGCGGCGCCCGCTCGTTCTACCACATGAAGGACACCATCACGGAGCTCACGGGCTTCGAGTACGTCATCCCCACCCATCAGGGCCGCGCCGCCGAGAACGTGCTGTTCTCCTACCTGGTGAAGCCCGGCATGGTGGTGCCCGGCAACGCCCACTTCGACACCACCAAGGGTCACATCGAGAGCCGCAAGGCTTTCGCCATCGACGTCACCGTCAAGGAGGCCTACGACACGCAGCTCGAGGTGCCGTTCAAAGGCAATGTCGACCTGGAGAAGCTTGAGAAGATCCTCAAGGAGAACAAGGGCAACGTGCCCTTCATGGTCCTCACGGTGACCAACAACACCGTCGGCGGCCAGCCCGTCAGCATGCAGAACATCCGCGAGACCTGCGAACTCTGCCATAAATACGGCGTGCCCGTCAACGTCGACAGCGCCCGCTTCATCGAGAACGCCTACTTCATCAAGACCCGCGAGAAGGGCTACGAGAACAAGACCCTCCGCGAGATCGCCCTGGAAATGTTCAGCTACGCCGACAGCATGACCATGAGCGCCAAGAAGGACGGCCTCGTGAACATGGGCGGCTTCATCGCCACCAACAAGAAGGACTGGTACGAGGGTGCCAAGCTCTTCTGCATCCCCTTCGAGGGCTTCCTCACCTACGGCGGTATGAACGGCCGCGACATGGACGCCCTGGCCGTGGGTCTGAAGGAGAACATAGAGTTTGAGATGGTGGAGACGCGCATCAAGCAGGTGCAGTACCTGGCCGACAAGCTCGACGAGTACGGCATCCCCTACCAGCGTCCCGCCGGTGGCCACGCCATCTTCGTCGACGGCGACAAGGTGCTCACCAACATCCCCAAGGAGGAGTTCCCGGCCCAGACGCTGACCTGCGAGCTGTACCTCGAGGCCGGTATCCGCGCCTGCGAGATCGGCTACGTGCTGGCCGACCGCGACCCTGTGACCCGCGAGAACCGCTTTGGCGGCAACGACTTCGTGCGCCTCTGCATCCCGCGCCGCGTCTACACCAACAACCACATGGACGTCATCGCCGCAGCCCTGAAGAACGTCTACGACCGTCGCGACACCATCAAGCGCGGTCTTGAGATCACCTGGGAGGCTGAGCTGATGCGCCATTTCACATGCCAGTTCAAGAGACTCGGTTAATAAAGCGAAAAAAAAGAGAAGATGCGCTTGAAAAATGTTAAAGCGATCGCGTTAGGGGTGGCGTTGTTGACGCTGGCGTCGTGCGTCACCCCCAGACGCGTCAACTACCTGCAGGACATGACCCACGGCAGCCAGATACAGCTCGAAGACCGCTTCGAGGCCCGTATAGCTGCCTACGACGACCTGAGCATCGTCGTGTCGAGTTCGCAGCCTAACCAGGAGCTCGTGGCCCCGTTCAACGTGGTGCGCGACTCCAAGGGAGGCTACCTTGTGGATGTTGACGGCAACATCGACTTCCCGGTGCTGGGCAAGATGCACGTGGCCGGCCTGACGCGCCTGCAGCTGCAGGACACCGTCACCGCCAGGCTGACGCGCGGCGGCTACCTCGAAGACCCCTTCGTGATAGTGCGCTTCAACACTTTCAAGATATTCTTCATAGGCGGCGGCGGCGGCAAAGTGATCAATGTGCCGAACGAGCGCTGCACTTTCCTCGAGGCTTTGGCGCTGAGCGGCGGCCTCGACAATTTCACGCCGCGCGACCGCATCGCCGTGATGCGCGAAGTGAACGGCAAAATGGTTATGCGCTACCTCGACCCGCGCTCGTCGGATGTGTTCAACGACCCCTTCTTCATGCTGCACCAGAATGATTTCATCATTACCGACGGCATGAACAACGGCACGCTGAGACAGGAGGTTACCTTCTGGACCGGCATGGTGTCGACGATACTTTCGATGGCGTCGCTGTTGACGTCCATAGCGCTCTATAAGGCAATGAACAAAAACTGATAACGACAAATGGCAGACGGCAAAGACAACAATATGGCGTTCCTCGACGAGGGCAAGAAGGGTCCTAAACTTCACGTCAAGGATATTGTGTTTATAGTGTTGCGCAACCTTCACTGGTTGATACTCTGCGCCGCCATAGGTGCCTTTGTCGCCGGTTATTGGGTGCGCCACCAGAACCATGTGTACCAGAGCTCGGCGAGGGTGCTCATCAAGGGGTCGTCGACGGGCAGCAACGACAACAGCTCCATCCGCGAGGCTTCGATCAAGAGCATGTTCGCCACCAGGGCGCTGTACAACAGCAACATCAACAACGAGATGATGATATTCTCGTCGAAGTCGGCGATGCTGGAAGTGGCGCGTGCCCTGGAACTCAACGTGTTCTATACGTCCAAGACCAAGATAGTGAACCGTGTGAAAGACCTTTACGGGGAGTCTCCGATAAAGGTCGACTTCATAGACAACGGCGAGGACGACGTGGTGGCGTTCGATGCGGTGATCAACAGCACGTCGACGCTTACCGTCACGCAGCCGGGTTACGAGCCGGTGAAGGTGGAGTGCGAAGACACCGTGGCTATGCCGTTTGGCCGCATCGTGGTGCATCCCACCTGGTTCATGTCGTCTTCCTTCGTGGGGCAGACGCTGCATGTGGAGCACCGCAGCATGAACGCTGTGGCCGACTATTACCGTGCCGCCATGCAGGTGTTCCGCGACGACGACTTTAACACCATCATCACGATTGTGCTGCAGGACGCTTCGCCCATACGCGCCACCGAGGTCATCAACGAGGCCATACGCGTCTATAACGACGACGCCGTCAAGGACAAGAAGCGCATCATTGCCTACACATACGACTTCATCAACGAGCGTCTGAAGCTGTTGCAGAGCGACCTCGGCGTGCAGGAGAACGCCCTGGCCGACTTCAAGCGCGAGAACCGTCTGCTCGACATTTCGTCTTACGGCCAGTCGTATCTTGCGACGAGCATACAGAGTTCGGAAGAGAAAGAGCGCCTGAACAAGCAGCTCACCACGGCGCGCTACCTGATACAGACAAACGAGAGCGATGAGACTCACCTGATACCCAACAATGTGGGTATCGACGACGAGCACATCACGCAGCTTATCGCCAAGCACAATGCGTTGGTGCTCGAGCTGAAGAAATACCAAAGCCAGAACAACCCTGTGGTGAAGCAGAAGATGGCTGAGCTGAACACCCTGAAGAACGACATGAACACTCTGCTCGACGTGTATGTCAGCGTGTTGCAGGAGCGCATCGCCGAAGCACAGATCACGGCGGACATGGCAAGCTCGAAGATGAGCCGCGTGCCGCAGCAGCAACTTTACATCGAGAGTCTGGAGCGTGTGTCTAAAATCAAGGAGGACCTGTACCTCCATCTGCTGAGCCGTCGTGAGGAGCTGATGATCAGCCAGCCCTCCATCGAGCCCAACGGCAAGGTGCTCGACCCGGCGCGCATCAACCGCACGCCCGTGGCTCCCAACGAGAGCCGCACCACGCTGATGGGCTTGTTGATAGGCTTGCTGATACCTGTGGCTGTCTTCTTCCTGAGGCGCCTGTTTGACACCAAGGTGAAGTACCACAACGATGTGATTTACGCCACGGCCACGCCCTTCCTGTGCGAGATACCGTCGCGCGAGAAGGACGATGACCGCTCCATCGTGGTGACAGAGAGCGGGCACGACGCCATGTGTGAATCCTTCAGGCTGCTGCGCGCCAAGGCCGACTTCCTCGGCACCGACAACAGCCAGGGGTCCTCGCGCGTGTATCTTATTACATCACTCATGCCCGGCATGGGCAAGACGTTCATCTCGTCTAACCTCTCCGCCAGCTTCGGCTTCGCCGGCAAGCGCACGGTGGTGTTGGACCTCGACTTGAGGCGTGGCTCGCTGACGCGCCTGTTCTATTCGCGCCACCATACGGGCCTCTCCAATTACTTGGTGGGCAAGGTGGACGACATAGAAGAGATTATAAAGCATGACCTCGTGAGCCGCGGCGTTGACGCCATATTCACGGGTCCCATACCGCCCAACCCCACGGAGCTGCTGGGCAACGGCAGGCTGGATGCTTTGATTGTCGAATTGCGCAAGCGCTATGATTATATAGTGCTCGACTCGGCCCCGACGGGCTTGGTGGTTGATACCGATGTCATCAAACACATGGTGGACAACACGTTCTTCGTCATCCGCTCGGGCAAGTTCGACAAGCGTATGCTTGAAAACATTGAAGAGCTGTACCAAGGACATGAGTTCCCGAATATGGCCTTGATCCTTAATGATGTGCACTACCGCAAGCTCATGCCTTACGAGCGCAAGTACGGCTACGGTTACGGCTATGGCTACGGTTATGGCTACGGCTATGGTTATGGCTACGGCTACGGTTACGGCTATGGCTACGGTTATGGTGCAGAGGACGAAGAGAACCCTGACAAGCAGAAAAAGAAGAAAAATATAGATAAAAATATAGAAAATAAATAATCATTATAATATACATATGAGGAGGTTAGCTATTGTAACTCTGTTGCTACTGGCTACTGTAAGTGTGTCCGGCCAAAGATTCATGAAAGGCTTTGCCCTTGGTGCAGATAGGGACACTTTGCAGTACATCATCGCTTCGCCCTTTGACAACTGGTACCTTGCTTTATCGGGAGGCATCCAGACATTTATAGGTAATGAGCTTGTGGCTTCGGCGCGAATGAACAAACTCAACTACAACGGTAAGGTTGAGATCGGTAAGTGGGTCATCCCTGATGTCGCTGTGTCGTTGAGACTCTATTTTTTCAATGTCGACGGACAGACGAAGTACCCTTTGCAGCCGTTTGTGATTAGGGATAATCCTTATGGGTATGTTCCAGACGATACGAATGCGAATGGCTACACCCCGTTCCATGCCCATGCGGCAGCTATTTTGGGTTTTGTGACTCTCGACTGGACGAACTTCGTATTGGGCTATGAGACCGGAAAGCGCAACAGATGGCATGTGTTCACTCCCATAGGACTTGGTATGTCAATGCTTTACGGGTTGCAACGCAATCCTAATGGCAATTATGAAGAAGGGAGTTTCCGCCGTAACCTGGAGTTGGCCTTCTCGCTGGGTGTCGGTGCCGAGTACATTGTCTCGGAACATGTTACGATACATTCGCATCTGGATTTGTTCGGCTCGGAGTCGACATGGGACTGGACGCCGTACAAGAACGATTACTCGATATTTGACATTAACCCCAGTATCAATATAGGTATTAAGTTTAACTTGCTGAAGAGTATCACCAAGTTTAATCCTTACACCAAGACGTCGGCCCGCGAGAAGGTGAACCATGAGTTCCTGTCCTTCGGTACGCGCAACACTGTATCGACGCTCCAGGGAAGAATCGACCGCCTGAACAACGCTATAGATTCTGTCGAGAACCTCTCGAGCGCCAAGGCAGAGCATGACTCGCTGTTGCTGGTGGATATGAGCAAGGAGCGCGACAGCCTGCAGCAGTGTCTCGACTCGGTCGAGGGCTTCTTCGGTCGTGAGCCGGTGAACGTCATAGAGGATCTGTTGCAAAGCAATGAGAGCTGGGGTCTGCCTGCAACTATTGTATACTATCAGCTTGACAAGTATGATGTTGACTATAACGGCCGCAAGAAACTGCAGAAGTTTGCCAAGGAGGTCAACGTCCTTGATGACACGATAGAATACTATGTTATCGGTGCGGCTGACTCGATAACCGGTTCGATACGCCACAACCAGTGGCTGTCGGAGCGTCGCTGCGAAGCTGCATACAATATCCTTGTCAATGACTACAACGTCAGTTCCAACCAGCTGCTGCTGATGCCTGTGGGCGGTATCATGGAGTATGATCCGCAGGAGAACAATCGTATGGCGCTGATAATACAGCGTACACCGCAGACAGAGGCGATTGTGGACAAGTGGATGAAGAAGTACAAGGATGTACGATAAAGAAAAAGAGAGGGCCGCGACAACTGTCGCGGCCCTCTCTTTTGGTTGGGGTATTGTTGGGTTTAGTGTCGTGCGATAACGATGACCCGTTTTGCGATGTTCTTTGCTTGTTGCAGGCTTGCTTCAGCCATCCATTGTATGCCGAACGGCATCCACCGCTGAGGATGGGTGTTGACGAGGAGCTCCTTGCGGTGTATGGGGTGTTGCGGATTATTAAGGGCGAGGATGATGTCATCTGTGCTGTGGAAGGCAAGGCCTTCAGCATTCCATTGCTCTTGGTACATCGGCACTTTGTCGCGCACGATAACATTGTAGCCATCCCAGCGGCGCCCGGTGTCGGTCAGGTACAGGGTGCGGGAGAAGTCGGTGTCTAACATCGGTTCATAATCAATGCCCAGTGCACGGATGTCATATTGTTTCCAGAGGTCTTGGCTGTTGTATGGGGAGCGCGGAGAGCCATGTGCGCAGGCGGTCGTTATCGGCACAACTTTGCGAAGCTTTTCCAGATTGCGGCAGAAGTCGTTGTAAGCGGCTTCGGCATTGCCGTTGCATGTGGTCAGGCATTCATAGTGATAGCCTGCACGATGACCCAATGCGACAATCTGTCTGATAATGTTTTCGTCATAGCTTTCTTGAACGGTACGGAAGTAGTAGGTGGCCTTGAAACCGGCCGATGCCTCTACCTTGGCGATGCGTAGCGAGAAGTCGGGACGCAGGTCGACATCGTGCCTGAGGCTGACGCTGTTGTGCCGTCTCAATGCCGCCAACAGCTCGTTGTATTTTTCAATGGTGAAGTCCATCAGATATCAATTGTTTTTATGATCTTTGCCGGTACACCGGCGGCGAGTGTATGAGGCGGAACGTCAGTGGTCACTACGGCGCCGGCGGCTACTATGGCCCCTTCGCCGATGGTTACGCCAGGGAGTATAGTGGCATTGACGCCTACCCAAGCATTCTTGCCGATAATAGTCGGTGCCACGAATGATTCTACGCACTTGGAGTGATACTCCATGGGGGTGCTGTGAGCCAGCACATAGTTGTTCCCAGCCAGCGAAGCACCGTCTTCTATGATTACAAAATAAGGGTAGGGGTAGTCAAGGGTGCAAGAGGGACCGATGTGCACATTTGTCCCTATCTGCACACCGCGCCACCGTTGTAGCGTTATCCTTAACCCATTCCATGGGCATCGCAAAGCCCATTGGTTGAGGACATGGTCTTTCCAGCGAACGATAGCGAACCACAAGGCAAAGTTGTATCCATGCACTCGGGCCGACTGGTGGATGGTGCTCCACAGGCCTGCCCGCTTATAATGCGGTAATGGTTGGCGTTTGAGTTCAAGATAGGCTTTCATAATGTTCTATGTAATCGACGAAGAAACTTGTAGGGTCAATCATCTCGTTTAGCAACCGTTGTCGTTTTGCTTGCCACTCGGCCTTCAGGTCATCGCGATTTAGCGCCAACAATTGTTCTATGTGGCGGTACATATCGTCAAACTGGGTTGGTTGATAGGCATAGCATAAGCCATACCGCTGTTCCAGCATGTTGGGTACTGACAAGCGTCCGGCAAAAGTGTTGCATTTCAGTGCCGGCACTCCCAGGACGGCAGCCTCGGAGGTCATGGTCTGGCTGTCGCCAAGGAACATTGAGCTATAAGCCATCAAGGAGTGTATCTCTTCAGGCGGCACAGGCAGACGGTACGGCTCGAACTCCGGTTCCACGGCCCGCTCCGAGGTGATGATGACGCGTCCATGCGCTTTCAGCAGGTCGACCAAAGCCTTCTTCTGCTCCAGCGAGAGGCCTGTCTGTCCCACGTCGTGATGCCCTTTCAGGGCTACGAAGCGCATGATGAAGAAACGATCGCATTCGGTCAGTCCGGCATGTTGCAACACCGAGGGGTCGGGTGAGAAACGGTTGGGGTGGAGGTAGGCAAGTTCGTGAGTTCCGGCATAGTAGACGGCGTGCTTGGCCTTTCGGTGGATGCAGTCGGGCGTGAAGACGATGTCTGTCAACGGGTGCCCGTATTTGGTTATCAGCGGTTCGGCGGCATCGTCGTCGTCGTCGAACATGAAGGACTTCATCTTGGTCAGGCGCGACACATGGCTGAGTACCAGTCCGCTGCTGAGGCCTAAGTCGATGTGGTTTCGGCGAACGAAGTGCAGCAGCAGCATGTCTTGGCTCATAACCGTCTGCGCTTTGCCCAGCAGGGAATCCTTCTTACCCCCCAGGTCTATCCATGGGGTCATGCCGTAGTGTTCCATCAACCGTTTGGCCACGGGGATGTCGCGCACGGAATAGAAAACCTTGTGGCCGTGTCTTTTCATCTCCTCGGCTACCCCGTGCAGCAGATGCACGTGTCCGGGATGTCCGATGTCAATCAGTATGTTCATCTGGAGCGATTTTCTTAATGATCTTGGCTGGGTTGCCGGCGACAACCGTGTGTGGCTCAACGTCTTTCACCACCACACTTCCACATCCGACAATGGCTCCCTCGCCAATGGTCACACCGTTCATGATGATGGCACCAGCGCCAATCCAGGCGTCGTCACCGATGTTAATGGCATTGTCGTGGTGCGAAACATGTTTCGATGTCGTCGAGGAGTTGCTGTGCGAGGACAAAATCAGCGTTACCCTCGGGGCAATGGACACTCTGTCGCCAATGACCAGTGAACCGCGGTTGTAAACGAAGTTGTGCGGAATGCAGATGTCGGAGGGCAGATAGACGTTCTTCCCTACGGCATATCCTTGCATGCGGAGTGCCCAGATTCTTATTTTGTTATATGGCATTCGTTGCATAACCTTATAAAGGAATGCATTCCGGCACCGAGTGTAGAGATTCCTTAGTGTCATATTTTGCTGATTGTGTTCAAGAAAAGTTTCCCTGCGTTGTAAATCAATGGGTGGCAAGTGTAGAGAAAGCGGCCGTGCTCCACCAGAGTGCCGCCGAAAAGCGCTTTGAAGTTGCGTACTCCGTATTCAACGTCGGGCTTGCCAGCTCCCATAAAGTCAAACCTCGGACAACCTCTGTCGACGGTGGCTTGGATGCCAGCGTAGGTGGCAAGTTCCGAGGGGTACAGGTTCTTGAATGTTTCGTCCATCCCGCAAACATACCATTCGTAGCCAACTTTTTTGTTGAGAAAGACGTATGCCATGCCACCAATCACATGATCTTTATGCTTGACAACAAGGATTTTGCCAGAAGGAAGTTGGTGCAGTTTTTGGAAGAATTCAAGGGGTGGCAACGGCTTCTTCACTTTCTTTTTGTAAAGATCGAGCAGTATGCTGTAGAATTCGCCCACCGCTCTGTCCGATGAGGCTGGTTCCAGTGTAGCACCATCTCGTAACCCCACATGGATGTGGCGTTTGCGTGTCCGGCTGAGGTTGCTGTTCACGATGTCAGTGGATGTGGTGTCGAGGTGGAAATTGAGGTGCGCCTGATAGGTGAAACCGTTTTTCTCAAAGCATTCTCTCCAGGGAGAATAGTCGTTGAGGTTTCGGGTCTCGATGTAAATGCACTGGCCACGGAGTTCGTTCCGCAGGGCTTTTAACATGAAGGAGAACTGCTCCTCTGAAGTTTGTGGTGTCAGTAGTGGTCCACCGACGATAATGGCCCGTCGGGAGAGTTTGCGTTTTATCCAGTTGCCGTCGCCTTGCAGATAGCCTACAGTGAGGCAAATCAGTTTGTCGTCCTCGGACACTCCAAACACGAACGGCTCCATGAAACTGAGGCTTGCGAAGAAGCAGTATGCCTCACGGGTCTGGAACCATGAAGCAACGGGCGACTTTTCTACCAGTATATCCCATTGGTCGGCTGGAATCTGGGAGTATTGGGTTAGCAGTGTCATTGTTCGCGAATGATGGTTTGTCTCTTGTTGTTGTGCATGAGAGGTATCTCGTCTACAATATTGACAGAGATGGCAACATTGAGTTTCGGTTGCCAAAAGTCGATAATGTGCTGTTTTTTTGCGGGAGAGAACTCCTTGTTTGTTACGATATTGAAGGTTACGTTATCGTTGCTGTGGCGCACAATCTGGTAGTTGTCAACACCCTTGATGTCGTACAGGAAGTAGTGGGAGAAGTTGTGAACCGTGTATATGTCGCCACCAGAGGCAATATAGGCGTCGCTTTCTCTTCCCATGATGCGCACTATCTGGCCGTTGCGCACCTCGACAAGGTCTTGTGTGTCATAGCGGATGAAGGGATGGGCCAGGTTCCAGAGGTCGGTGCTTACTACCCGGCCAATGCCGTCCTTGACGGGATGCCCGTCGTTGTCAAGAACTTCGATGATTCCGTAGTAGCCACACACGCGGTAACCATCATGGGCTGGAGTCTCATAGGTGTTGGGCGTGCCCTCGCAACTGTATGAGTCGATGATGTCGCAACCGAAGGCCTTTTCAATTTCTTTGCGGTAGGCATCCGATAGCGTTGAGCCTGTGGTGAATATCCTGCGTGGGGTATGGTTGTATCCTGTGTGGCTGTTGCGGTAGCGAGCCAGAAGATAAAGTGGCGCAGGATAGGAACGTATATAGAGAGGTTTCTGGTTTTCTATGGTAGCCAATACGTTTATTAGCGCATTGTCGTCGATGGAATAAAAAGGCACGTAGATGCAGCGATTCATGCGGTCTTGCCATTTTTTTATTCTTCCTTGACGTTTGCCGTTGGCAATTTTCATGTAGGGGTCGCCAAGGCGGTATCCGGCTTGATACCAAGTGCGTAGCTTTGCTGCCGTGTTGACCGACGATGCCTCGCGGGAGACATAGAATGTGAAGGGTTCACCTGTGGAACCGCTTGAGCGCGAGAGTATACGGTCTTTTGTTGGGCAGTTGTTCGCAGTGAAACGTTCGATGCCTTCTTGCCTCATGATGGCTTTACTTACGATGGGCATCTGGTCGAGGGTAACCTCGTTGGGATTCAGATGATGGTCGTCGAACCAGTCTTTGTAAAATGGCACTTCGCTGGCAGCGCAAAAAAGCAATTGACGGAGTTTCTCCTGTTGGTAGTCATGCAACTGGCGTTCACTCCACTGCTCCACATTACGCAGATCCATCAGGTGGGTATGCACGGACTCGCCCTTCAGCAGGTCGCTCAACGGCAGGATGATATGTTCATGCAGGAAGGCCATAGGCTGTATACAATTGTTCTTTAATGTTTTCCCAGCGATAATGACTTATGTTTTCCTTGGCTTTGAGAATGATGTTTTTGGCTTCATTCTGGTTTGTCAAAGCCCAGAGCATCTTTCGGGCCAACTCTTCGTCGTTGTCGCTCTTGAACAGCAGTCCGGAATTGTTGTCTTTTACCATGTAGGGAACCCCTCCAACATTGCTGGAAATCACCAGCAGGCCTGCGTTCATTGCTTCGAGCAACGACACTGGCATATTGTCTATTGTGGGAGACGAGAGAAGGATATCGGCGTTGTCGAGATGGTGGTAAATCTCATTGTTGTCGACTTTCCCGGTAAATGTGATGTTCTGCAAGCCAAGTTCTTCAGCCAGATTTATGAGGTTTTGGTGTTCGCTGCCGTCGCCCAACAAGGTCAACGTGGCCTCAGGACATTGTGTTTGCACTTGTTTGAAAGCACGCAGGATGCAAGGGATATTGTACAGAGTTTCGTGTGCTCGTGTGCAAATGTAGTTGGGGTTGAGCTTTTCTCGCAGCCGGAAATGACTGTCGTCGAGCTCCAGTATGTTTGGGATGGTGATGTATGGAAGCCCATGTTTTTTAAATATTTGGGCAAGGAATTCCGAGAGTACGATATTAGTGTCGGTGCGTGTCAAAAAGTGTCGTACCAATTTCGGGTGCTTGTCGAAAAATGACTCTCCGCCACCGCCATGATAGGTCAGCACAATGCGTTTGCCCAGTTTGCGGCCGACGATTACGCCTATTATGGCTGGCAGGAATCCCCAGTGCGAGCAGCAATGTATGTGAAATACGTCAAAGCTTTTTCCGCTGGCTTTCAATCTGAACGGAAGGGTCAACCGTCGAAGTATCGGAGCCTTGGTATTGAACACTTCGGCTGTGTGGCCTTCGTTTGATAGCTTTTTTTGCAATATTTCCACTTGCCCGGAGATGCCTCCAACCCTCGGCTTATAATTACATATTAGGAGTACCTTCATGTTCAAACTATGTCAATGAATGTTTAAACGCTTTTTTGCCATAATCATCATCCGAATAAATACTGCAGTAGAGAAAATTGGTATGGATTATGTGGTTATGGGGTTCGTTGCTAAAAAAGTCCTCGAGAACCTAGTTTGAAAAATGCCCAGGCGACAGCCATGACGGGGACGACATAGTACCAGATTTTGACAAAACGGTAGTTTTTGGCGTTGAGGAGTGAAATGCCGTAGGCGGCCATGATGAGTAGGATGGGTAGTGCTGGCAGTAGGAATCGTTCAGAGTTAGCAAATCCGCTGGAGGAGATGATACCGAGGTAGGCTATAGCGAAGGAACCTATCAGACTGAGGTTGCGCCAGTTCTTTGTGATGAAGATGGCGCTGAAAATTGCTATAAGCACAAACCCGCCAAAAAAGTTCCGGACGTAATTTCCTCCGCTGAGCATTTGTTGGTTATACTGTTGGTCCACGTCCACCATGGTGGGGAAGGGCATGACAAACATCATGGGAGCCATGACGGTGCCGGTGGCATACTTGGCCCACTGGTTACCTTTGTTGGTCTGATGTGTACGTTTGGCTATCTGGTTGTCGCCACGGTCTTCCCATGTTGATTGGATTTCTGTGCTGATAACGCCACCGGCCAACGTAGATATGGCTAATATGCCCCATGCGATGAGCATGACGCGTTTCCATCGACCTACAACCGAGGTGTTGGTGAAAATCAATGCTGTGGCAATGGAGAAAACGGCAGCAGCACCTAGAACGGTACGGAAAGTGAAGAGTATAATGGCCAGAAGAACAGGGGTGGCGATTGTGAGGATGTTGTATTTTTTGCTCCGCAACAAATAGTCTGCACGTTCGAGGAAGGCCATCAAAATGAATATCATGACGGTCTCTTTCAGGTGCAAGCCGCTGTAGTAGATTAGATTGGGCATGAAACAGGTGAATATGGCTGCCATGCGGCTGCCCTCTTCACCAATGTTACGTTTGGCGAGGAAGTACACCAGCAGGACTGTTGCTGCGCTGAAGAGTCCATTCACTAAACGTGGAAACAGAATGCTATAGCCTGTAATCTTGGAAAGCAGTGAAAGGTAGAAGACATAGCCAGAGTCGGAGATGGTGTTAGTGTCGATAAAAAGGTAGCGCCACACGTCGGCAATGTTGGCGTGCACGTTGCCCATTGTCTCTTCGTAGTACCAAATGGAGTCGCCGGCCGAAAATTCGAAAGGAATCCCTGTTTTGAAGTAAAAGTAAATGTAGGCAAAGATGGTCCAAGCCCACCGGAGTCCCAACGCGCTGAGGAACAGGTTGCGGATCAGTGCTTTCTGTGGTATGTCTTGCCATTTTTTGCTACAATACGAACTCAGCAGGAAAAACCCCACCACCCATGCGATGCCCATGATGATGAAGTCGAAAGACATGGCATGGCGTAAGAAAAGGATGGATACAGCCGCCAAGGTCCCCAGATAGAGGTATATGCCTTTCGTTGCTATTTGTTTAGGTAGGTACGGTATCATTGTCAACCAATAAGTTTACGTTTCAGTTTGATAAGCTGTGTCATGCACTTCTGCCCTACAAGTTGTTTCAGGTGG
Organism: uncultured Bacteroidales bacterium; assembly: GCA_900314925.1. Classification (GTDB taxonomy): domain Bacteria; phylum Bacteroidota; class Bacteroidia; order Bacteroidales; family P3; genus Colimorpha. The sequence goes on from OMXC01000001.1 coordinate 73,600, forward strand.
CCTTTCCAGCCTTTCTTGCCTTTGTCGCCCCAGGAGCCCATGAAGAGGTGGTTGCAGTAGGTGTTTTCCGTGAGCAGGTACTCACCGGTGGTTTGGTGGGGGCAGAAGTAGTCGGAGGGGAATACCGTCAGGTCTTTGTATTGCCCTTGTTTTCCGTCGCATACGAAGCCGTTGGCTTTCATAATGGCGCTGATGCGCTGGGTATTGGTGGTGGTGTCGAGGGTGCCGTCTTCTCGGCAGAAGTGCTGGCCGTCGTAGGCGTGCAGTTGCTCGTCGACCCATAGGCCGCCGGCTTCGCTGGCCATCAAGCCTGTGACGGGGGGCTTGTGCTTGCTGCCCTCGTAGCCGGTGAAGGCGCTGAGGTGCAGCAGGTCGTCGAGGGGTTTCAGTATCTCCACGTCGGTGTCCATATAAACCCCGCCTTCGGAGCTGAGGGCGTAGAGTCGCACATAGTCGGTCACGAAAGCATATTTCCTTGCTGAGTAGGCCTCTTTGGTGTAAGGGGTACTGTCGACATCAAAGTTGTCTTCATTCCAAAGTTTGTATTCCCAATCGGGCATGTGCTTATGCCACGAGGCGATGCAGTCTTTAGCCAGCTGCGGCATCTCTCCGCGCCCGAACCAGCAATAGTGTATTGTCTTAGGTATCATGCTTATTGTGTTATTCCCATCAGTCTCAGTGAGGCCTGCGGTGTTCCGTAGTCGCACCAATACCGATGGATGTTGTTCTCCAAATGTTTTCTGTACGCCTTGTCGTTGAGCAGCAGCCTGATGGCATCGTCCAACGCCGTCGGCGAGGTTACATCCACATAGTGTATATGCTCGCCTTCCACAAGCGGCGACGGAAGGTCGTTGCTCAATGGGGTGCTCAGGATGGCTTTCCCCAATGCCATGTATTCGCCCAGTTTCCATCCATGGCAGTTCCAGTAGGCGGGGGTGTTGAACACAAACGTCGACTCCTTTGTCTTCTGCAGACACTCGTCGGCAGGCAACCTTTTGCTCAGACAGTCAGTGAACTGGGCGATGCTGTCACCGGTTCTTGATGTCACTAACCCTCCCTCAAAAGTCATCTCCGCACCCAATGCTTTGCAGGCTCTGATAAACAATGCACGTCGTAAGTTCACACCCTCGTCATTCCGATTCCATTCGTCACTCTGCCACAATGTTGAGAGATGGAAGACATAGCCTTCGCGTGGCTCTTGCATGGTGTATGCCTCCAACCGTGGACGTTGCATGGTCCGTTTCCAACAGCCGAGGTATTTCCGTTTGTTGCGTTGTGTGTGTAGCAGTCCGTTGAGAGTCGGAACGATAGCATGGATAGGGTGCGTGTATTGTATTGCGAACGACGGACACAGCGATATCAGTTTCTTCTGTAGCGCTTCGGGGGTCTTGCTGAAATTGGCGTTCACGCTCCCGTAGGCGTCGCACCATTGGTATAGAACCTCGTTTACTCTATGGCTGTCGTTGGTGTCGATTGTGTATCTTTTTTCGGAGGAACCGGTTTTGATAATAAAACGCATGGTTCTCGTATGACGTTCCTCTGACGGCAGCTCATCGAAGGCTTTGTGGTTGAACACTACACTCTCACGACCGAACATCTCCTCAAGCCCTTTGATGTAGAAACTCATGTATTGTATGTCGTCCTCGGGATCGATAATGATTTTCATGAGCAAAGCTTTTTTATTTTAACCCCTGTAAGAAGGGCAAATCTGCGCAGACGCAATATCCCGACAGGCAATCGATAAAGGCGGGCGGTATTGGCCGGCTGTCGGCTCCAATCCACCTTGGCCAGTTCCTGACGGGCGGCGCTGCGGTATTGTTTGGTGAGCAGGTAGGGGAGCAAACTGTAGGTGCGCAGGTTGTCGATGAGTTGCTTGTAGTCGGCATTGGTCTTCTCTTCGGGCTCCAGATAGCCGAGGTTCCACAGCATGTGCTCCTTGGGGTCGCGCAGGTGGTGGGTGCCCCGATAGGTGACATCCACATCCTGGTTGTAGTTGCTCAGCGACTTGTTGAGGAAGACCGTTCTGTGTTTCAGCGCTATGCGGACCCATAGGTCGAAGTCTTCGCCCAGCTTCAGGTGGGGCTTGAAGCCGCCCGTCTCGTCGAAGACGGCCCGCGGCATGGCCACGCTGATGCTTGTGAGCGGCATGCATAGGGTTTTGGCATAGACCGCGCAGTAGTTTATTTCGCCTTCCTCAAACCCCTCGTCAACACCTATCGGCGCCAGCCGTTTCTTGCCGTTCTTCACGATATAATAGCCTGTGCCGTAGATGCCTGCGTCGGGGTGACGATCAATGAGTCCGGCCATCTCTTCGAGGAAAGTGGGCTCCCACCAATCGTCGGCATCGAGGAAAGTGATTTGGGGCGCCGAAGCCAAGGAAACGCCTTTGTTGCGGGCGTTGCTGACGCCGACGTTCTCCTCCAAGCGAACTATCTTGATGCGATGGTCGGTGAACGCTGCCACAATCTCGTGGCTGCCGTCGTTCGACCCGTTGTCAACGATTATCAACTCATAGTCGCCGAAAGTCTGGCCAAGGACGCTCTCTACGGTCTTTCGGACGTAGGGGGCTTTGTTGTAGAGCGGTATGATGACTGAGAAACGTGGCATGTTATTTCATCATGGAGTTTTGGCTCTGTACGATAGCAAACCTGTTCTTCAGCCGCAGGAACGGGCTTTCGAAGAACTTGTAGGACAGCCAGGCGACAAACACCGTTGCGGCGGTGATGATGACGTATATCAGTATTGTGGCAGCGGCTTCCGGCAGTTGTATGCCGGCGTTGCGATAGAGCGCGGAGAGACCGAATATCAGCAGCGGATGGATGACATAGATGCCGTAGGATATCTTGCCGACGAAGTCGCACACTCGGTTCTCGAGGTTGATTATGGGGTTCTCCAGCTGGCTGGCTATGCAGACAAGCGAGAGGATGGCAATCAGTTGGGGCCTTATGGGCGCGGGAATGACATTGGCCCAAGGTAGAGAGAACAGCAGCAGCAGGAAACAGACAACTCCCAACGCGCGGTTCATCAGAAACTTGGTGAACAGCTTGCTCTTCATGAAGTAGAGTATGGCCCCGATGGCGCCTATCATCATGCAGTCGAAGCGTGTGACGGCAAAGAAACGGTAGGCGGTATTGGTGCCGTAGGCCAGGTAGAGGCCCCATTTGCAGGCGAGCCATGCGACACACACGCTCGCGGCAATGACCAGCAGGCGGCTGTGTCTGCCTTTGGTCAGCTTCACCAGCCAAGGCCAGAACAAGTAGAACTGCTCCTCGACGCCGAGGCTCCAGTAATGCACTATGGGCCAGATGCCGACTGTCAGGATGAACGGTATGTTGGCGGTGAAGAAGCAATAGTACCAGATGTTGGGGTCGTGCCAGGTGGATGTGGAGAACACCGCGATTAGCAGATAGAGGTAGTATATAGGCCATATCCTCAATATGCGTCGCATATAGAACTTGGGGATGCTCACCGTCCGGCTCTGCTCCTGCTCGTGCAGCAGCAGGTAGGTGATGAGGAAGCCGCTGATGACGAAGAAGAGGGTGACTCCGTCGGCCACCACCGGCAGCTTGAAGCCTTCCACACCCCAGTCGCCAAAGTCGCGCTGGAAGGTATGGCCCCACATCACCGAGAGCGCCGCGACGGCTCGCAGCCCGTTGAGGCCGGGAAGGTGGATGCTTTTAGCCATTATTGATTATTCTCTTTGCGGTATGGCTCAATCCGAAGTGTTGTTGACAATACCGATGTAGCTCGAAGGCGAGACGGCATCCTTGCCGTCCCAGCAGAAGCCGTAGATGTGGGATGTGCAACCCGCCCAACTCTCCGGCAGATTAATCTCGGCCTCGCCGGCGCTGCGGAACACAGGCTCCGACAACATGCAGTTGCGCTTCTCCGGCAGGTAGGCGACAAGCATCACATAGTTGAGCCGGTTGGCTTTCGCGGTGTTGCTGAAGGCCACGCGTATCGTGCGGCCGTCGGCAGTCGAAGGCTCGCCGAAATCGACAGCAGCCAACGGGCCGTCGGCGACCTGAAGCTGGGTGTAATCCACAATCGCTTCGTCGTCCACGATGCTGATATGCTGGCGGTTCAACCGCACGAAGACGTTCTTCTCGGTGGTGCTCCTCTCGGCGGCAATACCGCGGAACCCGATTCGGACAACCTGCAGCAGGTCGGCCCCGAGGCTCGACACTTTCCCGAAAATCTTCCGTGATGCCAGCTGCGCCGGCGTCCTGGGGTCGTTAGGCATCACCCATTCGCGTGCACATTCCCGGTCTTTCCATTTGTATCTCACAATGTTACCGAGTTTCCCGCTTAACCCGTCGGTTTGTCCTTTCTTTATGCTTGCCATAAATCTTCTGCTTTTATGTGCTTTCCTTATTCTTTAGAGAGAAGTCTTTACTGTAAACGTTTCGCCGGTTGACCCCTGTCGGTAGATACCTACAATGCTTCCACAAGAAATCCGCTTCATATCATCCTCACCAAATCGTGATGTGGATGTGATGATGATGTGTGGTTGGTGTGAGGAGGGTGTGAGGAGGGTATGCTGTTTAATCGTGGTATCAGTCTCGTATACAATCGGCTATTCGCTCGGCGGCATGGCCGTCGCCGAAGGGGTTGGCGGCATGGGCCATTGCGTTGTAGGCGTCGTGGTCGGTGAGCAGGAGGTCTACGGCATCGACGATGGTGTCCTTGTCGGTGCCCACCAGGCGGGCGGTGCCGGCCTCGATGGCTTCGGGCCGCTCGGTAGTGTCGCGCATCACCAGCACCGGCTTGCCGAAGGCGGGAGCCTCCTCCTGGATGCCGCCGCTATCAGTCAGCACCAAGGTGCATTGCTGCATCATGCCGATGAATTCCAGGTAGTTGAGCGGCTCCATTAGGTATATGTTCCTGAGGCTTCCGTCGACGATTTCGTGTACCGGCTTGCGGATGTTCGGGTTGAGGTGGATGGGGTATACGAAGTCTACGTCGGGGAACCGCGCAGCCAGCGTGTTGATTGCCTGGCATATATGGGCCATACCGTCGCCGAAGTTCTCGCGGCGGTGCCCGGTGATGAGCACCATCCGACGGCTCTCGTCGCGTCCGAACTGAGGGGCTTTCGCTTTGCCCGAAGTTGCCACCCAATGCAGGGCGTCGATGACGGTGTTGCCGGTGACGGCAATATGCTCGTCGGGGATGTTCTCCTTCAGCAGGTTCTGGCGTGCCCGCTCGGTGGGCGCGAAGTGCCAGGTGCAGAGGCGGCCGTTCAGCTGGCGGTTCATCTCTTCGGGCCAAGGGCTGTAGATGTTGTAAGTCCGCAGGCCGGCTTCCACATGCCCAACGGGTATCTGCTGGTAGAAGGCGGCCAATGCCGCGAAAGTGGAAGTGGAGGTGTCGCCGTGCACCAGCACGGTGTCTGGTCTTTCGGCTTTGAGCACGTCCTTCATTCCGAGCAGTATGCGTGAAGATATGTCGTAGAGGTCCTGCCCTGCCTGCATGATGTTGAGGTCGTAGTCGGGGCGGATGTCGAATATGTCGAGTACCTGGTCGAGCATCTCGCGATGCTGGCCGGTGACGCATACTGTGGTCTTGAACTGTTGGCTGCGTCGTTGCAGCTCTTTCACCACAGGGGCCATCTTGATGGCCTCCGGTCGGGTGCCAAAAACGATGAGGATATGTTTCATTGCAGTAATGCTTTCAAATCTTTCGCCAGTTTGGTGGAGAATTGCTCCGCACCAAGGCGGTTCATATGGCTGGCGTTATAGAAGTTGATAGTGTCGTAGCAGATGCTGTCGTAGAGGTAGTTGAGGATGTCGCAACCATAGCGGTCGGCAAACGACTGGTAGAGCGCGAACATCGAGTCGACGGCGGGTCCCATCTTACGAGTGGCTCCGATATAGAACGGTGCGTATACCATCACCACATGGATGCCGTCTTTCTGGCATTGCGCCAGATAGCGGTCAAAGATATCCACCGCCTCGGGGTTGCACTCGAAGCCAAGGGTGTCTATCTGCAGGAATGCAGAGCCGTCCCACACATCGTCGCGCGGTACATATCCTTTGTATATTGCCGGTCGAGCCAATTTGGCGGGCAACCCCAAGCCTTCGAATATCACATTGCGGTAGCCGGCATAGCGCACCAGCGGCAGCCAACGGTCGGCCCAGTTGAAACCTTCGTTGTCACGCGTCTGCTTGTAAAGGTCGTCTTTGTCCAGGAAGGGCAGGTATTGCTCCCGCTCATAGCCGTTGCTCATCTGCAAGCTACCCCAGTCGATGTTTTGGATTATAACCTTGGGCTTAGGTGCATGGTGGCGATAGGCGTTGTAGATGACCACTTCGGCATCGATGCAACGTCCGTCAACGCTGAGGTTGTAGCAGTTGAGGCCGGCGATGCTGTCGAGAATGCGTACATCATACTGTACCTGACCGCGCGAGGACCCCATCACAACGGCATCGCACCGCAGGGTGTCGCCATAGATGGCGTTGTAGGTGCTGAACATGCGGGCATCGGAACGCCTAAGATTATGTGTAATGACCCAATCAAGCCCCCAGGCCACACCACACAAGGCAACGGCAGTAATACCGAGTTTTAACAGAAAACGTTTCAAGGGTTTCTTTTGCAATCTGATTGAAATTAGAACTGGAAGTATATGAAGGTCTCGTTGAATACACCAAACACGAATATAAAAGCCAGCACACATACATAAAATACATATCGTATCACCCCGCTTCTCACCCCCGACATGTCAAGTCCGTGCTCACGTTTACGCTGCAACCATTCCACCAGCAGCATGATGGCTACAAAAACTATGGTTCGCATGGGGAGGTTGGCTCCGGACAAACCGCCGGTAAATAGGCTTGTATAGAAGTCAATGGCTTCGCCGATGCTCTGGCTGCGGAAGAGAATCCATCCCAAGGCGGCAAGGACAAAAGTGAGCAGCATTTGCCCCAACTCCTTGATGCTGGGCAGCCAACGGTCGGCAGCCACGATATCGGTGTATTTGCGGTTCTTGCCCATCAGTATCAATGGCAGGAAGAGTAGCGCATGGAAGGCACCCCAGAGGATGAAGGTCCAGTTGGCTCCGTGCCAAAGGCCGCTGACGAGGAAGATGATGAAAGTGTTGCGCACTACCTTCCACTTCGCCACTCGGCTACCCCCGAGAGGGATGTAGACATAGTCGCGGAACCAGGTAGTAAGACTGATGTGCCAACGGCGCCAGAATTCAGCGATGTCGCGACTGAAGTAGGGCACGTTGAAGTTGCGCATCAGCTTGATGCCAAATAGCTTGGCACATCCGATGGCTATGTCCGAGTATCCCGAGAAGTCGCAGTAGATCTGGATGGAGAAGAGAGCCGCCGCCACTGCCATGTTAATGCTGCTCTGACCTGCGAAATCGCCCCAGATATCGTCTACAAACGTGGCGCAGTTGTCGGCAACCACCACCTTCTTGAAGAATCCCCACAGCATCTGGCGGATGCCGTCGACAGCCATAGCATAGTCGAACTGCCGCTGCCTATGGAACTGTGGCAACAGGTTGGTGGCGCGCTCGATAGGACCGGCTACCAGTTGAGGGAAGAAGCTGACGTAGGCAAAGAACGCCACTATGTCGCGTGTGGGCTCTAATTTGCCACGATAGACATCGATGGAGTAGGAGAGAGCCTGGAAGGTGTAGAACGATATGCCTACGGGAAGTATGAGATGCAGCATCACGCTGTCGCCGCTGCATCCCAGCAGATTGGCCAGCTCGACGGCAAAGAAGTCATAGTATTTAAAGAGGCCGAGGATGGCAAGGTTCAGGATGATGTTGCCCCAAAGGGCTGTCTTGTGCCATCGGTTACTACCAATCAAGAGGCCGCTTGCGTAAGAGCATGCCGAGGTGAAAGCGATGAGCAACAGGAAACGCCAGTCCCACCAGCCATAGAAGAGATACGATGCCGCCACCACCAGCAGGTTCTGCCACCGTAGCTGACGGCGCAGAAGCCAGTAGAGAGCGAACACTATCGGCAGGAAGACGAAAAACTCTATCGAAGTGAAGAGCATAGGCGATTATAGAGTCGAAGAAGTGACGGGCTTATGTGGGCAATAAAATATAGTTTCCGATGCCGCGGGGTGACGCAGACTTCCCTGAACTGTTGCCACTCGCTTGCGGTGAGGGTGTTGTCTTTTATGGAGAGGTGGTTGATATAGTTGGAGGCCAAAACCTGGTAGATGACCATCTTGTTGATGCCCAGCATAGGGATGAAGGTGTCGGCAAGTATTTGCTGTACTCGCCAGCTGTCGGCATCAAGTTTCGGGTCGCTGCTTCGAGTGATGCTGCCAGGCCGCACATGATATATATACAAACTGTCGGCAATGGCCTTTACGCTACGAGCATGTAGGAAAGCTATTGTGGTGAAGAGGTCGTCTTCGGCACGTTTTAAACCGTCGACGAAGCGGAGGCCGTGTTCTTCAAGAAAGGCTCTACGGTAGACGCGCTGCCAGATACATACAAAATGTACGGGTCGGGATATGAGCCGTTCGCGATTAAAGTAGTCCCAACCTGTTGTTGAGGCGATGGACGCTACGCTATTGTTGGTATATGTGCAGTCGGTTTCATTAAATATCCGTGAGCCAAAGCCTAAGATGTCCTCTCCGCCGATGTGTTGCGCAAGGATTGCGAGGGCATGTTCAATGATGCGGTCGTCGCTGTCAACAAACATGATATACTCGCCGGTAGCTTGTGCGAGACCATGGTTACGGGCAGAAGCCATGCCTTGGTTCTTTTGCGTTATGACATGTAGATTCGCATATTTAATGGCATAACTATCTAAGATGGCAGCTGTCCTATCTGTGCTTCCGTCGTTGATGACAATAACTTCATAGTTGGTGAAGTCCTGCATGAATATGCTGTCCAAGCATCGTGGCAGATAGTTCTCTGCATTGTAAGCCGGTATGATAATAGATAGGAGTGACATTAGTGAAAGAGGTTGTCGATATGTTTTTCAAGCGAGTTGAAGTACCCAGTTATCACCTGCCAGACGTCGTTTTTGAGACGTGGCTGCTCGAAGAACTCCCGATAGAGTTTATCGTTGCTTTGCAGCGCCTCTATCTGTTTCAGCAGGCCTGTGTTGTCGCCGTCTGGGTTCCAAAAGAGGATGGCGTCGTGGTTCAGCACGTCGGGTTCCGGGTTGCCGTTGGCGCCCCAATAGATTGGGATGCAGCCGGAACCGATGGCATGGAAGACTTTCTCTGTGACGTAGCCTTCTACAGAGGCGTTCTCGGGACAGATGTAGAACTTGTACTGCTTGAGGAATTCGGCTTTGTTGTCGTTGTATTTCGTCTTCAGCTCATCGGTGTTATGTAGAAGTTTCCCGGCGCAGTCGACGGAGGCGATGGTGTTGAGACTCCCCACTAGTCGTGTACGCCGCTGTGCCCCAGGGTCGTTGGGCCCGCGATTGCCGGAAACCAATGCACAGAAGCGGCTGCGCGCAGAGGCATCCCACTGCTGGTGGCTCAGCTGGTCGCAGATGCGCTTGATGTCCTGCTCGGTAGACTTCGGAGGAAACATCTCCAAGAGCCACAGGGGGAAGCGCAGGTATCGAGGGTCGTCGGTATAGTCGAAGCCGAGGCTGAGGTCAATTGACCGGTAGTCAAGGAGGTTGTGCAGGTATGGGGCGAAGTTGGGATGGTGATTGTTCTCGCCGTTGAAATAAAGGTGCTTGCGGTTGTGCGAGAAGGGGTGCGCCAAGGTGTCCAGGCGCAGTAGGTTTATGTTGCCAAGAGAAGAAAAGAAGACGAAGCGTGCCTTAGGGAAACGTTTGGTATAATCCCTATTGTGCAGGAAGGTGGAGAACCAAATTTCGTTGACAGGCTGTTTGTTCCACCAGTTATAGTAGATGATGTGCCCGTCGTAGGATGTCAATGGGGTGCGGTAGCGTCGGAAGAGGGATCGTAGACTCATTTGACGTAGAGCATTTTTTGGGCTTTGCGGACCAGATGTTTGTATTCTAATAACACGGTGTTGGTGTCACGTTTTTGTATCAACCGCATCCATGCCAGTTGTAGCTCCTGCTTCAGCACCGAGAGTGTAGACCAGTTCTGCATCCAGGGCTTCTTCTCTCCTGCATAATGGATGATGGCAACTGATTTTGTGTCTTCGATATTGTTGGTGTAATGGTAGCCAAGATGCTTCTCATAGTAGTCGGCATAGTAGGCTATTATACCGTATTTCTCTCCCATATCCAGTTCAGGGTGCTGAGGCCAGTCGGAATAGTAGGATTGCAGGATGTCTTGGTCGCCACAGGCACCCTTTTGTTCAATCACGTCAGGTATCTTGGTTGCAATCTTCTCAACAAGGCCGTTTTGCGGAATGATGGTCATGATGCCCGATGTGAGATCTATCCAATCTTCGTTTCCGGGGTAACTACGTCCGGCAATCATGGCCGACATATGGGGCATGTTGAAAAGATGATCCAGCGAGTGCAGGATTTGTATGTCGGCATCAAGGAAGACTATTTTGTCAAACTGCGTAAGACCAAAGATGAGCAGTTTATCAAAAGTGTGACTGAAACGATGGTCGCCTTGAGTGGCATTGTTGTCAATGAGTTGCTGTGGAATATCAACAGAATGACTATATTTCAAGATGTTGACTCCGCTTTTCTGAAGACTGTCTATGGCCTTTGGTTCTGCAACAACGAGGTTGTGAGGCAGCATGGCATAGAGAGGGATATGCGTACCAGTTTGCTTAAGACTTAAGTACATGGCCATCAAACCAGGCAAGTAGTTTTTGCTGGTGGCCATGGTGACATATGCATAGTTGGCGCTCATCGTGTGAGATGGAATAGTTTCTTGATACGGTAGTTTATTTCTTTCTGCCACGTGCGTTTTTTCATGCGCTTGCGGGTGGCCCAAATGGGGTAGTCTTTAAGTTCCTCCCAGTCACCCTCGGTGAAGAATTCCTCTACGGGGAGTTCCACACCGCCGTATTTGACCATTAGGAGGCTGAATACACTCTGGTCGTGGCGATTTTCTTGGAAGTTGGGTACGTTAGGCAGTTTGGAAGGTGAGTCGGTTGCCAGATCGTGGTGGAAGTGCATGATGTAGTGCCACTCGTCGATGAGGCGTTGCGAGGCTGGCTTCTTGTGGATGATGATGCAGCCCGAGGCGACTTGGCCGTGGTCCATGTATTTGGGATCGCCGAGGACGCCGAAATAGTCGAAGAGGTCGGCCTTGGTCCACTCTGCCTCGCGGAAGTGCTGGTCGAAACCCAGGACACCACAAGGACTGTCGGTGACCATCTGGAGGTACTCTTTCAGTCGCGGTATACCACGAGGATTGAGGGTGCAGCCTGCATCGGCGTAGACGAGATAGTCGCCTTCCTCCATACGGTCCATCACGCGGCGGATGATATAGGGCTTCCATTGCCAGTAGCCGAAGCTGCGCTCGGGCCAACGGTCTTTGTATTTCTTGTAGTACCAGGGTTCGAGCATGTGCTCGTCGCCCACATAGATGTGTTCGAAGAAGTGCATCTCTTCAGCCTCGCGCTTGATGCGCTCCTGCGAGGCGTAGCGGCTGTTGGCAAAGGAGACGAAACTTATTTCATTTTTTTTATTCATGGCTGTTTAAGTTCGATGCGGGGCAATGTCAGGGGGGGGGCTCCGCGGCGGACGGTGCCTCCCCAGGCACAGAGGGCGGTGCGGAAGGATTGTTGTTTGACGATGGTGAGGGTGTCGTCATTATAGGCCCCGTGGGGGTAGGAGAAATGGTGTACGGGATGGCCGAGGAGGGACTCCAGTTCTTGATGGGATTGTGCTATCTCTTTCTGTTGGTCGTCGAGTGAAAGTGTGTCAAGACGGGGGTGGCTGACAGTGTGGGCACCGATGGTGCAGAGGGGGGCGGCATCAAGGGTTTTGAGAGATTCGGAGCTGATTCCAAGTTGCTCGTTCAGGTACCACCACATGGGGAGACGGTTGTCGATGAAACCGGTGGTGACATAGACGACGAAAGGGACTTCGAGGCGTTTCAGCAGGGGATAGGCGATGTCGTAGTTGTCCTGGTAGCCGTCGTCGAAGGTGAGACAGATATTTTTTTTAGTGGATAGTGAATAGTGGGTAGTGAGTAGGGATGAAAGTTCGTCAATGGATATGAAGGTATACCCATTCTGGCGATAGTCCAGTATGGTTTGTTCGAGGAAGTCGGGTGTGACCTCCAGCTCGCGCTGCGCGGGGTCGTCGCTGCGGTGCTCCACCACGCGGTGCAACATCAGGATGCGCCCCAGCACGGGGTGGGTGAGGTTGTGGAGTTTGCGGCGGAGGTCAATCATATTGTGTTTTTGTGCTAAATCAGAGTATTTATTTCAATTAGATTGTTTTTTCTCAATCAGATTTTAAAAGATTATAAAAGATGGTTACTATTGCTAACAGGTTGTAAAAAATAGATTTTTTCTTTTTAAATCTTTTACAATCTGATTGAGATTTTATATTATTTTCTTTTGAGCAGCAGGCATTTGGCTATCATTTTGCGGCGATTTCTCTTTGGCAGGGTGGGGTATAGGCCACTGGCGAGGAGGCGGAGGAGCGCGAGGGGGGTGTACTGGGTGGGGAAGTATGTTTTTTCCACATAGTCCAAGGCACCATAGGCGATATGGGATTTGAACTTGCGGCGCAGGGCATCGTCGGAGTAGTTGCCGGGAGTGTTGCGGTCGGTGAGCAGTTGGGCGAAGGCCTTGAGGGTGGCGACGTCTTTCCTGGAATCGATTTTGCATGGGACGAAGACATCGAGGAAGTACCGTTTTTCTTCGTCTGTGAAATCGGGGTTGAGCCACTGGAGCATCTTGAGGCGCACCTCGTTGCTTTTCACGATCTGGGCATCGCGTCGCGAGGTGGAGATCTGGGTGGCGTGGGTGCGGTAGTGGAAGAGGGTGCGCTGGACGTTGTAGACCTGCGTGACACGGTAGACGTTGGCCCACATCATGTAGTCCTCGGCTGGGAAGGCCTCGGTGCTGTAGCGCAGGTGGTTGTCGGTCATGACGGCGCGGCGGAACACCGGCACGATGACCGTGCATCCGAAGAGCATCTGGGCTTTGGAGTCCTCGTGGTGCTCGGGGAAGCGTACCAGCGAGGTCTTGGTGCCGAAGAACTGGAATCCGAAGCTGCAGACTCCCACCTCGGGATGGCTGTCGAGGACACGTATGCCGCTCTCTAACCAGTCGGGTTCGGCGATGTCGTCGCCGTCCATACGGGCCACCAGCTCGGTGTCGATGATGTCGAGGCCGCGGTTGAGGTTCTCGGAGAGACCCACATTGTTGGGGAAGGAGGCGATGCGGATGCGGGGGTCGTCGATGGTGCGCACCACGTCCAGGGTGTTGTCCGTCGAGGCGTCGTCGACCACCAGCAGCTCGAAGTCGTGGTAGGACTGTCGGAGGACGCTGTGGATGGCTTCCTCGACCCAGGGGGCTACATTATATGTCGGCATCAGCACGGTTACTCTTGGCATATGCTTGTCTATGTCTCAATCAGATTTATAACTCAATCAGAACTAAAAGAACAATTAGAATCAGTCTTAATTAGAAAGGTATCTCAATCAGAACTAAAAGAACTATCAGAATGATAATTGAGATTTGTGATTTTGTGTATCCCATTTCCGATGCTAAAGTCGTCCGAATTGAAATTGATCAGGTAACCTAATGGTTTGTTTGCGAGGGTTAAGTAGGTCTGTAATTGTTTGTAGTGAACTTTCTCCAATTGCGATACGGATTTCAATTCCAGTATGATGGTGTTTTCTACAAGAATATCAATTCGGAAACCAATACCTAAGTTGTTCCCATCGTACATAACATTAATAGGCACTTCTTCTTCGAAATCAAGGCAGGCATTATCGAGCTCTATTAAGAGTGCTTTCTGGTAGACGGATTCCAGTAGCCCTGGACCGAGAACTTGGTGAACTCGCATAGCGCATCCAATAATATCGTAAGCCAGTGCTTGTTGATTCATGATGAAGTATTTTCTGATGGTTCTTTTAGTTCTGATTGAGAAAAAAATCTGATCGAGAATTAGCTTCTGCGGAGAATTATTTTCTGGTTGCGCGTAGGAGATTTTTGAGGTTCTTTTTGGGACGGTAGTAGAGCCAGTAGAAGGAGTTGTATTTGAGGCCGCGACGGAGGGTGAAGTTTATCCGTTGCCATCCGTGCAGGTTGTCGGCGATGGAGTTGTAGAGTTTCCGCTGCAGGTCGGGGTGGGGGGCGAGGGCGCGGTTGAAGCTGTCGAAGTAGCGCAGGCGCATCTCCACCAACTTTTGTGCAATCTCCTTTTTGCGGGAGAGGGTGAGGGTTTCGTCGCCGACGCCGGTGTAATAGAGCACCTTGTAAATCTTGCCGATGGGGTACTTGAGCCAGATGCGCACCCAGTAGTCGTAGTCCTCGACGAGGAAAAGGGTGGTGTCGTAGTCGCCCACGGTCTCCAGCACCTCGCGTCGGTACATGAAGGCGTAGCAGACGCAGTTGTAGAGTGGAAGGTGCACCTGGGGGTCGGGGTGGTGGACTTCGTAGAGCTGTTCGCCTGTGGCGAGGCTGAAGGCGGCATAGCAGGCGGTGACGAGGCCTTTGTCGGGGTTGGCATCCAGATAGGCCACGAACTCCTCGAGCATGGTGGGGGCCATGCGGTTGTCGTGGGAGGTCCAGGTGAGGTATTTGCCTTGGGCTTCGCGGAAACCGCGGTTCAGCGCTCCAGGCAGTTTGAGGTTGACCTCGTTGTTGATGATGCGGATACGGCTGTCTTTTTCAGCGTACTGCTGCATGATCTCCAATGAGTTATCCTTGGAACAGTCGTTGACAATGATGAGTTCCCAGTCGGTGAAAGTCTGAGCGATGACGCTGTCGATGGATTGCGCCAGGAAGCCTGCGCCGTTGTAGCAGGGAAGGACGATGGAGACGGTGGGGGTCATTTGCAAAAACTATCTATTGCTTCTTTCAAGGCCTGTAGGAATTGATGCCCGTATTTCATGTCGGGTTCCATGTAGTTGCCCTCGGCCCATTCGTTCCAGGATTTCAGAAAGACAAAGGAATCCTCGTCGTTTCTGTTCTGAACAAGGCTCAGTATTTGGGTTGCGTGTTCCTTCAGCAAGTCGGGGGTGTAGTTGTACATGATGAGGCCTTCGCGTCCGGTACGAGGACTATGGTCCCATCCGGAGATGATGGTAGGATAGATGCTGGGGTTGGCATCCAGGGAGTTGTAGAAGAAACGCATGGTGTCCTTGAATTCGAAGGCTTTTGGTGGCAGGGTGTTTCCTGTCAGTTTGTTTTTTATCTTTTGCCCAAATGACATGCGGTGTTTCAGTTTCCCGTAGAAGTCCTCGAGGCGGATGGTTGAGATTGCGTCCATGCCAAGCTGTTGCATGGAGGCAAGAGTATGTTCGTCGGTGTGCAGGGAGAGTCCGATGAAAATGATTCCGGGTAGACCGTTCTTCTGGGCAAGGGTTTGCCAGAGGTCGACGAATGCTTTGCAGTCGGGGATGTTTTGGGGGAAGTATATTGTGAAAAGAGGGCATCCGTTCCGTTTGATATACCGTTTGTCGAGGAATGCCGGTAGGACGGAATAGAAATGCTCTGTATAGTCTTTCTCGCCGCCGTAGGTTTGTTCGATGAGGACTTTGCGGTTTTTCAGTCCATGGTCAAAACCCTTCCAGGACTCGTTGGCCCAGGCGAGGCAGAAGGGGAAATCGGGTTCGCCGGAGGAGACAACTTCATTGAAAGGGCGCTCCAGAAGTTGCTTGTTGTTGCCGAACCAGTAATGCCAGTAGCAGAAGCCGTGGATGCCATACTGTGCTGCCAGGCGGGCTTGTTCGACGCGTGTCTCTGGAACACGGAGGTCGTAGTAGCCTAAATCGGCAGGCACTTTTGGCTGGTAGTGACCATGAAAGAGAGGCTTGGCCTTGCCTACGTTGGTCCATTCGGTAAATCCTTTGCCCCACCAAAGGTCATTTTCCGGTATGGGGTGGAACTGTGGGAGGTAGTATGCTAAGACTTTAGGTTTCATGAGAAAAACTTTCTTTTTAGGAATCGCCATGGTTTTAGGAGGGAATGACCCAGACGGTATTCGGGACTATGCAGGCGGGTATAGAGGTAGGCATCGTTACGGAGACGTTCCATCAGTTCGATAGCATAGCGTGTATGTATTTGTTGCTCACGTTCAGTTAGGTCAATTCCTCGAACAACTGGCAGTTGTTCGTGCCATTTCTTATGCCAAAGTTCGATGTTGTTAAAATATGTTTTGTTGTAGGTGCCGTAGCTGTTGTGGATAATTTCTATGTCAAAGGTCACCATGATGTAGTAGCCTGTTTGGAGAATCTGCATACTGATGTCTGAATCGTAGCAGTGAAACCCCGAGAAGGTTCTGTCGTCGAAGCGAATGGCACTGTCGAAAAGGCTTCGGCGTATGCACATCCAAAGGCCATCAATGCTGGCTACTTCTACGTTACTTTGCCCATTTGTGTATTCGGTGTTGCTATAGGGCTGGTGGGAACCATCGGATTCTGTTCGCCATGTTCGGAAAGAGGTTGTGAAACAGGTGGACCATGAGCAAGGACAGTCTGGCATGAAATGTCCGCCGTCTACACCTAAGGCTCCGAGTTTCTGATTGTCGGCAAAAAGTTTCTCAACCACTATGCCCCAGCCTTTTTTGTGAAATGAGATGTCGTCGTGCATGAAACACACGATATCCCCTTTTGCTCTTTGTACACCTTCGTTATAGGCTTGGAAAATATTGTAGTGCCCGTCGGCATTGTCGATGCAAACAACCTCATACTCTGCGCCGATGGTGTCTTTAATGTTCCGCGCAAGTCCCAATGCGATCGTGCTGTATCTGTTGCAGATGACGATGGAAATCATTTATTCTGTGTTTGAGGGAATGAATGCTGTTTAAATATATTCCTTGCTCTCCGACATGAATGCCGTATGGATGCATGCATGTCGTAGAAGGCAAAGGCTATTGCTTTTCCTTTGTAGGCTTTTCTGTATGTCGGTATGTGAATTAGTGCGTTGAGCCATCCAAAAACTTGATGTTTCATATGGCATCGTAAACGGAGAAACTCAATGTGGCGGATATCTTCTTCATTAACCAAGAAACATTTTTCATTTGAGAATGGCATTTCTGGCATTCGATAGTCTCTAAGTAGTGTTTTGCCTGGTTTAAATACAGAAACGCCTATTTGTTGGTTGTTATGTATGCGGTAGTGCGTGAGGCAATCGGGTAAATAGGAAAGGGTGTGTGAGGCGGCCGCTATTCGTGCAATCATTTCGTCATGCCAAACGTTGTTGTTTTGAGGAATCCTGTCTTTTAAGGATTTTCTGAAAGCCATTGTGGCTCCAGTGGCATGAGCCCTGGTGCAGAATTCCTCAATCATTAGCCCCATCTCACATCGTTTGCGTGCCACATCGTCAAAGAAATAGTCCCATAAAGTATACCCATTATTTAGTGGTTCGCCATTGTCACTAATCAATTGTGCATCGGTGAATACGGCCTCTGTCTGAGTATGATCTATAAAGTATTGGTATAGTGTTTCCACTTTCTTGGGAACCCAGATATCGTCCTGGTCGCTCAAGAAGATGATGTCGCCATGGCATTCAGCAATTGTCCTCAGAAAGTTTCGTATGGCTCCTAGTCGTTGACCTGTATTCAATAATCGTATGGGTAATCTACCTTTGTATGAGTTTATGATGCTCAGTGTGGAATCAGTGCTGCCGTCGTCTCCAATAACGACTTCGTCGACGGGCATGCTCTGGATCAATAGAGATTGCAACTGCTCGCCGAGAAAGTGTTCTCCGTTATATGTACAAAGTGCCACAGAAATCATCGCTTGTGGAGGGCTTTTAGAGGGTGAAGTAAGAATTTCCCCAGCCGATATGCTTTCGACTTTTGGATTTTTGTATTTTCTTTCTGCAGTCTTTCATTTTCCTCGGAGAGAGTGGCAACAAGGTCGGATAGATCCTGCATGGGATATTGGGAAGGGGGGAGGCCTCTTCTTTCGCAGGTCCGTTGCCGGACAATGAGGTTCCAATAGTATGTTTCAATCCAGCGGTTTCCTTGCGATATTTGCTCGGAGGTTTGTCTGTATTTGTATGTGAATTTATCGAGCAAGAAGACGGGGGCGACTTCCTCCAATTTGAAGTATAAATCCTGGTCTACGGCCGAAGGAAGAGAGGGGTCAATTCCCTCGCTTTTTTGGTAGGATGCCCTCTTGAACGATGCCAAATGCTCTGGCATGTATGACCTGTTGGTAAAGTAGTTTTTCCCAGGAGCAATGTCGAGCTTACGAAGTTCTCCGACGATATTGAGGGCGTTGTCGCAATAGTAAAAACGTGAGAAAACGCAGGATACATCAGGATGCTGTTGGTGTGCATCTGCATGGGTTTGCAAAGCATCAGGCATTAGTGCGTCATCGGCATCGAGGAAACAGCACAACTCCCCTTTTGCCAATTCTGCACAACGCCGTTTGGTGTAGCCACATCCTTTATTTTCGTTGTTGTGAAAAATTCGGATGCGGCTATCGTTTTCCAAACCTTCATAAACGGTTTTTGAGTTGTCAGTAGACCCATCGTCTACAATCACTATTTCCCAATGGGTATAGGTTTGACAACGGACACTCTCAATGGCATCCATCAGGTAGTGGCCGTTGTTGTAGTTGGCTATTAGGACCGAGAAAAGGGGGGTGTTCATTGTGGGTAATTGCTGTATGGGTTGGTTGTTGTGGGCGACCTGAAGGCCGCCTCGCTTGACAACCCCAGGACATCGATGCCTGGAAAACTGCAGGTGGCGGTATACAATGGATGGGTCGGGTCGTTGTGTGTCGCGGCCTCTAGGTCGCGAATGGGTTGGCTGTTCAGGGCCGCGCAGGCTTTGCTGCAGGCTGCTTTCCAGCTGGCGATGATGTTGCCCAGGGGAAGCCCTTCCGGCAGCCGTTCGGTGACAAAGAGCACCAGGTGCACATGGTCGGGCATAATTTGGTGCTGGAGCACACGTACCTGAGGGTAGCGTTTGGGCAGGGACTCAATCTCGCTCCACACGGCTTTCCCTTCCTGGCTGAGGCTTATCCATGCTTTCGTTGCATCTCCCGTCACCGTTCCCAGCAACGGCTTTCGGTCTTTAACTGTTACCGTTATCAGGTAGATGCACTTCTTGTTGTAGTCGTGCCAGTGGCTTCGTTTTGTCCTTTCGCTATCCATTAGTGTTGTGTCATCTTTTTGAGAAAATGTAGTGTCTGTTTGGCTAAGCGAAAGGTTTTAGGCATTCTCTGTTTGGCTTTTCGTTTGATCTTGGTGAAAGGGCTCTGCTTTTCGTATTTAATCAACGAGTTGGTCTCTATGCAGATGACGTCTTTATGAGACAGTTGTGCTATTGTCGTTGCTTGGCGCAGAGAACTCTCAATGAACAGGACTCCGTCGTGCTGGGAATAATAGTTGGCCTTATATTCTCCATAACGCCCCCATTTTATGCGTGCTTCGCGCGAGGGCATGTCCAGCATGATCAAATTGTGGTATTTGATGTTGTTCTTTTTGAGCCAGGCTTCGGTCTGTGGCCGGTATTTCTCCAGTCGACATGTGACGATGGTTCCGATGGTGGTTGTGGGGATAAACAGAGGGGTGGCGTTCAGGATATAGTTTGTGTATATTTCGCCGTCGTCGTCGATGGAAGGGTCTACGCATAGCACGCCATCGAGGTCGATACATGCGTTTTCGAGCAGGCTGTGATGGAACAGGTTCCATTCGAAGACTCGTACACCGTCGATAATTTCTGCGTATGCGTCAACCATGTGACTGGAGGCGCTTGTTACAATGGGAGCAAAGTAACAGAATTCGTATTTATTAGACAAGGGACGCAGTTTCTGTTTGGCGTCTTCAAGCGAGGAACCAGACATTACGCTGTCGTCCACCACCAGCACTTTGCGTATCGGGGTATCGGCCACCATGTGGGCACGGGTGGAGCCTATGTTGAAAATTCTTCCGTCCACGAACGAGTCGATGTCGGAAAGTCTTTTGTTGAGATAAAGGGCCACCATATTGGCTACCATGAGTCCGCTGCGTGGAATGCCTACCACGAGGTCTATGTCGTGGGGAATCTTCCACAGGTTGCTGCGGAGCATCTGGCTTAGTTCGGAGGTGGTGACGTATCTCATTCTTTTGTTGCTTTAACTCCAAGGTTTATCCAGCCGTGGTCCATGCCGCGCACCTCTGTTCTGTCCATTGTCGTAATGTTGGAGAATCCTGCATCAGCGTATAGTTTCGTCAGAGATTCCGGTGTGAATACGCACCGGTGCCAATTAAAGCTCATAGGGTTGGCTGTTCCGTCGCCATAGGTGAATATTCGTCCATTTGCCCATGTCATCACGTCTTTCTCCTCGTTGAATCTGTACCAGCCATCATTGCCTGTCAGGTTTTCTCCTGTTTGATAATATGTAGTGACGGTTTCAAGTACTTTTTTGAAGTTCGGCACCCATATTTCAATTTTTCCGCCTGGTTTAAGGATTCGGTAGAATTCGGAGAACAGCTGCTTTTGCAGAAACCATGGCACATGTTCGATTACATGGCTTGCGTATATCAGGTCGAAACTATTGTTGGGGAATGACAGTTTTTGAGAGATGTCGGCTATGTAGTCAACGGCTTTCCCGTCAATGATGTTGAGTGTTTCAAACCCGTTCAGGCGAGTGAGGCCTGGGCCTATTTCCAGATAGCGGGTGTTTTTGGAAGCATTTCTTCTCATGTTTTTTGCCGTCTTGCTTTTGTTCATCTGCTTGACGACAAAAGATAGGCCACACCGAAGAAGTATTCTGTCTCGTTTCCGATAATCCTTGAAGGAGTAGTTCATTTCTCGACGGTTTTGGTGTTGAAAAAGATGTTTCCCCAGCCACGATCCCATTTGGCATAATAACTGTCATCACTTTGGGATATCTTGTCTATTTCAAATCCGATGATTTGCTGTACGACATCGTAGTTAGTCTCGCCCTTTGAGGCATCGCCGTTGCCAATTGAGAATGATATGGTATATGTACCCATGGCCAAACGGTTTTTTTGAATGGTGTAAAGGAGTGTTTTCGTTTCTCCGGATTCAATCCGGAAGGTGTCCATGGAGGTGTTGCTTCCCACGGGAGCCCCCTCAACGTTGAAGATGGTGCAATTTATTCTGCATTCCTTGGAACGAGATGCGGTAACTTTGATTTCAATTTCGATGTCTTCATCCGAGGCAAAGGTTGGATCTTCTTTCGCAAAGGTGAAAGACAGAAATTTTACATCTAAGCTACGGTTCTTGTCGTGTTGTTCATCTGAAACAATTACCTGTGCGCTACGTTTGTCTTCAGTGTTTCGGCCAAGATAGAAGTCCACGGCGGAGTGTACCTCCGATTGGTGTATGATTCTCCCTTTTTCCAACACGATGGCGTTTTGGCAGAGTTGACGGATGCTGCCCATATTGTGGCTGACAAACAGCACCGTGCGGCCTTCGCCTTTGCTGACGTCTTGCATTTTGCCGATGGCTTTTTTCTGGAATTCGGCGTCGCCGACGGCGAGGACTTCGTCGACGACGAGGATCTCGGGGTCGAGGTGGGCGGCGACGGCGAAGCCGAGGCGCACCATCATGCCGCTGGAGTAGCGCTTCACAGGGGTGTCAATATAACGTTCGCAGCCGCTGAAGTCGATGATCTCGTCCAGCTTCTTGCTGATTTCATGTTTCGTCATGCCCAGGATGGCGCCGTTCATGTAGATGTTCTCGCGGCCGGTCATCTCGGGGTGGAAGCCTGTGCCGACTTCGAGCAGCGAGCCGATGCGTCCGCGGGCACGGATGGTGCCGGTGGTGGGGGCGGTGACCTTGGAGAGGATCTTCAGCAGGGTGCTCTTGCCGGCACCGTTTTTGCCGATGATGCCTACCACATCGCCATGCTCAACTTTGAAGTCGATGTCCTTCAGCGCCCAGACGTATTCGCTGTCGCCTTTGGTGCTGCGGTCGTTGGTTTCGCCAATGGTGAGGTAGGGGTCTTCCTTCCCTCGGACATTCATGGTCCACCAGCGTTTCATGTCATGCGCGAGGGTGCCGGTGCTCACCAGGCCCAGGCGGTATATTTTGCTGATGTTGTTAAATTCTATTGCAGTTGCCATATCGCATTACTGTTGGCTATGTATCTTGGAGTATCTATGGCGTTGCCCTAGGGTTATCATGGAGTCAGGTAAAGTTTGAGTAGTTTTTGAGTAAAAGGGGAGTAAAACCTAAAGGGACGTTGAGAGGCTTTGTTTGAAGTCTTCGTAGGCCATACGGATGCCGTCTTTCAGTTCTGTTTTGTAGGTCCACCCCAGCCGGGTGGCCTTGCTGACGTCGAGGAGCTTGCGGGGGGTACCGTTGGGTCGGGAGGCGTCCCAGCGGATGGCTCCTTTATAGCCCACCACCTCGGCTACGGTTTCGGCCAGCTCGCGGATGGTGAGCTCTTTGCCGGTGCCGGCGTTGACGGTCTCGTTGCCGGAGTAGTGGTTCATCAGGAAGACGCAGAGCTCCGCCAGGTCGTCGACATAGAGGAACTCTCGCAGCGCGCTGCCGTCGCCCCAGCAGGTGACCTCCGGCAGCCCCTGCTCCTTGGCCTCGTGGAAACGGCGTATCATGGCCGGCAACACATGGCTGTGCTCGGGGTGGTAGTTGTCGTTGGGACCATAGAGGTTGGTGGGCATGACGCTGATGTAGTCGGTGCCGTACTGGCGGTTGAGGTACTCGCAGTATTTCAGGCCGCTGATCTTGGCCAGCGCATAGGCCTCGTTGGTGGGCTCGAGGGCCGAGGTCAGCAGGCAGTCTTCTTTCATCGGCTGCGGTGCCAGACGGGGGTAGATGCAGCTGCTGCCGAGGAACTCCAGCTTCTTCACGCCGTTCTTCCATGCGGCATGGATGACGTTCATCTCCAACGTCATGTTCATGTACATGAAGTCGGCCGGAGCGGCGTTGTTGGCGGCGATGCCACCCACCTTGGCGGCGGCGAGGAACACGTATTCGGGTTTCTCCGCCGCGAAGAAGGCTTCCACAGCCTCCTGGCGTGTCAGGTCCAGCTCGGCGTGGGTGCGGGTAACGATATTGTTGTATCCTTGGCGCTGCAGCTCGCGGACGATGGCGGAACCTACCATCCCGCGGTGCCCCGCCACGTAAATCTTGCTTTGGTTCTCCATAGATACTAATGTGTTTTTTAGTCCAGCTGTTCTCGCAGATGAAGTTTTCGGATTTCTTTCATGTCGTGCTGCACCATGAGTTTCACGAGGTCTTCGAAGCTTGTCTTCTGCGGATTCCATCCGAGGAGACGTTTGGCCTTGCTGGGGTCGCCCAGCAGCTGGTCCACTTCGGCGGGGCGGAAGTACTTGGGGTCCACCTCCACGAGCACCTTGCCGGTTTTCGTGTCGATGCCTTTCTCGTCGACACCCTCCCCTTCCCAGCGAAGTTCGATACCGGCTTCACTGAAGGCCAGTGTGCAGAACTCGCGTACTGTGTGATATTGGCCTGTGGCTATGACGTAGTCGTCAGGTTGCTTTTGCTGAAGGATGAGCCACATGCATTCCACGTAGTCCTTGGCATAGCCCCAGTCACGCAGGGCGTTGAGGTTGCCGAGGTACAGCTTGTCCTGAAATCCTTGAGCGATGCGTGCGGCAGCAAGTGTAATCTTGCGTGTGACGAATGTTTCGCCGCGTCGTTCACTCTCGTGGTTGAAGAGGATGCCGTTGCAGCAAAACATGTTGTAGCTCTCTCGGTAGTTCTTCATCATCCAGTAGCCATACAGTTTGGCCACACCGTAAGGCGAGCGTGGATAAAATGGTGTTGTTTCACTTTGCGGCACTTCCTGCACTTTGCCGTAGAGCTCGGAAGTGGACGCTTGGTAGATGCGACAGGTGTTAGTGAGCCCGGCAATACGTACTGCCTCCAGCAGCCTCAACACGCCGTTGGCATCGGTGTCGGCCGTGAATTCCGGCACGTCGAAACTTACTTTCACATGGCTCTGTGCCGCCAGGTTGTATATCTCGTCGGGCCGCACCTCGCTGATGATGCGTATCAGCGAGCTGCTGTCCGTCATGTCGCCCCAGTGGAGCTCCACCATGCGTTTCTGGTGCATGTCGCGTACCCATTCGTCGAGGTACAGGTGCTCTATGCGGCCTGTGTTGAACGAGCTGCTACGGCGCAGTATACCGTGTACCTCATATCCTTTCTCGATGAGGAGTTCGGCCAAGTAACTGCCGTCCTGTCCTGTGATGCCGGTGATGAGTGCTTTCTTCATTGTTTATGCAGTATGCTATGTGGTTTCAATGTGTGTGATGCCAAACTGCTTATGGCTAAGGTTACCGGGTTGTCGTTGTATACCATGCGGCGTTTCCATGTGAGGGCGCGCCAGCGGCGTACTTTCCACCCTAGACGGTATATGCCGTCATTGTCATGGTCCGCTATGCTGCCGTAGACAATGTCGTGTTCTATGCGCTGTAGCTGTGTCTGGCTGGGGGCAGCGGAGTCGCCGTCCATGCAGATGGGGGTCGGTTTCCCTAATCGTTGCTTGGCAATGCTGCCTATAGCTGCGGCAAATACCGTTATGCCATATTGTCTTATGGCATCAAGAACCACCGGCCAGTCGACATTGTCCTTTAGTGCTTGGCATGTGAGCGCCATATCTGCCACGTCGCGCAGAGTTATACGGCTTGCAGCGAAATGTCCGGCCATGTGGCGCAGCAGGAACAGCACCTCAAAAGTGGGTGATGGCGCCAACTCCTTAAGCAGCTTCTCGTATTGGCGATTGCTTGGTGGGTAGTGTATGTTCAGAAAATCATAGTGGCTCTCCACGGTGACTCCCCGGTAGTTGTATTTCGAGTGGTGGTGGGAGTTATTGTTGACCCGCACCCTCAAATAAGTGCGTGCAGCTCGGTCGGCCTCGTCATGTTTGTCGTAGAAGTATAGGTCAAGATCACCGAACTGGCGTGTTTCCGGCACAGGATAATGCTGTGCTGTATTTGTGCCCTTGAGTACTAACGTTTTAATGCCATGTTTCGACATGAGTCCGACAATCTCCTCTTGTATGTCGTGTTGGTAATTGTACCACCCTTCTGCCTTCTGGCGCTCAGCCATCCATGGAATCAGCACCTCTCGAGGTGTATCTGGCGGCAGCGCATCAGCCACCAAGGCTGCCACGTGGTTCTGTTGTGAAAGCCGAAACAGATGCCACCAGCGGGAAGCGTCTACGGGTGCCGACAGCTCCAGCCTCTTTCCTTCAAGGGCGCTGCGGAGCAATGCAAACAGTATGTCTATTTCACCGCACATACCTTACACCGTATCCATGAATGTACGTTGCACGCGGTTGAAGATTACAATTCCTATGGTCAGCAGCACTATCATGAATATGAAGCTGTATCCGAGCATCCCCCAGCTGAACTGCCCTTCTCCTAGCATGCCGTATTTGAAGGCCTCGACAATGCCTGTCAATGGGTTGAGGCTCATTATCATACGCAACTTGTCGTTGGTTATTACGCTCATGGGATATATGACAGGGGTCGCATACATCCATAGGCGCACGAAAAAGTCAAGCAACAGCTGCATGTCGCGATACTTGGTGGTCATGCTTGAGAAGAGTATGCCGAACCCCAACGCCAGACCTGCCAGCATTAATACAAGCAGAGGAATAAGCAGGGCATACCAATTGGTGTGAATCTCGCCGGGGATAATCCATATCTGGTAGATGGCATAGACGGCAAGGAACAGGCCAAACTGTATGGCGAACCTCAGCAAGTTGCTCAACACTGTCGAGATGGGCATTATGAGACGCGGGAAATAAACCTTGCCGAAAATGCTTGCATTGGCGGTGAAGGTAGAGGATGTTTTCGTCAGGCAGTCATTGAAGTATTGCCACATGCAGATGCCGCCGAGGTAGAACAAAGGCTGCGGAAGTCCGTCAGTGGGTATCTTGGCGATACCGCCGAAAACCACCATGTACATCACTACCGTAATCATTGGCTGGATCACGTACCACAATGGGCCCAGCACAGTCTGCTTATACTGTGTGGTGATGTTGCGTCTTACAAACAGGCTGCACAAATCACGGTAGTCCCAGACCTCCCGCAGATTGAGTTGCAGCAGCTTCTCTCTTGGCTTTATTACTGTCGACCAGTTTTCGTTGTTGTCGCTCATGCTGAATGTTTCCGTTTAAAGATTATGTTGCCCACTATGCCCCAGAAGTACTTCCAGTCGGTAGCAAAGGGGGATTTAAGATATGCTTCCATGTATCGGCGTTCGCTTTCCTGAACCTCGTCCAGCGTTTCGGGGGTTTTGCGTTCGTAGTAGAATGGGGGCAGCAGCCCTGGTTTTGCCTTTACGCGCAATGCCTGCATCTCTGGGGTGTAGAGGCTGAAATACTGGCGGCTCAAAGGCCTTACGCCTACCAGTTTCAAGTCGCCGCGTAGCATGTTCCAGATCATTGGCAGCTCGTCGAGCCATGTGCGCCGCAGTATACGTCCCCAGAAGTTCACGCGGTAGTCGTCCTTGAACTTGCCGCCGCGTTCCAGACTTTGGTAGTGGTAAATATAGGGCTGCACATACTCGGAGTATGTATACATCGTGCGGAACTTGTGCACAACAATCTCCTTGCCGTTGAGGCCAATGCGTCGCAGGTGTATCAACGGGGAGCCTGTTGGCGCCATGTCGTCCACGGGGGCTTTCACTTTGCGTGCCGTCAGGAAAAACTCACCGTCGTGGAAATTCTCGTCTATCACCTCGAAGCCGGCGCGGTAAAGTCGGCCAATCAGCTCCACGCGGTTCATGGTGCGGTTCTTGCCGTGGGTGATGCCGAAATACAGTCTTCGTGTCAGCTTCAGTTTCGGACACACTCTGTCCCACAGATAGTTCATGAGGACTATCAGGTGGCTTATGCCCCAAGGGTAGCGCTTTAACGTCAGTTTCCGTTTGAGCAGGGCCGTCATCGAGTGACACCAGAGATAAGCCCCGTCAGGTATTGCCCAGTTGGCGGCATACAGGCACTCGTCAAGATTCTCTACCGTGTGCAGCGGCCGCGAGATGCATAGCAGCTTCGGCTTGTTCTTGCCGATGCGGTAGCTGATGGCTTCCGGCGTCTGGCATGTGAGCGGCAGCACCAATGTCTCGCCCCTCATGCCGTTGTTGGCGTTGAGCCATCTCATGGTGTCCTTGAAGCCCATCTTGGTGAGTCTGTCTATCGTCTCCTTTACGGCGGGCTCATCAATGCTGTCGGCAAACAGCTTGGCACCGTTGTCGCTGCCGTGTTCCGTATACGGCTGCACGGCTTCGAGCTCATATTGCAGTTGGAACAGACCCTTTTTCATTCTGTCACTTTCTTTAGCAAGCTTGGATGTATATATGCTGTTGCTACAGCCACCACGCCGTTGATGCTGACAATCAGGCGTCGGTCTCGTTTTATGCGTTTAATGTGCCCCTCGGCACCCTTGAACGGCCCACCGGTCACCACGACACGTTCGCCTACGTGGTATTCGGGTCTGTCGTCGCCGAGCAGCTGCAGCCCGTCGTGTCCGGCAGTGACCACAAAGCGGAACACATCCATCTCCCTGTCGGGTATTACCGCCGGCTGGCGGCTTCCCGGCTGCGTGTAGAGCCACACCTTGCCCCGTTTGCTGACCACGAACTTCAGCGTCTCGCTTTCTTCGCTGTGCAGGAAAAGCAACGACTTGGTCACTGTTGCCGGGGCGAAGAACTCCAGTCCGGCTTCTTTGCAGTCCTCTATGAGAGGCTGAAGTCTGTTGTAGTATACTTTAAGTGCGTACCAGTGCCTGTCCATGATATACAATTTCCCCTCTCCTCCAGGCATGTGTCTGGAGTCCTTCGGGGTTCGTCGGTATTTGTTTTCTTCCGGCACACGGGCGCTCCTATCCCAGGAGCGTAGCCGCAACCCTTTGTTGCACAGCGGTTACTGTGTTTTCGACGTTGGCCGCTTATTGTTGCAAAGATACACTTTTTTTTTAATTAAATATAAAAATGTGACATTTTGTAAAAAAAAGTGACGGCCTGCGGACATCCGCAGGCCGTCACTTCTATGTTGGTTTTGTTACAGACCGAGCACTTTTGCACCCTGTTTGTAGACAATATCGCGCGGGATGTTGGCATCGCGGATGGCGTTGAGGTCGTTCTGGAGCTCTTCGCCGATCTTGCCGTTCTTGTCGCTGTAAGCCTTGGCGGCGGCCATGTCGCCCTCGCCCTCCATGGCTATAATCAGGGCTGCCCAGCTGCGGGCTGCCTCGCGGGCTTTGTCAACGTTGATGACGTATTTGCCCTGGCTGTCGCGTGTGAAGGCGCCATGCTCTTTGAAGTAGTTGTAGCACATGATGTTGGCCACGCCGTGAGCCTCTGTCGCACCGAAGCGGACACTGCGGAGGATGCCGGCGATGAAGGTGATGTAGTTCTGGTTCACTGTGGTGTTGGTGATCTCGCCGCGCTCTATGAGCTGCTCGGTGAGGAACAGGCCGCACACGTCGGCCTTGGCTTCCTCCCATGCGCTATACTGGGCGCCGAGGGCCTGGCGGCAGGGACCGCGGCCGGTGACGGTGTTCTTGATGCCCAGGCCGTGGGCCACCTCGTGGTAGCAGGTGTTGCCGAAGAAGGCGTTGAAGGTCACGCTGTCAACCTGTTCGGGGCACACCATCAGGTTCGCTATTGGCACCATGATGTTGTCGAATTTGGCGCGCATGGCGTTCTTCAGCTGCAGGCGGCGGCTGCCTTTGGCCAGCTGCACGCGCTCGTCGTTGGGCAGGTTGATGGCTATGGTCTTCGAGCCCGCATTGCAGTCGCCGGCATAGTAGACCACGTCGTAGACGTTGATGTCGCAGTCGGTGCCGGGCACCTCTTTCTTGTACTTCTCGTCGCAGGGCAGCAGTTTCTGCATCTCAGGCAGCAGGGCGGCGAACTTGCTCAGGTCGTTGCTCCACTGTTCGTCCTTGACGAGCACGAAGGCCTCGTGCGAGCACTTCAGGCCGTGCAGGGCATCGTCGTAGTTTTCGATGGGGCCGACCACGAAGTCCAGCTTGCTGTCTTTCATGTCCATCCACACCATGTCGCTCTCAAAGTAGTCGTCGGTGCGGAAGGCCTCGCGGCGTGCCTCGAGGTATTTCTTCAGGCCGGCGTTGTCGGCCAGCGCGATGGCTTTTTCGAGCAGGCTGTCAACCTTGGCCAGCTCTTTCTCGTAGGCTTTGTGGTAGGGCAGTACGTAGAGCTTGCCCTCGGCGTCGCGGCGTATGACGCTGTACTGGCTCTCCTTCTGCGGGTCGTTCAGTGATTCATACTCCTCGGGGGTCATGTCCACGGGGTAGAAGTTGGCGCCCAGCGGACGCTCGCCGTAGCCGGGCACGAAGGGTTTCTCGCTGTCGAGGCGGTCCCAGGCGCCGTATTGGATGTTGGCGAAAGCACGCACGGCGGGGTCGGCCAGGGTGTCGAGGCTGGCGCGGTTCTCATAGCCGAAATACTCATCCCAGTAGATCTCGTCCATCACGTCGCCAATCTCGATGAAGATTTTGAGGATTTCCTTCTCGTTTTCAGAGAGGTTGGCGATGAGGTCCGACGTCAATTCAAACTCGGCGTACTCGGCCACTTTTTGTTCAATTTCCGTCATCGGCTCGGCTGCTTTCTTGCCTTTGCAGCCCACCGCGGCAAGCATTGTCAGTGCCATGGTGCAAATCATTAACTTTTTCATTATTAATACTTTTTGATGTTGTATGCTTTTTGTTTCAGGGGACAAAGATACATTTTTTTTGTCACATCGGAAAAAAGTAGTACTTTTGCACCCGATTTCTCAAACGAAAATCATCCATGGAAAGGTGCTCGAGTGGTTGAAGAGGCCCGCCTGGAAAGCGAGTAAGCGTTAACAGCGCTTCAAGGGTTCGAATCCCTTCCTTTCCGCTCAATGAAGAAGGATGGAACCGACACGCGGTTCCATCCTTTTTCGTTTATCTGCCGAGGTGGCGCCGTGCCGCGTCGAGCAGGGCCGCGTCGCAGCCCAGGATGGCGGCTATGCGCAGGGCCTCGTGTGGCACTTCGTCCGAGGTGTCCTCCTGCAGCGAGTAGTCTATGAAGCGGTTTATGTTCTGCGGGTTGAGCGGCAGGTCGCTCATGCCCTCCACGAAGCCTTTCACGCGCAGCCGGCGGCAGCTGTTGCCCAGGCCGCTGTAGTGGGTGGTGACGAGTGTCACCGACGGCAGCCCTTCGAGCATCTCCACGATGGCCTGCACCAGCGCCTTACCCTCCACGGGGTTGGTGGTGCGGGCCGGTTCGTCGATGAGCACCAGCAGGTTGCGCTGGCGGCAGTCTGCCACGATGGAGCTTATCTTGGTGATCTCCGAGGCGTAGCTCGAGAGGCCGTTCATCTCGTCCTGGTCGTCGCCTATCGAGGCGCTGACACCGTCCACGAGCATCAGCGTCGCCTTCGCGGCGGGCACGAACATGCCGCATTGCGCCATCGTCTGTGCCGTGGCC
Source organism: uncultured Bacteroidales bacterium (assembly GCA_900314925.1). GTDB lineage: Bacteria > Bacteroidota > Bacteroidia > Bacteroidales > P3 > Colimorpha. The sequence goes on from OMXC01000001.1 coordinate 104,043, forward strand.
ACGCTCTTCAGCAGCACCGTCTTGCCGGCCATGTTGGCGCCGGTGATGAGGCACACGCCGTGCCCCAGCGTGATGTCGACGGGCTGGTAGCGCATGCCCATGCTCTCGTTGCGCTGCTTCAGGCGCGGGTTTACGAGGGCTTCGTAGGCTGTCTGCCCGCCTATCGACGGGCGCGTCAGGTTCCAGTCTATGGCCAGCTCGGCCTTGGCGAGCAGCACGTCGGCGTAGGCCAGCTGGTTGAGGGCGTCGTTCAGCGTGTCGCACCACTGCGTCAGCTCGTCGGAGAGGCGCAGGCACACTTCGGCCTGTATGTCGTTCTGCAGGGCCAGCAGCTCGCTTATACGTGCCGGGTCGCCGCCGGCGGTCTGCAGCGCGCTGAGCTCGCGGCGCAGCGGCGCCAGTCGCGGGTCGTAGCTGTCGTAGACATAGAAGTTGGCTATGCCCGTGCGGTCGGGGTCCAGCAGGTCGAACACCTCGTCGGTGCAAGGCAGCGGCAGCATCTCCGCAAGTCCAAGGCCCTCGATGGCACCCTTGGCCGTGCGGGTCAGCTGGGCGAGGTTCTTCACCTCGAAGAGCTCCACCTCGTTGAGCGGCGTGTGCGCCGCCAGCGATGCCAGGGTGCCGTGCAGGTCGTGCAGGCACATCAGGCAGTGGCGCAGGTCTATATATTGTTTCTTATACTTATATTCTTTCACGGCGTCGATGGCCTTTTCCGTGCGGTTCCATTCGGCCTCGAGCCACGCGGCGTCGGTGCTGAACGCGGTGTCGAGCATGGCGCGGCGGCCGGCGGCCGACATCAGCTCCATGTTGTCCACAACATACTGGAAGCCGGCGTCCTGTTTCAGTATTTCCTTTATCTTCATTTTTTCAATAACCAATAACCTGTAACCAATAACCGTTAGATCTTCATCACGTCGTACACCGGGGTCTGCAGGGCCTCGCTGAGGGCGTCGCAGGCGCTGCGGCTGTCGAGCAGGAAGCCCTGCGGCGACGTGGGGTTGAGCGTCACGGCGATGAGCTTGGAGCGTTGCAGCACCAGCATCCGGTTCCCCTTGCGGGTGAAGTCGTTGTAGGCTTCCGGGGTGATGAACAGCTTGGTGAAGTCGCGCGCCACCAGCGTGATGTCGCTGGCCAGCGGCGTGAGTGTCTTGAGCAGGCGGTCGCTCACGGCCCCCGAGGCGAAGAGGGTGTGGCCGAAGCGCAGCAGGTCCTTGCCGGCGCTGCCGATGAGGAACACCGACGCTATGCCGAGGTCGTGCGGCCGGCCCTCGTCGTCGACGCCCCACAGGCCGTTCTCCACGGGACCCAGCGCCTCGCGCAGGGCGGGGGAGACCTCGTCGAGGCATATCATGCTGTGCAGGAAGCGCGTCTTGGCAACGAGTTGCTTAAGGTTGGCCGACACGGCGGCGCCGGTGGCCAGCACCATGCAGTCGGTCACCGTGGGCGACGCCAGGCTGAGGCGCGACAGGGCTCCGTCGACAATCGACAGGCGGCAGCCCGCCGCTTCCAGCTGGCGCATCTGGCTGCGCAGCACGCCCGTCGTGGCGGCGCCGCTGAGCAGCACCTTGCCGCGCACCAGCACGCGGGCCGTCACCAGCGGCCCCAGCGCCGTCCGCCGGCTGTCGACGTGCTCTATCACCGACACAGCCTGCCGCTTCATGTAGTGCTGCTCCGAGGTGATGAACCGCGAGCCCTCGTAGATGGTCACCTCGGGCTTGGCGGTGGCGAACACGCTGTCCACCTGCTCGCCGTCCACTCCGATTGACGTCACGCCCACAGGCACATGCATCTCGTTGAGCCGTCGCAGTATGTAGTTGAGGCACACGGTCTTGCCGGTGTTCTTCTCGAGCCCCACTATCGACAGGCTGCGGTGTTTCAGTATCTCTTCTACGAATGGCATCTCTTTGCTTTTATTCCGTCAGTCCGCCGTAGCTCTCGGCGCTTGCAGTCAAGGCCTCTTCGGTGGCGAAAGACTCCCATTGGCGGCAGCGCGTCACCGCCGTCTGGCTCGAGCAGCGGTCGCCGTTGATGCGCACCAGGGCCCACCCCAGGTCGTCGTTGGCGAAGAGGCTGCCCGTCAGCGCCAGGCAGTCGCCCTGATGCACAACGCGGTATGTTAGGCCGCCGATGGACCCTTCGCCCGAGCGTGGCACCTCGGCGCAGCGTACACGCACCTGCGGCGCGCCGCCCTCGCTGGCCTGCTGCAGCATGTAGAGCCGCAGCTCCTCATGGCGTTCCATCTCCGTCACTTTCAGGTTGGTGAGCAGCGCCGGCGTGCCGTCAGCCTCGCCCAGATGCTGTCTCATCGAGGGCAGTGTGCCGCTGCTCACCGGCATGCCGGGCAGCAGCAGCGTGGCCGTCGCGAGGGCCCCTGTGCGCGGCGTGAACACCGCCGGCAGGGCGCTCGCCAGCTTGCAGAAACCGCCGTAGCCGCTGTCGAAATGCTGCTCGGCCTGCTTCAGCGCACGCCACAGCGCCGTGGTGTGCTTCATGCGCTGCCGCGCCACAAACTGGCCGCGGCTGTTGCTGCGCGGCTGGTTGCTGTGCGCCACGCGCACCACGGTGTGTCCCTTGCGGGTGTAGAAGGTCACCCCCGCAGCCCTCACGCTGCCGTTCACCAGCAGCCCTGCCATCTTTTCCTTTGTCATAATATTGTCGTCTTATGTTAATTTAGTTTAATTTCACTCCTGTTTTCACCCGCTTCCCTACGGAGCCCCTTCGGCATTTCTACGGTATTTCTACGGTATTTCTACGGTTGTTTTACGGTTTTTAGCGTAGAAATGGCGTAGAAATACCGTAGAAATGCCGTGGCGAATCCGTGGGAACACGGTGCAGCATAGTGTGTTAGCACACCGGGCGGCTCTTTCGCCGCCGATGCAAATATAAACAATAAAAATGGAACGTGCAAAAAAAAGTGTCAGGGGACGGGGTCGTAGCCCGAACCGCCGAAGGGGTGGCAGCGAAGGATGCGCTTCAGGGCGAGCCAGCCGCCGCGGAAGGGGCCGTACTTCCTGATGGCTTCCTGCGCATACTGCGAGCAGGTGGGCGTGAAGCGGCAGGCCGGCGGCGTCAGCGGCGAGATGAAGGAGCGGTAGAAGGCTATCAGCGTGAGCATCAGCCACGACAGGGGTTTGAACTTCATAGCGTGGCGGCGATGTCGTGCTCCAGCGCCGCCATGAGCTTGTCGGCTTTGCGGCTGAGCTGTTCGTAGGTCATTATTTCGTTGTGGACGTAGACCAGCGAGAGGGCTATGCAGAGGTTGTGCTGCTGCAGGAAGTCGTAAAGGGCTGGTTTGCGGCGCCGCCAGCACTCGCGTGTAAGGCGGCGTACGCGGTTGCGGTCGACGGCGTGGTGGAACCTGCGTTTGGGGGCCACGATCATCACCTGGCATGGGGCGGGGCCGTCGGTGGCTATCCACTGCACACTGAAAGGGTATGCCATGAGGCGGTGCCCCTCGGCGTAGAGCCTGTCTATGAGCTTGCGGCTGCACAGGCGTTCCTCTTTGCCAAAAGTGCAGGGCATCACTTCTTCTTGGTGGCGGTGGCTTTCGCTGTGGGCTTGGTGGCGGGCTTGGCTGCGGGTTTCGCCGTGGCTTTGGCGGCGGGTTTCGCCGGTGCCTTTGCCGGTGCCTTTGCCGTGGTCTTCGCCGCTGTCTTGGCGGGGGCCTTTTCCGTGGCTTTGGCGGCCGGTTTGGCGGGGGCTTTGGCCTTGGCGGGGGCATCGCTGGCGGCTTTCTCGGTGGCTGCCTGCTGCACGTTCTCGGCTTCGCGGGCTGCGGCTTCCTTGGCGGCCTTCTCGGCGGCGCGGGCGGCGCGGCGGGCAGCGGCCTGGGCTTTCTTCTCCTCCATGCGCTGCTTGTAGATCTCCTTGTTGGCGATGACGGGTTTGCTGCGCTTGGCGGTGCTGGTGGCTATGGTGTTGCGCACTCCGTGCTTGCTGCCGTCGCCCTTGGTGGTGACGACGCTCTCCTGGGCTTTGCCGAGGATGTAGTTCTCTATGGCCATGGCCATGGAGGGCGACGACTGGGTGGGCGCCGCTATGTTGAGCTTGATGCCGTTCTCCTTGAGGGCGGCGTGCGTGGAGGTGCCGAAGGCGGCTATCAGCACGTTGTGCTCCTTGATGTCGGGGAAGTTCTTGACGAGGCTGCGCACGCCGATGGGCGAGAAGAGCGCTATGGCGTCGAAGCTGTCTATGTCGAGGTGCTTGAGGTCGCGGGGCTTGGAGGTGTACATGGGGGCCTTGGTGTATTTGAACTTGGCCTTGTCGAGCGCCTTGGTGTACTCGGTCTGCCGTTCGTCGGAGCAGGGGAAGAGGAACTTCTCGTCGCGGTGCTTGCCCATGACCTCGAGGAGGTCGGAGAAATACTGGGCGCCGAAGAACACTTTGCGCTTGCGGTACTGTATGAAGTTCTGCAGGTAGAGGGCTATGGCTTCGGTGGAGCAGAAGTACTTCATGTTTTCGCTCACAGTCTCGCGGAGCTCCTTGAGCATGCGGAAGAAGTGCTCTATGGAGTTTTTGCTGTTGAAGATGACGGCGGTGTAGTCGCTGATGTGTATGCGTGTCTTGCGGAAATCGGAGGCCGGGATACCTACTACCTCGAAAAATTTGTAAAAGGTGATGTCGACATTGTGCTTGTGCACTAAATTGCGGTAGGGCGATTTCTCCAAATCGGCGGGTGCGGGTTGCGAAATGAGGAGTTTTTTAATTTTTGTGCTCATATTTTTGTATTGACTCAACTGTCTGTATTATTGTGCAAAAAACCATTTTGCCGCCACTAAAAGTGGTATCAGTTCGACGGTGCAAAGATAGTAAAAAAGATAGAAACTGTGGCTTCTTGAAAGTGTTAAAAATAGTTTCAGACCCCTGAATAGCCGCAATATAAGGCACAGCGCGGTGAGCCCTGCGGCGGTGTAGAAGGCGGCGTCGTTGCCCCATGGCATGTAGGCCGTCAGGAGAAGCAGCGGCACGAGACCGATGGCGAGTAGGTTGTGGTATATGTAGTTGCTGGTGATGTAGGCTGTCGTGGCGTCGGTGTCTTCAAATACGTTGCCGAGGAAGTGTATCACGGCGTTGCGGATGAGGTACAGGGCGGCGAGGGCTGCGGCTACGAGGAGGCAGGTGTAGAAGCCTGTGTGGGCTATGGCCTGGAGGTATACCAGCAGTGACAGCGCGGAGACGGCGAAGAGCCCCATGGGGATAAGGCCAGCGCCGCTGAGGTTGTTGCCTCTCACAAGGCGGTCCATGGCGCGGCGGTCGAAGGTGGAGCGCAGCAGGTCGGTGATGTGCAGTTTGTGGCGGCTGTTGTAGAGGAAGAGAAGGCCGCAGAGCGCTACAAGGTAGACGAACACCCAGGCCGTGGGGGCTGTCTCATGGCGTTGCTGCAGGGTGTCGTGTGTGGTGGGCAGGGTGGTGTGTGTGAAGAGCGAGCGCCGGACGACGGGGGCTTGTATCTCGCGCGGCGGGAAGATGGAGTCGAGAGGTATGCCTACGTTGGCTTCAGCCTGTTCCGGCAGCTGGTAGGGAGTGTCCCACAGGTAGAAGGGTTGTGCGGTCTGGGTTGTGTCGATGGTAGGCATGGTGTCAATGTTGTATTATCAGTTTGTGGCGCTCGGTGCTGTTGCTGTGGTGCAGCAGCAGGATGTACACGCCGGAAGGGATGGCGCGCGTGTCGATGACGATGGTGCCGGCGGTGTTGTGGCGCTGCAGGCTGACGGTGCGGCCGTAGATGTCTGCGAGCTCTGCTGTCACGGTGCCATGGGCCGTGGTTGCTATGGTCGCTGAGACGTCGGCGGGGTTGGGGAACAGGCGTGTCGCTATTGCCGTGGTCGGTGTTGTGATGCCTTCATGTACGCCGTCGGGGCATCCGTAGGGGGCCTCCCACAAGGCCAAGGGCATGCGCAGGTCGTCAATCCATACACAGTCGCTCCCTCCGTCGTCGGCGTCGTCCTTGTGGTAGTGCCAGCGCAGGGTGTGGCTGCCGGCGCTGAGGGCCACGGCATAGCGCCGCCAGTTATATTCGCCCCAGAGCTGGTTCTTCACGATGCCGTCAACCTCGAATGTGAGTTTGTCGTACGTGGGTTCGGTGCTCGACTTGGCCCAGAAGACGATGCTGTCGGCCTGCGGCAGCAGTACGTCGAGCCAGAGGTCGCTCTGCTGGCGGTAGTCGATGTCGCCCGACCGCAGGCTTGCGGCACCGCTATGGGCGGTGGTGCTGTCGACACACCAGGGTTGGGGCTCTCTGTTGCGCCATGGGTAGCAGCCGAGGAGGCCGCCGGATGCGGGGGTGCGGCTGCCGGCTTCGAGGTAGTAGCTGTATTGTTTTACGTAGTTGCCGCGGTGCACGCTGGCCTCTATGTGCAGGTGTGTGACGCTGTCAGGGGTGATGATTGTGCAGTGCAGCGTGTCATGTTGGTCTGCTGTCGACGTTTCGGCGCACAGGCTTTCGCCAAGAGGCAGTGATGTGATGTGTACGCTGAGGCTGTCGTGCGGCCCGGCTGCCATGGCGGTGAGCAGGTAGGTGGTGCGTGGCTCTATGGCGTTGATGCACCGGCCGTCGGCTGTGGCGATGGTGAAAGACAGCGTCGGCAGGGTGTCGTGAAGCCAGTGTGCGACGGCAGCGCTGCACAGGGTGTCGTCGTATGCGCCGATTACAGCCAGTGTGCCGCCCCACCAGCGTCCCCAGCGCGTCACGCCGACACTCATGGCGAGGTGCTTCGATGCCTGTGGCAAGAGGGTGTCTACGCTTATGCTGTCGGCGTTGTATGTGGCGCCGAGGCTGTCCGGGGCGAGTGCGACATGGAGGCCGTAGAGGGTGTCGGTGCCTGTGTTTGTGAGCTGGAACGACAGGGAGGTGTCTGAAGTCTCAATGCCGTGCAGCAGCGCTGCCCTGCCGTGTGGCAGGGTCACCCGCACCGTGACTGCAACAGGCGCCATCTGCGGCCCCGTGGCGGTCAGCGTTATGGGCGTGGTGTCGTCTATGGCCTCAAAGGTCAGCAGCGCGCTGCGGTGTTCGTCGCAGAGCGTCGCTCCCAGCAGACGTGGGCCTTGTGTGGCTGCCACCGTGGCACCGGGGGCGCTGCTTATGCGTATCTCTGTGGCTCCGAGCTCTATGCTGTCGGCTGCGGAGAGCCATGGCGGCTGCATGGCGCCGAGGCGCGGTATCAGTGTGGGGTCGCCCAGCAGGCAGTATATCTCCCAGTAGAAGCGGCTGAAGCGCGTGCCGGAGGCCATGACGGCCATGTTGCCGGCATGCAGCAGCTCGCCCATGGTGTGGATCCCGCCGTAGAGCATGCGGTCGAAAGCCCCTTGGCGCAGGCTGTCGCTCACGGGCTCTATGCTCAGGGGGTACTTCGGACCCACAGCCCAGTAGTAGTCTTCCTCCCAGAGGGTCTCGTTGGTGGCGCCTATCACGCCTATGGCGCCGCCGTCCTCCTTGCGCAGCAGCTGCTCGCCGAAGCAGGTGCCGCTGAAGTCGTTGCTGCGGCAGCAGTTGTTGATGTATACCATGGGCTGCGAGGCCTCGAGGGTGTCTATGGAGGAGAAAGTCACCGACGGGGAGCTCCACCCACCCACGGTGCAGTGTGCCGTGTAGTTGAGCAGTGCGGCCCCGCTGTTTATGGTGCCGAGGATGTCGGTGGTCTGTGTGGCGGAAGCCGGGTTGTGGAAGCACAGCGTGTCGACCTCGGGGTGGCTGCTTTTGACCACCCTGCTCACATAGTTCACCTGCCCGTTGGTGGTCACCGGCGCCGGCTGGCGGCTCTCGCTGCCCGCCACCATGATGGCACGCCGCAGCATGGCGGTGTCGATGTCGCGGCATTGCTCGTAGCGCAGCGTCTTGCGCACCACCGAGCCCAGCTCCGCCGTGTCGTTGACGGGCCAGCGCCCTATGAAGGCATCGGGCAGCCAGTCGCCCGTATGCTCGGCGTAGTAGAGGTCTGTAGAGTGTGTGGTGAGGCCCGAAGGCTGCGAGCCACCCACAAAGGCCTGTATCTGCGCGGCGTCGCCGACAATCAGTATGTGGCTTGGTGCCGGCCGCAGCGGTGTGGCGTCAGCGAAGAGGGGGCTTATCAGCGCCTTCACGCTGTCGCGCTTGTTGGTGTCGGCATAGAGCTCCTCCACGACGTAGCCCTCCTGCCGTTTCCACTGTATGAAGTCCTGCAGTCCTTCGCGGAACACGGGCCTCGACACTACGAGCAGTTTCTTGCCCGTGTGCAGGGGCTGGTGCTTGGCGGTAACCGTGAAGGTGGCGGAGCAAGCCTTGGTGAGGCGGTAGCTCCGGCTTGCGGCATCGTAGGCGGCGGGCTGCACCGTGATGCGGAACAGCTGCCGGTCGCCCATGGCGCCGAGGTCTTCCACCTGCCACACGCCGTCCTCCGCGGGCTGCTCCTTGACGAGCGGCACCCACTGTCTCTCTGTTTCCTTCAGCGTCGCCCCCTGCCACGGCAACGGCTCTGCGCCTGCCGGCAAGGGCAACGCCACCGTTTCCCCTCGCTCGCTTCCGTTAAGGCTGAGCGTCGTGCCGCGCGGCATGCTTACCAGGCGCGACATCTGCGGCAGCGCGGCCCTCCCGGCCTCTGGCGCCGCAGACCTCATGCCGGCAGCCTCCAGCGTGCAGTAGCCGTTGGTGCCGACGATGCCGAAATCTCCTGCCGAGAAGGTGATGCACAGGGCGGTATCTCCTTTGTAAGCGATGTCGAGCAGCGCCTTTTCAGCCCTTTGGGCATGAACGGATATGCCGAGTAACAAGCAAGACACCAATAATATACACCTGCGCAACGCCATTATTGTAATGTTTCTTTGCCGTGCAAAATTACACATTTTTCCCTTAATGCCGCGAAAAAGTTGTATCTTTGCACCGTAAAACACAAACACTGCGACACATGAAAAGAACAGCCATCCTGTTGCTCGCCTTGCTGCCGCTGCTCTCGGCGGCGCAGGTGAAGATCCCGAAAGGTGCCAACCGCTTCACCTACTACCAGATAGAGTACGGCGAACATAACGACACCACCGCCCTCACCGTCCTCCGCGAGGGCGACGTCGTCACCATTGTCACCCCGCAGCCCGAGGGCAAGCTCATCCCCGGCTATGCCCAGACCGTCACCGAGGTGGACTATGCGCAGGACAGCATCACGGTCAGCGCCTACTACGACGACTCCGTCTACTACTACCGCACCCCCTTCTCGCGCAGCGACCTGGAGTGGCGCCGCGACGGCAACCGCCACATCTGCTCCGTCAACAGCAACACCCTGGAGTTCGAGATGGACGAAAAGGCGCCCGTCAATGTCAACCCCTTGCCTTACTACGGGCTGAACAAAGGCGTGCTGCGCTCCTTCACATGCAACGGGCAGAAGCGCCTCGTGCTGGCCAAAGCCGAGAAGGTTAGAGGTTACAGGTCAGAGGTTAAAGAGAATAACGCCCCGAAGCGCCGCGTCTCGCCGCGCGAGCTGGACCGCATCATGAAGGAGCGTCTGGTGGTGACCACCCGCGTCTTCGACCATGCACAAATCCACTGGGGTGCGGAAAATGCCCACATCGGAGGCAGCATCTGGAAAGTGCCCTTCGACTCGGTGTTGCACTTTGCAGGCGGCACTGTGGTGCTGAAGCGCGTCAGGCTGCCGCAGCTGCCGCCCCACTATCAGCATTTCGTCGAACTGCACCAGCAGAGCAACGGCGACGCCTACGACCGCACAGGGTCGGTGTTCGTCATGCCGATGTCAAGTGGTGCCGCGCTGAGGGGTTTCTTCCGCGGCATCAACGAGCACCCCGACTCGCTGCCCACCTTCACCGGACGCGACGGCCAGCGCTATCAGGGTATGATGGCGACAGACGAATATATGCCTGCAACGGAATGGGTACGCTTCTTCACCCCCTTCGGCGTGGGCCACTTCAACGACCGCATGGCCGGCTACGGCATCGACTGGCGCGACGAGACCTATTACCGGCAGGAGATTAGCGACGTGTACTTCGGCGGCGACGTCATCGTCGGCGCCTGGATCGGCAACTACGACGGCGGCGGCCACCTGCTGACGATGGATATCAAGTCGTACCCCAACAGCTACACAGACCCGGAATTCGAGGTGGAAGGGCCTGCCGATGCCGAGGTCGTGCCCCTGTTCAACACCTGCAACGTGCTGGAGATGGCCGGACAGAACTACGGCAAGCTCTTCGCCACCGACTCGCTGACGGTGACCTTCACCATCCCGCAGGATGCGGCGAGCGCCCGCCTGCGCTACATCAGCACCGGCCACGGCGGCTGGGGCGAGGGCGACGAGTTTGTGCCCAAGCAGAACACCATCCTCATCGACGGCAAGCCCGCCTTCACCCACACCCCCTGGCGGCAGGACTGCGGCTGCTACCGCGACCTCAACCCCGTCAGCGGCAACTTCTGGAACGGCCTCTCCAGCTCCGACTTCTCGCGCTCCGGCTGGTGCCCCGGCACGGCCACGCAGCCCGTCTACTTCGACCTCTCGCCCTGGGCCGACGGCCGCGAGCACACCCTCACCGTGGCCATCCCGCAGGGCAAGCCCGTCGAGGGCATGTTCAGCCACTGGGCCGTCAGCGGCGCGCTCATCATTGAATATTGAACGCGGCGCCATTGACATGGAACCCCGCTGGGGTTCATGTTGTTGCGGTGTCTTTTCGTTTTGCTATTGATATGGAACCCCGCCGGGGTTCATGTTGTTGCGCATGGTCGTTGCGATGCTATTGACATGGAACCCCGCTGGGGTTCATGTTGTTGCGGTGTCTTTCCGTTGTGCTATTGACATGGAACCCCGCTGGGGTTCATGTTGTTGCGGTGTCATGCCGTTTTGCCATTGACATGGAACCCCGCTGGGGTTCATGTTGTTGCCGTGTCATGCCGTTTTGCTATTGAGATGGAACCCCGCCGGGGTTCGTGTTGTTGCGGTGCCATGCCGTTTTGCTATTGAGATGGAACCCCGCCGGGGTTCGTGTTGATGCGTTGTCTTTCCGTTTTGCTATTGAGATGGAACCCCGCCGGGGTTTGCACCTTGCGGGGCCGCCGGTGCATGGGTGAAACGCCGTAGGCGTTGCATGTCAATAGCTAATGTCCTACCTAAACGCCTGTCACAGAACCCCGTCGGGGTTCCATATCGTCGTGCCGTCCGCTCCGACCCCCGACGGACCCTCTACGGACCCGGTACGGCCGTTCTTCAGTAGTTCTTCAGTAGTTCTTCAGTGCGGCACTGAAATACTACTGAAGAACTACTGAAGAACGGCCGTAGGGACTCCGTAGGGGAGGCGAGGGGAGGGCGTGGATGAGAGGGTGGGGTGTGCGGCGCGGGAATGGGGTGACAGGCGCGGCGAACGAAAAAAAGTCATAGAAATAATGTTAAAAATTTGGAAAAGTCGAAAATGATGTGTATATTTGCACCTGTCAAACGTAATGAGAGAGTTGGCTCGACGCTTTGATACACTGCCATTTGCCGCCTCCGGGCCCCGCTGCCCCTGTTACCATCCGCCGACGGCGCACTGAACGAAGAACGATGATTATTAACATTTTTTAAGTTTAACCAAAATCCTAACACTATGAAAAGAATGTTACGAATTCTGCTCCTTGCGGTGCTGATGGTGCCGATAGGAGCCAAAGTGAACGCCCAGTGCAGCGGCACTATGTGTTCGGTGACCATCCAGATGATGGACGAATACGGCGACGGATGGTATGACTACGACAGCGAGCCGTTCTACGTCAAAGTCTACCAGGGCACCACGCTGCGCGGCCAGGCCACTCTCGGCGCTGGCGCCAGCGGCACGCAGACCATCGCCGTGTGCAGCAGCGACTCTGTCCGCTTCGTCTTCGACGGCGAAGACTCCTACGAGGAGTCCTCCTTCACCATCCTCAACGGCGACGGCACCACCATCATCGCCAGCGCCAGCTGCAGCGACTACACCAGCGGCCAGACCATCACCACCGCCGAGGTGGTGTGCCCCAGCTGCATTGCCCCGTTTAACCTGTCGGTTGACGCCTCCGACGCGGAGAACGTGGTCGTCAGCTGGATTGGCTCGGCCAGCGGCTACGAAGTCGTCGTGCTTCCCGCCACGGCGGCTTTCGACAGCAGCGTTGCCGTGTCGGTCACCGACACCGTGGTTGCGCTCGACACCCTTACATCCGGCACGGCCTACAGTGTGTGGGTACGCACTGACTGCGGGAGCGAATACAGCACATGGGCAGGCCCCGTTTCGTTTGCCCCCGGTCTCTACACCATGACCGCCAACAGCAGCGACACGCTGCACGCCTGCGGCATCACCATCGTTGACGACGGCGGCCTCGGCGGCGACTACGCCCCCAACCAGAACACCACCCTCTACCTCTATCCCTCCGACGCGACACAGATGCTGGTGCTCAGCGGCAGCTCGCACAGCGAGAGCACTTACGACTATGTCACCATCTACAGCGGCATAGGCACCAGTGGCGAAGTCCTCTTCACCGACAACGGCATCGATGTTCTGACCACTATCGACACCATATACAGCGAGAGCCCTGTGACCATCGTCTTCATCTCCGACTACAGCAACCAGTACGACGGCTTCCAGATCAATGTATCGTGCATCGATGCCCCCGACTGCCGCCGCGTGGAGAACTTCGCTTGCGTCGACAGCATGACGACGGCCCACACCGCCACCTTCACCTGGCAGAGCGATGCCAGCAGCTTCCAGATTGAGTACAAGAAAGCCGAGGACACCACGTGGACCGAGGAGACAACCAACGACACCGCCTACACGCTGACCGGCCTCGACGCCACCACCACCTACAATGTCAGGGTCAAGGCCCTCTGCGGCAGCGATGAGAGCCTCTACAGCGCCGTGCTCAACGTCACTACCACCGTGGCATGTCCCGCCCCCACGGGCCTCCGCGCCGTGCTCACCCCCGGCGACGGCACCGTGGCCACGCTCACCTGGAGCGACCCCACGGGCAGCGCTTGGCAGATATGCCTCAACGGCGATACCAATAACTACATTGACGTCACCGACACCGCCTACGAGATGACCGACCTCACACCAGAGCAGGCCATCACCGCCAAGGTGCGCCGCGACTGCTCGGAAGAGGAGGAGGGCTACAGCGAATGGACCGCCACAATCACCTTCACCCCGACCGACGCCTACAGCATCACCGTCAACGACGGCACCGCCACCAACGGCTACGTGCCTATCTACGGCTATTATGTCGACAACCACATCCACACCCAGTTCATCGTCCCGGCCGCCGACCTCAGCGCCATGGCCTTCGGCATCGTCAACAAGCTGACCTTCTACGCCAGCAATGCCAGTATCAACTGGGGCTCTGCCAGCTTCAAGGTCTACCTGACCGAGACCGACGCCACTGGCGTCAGCAGCCTCAACTCCGTGGACGACATGGAGGAAGTCTACAGCGGCAGCCTCGGCATCAGCGGCAACCAGATGGTTGTCACCTTCACCACTCCTTATCAGTACATGGGCGGCAACCTGCTGGTGGCCTTCGAACAGCCCACCTCCGGCAGCTACGTCAGCTGCACGTGGTACGGCGTCAGCGCCACGGGCGCCTCGATGGGCGGCTACGGCAGCTCCTCTGTCTATCAGCAGAACTTCCTGCCCAAGATGACCATCGACTACACGCCCGGCGAGGAGCCCTCGTGCTTGCCCGTCAGCAGCCTTGCCGTCAGTGGTATCACCGGCCATGCCGCCACCTTGACGTGGTCGGGCGATGCCGGCAGCTATACTGTCTATACCGTCAGCAGTGAAGACACCACGAGCTATGCCACCGTCAGCGACACCACCGTCGACCTCACGGGCCTCAGCGGCGAGACGCAGTACACCTTCGGTGTCACTGCCAACTGCGGCGGCGACGAGAGCATGATGCGTGTCGTGAACTTCACCACGCTGGTCTCCTGCCCGGCTCCCACGGACCTGAGGGCGGTCCTCACCCCCGGCGACGGCACCGTGGCCACCCTCAGCTGGCATGAGGCCGGCGAGGCCACTGCCTGGCAGATATGCCTCAACGACGACATGGATAACCTCATCGACGTCACCGACACCACCTACGAGATGACCAACCTCACCCCTGAGCAGGCCATCACCGCCAAGGTGCGCGCCGTCTGCGGCGAAGACGACACCAGCGCCTGGACCGCCACAATCACCTTCACCCCGACCGATGCCTACAGCATCACCGTCAACGACGGCACCACCACCAACAGCTATGTGCCTATCTACGGCTCCTGGGTTGACAACCACATCAAGAGCCAGTTCATCATCCCCGCCGCCGACCTCAGCGCCATGCAGTTCGGCAACGTGACCAAGCTGACCTTCCATTCCAGCGACGCCAACAAGACTTGGAACGGCGCCGTCTTCGAGGTCTACCTGACCGAGACCAACGCCACCGGCGTCAGCAGCCTCAACCCCGTGGCCGACATGGAGCAGGTCTACACCGGCAGCCTTAGCATCGCCAACAACGTGATGGAAATCACCCTTACCACTCCTTATCTGTACATGGGCGGCAACCTGCTGGTGGCCTTCGAGGAGCCCACCTCCGGCAGCTGGAGCGGCTGCAGCTGGTACGGCGTCAGCGCCACGGGCGCCTCTATGGGCGGCTACGGCAGCAGCGTATATCAGCAGAACTTCCTGCCCAAGATGACCATCGACTTCACGCCCAGCGACGGCAACCTCTGCGTGCCGGTGATGAACCTGCGTGTGGTGAGCAGCATGACCGATGAAACCAGCATAACCCTCAGCTGGGAAGACACCGTCAACAACGGCGCCAGCTACAACGTCTATATCCTCGGCGAGGCCGACACCACCCTTGCCGGCACCACCACCGACACCTCGTTCACTGTCACTGGCCTCACCTCCAGCACGGCTTATACGTTTGGCGTCGTGGTCAGCTGTGGCGCCGACGACAGCAGCCTCATGCGCACCGTGCAGGCCCGTACCACTTGCGGCTTCATCACCGACATCCCGTGGATGGAGGACTTCAACAGCAGCAATGTGCTCGACTGCTGGATGACCTACGACTTCGACAACAATGAGAACAGCAACTGGACGGTCGACGAAGATGGCTATGCTGTGTCGGGATACAACGATATGACATCCGCCAACGACTGGCTTGTCACTCCGGGCATTGTCGTGCCGACCGCCGCCGCCGGTCTCTCCTTCACATGGAGAGCAATGGGTAATTCTTACGATGGTGACTATACGCACATGACGGTTCTGCTCTCCACCAGCGGCACCGACACGGCAGCCTTCACCGACACCCTCTATAACGGCAACCCCGCCGACGGCGTGTGGTCTCCGTTCAGCGCCGCGCTCGACGACTATGCCGATGACACCATCTACGTGGCCTTCATCCACGACAGCTACAACGACGATGGCCCCATGGTTGACAGTGTCAGCGTGCGCTTCACCATGGCCCCGGTGGTGAGCATCGTTGCCAGCGCACAGACCGTTGACATCAACGAGACTGTCACCTTCCACGCCAACCTCGTTGAGGGTCTCAGCGATGGTATCATCTATACCTGGAGCAACACCCTCGCGGGCAGCACCATCGACAACTACACTGACAGCATCAGCATCACCTACACCGCCGCCGGCGTAGACACCGTCAGCCTCACGGCCACCAACGCCCACGGCACCCACACCGCCACCGTGGTGGTCAACGTAAGAAACTGCCAGGCCATCGCGACATTCCCCTTCGTCGAGACCTTTGACGCCACCAGCGCCACGCGCGACTGCTGGAACTTCGTCAGCAACAACACTGCGAACGTGGGCGGCACCTACGGCATGGGCTTCGTCACCGTCAGCAACCGCGAGACCTGGCGTTTCAGCTCCTACAGTAGTGCCAGCGACTACAACCAGTACGGTTTCTCGCCCAGCATGGATCTCAGTGCCTACGACAGCGTCAACGTCCGCGTGGTCTACGCCACCTACAGCAATGCTGAAGAGCTGTACTTCGGCTACATTACCGCCAGTGACACGGTATGGGATCCGACGGTCTACTACACCAGCGACAGCTCTGACTGGCAGAGCCAGACCTTCAGGGTGCCTGGCGACGCGGTCAAGTTGGCCGTCCACTACTATGCCAACTACAAGTATTATGCTTGGATTGACAGCGTGATTGTCACCACCGACAATGACACTCCGCAGCCCACGCAGTACACTGTGACCCTCAGCAGCGCCAATGCCACCATGGGCACTGTGAGCCCTGCCGGTGCCACCACCGTGGACGAGGGTGCCAACTTCTCGGCCACTGCCACTGCCAACGACGGCTACCACTTCGTCAGCTGGACTGACGCCGCCGGCGCCGTTGTGAGCACCGCCAACCCCTACACCTTCACCGTCACGGCCGACGTGGCCCTCACGGCTACCTTCGAGGCCAACAGCACGCCGACCTACTACACCGTCACCGTCAGCAGCGCCGATGCCACCATGGGTACTGTGAGCTGCACGCCCAGCGGCAGCGTGGAGGCCGGCACCAGCGTGACCGCCACGGCCACACCGGCTAACAACCACATCTTCACCG
>OMXC01000008.1 GCA_900314925.1 uncultured Bacteroidales bacterium
CCTCTTCGTCTACGAGCCCGAGAGCGGCCAGGGCATCCTCTCCGCACCCGTCAAGCGCAGCTCCGCAGCCGTCGAGATGCGTCTCCCCAGCACCTGGAGTGGCCTCACCGTCCACGTCTACGGCTTCACCATCGGCGCCGGCCGCGACAACCTCGGCCTCGGCTCCCCCTCTGCCTTCATCGGCACCGGCAATGTGGGATGAGTGGACAGTGACTAGTGGACAGTGGATAGTGGACAGTGACTAGTGGTCGCCCTACGGACTCAAAATTTCAAGAAAATTTACTCAAAAATCTTTAAAAAATCTACTCACTGACCACTGACCACTGACCACTGACCACTGGCCACTTAACCCTAACCTTAACTGCTGCCAAGAAGCAAAAGCCCGCCATGTGAGTGGCGGGCTTTGCGTTTTGTTCGTATACCTGAGGTTATTTCTGCAGGAACCTGAAGTCTTTGCCGAGGTAGTAGGCCTGGTCGCAGAGGCCTTCCTCGATGCGCAACAGCTGGTTGTACTTGCAGATGCGGTCGGTGCGGGAGGCGGAGCCTGTCTTGATGAGGCCTGCGTTCATGGCCACCACGAGGTCGGCTATGGTGGTGTCCTCGGTCTCGCCGCTGCGGTGGCTGATGATGGCTGTCATCTTGTTGCGCATGGCGAGGTTCACGGCCTCGATGGTCTCGGTGAGGGTGCCTATCTGGTTGAGCTTGATGAGGATGCTGTTGGCTACCTTCTTCTCGAGGCCCATCTTCAGACGCTCCACGTTGGTCACGAAGAGGTCGTCGCCCACCAGCTGGCAGCGGTCGCCGATGGCGTCGGTGTGCAGACGCCAGCCGTCCCAGTCGTCCTCGGCCATGCCGTCCTCGATGGAGATGATGGGGTATTTGCTGACCCAGTCTTTCCAGAAGTCGCTCATCTGGGCGGGCGTGAGCTTGTCGCCGGTGCTCCATTTGAGGTGGTACATGTTCTCGTCGGCGAGGTAGAACTCGCTTGTGGCGGCATCGAGGGCTATGTAGACGTCTTCGCCCGGGCGGTAGCCGGCTTTCTCGATGGCCTGCAGGATGCACATGATGGCCTCCTCGTTGCTGCCCAGGTTGGGGGCGAAGCCGCCTTCGTCGCCGACGTTGGTGCTCAGGCCTTTGCTTTTGAGGACGGTCTTGAGGTTGTGGAACACCTCGGCGCCCATGCGGAGTGCTTCGCTGAAGGTGGGAGCGCCGACGGGCATGATCATGAACTCCTGGAAGTCGATGCTGTTGTCGGCATGCGAGCCGCCGTTGAGGATGTTCATCATGGGTATGGGGAGGGTGTGGCCGTTGACGCCGCCGAGGTAGCGGTAGAGTTCCTGGCCGGTCTCCTGGGCGGCAGCTTTGGCGCAGGCGAGGCTCACGCCGAGGATGGCGTTGGCGCCCAGGCGGCTCTTGTTCTCTGTGCCGTCGAGCTCTATCATCTTGTCGTCGATGGCTTTCTGCTCGCTGACGAACATGCCCTGCAGCTCGTCGTTGAGGACGGTGTTGACGTTGTTCACGGCGTTGAGCACTCCCTTGCCGAGGAACTGGCTCTTGTCGCCGTCGCGCAGCTCGCAGGCTTCGTGCACGCCCGTGGAGGCTCCGCTGGGCACTGCGGCGCGGCCGATGGCGCCCTGGTCGGTGTATACGTCTACTTCTACTGTGGGATTACCGCGGCTGTCAAGTATCTGACGCCCCTTGATACCTATGATCTGACTCATAATTCTATATTATTTGTTTATGTTAATAATTTACCGTTGGCTCTGAACAAAAAAGGCCAACCCCTTGCGGCGGTCGGCTGTCTCTTTTTTGTTCGCTCGCGCGGGTCACGCTTACATGGCGTTGACCTGACGCATGCACTTCGACTTGAGGTTGGCGGCTTTGTTCTTGTGGATGACGGAACGCTTGGCCAGCTTGTCGATGATGGAGACCATCTTGGGCAGACGCTCGGTGGCAGCGGCCTTGTCGGTGAGGGCGCGGAAGTCACGCAGTGCGTTGCGCATGGTCTTGGCGTAGTAGCGATTCTCTACTCTTCTTTTTTCGCTTGAGCGAATTCTTTTCTTTGCAGACTTGTGGTGTGCCATAAATTCTTATTGTTCTTTTTTCTTATTATTCTTTTCCTTCGTACCGCGTGCGGGATTCGAACCCGCGATTTTGAGAATGAAAATCTCACGTCCTGGGCCTACTAGACGAACGCGGCGCAGTGCTTCGGCGGCTACCCTGAAAGGGTATTTTTTCCGCAAAAAGCGGGTGCAAAATTACTAACATTTTTTGACATGGCCAAATTTTTTTCAACCGCTGTTGTTGAAATCGCCATGCTGCTACTCGCTATCTGCCTGGAAACGAAAGCCTAAACGTTTGCCGGTGACCAGTGATTTTTTGTCAAAATTGTTTTTCATCTCGCCCACCGAGACGAGCTTGACTTCGTCGTAGGGAGGGGTCAGGAGGTCGAAATTGGTGGTGTACTCGATGGCCGACTCCACGATGCCTTGCACAGTGTCCTGATTTACAACCGATGTGTTGAAATTAGTGTAGAGCATGCCCAGCTCGCGCTTGCCTTCGATGAAGTAGTGTTTCTCCTTGTTAACGAACACGCGTCCAATCATATAACCCAAGTCGTTGTCGCGCTGGTAGGCGAACGAGTCGGCGAGGAAGTTATAGATGTGTATCACTCCGCAGTAGGAGCGTGTCGTGTCCTCGCGAATGTAGGGTGACTTCATGACCTGGTGGTCGCGCGAGAACTCGAAGACGTTGGTGTGCATCATGAACAGCAGTATGTCGCCTGCGAACTTGACCTCGAACTCGAAGTCGCCGCGGTCGGTGAACTCGAAGGCCACATCCTTGCCTTCCTTGTGGCACTGCTCGCGGAAGAGGGCTATGAGGTCGCGTGTGGTAGAGCGGAAGATTTCGAAGGTCTCCTTGGTGGCGTCGTATACATTGCGTTTCAGCTCGCTTTTGCTGAATACCAAGTCTTTGAGTGATTCTTTCAGTTCCATGTCCTTGTTGTTTTTCTGTTTATGCCGTTATGTTGTCGGTTCAGCCGTGGAAAATAGCCATGATGTTGCCTGCAAAGAGTTTCACCGCCATAGCCAGGAGGATGACGCCGAAGAACTTGCGCAGCACGTAGATGATGTCCTGTCCCAGCCAGTGGGTTATCTTGTCGAGGTGGCGTAGCACGAAGAAGTCGATGACGATGTTGACGGCGAGACCGATCATGATGTTTACAGTCTCGTACTCGGCGTGCAGCGAGATGAATGCCGTGATGGCTCCGGGTCCGGCTATCAGTGGGAAGGCTATGGGCACGATGCTCGCTCCCGACGAGGTGGGTTCGTTCTTGATGATGTCGCGTCCCAGGATCATCTCGAAGGCTAGGATGAAGAGCACCACAGAGCCTGCTACGGCGAACGACGGCATATCGATGCCGAAGAGCTTGAGCAGCTGGTCACCGACGATGAAGAAGCCCACGAAGAGCAGCAGTGCCGCCCCGGTGGCCTGGAAAGGCTTGATTTTCGTGCCTTTGTCGCGCATGGAGACGAAGATGGGTATCGACCCTGTGATGTCGATGATGGCGAACATCACGAGGAATGTGCTGAAGATTTCCTTGAAGCTAAGTGCCTGTAACATATCTTATTGTGGTTTTATTGTATCTTCTATGATGCTGAGGTAGTTGCGGTAGCGCTCGTCGCTGATGCGACCTTGCTCCACGGCCTCCTTGACGGCGCACCCGGGTTCGTGACGGTGGGTGCAGTTGGCGAAGTGGCATCCGTGCAGCACGGCGCGCATCTCGGGGAAGAAATGCGAGAGCTCCTGCTCGTTGAAGTCCACCATGCCGAACTCCTTGATGCCGGGGGTGTCGATTAAGTAAGTTAGGAGTTTGGAGTTATGAGTTATGAGTTGGATTGGATGTATTTCGGCGAAGGTGGTGGTGTGGCGTCCTTTGAGGCTCCAATCGGAGATGGCGCCGACCTTGAGGGCGAGGTCGGGACAGAGTGCGTTGAGCAGGGCGCTCTTGCCCACGCCGCTGTGGCCGCTGAAGAGCACCGTCTTGCCGGCGATGGTCTGCTTCAGCTCCGCGAGGCCGTCGCCGCGCAATGCCGACACCTCCAGTACGGGGTAGCCCGCGGCGCGGTAGATTGCCGACACCTTGTCCTGCAGGGTGCGGAGGTCGGGGTCGTCCAGCAGGTCGCACTTGTTGAAGACGAGGCATGCCGGTATGTGGTAGGCCTCGGCGGTCACAAGCAGGCGGTCGATGAAGCCCGTGGAGGTGCGTGGCAGGCCGAGGGTGGCCACGACGCACAGCAGGTCGATGTTGGCGGCGATGACGTGGGTCTGCTTCGACAGCTTGGTGGCGCGTCGCACGATGTAGTTGCGGCGGTCGCGCACGTCGTGTATCACCCCCGTGCCGTCGTCCTGCAGCTCGAAGAGCACGCGGTCGCCCACGGCCACGGGGTTGGTCTGCTTGTTGCCGCGCAGGCGGTAGTTGCCGCGCAGGCGGCATTCCAGCGCCTCGCCGCTGTCGGGCAACACCCTGTACCAGTTGCCAGTAGTTCTTATGACCAGTCCTTCTGTCATCGTTTTCGGGGTGCAAAAATACGACTTTTTTTTAACATAGAGTCAAAAACCTTTCCAAGCCTCATCCGGTACACAGTTCCACCGGTCTCCCTACCTGTTTGGTACGGCACAGGTGCGTAGTTGCGTCTCTGTTCCATCGCCGCCTCTACGGCAGTTGAAGTATCGTCGAAATGCCGTAGGGACTCCGTTGGGGAGAGGGGTCGGAAAGGGGGCGCGGGAGGGGCCCGGTGGGGGAGCTGTGGGAGCATAGGTGGGGCGTCGGGGTAGGGGTGAGGTGAGGAAAAAGGCG
Organism: uncultured Bacteroidales bacterium; assembly: GCA_900314925.1. GTDB lineage: Bacteria > Bacteroidota > Bacteroidia > Bacteroidales > P3 > Colimorpha. The sequence continues at coordinate 4,862 of OMXC01000008.1, forward strand.
TCGAATGGATAAAAATTGCTATATTTGCAGTTGGAAAACGAACGTACTTTTATGGAGAAAACGCTGAATATCAGATATAGGGAGTATGCCTCGGCCGCTGCGTTGGGTGCCGCCGACGGCGAGCTGATGCGCCGCGCCGTCGCCGCCACCGAAGGGGCCTATGCGCCGTACTCGGGCTTCAGGGTTGGCGCTGCTGTGCGCCTTGCCGACGGCAGTGTGGTGACGGGCAGCAACCAGGAGAACGCCGCCTATCCGTCGGGGCTCTGCGCGGAACGCACGGCGATCTTCGCGGCATCGGCGCAGCGTCCCGACATGCGTGACTATGAGGCTATTGCCATTGTCGGCCGCAATGCCGGCGGCGAGTTGTGCGAGGCGTCGCCCTGCGGTGCCTGCCGCCAGGTGCTGCTGGAGTACGAGCAGCGTCAGGGTCATCCGCTGCGTGTGCTCTGTATGCTGGAGGGCGGCGCTGTGCGCGAGGTGGGGAGTGTGGCCGACCTGATGCCTTTCAGCTTCGCCCTGTAGGGCGCCGATTTTGCCTGCGGGCAGAAAAAAAATTTCGCCATGTGCGAAAATGTTTGTAAATTTGCACCTTCGGCAACCGGGCGCGCCGTCGCCGAAGTGGCGTGCAGGGTGCTGGGCGATAGTAATTTAAGTAAAGAATAAACTAATAAAAATAACTAACAAAATGGGAATTATTGGAAGTATTAGAAAGCATTCCGGCTGGGCTGTGGCCATTGTCGGTATTGCTATTTTGGCCTTCATTCTGGGCGACCTGACAAAGAACAACGGCGGCATCCCCGACGTCGGCAAGGTGAACGGCGAGGTGCTGACCTCGCAGCGCTTCAACGAGAAGGTGGCCGAGATGGAGAACAACTACAAGATGCAGCAGCAGACCACGCAGGTGCCCGCCGAGATGGAGAACCAGATCCGCGAACAGGTGTGGGCTCAGTTCGTCGACGAGTCGCTCATGGAGGAGCAGACCGCCAAGCTCGGTCTCCGCGTGACTCCCGCCGAGGTGAACGACATGTACACCGGTCATTTCATCCACCCCTATGTGCGCCAGAGTTTCACCGACCCGCAGACGGGCCAGTTCGACGTGCGTTTTGTCAACCAGTTCATCGAGAACTTCGACCAGATCGACACCATGCGCCGCATGCAGTGGGTGGAGCTTGAGAAGTATTGCAAGACCGACCGTGAGCAGCAGAAGTACTCGACGCTCATCAACTCGGGCTTCTACATGCCCAAGGCCCTGGCCAGCAAGGTGGCGGAGTATGCCGGCACCGTGGCCAACGTGCGTGTGGTGACGATGCCCTTCTCGTCGGTGAGCGACGACGAGGCCACCGTGGCCGATGCCGACTACGAGAAATACTACAACGAGCACAAGGCCGAGTTCCGTGTGCGTGAGGAGCTGCGCGACCTCGATTTCATCGCCTTCCCGGTGAACCCCACTCCGCAGGACCTCGCCGACATACAGGAGCAGGTGAACAAGACCTGGGCTGAGTTCCAGACGGTGCCTGCCGACGAGGTGGCTTTCTTCGTCAACGCAGAGAGCGACCGCAGCTACGACTCCACCTACAAGCGTGCCAACACCTTCAAGGCCCCCTTCGACGAGCAGATTGCCGCCTCCAAGGACGGCGACATGCTGGCTCCCGTGATGGCTGGCAACGAGTGGATGATGGCCAAGGTCATCAGCAGCGCCGTGCGCCCCGATTCGCTGCGCGCCTCTGTCGTGTACATCCTAAACCAGAACGCCGGCGGCAACATCATGCGCAGCGACGCCCAGGCCAAGAGCCTTGCCGACAGTGTGCTGGCTCTGCTCAACGGCAACAAGATAACCTTCGAGCAGGCTGTGGAGCAGTTCAGCGACGACCCGCAGAAGGGCGAGACCAAGGGCGACATGGACTGGCAGCTCGACGGCGGCTACGGCTTCCTGAACGAGGAACTCGTCAACCGCCCCGTGGGCAGTTGCTTCGTCTTTGAGCACCCGCAGGGTGTGGGTTACTTCCTCGTGAAGGTGACCGACAAGACCAAAGCCGAGAAGAAATACCGCGTGGCTCTCATCACCCGTGAGATTGCCGCTTCGGCAGCCACCAACCGTGCCGTCTATAACGAGGCCAACCGCTTCGCCGGCCAGAACCGCAACATCACCGACTTCACCGCCGCCGCCCAGCAGCAGAACTTGCAGGTGCGCAGTGCCCGTGTGACCATGATGTCCAACAACCTCAGCGGCATCGGCAACGCCCGCAGCATAGTGCAATGGGCCTACAACGAGGATACCAAGGTGGGCGCTGTCGCCGACCAGGTCTATGAGTGCGACGGCATGTTCGTCGTCGTTGCCCTGAAGGATGTCTTCAAGAAAGGCTTCGCCACCCTTGAGCAGGTGCGTCCGATGATAGAGCAGGCCGTGCGTCTCGACAAGAAGGCCGAGGTGCTTATGGCCCGTGCCGACGAGGCTGTCAAGGCCGCCAAGGACATCACCTCGATAGCCATGAAACTCAACACCGCCGTCGACACCATCGACAGCGTGTCGTTCGCCGACTACTACTTCGACCGCTACGGCATGGAGCCCAAGGTGCAGGCCGCCATCAGCGCCAAGCAGAGCGGCTTGGTGGGTCCCGTGAAGGGCGCCAGCGGTGTCTACATGGTGCAGATCGACAGCAAGGCCCCCCGCGCCGCTGCCGACGGCCAGGTGACCATGCAGCTTGAGCAGGGCTACCGCAGCAAGGCCCGCATGGCCTCGCAGGTGCTCCGCGAGCAGGCCAAGATAGTGGACCAGCGCAACAAGTTCTTCTAAGAGACAGATTGCTTAGTGGGTAGTGGATAGTGGGTAGTGGATAGCATTCGATGCGTGCGCTACCCACTACCCTCTTCTTATAAGACGATGCAATGGGCATAAAGGATTGGTGGCTAAAGATCAAGAACTCGCAGGTTGGCGATGTCATAAAGCACAAGCACCGCTTTGTGGTTATTGACAACGACACCTTCAAGGAGAAGTTCTCTTTCCGCCTGTCGGGCATCAACTTGTTTGTCTTCACCGGCGTCACGGTGATAGTGCTCATAGTGCTCACCGCCGTGCTCATAGCCTTCACGCCGCTGCGCGAATACATACCGGGCTACACGGACACGGAAATGATCGAGCAGACATACGTCAACGCCAAGAAGATAGACTCGCTGGAGAGGGCCCTCGCCAACCAGGAGTGGGTGGTGGCCACGATGCAGGCCTTGCTGCGCGGCGAAGACCTCGGCGCCGACGCCGACAGTGCGATGGCCGACAGCGCGTCGACGCTCGGCGTCGTGGCCGGCGTCTATCGCCACTCCAAGGAGGACAGCCTGCTGAGGCTCGAGGTGGAGAGCGAGGACAGCCGCTATGAGGTGAAGGGCGAGCGGGTGCCGTCGGCGGTCACGGTGGCGGCCGGGGCCGACGTACAGCCTTCGGTGACACAGCTTTTCTTCGCCCCCGTCAAGGGCAATGTCGTCAAGCCCTACAGTGCCGCCATGCGGCATTACGGTGTCGACATTGCGGCGGCAAGCGGCAGCCCGGTCAACGCCGCATACAGCGGCACGGTGGTGATGGCGGGCTTCACGTCCGAGGAGGGCCACGTCATAGCCCTTCAGCACCCCGCAGGCGTCATCACGGTGTATCGCAACAACAGCGTCTTGCTGAAGCATCAGGGTGACGTGGTGCGCGCCGGCGAGCCGATAGCCTTTGTGGGCACCGGCTCGACGACGGAGCTGGGACCGCACCTGCACCTGGAGGTGTGGGTCAACGGCATGCCCGTCAACCCCGAGGAATACATATCATTCTAACAGAGTAACACAGTTTTGAAACGCATAGCAATATTAGGTTCCACAGGCTCCATAGGCACCCAGGCGCTCAACGTCATCAGGCGTCATGGCGACCTGTTCTGCGCCGAAGTGCTCTGCGCCGGCAGCAACGCCGACCTGCTGATAGAGCAGGCTCGCGAGTTCAGCCCCAACGCCGTGGCCATAGCCGACGAGAGCCGCTATGGCTATGTGTGCGACGCGCTGCGTGACACCGACGTCAAGGTCTACGCCGGCGCCGAGGCCATCGTGGGCCTCATGGAGATGGAGAGCATAGACATGGTGCTGGCGGCCATTGTGGGCGTGGCGGGCCTGAGGCCCACGCTGCATGCCATAGAGCATGGCAAGCCCATAGCCCTTGCCAACAAGGAGACCATGGTGGTGGCTGGCGCCATAGTGACAGCCATGGCCAGGCAGCACCGTGCGCCGATACTGCCCGTCGACAGCGAGCACTCGGCCATCTTCCAGTGCCTTGTGGGCGAGGTGAGTCCCGTGGACAAGATACTGCTCACCGCCAGCGGCGGCCCGTTCCGCGGCATGAAACGGGAGGCGCTGGCCACCGTCACCCTGGCTCAGGCCCTCAAGCATCCCAACTGGAGCATGGGCCGCAAGGTGACCATCGATAGCGCGACGCTCATGAACAAAGGCCTTGAAGTGATTGAGGCCAAGTGGCTTTTCGGCGTCGACGCCAAGGACATCGTCGTCCATGTGCACCCTCAGTCGATAGTGCACTCCATGGTGCAGTTTGCCGACGGCAGCGTCAAGGCACAGCTCGGCATACCCACTATGGAGACACCGATACAGTATGCCTTCAGCTTCCCCGAGCACATAGAGAGCCACCTGCCGCGCCTCGACCTCTTCACGCAGAGCACGCTGACCTTCGAGCGCCCCGACACCGACACCTTCCGCTGCCTCGCCCTTGCCTACAAGGCCATTGAGCGTGGCGGCAACATGCCGTGTGTGATGAATGCCGCCAACGAAGTGGCCGTGCAGGAGTTCCTGGATGGGCATATCGGGTTCCTCGACATCGCCGACCGCGTGGAACGCGCCATGCAGGACGCGCCGTTTGTGGCGTCGCCCACGATAGAAGACTTGATAGCAACAGACAATACCATCAGACAGCAATGAACTGGATAGCATTACTCCTAAGCCTCACGCTGCTTGTGGCCACACACGAGCTGGGCCATCTGGCTTTCGCCAAGCTCTTCCACACGCGCGTGCGTCGTTACTATATATTCTTTAACCCGTGGTTCTCCATAATCAAGGCCAAGAAGTTTGGCGGCAAGTGGCACTTCCTCTTTTTCAACAGCAAGACCCCTGACAGCTGGGATGAGAAGAACCTCGCCCCCGAAGACCAGGACAACACATTGTGGGGTCTCGGCTGGCTGCCGCTGGGCGGATACTGCGACATAGCAGGCATGGTCGACGAGACAAAGAACGCCGACGACCTTGAGAGCGAGCCGCAGCCGTGGGAGTACCGCACGAAGCCGGCCTGGCAGCGCCTCTGCATAATCAGTGGCGGTGTGCTGGTAAACTTTGTCTCGGCCCTTCTCATCTACGGTATGATATTCGCGCACTGGGGCAAGGATGAGCTTCCGCTGCGCAGCGCCTCGCTTGGTTTTGACTATCATCAGGTGCTGCTCGACGAGGGGTTCTGCAATGGTGATATCATCTACGCCATAGACGGCAAGGACTATTACGAGATTACGGATGCCGCCAGCACCCTGCTGCTCGACAACCCGCAGACCGTCACCGTGATGCGTGACGACTCGCTTGTGGATATCGCCATGAGTGGACGTCTGTTGGAGCGCGTCAACAACGAGGGCGTCAAGCAGCTTATGAACTATAGGGTTCCGTTCGTGGTGCACTCCGCTATCGATGGAGGCAATGCCGCACGTGCGGGGCTGATGGCTGGCGACAGCATAGTCAGTGTCGACGACAGCGCTCTTGCGGCCTTCTCGGACATAACGGCGGTCTTCAGCGACCATGCCGACGACACCGTGAGCCTGGGCTTCTATCGCGCCGGCGAGTACATGACGCTCCCTGTTGCCATAGACGGCCAAGGCAAGATAGGCGTGCAGGTGGAGACAAACATTGCGTTGCTCTTCAGCGGCTACCGCCATGTGGAATACACCTTCTTTGAGGCCATCCCCGCCGGCATCAAGCACGGCTGGGAGACACTGGTCACCTACGTCTCATCGCTCAAGGTCCTGTTCTCGCCCGGCGGCACCAAGCAGCTCGGCGGCTTCAAGGCCATGGCCGACCTCTTCCCCGACCACTGGATGTGGCAGGCCTTCTGGGAGCTCACCGCGTTGCTGGCTCTGGTGCTTGCCTTCATGAACATCATCCCCATACCGGGTCTCGACGGTGGCCATATCTTCTTCACCCTTGTGGAGATCGTTACCCGCCGTCCCCCATCGGAGAAGTTCCTCACCGTGGCGCAGAACGTCGGCATGTTCCTCCTGTTGGCCCTGATGATACTGGCCAACGGCAATGACATCCTTCGCTGGTTAGGCTTTATGTGATGAAGAAGTTAGACAAGCTCATACTACGCTCCTTCCTGGGTCCGCTGCTGCTCACCTTCACGCTGTCGGTCTTTGTGCTGCTCATGCAGTTTGTGTGGAAGTATATCGACGACATGGTGGGCAAGGGGCTTGACTTCAGCGTCATCGCCGAGTTGCTTCTCTATGCTTCAGCCACCTTTGTGCCCATGGCGCTGCCTATCGCCGTGCTCTTCGCCTCGATCATGACCATGGGCAACTTCGGCGAGAAGTACGAGCTTGTGGCCATGAAGGCCGGCGGCATAGGCGTCAGCCGGGTCATGATGCCCATGACCATCGTTGTGCTGCTGCTCACTGGCGTGGCCTTCTATTTCGCCAACAACGTCATGCCCGAGGCCATGGTGAGCTATCGCAAGACCCTCTACGACGTCACACGCAAGAAGCCTGCCGTCAACATACGCCCGGGCGAATACTACAAGGAGATCGACGGCTATGTGATACGCGTCGGCAGTAAGTCGCAAGACGGCCACACCCTGCAGGACGTCGTCATCTACGACCACAAGAAGGGCAGGGAAGAGGCCACGGTCATAGTGGCCAAGAAGGGCACCATGCAATCGACCATGGACAACCGCTACCTCATCTTCTCCCTCGACGACGGATACACTTATACCGAGCTTGGCGGCAGCAAGGATGCCAGCCGCTCGCACCCCATGACCTCCATCCACTTCAGCAAACAGACCATCTCCATAGACATCTCGTCGTTTGCCTACAGCAAGAGCGGCGAAGACCTCTTCAAGGGCAGCTACCAGACCATGAACGTCGCGGAGCTCAGCATAGCCATAGACTCGCTCAAGACGAGCCTCGACAAGCGTTACGACGCCTACCAGCGTGACGCCGAGGTCAATCTGCGTGCGTGGAAGCGCTATACCGAGATGGCCGGCGAGGAGCATCAGCGCGCCGCCTTCAACTTGCACACACGTCTCGACACCGTCGACGACGCCACACGCACGAAGATGATCAACAGGGCCCGCTACATCGCCAACACCGCTGTCACCGACAGCCGCAACTACGGCGATTTCCTTGAGACAGACCGCGAGTATGTCAACAAGCACGACATCGAGCGCCACAAGAAGTTTACCCTCTCTGTGGCCTGCCTGCTGCTCTTCCTCATCGGCGCCCCCTTCGGCTCCATCGTGCGCAAGGGCGGCCTCGGCCTCCCGCTGGTGGCCTCCGTGGGCTTCTTTGTGTTCTACTATGTCGTGGGCATGATTGCCGAAAAAGCCGTCCGCGAATCGGCCATCGGCCCCATCGGCATGTGGATATCATCCTTTGTCATGCTGCCCATCGGCCTCTTCCTCACCCTGCAGGCCACCACCGACTCGTCGCTCTTCGACGCAGCCTCGTGGAAACGCTTCTTCAAACGATTATTCACGTCAAAGCAACAATAATGAAGGAAATACACACCTTTCGTATCGCTGCGCGCCAGCAGCTCGGCGACCAGTACTTCCGTCTGGTGCTGAAGCATGGCGGCAAGATGCAGCCCGTAGCCCCCGGCCAGTTTGTCGAGGTACTCGTCGAGGACGAGCCCCGCGTCATGCTGCGCCGCCCCATCTCGGTGCACGACGTCGACGCCGAGGCCGGGACGCTGAGCCTGCTCATCCAGATCGTCGGCAACGGCACCCGCCGTCTCGCCACCCTTGGCGAGGGCGACAGCCTCAATGTCGTCTATCCCCTCGGCCACGGCTTCACCACCGCCATCCCCGCTGGCAGCAAAGCCCTCCTCGTGGGCGGCGGCGCCGGCACGGCACCCCTGCTGCACCTCGCCAAGGTGCTGAAAGCAAGCGGTGTGCAGTGCACCATACTCCTTGGCGGCCGCACCGCCGGTCTCATCCCCGTGCGCGACGACTTCCAGCCTTACGGCGACCTCCTGATAGCTACCGACGACGGCAGCCTGGGCCACCACGGCATCGTCACCACCCACCCCGCCTTCGCCGACACATACGACATCATCTACACCTGCGGCCCCACGCCCATGATGAAGGCCGTGGCCCGTAGCGCCGCCGAGCGCGGCCTGCGCTGCGAGGTGAGCCTCGAGAACATGATGGCCTGCGGCGTCGGCGCCTGCCTCTGCTGCGTCACCGACACCGACCAGGGCCACCGTTGCGTCTGCAAGGACGGCCCCGTGTTCGACATCAGCACCATGCAGAAGTGGTATGGTAACAAGTAGTTAAGTAGACAGTAGTTAAGTAGATAAGGCAAAAGTTATGCTCGCAGTCAACATACACAATCTCAAGCTGAAGAACCCCGTGATGACCGCTAGCGGCACCTTCGGCTACGGCGAAGAGTTCGCCGACTTCATAGACCTCAACCGCTTGGGCGGCTTCGTCGTCAAGGGTACCACCGGCAGCCACCGCGAAGGCAACCCCTATCCCCGCATGGTGGAGACCCCCTCCGGCATGCTCAACAGCGTGGGCCTGCAGAACGGCGGCGTGGAGAAGTTCTGCAAAGAGGTATACCCTCGTATCAAACACCTCGACACCAACATCATAGTCAACGTCAGCGGCTCCTCCATCGAAGAGTACTGCGACGTGGCCTCGCAGGTCGACGCCCTCGACCGCATCCCCGCCATCGAGCTCAACATCTCTTGCCCCAACGTCAAGCACGGCGGCATGGGCTTCGGCACACAGCCCGGGATGGCTGCCGAGGTGGTGGCGGCCGTCCGCAAAGTCTACCATAAGACGCTGATAGTAAAGCTCTCGCCCAACGTCACCAACATCGCCGAGATAGCCAAAGCCGTCGAGGGAGCGGGTGCCGACAGCGTGAGCCTCATCAACACCCTGCTGGGCATGGCCATTGACATCGAGCGCCGCCGTCCCTGCATGGCCAACATCACCGGCGGCCTCAGCGGCCCCGCCGTGAAGCCCGTGGCTGTGCGCATGGTGTGGCAAGTGGCTCATGCCGTGAAGATTCCCGTCGTGGGCCTGGGCGGCATCTGCACCGCCGAGGACGCCATCGAGTTCCTCATGGCCGGCGCCACGGCCATCGAGGTGGGCACCGCCAACTTCATCGACCCTGCCGTCACCGTCAAGATCATCGACGGCCTCGAGGCCTGGTGCAAAGCCCATGGAGTCAGCGACATCAACGAGATTATCGGCATCGTATGACACTGATTGCCGACAGCGGTAGCACCAAGACCACTTGGATGGAGGTTGAGACCGGCAAGACGGTGCTCACCGAAGGTCTCAACCCCCACTTCACCGCCGAGGAGCAGTTCACGGCCGCCTGCAATGCAGTGCGCCAGCAACTTCCGATTCTCAATTCTCAATTCTCAATTCACTTCTACGGCGCCGGCTGCGGTCTCACTGCCCAGCGCAATAAGGTGGCCTCGTGGCTCGCTAAAGCCTTTGGAACAAGCGATGTACATGTCGAGACCGACATGCTCGCCGCCTGCCGCGCCACCGCTGGTGGGCAGCCTGCCCTGGTGGGCATCCTCGGCACGGGCAGCAACGCCTGCCTCTACGACGGCCACGAAATCACACGCACAGCCACCAGCACAGGCTATATACTCGGCGACTTCGGTTCGGCCAACCATGTGGGCCGTGTGCTTCTCAACGACTACCTGACACACAACATGCCGTCAGACCTAAGAGTCATGTTCCATGATACTTACCATATGAGTGATGCCCAGTTGATGGATGCCGTCTACCATCAGCCCAACCCCAACCGTTTCCTGGCCTCGCTGGCGCCCTTCGCGGTGCAGCACATCGGAGACGACTACTGCCGCCGCGTCGTCGAGCAAACGCTTGACGACTGGTTCTTCGACGCGTTGCAGCCTCTCCTTCGCCACGGCGAATCGCTGTCGCTCAGTATTGTGGGCGGATATGCCAAAGCCGTCGAGCCCACGCTGCGTACCGTCATGGCAAACAACGACATACAGGTGGGCACCGTCGTCGCCGACCCCATCGAGGGCCTCCGCCGCTATCACGGCGAATTTTAGCTTTTTCGTATTAGTTTAATTATCAGCATCGTACCAGGCACCGATTTCTCGCAGCCCTTGCTCTGCCTGTGTTTGTTCGGAGCCCCTACGGCCCCTCTTCGGACCCCCTTCGGCCGTTCTTCAGTGGAAGGCCGTCGGAGGGCCGTAGGGACTCCGTGGCGGCTCCGTGGCGGCTCGGTGGCAGCCGGCATGTCGGTCAATTTTTTTTTGTTTCCGGTGCAATAATTGGCGAAATAGCTCGTTATTCAAAATCAATAACTATAAAAAGAGATACTGAAATGGATTTATCTAACATCCTCGTGATTGCCGGCAAGCCGGAATTGAGTGAACTGGTGTCGCAGACCAAAGGCGGCGCCGTGGTGAAGAATCTTGTGACTGGTCAGAAGTACCCTGTGTTCAAGACAGATAGAATAAGCTCGCTGGGTGAGATACGCATCTTCACCGAGAACGACGAGCGTCCGTTGGAAGAGGTGATGCAGTCCATCCACAAGGTGCTGGACGGCAAGCCGACCCCCTTCGAGCCCAAGAAGGCCGATGGCAAGGAGATGTTCGCCCTGCTGGAGAAGGCCCTGCCCGACTATGACCGCGAGCGCGTGCACACGTCAGACGTCAAGAAACTCTTTGCGTGGTACAACATACTGCTCGGGGCCGACAAGATAACCTTCGACGAGCCCGAGGCCGCCCAGGAGGGAGAAAACAAATAACCAATAAATACAATAAAAGCCATGAAAAGATTACTTGCAGCAATGTGCGCCGTGGCACTGTTCGGCATGACGGCATGCCAGAAAGATGACCCCACCCCCGAACCCACCGCCACCCAGAACCAGGGCAGCGGCGAAACCCCGCAGACACCTGCCGAGACTGACCGCGCCGGCGTGTATGCCCCGGAAAGCAAGATTGTGAGCATCAGCGTCGACGGCGAGCTCAGCGAAGAGTGGAACTGGGAAGACGGCAAGCTGATGTCCGTCAGCAATGCCGCCGGACAGGACCAGGTGAACTTCACCTACGGCGCCGACGGCCGCGTGAACACCATGACCTTGAACGCCACCGACATGCTCAGCGGCACCGTCACCATGACCTACAGCGGCGAGAGCCTCAGCCAGCTGGCGCTCGACGGCGCCAACAGCGTGACGGCGCAGCTTACCAACAACGCCAGCAACAAGGTGACCAAGGCGACCCTCGACCTCGGGGATATCGACCTCAGCACCCTGCTCGGCATGTTCCAGAGCGCTGTGTCGGAGTTTGTAGGCGACGGCGACATGAGCGGCGTGATTACCGGCGTTGACAGCATCAGCGGCAGCATGGACTTCGGCTGGGCCGGAGCCAACGTGAACACGGCCATCACCACCATCGGCGCGCGCCTGGCTACGACCATCGGCCGCGTGGCAGCGGTGATGCCCAGCAGCAGCGAGTTCTACTCGACCCTGCAGCAGATAGCACAGTCCAACCCCAACATGCCGCTGTACATCAAGGTGACCCTCAGCGACACCAGCAGATACAGCTACGACCAGAAGGTCAACCCCTTCCGCCACTACATGGGCAATATGGTGGCCGTAGAGAATAATGTGCCACACTTCAACGTCGCCGCCCTCTCGGCCAACAATGTGACCGAAGAGCGCCGCTCGGCATCGGTAAAACTGGGTGTGGCTACGGTCATAAGCATCATGAGCAACGAGATATACCAGACGCTGTACAACACCGACAAGCCGATGTACAGCACCGAGTCGGCGTACAGCTACAGCTACCGTAGCGACAACTATCCCGAGACGGTGACCGGCGACAGCGGCCAAACAACGACTTACACCTACCAGCAATGACATACACAGAGAAAGACAAGAAATACAAACGCTACACCGTCACCTCGGCACTGCCCTACGCCAACGGCCCTGTGCACATAGGCCACCTGGCCGGTGTCTATGTGCCCGCCGACGTCTATGTGCGCTACCTGCGCGCCCAGGGCGAGGAGGTGATGTTCATCGGCGGCAGCGACGAGCACGGCGTGCCCATCACCATCAAGGCCCGCAAGGAGGGCGTCACGCCGCAGGACATCGTAGACCGCTACCACAAGATAATCAAAGACAGCTTCGCCGAGTTCGGCATCTCGTTCGACATCTACAGCCGCACCAGCAGCAAGGAGCACCACGAGACCGCCGCCGAATATTTCAAGAAGCTCTACGACGAGGGCAAGTTTGTGGAGAAGGTGTCGCAGCAGTACTACGACGAGGAGGCTGGCTGCTTCCTTGCCGACCGCTACATCACGGGCACCTGCCCCCACTGCGGCAACGAGCGCGCCTACGGCGACCAGTGCGAAGCCTGCGGCACGAGCCTCAACGCCACCGACCTCATCAACCCCAAGAGTGCCCTCAGCGGCAGCAAGCCTGTGCTGAAAGAGACCAAGCACTGGTTCCTCCCCCTCGACAAGGACGAGCCCTGGCTGCGCCAGTGGATTCTGGAGAGCCACAAGAGCGACTGGAAGACCAACGTCTACGGACAGTGCAAGTCGTGGATCGACGCCGGGTTGCAGCCCCGCGCAGTCACGCGCGACCTCGACTGGGGCGTCAAGGTGCCCCTCGAGGGTGCCGACGGCAAGGTGCTCTATGTATGGTTCGACGCCCCGATAGGCTACATCAGCTTCACCAAGCAGCTCAAGGGCGCCGACTGGGAGAAGTGGTGGAAAGACCAGGACACCAAGCTGGTGCACTTCATTGGCAAGGACAACATAGTGTTCCACTGCATCATCTTCCCCTCGATGCTCCACGCCGACGGCAGCTACATACTGCCCGCCAACGTGCCGGCCAACGAGTTCCTCAACCTCGAGGGCGACAAGATAAGCACCTCGCGCAACTGGGCCGTGTGGCTGCACGAGTACCTGCGCGAGTTCCCCGGCAAGCAGGACGTGCTGCGCTACACGCTGTGCTCCAACGCGCCGGAGACCAAGGACAACGACTTCACCTGGAAGGACTTCCAGCTGAAGAACAACAGCGAGCTGGTGGCCATCCTCGGCAACTTCGTCAACCGCACGCTCGTGCTCACTCATAAGTTCTACGGCGGCAAGGTGCCCGCACAGGGCAGTTTGTCCGCACAGGATGAGGAGGTCGTTAAAGAGTTGGCCACCTTCCCGGAGCGTATAGGCCGCTCGATAGAGACCTACCGCTTCCGCGAGGCCCTGAGCGAGATGATGAACCTGGCCCGTCTGGGCAACAAGTACCTGACGGACACCGAGCCGTGGAAGCTCGTCAAGACAGACCCCGGGCGCACCGCCACGGTGATGAACCTCTCGCTGCAGATATGCGCCAACCTGGCTGTGCTCTGCGCACCGTTCCTGCCCTTCACGGCCGACAAGATGCACAGCATCATGAACCTGCAGGCCCTTGGCTGGAAGGATGCCGGCCGCGCCGACATACTCATGGAAGGCCATACCATCGGCACCCCGGAGCTGCTCTTTGAGCAGATCAGCGACGAGACTATACAGGCACAAGTCGACAAGCTGCAGGCTACCAAGGAGCAGAACGCCCTCAACGCATGGCAGCCCGCCGAGGTGAAGGCGCCGGTGACCATCGACGACTTCGGCAAGATGGACATACGCGTGGGTACGATATTGGAATGCTGCAAGGTGCCAAAGGCCGACAAGCTGCTGCAGTTCAAGATAGAGGACGGCATGGGCACACGCACCATAGTGAGCGGCATAGCCAAGTACTACCCCGACCCGCAGGCGCTGGTAGGCAAGCAAGTTTGCTTCATCGCCAACTTCCCGCCGAGGAAACTGAAGGGTGTGGAGAGCCAGGGAATGATACTCAGCGCCGAAGACAAAGACGGTCGCCTGGTACTGCTAACGCCCTCTGACATAGTCACTCCCGGCTGCTCGGTGGGTTGACGGGGAAAAATAGGTGACGCTTTCGGAATTTCCCTCACGGAATGGTTGTACTTTTGCAGCAGAAAACGGAACAAAAAAAAGAAAGGAGCAAAACCATGAAAACCGCAAAAGCAATAATCCTCGCAGTGACAGCCCTGGCGCTGGCAATGCCTGTCGTGGCACAGCCTTCGCGCAGTGGCGGACACGGTGGCGGCAGCCGCGGCGGCTCGTCGATGAGCGCCCCCAGCCGCAGCAGCGCCCCCTCGCGAAGCAGTTCGAGCTACAGCTCGTCAAGCCGCAGCTACAGCTCACCCAGCCGCAGCTACAGTTCGCCCAGCCGCAGTACGAGCACGTCGCGCAGTTACAGCAGCTCGCCGGCGACGAAGAGCTCGCCGAGCCGCAGTTTCAGCGCCCCGAGCCGCAGCAACTCAAGCGCCTCGAGCCGCAGCATCGGCAGCTCGAGCACGCCGAGCCGCAGCATAAACCGCCCGTCGCGCAGCGGTGCCGGGTCCGGAGAGGCCGCAACGGTCGGCAGCCCGTCGCGTCGTGACGTGGCGCCTACGCGCAGCGATATGGGCCGTCCGGCCCCGTCGGTGGGCGGCAAGCCTGCCGGCACGACAGCACCGTCGAGAAGGGATGTGACGCCTACGCGCCCCGCTTCGCCCGAGAGCACGAGTGCGTACAGCGGCTATGCGCGTCCGGGACGCCCCGGCGGCCACCTGCCTCCGGCAGCACGCCCGATACGCCCGGCTCCTTACTTCCACCACCCGTGGCATCATCACTATGTGCACTGCCACCCCATCTACTGGGATCCGCTGCCCCCGCGTCACTGGTACTGGCCTGGCTTCTGGCACTATTGCAACAGCTACTGGTATGACTATCATGTGACCGACGTAGTGGTGGTGCGCGACTATGTTAAGGAGACCTACAAGGTCGACATAGTGACCTACGGCATCAGCGGCGACATCATGTACGCCATAGTAAAGGACGATGGCGACACCTACCTGCAGGTCTACGACAAGGACGACCACCTGCTGGCCGAACAGAAAATCAACAGGAAATACTGCAACATGGTTATCGACGCCGAGAACGGAGGCTGCTGGATAAGCAAGAAGCACGACAAAGACCCGCTGCTCTTCATCTGGGCCGATGGCAAGCTGCTGATATACGAAGAAGATTAAGTGAGCGAAAAGGGAGTTTATACGTACGAGTACCCCCGCCCGATGCTTACGGCCGACTGTGTGGTCGTCCGCCATCGGGCGGAGGTTCTTTTGGTGAGGCGCGGCAACGAGCCTTATAAAGGTTGCTGGGCCCTGCCTGGCGGCTTCATGGAGATGGTCGAGAGCATAGAATGCTGTGCCGTCCGCGAACTGATGGAAGAAACAGGATTGGCGGTCGACGAAAAACGGCTGCGGCTGATAGGCGTCTATAGTGCCCCGGGGCGCGACCCTCGTGGCCGCACGGTGACGGCGGCATACCGCATAGATGTTGAGGATGACCCTCAGGCAACGGCGGGAGACGACGCCGCAGAGGTAAGGTGGTGGCCGGTATCCGCGCTGCCGCCGCTGGCTTTTGACCACGCCGAGATAATAGCGGCAGCGCTTGCCCTGTAGTTTTTTTACATCTGTAAATAATAATAACTATGCTTCGTCGTTATTAACGGCATGGATTCTGACAAGGCGAAACAGACAGGCAATTTTGTATTGATACTCATAGCAATGGTGCTGGGGGTATTGATAGGCTTGATGTTTGCCTCACACAGCAAGAGCCCGTCTGACGGGACGTTGGAGGGCAAGGTGAGCGAAGTGATGAGACTGGTGGAGGATGAGTATGTGGACGCTGTGGATGCCGACTCGGTAAGCGAACGTATTGTGGCGGCTATACTCAGTGAGCTTGACCCGCACAGCACGTACCTCTCGGCACGCGAGACTGAGCGGACGGATGAGATGATGCGCGGCAACTTTGAGGGTGTCGGCATCGTGCTGCATTACGAAGGCGACAGTGTATACGTCGGACAGGTGATGGCTGACGGCCCGTCGGCCGGCGTGGGCATACTCCCCGGAGACCTGATTATGACTGTGGACGGAGACACTATGAGCGGCGTGGGTATTGCTCGCGACAGCGCAGTGGCGCGTCTGCGCGGCCCGAAAGCGACAAAGGTGGAGGTCTGTGTGAAGCGTTTGGGCAAGGATTACTGTTACAAGATACGCCGTGGTGTTGTCAATCATCAGACTGTCACCTGTGCAACGATGCTCAACGACACGACAGGATACATACAGCTGTCGTCGTTCTCGGCGACAAGCTACGACGAGTTTCATAATGCCTTGGTCTCACTGAAGGGAAAGGGCATGAAGAAGCTTATCTTCGACCTTCGCGGGAACGGTGGCGGCTCGTTGTCGAGTGCCGTGGGGGTTGCCGGAGAGCTGCTTCCGGCAGGTAGCCTTATTGTCTACACCAAAGGCGCCCACAGCCGCCGTCGGGACGTCAGGGCTCCGATAGGCGGGCTCTTCACCAAAGGTACCGTTGTGGTTATGGTGGATGAGAACTCGGCGTCGGCAAGCGAAGTGGTCAGCGGTGCGCTCCAGGACAACGACCGTGCCACAATCGTCGGGCGTCGCACCTTCGGAAAGGGCCTGGTGCAGACTGATTTCTCGTTGAACGACGGTTCGTCGGTGCTGCTCACGACGGCACGATACTACACCCCTTCGGGACGTTCGATACAAAGGCCTTATGACAGTGGCACAGACGAATATTACCGCTCATATTTCGAGCAGTTGCTGGATGAGTCGTATGCCGACAGCATGACGGTGCATATCAACGACTCGACGCCATACTACACAAAGGGAGGAAGAGTGGTATATGGCGGCGGCGGCATTATCCCCGACAGGTTGCTGACATATCGCAAGGATGAGTCTTTTGTGTACTACAACGCTTTGGCAAACAAAGGCCTTATAAATATTGTGGCGTTCCGTCATGTGCAAAGGCATGCAGAAGAATTGCTGCAGCGTTACCCTGACAAAGGCAGTTTTGGAAAAGGGTTCAGGGCAAGCGAGGCGTTGTTTGGCGAGCTCGTCAGCGAAGGTGTACGCAGAGGTGTGGAGAGAAACGACAAGAGCATCGCCGTTCAGCGGCCGCTGATAATGGCCATGCTGAAAGCATATGTGGGTCTGGCCCTGTATGGCAATGATGCCTTCTATGATGCATACTTGCCGATGGATGAAGACCTGAAAGAAACGATAAACATGAAGCTATGAGAAGACTATTGACGATACTGCTGGCTTTGTTGCCGTTGACAGAGGCTGTCGCCCAGAAATGCAGTCTTAACTGCACGCTAACAGGACTTGACGACGGTGTGGGGGTTGTTGTCTGTGAGCCACACGGGAACCGGCTGGCTCCCGTTGACACGCTGACGCCAGACGGCAAAGGCCGTATAAAGATAGAGCGCTACAGTAATGACGGCGATGCCCAGTTTTTCGCACTGGCATTGACGCGCCCACAAAGCCCGATTCTGCATGTGATGCTGTTGCCCAAGGAGAAGGTGAATATGGATATTGCCTATAACCCTGCACACAACATCCTTCAAATAACCAAGGTTAAGGGTTCTGTGAACATGGAGATGTATCGCCGCTATACTGACATAATGGCAGAAGTTACGACAAACCCAGAATTGCAGGCTGCAATGCCTGATGCTATGGAGGCATTGATACGTGGTAACAGCAAGGAGTTGATGAGTGCCTTCCTGGTCACATATTTCGAGGCTGCTTTCGACGAGTATTATGACCTATACAAGACTGTTCGCGACAGCACCATCACCCGCTATGCCAACAATGATTTTGTGAAACATGTAGACCAGAAGGTGCGTTCGGTTATAGCTGTAGGCAGCGAGGCTCCTGATATTGTAATGGCTGGCCGCGACGGCAAAGAGCTGCGCCTGAGTGACCTGCGTGGCAAAGTGGTGCTTATCGACTTCTGGGCTTCGTGGTGTCGTCCGTGTCGTGCGGAGAACCCTAATGTCGTGCGACTCTATAACCGTTATCACGATAAAGGGTTTGAGATATTCAGTGTCTCGCTTGACAACAATCGGGATGCTTGGTTGCGTGCCATAGAGGCCGATGGCCTTGTCTGGTCGAACCATGTCAGTGACTTGCGTGGCTGGAGCTCCGCTGCAGGACGCCTCTATGGGATCAGCTCGATACCCGCCACTGTGCTGGTTGACCGTGAAGGCAGGGTTCTGGCACGTAATTTGCGCGGACAACAATTGGAACAGAAACTAAAAGAGATATTCGGACAATGATTACTACTACACAAATAGAGATGGCCTTGGGGCATGTGAATGACCCTGACCTTGGCCGTAGCCTAACGGATTTGGGCATGATAGAGAACATTAAGGTTGAGGGTAAGAAGGTGAGTTTTGACTTGGTGCTCACTACTCCTGCCTGCCCAATGAAGAAAAAGATGAGTGACGATTGCATCAACGCTATCCACGAGATGGTGGACCGTGAGGCAGAGGTGGAAATAAACCTCACCAGCAAGCCGCAGCCCGATCCCAAGGAGGAGTTCAAGGATGTCTTCAAGAACATACATAACACCATAGTGGTGGCTTCTGGCAAAGGTGGTGTGGGCAAGAGCACCGTGGCCGTCAACTTGGCTATCTCCCTCGCTAAGACGGGTGTTAAAGTAGGGTTGGTGGATGCCGATATCTACGGTCCGTCTATCCCCATTATGCTTGGTGTGGAAGGTGAGGAAATATATGGTCACCGTGTTGGAGAAAAGACCTACATGCTTCCCATAGAGAAATACGGCATCAAGCTGATGTCTGTCGGCTTTTTCGTGGATGCCAACAAGGCAATGGCATGGCGTGGCCCGATGGCCAGCGGTGCACTGAAACAGCTGATAGGTGAGACTTGGTGGGACGAAATAGACTACTTGGTGGTTGACATGCCCCCGGGAACGGGCGACATACAGCTCACTCTGGCACAGACCATGCCAGTCACCGGAGCCATCATCGTCAGCACGCCGCAGCAGGTTGCCCTGGCCGACGTGGTGCGTGGCGTGGAACTCTTCCAGAACGAGGCCATCAACATCCCCGTCCTCGGCTTTGTGGAGAACATGGCTTACTTTACCCCTGCCGAGTTGCCGCAGAACAAATATTACATCTTTGGCAAGGGCGGATGTCGCCGTCTGGCAGATGAGATGAATATACCGCTGCTTGGGGAGATACCGCTGGTGCAGAGCATTGCCGAAAGTGGTGACAACGGCAAGCCGATAGCCCTCTTTGCGCCCGACAAGACACAAGACCCTGTGCGCGATGCCTTTGACGCATTGGCCCAGAACACTATTAAGGAGATTTGCAAACTAAACATAAAATAGCCATGACCGATCGAGAAAAACCGGCCGTAGAGCAGAAGGTGAAGAACGCTCTGGCACAGATACGCCCTTACCTCCAGCAGGATGGTGGCGATGTGGAATATGTTGACATGACCGCTGAGGGTGTTGTAATCGTCCGCCTCAAGGGCCATTGTGGCTCTTGTCCTCACGCCATGCAGACTCTCAAGCAAGGTATCGAACAAGCCATTAAGAGCGTTATTCCAGAAGTGAAATCGGTTGAGAAAATATGATCTACACTAAGACAGGAGACCAGGGAACCACTTCGCTTGTGGGTGGTACGCGTGTTAGAAAGGACGATGTGCGCGTAGAGGCCTATGGTACTGTGGACGAGCTTAATTCGCACATAGGACTTCTTGCAGAGATGATGCGTAAGCAGCAAGGTGGCTACTACGACGAGCTGAAGGCTGTGCAACATAATCTCTTCACCCTCCAAACGCTTTTGGCCACTGAGGATGCGGAAATATACGCCCGTTTGCCACAGCTGGAACAGGAAGAAGTGGATATGCTGGAACGCCAGATAGATACTATCACCGACCAATTGCCGAAATTGCATAATTTTGTTATTGCGGGAGGTACAATGGAGGGTGCTCAGTGCCATGTATGCCGTACAGTATGTAGACGTGCAGAGCGGTGTGTTGTTGCCCTCGCAAAAGAGACAAAGGTAGACGATGTTGTTTTACGATACCTAAACCGTCTTTCCGACTATCTGTTTGTTCTTGCCAGACGTGTTGTTATTATGGCTGGCGAGAAAGAGGATTTGTATATCAACTGATTGAAAAAAATATTTGTCAGTATTGGAAAAAGATGTACTTTTGCAAAAAAATTAAGTAATAGAGTATGTATTGGACACTTGAATTAGCATCGAAATTGGAGGACGCACCCTGGCCAGCGACAAAGGAAGAACTTATTGATTACGCGCAACGTACCGGTGCCCCCATGGAGGTTATAGAGAACTTGCAGGAGATTGAGGACGAGGGAGACCAGTATGAAAGTATCGAAGATATCTGGCCCGACTACCCCACTAAGGAGGACTTTTTCTTTGAAGAAGACGAATATTAGCATTGTAGGCTCCGGAAACGTAGCCACCCATCTTGCCATAGCTTTTTTCGCCGCCGGCTGTCAAATACGACAGGTTTTGTCTCGTACCTACGAACATGCGCGATTGCTCGCCATGCGCGTGGATGCTGTACCGATTGACGATCCTGCTTCTCTCGACGAGGATATTGATGTATGTTTGCTTTGTGTGGGAGACGATGCGCTATATGATTTAGCCCTTGACTTACATTTGCGCCATTCGCTGGTAATCCACACCTCTGGCTCTACGCCGGCGTCTATTCTCAAGCATATAAGTCCACGATATGGTGTGGTATGGTCTCCTCAGACTTTTATTCGCGATATTGCCATGGACTACAGCCGTCTACCTTTATGCATAGAGGGTTGTAACGCCGATGTGGAGAAAGAGATAGAAAACCTTGTGCGGCTTGTAAGTCCATGCATTCACCACCTTGATGGCGAACAGCGCCGCCATGCGCATCTTGCTTCTGTTATGGTTAGCAATTTTGTATGTGCAATAAACGCAATGGCTCAGGATTACATGCAGGCATGCAATCTTGACTTCAGTATGTTGCGTCCGTTGGCTGAGCAGACTCTCCGCAAATGGGACTATGGTGACCTTTGGGCGCAAATGACTGGCCCTGCAATGCGCCATGACGACAAAACTATAGCCATGCAGCGTTCTTTGCTTACCGACCAGCCGGAGATGTTGCGCTTATATGATCTCATGACCGAGATAATCCAGTCGCGATGACCTTTGTAGACACCCATTGCCATCTTTATGATGAGGCTTTTGACACCGACCGTGAGCTGGCAGTTCAACGAGCCACCGATGCTGGTGTGGAAATAATGCTGCTGCCTGACATAGACAGCTCCTCCACCGACCGGCTTGATGCACTTTATCATAGCGTGCCTTCCTGCTTTCGCCGTATGGCCGGGTTGCATCCAACATCGGTAACGGAGGATTTTGAGGCCGAGCTTTTGCATGTGCGGGGACGGCTTGAAAGAGGAGCCTTTGTGGCTGTCGGCGAGATCGGCATGGATCTGTATTGGGATCGTACCTACGAGGAGCAGCAACGAGAAGTGTTGAGGTGCCAGATGCTATGGGCAGAGGAGTTCGGCCTGCCGGTAGCGTTGCATATACGCAAGGCGCACAACGAAGTCTTTGCCCTGTTGCGCGACCTCAATCGTGCCACCTATCGCGGTGTAATGCATTGCTTTGGTGGCAGCCTGCAAGAGGCACAGCGTGCTGTAGAGATGGGTTTCATGCTTGGTATCGGTGGTGTCGTTACATTCAAGAACGCCACCATGGCCGAGGTTGCACGTGTAATGCCGCTTGATCGGCTGCTGCTTGAGACGGATGCCCCCTATTTGAGTCCTGTGCCGCATCGCGGTCAACGCAACGAGAGCTCGTATATCCCCCTGATTGCGCAGAAAATAGCCGACTTGCGAGGCATCACCATCGAGGAAGTCGCCGAGCAAACCACTGCCAACGCCCGTATCCTTTTCGGGATAAAGTAGTGGCTGTTTGTGTTAAAAAAGTTTACAATTAACTTTTTTTTCGTATCTTTGGCAAATCATAATGTAAGCAATACCCTGACAAATAGATTATAAATCAAAAATATAGCATAATATGAAGATTTTAGTATTGAATTGCGGAAGCTCGTCGATCAAATATCAGCTGGTCGACATGGCAAACAACGCCCAGGTGATGGCCAAAGGCCTGCTGGAGCGCATTGGTCTTGAGATGGGTGAGTTCACCCACAAGTGGAACGGCCAGAAGCACTACGAGCAGGTGCCTATTCCCGACCATACCGCTGGTATCAAGATTGTCCTCAACGCCCTCATCGACCCCAACATGGGTGTCATTAAGGATTTCAAGGAAATTGGTGCTGTTGGCAACCGTGTCGCTCATGGTGGCGAGACCTTTGACAAGAGTGTAGTCGTAACCGATGAAGTCATCGAGAAGATCAAGGCCCTCACGCCGCTCGCCCCGCTGCACACCCCCGGCAACCTCGCCGGTATCTATGCCATGCGCGAGGTGCTGCCCGGCGTGCCGCAGGTGGCTGTCTTCGACACCGCCTTCCACAGCACGCTGCCCCCGAAAAGCTACCTCTACGGTGTGCCTTACGAGTACTATGAGAAATACGGCGTGCGCCGCTACGGCTTCCACGGCACCAGCCACAAGTTCGTCGCCGAGAAGGCCGCCAAGATGATTGGCCGCGACTGGAACGACCTGAAGATCATCTCCTGCCACCTCGGCAGCGGTGCCTCCATCTGCGCCATAGACCACGGCAAGAGCTTCGACACCACCATGGGTATGACTCCCCTTGAGGGTCTGCTGATGGGTTCGCGTCCTGGCGACGTGGATCCCGGCGTCATCGAGTTCATCATCAAAAAGGAGATTGTCGAGAACGGCAAGGACTGGAAAGACATCACCAAGATACTCAACAAGCAGAGCGGCCTCGTGGGCATCAGCGGTGGCAAGCAGGACATGCGCGACATCCGCGCCGGCCGCGACGCTGGCGACGTGCGCGCCACCTACGCTTTCGACATGTTCGCCCAGCGTGTGAAACGCTACATCGGCGGCTACATGGCCGAGATGGGCGGCTGCGACCTGCTGCTCTTCACCGGTGGCATCGGCGAGAATGCCTGGTTCATGCGCCGTCCCATCCTGGAGAACATGGAGTGCCTCGGCATCAAGGTGGACTTCAGCAAGAACGACAACGTCATGGGCGAGGACATCATCCTCAGCACCCCCGACTCGAAGATGGCCGTCGTCGTCGTCACCACCGACGAAGAGTACGTCATCGCCAGCGACACCTACAGCCTGGTAAAATAATCGCCTCTATAGGATAACAACGTAGGGGGCGGAAGCCTGACATGGTTTCTGCCCCCTTTTTTGTAGGATATAAAATCTGTCACCATGAAAAAAACACTATTGCTTCTCGCCGCCACTCTTGCATGTGCCGCGGTCTCTGCGCAGTACCAGCTGCCCAACGGAGGTTTTGAGGAGTGGGACGGCAACGCGACGTCGGAGCCTGCCAGCTGGAACACATTCAGCTCGTCTGACGGCTCGTTGGCCTCTCTGGCATCCTCCAATCACCACTACCGCCGCAACGGTGGCCGCCCCGGCACCGACGGCAGCTTCTATCTGACCATTTACACTCAGTCCATTTTTGGCATCAAGGCCAACGGCAACATGACGACAGGCCGCATACACGCCGGTGCCATGCAGGCTGCCAGCAGCGAGAACTACAACTACACGCAGCGCTCCAATGCCAACCACTGCCAGCCCTTTACGGGCACGCCGGACTCCATGTATGTATGGGTGAGCTACTATGCCGCTTCGGCAAACTCGCAAGCCCAGGTCTCGGCCATTCTGCACGGCGACAACGACTTCAAGGCCCCCAACCAGGAGGGCGACGCATCGCTCTACTGCGGCAAGGCCCAGGCGGCTGTCTCGCGCACCACGACATCGGCCTCCTCCATGCAGTGGCAACAGCTCAAGGTGCCCTTCGTCTATGACGGCACCGCCTCGGCCAGCTACATGCTTGTCAACCTCACCACCAACATCACCCCCGGTGGCGGCGACGCCAACGACTCGCTGTCTGTTGACGACATTGAGTTCATCTATAGCTCGTGGCTCGACAGCCTGTTGGTCAACGGTCAACCCGTCGATGGCTTCAGCAAGACCGTGTTCGCCTACAGTATGGCCATAGGCGACACCGCCGCGCTGCACGCCGCCGCTGTGACCGGCATGCCCGAGACTGGCGACGCCACCGTCGATATCGCCCGTGCCTACATCAACGACAGCACCGCCACCGTCACCGTCACCGTGACGGCGGAAGACGGAGTGTCCGTGCACACCTACACCATCACCCTCAACGCCACCATGCCTCCTGCCCCTGACCCTGATCCTGATCCCGACCCCGATCCTGACCCCGATCCCGACCCCAATGTCGGAATAGAGGAAAATGACGGCACGGAGCCTGTCTTTGCCGTATACCCCAACCCAGCGGTGGACAAGGTCAGTGTCACCGCCGAAGGCACCGTCACTCTGCATGACCTCGGCGGGCGCACCCTCGCCACCCGCACAGTGCGCGGCACCGCCGTCTTTGACTTGACAGGCCTGCCCGCCGGCACCTATGTACTGCGCTGTGGCAACCGCGCGCAGGGTATCGTCAAACAATAATATCGCGGACCGATGAAGCAGTTGACGGCAATGCTGATGTTGTTCCTGCTGCTGCCACTGGTGGCGGCGGGGCAGACGGCCAAGAGTGAGCCGCTGTTTGAGAAAGCAGTGGAGAAGAGTGTCGTGGGGCAGTATGAGGAGGCTATCAAGCTGCTCACAAAAGCCATAGACGTAGATCCGGGCTATGTCGAAGCCTATCTGTTGATGGGCAACCAGTACATGGCTCTTACGCAGTATGCCAAGGCGCGCGACTGCTATCAGCGCTGCCTCGACCTCAACCCCAAGAGCACACGCTGGCAGCAGGAAGCCCGCGAGGGCATCCGCACGGCGGAATGGCGGCAGCATGCTGTGGAAAATCCTGTACCTTTCAGGCCCGTAAACCTCGGCTCTAACGTCAACACCCCCGACGACGAGTACATGCCGGCCCTCACCGCCGATTACCGCATGCTGGTCTTCACCCGTCGCTCGCCGCGCAACGCCAACACCCAGCGGGGCCTGCCGCAAGAGGAAGACTTCTACGTCTCGCTCTACGACACCATGGAGCTCGACTGGGGCCCCGCCGAGCGCATGCCCGAGCCCCTCAACAGTCACGGCAACGAGGGGGCGCAGACCATCTCGCACGACGGCCGCATCGTTATCTTCACCGCCTGCGGCCGCAACAACGAGCCCACGGGCTGCGACCTTTACATGAGCGTGCGCCACGGCGACCGCTGGGGGCGTCCGCGCAACCTCGGCGCACCGGTCAACAGCGTCTACTGGGAGTCCTTCCCCTCGCTCAGCATCGACGGCTACACCCTCTACTTCGCCTCCAACCGCAGCGGCGGCTATGGCGGCACAGACATCTGGTACTGCACCCTCGAAGAGGGCCGCTGGAGCAAGCCCAGGAACATGGGGCCCACCGTGAACACCAAAGGCAACGAGACGGCGCCGTACATACACTTCGACGACAAGACACTCTATTTCGCCTCCGACGGTCACATGGGCATGGGGGGCTCCGACCTCTACATGGTCAAGCGCACCAGCGACACCACCTGGGGCAAACCCGTCAACCTGGGCTACCCCATCAACACCCCCGGCGACGAGAACAACCTCATCGTCGCCCCCGACGGCCGCACGGCTCTCTTCTCCAGCGACCGCCCCGACGGCTATGGCCAGCAGGACCTCTACTCCTTCGTCATGCCGGCACCCTCGCGGCCAGAGCGCATCACCTTCATCGACCCCATCCGTCAGGCCGAAAACCTCCTCACCCTCGGCGACACCGTCACCCTGCGCAATATCTTCTTTGAGACCGCCAAAGCCACACTCCTCGAGACCTCGCTGGCCGAGCTCGACCGTCTGGCCGAGGCCCTGCTGCGCCATCCGCACCTGCGCCTCGAGGTCGGGGGGCACACCGATGCCGTGGGCAGCGACGAGGACAACCAGCTCCTCAGCGAGCGCCGCGCCAAGGCTGTGTATGACTACCTCATAGAGCGCGGCGTCGCCGCCGACCGCCTCACCTACCGAGGCTATGGTGAGAGCCGCCCTGTGGCCGACAACGACACCCCGGAAGGCCGTGCCAAGAACCGCCGCACCACCCTCACTCCGCTAAATTAACGACATTACACGCATACCTCATCATATTTGCAATACACTATCATTACATCCTCCTCACAACAATGTGATGTGGATGTGATGATGATGTGAGGAGAGTGTGAGGAAGATGTGAGGAGGGTTGGCGTTTGTGGTTGGTTTATAGGTTGTTAGATTGGTGTTGATGAGATATGGTGCTGTAAACATGTGCGTTACTTGCGTTTTAATGTGATGTTGAGGTTTTGTTGGGAGCCTTTTTATATGTTTACACAATATAATAAGAGCAGGAGCGTTATAAAGAATTATGAAAAAGATAGTGGTATTGACGGGCGCGGGCATCAGCGCCGAGAGCGGCATCTCGACCTTCCGCGACAGCGACGGCCTTTGGGAGCACTACCGCGTCGAGGACGTGGCCACGCACGAGGCCTACGAGCGCAACCCCGAGCTGGTGCTCAACTTCTACAATGAGCGCCGCCGCCAGCTCTTCAAGGCGCAGCCCAACGAGGCGCACCGCCAGCTGGTGAGGCTCGAGGAGAAGTACGATGTGCGCATAGTGACGCAGAACATCGACGACCTGCACGAGCGTGCCGGCAGCACCCATGTGCTGCACCTGCACGGCGAGCTCACCAAGGGCCGCAGCGACCGCAACCCCGACCTGATAGTTGACATCGGCGACCGCGACATCAAGCTGGGCGACAAGGCGCCCGACGGTACGCAGCTGAGGCCGCACATCGTGTGGTTCGGCGAGGCGGTGCCTAACATTGAGCCTGCCGCAGCGCTGTGCGAGGAGGCCGACATCTTCGTGGTCGTTGGCACGTCGATGGCCGTTTACCCCGCCGCAGGGCTGATACACTATGTGCAGAGCGGAGTGCCGTGCTATGTGGTGGACCCCAAGGAGGTGCCTGTCAGCCGCAAGGTGACGTTCATCAAGGAGGTGGCCACCAAGGGTGTGACAGAACTTGTAAACAAACTGATGCAATGAAAACGATAGTGTTAGTATTGACTGTTGTCCTCGCCGTGCTGGCTGCTGTGGCTGTGACGGGATGGATTGTGTATCTGCTGGTGAAGCGTTATTTCGACAACCAGCAGAAGGAGCAGCTCCTGAGGATCAAGATGGACGAGCGCGCCGAGACCCTCAAGGTCGTCACGCCTATACGCCTGCAGGCCTATGAGCGCATGGCGCTGTTCCTGGAGCGCATCAGCCCTGACAGCCTCGTGCTGCGGTGCTGGAAGCCCGGCATGGACCTGCGGCTGCTGCAGGGTGTGATGACCAAGAACATACGCGACGAATGGGAGCACAACCTGTCGCAGCAGGTGTACCTCTCGCCCGAGCTGTGGGCGCGCATACGCGAGGCCAAGGACGAGATGGTGAACCTCGTCAACTCGGCGGCGGTGACGCTTGCCGACACTACGGACCCCACGCGTCTGGCAGCGGGCATTTTCGCCTCGGCGGCGCAGCATTCGCCCACGGGTGTGGCGCTGGAGGCCATGCACAAGGAGATAAACGAACTCTTCGGATAGTCGATGAGGAGAAAAAGTGTTATAGGCGTGATGCTGGCGTTGCTGGTGACAGCCGTTGCGGGCTGTGCCAAGCAGGGCTACCCGAGCGGCGGCCCCAAGGACGAGACGGCCCCGAAAGCCGTGGCCGCCAAGCCGGCAAACGAGAGCCGCAACTTCGCGGGGCGGCAGTTCTCCATTGCTTTCGACGAATATGTCACGGTGAAGGATGCCGACAACAACATCCTCATCTCGCCGCCCATGCGGCAGAAGCCGGAGTTCACGACCAAGGGCAAGCGGCTGGTGGTGAAGATTAACGACACCCTGCAGCCCAATACCACATACCTGTTCCAGTTCAAGGGCGCCATCGTGGACTTCACCGAGGGCAACGTGCTGCCGAGCTTCGAGTATGTATTCTCGACGGGTGAGCGCATGGACACCATGATGCTGGCCGGCCGAGTGCTCAATGCCCGCGACGGCAAGCCGTGGAAAGAGCCTGTCACGGTGATGGCATACAAGGTGGCGGGCGAGGGGCAGGGGGGAGCCGTGGACACCGTAGCCACGACCAAGCAGCCCGACTTCATCACGAGGAGCGACAAGGAGGGTGTCTTCGCCTTCCACTATGTGCCTGCCGGCCATTACCGCCTTGTGGCGCTTGAGGACAAGAACCGCGACCTGCGTCTGGGACGCGGCGAGGCGGCGGCCTGGGAGCCCACGGCGGTGCAGGCTGCCGACAGCATAGACAGCGCCACCGTCACCCTGCTGCGCATCTCGGCGCCCGACAGGCGTGTGCAGCGCGTGGCCAAGGCGGAGTTCACCGCCAAGGGCAGGGCGACCATCGTCACGGTGATGCCCATGCAGAGTCCGTCGCTCGCGGGCGACAGCGTGGTGTGGCGCCTCAACGACCGGCGCGACACGATGAGCGTGTGGTTCCGCAATGCGGCGTGCGATTCGGCCCGGCTCGTGCTCAGCGACACGGCGCTCCAGGACACCCTCAAGCTGCGCTACAGGGCGCCCAAGATGGGTCGCCGCCGCCGTGGCGCCGCAAAGCAGAACCGGGCCGAGCCTATGGTCAAGGCCCTCTGCAGTGGCACCAGCGCCTTCTACGACGACCTGCGGCTGGCCTTCACGGTGCCTGTGACGGCTATCGCCGACGGGGCGCAGGCCGAGGTGATGCGCCTTAAAGACAGCAACGTGGCGCAATATGCGCTGACGCTCGACAGCAACGGCCTCGGCGCCCGCATCGAAGCAACGCTGCGGTCGGGCGAGGAATACAGCGTAAGGCTGCGCGAGAAGCTCTTTACCGACATCTTCGGGCATGGCTCCGACAGCCTCGTCTTCAAGCTCACGCCGCAGGACTACGGCACACTGGTGTTCCATCTTGTCAACCGCACGGGCAGCCCCGTGGTGCTGGATGTGCTCGACGACAAGGACACCGTGGTGGCGTCGCGCTCGGTGACGGCCTCTGCCGAGGTCAGGATACCGCATCTGAAAGCCGGTACCTACCGCGTGCGCGCGGTGCTCGACACCGACTGCAACGGCGCTTGGTCGCCGGGCGACTACTGGACCGGCAGCCAGCCCGAGTATGTCATATACTACAGCAAGAGCCTGCAGGTGCGCGAGAAATGGGAGATGGAAGAGCGCTGGACCTTGACGAAGACTGATTTTGGCAGGAAGGAATGAACGCTTACGGTAGGCATAGGGAACAGTCGATGCAGAAGAAGCTGCTGTCCGGGTTGTTTTGGGTGCTGCTGGCCAACCTGCTGGTCAAGCCGTTCTGGATACTCGGCATCGAGGTTGGGGTGCAGAACGCCGTGGGCAACGAGGCCTACGGTTTCTACTACGCCATCTTCAGCTTCAGCTATATCTTCAACATACTGCTCGACCTGGGGCTGACCAACTTCAACACGCGCAACATAGCGCAGCACCCGCAGCTGATAGGCAAGCACCTGAGCGGCATACTCGGCATCAAGCTGTTGCTGCTTGGTCTCTATGTGGTTGTCACCTTCAGCGTGGGCCTGCTGCTGGGTTACGGCAGCGAGGAGTTCAGCCTGCTGGCGCTGCTGACGCTATGCCAGTTTCTCAATTCTCTGATACTATACCTCCGCAGCAATTTCGAGGGCCTGCTGCTGTTCCGCTGGGACAGCCTCTTCTCGGTGCTCGACCGGCTGCTGATGATTGTGATATGCGGGTGCCTGCTGTGGAGCCCGCTGCGCGAGCGGTTCAATATCTACTGGTTTGTCTACGCCCAGCTGGCGGCCTACGGCCTTACGGCGCTGCTGGCGCTGGTGGTGATAGGCCGCAAGGCCGGTCTGCGACGCCTGCGCTGGGACCGCCGTTTCTTCATGGTCATTCTGCGCAAGAGCGCCCCCTTTGCCCTGCTGGTGCTGCTGATGGCCGCCTACGGGCATGTGGACAGCATAGTGTTGCGCGCCATGGCTTCCGACGAGCAGGCAGGCATCTTCGCCGGTGCCTTCCGGCTGCTGGACGCCCTGACCATGGTGGCCTACCTCGTCAGCGTGCCCCTGCTGCCGGTGTTCTCGCGCCTATGCGCTGAGAAGAAGCCTGTGGGGGATAGTGTCCGCATGGTCTTCTGGCCTCTGATGCTTTTCTCTGTAGGCACTGCCGTGGCCTGTTCGCTGCTGGCCGAGCCGCTGATGCGGCTGCTGTACCACGGCGGTGCGGCGCCCTACGTGCCGGTGTTCCGCGTGGTGATATTCGGGCTGGTGCCTATAGGGCTTACGTATATCTTCGGCACGCTGCTCACCGCCGGCGGCTACCTGCGGCAGCTCAACACATTCGCCGCTGTGAGTTTGGTGCTCAACATCGTGGTGAACGTGCTGCTCATTCCGCACCTCGGCGCCGTGGGCTCGGCCTGGGCCTCGCTGGCTACGCAGAGCTTCATGGCTGTGGCACAGCTGATGCTGGCCGTGCGTCTGTTCCACCTGCCGGCGGCGGCTTTCCTGCCGCCCGCGTTGAGGGAGCTCAGGCAGGCTATCGGACTTATCAAGAACAACAATACTAATCAATAAAACAACCAACACATGAGAAAACATTTTCTATTTGCGCTGGCACTTGCCACATTTGCTGTTACAGCCACCGCACAGGGTTTCCGATACTATACCCCGTGGAACGGCAACAAGTCATACCTCCTTAACGTCGGTACCGACTTCAATATCACGCCGCGTGACTTCGGTCCTAAGGCCAGTGGGCTTACCACAACCCCAGGCCTTGCCGCGTCGTTCCGTTACGAGGGCGACCAGGAGATTTCCAAGAGTCTCTCGTGGGGATACCAGCTCGAGCTTAGCTACCTGGCGCAGGGTATCAAATACAACGAACTGCTCGACAATGACCGCACCAAACACATGGACTACAAATGGTGGGATCTGTCGATAGACATGCGTCTGTCGTTCTCCTACTGGCCTGTCGAGAATATCGAGCTGCAGGCTGCTGCAGGTATCTTCCTGATGCCGTTTAGTGGCATTTCCGGCGAATCCTACGAGACCTTTGGGGACGTAGAGGTGCCGAATACTCGTACTGACGGAAAAGGGGGTGTCACATTTAACATGGGTAGCGGTGTCAGCACCATGATCCAGGCCAAGTATTTCGTCACCGATGAGTTTTTTGTTAGCCTCAATATCCACGACAATATCAGCGTCGACATCTTTGGTAAGGATTTCACCAGCGGCAAATCCATCAGTAAGGGTGGTCAGCGCGGTATCGTCATGCTGGGCGTGGGCTACAAGTTCTATAGATAAAAGATTTGTCACTTATAACAACACATGATATGAAAGCATACGTATTCCCCGGACAGGGAGCCCAGTTTGTGGGCATGGGTAAGAACTTGTACGACGGCAACGAGGAGTGCCGCGCGATGTTTGAGAAAGCCAATGAGATTATTGGCTTCCGCATCACTGACCTGATGTTCGCCGGCACGCCGGAGGACCTCAAGCAGACCAAGGTGACGCAGCCCGCCATCTTCCTGCATAGCGTCATTCTGGCCAAGTATATGGGTGATGCCTTCAAGCCCGACATGGTGGGTGGCCACTCGCTGGGCGAGTTCTCGGCCCTGGTGGCTGCCGGTGCCATGAGCTTCGAGGATGGCCTCCGCCTGGTCATCGCCCGCGCCAACGCCATGCAGAAGTGCTGCGAGAAGACCCCGTCGACCATGGCCGCCGTCCTTAAGCTCGACGACAAGACGGTGGAGGACATCTGCGCCTCTGTGGAGGGCGAGGTGGTGGTGCCTGCCAACTACAACTGCCCCGGGCAGCTGGTCATCAGCGGCACCAACGAGGGCGTGGCACGCGCCTGCGAGAAGGTGAAGGCGGTGAAGGGCAAGGCTCTGCCGCTGGCCGTGGGCGGAGCGTTCCACAGCCCCCTGATGGAGCCCGCACGCGTGGAGCTGGCCGAGGCCATCGAGAAGACTTCGTTCATGAAGCCCGTCTGCCCCTGCTACCAGAATGTGGACGCCATGCCTCACAGCGACCCCGCCGAGATAAAGAAGAACCTGCTGATGCAGCTCACGTCGCCGGTGCGCTGGACTGCCACGGTGCAGAACATGCTGCGCGACGGTGCCACGGAGTTTATCGAGGTGGGCCCCGGCACCGCCCTGCAGGGCATGGTGAAGCGCGTCAACCCCGACGCCAACGCCCACTCGGCAGAGTGACGCTGCGACATAACAAAAGAAGAGAGGCTCTCACGTGTGAGAGCCTCTCTCTTTGTATTGTGTCAAGAAGCGCTTACTTCTTGACGACCTTCTGGGTGTGGATACCGTTGGCGCTGATGACGCGGACCATGTAGACACCCTCGGCGAGGTTGCTCATGTCGAGCTGGCCGGCGCGGTCGTTGCTGAGGACGGTGCGGCCGTTGATGTCGATGACCTCAACTTTCTGGATGTTGTCACCGGCGATGTTGAGCATGTTGAACACGGGGTTGGGGTAGACAGCCACGTTGCTGGCGTTCTCGGCGTCCTCGATGCCACTGGTGGCAGCGATGCTGACGTCGTCGATGCCGAGCACGTACATGTCGGTGCAGCTATAGTGGCGGAAGGCCACATAGACGGTCTGGCCGGCATAGTCGGCGAGGCTGGCGCTGCGGCTGACCCACTCGTAGCCGGCGAGGGTCTCCTCGGAGATGGGGGTGGTGGCGGTGAAGTCGGCCACGGTGTTGCCGGTGGCTACATAGACGGCATAGTGTTCTTCGCCGTAGTCATTGCTGGCACCTGTTGCAAACCATGAGAGGGTATAGTTGCCATCGGCGGGCAGCGTGATGGCGGGGGTGATCAGCCAGTTGTCGGGAGTGATGGCACCGACACCACCGTTGACATAGGAGTTGGAGATGGCGCTGTTGCCAGTCTCACCGTTGCCGAAGCTGTTGCCGAACTCAGAGTCTCCCAAAGTGGGGTACCAGTTGTAGCCGTCGCCGTCGTTGTCGATGGTGCTCCAGCAGTCGCTGATGCCGTTCTCGAAGTCCTCGGTCCAGGGGAAGCTGGTGATGGCGTCGCAGTTGTAGGCATTGACGGTGTGGGTGGCGGGGGCGCTGGTGCCTACGCTGTTGGTGGCGGTCACACTGATGGTGTGGTTGCCGGTGGCGGTGAAGGAGGTGGTCAGCACGTTGCCGGTCTCGTTCTGGGCTGTGCCGTCAACCGTCCAGTTGAAGCTGGTGGCGTTGGCGCAGCTGGCGGTGAAGGTGGCGTTGGCGCCAACCATGACAGCGGTGGGGCCGCTGACGGTGACTATAGGCAGGCTGGGGGCGGCAATCATGATGCTGTCGAGAGCCATGGCGTAGCCGCCGGTGCAGTTGTGGTGGCGGAAGGCAATCTTGAAGTTGCCGGTGACGGTGGCGGGAACAGAGGCCACGCGCTTGGCAAAGGTGGTGTCGCCGGCGGTGAGGGTCTCGCTGAAGACCATCGTGGAGTCGGTAAAGTTGGCACCGCTGATGACGTAGACGCTGTAGTGGTCGGAGGCATAGTTGGGAGCGCCGAGGGCGAAGGGACGCCAGCTGATCTCATAGCTGCCGGCGGTCATGGCGATCTCGTTGCTGATAAGCCAGTTGTCCTGACCCATATCCATCATGCCGAAGTAGCTCTGCTGTGCGGAGATGGAGAGCACCTGACCCAGGGGGTTCTGCATCATTTCTTCTGAGAGGTACCAGCGGGTGCCGGTGGTGCTGACGGTGTCCCAGCAGCCGAAGCCGTTGGTGAAGTCGGCGGTGAAGGGCAGGCTCTCTGCGGGGCAGACGAAGACGTCGGTGACGACGGTGTCGTAGCTGGTGCCGACGGTGTTGGTGGCGCCGACGATGACGGTGTGGTTGCCGGCGGTGGCGAAGGAGGTGGCCAGCACGTTGCCGGTCTCGCTGGAGGCGACGCCGTCAACTATCCAGCTGAAGGTCTGGGTGGTGCCGGTGGCTGTGTAGCGGGCGATGTTGCCGGCCTTGACGCTGGCGGGACCCACGAGGCTCACAGAGGGAGTGGTGGGGGCGCCGATGTAGATGTCGTCGACATAGAGGCGGTACTGGTAGTTGGCGTTGTAGTTGATGGCCACGTATTTGGTGGCGGCGGGCAGCGTGAGGACAACCTCAGTCCATGCGGTGGCGGGGTTGGTGTAGCTGGCCAGCACGTTGGTGAAGTCGCTGACGGCATTGCCGGTGGTGGAGGTCTTCACGAAGAAGGTGTCGGTGGCGCGCTGGGCCTTGTACCAGAACTTGAGGTCGTATGTGTTGTTGGCGTCCAGGACAAGCTCCGGGGTGATGAGGTACTGGTTGTAGTCGCCAGTGGTGGAAGCGCGGCTGTAGCTGCTGAAGCGGAAGTCGTTGGCACCGCTGTGGGCGGTGGCGTCGGCGTAGGTGCCAAACTCATTGTCGTTGGCAGCGTCCATGCTGATCATGCCCCAGCAGTTGTTGAGGCCGTTCTCGAAGTCCTCGGTGAAGGGGAAGGTGCTGATGGGGTCGCAGCTGTAGATGGTGGTCACCACGCTGTCGGCAATGCTCTGGCCGGTGGTGCTGGTGGCCACAGCCTTGACGGTGTAGGTGCCGGCGGCGGTGAAGGTGTGGGTGAAGCTGGTGCCGGTCTCGCTCTGCTGCACGCCGTCAATGTACCATGCCAGGGTGTTGACGTTGGTTGAGGCGCTGTAGGTGACGGCGGTGTTGTTCTGGGCGATGGTGGGGCCTGCCAGGGTGAGCACGGGGGCTCCCTGGGCGCGCACCTCTATCTCGTCGAGGATGAGCACGTAGCTGTTGGTGTTGGTGTTGTGGTGGCGGAAGGCTACCTTGAAGTCGCCGCTGACGGTGGAGGGCACTGCGATGGCGTTGACGGTCCAGTTGGTGTCGTTGCTGGCGAGGGTGGTGGTGTAGACCGAGGTGGTGTCGGCGAAGTTGGCGCCGCTGATGACGTAGACGCTATAATGCTCTGCGGGGAACTGGCCGGTGAAGGGGCGGGCCTTCCAGTAGATCTCGTAGCTGCCGGTGGCGGGCATGGTGATGGCCGGGCTGATGAGCCAGCTGTCGGTGGAGATGTCATACCACTGGTTGTTCTGGTATACGCGGGCGAAGGAGAGCACCTGGCCGTAGGCGAGGCCTGCCTCGCTGGTGGGCATCCAGTTGTAGCCGTAGAGGGTGGCACCTGCGGTGTCCCAGCAGCCGAGGCTGGCGCTGAAGTCGGGAGCGTAGGGCAGGGCTATGTTGCCGCAGTCGATGGCGTCAATGGTGACAGTGTCGTATGCGGTGCCGATGGCGTTGGTGGCTTGGGCCACGACAGTGTGCTGGCCGGCGGTGGTGAAGGTGTGGGTCAGCGTGGTGCTGGTCTCGCTCTGCTGCACGCCGTCCACATACCAGCCGTAGCTGGTGGCCGCGCCGTTGATGGTGAAGATGGCGGGCTCGTTGATTTTCACGAGGGCCGGGGCGCTGATGTTGATCTCAGGGGCTCCCTGGGCGCCGATGCGCAGGTCGTCGAGATGGAGCTGATACATGTCGGTGGTGTTGTGATGGCGGAAGGCCACATAGATGGTCTGACCGGCATAGCTGGAAAGGTTGGCAGTGTATTTGGTGTAAGTCATGCTGGTGGTGCCGGTGTACACGGGGGTGGTGCCGGTGAAGTCGCTGACGGTGTTGCCAGTTGTGCTCACGTACACGCTGTAGTTCTCCATATAGTAGCTGGAGTTGTCATAACCCAAGGCGTACCAGCTCAGGTCGAAATTGCTGCCTGCAGGAAGGGTGAAGGCAGGGAGGATGAGCCAGTTGTCGGGCGTAAGGGCGCCAACGTTGTTGATGTACGATGCGGAGGACATGAAGCCCGTGCTGCCGTTGTTGCCCATGGCGGAGCTGGTGTAGTAGGTATAATCCCAGTTGTAGCCGTCACCGTCGTTGTCGATGACGCTGAAGCCGGTCGGCAAGGCCGTGCCGTTCTCAAAGTCTTCCGTCCACGGGAAGCTTGTGATCTGGGCGCTCAAAGGCAGCATCATGGCTGCAAGCGCCAGAGTGAATAATGCTTTTTTCATTTTTTTTGTTGTTTTTAATTTATATAAATATTTGTTTCCTATAAATTTAGGTCGCCACCCTACAGGGTGGGACAAAATGCAAATATACGACTTTTTTCCGAATGCGCGTGCGCGAAGCGGATTTTAACATTTGCCCTGCAAGGATTCACGGCCGCAGCAACAACATTTCCGCCCCGTCCCCAGCCGAAGCCCATACGGAGCCTGTACGGCATTTCAACGATACTTCAACGATACTTCTTCAGTGCAGCACTGAAGAACTACTGAAGAAGTATCGTTGAAATGCCGAAGGGGGTCCGTGGCGGATCCGTGGCAGAAGGTGTGTGAATGACGGGGGCTACCGGCGCCAGTGGGTGAGCACTTCGGGGTATTGGATGGCGCGGAGGTATTCGCTTGCGCCTTCGGTGCGCGGCAGGTCCTCCGGCGCATGGGCGTCGGTGCTGACGATGACGGGCAGGCGCCACTGCTTCATCTGCTGCAGCAGGCGGCGCGAGGGGTAGTAGTCGGGGTGGCGCCCTTTGTAGATGCCGCGGGTGTTCACCTCGACGATGACGCCCAGCTCACGGGCCAGCGCGAGGGTCTCCAGGGCTAGCTCTTCGTACCACGGCTCGTCTTCCGCGAAGTAGCGGCTGCGGTTGTGCATGGCTATCTTGTCGGGGTGGCCGAGGATGGTGGGGCGGTTCTTCTCCAGCATGGCGTTCTGCTGGTGGAAGTAAGCCGTCACCCCGCGCCGTATGTCGCCACCGAAGAGGCGCTGCAGGCCTTCGTCGTAGCGCTCCCATCTGGGGCCGTCGATGAACCATAGGTCGTCGGCTCCCCGTGGCGTCACTCCCGGTGCCGGTATGAGGTGCACGCTGCCTATGGTGTAGTCCAGCCCGCCCTGCTTTGTCAAGGGGGTGAAGTCTTCGAGCATGCCGGGCACATAGTCGAACTCCAGGCCGAGGCTTATCTCGATGCGGTCCTTGTACTCTTCCTGCAGGGCGCGCACCTCGCGGCAGTAGCCGTCGTAGTCGGTGATGGAGAAGGTGTTGTCGAAGGGCAGGGGAGAGTGGCCGCTGAAGCCGAGGGCCGTGAAGCCGTGGGCGACGGCGAAGTCGACCATCTCGCGCGGCGTGGCCTTGCCGTCGCAGTAGCATGAGTGTG
The DNA here is from genome assembly GCA_900314925.1 of uncultured Bacteroidales bacterium. GTDB lineage: Bacteria > Bacteroidota > Bacteroidia > Bacteroidales > P3 > Colimorpha. Next base: position 42,369 of record OMXC01000008.1, read on the forward strand.
TGTGGAAGTTAGAAAGCATAGACGATGCTCAGCGACAGGCGCAGGTTGCCCACGGGCTCCTTGTAGCCGGCATGGGTGTATTCGGCTTCAGCGGTGAAGTCGAGGCCGGTGAGCGTCTTGTAGGTGAGGCGGGGCTGCACGCGCCAGAGGTATTCCAGGTCGTGGCCGCGGCCGAAGCAGTGGACGAAGTTCGCATTGCCGTAGTCGAGGTTCTTGGCGTAGCCGATGAAGAGGCCGGGGCGCCAGTGTCCGGTGCTCTTTTCGACATCGAGCCACACGGTGTTGAAGTGCCAGTCCCGGAACGTGCTGTCGGCCAGCATCAGGTAGCCGCCCAGCGAGCAGCCTTCGTAGAGGCTGTTGTTCAGCAGCGTCTGGGCCTTAAAGGTGACACCCTTAAGCGTCAGACTGCCAAACGCAGAATAACTCAACGAGGTGTACAAGGCACCATCGGCTGCCATGCCTGTAGTGTTCACCACCGGCTGTGTGGTCTTGGCGTTGACGGCCGCACCGACAAAGATTTTACCGCTATGATAACGTATCTGTGCGTTGAGCTCGGGCACCAGGCTATGGCGGGCAAAGAGTGTGCTGCTCTGCGGAACACCGTTGAGCAAGCCCTGGCTCATATTGTCGAGCTGCCACTGTGCCACAGCCATTAGTTCCCAGTTGCCTGTAGGGAAGTAGCTGTAGCGCACCTGTGGCTGGCGGGCGTAGCAGTGGAACGGCGCACCCATGTTCAGCGGGTTGGTCATGGGCATGATCTCATGGACGACCATGGCATACCAATATTGGCCCACGGTAAGTTCATGACTGTCCCAATTCAGCCTGAGGTAGGCGTGACGCAGGCGCAGGTTGTTGATTGTGGCGTTGGTGCTGCCGGTGAAGTCGCCTTCGATATATGCCATAGTGTTGGCTCCAAGCATCTCTGGGCCTTTGACAGTGAGTCCCAGTCGGGCGGTGATGGCCAGCATGTTGGCCTGCCAGCCGTCGTTGATGTCGCGGCCCAGGCTGTCCTTGACGATGGGCTTGGGGTAGAAGAGCATCATGTCCTCGCGGCCACCCACCACCGAGCGGCTGTCGGCGTAGTAGTGCGGGTTGACGAAGCCGTGCCACTCGAGCGCGAAGGGGCTTTGGGCTCTCAAGGAACCCATTAAACCCATTAAGCCCACTAAACCTATTAAGAGCTTCTTCATTTCTTGATGGCAAGTATCAGGCCCAGCGCCACGCCCAGCAGGGCGGCGAAGAGCACCTGGAACGTCGGGGGCAGGATGAAGGTGATGGTGTGCGCCGGGAACCAGAAGAGGGGTATGGTCTTCTTGATGACGAAGTTCCACTGCATGTCCCAGTTGACCTTGTGGGCGAATATCTCGCGCATCTTCATGGGGCGGAGCAGACCTGCCACGGTGCCGCCGTTGTCGGTGATGTGTATGTCGGTGCACTTGTGGAAGGTCATCATCACCGGTGCGAAGATGCTGTTCATAAGCACGCTGACGGCAAAGGCCACGCCCAGCTTGCCCCAGGAGAAGGCCGGGGCGGCGAACACAGCGGCGGCGCTTGTCCAGCCCAGCGAGCCGAGGAAGGCCGGTACGCCGGTCTTGAAGATGACCATGGCCATGGCGATGCACATGCCGAGGAAGCCCCACACCATCATGCGGGGCACGATGCCGAAGCCCGGCTTGTTGTAGACGCCTTCGCGGATGCGCAGGGCCAGCATCTCGCCCAGTGTGGCGAGGATGGCGAACTTGAAGAAGGCCATGATGTATGGGTGCTGCGCAGTGGCGCGGCAGAACCAGTCGAAGAAGCCGGTGGCGGGGATGAAGAACGGCGCCAGCACTATGATGACGCAAAGGATGAGTATCCAGTCTGCTTTTTTCATGACTCTTAATTTTTATCTCATGGGTTTATAACTGCCACGTGGCGCCGTCTTTGCCGTCTTTGACGGTGACGCCGGCGGCGGCGAGGGCGTCGCGTATCTTGTCGCTGGTGGCCCAGTCTTTGTTGGCCTTGGCGGTGGCGCGGATGTCGAGTATGATGTGCATCAGGCTGTCTACCAGCTGGCCGTTGCCGCCCTCGGAGGCTTCGTCGCGCATGCCCATGACCTCGAAGAGGAAGGTGTCGAAGACCTGGCGCAGCTCGTCGATGTCGGCCTGGCGGAGCTTGAGCTTGCCGTCGGCGGCGGAGTTGATGATGCGCGCGGCCTCAAAGAGGTGGCTGATGACGATGGGCGTGTTGAAGTCGTCGTTCATGGCGTCGTAGCACTTCTGTCGGAGGGCTGCCACTTCGGGGTTGGCCTCGGCGCCGGCGCTGGCGGCGACCCTGCCGAGGGTCTTGTAGGCTTCGAGGAGCTTGGCGAAGCCCTTCTCCGAAGCCTGCAGGGCTTCGTTGCCGAAGTCTACGGTGCTGCGGTAGTGGGCCTGGAGGATGAAGAAGCGGATGGTCATGGGGCTGTAGGCCTGCGCCAGCATCTCCTTGCCGTCCTTGTCTTTGTGGCTACCGGCGAAGAACTCGTCGAGGGTGATGAAGTTGCCCAGGCTCTTGCCCATCTTCTGGCCGTTGATGGTGATCATGTTGTTGTGCATCCAGTAGCGGCAGGGGGCGTGGCCTGTGGAGGCTACGCACTGCGCTATCTCGCTCTCGTGGTGCGGGAAGACGAGGTCCATGCCGCCGCCGTGTATGTCGAAGGGCGAGCCGAGGTATTTGGCGCCCATGGCGGTGCACTCGGCATGCCAGCCGGGGAAGCCGTCGCTCCAGGGCGAAGGCCACCGCATGATGTGCTCCGGCGAGGCTTTCTTCCACAGGGCGAAGTCGCCGGGGAAGCGTTTCTCCTCCTGTCCGTCGAGTTCGCGGGTGGTGGCGAGCATCTCCTCGATGACGCGGCCGCTGAGCTGGCCGTATTTGTGGGTCTGCTCCTGGTATTTGCGCACGTCGAAGTACACCGAGCCGTTGCTGACGTAGGCGTAGCCGGCGTCGAGTATCTGCTGCACGAGGGCTATCTGCTCCATGATGTGGCCGCTGGCGTGGGGCTCTATGCTCGGGGGCAGCACGCCGAGGCGCTCCATGGCTGTGTGGTAGCGGTTGGTGTAGTACTGCGCCACCTCCATGGGCTCCAGCTGCTCCAGGCGCGCCTTCTTGGCTATCTTGTCCTCGCCCTCGTCGGCGTCGTGCTCCAGGTGGCCCACGTCGGTGATGTTGCGCACGTAGCGCACCTTGTAGCCCAGATGCTGCAGGTAGCGGAAGACGATGTCGAAGGTGATGGCGGGGCGGGCGTGGCCCAGGTGGGCGTCGCCGTAGACCGTCGGGCCGCAGACGTACATGCCCACATGGCCCTCGTTAATAGGGCGGAAGAGCTCTTTCTGACGGCTCAACGTATTGTATATCAACAGTTGCTGTTCCATGATGCTATGAGTATTGGACTGCAAAGGTACGCAAAAAAAATGAATTGCAGGTTCTTTTTTATTATGTTCGCGCGGAAAGTCCGCCGCAGTCCCACCGCCTCCTCTACTGCTCCCCTACGGCATTTCTTCAGTACTTCTTCAGTAGTTCTTCAGTAGTATTTCAGTGTTCCACTGAAGAAGTATCGTTGAAGTATCGTTGAAGTACTGAAGAACTGCCGTAGGGGATGGGTGGGGGAGAGGTATGAAAAAGGCATGCCGCCGCTGCGGGTCCGGGTGGCGGCCTGGGGTGTGCGCGAAGGCTGCAGGCATGGAACCCCGGCGGGGGTCCAATTGATGGCTTGGCTGGCGCGTTGGGGCTGTCAGGCGGCTATGGCGCCGCGGCGGTGGACGGTGAGGGCCACGGCGGCGCTGCTGATGGCCATGACGAGAAGGAAGGTGTAGAGGAAGTCGACGGCGCGCATGGCCACGGGGAAGGCGCTGACGACGAAGTTGCCGTCGCCCATGCGCACGATGCCGAACTGCTGCTGCAGGAAGCATACCGCGAAGCCCAGCAGCAGCCCCGCGACGACGGCTACGAGGCAGATGAGCAGCCCTTCGGCGAAGAAGGTGCGGCGCACCTGGCGCACGGTCATGCCCATGCTGCGCAGGGTGAAGACGTCGCGCCGCTTGTTGATGATGAGCAGCGACAGCGAGGCGGCGAGGCTGAGGGTTGAGATGAGCACTATGAGCGAGAGGATGAGGTAGATGCCGAGGCGTTCCGTGCGGAATATCTTGAAGTATAGCGGCTGCTGGTCGTAGCGGTCCTTTACTGTGAGTTTTGAGTTTTGGGTTTTGAGTTTTGAGTTGAGGGCTTGCTTTACCTTTTGGGCGTCGGCGCCCGGGCGCAGCCTGACGGCGAGGGCCGTGACCTCGTCGGGGGCGTAGTCCATGAGGCGGCGCACGAAGTCGATGTGCGTCACCACGTAGCGGCGGTCGATGTCCTGCTGTATGAAGAAGTAGGCCGTGGGGTAGGCGTAGCCTATGTTGAAGGCCTGGTCCATGGTGTAGCCCATGGCCGTGGTGCCGCGTTTGGGTATGTGGACTGCCGCCGGGCGGTTGGAGAGGAGGCGCATGCCGAGGTTGTAGTAGATTTCGCCGCCGACGAGGAGCGCCGGGGCGTCGTCGACGGTGAGGGCGTAGGGGCCTTCGTGCAGCATGGTGTCGAGGCCGCTGACGGTGCGGTAGGCCTCGTCGACGCCGCGGAGGGTGACGATGGCCTGCTGGTCGCCGTAGGTGAGCCATGCCGTCTCGGCGGCGATCTGTGACACCTGGGCCACGCCGTCGGCCCGGCAGAGGGCGCCGTAGTCCATGTCCGAGGTGCGGAAGGTCTTGCCTTCGGCGGGCTCGATGACGAGCTCGGGGTCGAAGGTGCCGAAGAGGCCGCGGGTGATTTCGCCGATGCCGTTGTAGACGGAGAGCACTATGATGAGGGCCGCGGTGCTCACCAGCAGGCCCGCGAGGGAGATCCACGATATGATGTTGACCACCGACTTCTGGCGGCGGGCGAAGAGGTAGCGCACGGCGATGAGCTGTTCGAGCCGCATCGTGTTACTGTTTCAGCAGGCGGTTGATGTTCTCCACGTAGTCCAGCGTGTCGTCGATGAAGAACTCGAGCTGCGGTATGATGCGCAGCTGCTTGCCTTCGCGCATGCCGAGGCGGCGCCGCAGGTCGGAGGTGTTCTCGCGGATGAGGGCCATGACGCTGTCGGGCGTGCCGCCGCCGATGGGCATGATGGAGACGTAAATGCGTGCTATGGAGAGGTCGGGGGTGATGCGCACCTCAGTGACGCTGATGAGCGACGGGCCGAGGACGGGCTTCATCTCGCGGAGGAAGATGTCGCTCATGTCCTGCTGTATGAGGCGGCAGATCTTGTTCTGACGTGTGCTTTGCATGTTCGATAACCAATAACCTGTAATCAATAACCTTCCGCTACCAGCGCCAGCCTACGCGGATGGGGAGGAAGAAGGTCTGCTGCATGTAGGCCACACCGAGGGTGGCGTAGAGCGAGTGCCAGTTGTGCTCCATGTTGCGGAGGCCGTGGGCGTAGTACCAGTTGATGCCGCCGTAGGCTTCGAGCATCGGGGTGAAGAGCATCTGGTCGGCGAAGAGGAGGCTGCCGCCCACGCGTGCGCCCATGAGGGGTGCCCACTTGATGGTCGTGGGCTGGTAGTCGACACCCATGACGGCCTTCCAGATGGGGCGGAAGTCAAAGTCGACGAAGACGTTGGCACCGAAGAGCGACTCGGCCTCTTTCTGGGCGAAGTTGTGGTAGTAGTTGGCGCCCACGCCGCCGCCGAGGAACCAGTCCTGGCTGATGTTGATGCCGGCCATGACGTTGAGGCCCGCGGCGTTCTGGTAGTGGGAGAGGTTGTAGCCGTTGTCGCCCAGTTTGCCGTAGTTGCCCATGAAGGGGGCGTAGCCTATCTCGGTCTTCAGCATGAACTGGTTGGAGGAGCCGAGCTGTGAGAACTGGGCCGCGGCTGTGAATGACATTGCCACAAGGGCTGCAGCGATGATTGCTTTTATTCTGCTCATAGTATTATTATTTTCGATTGCTGTTTTGTGCTATGGTTCTCTATCTTCACTGTATAGGTGCCTGCGGGCAGGTCGGGCGACAGGCGCTCGCCGTTGCGGCAGCTGTCGCGGTGCCATGCCGTGCGGCCGGCGGCGTCGACGAAGGTGACGCTGAACGGGGCGTCGGTGTCGGCGTCGATGGCTATGGGCTCGCCGCTGTGCACGGGGTTGGGGAAGAGGGTGGGCGCGGCGCTGTGCGGGGCGGACGGTGTGTCGCCGATGGCGAGTATGTTGGTGTCTATGACGGCGAGGGTGTATTCGCCGGTGCGCAGGTTGTCGACGGTGAAGTGGCCGTCGTTGCGGTTGCCTACGTGGTGGGCGCTGACGACCTGCCAGGCGGTGCCCGCTGCCGGGCGCCACAGCAGGGCCATGGAGTCGAGCGACGCGCTGTTGCTGTAGAAGCCCTCGTCGAGGTAGGGGTATTCGCTTGACATGTAGCCGTCGCGTATGAAGCGGAAGCGGCCCATGACGCCGTTGTTGACGGCGTGCTCGCCGCGCACAACCCAGTAGCGGCGGGCCGGACGCAGCACCCCGGCCAGGGTGTCTACGTCGAAAGCCGGGGCGTAATGGTGCTCGATATAGTACTGCGTTATGTGTTCGGGCGACGGGGCGCGGAGGGCGAAGAATGTCATGTCGGTCGGGAATGTGCCGCTCGTCCCGAAAAGCCTCATGCTGTCCACGGTGGCGGCGTCGCTCAGCTCGCAGTCGAGGTCGAGTACGCAGTAGGCCGGAGTGAAGGGCAGCATGTGCGAGGCTATGACAGTGTCGGTGCCGGCAAAGGCGAACCACTCTTTGTGGCGGCGGCCGTCGGCACCGAAGAAGGTGACAGGCACGCGGTTGTGGCGCATCAGGGTGGTGGTGCCCACGCTGTTCTGGCTGATGGCGACGCTGACATTGTTGGTGGTTTGGTAGCCTTCGCCCTGGCCGATGCTGACGTTGTAGTTGTTGAAGCCGGGGTTGAAGACGTGGAAGTCAAAGAAGCCGGTGAGGTCGACGCCGCTGTAGCGGCTGAGCGAGTCGCGCAGGCGATAGGCGTCGATGTTGCCGAAGGCGCAGCGTTCCATGAGGGTGCGCAGGGAGGCGTAGAAGAGCGAGTCGCCGAGGTAGCCGCGCAGCGAGTGCCACACCATGGCCCCTTTGTCGTAGGTGGTGGAGCCGTAGGTGTAGGTGTGGGGCATGCCGTGTAGCGCGAGGTACGAGTAGTCGGTGTGGTGTGTGGTGCGCAACACGTTGTCGAGGTCGCGCTGGTAGGTGGCGTTGGAGGCGCGGCGGCCGTGAGTGGCCTCGCGTGCCACCTCGCTCGTGAAGCTGGCGCCGCCTTCGTTTATCCACATGTCGCCCTCTTCCTCGCAGGTGACGAGGTTGCCGAACCAGGCGTGGCCCAGCTCGTGGGCTATGGTGCTCTGTCCGGCCTGGCTTACCGAGGCCATGGCCGGGCGGGCCAGGGCTATGTTGTTGACGTGTTCCATGGAGCCCATGGCGGTGCCTATGTAGCCTATGCGCCCCCAGCGGTAGGGGCCGAAGCACTCCTCGAACTTGGGCACCACGGCGTCGAGGAGCGCGTAGACGCTGCATGTCGTGGCGCTGTCCTGTGTGGTGTAGCCTATGGTGAGCGGATAGCCGGCTACGGTGTCGAGGATGCGGTGGTAGTCGGCCTGGCTGATGCCGACGAGGTAGGTGCACACGGGATGCGAGATGTTCCACACCGAGTGTTCGCAGCCGTCGCTGTCGACGCTGCGGCTCTGCAGCATGCCGCTGCACTCGGCCGTCCACCCGGCCTTGGTCTTAACGCTTATGGTGTAGGTGGCTTTGTCGTTGAAGTTGTCGCGGCAGGGGAACACGGCGCGGCCTATGGGGTGGAGGGCCTCGCCGAAGGCGGCGCCGAGGTTGTAGCTCATGTCGTTGTCGAAGTGGAAGCCCCCGAAGCCGTAGCTCTCCACATGGCCGCTTCCGCGGTAGGCGATGGCGACGGTGAATGTGTCGCCGGGGGCTATGCCTGCTGTGGGGATGTGGAGTATGTTGTTGCCGGAGGTACTTATGTTGTTGACCTTGATGGAGTCTACGTTGCCCGAGAGGTTGAGGCCTATCTCGTTGCAGGGGCGCAGGAGGCGTACTGTCAGCAGGGCGTCGCCGCGGAAGGGCTTGCCGTTGCTGAGGTCGAGCTGCAGGCTGTAGTGCAGCACGTCGACCGAGTCGGCGGTTTGCGCCTGCACAGCGGCGCAGCACATGAGCAGCGCCAGCATTGCCAATAACCTCTTTATTCCAAACATATAGGCATTATTTTTAGGTTGCAAAAGTACATCTTTTTTTATAATTATTGACAATTATTTTATTCGGCGCTGAAAATCAGGCGCAATAAAACTGGGGAAACGCCGTTTATAATGGCAAAACACACGAAAATGTCAAAGAAAAAGACTCTACTCCGCATAGCTGTGCTCCTGCTGCTGGCAGGACTTGCATGCTCGGCTTGTTCGTCGGGCGACCACATGTACCGTCACAAGAAGAGTGACTGCGACTGCCCAACCTTCTGACGCCGAGCTTTCTTGACCACCGAAGAGCGATACCGTGCCATACTGCGCAACCACCTGCCGGCTGAGTCGGTGGGGTGGGTGTATGACTTTCTGAACCACTACAAGGTGCATTTCCATGTCACCCGTGAGCGGCGCACAAAGTATGGCGACTACCGGTGGCCGCAGCCGAACCACCTTTTCCATGAGATGTCCGTCAACGGCGACCTTAACCCATACCTATTCCTTTGGGTGTTCCTACACGAGGCCGCACATCTTGAGACGCACTTGAAATACAGAGATGTGCAGCCGCATGGGCATGAGTGGCAGGCCGAGTATGCCCGTCTGCTTGCCGAGCGCTTGGGCGACTTCCCCGACGATGCGCGTCCGCTCATCTCGCGCTATGCTTCGCGTGTGCCCTTGTCGCGCGTGATTGGTCGCCGCGTTGAGGAGATGTTGCATCGCTATGATGCTGGTGCCCAGGATGCTCCGGTGCTGCATCTTGACGACTTGCCTGCCGGTAGCCGGTTCCGCCTGAAGAGGAATCCGTCGATGCTTTTTGTCAGCGTCGAGCATCGCCGCACGCGCTGGCTTTGTCGCGACGAAGCGTCTGGCCGCATGTATGTTGTTGCCGGAAGCGCCGAGGTTGTTTTGTTGTGATTTTGGTTGGGGCTTCATGGGGTCTTCATGGGGTCTTCCAGCCGTCTACTAGCCGTTTAGGTGGGGTTTAGGTGGGGTTGTGACACAAGGTCTTTCCGATCGGCTTCATTTTGTGGAAAACTTGTTGAAAAGTGCGCCGTATGACAACCTCCGGTGCTGTTGAAAAGTGAAGAAAACAGCAAAAAAATAGTGTTAAAATTATTTTGTAATAGACTGATACATAGTACTGCCGTGAAATTTTAAGATTATTTAACACATACTGAAGCCGAAGATGTTTGGTGGGTATGGAAAATAGTTGTAATTTTGCAATTCCTTTTTGGGCGTGTAATGCCCATGAATGAGACTGAAAAACAAGTAATAAAATAATAAAACAAGAAACGAAAAATGCCAACAATTCAGCAATTAGTTCGCAAAGGACGTCAGCAGATGGAGTACAAGTCCAAGTCTCCCGCCCTCGACAGCTGCCCGCAGCGTCGCGGTGTCTGCACCCGTGTGTACACCACCACCCCCAAGAAGCCTAACTCGGCCATGCGCAAAGTGGCCCGTGTTCGCCTGACCAACGGTAAGGAAGTCAACGCCTACATCCCGGGTGAGGGTCACAACCTGCAGGAGCACTCCATAGTGATGATTCGCGGAGGCCGTGTCAAGGACCTTCCCGGCGTGCGTTACCATATCATCCGCGGTGCTCTTGACACCAGCGGTGTCGACGGTCGTCGCCAGCGTCGTTCCAAATACGGTGCCAAACGCCCGAAACAGGCCGGCAAGTAAAGATAAAAGTTTAGAGTTTAAAGTTTAAAGATTTTCCAGCAAAATGAGAAAAGCTAAGCCCAAGAAAAGAATAATCCTTCCGGATCCCAAGTATAATGATGTTCTCGTCACCAAGTTCGTCAACAACCTGATGATGGGCGGCAAGAAGACCATCGCCTACCGTATCTTCTACGATGCAATAGACGTCGTCAGCGACCGTACCAAGGAAGACGGCCTGGAGGTGTGGAAGAAGGCTCTCGCCAACGTCACCCCGAGTGTCGAGGTGCGCAGCAAGCGTATCGGTGGCGCCACTTTCCAGATTCCTACCGAGATCCGCGCCGAGCGCAAGCAGAGCATCGGCATGAAGAACCTCATCGGTTTCTCGCGCAAACGCAGTGAGAAAACCATGGCTCTGAAACTTGCCGCCGAAATACAGGCCGCCTACAAGGAAGAGGGCGCCGCCTTCAAGCGCAAGGAGGATATCCACCGTATGGCCGACGCCAACAAGGCCTTCTCGCACTTCCGCGCGTAACGTATTATATAGTATATAGCAATGTCAGACCTCCACTACACACGCAACATCGGCATAATGGCCCACATCGACGCCGGCAAGACGACGACGACGGAGCGCATCCTTTTCTATACTGGCAAGAACTACAAACTCGGTGAGACTCACGAGGGTAGCGCCACGATGGACTGGATGGTGCAAGAGCAGGAGCGTGGTATCACCATCACTTCCGCCGCTACCACTGTGTTCTGGAACTGGCACGATAACCGCTACAAGTACAACATCATCGACACTCCGGGTCACGTGGACTTCACCGTCGAGGTGGAGCGCTCGCTGCGTGTGCTCGACGGCGCCATAGCCATCTTCTGCGCTGTGGGCGGCGTCGAACCGCAGAGCGAGACCGTCTGGCGTCAGGCCGACAAGTACGAGGTGCCGCGCATAGCCTTCATCAACAAGATGGACCGTGCCGGTGCCGACTTCTTCTCGGTGGTCGGCCAGATCAAGGAGCGCCTGGGTGCCAACCCGATACCTATAGAGATACCTATCGGCCAGGAAGACCTCTATAAAGGCGTGGTGGATCTTATCTCCAATAAGGCTCTGGTGTGGGACGAGTCGTCCAACGGCCAGCGTTTCGAGGAGATTCCCATGCCCGAGGACCTGAAAGAGATAGCCGCGGAATATCGCCAGAAGCTTGTCGAGGGTGTCGCCGAGGAGAACGAAGAGCTTATGATGAAGTTCTTCGACGACCCCGACAGCATCACCGCCGATGAGATTATCGCCGAGATCCGCAAGGCCACCCTCGCCCGCAAGATTGTGCCTGTGATGTGCGGTTCCGCCTTCAAGAACAAAGGCGTTCAGACATTGCTCGACGCTGTGGCGGCATTCCTGCCCAGCCCCCTCGACGTGCCCGAGGTGAACGGCACCAACCCCAAGACTGGCAAGCCCGAGAGCCGCAAGGTTGACGTCAAGGCCCCCTTCTCGGCTCTGGCCTTCAAGATAGCCACCGACCCCTATGTGGGACGCCTGTGCTTCTTCCGCGTATACAGCGGCTCGCTCGAAAGCGGCTCGTATGTCTACAATGCCAACACCGGCAAGAAGGAGCGTATCTCGCGTATCATGCAGATGCACTCCAACAAGCAGAACCCCCTCGACCGCATCGAGGCTGGCGACATCGGAGCCGCCGTGGGCTTCAAGGAGATCAAGACGGGGCACACGCTCTGCGACGAGCAGCACCCCATCATCCTTGAGTCGATGAAGTTCCCCGAGCCGGTCATCAGCATCGCCGTCGAGCCTCACACGCAGGCCGACATGGACAAGATGACCAACGCGCTGATGAAGCTCGTGGAAGAGGACCCCACATTCCGCGTCAAGACCGACGAGGTGAGCGGCCAGACCGTCATCAGCGGTATGGGCGAGCTGCATCTCGACATCATCATGGACCGTCTGCGCCGCGAGTTCGGCGTCGATGTGAACCAGGGACGCCCGGAAGTGGCCTACAAGGAGGCTATCACCACCACCGTGCAGCACCACGAGATCTATAAGAAACAGACCGGCGGCAAGGGTAAGTTCGCCGACGTGCTGTTCGAGATCGGCCCTGCCGACGAGGGTGTCATGGGTCTGCAGTTCGTCAACGAGGTCAAGGGCGGCAACATCCCCAAGGAGTTCATGCCCGCCATCGAAAAGGGTTTCAGGGAGGCTATGCAGAACGGCGTCCTGGCAGGCTACCCCATGGACAGCATGAAGGTGCGTATCATCGACGGCTCCTTCCACCCCGTGGACAGCGACCAGCTCTCGTTTGAGCTCTGCGCCAAGATCGGCTTCAAGGCCGCCTGCCGCAAGGCCAACCCCGTACTGCTGGAGCCTATCATGAAACTTGAGGTGCTGACTCCTGACGCTTATGTGGGCGATGTCACCGGCGACCTCAACCGCCGTCGTGGTGTCTTGGAGAACATCACCGCCAAGGTGGGCGTACAGGCTATACACGCCAAGGTGCCCCTGGAGCAGATGTTCGGCTATGTCACCGCGCTGCGCACCATCACTTCCGGCCGCGCCAACTCCACCATGGAGTTCTCGCACTACGCCGAGCTGACGCGCGACCAGCAGGAAGCTATACTTAAGAATAAAAATAATTAAACAATAAATAACAATGAGTCAAAGAATCAGAATCAAGCTCAAATCTTACGACCACAACCTCGTCGACAAATCGGCCGAGAAGATTGTGAAGACCGTTAAGATGACTGGTGCAGTGGTCAATGGCCCCATACCCCTGCCTACCAACAAAAAGATTTTTACCGTGAACCGCTCGACCTTCGTCAACAAGAAGTCGCGTGAGCAGTTCGAGTTGAACACCTACAAGCGCCTGATGGACATCGAGATCAACGATCGCGCCAAAACCATCGACGCCCTGATGAAGCTCGAACTCCCCAGTGGTGTCGAAGTCGAAATCAAAGTGTGAATTTAATCAGCCTATGTCAGTAAGATAAGCTGAATGTCTAACAATTTAAAAGAATCCAACTAAAGGAAATGTCAGGATTAATCGGAAAGAAAATCGGAATGACCAGTCTTTTTGATGCCGACGGAAAGCAGATTCCGTGCACAGTTATTGAAGCTGGTCCTTGTGTCGTGACACAAGTGAGAACAATCGAGAAGGATGGTTACGAAGCCATCCAGCTGGCCTTTGGCGAGAAAAAGGAAAGCCGTACCAACAAGCCTATGCGCGGCCATTTCGCCAAGGCAGGTACCACCCCCAAGCAGTATCTTGCCGAGTTCTCTCGTTTTGAAGAGGGCCACAAGAAGAAATACGGTGAAGTGCTTACCGTCGAAGTCTTCCAGGAAGGCGAATTTGTCGACGTGGTTGGCACCTCGAAAGGTAAAGGTTTCCAGGGTGTTGTCACCCGTCACGGCTTCGGCGGTGTCGGCGACAAGACTCACGGTCAGCACGACCGTCTCCGCGCCCCCGGTTCGATAGGCGCATCGTCCTATCCTTCGCGTATCTTCAAGGGTATGCGCATGGCCGGTCAGACTGGCAACCATCGCGTGAAGGTGCAGAACCTGCAGGTGGTTAAGATTATCGCCGAGAAGAACCTTATGCTTGTCAAAGGCTCTGTCCCCGGTCCCAAAGGTTCTATTGTCAAACTTGAAAGATGGAGTTAATTAAGACATGGAGATAAAAGTTTATAACATCAACGGAAGCGAAACCGGTAGAACCATCACCCTCGACGATTCTATCTTCGCCATCGAGCCCAACGATCACGCCATATACCTCGATGTCAAGCAGTATCTCGCCGACAACCGTCAGGGAACTGCCAAAGCCAAGGAGCGCAGCGAGAACGCCCACAGCACCCGCAAGCTGAAACGCCAGAAAGGCACCGGCGGTGCCCGCTCGGGCGATTTGAAGAGCCCCGTGTTCGTCGGTGGCGGTACCATTTTCGGACCCAAGCCCCGCGACTATCGCTTCAAGCTGAACATCAAAGTGAAACGTCTTGCTCGCCGCAGCGCTCTCGCCTACAAGGCCAAGGATAACGCTATGACCGTGGTTGAGAATTTCGCCTTTGAAGGTCCCAAGACCAAAAAGATGATCGAAGTGCTCAATAACCTGAAACTCGGCGACAAAAAGTCACTTTTTGTGCTTGAGAATCAAAATAATTTCGTATCTTTGTCCGCTAGAAACCTCAAGAACGTGAAGGTGGTAAACGTGTCACAGTTAAATACTTACGACATTGTTAACGCCTCCAATATTGTCGTTTGTGAGGGTTCATTGAGTGAGATTAACCGCGTTTTGGCAACAAAATAAGGGAAGAGAGTATAACTATTTAAGAAAGTTTAACAATGATGAACGTAATAGTAAAACCGCTGATCAGTGAAAAGATGACCCGCCTCACCGAGGCTGCGGCTAATCCTATCCAGACCCGCATACAGCGTAAGAAAGGCATCGCCGTCGCTCCTGCCCAGAACCGTTATGGTTTTGTCGTTGACAAACGCGCCAACAAGATTCAAATCAAGAACGCCGTTGAGGAGTTCTACAATGTGAAGGTTGTTGATGTGAACACAATGAACTATGCAGGCAAAGTGAAGTCCCGCTACACAAAGGCAGGCTTCCTTACCGGTCGTACCAATGCTTTCAAGAAGGCTATCGTCACCCTCGCCGTGGGCGACAGCATTGACTTCTACGCCAGCATCTAAGAAAACAAACAGAAAACAGGTAATAATAGTTAAGGTCCACTGATAAGAGACCAATAAGAAAACAAAGAAATGGCTTTAAAGAAAATTAAACCCACAACTCCCGGCCAGCGTCACAAACTCGTTGTTACCAACGATGATATCACCGCAACAAGACCGGAGAAGAGCCTTGTCTATGGCATCCGCAAAAGCGGTGGCCGCAACAACCAAGGTAAGATGACCATGCGTTATATCGGTGGTGGTCACAAGAAACTGTACCGTTTTGTGGACTTCAAACGCAACAAAGACGGTATCCCCGCAGTTGTGAAGACCATCGAGTATGACCCCAACCGCAGTTCGCGTATCGCCCTCGTCTGCTATGCCGACGGCGAGAAGAGCTATATCCTCTGCCCCCAGGGTCTGAAGGTTGGTCAGACTGTCATGTCGGGTGCCGGTGTGGCCCCTGAGATTGGCAACACCTTGCTGCTCTCTGAGATACCTTTCGGTACACTCATTCACAACATTGAGCTCCGCCCCGGCCAGGGTGCCAAGATGGTGCGTTCCGCCGGTGCTTATGCCCAGCTCATGTCCCGCGACGACAAGTATGCTATCATTAAAATGCCCAGCGGTGAGATGCGCATGATCCTCCAGGCATGCCGCGCCACTGTCGGTATCGTCAGCAATCCCGAGCACAACCTCGAGGTTGGTGGTAAAGCCGGCCGCAGCCGTCATCTTGGCCGCCGTCCGCGTAACCGCGGCGTTGTCATGAACCCCGTTGACCACCCGATGGGCGGCGGTGAGGGTCGCCAGACTGGCGGACATCCTCGTTCGCGCAAAGGTATCCCGGCTAAGGGTTACAAGACTCGCGCTCCCAAGAAGCAGTCGAGCAAGTATATCGTCGAAAGAAGAAAGAAGTAACTCAGTAAAAAAAAGAAACAATGAGTCGTTCATTAAAGAAAGGTCCTTATATTTTCCACAAACTGGAAAAACGAGTAATCGAGGCACAGCAGTCGAACAAGAAGGTTACCATCAAGACATGGTCGAGAGCTTCGATGATATCGCCCGACTTTGTGGGTCAGACTATTGCTGTTCACAATGGCAACAAGTTCATCCCCGTGTACGTCACCGAGAACATGGTGGGTCACAAGCTTGGCGAGTTCGCTCCCACCCGCATCTTCCGCGGCCATGCAGGATCTAAAGATAAAGGTAAAAAGTAAACACTGAAAGAAAATGGGACGTAGAAAACATAATAGTGCAGAAGCACGCAAGGAAGCCAACAAGACCATCTATATGGCCAAGTTGATGAACAACCCGACGTCGCCTCAGAAGACCCGCCTGGTTGCTGACTTGGTTCGTGGTGTTGATGTAGAGAAAGCCCTCGGTATCCTCCAGTATAACCCCAGAGAGTCCGCTCCCAAGATGCGTAAGCTCCTCCTTTCGGCTATCGCCAACTGGCAGGCCAAGAACGAGGGTGTCCGCATGGAAGATGCCAAACTGTATGTCAAACAGATTATGGTTGACGAAGGTCGCACAATGAAGCGCATGCGCACCGCCCCTCAGGGTCGCGGCTACCGCATCCGCAAGCGCAGCAACCACATAACCATGATTCTCGGCAGCCGTCTTGAAGACGCTCCCGTGGCAACGGCTGAAAAAGAAGAAACAAAATAAGTAACAAAAAAGAAGAAACGAAACAATGGGACAAAAGACTAACCCTATTGGAAACAGATTAGGTATTATCCGCGGATGGGATTCTAACTGGTTTGGTGGCAGACGTTTTGAGCAGAAACTTGTTGAGGATGATAAGATTCGTAAGTACCTCAACGCTCGTCTGGCCAAAGCTGGTATCGCAAAGATTTACATCGAGCGTACGTTGAAGCTTCTCACCGTAACGATCAATGCTGCTCGTCCGGGTCTTATTATCGGCCGTGCGGGTTCGGAGGTGGACAAACTCCGTGAAGAGCTCAAAAAGCTCACCGGCAAGGATGTCCAAATTAATATCAGCGAGGTGAAGCGTCCCGAGATGGATGCCGTTCTTGTTGCCCAGAACATTGCCAAGCAGATTGAGGGCCGTATCCAGTATCGCCGTGCCATCAAAAATGCCATCACCTCCACCATGCGTATCGGTGCCGAGGGTATCAAGGTCTCGATAAGCGGTCGTATTGGCGGTGCTGAAATCGCCCGTAGCGAACATTTCAAAGAGGGCCGTACTCCCCTGCATACACTGCGTGCTGACATTGATTATGCCAATGCTGAGGCTCACACCACATATGGCCGTATCGGTATCAAAGTGTGGATTTGCCGTGGTGTTATCTATGGCAGACCCGAGTTGGTTTCCTCCGCTATTGGTGGTCAGCAGAAGGATCATCGCCCCGGTATGGGCGCAGGTCGTCGTCCGGAAGGTGGCGCACCCCGTCGTCGTCAGGGCGGTAGCAGAAATAGCAAATAAATAACACGAGCGTTTAACATAAGTGTTCTAAACACTAAATTATAAGAAGAAATGTTACAACCTAAGAAAACAAGATACAGAAAGCAGCAAAAGGGTAAAATCAAAGGTAATGCTTTCCGCGGTCACGAACTTGCCTTCGGAACCTTTGGTATTAAGTCGTTAGAGACCTGCTTTATTACCGGTCGTCAAATTGAGGCTGCTCGTCAAGCTGTAACGCGTCATATGAAACGTGAAGGTCAGATTTGGATTCGCATCTTCCCGGACAAGCCCATCACCAAGAAACCTAATGAGGTTCGTATGGGTAAAGGTAAAGGTGCTCCCGAGTATTTTGTGGCTCGTGTCATGCCCGGAACGATGCTCTTCGAGTGCGAAGGAGTTCCAATGGATGTTGCCAAAGAGGCACTGCGTCTTGCTGCGCAAAAGCTCCCGATCTCGACCAAGTTTGTCGTCAAAAGAGACTATATCGAAGAATAAATAAGAAGCACCACTACAGTCATGAAGAATGAAATCGTTTTAAAGGAGCTCTCGACTGCTGAATTGAAGGAGAAACTCGATGCCGAGCGTGCGCTCTATCAGAAGATGCTCATGAGCCACGCTGTCTCGCCCCTCGAGAATCCCAACAAAATTAAAGAAAGTAGAAAAAACATTGCCCGCTGCCTTACTGAGCTCCGCGCGCGAGAAATCGCCGACAAAAAGTAAGCATGGCAATTAGTAAAATCCAATTCTAAGATGGAAAGAAATTTAAGAAAAGAAAGAATCGGCGTTGTGGTCAGCAACAAGATGGACAAGTCTATCGTGATTCTTGTCGAGCGCAAGGTTAAGCACCCCATGTATGGCAAGTTTGTGAAGAAGTCCACAAAATTCATGGCTCACGACGAGAAGAACGAGGCTGGCATAGGCGATACCGTCCGCATAATGGAGACTCGCCCCTTAAGTAAAAACAAATGCTGGCGTCTGGTCGAAATCGTCGAGAAGGCTAAGTAACTACTTTTAGAAAAAATAAGAAGAAATGATACAACAAGAAACCAGAATGACAGTTGCCGATAACAGTGGTGCCAAAAGCGCCCTGTGCATCCGTGTCCTCGGTGGAACCAAGAAGCGTTATGCTTCCATTGGCGACACTATCGTTGTGGCCATAAAGGATGCTATTCCTTCCGGCAATGTGAAGAAAGGTAGCGTGTCGAAAGCAGTCGTCGTACGCACCAAGAAAGAGATTCGTCGCAATGATGGTTCCTACATCCGCTTCGACGACAATGCCTGCGTTTTGCTCACCGCTGCCGATGAGCTTCGTGGCACCCGCATCTTCGGCCCAGTTGGTCGCGAATTGCGCGAGAAGCAGTTTATGAAAATTGTTTCACTCGCTCCCGAAGTATTGTAAAATATAAAAAGAAAGTAGACAACAATGAAATTGCACGTTAAGAAAGGGGATATGGTTCAGATTATCGCAGGTGACGATAAGGGTAAAGTCGCCAAGGTGCTGAAAGTCTATCCCGAAAAGAATCGCGCCATCGTCGAGGGTGTCAACGTGAATAAGAAACATACCAAGCCCAATGCTAAAAATACGCAGGGTGGTATTGTTGAACAGGAAGCCCCCATTCACATTTCCAACCTTATGGTTGTTGTTGGCAAGACCCCCACTAAGATTGGTCGCCGTGTTGATGAAAAGACTGGTAAAATAGTCCGTTATTCTAAAAAAACAGGGGAGGAGATTAAATAATGGCTTACATTCCGACATTAAAAACCAAGTATAAAGAGGAAATACTGCCCGCTCTGATGAAAGAGTATGGCTATAAAACTGTTATGCAGGCTCCTCGTTTGAAGAAAATCACCCTTAACCAGGGCCTTGGCAAGGCTGCCATAGCAGACAAGAAGGTCATTGACAAAGGAATAGAGGAAATGACCGCTATCACAGGTCAGAAGGCTGTGGCTACGAAGTCTCGCAAAGATATATCGAACTTCAAGCTTCGCCGTGGCATGCCTATCGGTGTCCGTGTAACCCTCCGTGGTGAGCGCATGTATGAGTTCCTGGAGCGTCTTGTGACTGCCTCTATCCCT
The DNA here is from genome assembly GCA_900314925.1 of uncultured Bacteroidales bacterium. Taxonomy (GTDB): domain Bacteria; phylum Bacteroidota; class Bacteroidia; order Bacteroidales; family P3; genus Colimorpha. The sequence continues at coordinate 61,456 of OMXC01000008.1, forward strand.
CGTATTCGCGACTTCCGTGGTATCAATGACAAGGGTTTTGATGGCAAGGGTAACTACACTTTTGGTATTGCTGAGCAGATTATCTTTCCCGAGATTGATATCGACAAGATTGATCGTATTCAGGGTATGGATATCACGTTTGTCACTTCTGCAAACACTGACAAGGAGGCAATGTCTCTGCTCAAAGAGTTTGGTTTACCGTTCAAGAATCAACAAAAATAAGCATAATGGCTAAAGAATCAATCAAAGCAAGAGAGCGCAAAAGAGCTAAAATGGTTGCAAAATATGCATCCAAGCGCGCTGCCCTTAAGGAAATTGTACGTACTGGCGAGCCCGAGGAGGTCGAGAAGGCTGTCATTGCCCTTCAGAAGCTTCCCAAGAATGCTTGCCCGATTCGTCAGCACAACCGCTGCCAGTTGACTGGGCGTCCAAAAGGATATATGCGCCAGTTCGGTATTTCGCGTATAAACTTCCGTGAGATGGCGGTCTCGGGTCTTATTCCTGGCGTTAAGAAAGCCAGTTGGTAAAACGAAGAAAACAGTAATTTATTGGTAGCTTTGCAAGTTGGCATAACACCAATACTACAAAACTTAAAATCAAAAATTAAAAATGGTAACAGATCCTATTGCAGATTATTTGACCCGCATGCGTAATGCTATCGCTGCCAAGCATCGCGTGGTTGAAATCCCCGGCTCCAAACTCAAAAGAGAGATGACAAAGATTCTCTTTGAGAAAGGCTACATTTTGAACTATAAGTTCGAAAATGAAGGAGCTCACAACCAGAGCATCAAAATTGCTCTTAAGTATCACCCTGTCACTAAGCAATCAGCCATCGCTGAGCTTAAGCGTGTGTCCACCCCCGGTCTGCGTAAATATGTCTCAGTTGAAGAGATGCCTCGCGTTCTCAACGGTCTCGGTATTGCCATTGTCTCTACCTCTAAAGGCCTTATGACTGACAAGGAGGCTCGCACGCTCAATGTGGGTGGTGAAGTTTTATGTTACATCAGTTAATCAATAGAGAGGAGAAATAAAATGTCAAGAATAGGTAAAATGCCCATCCACCTTCCTAAAGGTGTTGAAGTGAAGATTTCTGATGATAACGTGCTCACCGTCAAGGGTCCACTCGGTGAACTCAGTCAGAAGGTTAATCCGATGATTGAAATGAAACTAGAAGATGGTGTGCTGCATTTCAATCGTCCCAATGACGAGCGTGAAACTAAAGCTCAGCATGGCCTTTATCGTGCGCTTGCCGCCAATATGGTGAAAGGTGTTAGCGAGGGCTTCAAAACCGTTCAGGAAGTCATCGGTGTTGGCTATAAAGTCCAAGCTACTGGCAATGTAATGGAGATGGATCTCGGCTATTCTCACAAGATTTTCTTTGAGCTGGCTCCTGAAATCAAAGTTGAGACTGTCACAGAAAAAGGTAAAAATCCCATTATTACAATGACCAGCTGCGATAAACAGATACTAGGTCAGGCTGCAGCAAAGATCCGCTCGCTCCGTAAGCCGGAGCCTTATAAAGGAAAGGGTATCCGCTTCCAGGGAGAGGAGATTCGCAAGAAGGCAGGTAAAGCTGCTGCTAAATAAGTTTTAGGGTGAAATAAACCTTATATTAGCCAAAAAGAAAAAAGAATTATGGCAACAAAGAAAGACATAAGAAGAACAAAAATTAAATTCCGCATTCGTCATAAAGTCAGCGGTACCGCTGAGATGCCTCGCCTGTCGGTTTTTAGAAGTAATAAAGAAATCTATGCCCAGGTGATTGACGATGTCAAAGGTGTGACACTGACCGCTGCATCTTCCAATGAGAAGGGCTTTGAAAAGAGTGGCACAAAGAGTGAAGTGGCCGCCAAAGTTGGCAAGGCTGTTGCCGAGCGAGCCATTGCTGCCGGTATTAATACCGTTGTTTTTGACCGTAATGGTTATCTTTACCATGGTCGCGTGAAGAGTTTGGCCGATGGTGCCAGAGAAGGTGGTTTAAAATTCTAATAAAGTCATGGCAGAATTAAACGTAAATAGAGTTAAGTCGAGCGACATAGAGTTCAAGGACCGTCTTGTCGCAATTAATCGTGTCACGAAAGTCACCAAGGGTGGTCGTACATTCACCTTTGCTGCCATCGTCGTTATTGGAAACGAGAATGGTGTTGTTGGCTATGGTCTTGGTAAGGCTAAGGAAGTTCAGGCCGCCGTTCAAAAGGGCGTCGACGATGCAAAGAAGAATCTTATCCGTGTCCCGGTGCTTAAGGGTACTATTCCTCACGAGCAGATGGGTAAATACAGCGGTGCTAAGGTGTTTCTGAAACCTGCAGCACCAGGTACTGGTGTTATTGCCGGTGGTGCTATGCGCGCCGTTTTGGAGAGTGTCGGTGTGAAAGATGTTCTTGCTAAGTGCAAGGGCTCTTCCAACCCCCACAGCGTTGTTAAGGCTACCATCAATGCTCTTCTTCAGATGAAGGATCCTTATATGGTTGCCCAGCTCCGCGGTGTATCACTTGACAAGGTGTTCAACGGTTAATCAATAGGAGATTAGTATTATGGCAGAAAAGAAACTTAGAATTAAGCAGGTCAGAAGCATTATTGGCCGCCCCGCTCGTCAGAAGCGCACTATGGAGGCTCTCGGCCTTCGTCGCATTAATCATACCCGTGAGGTGGTCGCCACACCCCAGATACTTGGTATGATTGATAGTGTCAAGCACCTTCTCTCTGTTGAAGAAATTTAATCACGTAAAGAAAGAAAGGAAAAGATAAATGAACTTAAGTAATCTCAAACCCGCGGAAGGTTCTATCAAACACTCGAAACGCATCGGACGTGGTGCTGGTTCTGGCAAAGGTGGTACAGCCACTCGTGGTAACAAAGGTGCCAAGGCCCGTTCCGGTTATCACCAGAAGGTCGGTTTTGAGGGTGGTCAGATGCCCCTCTATCGTCGCGTGCCTAAGTTTGGCTTCAAAAACCTCAACCGTATTGAGTATGTTGGTGTCAACATCGATACCATCAATGCTTTGGCTGAGGCCAAGAATATTACTGATTTTAATATTGACGTTTTGAAGCAGAACGGTCTCATTTCTGGCAAGGATCGTATCAAGATTCTTGGCCGTGGTGAGCTTTCAAAGGCTGTTAATGTCACCGCCCACGCTTTCTCTGCAACTGCTAAGAAAGCCATCGAGGACAAGGGTGGCGTTGCTACCGTTATTGAATAAAACAAACAGTTAAAATGAAGCGCTTTATACAGACACTTAAAAACATCTGGTCAATAGAAGACTTGCGGAAGAGAATTCTTTACACCCTTGGGTTGGTTCTCATCTATCGTATTGGTTCTTATGTTGTCCTGCCAGGTGTTGACCCTTCTCAGTTACAAGGATTGCAGAAACAGGGATCCGAAGGCTTGATGGGACTTCTCAACATGTTCTCCGGTGGAGCATTCTCCAATGCCTCTATTTTTGCTTTGGGTATCATGCCGTACATCACGGCGTCGATTGTCATCCAGTTGTTGGTGATGGTTGTGCCCTATTTTCAGAAAATGCAACGAGAGGGCGAAAGTGGCCGTAGAAAAATGAATCAGATCACACGCTGGCTCACGGTTATTGTTACCGCCATGCAGGCTCCGGCGTACATCACGAACATGATGTACCAGCTCGGTGCTTCGTCCACGGCTATATATCCGTTTGATGGTAGTGCTCCTTCACCCTTCTTCTGGGTGTCAAGCATTATTATACTTATCAGTGGCACGTTGTTTGTGATGTGGCTTGGTGAGAGAATTACGGACAAAGGTGTGGGTAATGGTATCTCGCTTCTTATTATGATTGGTATTATCGCACGTCTGCCGTTTGCCCTGTTTGGTGAGTTTGCATCTCGCTGGTCAGAAGGCGGTGGTCTTGTGATGTTCCTTGTCGAGCTTGTTGTTCTGCTTGCGGTCATCCTGCTTGTCATCTTGCTGGTTCAGGGTACGCGTCGTATCCCTGTGCAGTACGCCAAGCGCATTGTTGGCAACAAGCAGTATGGTGGTGTTCGTCAGTATATTCCCATCAAGGTGAATGCTGCCGGCGTCATGCCCATCATTTTTGCCCAGGCTATCATGTTCCTGCCCATCACTTTCATGGGTTTCACTGGTAACAGCAGCTCCAAGTTTGCCATGGCATTTGCCGATTATAACAGTTTCTGGTACAATCTTGTATTTGCCATTCTGGTGGTTCTGTTCACTTATTTCTACACTGCTATAGCAATCAATCCCAACCAGATGGCCGACGACATGAAGAAAAATGGAGGCTTCATACCTGGTGTAAAACCGGGGAAGAAGACTGCTGAATACCTTGAAGGTATCCTCTCCAAGATTACCCTTCCGGGATCCATCTTCCTTGCCATCGTCGCCATTCTTCCTGCTGTCATCCGTCTGTTTGGGGTAAATACACAATTCGCCCAGTTCTATGGTGGCACGTCGCTGCTGATTCTTGTCGGCGTCATCCTCGACACTCTCCAGCAGATTGAGAGTCACCTGCTCATGCGCCATTATGATGGACTGACCAAGACTGGTCGTATCAAGGGTCGTACCTCAATGTCGATACAGGCGTAAACCCAAACAAACAAGATGATTCTGCTCAAGACAAAAGAAGAGATAGAGCTCATACGTGATGCCGGCCTCCTCCTCGGGAAAACTCTCGCGGAGGTGGGCCGTCATATTCATGCAGGTGTCACGACGGCCTATCTCGACAAGATTGGCGAACAGTTCATCCGCGACAATGGTGCCAAGCCTTTGTGTAAGGGTTTCGAGGGGTTCCCTGCCGCGTTCTGCATATCTGTCAACGATGTGGTAGTTCACGGCATTCCCGGCGAGACCTTTATCAAAGATGGCGACAATGTCACCCTTGATTGTGTCATTGAGTACAATGGATATGTGGCAGACTCAGCCTATACCTTCGCTGTCGGCGAGGTGAGCCCCGAGATGCGTCGTCTGATGAAGGTGACCCGTGAGGCTCTGTACATAGGCCTTGACCAGTGCAAAGCAGGCAACCGTGTTGGCGACATAAGCCATGCCGTTCAAATGCACTGCGAGAAAAACGGCTATTCGGTCGTCCGTGAGCTTTGCGGTCATGGTGTCGGCTTCCAGATGCACGAGTCCCCCAATGTCCCCAATTTCGGGGTCAAGGGCACTGGTCCGCTCCTCAAGGAGGGCATGGTGATTGCTGTTGAGCCGATGGTCTGTATGGGGTCCAAGAACGTCAAGTTCTCTAAAGAGGACGGATGGACATGCCGCACCAAAGATGGCAAGCCCGCGGCCCATTTTGAGCATACCGTGGCCATTACCGCCAACGGCCCGGATATCCTTACGACTTTTGATTTTATTGAAAACAACAAATAATACGATAGGTTAGAGAATGGCAAAACAGGCATCCATACAGCTTGACGGAACAGTCACCGAGTCCCTCGGCAACGCCATGTTCCGTGTTGAATTGGAGAACGGGCACCAGATTATCGCCCATATCTCGGGGAAGATGCGTATGCACTACATCAAAATCCTCCCCGGCGACAAGGTGCAGATAGAGATGTCTCCTTACGACCTCACGAAGGGGCGCATAACTTATCGTCACAAGTAGAGACGCACAGAAAAAACAAGATTAATAATTACACAACAATGAAAGTAAGAGTTTCAGTCAAAAAAAGATCCCCGGAGTGCAAGGTGGTACGCCGCCACGGAGTGGTCTATGTAATCAACAAGAAAAATCCTAAGTTCAAACAGAGACAAGGATAATTAACAAAAACAACAAAAAGAATTTATGGCACGTATTGCAGGTATTGACTTACCCAAGAACAAAAGAGGAGAGATAGGTTTGACCTATATCTTCGGTATTGGACGTAGCACTGCCAAGGAGATTCTGGCCAAGGCCGGTATCGACGAGGGCAAGAAGGTGCAGGACTGGACCGACGATGAGCAGAACACCCTGCGTACCATCATCAATGATGAGTACAAAGTAGAGGGCGCCCTCCGTTCGGAAGTCCAGATGAACATCAAGCGACTGATGGATATCGGCTGCTATCGCGGCATCCGTCATCGTCTTGGTCTGCCCCTCCGCGGTCAGAGCACCAAGAACAATGCCCGTACTCGCAAGGGTAAGAAGAAAACAATCGCTAACAAGAAGAAAGCTACCAAGTAAGTAAAGGCTGTAGCGCCCCAATCGCGGAACAGACAATGACTTCAGAAGCGGTTGGCAGTAAAGAAACAAAGAAAATCAAGCAAAAAACAAATGGCAAAAACTTCAAAACCGACTAAAAAGAGAGTCGTAAAAGTTGAACCTCAGGGAAGAGCATGCATCTTTGCATCCTTCAACAACGTCATCGTTTCGTTGACGAACAACGCCGGTCAAGTGATTTCTTGGTCGTCAGCAGGAAAAATGGGCTTCCGCGGATCGAAGAAAAACACTCCGTATGCTGCACAGATGGCTGCGGAAGATTGCGGCAAAGTTGCTTATGATTTGGGCCTAAGAAAAGTAAAGGTCTTTGTCAAAGGACCTGGTCAAGGACGTGAATCTGCAATCCGCGCAATCAACACCTGCGGTATAGAGGTGACCGAGATTACCGACATCACCCCGCTGCCCCACAATGGTTGCCGTCCCCCGAAACGTCGTCGTGTGTAATTATTAATCTTAAAAGACAAGTAAACAATGGCAAGATACACAGGTCCGAAGACCAAAATTGCAAGAAAGTTCCACGAGCCTATCTACGGCCCGGACAAATCCTACGAGAAGAAACCCTATGCTCCCGGCATGCACGGCCAGAACCGTCGCCGCAGCAAGACCTCCGAGTACGGCATCCAGCTCAATGAGAAGCAGAAAGCCAAATATACCTATGGCATTCTCGAGCGCCAGTTCCGCAAACTCTATGCCGAAGCCTCCCGTCGTGGTGGCATCACCGGTGAGGAACTCATGAAGCTTATCGAAGCCCGTCTCGACAATGTGGTCTACCGTCTCGGCATCGCCCGCAGCCGCGCCCAGGCCCGCCAGCTGGTTTCCCATCGTCATATCGCTGTCAACGGCAACGTCGTCAATGTACCCTCTTATTCTCTCCGTGAGGGCGACGTCATCTCTGTCCGTGAGCGCAGCAAATCCCTTGAGGTCATCACCGACTCCCTCGCTTCGCGTGCCAACAACTATCCTTGGCTCGAGTGGGACGGCGCCAGCCTCAGCGGTAAGTTCGTCAGCTACCCCCAGCGCAGCGACATCCCCGAGACCATCAACGAGCAGCTCATCGTTGACCTGTACTCGAAATAATTAGCCTCACAGCGAGGTTACCGTCCGGGCACGGTGCCCGGGCATAAACCAACAAAAGAAAGAAAGGATAACAAATGGCAATTTTATCATTCCAGAAACCTGACAAGGTGGTCATGCTTGAAGCTGACGACTTCCGCGGCACTTTTGAATTCCGCCCGCTGGAGCCCGGTTATGGCACTACCATCGGCAACGCTCTGCGTCGCGTCCTTCTCTCTTCGCTCGAAGGCTATGCTATTACCTCTGTGCAAATCGACGGTGTCGACCATGAGTTCTCCTCCATACCCGGTGTGGTCGAGGATATGACCGACATCATCCTGCGCCTTAAGCAAATCCGCTTCCGCCGTCAGCTTGAGGACACCGACTCCGAGAAGATCACCTTCACCGTGAAGGATCAGACCGTTCTCAAGGCCGGCGACCTCAACAGCAACCTCAACGGCTTTCAGGTCCTTAACCCTGACCTTGAGATTTGCCACATGGAGCCCACTACCGAGCTGCACATCACGCTCAGCATCGACAAGGGCCGTGGCTATGTGCCCGCCGACGAGAACAAGCGTGCCACCGACCCCATCGGTGTCATCGCCATCGACTCCATACACACCCCCATCAAGAAGGTCATGTATGCCGTCGACGACTATCGCGTAGAGCAGCGCACCGACTATGAGAAGCTCACCTTCGACATCGAGACCGACGGGTCCATCCACCCGAAGGAGGCTCTCAAGGAGGCCGCCACCATCCTCATCCAGCACTTCATGCTCTTCTCCGACGAGCGCATCACGCTCGATGTCGAGACCAAGCCCGTGCAGGAAGAGTTCGACGAGACCACGGCACACATACGCCAGCTCCTCAAGACCAAGCTCATCGACCTCGACCTCTCCGTGCGCGCCCTCAACTGCCTCAAGGCTGCCGAGGTCGACACCCTGGGCGAGCTCGTCGCCTTCAACAAGGCCGACCTGCTGAAGTTCCGCAACTTCGGCAAAAAATCACTCACCGAACTGGAGAACCTGGTCGCCTCCAAGAACCTTGAGTTCGGTATGAATGTAGCAAAGTATAAACTTGATAAAGAATAAGAAAAGAATATGAGACACGGTTGCAAAGTTAATCATCTGTCCAGAACCCACGCCCACCGCGTGGCTATGCTCTCCAACATGGCCACCTCGCTTATCATGCATAAGCGCATCGAGACCACTGTTGCCAAGGCTAAAGCCCTCAGAGTGTACGTCGAGCCCATCATCAACCGCTCGAAAGAAGACTCCACCCACAACCGCCGTATCGTCTTCAGCTACCTCCACAGCAAAGAGGCCGTCAACGAGCTCTTCCGCGAGGTCGCGCAGAAGGTGGCCAACCGCCCCGGTGGCTACACCCGCATCCTGAAGACCGGCATCCGCCACGGTGACAACTCCGAGATGGCTATCATCGAGCTCGTCGACTACAACGAGAACATGCTCAAGGACACCACCAAGAAGGCTGCCAAGAGCACCCGTCGTAGCCGCGCCAAGAAGGCCGAGGCCGCTCCCGTGGCCGAAGCCCCTGTGGCCGAGACTCCCGCCGCCGAGGAAGCCCCCAAGGCTGAGTAAACGACAGTACGGTGTGCCCCAAGAGGCACATAAGATAAAAGCTCATCCTCAATGGATGGGCTTTTTCGTTTCCTGCCAATGCTATGAAAGTATGTCTATCTTGACGGTGCGGAGTCCTGCCACGTCGTCGTAAAAGCGCACCGAGAGCGACTGGCGCACGCTGACTTCGAGCGTGCAGTCGAGGTTGTAGCTCTGGTTCTCGGGCTTCAGGTCGTAGTCCTTGAGTATGCGCATCACGTCGTTCATCGTCTCGTAGGCGAAGGCCAATCGGTAGCGGGCGTCGATGGTTTTCTCTATGATTTGCGCATGGTCTATGGCGTCGCGCGCGGCGGTCTTGTAGGCATTGGCCAGACCGCTGGCGCCGAGCAGGATGCCGCCGAAATAGCGTACCACCACCACGAGGGTGTCCGTGAGGTCGGCCGAGAGGAGCTGGCCGTGGATGGGGCGGCCGCCGGTGCCGCTGGGCTCGCCGTCGTCGTTGGCGCGGAAGGCGTCCTTGCGGGCCCCGAGGATGTAGGCGTAGCAGTGGTGGCGCGCGTCGAAATAGTCCTTGCGCAGCCGCTCGAGGTGCGCCTTCACCTCGTCGATGGTGCGCACGGGGTAGGCGAAGGCCAGGAACTTGCTGCCTTTCTCTTTGTAGAGCCCCTCCGAGGGGGCGGCTATGGTGCGGTATGTGTCGTCGAACATGCTTCGTTGTTTTCAGTCGATGATTAGAAGGCGGCTGTGGGCTGTTTTCGGCACCTCTGGGGCTTTCAAACCTGTGCCGAGGTGCTGTGGGCTGCGCAGGATGCGCACCTCGTCGTAGAGGCCGCTGGCGATGAATGCGTCCAGCACCTGACGGCCGCCCTCGACGATGACGCTCTGCAGCCTGCGCTCGTAGAGCTCATGGAGTGTCTCCTCTACGGTCTGTGTGCGGAGGTGCAGCCAATGGTCGGGGACGTCGGTCAGGCGGCCGCGGCGGTCGAGCACCACGGGCTGCGGTGCGGGACCCAGGTAATGGCGCGGAGTGAGGGTGGGGGAGTCCTTGAGGAAAGTCTCGCTGCCCACGAGTATGGCGGCCTCCTCGGTGCGCCAGCGGTGGTTCAGGCGGTTCTGCCGCTGCGTGCTCAGCCAGTATTGCTTTGACGGCGACCGCCCTGTATTGTCAGTCCTGACACCGGGCGGGGCCATGAAGCCGTCGGCGCTCTCGGCCCACTTCAGTATGACGTAGGGACGCCGCTGCTCCATGAAGGTGAAGAAACGGCGGTTCAGCTCGCGGCCCTCGGCCTCCAGCACATGGCGCACCACCTTGATGCCGGCCTCTTCCAGCTTGCGGAAGCCGTTGCCGGCCACCAGCGGGTTGGGGTCGTCGTTGCAGCACACCACGCGGCGGATGCCCTTCTCGACGATGAGGTCGGCGCAAGGGGGCGTCTTGCCGTAGTGTGAGCAGGGCTCGAGGTTGACGTATAGAGTGGATAGTGGATAGTGTGTAGTGGGTAGTTCACGCAACAAGGCGTTGCGCTCGGCGTGGTTGTGGCCGTATTCCTGGTGGTAGCCTTCGCTGATGACGCTGCCGTCCTTCACAACGACGCAGCCCACCAAGGGATTGGGCCTCACGCGCCCCAGCCCGTTGGCAGCCAGCTGTAGACACCGCTGCATATACATTATGTCAGTCTCCTGCTGTGTCATTTATTTTCTATCTGCAAAACATCTTTGGCGTTGAGCGAGGTTACGACAGCCTTGCCGGTCTTGGCCTCAAGTTCGGCTCGCGCATTGCGGGCAACCTCACCTCCCTGACGGGCAACCTCGGCGTGTTCGCCGAAGGTCTCGGGGTTGCGGGCCTCGGAGATGTCCTTCGTAGAGAGTTCGGCCAGCATGTTGAGCACCAGTTCACGGTTGGTCATATTGTCGCGCAGGTTCTCTTTCTTCAACCCCTTGAACTGCTTGTATTCCTTGGCGGTCATACCCGACCATGTGCTGTAGATGATGTCGGTCAGTGTGGCGAACTGCGCACCCTCCTGCAGGCCGTGGCGTTTCCATTCGTCGGTGAGGTCCTTGCGTATCTCGATGCTCTTGAGGCGTTGGTTGATCCAGTTGTCGGAATATCCCAGGCGTTTATAGTCGGCCAGCGACTGCTGGATGCCCAGCTCGGGGTCCTGCATCTGGTCGAGACGTTCGGCCGCCACCTGTGCCATCCACTGCTTGAACGGCTCCGCCTTGGGCGACGGGATAGACTGTATGAGACGGAACAGCTGCTCGGTATCGGCGACATCGGTTCTGTAACTTTTCCCGTCAGAGGATATTAACTTCAGTTGGTTACAATTTGTAACCGACTGGTTACCCTCTTTCTTGAGCCGGTGTTTCAAAACCTTCCAATAATTGTTGGGATTGGGGCTGTCCGTCAGCACCGCCACTGTGTCGACGATGGAGAAGTACCATTTCTCTTGCTCGTCGTCCCACACGGTGCGCACTTTCTTCTCCTCAAAGAGTTGTATCGCTTGCTTCTTGGTCATGCCTGCTGTGTTTTTCCGACTGCAAAGATACGACAAAACAGCCATACGGCAAAAAATAATTTTGCCACGTCGCAGAAAGTGCGTATCTTTGCACCCGATTTCACAAGGAAATCAACGAAGCGTTATATCGTCTTGCGAATGGGAATGTCGGAACCTTCCATTAGTAATGCAGGTAGATGTAATGGTTCGCGTTATAGCGTGGACTGTTTATCGCATCTCATTACAAGGTATTTCCGACAACCTCCATTCGAAGAAGTGGTATACGGTACCACGCTTCTTTTTAATAAATCAGTCATCGCGGTGCGGATGATTATAAAGGTTGCGCCCGTCACATATAAGGGTAAAAAAAATGAAACGTATACTTATTCTAATGTTTTGCTGTACTACAATCTTCATGGTGGGATGTAGTGCAAGTAAAAAGGTAGAGGTTACAGCTTATTCTACGCTAAATAGGGAGACTGAAAAGATACAGACAGATATGAGCGTTGAAGGATATGAACTGGTAAATGTGGACAAATCTGAGGATGGCGAACGTAAAACAGATAGGTATTATTTCAAAAATGCAAACGGAGAAATCTTTGAGTATGCTGTTGCCTATGACCTTCGTGACTATGAAGAAATACAATATGTAAAAGATGTAAAACTAAACGGGTGCAAGGTATCAAATGGCAGTGACTTCTCACGTTTATGTGGAACGGACGCGCAGGTAAGGCAAATTGAGAATCTCCCCCAAGATACTACAGTGAAGGAGTTTAGTCCGGGAAAACTTGTCTTTAATCTTGTCGGTTTGCCAGCAATTATATTAGGTGGATTATATACGGTGCTTTTGGTCGTTGCGGCAGCTGCACGGTAATAATAAATAGATATAAAAGAAGCGCGCCCCGATCCTAGGCGCGCTTCTTTATTATTACTTGTCGCTTCTTTAGAACTCGGCGGTCTTGGGGGTTCTCGGGAAGGGGATGACGTCGCGGATGTTGGCCATGCCGGTGACGAAGAGCAGCAGGCGTTCGAAGCCCAGGCCGAAGCCGGCGTGCGGGCAGCTGCCGTAGCGGCGCGTGTCGAGGTACCACCACATGTCCTTCATCGGGATGTTGAGTTCGGTGATGCGGCCCATCAGCTTGTCGTAGTTCTCCTCGCGGACGCTGCCACCGATGATCTCGCCGATCTGCGGGAAGAGCACGTCGGTGCCCTGCACGGTGAGGCCTGAGAAGCCCTGACGCTTGCCTTCCTCCTCCACGTGGTCGTTGAGCTTCATGTAGAAGGCCTTGATCTCCTTCGGGTAGTCGATCATGATGACGGGTTTCTTGAAGTGCTCCTCCACCAGGTAGCGCTCATGCTCCGAGGCCAGGTCGACGCCCCAGCTGACAGGGAACTCGAACTTGTGGCCCTTGGCGACAGCCTCTTCCAGTATCTTGATACCCTCGGTGTAGGGCAGACGCACGAACTCGGTGTCCACCACGCTGCGCAGGCGCTCGATGAGGCCATTGTCTATCATCTTGTTGAGGAACTCCAGGTCGTCCATGCAGTGGTCGAGGGCCCAGCGGACGCAGTACTTGATGAACTCCTCTTCGAGGGCGGTGAGCTCGTCCATCTGGTAGAAAGCCATCTCCGGCTCAATCATCCAGAACTCGGCCAGGTGGCGCGGGGTGTTGCTGTTCTCGGCGCGGAAGGTGGGGCCGAAGGTGTAGATCTTGCCCAGCGAGGTGGCGCCCAGTTCGCCCTCCAGCTGACCGCTGACGGTGAGTGCGGTGTACTTGCCGAAGAAGTCCTGCTCCCAGTCGATGGTGCCGTCCTCCTTGCGGGGCGGGTTCTCGGGGTCGAGGGTCGAGACGTGGAACATCTCGCCGGCGCCCTCGCAGTCGCTGGCGGTGATGAGCGGCGTGTGGAAGTAGAAGAAGCCGCGCTCGTGGAAGAAGGTGTGGATGGCCATGGCCATGTTGTGACGCAGACGCATGACGGCGCCGAAGGTGTTGGTGCGCAGGCGTAGATGGCCTATCTCGCGCAGGAACTCCATGCTGTGGCCCTTCTTCTGCAGGGGGTAGGTGTTGGGGTCGGCCTCGCCGTAGACGACGATGCTCTCGGCCTGCACCTCGACGGCCTGGCCCGAGCCCTGGCTCTCCACCAGCTTGCCCTCCACGCCGATGCAGGCGCCCGTGGTGATGCGTTTCAGCTCCTCTTCAAAGCGGGCGGGGTCGGCCACCACCTGTATGTTGTGGATGATGGAGCCGTCGTTGACGGCCAGGAAGGCGACGTTCTTATTGCCGCGCTTGGTGCGGACCCATCCCTTTACGCATATCGTGGTGCCCAGCAGGGCGCTCACGTCTTCTTTCAACAGATGCTTAATCTCGTAGCGTTTCATTGTATGTTGGTTTTATTTTTTGTCTATCAGTTTTTTCAGTTCCACGTCGCTGCTGAAGCGGAAGACCATGTCTTCGTTGCGGCGGCGGCATATCATGAAGGTGTCGGCGCCGGCGGCCACAATGTAGCCGTCGAGGCCTTCGAGGATGACGTTCTTGCCGTCCTGCACGAACACGAGGTTGTCGTGGCTGCCGTAGCTGAACACGTTGCCGCAGACCACGGCGTTGCCGTTCTGGTCGTGGCGGTAGACGTCGTAGAGCGAGTCCCACGTCTCTACGTCGCTCCAGCCGAAGCTGGCGGCGAGCACGTGCACGTTGTCGGCTTTCTCCATGATGCCGTTGTCTACGCTCACGGCCTCGCACTGCGAGTAGACGCGCTCCAGTTCCTCCCAGGGGGTGGTGATGCCGAGGTTGAAGAACGCGTCGGCCAGCAGCGGCAGGTGTTTGCGGAATGCGTCGCGCAGCACCGGCAGCTGGCACACCAGGATGCCGGCGTTCCAGAAGAACTCGCCGCTGTTGATGAACTGGCGCGCCATCTCCACGGGCGGCTTCTCGGTGAAGGTCACCACCTTGTGCAGGTTGTCGGCCCCCGGCAGCGACGGCTTGTCGTCGAATTGTATGTAGCCGTAGCTCGTGTCGGGCCGCGTGGGCTGCGCGCCGAGGGTGATGATCCAGTCGTGCTCGGCCACGGTCTGCACGGCCTGCTCCATGTCGGCCTTGAACTTCTCGCGGTGGAATATTGCGTGGTCGGCCGGCGACACGATGAGCGTCGCCCCTGGGTCTATCTTGCCGATGACCGCGGCGGCGTAGGCTATGCAGGGCGCCGTGTTGCGGCGCAGCGGCTCGGCGAGCACCTGGTAGGGCAGCAGGTCGGGCAGCTGTTCGCGCACGCGGTCGGCATACTGCTTGCCGGTGACGATGACGATGTTCTGCTTGGGGCAGATGTGCGTGAAGCGCTCGAAGGTGAGCTGCAGCATGGAGCGACCCACGCCGGTGACGTCGATGAACTGCTTGGGGTTGTCCGTGCGGCTCACTGGCCAGAACCGGCTTCCCAACCCTCCGGCCATTATGACCGTCCAGAGGTGCTTGTCTGTCATACGCTCACCTCCCCTTTGATATGCGGGTGCGGGTCGTAGCCCTCCAGCGTGAAGTCCTCGTACTGGAAGCCGAAGATGTCCTTCACGGCGGGGTTAATCCTCATCGTCGGCAGCTTGCGCGGCTCGCGCGTGAGCTGCAGGTGCACCTGGTCGAGGTGGTTGCGGTAGATGTGTGCGTCGCCGAGGGTGTGCACAAAGTCGCCCGGCTGCAGGCCGCACACCTGCGCCACCATCATCGTCAGCAGCGCGTAGCTCGCTATGTTGAACGGCACGCCGAGGAATATGTCGGCGCTGCGCTGGTAGAGCTGGCACGAAAGCCTGCCTTTGGCAGGCTGAGTTGATACGTTGATATGTTGCTGAGTTGATACGTTGTCGGAACCTATCAACTTTTCAACATTCAACTTATCAACGACAGGAGCCACAGGCTCCACGTAGAACTGGAACAGGCAGTGGCATGGCGGCAGTGCCATGTCCTGTATCTCGGCGGGGTTCCAGGCCGTCACCATCAGGCGGCGGCTGTAGGGGTTGCGCTTTATCTCGTCCACCACGCCCGCGATCTGGTCTATGGTGCCGCCACGGCCGTCGGGCCACGAGCGCCACTGCGAGCCGTAGACGGGACCCAGGTCGCCGTTCTCGTCGGCCCACTCGTCCCAGATGCTCACGCCGTGTTCTTTCAGGTACTTTATGTTAGTGTCGCCGCGCAGGAACCACAGCAGTTCGTAGATGATCGAGCGCAGGTGCAACTTCTTGGTCGTCAGCACGGGGAACCCCTGCGACAGGTCGAAGCGCATCTGGTAGCCGAACACCCCGACGGTGCCTGTACCGGTGCGGTCCAGACGCTCGGTGCCGTGGTCGAGCACATGCTGCAAAAGGTCAAGATACTGTTTCATACTATCCCCTCTATAACGACGGAAACTGCGAAATGTTGTGTGTGGTTATAAAAAAATAACATACCTTTGGTTATGTTAATTTAAGACAAAACAGCCCCCGTTTTCCACCCCCTCCGCTACGAAGTCCCTTCGGCATTTCTACGGTATTTCTACGGTATTTCTACGGTTGTTTTACGGTTTTAAGCGTAGAAATACCGTAGAACGACTGTCGAAATGCCGAAGAATGTGCGTCTTGCGGCCGTGCCGCTCAGCGAGGGGGCGGGTGCAAGTTTTGGCGGCGGTTGAATACTAATTTGCAAAAAAAACGCACATTTTATTTCCATATTAAAAAAAATGTGTATTTTTGCACCCGAATTGCAGTATAACCAAAACGGATACTATCGAGGGAAAAACTATCAGTTTTAATCCTTAAAAAGCAAAGGACATGACAGACGTCAAGATTAGACAACTGACAGACATCGAACTGATTACCCGTTATCAGGAAGGCGACACCGAGTGCTTCGACGCCCTGCTCGAGCGCTACCAGGCCAAGGTGTATGGCTACATCTTTTCCGTGGTCAAAGACAAGGAAACTGCCGACGATATCTTCCAGGACACATTCTACAAGGTGGTGCTCACCATCAAGAGTGGCCTCTACAAGGATGAGAACAAGTTTGTGCACTGGGTTATGCGTATCGCGCACAACCTCATCGTCGACTATTTCCGCCGCAACAACAAGATGCCGCTGGTGCCCAACCGTCCGGACAACGACCTGCTCGACAACCTCAAGTTCCCCGACGACAACGCCGAGCACGCCATCATGCGCAAGCAGACGGGCCAGAACATACGCAAGCTCGTCAAGATGCTGCCGCCTGAGCAGCGCCGCGTGGTCATCCTGCGCCACTATGGCAAATGCGACTTCAAGGACATAGCAGCCCGCACGGGGGTGAGCATCAACACGGCCCTCGGCCGCATGCGCTACGCCATCATCAACCTCCGCCGGCTGGCACAGGAAAACAATATGTACATTGAGCTGTAAGTGATTAGTAAGAATAAACTGAAAGAACTGGCCGCCTACCGACAGCAGCGCCGCTGCGACGAGGAGGCGGTCTTTGTTGTTGAAGGCCCCAAGATGTGCGCCGAGGCCGCCGCATCGGGCTTCAACATCAGGGTGGTGTGTGCCACGGGGGAGTGGCAAGCCGCTGGCGCGGAGTGCTACGAGGTGTCGCAGGCCGAGCTTGAGCGGCTGAGCAACTTCAAGAGCCCCAACCAGGTGTGGATGCTCGTGGAACGCCGCAAGCCGCTCCCGGCGGCCGACGGCAGGCTGGTCCTGGCGCTCGACCGCATACAGGACCCCGGCAACATGGGCACCATCATGCGTACCGCCGACTGGTACGGCATCCGTCATATCGTGTGCAGCCGCGACACCGTCGACTGCTACAACCCCAAGGTTGTGCAGGCCTCCATGGGCGCCATCTTCCGCACCAGGGTGGACTACGTGGACCTGCCGCAATGGCTCGCCGCCTGCGGCATGACCGTCTACGGCGCATCGCTGCAGGGCACACCGGTGACGGAACGCGGCGTCGGCGACGGCGGACGCGCCGTGCTGCTCATCGGCAACGAGAGCCGCGGCATCAGCGACGAGGCCATGGCGCAGGTGACGCACCCTGTGCTGATACCCAACATCGGCGGCACCGCCGAGAGCCTCAACGCCTCGGTGGCCGCAGGAATACTTATTGACAGACTATGGAACAGTTAGAATATCAGGAGGGCCGCACCGAGATAAGCCACATGGGCAAGGTGGCCCTCATTGACCGCCTCACGGGCGACATGGAGAGTCGCAACGCCTCCACCGTGCAGGGCATCGGCGACGACTGCGCCGTGATGCGCGCCGCCGACGGGCGTCTCACCCTCGTCAACACCCAGACCCTCGTCGAGGGCGTCAACTTCGACATGATGTACACGCCCCTCAAGCACCTCGGCTACAAGGCTGTCGCTGTGGCGCTGAGCAATATCGCCGCAATGAACGGCACCCCGCGCCAGGTGCTGGTGAGCGTGGCCGTCAGCAACCGCTACTCCGTCGAGGCCATGGACGAGCTCTACGCCGGCGTGCGCCTCTGCTGCGACCGCTACGACGTCGACCTCGTGGGCGGCGAGACCGGCACTTCGCGTGCCGGCATGGTGCTCACCGTCACCGCCGTCGGCGAGGCCGACGACGACACCGTCACCTACCGCCGCGGCGCCGCGCTGCACGACCTCGTATGCTGCAGCGGCGACCTCGGCAGCGCCTATGCCGGCCTCCTCATACTGGAACGCGAGAAGGTCACCTACCAGGCCAACCCCAAGTTCCAGCCCGACCTCGACGGCTACGACTACGTCCTTGAGCGCTTCCTCAAGCCCGAGCCCCGTATGGACATTGTGAAGCTGCTGCGCAGCAAAGGCGTCGTGCCCACGTCGATGACCGACATCAGCAAAGGCCTTGCCGACAGCGTGCTGCACCTCTGCCGCGCCTCGCGCTGCGGCTGCGAGGTGTATGAGGAACACCTGCCCATCGACTACCAGACCTCGCGCGTGTGCTCCGAAATGAGCAAGAACATGCTGCCCGTCAGTTGCGCCCTCAACGGCGGAGAGGACTACGAGCTCCTCTTCACCGTGAGCCAGAAGGACTACGACAAGATAAAGAACCTGCAGGAGATACACATCATAGGCCACGTCACCGAACAGGGCATGCCCGCCGTCATGGTGACGCCGCAGAACACCACTATCACCCTGCGCGCTCAAGCTTTCCAAGGCTTAGACGAATGATGCAGGACAGCTATATTCAACAAGGGTTGCGCCGCGGCATGGTAGAGACACTGCGCCAAGGCGGCATCACCGACGAAGCGGTGCTGCGGGCCATGACTGAGGTGCCGCGCCACTGGTTCATAGGCAAGGCCCTCGACGCCTACGCCTATGACGACAGGGCCCTGCAGATAGACTGCGACCAGACTATCTCGCGCCCCTCCACCGTGGCCATGCAGAGTCAGCTCCTTGCGCTGAAGCCCAACATGAAGGTGCTGGAGATAGGCACCGGCAGCGGCTACCAGACGGCCGTGCTGTGCCGTTTGGGGGCGCAGGTGTTCACCATTGAACGCCAGAAAGGGCTTTACGACAGGACTTCCCGCCTCCTCAAGGAGCTCGGCTACCGCGCCAAGTGCTTCCTTGGCGACGGCTACCAGGGTCTTGCGGGCAGCTACGATCGCGTCATCGTCACATGCGGAGCCCCCGAGATACCGCCATCGCTCATGGCGCAGCTCAGAATAGGCGGCATCATGGTGATACCCCTCGGCGAAGGCGAGCAGGAGATGCTGCGCATCACCAAGCAGGGCGAAGCAAAAGAGCAGTGGCTTGTGGAGAAGTTCGGCACCTACAGCTTCGTGCCCATGCTTGACGGGAAGCAGATGCACTAACGCAGCAGGAAGTGCTGCTTGCTGAGGCGTGGGCTGCTGACGGCCACGCCGCAGCTGTACAGGTCAAGGGTGACCTGCCAGTCGGGGCTGGCAACGACGGCATCCCAGTCGGGGCCGCCGGTATCGGCGACGACAAGGAAGACGCCGTCGGGTGTGTGCAGCGTGGTGCTGCCGGAGTGGGGGAGGCCGTAGTACTCCTCCAGGCGCCAGACGACATCGGCGTCGGAGCGCCCGCGGCCCGGACAGCGCGAGAAGAGCGCCTCGGTGTAGAGGTGGTAGACGAAAGGCGAGTGCAGGTTGTACGCCGTCTTCGCGCGGAGGAAATGACTGATGCGGTTCACGCCGCAAAGATACGAAGAAAATAGTGAATAGCGAATAGTGAATAGTGAATAGTATGAGACACAACAATATAAAGACGCTTCTTGCCGTCGCGGCGCTGCTCCTCGCGGGCTGCGGTGGCGGCGATTACACCCCCAAGCCGCAGGCCTACCTGCGCATCGACATGCCGGAGCACGAGTACTTCCTGCTTGACACCATGCGCACCAATCCCGGCGACACGATGGTTTGGCCCGACGGCGACACCTCCATCGTCCTCACGGGCTACACCAAGACCTTCCCCTTCATCTTCGAGGCCAACAAGTGCATCGAGTGGACGGAAAAGGATGCCCCCAAGGGGGAGCGGTGGGTGGACCTGATGTACCCGCAGTGGGACGGCGTGGTTTACCTCACCTACAAGCGCCTGCGCAATGCCGCCGACCTGCGCGGCCAGATAGACACCTCGTCGCGCATGCTGGAGAAGCACTACCAGCTGGCCTCGGGTGTGGAGGAGCAGTTCTACGAGGATGCCGAGAACCGCGTCTACGGCACCGTGTACCACCTCAAGGGCAACAAAGTGGCTACGACATGCCAGTTCTGGGCCACCGACAGCGTGCACCACTACCTCCGCGGCGCCCTCTTCCTCAACCGCACCCCTAACAACGACTCCCTCGCCCCGGTGCTCAACTACATACAGGAGGACATCGAGCACCTCATGGAGACCCTGCGGTGGAGATGATGGTTATAGGTTATTGGTTATAGGTTATTGGGGCATGCAGCATAACACTCACAGCTTAAAACTTAACACTTACAGCTCACAGCATAAAACTTAACACTTAACGATATGAAACCTACATTATTGGTTCTGGCTGCCGGCATGGGCAGCCGCTACGGTGGCCTCAAGCAGATGGACGGCGTGGGCCCCAACGGTGAGATCATCCTCGACTACAGCGTCATGGACGCCATCCGCGCCGGCTTCGGCAAGGTGGTCTTCGTCATCCGCCACTCCTTCGCCGACCAGTTCAAGGCCCGCATCAACGCCGAGCACTACGGCAACCGCATAGCCGTGGAGTACGTCTACCAGGAGCTCGACAAGCTCCCCGCTGGCTTCAGCGTGCCCGAAGGCCGCGAGAAGCCCTGGGGCACCAACCACGCCATCCTCATGGCCAAGGACGTCATCCACGAGCCCTTCGCCATCATCAACGCCGACGACTTCTACGGCCGCGACGCTTTCCAGGTCATGGCCGACCATCTGCGCACCCTCGACGGCAAGGAGGGCAGCTACTGCATGGTGGGCTACCGTCTGGAGAACACCCTCTCGGAGAACGGCACCGTCAGCCGCGGCGTATGCCAGACCGACGCCAACGGCCTCCTCGTGGGCATGACAGAGCGCACCGCCATCGGCCGCACGCCCAACGGCATTGAATACAAAGACACCGACGGCTCCATGCACCCCCTGCCCGCCGACGCCACGGTGAGCATGAACCTCTTCGGCTTCACGCCCGACTACTTCGCCAAGAGCGAGGCCCTCTTCGTCGACTTCCTCCGCGAGCACGGCAGCGAGCTCAAGAGCGAGTACTACATCCCCTTCGCCGTCAACACCTTCATCGCCAACGGCACCGCCACCATGACCGTCCTCAAGACCACGGCCCAGTGGTTCGGCGTCACCTACAAGGAAGACCGCCCCATGGTCGTCGAGCGCCTGAAGAATCTGCATGACCAGGGAGTTTATTGACTTCGTCACAACGCATGAACATGAGGACACCGCGCGGCTGCTGCTCGCCGCCGCGCGGTATCCCTCTGTCGACATGCCCGCTGCGGTGCAGCAGATAGAGGGCCGCCGCACGGCACGCGAGAAATGGCCCTCGCTGCTGGCGTGCGACGACTTCCTCTACCCGCCGCGCCTCAACCGCGAGCAGGCCTCGTCGGAGGCCACGGCACGCCACAAAGCCGCCATCCTCGCCGCCGGCGCCCCGCTCCAGACCGTGGCCGACCTCACCGGCGGCATGGGCGTCGACGCGCTCGCCTTCGCCGCCGTGGCCGCCGAGGTGCACTATGCGGAGCGCAACCCGCAGCTCTGCTCCCTCATGGAGCACAACAGCAGGGCCCTCGGGCTGGAAAACATCAGCGTGCACCGCGGCGACAGCCTGGAATGGCTGGCCAGCGACGGCCGCCCCTTCGACATCCTCTTCGTCGACCCCGCCCGCCGCGCGGCCACGGGCCGCAAGGTGGCCGCCTTCGAGGACTGCGAGCCCGACATACTCCAGCACCTCGGACTGCTGCGCTCGCGCTGCCGGTGGCTGATGGTCAAAGCGTCGCCCATGATAGACATCGACCTCGCCTGCCGCCAGCTGGGCAGCGTGGCCGCGGTGCACGTCGTCTCCGTCAGAGGCGAGTGCAAGGAAGTGCTCTTCGTGTGCTGCGGTGCCGACGCTGTGGTGCCCACCGAGCCCGTCATCCGCTGCGCCGCGCTCCCCGCCGCCGCTGCCGCCGTGCCCCCCTTCACGCGCAGCGAAGAAGCCGCCGCCGCGCCGCGCTGCTGCGCCGCCGTAGGCAGCTACCTTTACGAGCCCGACGCCGCCCTGATGAAAGGGGGGCCCTTCAACCTCATCTGCCAGTGGATGAACCTCGAGAAGCTGGCACCCAACACACACCTCTACACCGCCGACCGTCTTGTCGACGCCTTCCCCGGCCGCACCTTCCGTGTGTTGCAGGAAATCAAGCCCAGCCGCAAAGCCGTGGCCGAGGCCATACCCGGCGGCAAAGCCCATGTCGTGACCCGCAACTACCCCGTCGAGGCCGCCGCCCTGCAGCGCCAGCTGGGGCTGAAAGAGGGCGGCGACCTCTTCGTAGTCGCCGCCACCGTCGGCACGCGCCCCTGCGCCTTCCTCTGCCGTCGCGAGGGGTGAGGATATATATTTCACGTGGATGCTATTGACATGGAACCCCGCCGGGGTTCATGTTGTTGCGGTGTCATGCCGTTTTGCTATTGAGATGGAACCCCGCCGGGGTTCATGCCTTGCGGGGCCGCCGGTGCGTGGGTGAAACGCCGTAGGCGTTGCATGTCAATAGCCAATGTCATCGCCAACCACTTGTCGATGAACCCTGTAGGGGTTCCATGTCATCGTGCCGTCCACACCGTCCCCCGACGGACCCTCTACGGACCCGGTACGGCCGTTCTTCAGTAGTTCTTCAGTAGTTCTTCAGTGCCGCACTGAAATACTACTGAAGAACTACTGAAGAACGGCCGTAGGGACTCCGTAGGGGAGGCGTACCGCGGACGTGCCGGAGGCGGGCGTCCGGGGTGGGGGAGAGAAAGGTGTTTGTGTGAAAAAATGTTAAAAATTTGCTTTTTCCGAAAACGATTTGTAAGTTTGCAATGACCGATGAGAGTGAACTTTGTGGATTACTCCCACTGACTACCAGCACGATAGCACACGAATAACATATTGGCAAGCGACACGAAGGGGCATGAGAGCATGCCTTGGCGGTTGTTTTCACCCCTGTTGCGGGCGACGCCGCCGGTCTTGGATTGAGTTGATAATGAAACATAATAAATAACAAAAACAACAACATTATGAAACAGTTATTACGAAATCTGGCCCTTGTGGCGCTGCTGTGCGTCCCGTGGGTTACACAGGCACAATCGGTCTTCTCGGAAGACTTTGAAGGAGGCAGTATGCCTACCGGTTGGACAACTGACGGCCCAGGAACATGGTCAGTGGGTACTGGAGATTACTCAACCGGTACGGGCTCCCATGGAGGAACATACAATGCCTTGATTACGCATAGCTCTAATGGCAATGCGACAAAACTCATTACGCCCGAAATCGACCTCAGCGGCGCTGCTGCCTATGACTTGGTCTTTTGGCGCATCAACAGGTCATGGGGTGGAGATATAGATGAGTTGCATGTCTATTATCGCACTTCGTCTGCTGGCGAATGGGTAGAACTTCAGTCATGGACTACGGCTTCAGCCACGTGGACTGAAACAACCATTACGCTACCTAATACCAGTGCCACATATCAGGTGGCCTTTGAGATGGTGGACAATTACGGTTACGGTGTTGGAATTGACGATGTGTCAATTGTGCCCCCACCTTCGTGCATTAATGTCGCTGGTGTGACTGTAACGGGCATAACCTCAACAGGCGCTACAATCAACTGGAGCAGCGCCAACGATGCCACAGCCACCTACACCATCAAGAACGGCGACGCCGAAGTGGCCACCACCGCCGCCGGCGCCACCAGCTACACCCTCACCGGCCTCACCGCTGCCACCACCTACAGCACCTTCACCGTCACCGCCAACTGCGGCGGCGACGACCACAGCGCCGCTGTGGCTGTGCCGAGCTTCACCACGGCATGTGCGACTATAGCCTCCTTCCCGTGGACGGTCAGCTTCAATGACATGACCTCCAACGCAGTTCCCGTCTGCTGGGACAACTCGGCCTCGGCCTCTTCCACTATGTCTTCTAACCCCCACTACATTTGGGGTGTATACGAGTACAGCGGCAACAAGATGCTTCGCATGAACAATTATTATGTTCAGAGCGGCACGGCGTTGATTAACACGCCGCCCATCGAACTGCCTGCGGGTGCGTATGATTTAACCTTCGACTATTCGCATCGTGCCAGCTGCGGAGCCTTCACTGTGAAGGTGTCCACCAACGGTGGCTCCTCATTCACAGAGCTTGGGTCGTACACCTCTACCGGTTCCAACGATTACTCCAACCCTGGCGAGTTTACTTCGGCGTTAATATCGCTGGCCGACTATGCTGGCCAGACAATCATTCTGCAGTTCTTCTCAACGTCCAACTACGGTCAGGGAGCCATCTTCCTTGACAATGTGAAGATTGCGGCAGCCCCCACCTGCTACAAGCCCACGGCCCCCGAGGCCACGAACCTCGCCACCGACGGCGCCACCATAAGCTGGACGCGCGACGCTCGCAACGCCGCCGGCGAGACCTACACCATCATGAACGGCAGCACCGAGCTGGGCACCACCGCAGCCGGCGCCATCAGCTTCAACGTCACCGGCCTCACCGCCAACACCGAGTACACGCTCACCATAGTGACCAACTGCGCCGCCGGCGACGAGAGCGTCGACAACGTGCAGGTGACCTTCACCACCCTGGCCAACTGCGCCACGCCGGTGCTCACCGCCGGGGGCGTCACCAACATCGCGGCCCACACCGCCGACGTGGCCTGGACGGGCTACGCCTCCAACAACAGCTATGTGGTCAACTACCGCACAGCGGAAGGTTTCAATACTAATGGAGGTTTGAACGAGACCTTCAACGGCCTCACTACTGCCAATTCCATTCCTGAAGGTTGGAACAACAGCGAGGGAACCACAACGTCTGCAACCAGTAAGTGGAGCTACAACACCTCCACGAGCGGCAACGGAGCCACTAATGGCACCAGCCACGATAATACCAAATGTGTTCGATTCGATTCATACAATAATTCTTCTGATAATACCAACTATCTGCAGACACCTTCGATGGATTTCCCGGCTGGCAAAACAATGAAGTTGAGTTTCTGGTGGAAGAACCCTGCCGCTGGCGATTTCTCGGTTTACATCTCTACAGATGGCGGCACGACCAAGACTCCCATTGCTCAAGGCCTTACCAGCCAAACGACCTGGACGCAGGCGACATACATACTCGCCGACTATATAGGCGCATCCAATGTGACTATACTCTTCGAGGGAACCTCGAATTATGGCTACGGAGATGCGTATATTTATCTGGATGATGTTGCTGTTGGCTATGATGTGGCCGCCGGAGCATGGCAGGAGGTGCCCACCGCCGCGGCGTCGGTGACCCTCACAGGCCTTGAGTCGGAGACGGAGTATGAGGTGAAGGTGAAAGGCCTGTGCGACGGCAGCGTGGAGAGCGACGAGAGCGCCGTGGTGAGCTTCACCACCCTGGAGGGCTGCATGGTGCCCACGGCCTTGACCGTGGCCCCAGAGAATATCACCACCACCAGCGCCGTGGTTAGCTGGACCAACGGCTACAGCACCGACGATGCGTGGGAGATCAACTACCGCGTCAGCGGCGCTGCCGAATGGACGGTGGTCAACGCCACCACCAACCCCCACACGCTGACGGGCCTTGCGGCCAACACCGCCTACGAGGTGCGCATGCGCACCAACTGCGGCGCCGAGGGCAACAGCGACTGGTCGGCCACCGTCAGCTTCCGCACCGCCTGCGGACAGGAGGCCATACCCTTCAGCGAGAACTTCGACAGCTACGCCGCCAGCAGCTTTAGCAGTGCTGTGACTCCCTTCTGCTGGATTATGAAGCCCGTGCCTACAAACTACAGTACCGGCATCACCATCTACAGTTCCACGTCGCACAGCGGCAGCCGAAACCTTTACTCATACACCAACAGCTCCTACAAGAACAATGTGGCAATACTGCCCGAGATGGCTGCCGCTACCAACACCCTGCAGGTGCGTTTCTGGCACCGCCCGAGCAGCTCTGCCAACAGCGGCATGTTGCAGTTGGGCTATGTGACCGACGTCGAGGATACCACCACATTTGTGGCTGTGGAGAGCTTTGCCTGCTCGATGGGCACTACTTATACGGAGAGCGAGGTGGTGCTGGAGAGCGCTCCTGCCGCTGCCCGCATTGCCTTCCGCCATGTGAACAACTATAATTATGCCTCCTACTGGTACATCGACGATGTGACCGTGGAGCCCATCCCCGCCTGCAAGAAGGTCACCGCCGTGGCCACCAGCGATGTCACCAGCAACAGTGCCACTGTCAGCTGGACTGACGACCGCAACGGCGA
This sequence comes from uncultured Bacteroidales bacterium, assembly GCA_900314925.1. GTDB lineage: Bacteria > Bacteroidota > Bacteroidia > Bacteroidales > P3 > Colimorpha. The sequence continues at coordinate 87,670 of OMXC01000008.1, forward strand.
GGACGCCACCTACAGTGTATACAACGGCAGTGTGGATCCGGCTAACCTGCTCGGCACCACCGAGGCCGGTGTGAAGACCTTCACCATCATGGGTCTCACCCCCAACACCAATTATAACGCCATCGTTGTCGTGGCCAACTGCGCCGCCGACGAGCACAGCGCCGCCGTCGGCGTGCCTTCGTTCACCACTCAGCGCAACGAGTGCGCCATCACGGCCTTCAACATCACCACTGACGGCATACGCCGCGGCGACGCCGCAATAGACGCCGTCAACCACACCGTGGCGATGCCCATATACTACACCACCGACTTCAGCAGCGCCAGCGGTAGCATCAGCTACAGCACCAGCGCCGTTGCCTATATGTACAACGCCGAGACCGAGGACTGGGACATCAGCGTAAGCAGCTGGAACACCCTGCGCAGCCGTCTGCAGGTGGGTGCCAACAGTGTGCGTGTCTTCGCACAGGACCGCAATGTGTACGCTGACTGGACCATCACCCTGCAGCCTGAAGACTGTACCACGCCTGCCGGCCTCACCCTCGGCGCCGAGCGCATACGTGTCAACGTCACCATCAACAACAACGACCCGTCGGTCAGCGCCTACCAGCTGGTGTGCAGCACCACGGCGCTTGACGCCGCCGGCCTGGCAGCCGCCGAGAAGACTGCCGTCAGCGGCAACACCTACACCATCGAGAACCTCGACCGCGAGACGGAGTACCACGTCTACGTGCGCGCCAACTGCGGCGGCGACAGCTACAGCGAATGGCGTAGCGGCACGGTGACCACCAAGGGGCTCAGCTTCTGCGAGGATGTCGTGGTGGCCGGTGGGTCGAACACCAACGACCATGTTCCTTTCTATGGATTGTATATAGACGAGTATGTACAGCACACGCAGTCGGTTTATCCGGCAAGCATGCTGACCTCGCTTGTTGGCAAGAGCCTGACCTCTATGACCTACCGCAGCAATGGCAACAAGAACTTCGGCACCAACAGCACCTTTAAGATTGGCGTTGTGAACGATGCGGATTTGAGCAGTGCGTTCGTGTCAACGACAGGCCTCACCACCGTATATACTGGTTCGATTGTCGCAAGTTCCAACAAGATTACCATTACGTTCAGTGCTCCGTTTGTGTACGATGGCGGAGATCTGGTTGTCGATTTTGAGAGTTTGACAACTGGAAGCTATAGTAGTATGAACTTCTATGGTACGAATAGCGGTTCTTCGCGCTATGAGGGAGATGGCTCCAGTGATGTTTATACTTTTGTTCCCGAGCTGACTTTCCACTATTGCGAGACCAACGATGCCTGCCCGGCGGTGACCGCCGTGGAGGCCACGGACATCACCGAGACGGAGGCCACGCTGACGTGGGAGGCCGTGACCACGGCCGACTACCTGAGCGGCTACCAGGTGCTGGTGACCAGCACCGAGCTTGACGCCGCCACCCTGGCGGCCTACGACGGCCCCTACACCTATGAGGGCACCGCCACCACCTACGACGCCACGGGCCTGACGGCCTACACCATGTACTACGTGTACGTGCGCGCCAACTGCCAGGCCGGCGGCCACGACGACGGCAGCAGCCAGTGGCTCAGCTACAGCTTCCGTACCATGAGCCAGTGCGGCGCGGTGACCAACATCAGCGTGGTGCAGACCGGCAAGAGCACGGCCACGGCCACCTGGGAGAAGACCAAGCCCGCACAGACCAACAACTTCAACTACATACTGAGCACCACCGGCGGCCTGGCCGATGCCACGCTGAACGCCATGCCCAAGACCGGCACAGGCCTCGCCGAGGCCACCGCCAGCCTGGCAGGCCTCAGCCCCGCCACGACCTACTACCTCTATGTGCAGAACAACTGCGGCGGCGAGGGTGCCTCGCCCTGGGTGAGCCAGAGCTTCACCACCTACGACGCACTGCCCGCCGTGGTGAACATCGCCACCACGGAGGTGACGCACACCGCCATAGCCTACACCTGGGAGCGCAACACGGCGCAGTTTGCCGACGAGACGCAGTGGCAGGTCGCCGTGGTGGCCCATGTCGAGACCCCGGCCAGCTGGACTACCGTCAGCGCCATGCACTACACCGCCGTGGGCCTGACGCCGGAGACGAGCTACGACATCTATGTGCGCCCCTACCAGGCTTCGCCCGAGGCCTACGGCAGCGCCTCGCACCTCGACGAGGTGACGACCACTGCGACGCCGAGTGACTGCGTCACTATCGGCGAGGGAACCGGCACTTCCTATGGTCCTGTCTGTGGTTATTACGGCTATGAACGCAATGCATACCTCTTCACGGCTGATGACGGACTCCGCGCCGGCAATATATTAAGCCTGGCATGGAACTATACAGGATCTGGAACCATTCCCGCCAAGATATACCTCAAGAACACCGACCTCACCGCACTGCCGGCACTTGCCAGCTTCACATGGAGCGAACAGATTGCTGATGCCACATTGGTGTATGACGCCAGCGCCAGCATCGCTACAGGATGGAACGACTTTGTGTTTGCTGCGCCATTCAACTACACCGGCGGGGGATTGATTGTTTACGTGGCCAGCAGCTATGGCGGCTATGGCGGAGCATCTGTCAATGCCTATTACACCGCAAGTGGCTCAAATAACCATATAGTCGGCCGCAAGGACAACTCGGTTGACGACAACTCGGCTATTACAAGCATGAGCTCTCCCTCGCTGAATAACCAGCGCCACAATACAAAGTTCTGCTTCGAGGCCAGCTCATGCCCCGACTTGTCGCGTGTCACCGTCAGCGATGTGACCACCAACAGCGCCGCCATCAGCTGGATGCCCGGCAACGCGGAGACCAGCTGGCAGTATGTGATCAGCGCCGGTGAGACCGAGGCCAGCGCCCTTGAGGCCGCTGCCGTCACCACCACGGCCACCGAGTACCTGCCCACAGGCCTGACGCCAGACGTGGACTACTACTTCTACATACGCCCCATGTGCGGCGTGGATGAGTACGGCAACTGGACGATGCGCCAGTTCACCACCGTGGCCACCTGCGGCAAGCCCACCGTGCTCGCCGCCACCGAGGTGACCACCACCACGGCCACCCTCAACGCCCTGGCCCACCCGACCATCGGCACTGCCAGCACCTACACCTTCCGCTACTGGAAGGACGGCGACGAGGAGAACAAGACCGTCATGCCCGCCCAGGCCGCCAACAGCGCCGCCATCGGCAGCTTGCTGCCCAACACCACCTACTGGTTTGACGTGATGGTGAGCTGCACCGGCGCTGCAGGCGACAGCCGCTGGAGCGAGCCCTTGAGCTTCACCACCGAATACCAGAACCTCACGCTGCCCTACAGCACCGTCTTCGCCGAGGGCCGCGATAACGAGTGGAAGCTTGTCAACGGTACTCACGCCAACGAGTGGCATATCGGCACCGCCGCCAGCAACACTGCCAACGGCCGCGGCCTCTACATAAGCAACGACGGCGGCGTCACCAACGCCTACACCAACAGCGGTGCTGTCACCCTGTTTGCCTATGCCGGCTTCAGCAACTTCGAGGCCTCGAAGCAGTACACCGTGGACTTCTACTGGAGGAACAATGGCGAGAGCGGCAACTACGACTATATACGCGCATGGGTAGTGCCCGACGATGTGGCCATTGACATCACTGGCAGCACCTCATACGGCACCAGCAACCCGTCCGGCTGGCTCCCCGCCGATGGCGGCAGCATGCTGAACAATGTCACCGAATGGCAGAGCAAGCGTGCCTATGTCACTGTGCCCGCCGACGGTGCCTACAAGATAGTCTTCATGTGGTGGAACGACGGCAGTTATGGTGACAATCCTCCCGCTGCCATCGACAGCGTCGTGGTGCGCGAGAGCGACAAGTACACCGTGACCGTCAATGTGGCCAAGGATGCTGAGAACAACGTGCTGGGCAGCTACACCAGCGAGCCCGCCAGCCTCGCAGGCCTCTACGACAACGCCAGTGTCACCCTGACGCATGGCGAGCCTATCTATGGCTACCACTTCACCAACTGGACAGACAACGATGGCTCTGTGCTCGGCACCGGCGCCAGCCTTTCCTTCACCCTGCACAGCGACACCGTTATCAACGTCAACTACGATAGCAACCAGTACACCATCACTGCCGCCATGGTGGCGCAGCAGGAGAGCGAGGGCTGGGGCACTGTGAGCGGCACCGCCACGGTGAACTTCAACCTGCCCGTGACCCTCACCGCCACGCCCGCCGTGGGTTACCACCTCGTCAACTGGACGAACAGCGCCGCCGCCGTGTCCGGCACTGAGGAGACCCTCACCGTCAACGCCTACCGCGACAGCACCTTCACCGCCCACTTCGACACCAATGTGTACGAGATTACCGTCAACGCTGTGGGCAGCGAGATGGGTACCGCCGAAGGTCCCGCCACCCTCAAGCACTTCCTCAGCGCTGACTATGTGGCCACGCCGAACTACGGCTACCACTTCGTCAACTGGACTGACGGCGCAGCCAACGTGCTCGGCAGCGAGACGACCCTTGCGGGCTTCTCGCCTGTGGCCAACACCACCCTCAACGCCAACTTCGACTATAACACCTATACCATCACCGCTGTCTCGGCCAACGCCGTCATGGGCTCCGCCGCAGGCACGCAGACGGTGAACTACCTCAGCAACGTGACCCTCAACGCCGGTGCCAACTACGGCTACCACTTCGTGAACTGGACTGCCGCCAACGGCGATGTCCTCGGCACCACGGAGAGCATCACCGTGCAGGCCCTGCGCGACAGCGTCATCACCGCCAACTTTGACTACAACCAGTACACCGTCACCGTGGCCACGGCCAACGCCACCATGGGCGGAGTCAGCGGCACCACGACGCAGAACTACCTGACCGAGGTGCAGATTGCCGCCACGCCCAACTACGGCTACCACTTCACCCAGTGGAACGACGGCAACACCGACAACCCGCGCACCGTTGTGATTACAGCCGATGCCACCTATACCGCCAGCTTCGACTACAACCAGTACACCGTCACCGCCCAGACGGCCAACGCCACCATGGGCAGCGCCACGGGTACGCAGACGGTGAACTACCTGACCCCCGTCACCCTCACCGCCGCCGCCAACTACGGCTACTCCTTCGCTGGATGGTATGAGGCCGACACGCTCTACAGCAACGAGCTCGTCATCGCCGTGCCCGCCCTCAGCGACCGCACCCTGACGGCCACCTACACCATCAACCAGTACACCGTCACCGTGGAGAGCGACGACGAGGTGATGGGTAGCGTCAGCGGCACCGCCACCGAGGACTACCTGACCAATATCACCATCACGGCCACCGCCAATCCGGGCTACCACTTCGTGCGCTGGAACGACAACAGCACCGTCAACCCGCGCGAGGTGAGCGTCACGGAGAATGCCACCTACACGGCCTACTTCACCTATAACCAGTACACCGTCAGCGTAAGCAGCGCCAGCACCACCATGGGTACTGTGGCTCCTGCCACCAGCACGCTGAACTTCCTCTCCAGTGTCGAGATCAGTGCCACACCGAAGACCGGCTACCACTTCACCCAGTGGAACGACGGCAACACCGACAACCCGCGCACCGTGACCGTCAGCGAGCCTGGCGACCTGAGCTTCACGGCAAGCTTCGACACCAATGTGTACACCGTCACCACGGCTGTCAACGACGAAGCCATGGGTAGCGTCACCGAGAGCAGCAGCGTCAAGCACTTCAAGAGCATCGCCCTTGTGGCCACGCCCAACTACGGCTACCACTTCGTCAACTGGACCGACGCCAACGGCACCGCCAAGGGCAATGCCGCCACGCTGAACGTGTCGCCCGTCAGCGACACCGCCCTGACGGCCAACTTCACCTATAACCAGTACACCGTCACCGGCCAAAGCGCCAACACCACGATGGGTACAGTGTCGGGCACCGCCACAGTCAACTACCTGACCGATGTTACCATCACTGCCGCGGCCAACTACGGCTACCACTTCACTGGATGGAGCAACGGTGCCACCACCGAGAGCATCACCATCCAGACTACCAAGGACACCACCGTCACGGCCCTGTTCGACTACAACCAGTACACCGTCACCGGCCTCAGCGCCGATGAGGCCAAAGGCACCGTCAGCGGCACCGCCTCGGTGAACTACCTCACCGATGTGGTCCTCACCGCCACTGCCGCCACGGGCTACCACTTCGTGCAGTGGAACGATGGCAATACCGACAACCCGCGCACCGTCAGCGCCACCGAGAATATGACCTTCACGGCCACCTTCGCCATCAATCTCTACAACATCACCCTCGCCTACAACGCCGAGCGAGGTGTTGTGACCAACGATGACGCCTCCGACGCCACTGTGGCCGCAGGCTATGTGTTCGAGAACGTGGAGCACGGCAGCACGCTGCACCTCACCGCCGAGGTCTTCGAGGGCAGCCGCTTCGCCGGCTGGGGCGACGGCAACATCACCGTCAACACCGCCTCCATTGAGTACACCGCCCTGCGCAACGCCACCCTGACGGCCAACTTCATCGACGCCGGCAACTTCCAGGTCTCCATCAACTACGACGAGGCTATGGGCACTGTGACCGGTGCCGGCGAGCACCATGCCGACAACGACGTGACCGTCACCGCCACGCCCAACTACGGCTACCACTTCGTGGCCTGGGTCAACGGCGAGGACTCTGTCTTCACTCCCAGCTACACCTTCGTGATGCCCACCAGCGAGGTGGAACTCACCGCCGTCTTCGACTACAACCAGTACACCGTGACCCCCGTCAGCGGCAACGCCGCGATGGGTAGCGTCAGCGAAGAACAGACGGTCAACTACCTCAGCCCCGTGGCCATCAGCGCCACGGCCAACTACGGTTACCACTTCGTCAACTGGACCAATGCTGCCGGCAACGTCATCGCCACCACGCCCAACGCCACCGTGCAGGCCCTGCGTGACAGTGTCGTCACCGCCAACTTCGACTATAACCAGTACACCGTCACCGGCACCTGCAACGAGGCCATGGGCACCGTCAGCGGCACCGCCACGGTGAACTACCTTACCCCGGTGACCCTCACTGCCACCGCCGGCACCTGCTACCACTTCGTGGGCTGGAGCAACGGCGCGACCACCGAGACCATCACCGTCGAGGCCACTGCCGACATCACCGTCACGGCCCTCTTCGAGGCCAACGTCTACAGCAGCGAGGAGACCGTCGATGTCTGCGACAGCTACACGTGGAACGGCCGCACCTATATTGTCGGCGGCACCTATTCTATAGATACCGTCAACGCCAACGGCTGCGACAGCACTGCCACCCTGCTGCTGACCATACGCCACAGCAACAGCGGCACCGACGTGCAGAACCACTGCGACACCTATACCTGGATTGACGACGTGACCTACACCGAGACGCCTGCCGCCGAACCCACATTCACGCTCACCAATGCCGACGGCTGCGACAGCGTGGTGACCCTCAACCTCACCGTCCGCCACAGCACCACGGGCGACACCGCCGCTGTGGCCTGCGACAGCTTTGAGTGGTACGGCGTGACCTACACCGAGACTCCTGCCGTCGCCCCGACGCACGTGTTCACCAACGCCGCCGGCTGCGACAGCACCGTCACCCTGACGCTCATTGTCAACCACAGCAACAGCGGCGACACCGCCGCCGTGGCCTGCGACAGCTTTGAGTGGTAC
>OMXC01000005.1 GCA_900314925.1 uncultured Bacteroidales bacterium
GTTGGTGTATGATTATATAGGCAATCTCATTGACGGCATTGATTATGATTGCGTGTTATCGAATTGTATTACTAATTATCCAGGTCCAATAGTGGCACATGACAGCGTACTGTATCTGTGCAACCTGCTGGTAGCAAATGCGCAGTTCGGGGACATAAGCTTCCCTGTCTATGGGGAGACCAACGTCATAGCCAAGTACGTGGACACGGCTTTCATGCACCCCTATGTGCGGCCTACACACGGCATCAGCACCGCGGCGGCTGTCGCGCCGCGGGTGTACCCGGTGCCGGCCACCGACAGGCTGCACTTCGACTGCCCGGCAGGCGACGTACCCACGGCAGTGGCGGCGATATCGCTCTCAGGCTGGCGGATGCCGCTGACGGCAACAGCCTCCTCGGCGGACGTCTCGTGCCTCGCCCCGGGGGTATACATACTCGAGATAACCACCGCCAAGGATAAATACTACACAAAGTTCGTGAAGCAGTAAAGCGACCGAACCGGCAACTTGTCGAGGCCCCTGCCGGCGTTCGCCGGCAGGGGCCTCGACCATCATCGCCAACGAGGAAAAGATACGCAATAAAAAAGTTGCATGGTTACGAAAAAAAGTGTATCTTTGCCTCAACACATTTTAACAACACAACAACATAAACAACTGAAAAATATGGCAAAAGAAGTGAACGACGCTGCAGCCCAGAAGCTGGAAAAACTGAAGATACTCCAGAGCACACTTGACAAGATAGAAAAGAGTTACGGCAAAGGCTCGATCATGAAACTCGGCGACCGCCCGGTGGAGGAGATGGACGTCATCTCGACAGGCAGCATCAGCCTCGACGCCGCCCTTGGCGTAGGCGGATTCCCGCGAGGCAGAGTGATAGAGATTTACGGCCCCGAGTCGAGCGGTAAGACCACGCTGGCCACCCACGCCATCGCCGAATGCCAGAAGCAGGGCGGCATAGCGGCCTTCATCGACGCCGAGCATGCCTTCGACAGCTTCTACGCCAAGAAGCTGGGCGTCGACATCGACAACCTCCTCGTCTCGCAGCCCGACAACGGCGAGCAAGCCCTCGAGATCGCCGACAACCTGATACGCAGCGGGGCCATAGACATCATCGTCATCGACTCCGTCGCCGCCCTCACCCCCAAGGCCGAGATCGACGGCGACATGGGCGACAGCAAGGTGGGCCTCCAGGCGCGCCTGATGAGCCAGGCCATGCGCAAGCTTACGGCCACCATCAGCAAGACCAACTGCTGCTGCATATTCATCAACCAGCTGCGTGAGAAGATCGGCGTCCTCTTCGGCAACCCCGAGACCACCACCGGCGGCAACGCCTTGAAGTTCTACGCCTCGGTGCGCATCGACATACGCCGCACCCAGGCCATCAAGGACGGCGACCAGAACATAGGCAACCGCGTGAAGGTGAGGATTGTGAAGAACAAGGTGGCCCCACCCTTCCGCACCTGCGAGTTTGACATGATTTTCGGCGAGGGCATCTCCAAACTGGGCGAGATCATCGACCTTGGCGTCGACCTCGACATCGTGCACAAGAGCGGCTCGTGGTTCAGCTACGGCGAGAGCAAGCTGGCCCAGGGGCGCGAAGCCTTGAAGCAGCTGCTGCGCGACAACCCCGAACTCTGCGACGAGCTGGAGGGCAAGATACGCGCAGCCTTGAAAGACAAAGCCAATAGCGAAGAGTAATGAAAAGACTGATAGTAGTGACAGCGATGCTGCTCCTGGGCGGCACAGCGTGGGCACAGGACGTGGTGCGCGACAGCGTGCACACCACACCCGACAGCACAGCGATAAAGGCCAGTTCAGCCATTGACATGGACGACAACGATACCGTTGACGACGAGGAGAACGTCATAGGCGCCAAGCCGCAGCCCCGCAAGAAGGGCGAGCGGAAGGAGGCCAACGTGCTGGGGGCGCCGGTCTACTACGACGTCTACGGCAACGTGGAGGGCAGCGGCGAGACCTCGACCACCTACCACCGCCCCAAGCACCACTACCTGAACAACCTGGCGGACCGCTACTGCTCCTTCTTCGTGGAAGGCGAGCTGCTCACCGGCCGCCACGACGCGGCCATCGGCGGCAGCTTCACCTACCTGCCCAAGCGCTGGGGCTTCTACGGCTCGGTGCTCGGCGGAAGCCGCCACACCTACCTGACCCTCGGCGCCGCACTGCGCCTGTCGGGCTACCAATCGGGGCTCGACTGGCAGCTCTACGGCGGCTTGGGCGGCGGCGGACGCCACCTGGGCGGCGAAGTGGGTCTGCGCATGGCCCTGCCCAAACGCAGCGGCAAATTCTGCTGGACGTCGGTATCAATGGGCTACGCCAACTTCGGGGGCTACGGCTTCTTCACCGCGGGCCTGAGCCTCGACATGGTGGGCCTGGCGGCAGCCTCGGTGTTTTTATTCTGGTAGCGCCATGGATGCTTACGTGATAGACGAAGCCCGCGAAGAACGCGAGATACAGGCCAAGTATGAAGAACTGATTGCCGCCTGCCGCGAACTCAAGCCCCTCACGGCCGACGAGGAGGCGCAGATACTGCGCGCCTTCCAGATAGCCAAGAAAGCCCATGCCGGCACCCGCCGCAAGAGCGGCGAACCCTATATCTTCCACCCCCTGGCGGTGGCCATGATAGCCGTCAAGGAAGTGGGCCTCGGCCCCATAGCCGCGGTCTGCGCCCTGCTGCACGACGTGGTGGAGGACACCGACATCACCCTCGACGAGCTGCGCATGGTCTTCGGCGACCGCGTGGCAGTCATCGTGGACGGCGTGACGAAGATAAACGACGTCATGGTGATACAGCAGACCGACAGCAAGCAGGCCGAGAACTACCGCAAGATACTGCTGTCGATGTGCAACGACGCCTACGTCATCTTCCTCAAGCTCTGCGACCGCCTGCACAACATGCGCACGCTGGGGTCGATGAAAGACACCAAGAAGCTGGCCATAGCGAGCGAGACGCAGTACCTTTACATACCGCTGGCCCACCGTCTGGGCCTCTACGCCATCAAGACCGAACTGGAGGAGCTGGTGATGCGATACACCAACCCCGACAAATACGCCGAGATAGCGGCCAAGATAGCCGCCACGGCCGGCACCAGCGAAAAGCTGGCGAAATGCCTCGTGGAGCCGGTGAAAAAGATGCTCACGGAGCACAACTACAACTACACGCTCAAGACAAGGGTGAAAAGCGTGTACAGCTGCTGGAAGAAGATAGAGAACAAGCACGTGGACTTCGACGAGATCTTCGATCTCTACGCCATGCGCATCATCCTCAACGGGGTGCCGCGCGAGAAGGAGAAGGAGGAATGCTTCAAGGTCTACGCACTCATCTCGGGCCAGTTCCCCACAAACCCCAACCGCTTCCGCGACTGGATCACCCACCCCAAGAACAACGGCTACGAGAGCCTGCAGACCACGGTGATGACACCCATAGGACGCTGGGTGGAGGTGCAGATACGCACCGAGCGCATGGACGTCATCGCCGAAAAAGGCATGGCGGCGCACTTCCTGTACAAGGAAGCCCACCCCGAAGAGCAGATAGAGAACAACCCCGTGGAAGAGTGGCTGCAGCAGATACGCACCTCGCTGGAACAGAGCGACAAGAGCGCCCTGGACCTGGTGGAGGAGTTTAAAGAGACGCTCTACACCAAAGAGATATACCTCTTCACACCCAACGGCAAGACCATCGTGCTGCCCAGCCGTAGCACGGTGCTCGACTTCGCCTTTGCCATACACAGCGCCTTGGGAATGCACTGCATAGGCGCCAAGGTCAACGCCAGGCCTGCCGCCATCGGACACCGTCTGCACACAGGCGACCAGGTGCAGGTGCTCACCTCCAAGAAGACCCTGCCGCTGCCGGAATGGCTTGACCAATGCCAGACACCGCGCGCTAAAGAGGGCATCAAAGACTTCCTGCGGCAACAGAAAAAAGAGTATGTAGAAGAGGGGCAACGCCGGCTGGCCGGATACTACGCCAACCTGCACATAAAGAACAACGCCCAGAACTTCGGGCAGCTGAAGCGCTACTTCAACCAGAAGAGCGAGGTGGACTTGTACTACGACATAGCCATAGGCACCATCACGGAACACCAGGTGGCCGAATGCTTCGGCAAAGCACGCCCCACACCAAAGCTGTTCTTCCTCGACCGCTACAAGGATCTCTTCGAGGGCGGCAACACACTGCAGTCGATCCACGCGAACGAGCAGCATACACACCCGTTCCTTCTCGACAGAGAATACAAAGACTACCCGACAGAGACCGCAGCGTGCTGCAAGCCGGTGCCCGGCGACCAGGTGGTTGGAATAGTGCAGGACGGCAAGATTATGGTGCACCGCACCAATTGCCGCGAGGCTATGGACGAGATGGCCAACCACGAGAACCACATCGTAAGAGCCAAATGGAGACCTGGCGAACAGTTGTCGCTGCTCACCGGCATAGCCCTTACAGCCATCGACAAAAAGGGCCTTCTGCAGGAGATTACACGCAGTATCTCGGAGGAGCTGGACCTTAATATGCGCGCTATCACCCTGGAGGCGTCGGAGGGCGTGGCTCGGGGCATCATCATGCTGTATGTTAACGATGTGACCAGCCTTAACGGCCTGATAGAAAAACTGAAGAAAATCGATGGAATCGAGGACGTGCACCGCATCTGAACAGGCCTTCAGCCGCCTCAGCGACATACTGAACACCCTGCGCAAGGAATGCCCGTGGGACAAGGTGCAGACCATGAAAAGCCTGCGATACCTGACCATCGAGGAGGTGCACGAACTGAGCGAAGCAATAGTGGCCATGGAGAACGGCGACACCGCAGCAACATCAGACCTGAAAAAAGAATTGGGCGACGTGGCCATGCACATACTATTCTACTGCAAAATAGCCGAAGAACAGGGGCTGTTCTCCACCGCGGATGTATACAACACCATCTGCGACAAACTCATAGCCCGGCATCCCTTCATCTACCGCAAGGACGAGTACCACGGCGAGAGCTGGGAGCAACTCAAGATGCGCGAGGGGCGCAAGGATGTGCTGGAAGGGGTGCCGGCATCGCTGCCGTCGCTCGTCAAAGCGGTGCGCATGCAGGAGAAGGTGGCCGGCATGAACAAAGACAAAAAGAAACCGGTTGCACCCATGCCCGAGGGCAGTTGGCAACCGGCTGATGACACTACCGAAACAGAGTTCGGCGACTTGCTGTTCGCGTTGGTCGACTGGGCTCGTCGTCACGGCATCAATGCCGACGACGCCCTATGCGGCGCCAACCAACGTTTCCGCAGCAGACAGACTACTTAAGACCAAGTTTCTTCTTGACCAGAGGCATGATGTCTTCGCCACCCTCATCGTAGAGTATGGCGGCTGTGCCGGCATCGAGAATGTAGGTGAAGCCGTTCTCTTTGGCGACATCGGCGATAGCCTTCTTGGCACGGTCGATGATGGGCTTCAGCAGTGTAGCCTCACGCTCCTGGAGCTGTTTCTGTGCGTTCTGCTGGAATTCCTCGATGCGGGACGCCATGTCCTGGATTTCACGCTGTTTGGTCTGACGGATAAGCTCGGTCCAGCCAGCCTGGTTGGCGACATAGTCGTTGTAACGCTTCTCGGCCTCGGCCTGCATGGTCTTGAGGGTCTCCTCAAGCTCTGCTACTTCGCCCTGAAGGACGGTCTGGGCAGAATCACGTCCCGGCATGATCTGCATCAGGTCGTTGGAGTTGATGTGGCCGATTTTGGCATTCTTCTGAGCCATGGCGCTGCCGCCGAAAGCAAGCAGGCAAACCATGATTGCGATTAAGCTTTTCTTCATTGTGTATCTGTTTATGTTATTATTATCTTTCTGTTAGCGCGTCTTGCCAAGGGGCGGCATAACGTTGCGTTGCGACCTGTCGTTGGCGCTGCGCATCTCAGGATTGGTTGGCTTGAACATATCCCTCGACTTCTTTTCCTGCGACTTGGAAGTCTTGTCGGAAGACTTGCCGCCATCAGGCTCCTTGTCGGCACCAGCAACACCGGGCTTGACGCCGAGCTGCTCCAGCACGTCGTCGCTTATGTCGTACTTCTTGCTGGCGAACAACACCGTAGCACTGCCGGCTTTGTCGAAAACAATGGCATAGTTTTTCTCGCCGGCAAGACGCTCGATGACACTGTAGACCCGGTCCTGAACAGGCTTGAGGAGCTCGGCACGACGCTTGTCAAGATCGCCACCGGCACCGAAATACTGCTGCTGGAGGGCACGAATCTCCTGCTCTTTGGCATGTATCTCCTCTTGCCTACGCTTCTTGAGGTTCTCGGGCAACAGATAGCTCTCCTGTTCATAGTCGGCACGCATGGACTCAATCTCGGCAGCTTTGTCGGCAAGTTCCTTCTGCCAGTCGGCCACATAGCGGTCGAGGCGCTTCTGCGCACTGCTGTATTCGGGCAAAGACTTAAGCACATAGTCGGTATTGACCACGGCGTACTTCTGCGCTGTGGCCATGGAGCAAACAGCGGTGAAGATGAGCACTATGAGCAATCTGTACTTCATGGATTAATCAAGGCTTTGACCAATGGAGAAGTGGAAATGGCTGCCGCCGGCGACACCGTCGAAACCATAGCCCCAGTCAACGCCGATAAGGCCGAAAATGGGCATGAAGAGACGTACTCCGACACCTGCGGAATTATACATCTTAAATGGCTGGAACTCGCTGATATCACTCCAGCAGTTACCACCTTCGACATATCCAGCCAGCCAGATGGTTGCGGTATTGCTCTCAATAATGGGCTGGCGGAGCTCAAGAGTGAAGCGGTCAAACACGGCACCGCCACCATTGGTACTGGCACCAAGTGAGTTGTTCTCATAGCCACGCAACGGCACCACCTCGCGGCCATCGAGCATCCATGACGAGAGACCGTCGCCACCAAGGAAGTAACGTCCAAAGGGTGCAAGGCCGATTTTGTCATTATAATAACTCATGAAGCCAAAGCGGAAGCGGGTGTTGAGCACAACATCGCCGACAAGATTGACCATCCAAGAACCACGCAGGTTGACTTTATAGTACTCTACCCACTTATACTTCTCCTGTTTTGTGGCAAACTCCGTCTTGCCACTGATGATTGAATAAGGTGGCGTTACATAAGCGCTGACAGTCACCTCGGACCCGCTGCGGGCATAAATCGGTGAATCAAGGGAGTTGCGGCTCAGAGTGAAACCATAGCTCAGGTCGTTGGCGACACCATCGGTGAAGATGTCGGTATTAAGACTATAATTGTCAAGGGTATAATGCTTAAAACTGATACCGTGACTGACAATGAAGTAATCGTCGGGCCACTTTAGGCGTTTAGAGAAGCTGACACCTGCCCCGGTAATCTTCAGGCTATAATAGTTAGCATCGTCTTTGCTGTAGTAGAAACCGTTGCTATAGAGGTTATGGTAGACGGAACCCGTTAGCGACTGAGGCCTATGGCCACCTAACCACGGTTCTGTAAAGGAAGCGCTTATGGAATAGTAATGAGTACCGTTTGTGACAGCATTGATACCGAGTTTCTGGCCATCGCCAGCAGGTAGCGGCACCCACGCGTCTTTGTTGAAGATGTTGCGTAAGCTGAAGTTGTTGAGCTGGACACCTATTTGGCCTATCACCATACCTCCACCATATCCACCTTGGAGGTTGAGCTGACTTGTGGAACCTTCCTCGACTTTATACACAATATCCACGGTGCCGTCCTCTGCATTAGGCTTGGGAACAGGCTCTATCTTCTCCTCCTTGAAGTAACCCAAGGTGACAAGCTCACGACGGCTACGCAAGACAGCATCACGACTGAAGAGATCGCCGGGACGTGTATGGAGCTCGCGCATGATAACCTTGTCATTGGTAATTGTGTTACCCTCCACAGAGACATTGCGGATACGTGCCTGCTTGCCCTCAACTATACGTATCTCAATGTCTATGGAGTCATTCTCGACGGCCACTTCGACAGGAGTGGCACGGAAGAACAAGTAACCGTTATCCATGTAGAGGGAGGTAATATCTGTACCAGAAGGGTTGTAGCTGATATTCATATCCAGCTCCTTCTTGTTGTAGGGGTCACCCTTGTTGATGCGCAGTGCCCGGTGCAAGAGTTCATCGCTATATACCGTATTGCCACTGAAGGTGATGTTGCGGAAGAAATAGCGCTGGCCTTCGTAGATCTTGACTTTGACTTTGAGCATATCGCGGTTATCCTTCGTAGACTCGCCTTGAGGGACATCCCACACAGTGTCGCTGATTACACGTGCATCCCGGAAACCCTCTTCGTTATAGTATGCTATAACTTTGTCCAAATCTTCACGGAAGTCGTTCTCAATATAACGGCTCTTCTTCCAGAAGCCTTTGGTCCAGAACAACAGCTTCCAGAAGTAATGCACGTCGTGGGTCTTCTCCATCTTGCTCTGCAATTTCAGAGTCTTGACCTGCTCGTTACCCTCAAAGATAAGACTGTCTATCTTTACTACGTTGCCTCGCTTGACATTGAAAGTCACGGTCACACGACCGTTTGAGTCTTGCTCTGTCGTCGGGGTCACCTCAACACGGGTATAGCCTTTGTCTATATAATAGCCCTTTATCTTGTTCACCGAAGTACGGAGCATGTTCTCCGTAACCACTTCTCCGTTGGCAATCTTTATCTCCTCACGCAGCTTGTCAGCCTCGCCTTTCTTAACACCCGTGAAAGCGAACTTATCCATGCGCGGACGCTCCTTGAGAACTATCTTCAAGAAAATTATATTGCCTTGAATTCGGTTCACTCGGATTTGCACATCCTCGAACATCCCTTGTTTCCACAAGTTCTCAATCGCTGCAGAGATCTTGTCGCCAGGCACCCTAATGTTGTCACCTACCTGCAACCCTGCGACTAACTGAATAACACGGGTATCAAAATTATCAGCCCCTTCGTAGGTGATACCACCTATCTCGTACGTTTTGGGAGTGAGATAGTCAAGGTCGTATCCATCATTGCCGCCGATAACAGTCTGTGCCTTCAGAGGCACTCCGCTGAATAACAGCATGATTGCAAACAGTAGCAGCCGTTTAGTATGTTTCATCATTTACACTTTGAAGTGTCACCAGAATACCTGATAACTATATAATAACTCACATTGATGTAATTTATTATATAAAAAGCTTAATTATTTTTATTTTTTCTCTTCCACCTGCGCCTCTGTCTTGCCGAAACGTCGCTGACGGCCTTGATAATCAAGCACGGCCCTATAAAAATCTTCGTGTCGGAAATCTGGCCACAAGAGGTCGGTGAAATAAAACTCACTGTATGCCATCTGCCACAACAAGAAGTTACTCACACGCAGTTCCCCCCCGGTACGAATCAACAAGTCCGGGTCTGGATAATCACGTGTTGTCAGATATTTGCGCAACGTATCTTCGTCAATGACCTCAGGGGTAAGTTTTTCACGGCATATCTGTTTCAATGCTTCTGCAATCTCCCAACGTGAACTATAGCTAAGCGCAAGAACCAAAGTGGTTCCAGTATTGACAGAAGTTTTCTCTATACAGTCGACCAATACCTTACGAGAACGTTCAGGGATACGCTGCATATCACCGATGGCATGCAGCCTGACATTGTTGTCCATCAGTGTCTTCGTCTCATTATGGACAGCTTTGATGAGGAGTTCCATCAACCCGTCAACTTCTTCTTTTGGACGGTTCCAATTCTCCGTGCTGAAGGTATATAGTGTCAAATACCCCACTTTGAGGTCCACCGCAGCCTCCACAGCTGCACGCACCGCCTCTATTGCATTGTTATGCCCAAAGAGGCGCTCGTGTTTCTGTTTCATGGCCCATCGGCCATTACCGTCCATAATTATTGCCACATGCTGCGGCACGCGGCTCATGTCTATCTGTTCCCTTGTTGTCATAAGAGCTTATAATTTACAACGTTTAGGTCTCATCCATCCGAACATTGTCTCCAGACTTACCCCCAAAGACACATTCATAAAAACATACCAATCTTTCAATGAATCATCCCCACGCTTTATTCCGGCATCATTCACATAACCAGCCTCAACTTCACCGCTACGGTCAGACAGCCGTACAGCGACATCGCCGTCAATGACCTCTTTCTCCAGCAATGATGCATCGACATACGTCGTGCTTACATCATCCAGATAATCTGTCCATGTCTTCCGAAAGCCATATTCAGCAGCCAGCGAAAAAGTTTTGCTTATCCTCCATTTGACACCGACCCCGAAAGGCATGCACAGTTGTATCAAAGTGTATGGCCTGCGCTCTGGGTAGAGCGATGCCCCCTGCCCTTCTGTACATAATGGCTGCAAAGCAACCCACTGCTGATCGCCATCAGCACCAACACATAAAGCCATGGGATTGTGGTGAAACACACCTATTCCCCAAAAGATATAAGGCGTCCAAACCGACTCTGTCGCCCCCGGGCCAAAAGGCCGGAAGTTAAACTCCGCCAGCGCACTCAACTCAAAGATATCACTACGGAAACTCAGATTTCGCAATTTGACATAATCTTTATCACATGAGATACGACCATACGAAGCATCAACCCGCAATGCCCAACGGCTATCAAGGCGTGTACGCAACCCGACGCCGCCTGCGGCATGAAGGGGAGACAACACCGATTGGTTATTAAGGTCTCCAATGTAATTCATTGTACCTCCGCACAGCACAACTTCACTCTGCCTCATGAAATCAAAATCCTGCGCCCCCAACGCCATTGGCATCAGCACAACAAACAACAATGTGAACCTTTTTCTATTCACTGGCAGGCCATGTTATTGAGCGGCAGATACCATCCACCTGCATCAAATAGTCACGCTTGTTGAATCGCGGGCAATACACATATCCGGTAAGCTCGACCAGCTGCTTGCCGTCTGGCGAGAGAATACTGTAACTAACAAACGGACCTCCCATGAAATCACCGAACAAACGCCACAGGCCACGCGTCTCGACACAGTATTTAACACCGTCAAAATCAACAACACGGCTCTCTAACGCCACACGACGCTCAGTAGCCATATAGCTGCCCTCGGCAGGTCCCGGCACCTCCCTCTTCATCATGGTGTCCAACCTGTTGTAGATCTTCGCCGTGTCGAATTGGTGCTCGTCACGATATGGCATGACATTCACCAGAATGCCAAGACCGAAATCCTTGGTCTCCTTACGCAACCATAAAAAATCGCCGTCCTCTTTGGCCCAAGAGAATTCCTTGGGCAGGGAAAAGGTAAAGCCGTATTTATCTTGGACACGCTTAACCAACTCATAATTACAATCCTTGTCAAAGGCTTTTGCCATACGACGATATTCGTCCTTGTATATCTCTTCCAATATACGACTTGAGTGCTTGCGAAGCATCTCACACAAACTCTTCTCACTGGTAGCGGCAATGTCTATCACCGTCTGGGGTTCTGCCCACTGGTTGTGGTGAATGTAGAATTTGTCTGGATTTTCTGCCTTTACATCACAGATGACAATATTGCGGTGAGCCTTGAACATCTGTGTGTTGTGCAACGATGACACCGGAACATTCACAACATCGAACCGCGGTTCTGGTTGCGGCAGCCCGTCTTGCGGTGCACGGAAAATGGAGTCTATAAGGGCCTTGGCGGCTCCTTCATAACAGCTTTTGTCGGCAGCGATGATTACTTCGCACGTCTTGCCAGACGAACTGCGTTTGGTCAACGCTTTGTTTTCAGGACTGTTGCATGCTGCAAGAAGCAAAACCGCAACGACTGTTGTCAATCCGATTTTTTTCATATACACTTGTTATTATTTTTCCATTCATGATACTCTGCTATAGCCTGTTCTATCGGCGTCTCCTTATATCCCAAATCCTTAATCCCATGTGTGTTGTCGTAGAATTCCCGCACCATGAGCTGGCTGACATTGGTATAGGACAGCTCCGTACACGCTCCGCACTTCCTCAGCACTCCCCCTGCATAACCGGCACAACTTAGCACAAAGTCGGGTAATTCAACCACCCTCTGCCGATAACCCATCACCCTTGCCTGCATCTCATATAACTCTCTGATAGCAAGATTTCCACACCTATTTGTCACTATATACCGTTCACCATTGACACCCTTCGTAAGCGCATTCACCTCTGCCTCAGCCACATCTCGCACTGCCACAAAAGCCTTCCCTCCTCTTGGTGCAAACGCAACTCTCTTGTTGTATGCTATTTGCAGCATCCTCCCAGATGAAGGTTTCACGTCCCAAGCGCCAAGTATATAGCCTGGATTTATTATCACGTAGTGGCCGTTAGGGTGTTTTAGTGAAGCACTCCTGACAATCTCTTCTCCCATTCTTTTGCTCTGGGCATAATAACTGCTCTTGAACGGCTCCCTCATCGGCTCGCTTTCCGCGGCTGGACACTCAACGCTGCCATACCCTATTGTATTCACCGTTGACGTATGTACCAACGTACTTATTTCATGCTCTTCCATCACACGGACTATCAGCTTGGGCAGTTCGCAATTCACAGGCAGGTAGTCCTCCAGCCGAAGCAGCGACATATCTGTCACTCCCGCACAATTCATCACAGCATCACATCCCTTGGCGGCATTAAGAAGTGTCGCATAGTCAAGCGGCGACCCCACAAACGTCTGCCATCCGCCTCCGGGCAACTTGATGCCATCAGCGCGGCGCACAAGCACACTCACATCGTGCCCAGCAGCCAAAAGCTTCTGTAACACGTTGTGTCCCAGCAGACCTGTCGCTCCAAGCAGCAACACTTTCATAATTCTAATAACGACTTCTCGCGTTATTTATTGCCTTGCCGCTTATAATTTCAACCGCAGCTGCACAAGCCAAGTCTGGCGTGCAGGCCCCTCTGTCAGCGCGGCACCACTACCTATGCTTTCTCTGTCGGTATAATAGGTAACTGCATACTTTCCGGCAAGCATAAGCCTGTCGCTGATGTTGTAGCGCAGAACCACATGCACCCTGCCCCCACGGCCGTAGAGCATCGGCATGTTCCATGCATATTGCAGATTACTCTCACTCAAATAGAACCGTGCATAGTATCCGTTCACGTCAAACCACGCCGCACCCATCGTCAGCTGCAGACCGCCATGCGCATATCGTACCGTCTGTGCCACAAGCCATCCACTCTGTATCGACGTACTCTCCCCCGCAAAATGGGCATACATGGCCCGCGATACAAGGCACCAGCGGCCAAATGTCGCCTTCACCTCGCCCTGCACCTGCCTCCTTACCGTCTCCTCGCCAAGATATAACGTACTGTCTATATTGGGTATATTCCTTTCCTTGAGCCTGTCGTAATAGCGCACCGCAACATCGACATTGCGCCACACTCTGCGCCCCACCACCATCCGCAACCATGCCCCTGTGGAGGGCCTGTAGCTACCATAGCGCAAGGAGCTGAATCGGTGAAGGTCGAAGCTCGTCTGCATCGTAAACCCTAATGGCAGCTGCATACAGGCATCTATGCTGACACCTTGCTCACCCTGAGTGTTGCCCACGCCATAGCCTTGTGCATGAAGATTATGGTATTCCGGGTGATAGTATCGCCAACTCACACCGAACCTGTTGGCCGACGAGGGCGTAAACGTGGCCCCGGCTATGGCCGCAGGGTGCACGCAGCCATCCAAGGCAGCCTCTCCGTAGAGCGTCAACCGCTGCCATTGCCACGTGGCATCAACGCCGGCATTGAAAAGCCTGCGTCCACGGAAGCGCGTCTGGTTGTACACATAATCACGCGTCCCTAGAGTGTCGTCAAGCAGCGTGTATGCCGCCGTCACACCGGCAACAATGGTTCCGCGACGCCATTCAACACGTCCGCCACCGAGGGTCTCCCCTTTGGCGCGTGAAGCAAAGGCCGATAAATGCACCTCTCGCCATAGACGCACCGTCGCCGCCACACCTTCCTGATACGATTCTTCGTAGAAAGCTCCCGCCGGACGCACACCGGCACCATAACGCTCGGGGGTAGCACCCGTGACGTTAAAGGGCTTGAATCCACTCCACACGGTTAATCCCTGGCCGAACTGCAGACCATAACGGCCCACGATTAGCTTCTCCAACCGCCCCATATCGCTGAGCATAAGATGATAGCCATAGAAGTTATGCTTGCCCCACGCTTCGGCGGGGTCTTTGTCCGCGGTGAACCGCAGGCTTATATGTTCACGATACTTGTAGTTATAACTGAACAAAGCATGCAGATTGTCGCCATCGTAGCGGCCGTCGCGGTAGCCCTCGGCCTGTTCCACTGTGCCGCCAATGCCCGTAATCACGGTATGATGACCCTGCCACCAACGCATCCTGCCAGTCTCAACGTATGGCTCGACCTTGACCATCGGCGTCAGAAAACCCACTGTTACGCTGTCGAATCCCGGCACAAGCAGCAACTCCTTGACCGAGAGCAGCTGGCCGTAAAGCAATATGTAGTTGCACAAGGCCCTGTAGCGGAAGGCCGTCATCAGCGGCAGCTGCCGCACAGCAGCGGTGTCGTTTATGTTCACTGGCTCCGCCGCCAGCTGCATCATCTCGTCAACCACTGCCGCAGCCTGCTCTTCGCCCACCTCCTCCTGCATCCACTCTTCCAGCGCATCGTCGACCTGGGCCGCAATGGCCGTCGGCAACAACAACAACAACATTATGATCCATCTCCTCATAGCCATAGCGTCAGCGTTGTCTGTGGCGTGACGCCGAGCACACGATGCACGGAGGCACCCACGTCAACAGTTAATCGACTCATACGCACACCTATACCGAACGTCGCCGTCATTGGGTTTGTTGCCATGCCTGCACGGAAAAAAAGGGTGCCGCGATAGTCGTATTCCATACCCATGCGCATGCGCAGACGCTCCTCTTTCTCAAGTTCCACGATGGTGAGAACCTTAGCCAGCGGCCTGTAGGCCATTTGCACATGCATGCGCCATGGGCTGACGCCAGCCCACGGCCGCGAGCCCGCAGTCACCATAACAGTCACACGACTGCCCACGGCAGCCATCAACATAGCACTGGCGCCATGCCATTGCTGCGCCTCGTAGTAGGCATCATCGGTGCCGACATGCATATAGCAGGCCGCGACGCCGGCTTTAAGCCATGACGCCACTTTCAACCCATAGCCAACAGCTGCCGACTGCTCGTGATATGCGGCACCTCCATGGTGACGGTACATGGCTCCGAATGTCCCGATACGAGGAGCAGGCCATACCACCGAGACACCCTTGTCGGCCATGTCTGCCAGCAAATAAGCCTGGCTGTAGCTGACCGACACATGGCGCATGGTGTCGTCAGCCATAAAGCAACCGCCCATAGCTCCGCTACGCGCGCTATGGGCGGTGTTTGAGTATTGTCCGTATGATGTGCTGCACAGCGCTGTCAGCACTGCAGCAAGCATCATCCTCGCAATAAAAACACTCTTACTGCAGCTGGTCAAGTGCTTCAATGACACTGACATTCTCCGAGGTCATACGGGGGCTGGAAATCACACCGTTCAAGGTGACGGTGGGCAGATAGGCGGAGAGGAGGGTGGTGGCACGCTCGGGAAGGGCGAGGAGCGCGGGGAGCGACTCGCGTGTGACACGGAAGGCCTTGACGTTCTGCACCTGGCCCTGGATGCGGTTGCCTACCGTGGCCCACTCGTCGATGTGGATATTGCCATCGTAGCAGACATAAAACTCATCCTCGCTCACGGCAATCACCATAATGTTGGCGGGCTCGCCGGAAATACGGATATTGGTGTTCGTGAGGTAGTAGTTCCAGTTGTTCTCGTTCAGGCTGTCGATGAAGCTGAAGTCACCCTCTACCATCGGAATGTGGATGGCATAGTTGCCGTTGTGCTCCTGCGGCGTGGTGTCGCGCAGGTTGATGCCAATCAACGGGAACTGGATCTCGTTGTTTGAGTTGACCAGAATGTCACGTTCCGAGCCGAAGAACAGAGTGCCCAGGTCGAGCTCGTCGACACCGACACCGACACCGGTGGTGTTCAGCTTGACACAGCACAGACCGGAATTGAACTTCACCGAATCGTTGCTCATGATGGCGGCGTTGTGATAGCCACCAAAGCCGTCATTCTGGTTGGAGGGGGTCAGATAGATATGCCCTAACATGTCGGTGCCTGAGAGCTGGGAAATGTCAACGCTCTCACCTTCGCAGGCGCTGAAGCCCATCATGCAAACCACCGCTGCGGCGATTAAAAGAATACTTTTTTTCATAATTGTATCATTTAATTGGTTAATATTATGCCATTTATGCTACTATTCCCTTACATTGCCTTTCTGCAAAGGTATGTATTAAAAAAGAATAAAACAAATTTTTTTGCTATAAATGTCAAAAAATCAGTCCCTATTCCGCGGTCTTTGGCTCGCTGCCGACAGACTGCATAAGCGTTTTATAGGTCTTCTCGGCGGCAAGCTGTTCGGCCGCCTTGATGGTATACTCGACGGCCGACTGCTGCGGTTTGCCGTCGATGTTGACGCGGCATTCATACTCGCGCCGTCCCGACTGGCCGCGCACAACGCTGCGCACTATCTCGAAGGTCACCTTTTTGTGGTTCTTCTGACCCCAGTCTATAAGCTTGCTCTTGAAATTCCACTCGGTCTGCGCCACGGTGTCCACGTCGATGTAGGTGCACAGCAGCCTTCTGATGATGATACGGCGTGTGAAACGGTAGCCTTTCTCTATATACACCGCACCTATCAGCGCCTCAAGGGCATCGCCGCCCATCGACTTGAAAGCCCCCTCGCCGCCGCGCTGGTGCTCTATAAGCTCCAACATACCTATCTTGACGGCCAACTGGCCGAGGCTCTTGCGGCTCACTATCTTTGAGCGCATCTCGGTGAGGAACCCCTCGCCCTTGAGCGGGTACTTCTTATAAAGATACTCGGCCACCACAGTGCCAAGCACCGCGTCGCCGAGGTACTCAAGACGCTCGTTGTTGATGCGGTGCCCTTCGCTTACACTCGACACCGAACGGTGGATGAAAGCGGTGTGATACAGCTCAGTGCGACGGGGCACAAAACCCAGCACATTCTTGAAGAAAGCGTAGAATTCAGGGCTTTCCTTCTTCTTGGCGAACAATGGCACGGTTCAGTATTTTCTGAAGGCGAGACATACGTTGTGGCCACCGAAACCGAAGGCATTGCTCAACGCGAAGCTCACCTCGCGCTCCTTGGCCTGGTTGAAGGTGAAGTCCAACGCCGGTATCTGCGGGTCGTCGTTGAAGTGGTTTATCGTCGGCGGCACAATACCGTTCTTGATCGTCAAGATGGTGGCTATGGCCTCCACAGCACCGGCTGCACCAAGCAGGTGGCCCGTCATTGACTTCGTGGAGTTTATGGCCATCTTGAAAGCATGATCACCGAACAGACCCACTATGGCCTTGGGCTCCGACACGTCGCCAATAGGTGTCGACGTGCCGTGGGTGTTGATGTGGTCGACATCGGTGAGCTGCATGCCCGACTCCACGACGGCCTGGCGCATGGCGTCGATGACGCCGAGCCCTTCGGGGTGCGACGCCGTGATATGGTAGGCATCGGCCGAAAGACCGGCTCCGGTCACCTCGGCGTATATCTTGGCACCGCGCGCAAGAGCGTGGTCCAACTCCTCGAGTATCAGCGTGCCGGCACCCTCGCCGAGCACAAAGCCGTCGCGGTCCAGATCGAAGGGACGGCTGGCGGTCCAGGGGTCGTCGTTGCGGGTAGAGAGGGCACGCATGTTGCCGAAACCACCGATACCGACTTCAGTCACAGCACACTCGCTGCCGCCAACAACCATCACGTCGGCCTTGCCGAGGCGGATGAGGTTGAAAGCATCGCTGATGGCGGCTGCCGACGAGGCGCAGGCAGCCACGGTGCAGTAGTTGGGACCACGCAGGCCGTAGCGGATGGCTATCTGGCCGGCGCAGATGTCGGTGATGACTTTCGGCACCCAGTAAGGGCTGAAGCGCGGTGTGCGACCGTTGTTGGCATACTCTATAATCTCGTCCTGGAGCGACGTTACGCCACCCATGCCGGAACCCCACACAACGCCCGCGCGCGCTTTATCTATATTTTCGTCGGCAAGACCGGCGTCGCGCATGGCCTCATCGACAGTCACCAGCCCGTACACGGTGTAACCGTCGAGCAGGCGCATCTCTTTCTTGTCAAAATGGTTCAGCGGGTCGAAACCCTTGAGTTCCGCAGCTATGCGGCACTTGAACTTCTCGGCGTCAAAATGTGTTATAGGACCTGCTCCGCTGACGCCGGCGGTAAGGCCTTTCCATAATTCACTGACGTTGTTTCCGATGGGTGTCAATGCACCCAAGCCGGTGACAACCACTCGCTTCAACTCCATAATTCTTGGGGTTGGTTCTCGACTTTGGGTTGATAATGAAAGGCTGAAACGGTGGAACCCGGTCTTGCCGCGCCCCATCGTTTCAACTTCTCAATAAATAAGATAAGAAGAGTTACTTCTTGGCGTTCTCAATGAAAGCGATGGCGTCGCCAACGGTGACAATCTTCTCGGCTTCCTCATCGGGAATGGAAAGGTCGAACTCCTTCTCAAGTTCCATAATCAGCTCAACGGTGTCCAGAGAGTCTGCACCCAGGTCGTTGGTGAAGCTGGCTTCGGGAACAACTTGACTTTCTTCAACACCAAGTTTGTCGGTGATGATGCTGGTAACTTTGGTTGCAATTTCTGACATTTTCTTCAATTTTTAAAGTTAATTTGGCTGCAAAGAAACAACTTTTTTCCGACATACGGACACATTTTAACATTACAATATAAACAACGCTCTGTTAAATCGCTGATACAAAACAGTCTGTATTTTAAAAATTATTAACTTTTTCCGCACGGCCATCTCCGTTTTTCAGCACTCAGGCATCCTTTTTTCCCTATTTTTTCACCCCTGCCGTCCATTCTCGCCGCTATGCACCCCGAGTCCCTTCGGCCCCTCTTCGGCCCCCCTTCGGCCTTCCTTCGGCCTTCCACTGAAGAACGGCCGAAGGGGGTCCGTAGGGGGGCCGTAGGGACTCCATACCGCTTTCGACCCCAAAAGGCACCCTGAAAACACTTTTTTCGCTCTTTTTTTCACCATGTCAAAAATAATGCGTATCTTTGCAGCCTGTAACCAATATAACCCAACAATCATGGACACTACCATCAGGCTGGCCATCCTCGGATCCGGCAACGGCACCAACGCACAGCAAATCAGCGAATACTTCGCCGGCAGGAACGACGTGCAGGTGGTTTGCATCATATACAATGTAAAAGACGCCTACATAGCGCAACGGGCCCGCAACCTCGGCATCGAAGCCCGCTACTTCGGGCGCAAGGACTTCTACGAGAGCACCGCGGTGCTCGACTACCTGCACGAGAAAAAGACCGACTGGGTAATCCTGGCGGGATTCCTCTGGCTTGTGCCGCAGAACATGCTCGACGCCTACCCTCAGCGCATCATCAACATTCATCCCGCACTGCTGCCCAAATACGGCGGCAAAGGGATGTACGGGCACCATGTGCACGAGGCCGTGGTGGCGGCAGGCGAGCGCGAGAGCGGCATCACCATCCACATCGTGGACGAGAACTACGACCGCGGAACAATCTTGGAACAAGCACGTTGCAGCGTCACGCCCGACGACACCCCCGACACGCTGGCAGCTAAAATACACCTGCTCGAGAAAGAATACTTCCCGAAAGTTATCGACCGCACAATACACGCCCGTTAAACCATGCGCATAGCCATAAACACACGCCTGCTGCTGAAAGGCAAAATGGACGGCATCGGCTGGTTTACAGCCGAAACGGCTCACCGCATGGTATTGGCTCACCCGGAACACACGTTTTTCTTCTTCTTCGACCGCAAGCCCGACAAGGAATTCATCTTCGCCGACAACATAAGGCCCGTAGTGCTGTGCCCACAGGCGCGCCATCCCGTCCTGTGGCACATGTTCTTCCAATGGGCTGTGCCTTACGCATTGAAGAAATACAAGATAGACCTTTTCCTCTCGCCAGACGGCTTCATACCGCTGCACACCAAGGTGCCGACACTGACTGTGATACACGACCTCAACTTCGAGCATGCCGACGGCAACCTCAAGGGGTCGCACCAGCGCTATATGACGCACTACTTCAGGCAGTTCGCACACAATGCAACACGCGTGGCCACGGTGTCGGAATACTCCAAAAGGGACATCGAGGCCACCTACGGCATAGACAGCACAAAAATAGACGTTGTCTACGACGGGTCGCATCCCGGCTACCGACCGCACAGCGAGGAGGAGAAGCTTGCAACACGGCAACACTTCACCTCGGGATGCCCCTACATCATCTTCGTCAGCACAATCCTGAAACGCAAAAACCTGGCTAACCTGCTGACAGCTTTCGAGCAAGTAAAATCCATGGAACCAAGCAATTTGAAGCTTGTCGTGGTCGGCAGTAAGGTATGGTGGCAAGACGAACTGGCAGAGGCTTACGACAAAATGACA
Source organism: uncultured Bacteroidales bacterium (assembly GCA_900314925.1). GTDB lineage: Bacteria > Bacteroidota > Bacteroidia > Bacteroidales > P3 > Colimorpha. The sequence goes on from OMXC01000005.1 coordinate 20,425, forward strand.
CACAAGGCAGACGTAATCATGCCCGGCCACGTGGACGCCAAAGAGCTCGCCGCACTGATGTCGGCATCGGAAGCTCTCGTCTATCCGTCATACTTTGAAGGGTTTGGCATACCGATATTGGAAGCCATGTACGCCGAAACCGCCGTCATCTGCTCCAACACCACCTCAATGCCCGAGGTGGGTGGCGACGCCGTACTCTACATAGACCCGCACTCCACAGAGGATATAGCACATGCTATCAAGGATATACAGCAACCAGACGTACGTAACGCCCTCATAGAAAAAGGGCGTTTGCAACGCACAAAATACAGCTGGGAACGGACAGCCAACCTGCTGTGGACAAGCATGATGCACACCATAGGCAACGAATGAGACGCCACTGGACAACCATAGTAGTATTTCTGGCGCTGCTACATAGCACTGCGGCCATAGCCCAAACACCTGGTAACATGGTGTATAACCCCTCGTTTGAGGACCATAGCCGCTGCCCGCAGAAGATCGACGCTCTCGGCATAATGACAGAGGTCGACGCTTGGTGGCAGCCTACCAAAGGCAGCAGCGACTACTTCAACGCCTGCGCCAAACGCGACTGTAGCGTTCCCCGCAACAAAATGGGCGTCCAGGAGCCACACGACGGACTGGCATACTGCGGCATATACTGCTCACAGGAGAATTACCGCGAATACATTCAGACTCAACTGAAACAGCCGCTCCAGAAAGGACAGCGCTATCGCGTGAGTTTCTGGGTCAGCCTGGCCGACAAATCGCCTCATGCCGTGGCCTCTCTCGGGGCTCTCTTCACGGAAGAAATGATCGCCGACACAGCGTCGTGGGAAATACTGACAGACCGCGAGACTATAGACATCAACGATGCACAACAACAGACGATAGCCACTTGGCTGCAGCCACAAGTGTCTAATAACAAGGACAGTGTGCTCGCCGATAGCAAAGGCTGGCATGAAATCTGCGGCGAATTTGTGGCCCAGGGCGGCGAGCGCTACCTGACAATAGGCAACTTCGCTCCCTTCAACCACTCCGCGGTGACATCGACCGACCACGTCAACGCCGTACTTCAAGGCGCTTACTACTATATCGACGACGTCTGCGTGACAGCAGCTGTACCCTCGACACAGGCCATTGCAGAACAAGACTTGCCAATGCCTAAGGCCGGTGAGGTGAAAACCCTGAACGGCATCTTCTTTGCCACCGGGAAAAGCGACATTCTCCCGCAGTCATATAATGCGCTGCAACAGCTTCTGGAGCTTCTGCGGCAACACCCTGGCATCCGCATCGAACTGCGCGGACACACCGACAACCAAGGTACCGCAGACTTCAATATGAAGCTCTCTCTGGCAAGAGCCGAAGCCGTAGCCAACTACCTAATAGAAAGAGGCATCGATGCACGGCGACTCTCAACACAAGGATTCGGCAAAACAATGCCGATAGCCGACAACGACACCCCAGAAGGACGAAGCAAAAACCGCCGTGTAGAATATCAGGCTATAGCGTACTAACCTATATTCATTTATATAATAAAGAAAAGGGGTTCCCGCTCGGGAACCCCTTTTCTTTAGGCAACGTTTATAACTATTCTATCACACGGTAGAAGCTGACGCGACGGTTGAGAGCATACTGGATGTCGCCGAAGGCAACGCTCTTACCCTTATAGTCGGTCTCGATGCGATCCTCAGCAATGCCATACTTCTTGACAAGGAGGCGTTTGACCTCGTTGGCACGCTTCTCGGAAAGCTTCATGTTGTACTGGTCACTGCCAGTGTAGTCAGCAAAACCAACCACCATGATCTTGACATCGTCGTTGTCCTTCATCACACGAGCGACGGCTTTGACCTTATCCATCTCCTCGTCAGAGACGTTCCACTCGTTGACACCGTACTGGACGGAGAAGGGCATGGCGTAGAAGTTGAGCTGATCGGCCTTGATCTGGTCGATAACAGCCTGCAGGCTATCAGCAGCGGCGCTGTTACCCTTGCCCTGATTGGCCTTGGCCTCGGCGAGCTGATCCTCGAGTTCGGCAATGCGGTTCTCAAGTTTCTTCTCGTTGTTGCGGCTGGCGACAACCTGGTTCTCGAGGTTGTTGACCTGAGTGTTGAGGGCACCAAAGTTCTCCTGGGTCAGCATGGCTTTCTGAGCGGCGACAGCCTGGTCAGCAGCGGTGACACCGAAGCAGTAGTAGTAACCAAGACGGAAGATACGGTTGGTGTGGTGGAGAGTGTTCTTGAAGAAGGTCTTGGGCGACGGGGCATCGCCATTGATGTCGTAACCATACTCAAGGAAGAGGTGATGAGCCTCACCGAAACGGTAGCTCATGCCAAGACCACCATCGAGGGTGATACCGACCTTGCCAAAATCAACAGCAGATGCGGTGTCGTTGAAGCTGAAGCCGAGACCACCACCAGCAAAGAGGTAGAGGTTGAAGCGACGGTCGGGGTCATAGCCCATGATAGCGTTGTTCAGCGAGAACAACATGTCCAGAGTAAGGGTGGCATGGCGATCCATGGCTTTCTGATCCTTTTCGTCGCCAGAGACAGCACCGTAACGGGGCTCACCGAACGAGGGGAAGCCGAAACGCAGACGCCAGTCAAAAGCATGGTTCAGTTTCTGCTGGGCGAAGATGGACATACCGGTGTTGGTGGAAACACGCCAGTTGTCACCGAAGTTGAAACCGCCCATGACAGGCTGGTTGTTGAGGTCTATCGAAGCACCGATTGACCAATTGCTCCAGAAGCCATAGCGCGGATACTCCGGCTTACCATTGTTCTGGGCAAACGCACTCATGGAAGTCACTATGAGTGACATAGCCATTGCTAATTTGATAACTTTTTTCAGCATATTAAATGAATTTTATTATTATTTACAATTCTATTTGTTATTGTTACACAATTTGGCTGCAAAAGTACAAATATTTTTTCAATACGAGGAAATATTTTTTTTTACATTACGTTAATGTGAAGAAAATATTGCACTTACAGACAAATAATTTTTTGTAATTGCCATATTTAGCCATCAATATTTGAACAATTTATCAACAAAATAACACAAAAATGGACGCTCTGAAAGTTAACATTAACCATGCACTCAATTGCATTGAAAAAGATGCCATCGACGCCCTTTTGCCAGAGGTGTTGGCCGCCCAGAAGCACCTTATAGATGGCGACGCAGCAGGCAACGACTTCCTCGGTTGGGTGGACCTCCCGGAGAATCTTGACAAAGACATGCTCGCTCGACTGAAAGCAGATGTGAAAAGGCTGCAAGACAAAAGCCAGGTAATGGTTGTGGTAGGCATCGGCGGATCATACCTCGGTGCACGCATGGTCATCGAGGCCCTGCAGTCGGAATTCGCAGCAATGAACCTCGGCAACAAACCTTTCGTAGTATATGCTGGCCACACACTGGGCGAAGACTACTACGGACAACTTCTAAATCTCTTGGACCATGTAGATTACACCACATGTGTCATCTCCAAAAGCGGCACCACAACAGAGCCTGCAGTGGCATTCCGCATAGTGAAAGCACACATGGAGAAAAAGTATGGGCACGAAGAATGCCAGAAGCGCATTGTTGCGATAACAGATGCCAAACGCGGAGCCTTGCACGACATTGCCACACAAGAAGGATATCCCATGTACGTCATTCCAGACAATGTAGGCGGACGTTTTTCTGTCCTCACCCCAGTAGGCTTGCTTCCCATCGCCATGGCCGGCTATGACATTGACCGACTGATACAAGGGGCGCGCGATATGCGGCGCATCTGCATTGAAAACAAGACACTTGAGAGCAATCCAGCCCTGATGTATGCCGCTGTGCGCAATGCTATATACCGCAAGGGAATAAAGGTAGAGATGCTCGTCAGCTGCCAGCTCAACCTGCGCTACCTGGCAGAGTGGTGGAAACAGCTGTACGGAGAGAGCGAAGGCAAAAACGGCAAAGGAATCATGCCTCACAGCATAACCATTACCACCGACCTCCATTCCATGGGACAGTATGTGCAAGATGGCGAACGCCTGATGATGGAGACAATGCTCCGCGTCAGCAAACCAAACAGCACCGTGCCAGTTCCCACCGATGAGCGCAATCTTGACAGCATCAACTATCTTACTTGCAAGACATTGACCCAGATCAACGACTGCGCAGCCGAAGGTACCATTGCTGCACACAACGCAGGTGGCGTACCCGTGGTGGAACTCACTGTACCCATGATAGATGAATACTATATTGGCCAAATAATCTACTTCTTCGAGTTTGCCTGCGGAGTAAGTGGCTACACTCTTGGTGTCAACCCCTTCGACCAACCCGGAGTAGAGGCATACAAGAAAAACATGTTCCACCTGCTCGGCAAACCAGGTTTCTGATTTTTTTTCTCCCTATTTCACAATTATTTGTATATTTGCAGAGAGCACTTTTACCCCTTATGGGGGTAAAAGTGCTGATATGCAACACTCTGCGCCATGCACAAGCGGTACATATTATTAGTTTTTGCACTTGTATTGACAATAAGTGCAACAAAAAACATGTCTGCCCAAAGCATTGTGCGCATGAATCTTCCGCAGGATATATGTACCTCCGACCCCACCACTGTAACCATAGGATACAATGAGAGCAGCTCGGCCGTCATATTCACCGCTCAGGCCACTCTCGGACACTCCGAGCGCATCTTCCTGCCCGACGGCCAATCGTGCTACCCTTACGGCTGCTCCTACCGCTCGCCCGTCACCTTCGACGCCTTCGCCCCCGGAACAACCATCACATCGGTAGAAGACATTGACTATGTACGCCTGAATATTGAGCATTCCTACATCGGCGACATATACATCAACATCACCTGCCCCAACGGCAACAAGGCCGACCTGATGCGTTACGGCGGCTCAGGCACCTCAGGATGCAACAATTCCATCCCCAATAGTTCAGTCGGCTGGAGCAACGGCAACAACTGCGAATACTGCCACTTCGGCGATGCCAACGATGTAGAAGGCAGCGATATATGCGACTCTACGTCTCCAGGCAACGAGCCCGGCGTCGGCTGGAACTACTGCTGGAGCAATAGAGCCACCGCCGGCTTTACCTACGCCAACGGCGACGGCATCATTTACCGCTATCGCAACGCCTCGAACAACAACACCATCGACTCATCGAACACCGTCAACAAAAGCAATTTCTACCACCCCGACGACAACTTCAGCAACCTCATCGGCTGTCCGCTGAACGGCACCTGGTTCATCGAGGTCGTAGACGGGTGGAGCGTAGACAACGGCTACATCTTTGAATGGGAGCTCTCGCTGAACTCGTCACTGATACCCGTCCAGTGCGAAGTGACAAGCCGCCAGCTCATTGGGCCCTACGCACAGCGTGTCAACGACTCCACATTCACTATCAACTGGCCCTCCACCATAACACACGACACCACCATAGAATACACCTTCCGCCTACTTAGCAGCTGCGGCACCACCTACGACACCACCGTCGCCGTCAACCTACATCCCACCTACAACACCAATCAGACAATAACTGGCTGCAACTCCGTGACCTACAACGGGCACACGTACACCGGCAGCACCAACCTTACGCGCCACCTCACCTCGCGCTACGGCTGCGACAGCACCGCACACATCAATATCGTGGTGCAGAACACTCTCTATACCGACCTTTACGACACCGTCGTGCAAAACAGCCTGCCCTACCAATGGCACGGACAGACCCTGACGGCTGCCGGAACACGCACAACGACACTCACCAGCCATACCGGCTGCGACAGCGTCGTCACCCTGCACCTCCACGTATGGCCCAATGTCACCGCATCGGCCGACACCGCCGTCTGCGAGAGCACCCTGCCGCTTGTGTGGAACGGAGTAACATTCACGTCGGCATCAAGCGCCACAACCCTACTCACAACCACCCACGGTGCCGACAGCCTGCTGACAATGACCGTCGAGGTCATACCGACACAGAGCCGCACGGTCAGCGAGAGCGTCATAGAGAACGACCTGCCGCACACCTTTGGCGGCACCAGCTTCACCAACAGCGTCACAGACACCCTCTTCCGGCGTCTTGGCGCCCGCGGCTGCGACAGCCTCACCACCTACACCCTCAACGTATGGTGGAACACCGCCACCACCCTCGACACCACCATCTGCAACAACCGCTTGCCACTACAATGGCACGGCCATTCCTTCAACGCGGCCTCCTCTGTCACCGACAACCTCTTCACCACACACGGCGCCGACAGCACGGTGCACCTGACGCTCCACGTCAACCCCACATACTACATTGAGGTCAGTGCGGAAATCTGCGACAATGAAAGCTTCCGCTTCGAAGGCATAGACTACACCTCACAGGGCAACCACCAGCACAACTTCCTCACCGTCGACGGGTGCGACAGCATACGCACGCTGAAGCTCTCTGTGCGAGCCACCTCGGCAGGAGACACCACTGCCGACCTCTGCGACATGTTCTCGTGGCACGGGCAGTCGTTCACCTACGGCAACATACCGCCGCTCGTCACAGACACCCTTGTCAACGCCGCCGGCTGCGACTCCGTGGTCACCCTGCACCTGACCCTGCGCACCAGCACAGCCTCCGCATACCACGACACCGTCGTGGAAAACCTCCTGCCACGCCTCTTCAACGGACAGTCTTTCAGCACAGACACCCACCACTCACCGGTGGTCATCACCAACGCCGCAGGCTGCGACAGCACGATAGACTACTCGCTCCATGTGCACTGGAATGTAGACACAACGCTTTACAAAGCACTCTGCAACAGCAGCCTGCCCCACTCCTGGCCACACACCTACGGCACCGTCACCCAGACGGCCTCCTTCGACACCACCGTCGCCACATCAGCCGTAATGTCGCGCACCGTCACCATCCCCGCACACACCGGCGCCGACAGCATCATCACGATGCTCCTCACCGTCCACCCCCTCTACGACCACCACACCTCGGCCACCATCTGCGACAGCCAGTGGAACACCGTGCAGCAGCAATGGACAGAACTGTCGTACAACTTCGGCGACAGCACTTTCCGCGGCACCGACGGCAGCACCGTACACACAGACAGCCTGCTCTCGATACACGGCTGCGACTCCCTCTCCACCCTGCACCTCGCCGTCAACCGCGCCTACGAACACCACCTTGCCGACACCGTCTGCACAAACACCCCCTACACCTGGGGCACACCGCAGCGCACCGTGGTGCAGCCCTACAGCATTGACAACCACTACACGGCAGCGCACGACACCGCGTTCGTGGACCGTCTGCGCACCGTCGCCAACTGCGACTCGCTCTCATACCTGCACCTGCTCCTCGTGGCCGCCTACGACTACCACCACCACGACACCATCTGCGCAGCCCATATCACAGCCATCCTGCCAGACTCGTCGGCACAATGGCAGCAACACACCTACACCTACGAGACGGGGAACTTCAACGCCACAGGCACCTATCCCTTCCACCTGCAGACACAGTCCCCCACCCTGCCCTCATGCGACTCCGTGCGGACGCTGCACCTTAAAATCTACCCGACCCACGACATACACATCTACGACACCATCTACGACGGCGACACCTACAGCTTCGAGGCAGTCAGCCACGACACCACAGGCATCTTCCCGCGGCGCCTGCAGGGGCTCCATGCCTGCGACTCGCTCCGCACCCTGCACCTGCAGCGCAACTGGCGCACCTACAACGACAGCACCCTCTGCCAAAACTCGCTCCCGTTCACATGGAACAACGTGGTCTTCATCGACAACACACCGTCGACACGCACCGGCAACACGCGCCACATGTCAGACAGCGTACACCTTGCCGGACGTGCCTCCACCGACTCGCTGGTAGTGATGCGGGTGCACGTTATCGACACCTCGGCCTACGACGACGTGCGGCATGCCTGCGACAGCCTGCTGTGGCAGGACGGCGTCACCTACTACGTCACCGTCGACACACCCAGCATCAAGCTTGCCAACGCCGCCCAGTGCGACAGCGTCGTACACCTACGCCTCACCGTCGACTACACACACTTCTACACCGACAGCCTCCATGCCTGCGACTCAATGCAATGGATAGACCGCCGCTGGTACTTCGGCGACACCGCGGGCCACGCGGGACCCGTGGGCTCGCACAGCGCCACAGGCCCCGTCGACACCCTCGTCACCACAGGCCAGTGCGACTCCGTCGTCAGCCTCAAGCTCGCCGTGCACTACTCCACCTACGGCGCCACCCCCGACACCTTCTGCTACAACCAGACCTACCTATGGCACGGACAGAGCGTCAACAGCGACTCCGCCCACCTCACCATAGACTACTACCTCACCGACACACTGCTCACCGTCTGGCAATGCGACTCCATCGTGGGCCTTCACCTCACCAAGATGGCGCGGCCGCAGATATCGTTCGCCTACGACATCGACTGCGCTCACCAGCGCTACGACCTCACCGTGGCTACCGACGTGGGCTACAGCATCTGGTCGTCGGCCGACACCAGCCTCGACGGGCAGGAACTGCTGCGCGACATCACAGTGTCACCCACCGAAACCTCCTGCTACTACATCTACACCGACTACCACCAGGCACCGCTCTGCCCGCTCGTAGACAGCATCTGCCTGCCACCGGTGCTCATACCCGACGCACAGCTGCGCGTCAGCCCGGCAAGACTCTCCTACTCCGACCTCGAATACAACGCCTACGACATGTCAAGCCCGCACAAAGGGCGCATCTGGTACGTCGACTCCGTACGGCAACTGTCCACATCGCCCATACTCACCGGCACAGCCGACGTAACGCGCGACACCACAGTCATCTGGCTCAGCATCTACAACGGCCAATGCTGGGACACCGCCTCTCAGGCCATCGCCATCCGCAAAGTATACATCTACGCCCCCAACGCCTTCACCCCCAACGGCGACAACAACCGCCGCTTCATCCTCGTCACCGGCGGCGTCATCGAGGGCGAACTGCGCATCTACAACCGCGACGGACTCCTCGTGTACACCACCCGCGACTTCGGCTCGCAGGGCTGGGACGGGGGCACCTCGCCGCAAGGCAACTACGTGTGGACCCTGCGCTACCGGGCCATAGAATACCCCGACACATGGCAGCGCAAAACAGGCTCCGTGCTGCTCATCAGATAGGTGAAACGCAAAACATTGATTATCAGCACCCGAAACAGAACCCCTTCGGCCCCCCTTCGGACCCTCCTCGGCCCCTCTTCGGCGACGCCACTGCAAACCAGCCGGTTACAGAGGCCAGAAAATCGAGAAAAAGGCATACAACGGCCATAGAAAAGCCGTTGCATGCCCATAGGGGGTGCGAACAGAAGCAGGGATCGATGGCAGCGACCTTAGAACGGCAGGTCGCCCACAGGCTCAGTGTCCTGGTTGAGGATATCCATCAAGGGATTGTTGCGGCCCATATCGCCCTCGCCTCGCTGACGGTTGGAGAGAAGCAACAGATTGTCGGCAACGACCTCGGTGACATGACGCTTGTTACCCTCTTTGTCTTCCCAGCTGCGGCTCTGCAAACGACCCTCGACATAAATCTGGGCGCCCTTGGCAAGGATACGCTCGGCCACGTCGGCCAGGCCGCGCCAGCACACCACATTGTGCCATTCGGTTATCTCAACGCGCTCATTGTCGCGGTTACGGCGGTATTCAGTAGTAGCTAAAGGGAAAGAAGCTTTCTTCACTGGCATCGAGCCTTCGGAAGGGAATGTCACCACATCGGGATTCTTGCCTACATTGCCTACAAGGATAACTTTGTTTACTCCAATCATAGTCTGTAAATGTTGTTGTCAGTTCTAAAAATGAGGATGCGAAAGTACACAAAAAAACGGAAATACAGAAATAAAGATATTCACAACAGCACAAAACACGCATATAAGTGCCTGAAAAAAGTATGTTAAATGACAAATTCGGCTGCAACACACAAGCCTTAGTATCAAGTATGTATAAATAGCGAAAAGTTAAAAAGATTTAAAACTGCTGTTTTGAACAGCGAAAGTTTTTGCCATGTCGGAAAAAGGTAGTACTTTTGCACCCGTTTTCGCCCGAAAAAGGACGGAATAACAACCGAAAAAACAACATAAAAAACTATAGAGAAATGTCTAAGAAATGTGAAATCACCGGAAAGAAAGTAATCGTGGGCAACAACGTGTCGCACTCCCGCATCCACACCAAACGCACCTTCGCCCCCAACCTGCAGACCAAGAAGTTCTACATTCCCGAAGAGGATATGTGGATCACTCTGAAAGTCTCTGCCAAAGGCATGCGCATCATCAACAAGAAGGGCATCATCGCCGCCCTTAATGACGCCGCCGCCCAGGGTCACCTGATGTTCTAAAAGAGAAGACAACGAGTCTTAAATAAACAATGTATTAACCCTTAACAAAGAAAGAGGTATTAGCAATGATCGTAGTTCCCATTAAAGAAGGTGAAAACCTTGAGAGAGCTCTGAAGAAGCTGAAACGCAAATTCGACAAGACCGGTGTGGTGAAAGAGATGCGCCGTCGTCAGCAGTTCACCAAGCCCAGCGTCATCAACCGCGAGAAGCATCTGAAGGCCATCTACGTCCAGCACCTGCGCCAGCAGGAGCTCGACAAGTAAGAGCCCGAGCCGAGAGCTCCACACGGAGCAACGCCATTGAAAAGAAAATCCCCCGCATCGTTGATGCGGGGGATTTCTTATATCCGACTGCGGGAAGCGCATTACTGCTTCTCGGCGGTGATTCTTTCAAGCCACTTGAGCATGCCGAACATGACAGCCATGGCGATAACGCAGATGATTGCGAACACCAGCCAGCACATCCACAGCTTGGGCATGCCGTTGTAGAGGTACGGTCCGAGAAGGATCAGCAGGTTGCCGATGGCGGTAGCGCTGAGCCACAGGCCCTGGCAGATGCCCTGGATATGCTTGGGAGCGATCTTCGACACGAAACTCAGACCCAGCGGGCTGATAAAGAGCTCGGCGACGGTGAGGAAGAAGTAGGTGACGATGAGAGCCCAAGGACCAACTTTAAGCTCAAGGGGCACACTGCCATTGTAAGCTTCGGGCGAATTGAAGCCGGCAACACCGCTCAGCGCCACAAGGAAGATGTAGGCACAGGCAGCAATAGCCATGCCGAACGCAATCTTCTTTGGCGTGGAGACTTCCTTACCGCTGCGGGCAAGTTTGGCAAAGAGCCACATGATTATCGGGGTGAGGATGATGACGAAGAACGGATTGATGCACTGCATAATCTCGGGCGGGATGGCATCGTTCTGGATAAAGTCACGGGCAAAAAGGGCCAGCGATTCACCATTCTGGTGGAATGCAAACCAGAAGAAGACACATACACCAAGCACAGCATAGAGACCGGCCATGCGCTGTTTGACCTCCTTGGCCATAGCGGCTTTTTCCTCGGCGGTGTAGGTCACGGCCTTCTCGTCGGCGGCAGCGGATACCTTCTTGACAGGATTGGGCAGACCCTTCTTGGTGCAGAGGAATATAGTGAGTGAGATAAGCATGGCGGCGACGGAGGCGATGAAAGCGAAGTGGACGCCGGTGTTGAAGACCGTGATATAGCTGTCGCAGAACTGGGTCATGTCGACACCCTGTGTGGCCAGCTCGGGCTGTTTGGCAACGAGCTCGGTAAGGTTGGCGATGGCTTCGGGCTTCATGGTGTCGCTGTTGGCAACAAAGTCATGGCACAGCTTGGGCAGGTCGGCGTTGTAAATCATGTTGTGACTGTTCAGCCACCAGTTGCGGATGATAGGAGCGATGAAAGGGGCAATGACGCCACCGATGTTGATAAAGACATAGAAAATCTGGAAACCAGTATCACGTTTTTCCTTGGCTTTGGCCAGTGCTTCGGGGCCCTGCTTGGCAGCCTCGGCCTCGAAGTCGTCGTAGAGCTGACCAACCACAGCCTGCAAGTTGCCCTTGAAAAGACCGTTACCGCAAGCAATGATGACGAGAGCCAGCATGGTGAGAACCATCACCCACGAGAAGCCATGACCGCTGAACACGGGGATGGAAAGGATGCAGTAACCCACAGCCATAACAATAAGTCCCGTGATGATCGTACCTTTATAGTTCTTGGTGCGGTCAGCGATGATGCCGCCGGGCAGCGAGAGTACATAGATAAGGAAATAGAACACGGCAAACATGATGCCGGCCGTTTTGTCGGGCACGCCGAACTTGGAGCAGATGAACAGCGTCAGCACGGCATTCATAATGTAGTAGCCGAAGCGTTCGCCCATGTTGCTCAATGCGGCGGGGATTAGCCCCTTGGGATGCTCCTTGAGCGCCTTGCGTACATAGAAGACGATGAATGGAGTGACAACAATCAGACCCGCAACGAGCATAAACAGCGGGGTGTTGGCATTCCACAGATTTGTAATGAAATTCATAGTTGTAATTTTTTGGTTTATAATTTATTTAATTGCGTTAAGCGTAATAAGTACAATATATTCATTGTGCAAAAGTACGAAAAAAATCTCATACTTCCACATACAAGACGTTTTTTTTTGTATTTTTGCAGCCATGACTGGCGAGGAAATCATCACACAAACCGTAGAGATACTGCGTAGCGGCGGCACTATTCTCTACCCTACAGACACCATCTGGGGCATAGGCTGCGACGCACGCAACCGCGAAGCGGTAGAACGTATTTACTCCATCAAGGAACGTGACCACAGCAAGAGCATGCTGATGCTCGCTGACTGCAAAGAATGGAGTGTGGCAAACGGCGAACGGCCGACGACATACATATTGCCCCGCGAGCTGTGGGAGCCGCTGCTGGGGACGTCAATCGCCGACAACCTTCCCGCCGCCGACGGTTCGCTGGGTATACGTGTCCCCAACCATCGTTTCTGCCGGGAAATAATACGTCGTCTTGGCGCCCCAATAGTGAGCACCTCGGCAAATCTTTCGGGACATCAGTCGCCCGGCTGCTATGCCGAGATAGAAGAAGAACTGAAGGACAGGGTTGACTTCTGCGTACCGCCATTGGTGGAATTCGCAAGCAACGAAACACGTGGCAGCCGTATATTGAAAGTCTGCCCCGACGGCCGCCAGACGGTTATCAGACCTTAGCAAGGGCCACCGCGGCGACGACATCGGCGCAGCCGCAGTCTATCTGCTCCACAATGCAGTCTGCTGCCGAGGAGGCATCAATCATGCTGCCGAAACCACGTATGCCCGTGCGCCGCATCTTCAGCACAGCCTCCTTGCACGTCCAGAAACGCAGAAACTCCATTTCGTGGTCGGCTGCAGCTTCTATGGCCTCCCGCTCCATGGCGGTGCATACCCTCTCTACAAGACCACTGCTTACGCGGCGGCGACTTTCAATGTCGATGCCTATTGCGGCATCTTCGTTTACAGCGACAGCCACAGCTTTACGGCAATGGCTGATGCTGACGTGTAAATCAGGGAGAGCCGGCAGAAACGGTGCGCCTGAAGCATCGTGCTCTACAACGACACTACCGCCTACCAGTTGTCCCAGCAGGCGGTAGGCCGCTTCACGTTGCTCGACAAGCGTTTTCCACTCCCCGAGTTCAACTCTCCATCTGGCGGTCATGCCTTCCCCATGATGTCGTAAGGCACCGTGTCGCCAGACATGGCCATACGCGGCTCCTCTATGGCGCCAAACTGCTGCTCGTATTTCTTGATGTTGTCGGACAGCGCCGCCAAGGTGCGTTTGGCATGAATCGGATTCATGATGATGCGCTGTCGCACCGAGGCGCCATCGATGCCTGGAAGTAACTGGGCGAAATCGAGAATAATCTCGGTAGGGTTGTGGCTGATGACAACGAGGTTGCTGTAGGTTCCCTCCGATACTTCAGGGCTGATGTTAAGTTTGAGGTTTTGCTGCTGTTCTTTCTGGTTTGCCATAATGGTGTTTGCTTTTGAAAAGGGGTCTCACGACAGTGTCATGAGACCCCGCAATGTTATTTTTCGGATATGTCTACTTGGCATTCTCGGCGCTCATGGCTGCGGCGCTGCCGACCACGAGATCCTGATACTCGCGCAGGCCGGTGCCGGCGGGTATGAGGTGACCGACGATGACGTTCTCCTTCATACCCATCAGGGTGTCGCGCTTGGCGTTGATGGCGGCCTCGGTAAGCACCTTGGTAGTCTCCTGGAAGGAGGCGGCGGAAATGAACGACTTGGTCTGCAGAGAGGCGCGGGTAATACCCTGGAGCACCTGTTTGCAGGTGGCCGGGCGTGCATCGCGCACAGTGACAAGCTTCTTGTCCTGACGACGCAGAGCCGAGTTCTCGTCGCGCAGCTCGCGGGCCGTTACAATCTGACCCTCGAAGAGCTTGGTGCTGTCACCCGGGTCTTCGACATACTTCATGCCAAAGATGCGGTCATTGACATCATTGAAGTCGAGACGGTTGACAAGATCGCCCTCAAGGAAACGGGTGTCGCCCGGATCTTCAATCTCTACCTTGCGCATCATCTGACGCACAATGACCTCAAAGTGTTTGTCATTGATCTTAACACCTTGCAGACGGTAGACTTCCTGGACCTCATTGACGATGTATTCCTGCACCTTCATCGGGCCCTTGATGGCGAGGATGTCGCTCGGCGTGATGGCGCCGTCGGAGAGCGGCGTACCAGCCTTGACATAGTCGCTGTCCTGAGCCAGAATCTGTTTGGAAGTGGGAATGAGGTACGAACGCTGCTCACCAGTCTTGGAAGTGAGGGTGACCTCACGGTTGCCACGTTTGAGCTTCTTGGCGATAGACACCTCACCGTCAATCTCGGCGACGATGGCGGGATCGGACGGATTGCGTGCCTCAAAGAGCTCGGTGACACGGGGCAGACCGCCGGTGATATCGCCAGCCTTGCCGAAGGAACGCGGTATCTTGACCATAATGTCACCAGCTTTCAGCTTCTGACCCTGGTCGACACCAATGTGGGCACCGACCGGGAGGTCGTATACCTTCAGTATGTTGCCTTCACTGTCAACAATGTTGAGGGTCGGGTTCTTGGTACGCTGGCGGCTTTCAATGATCACCTTGTCCTGCAGACCCGTCTGGGCATCACTCTCGACACGGTAGGTAACGTTTTCAATGACGTTCTCGAACGACACTTTACCAGCAACATCCGAGATAATGACAGCGTTGTAAGGATCCCACTCTGCGATAAGGTCGCCCTTCTGCAACTGTTCGCCAGAAGCTTTGTAAAGCTTGGCACCATAAGGCAGGAGCGAAGAGAAGAGCGTGACATCGGTACGATTGTCGACAATACGCATCTCGGCCGAGCGTCCCATGACAATGTGATAATTGTTGCCCTCATCGTCCTTGTAAGGTATGGAACGAAGCTCGTCAATGACAAGGCGGCCCTCATACTTAGCCTGCAGGCTTGAGGTAGTACCAATGTTGCCACCGGCCACGCCACCGACGTGGAATGTACGAAGCGTCAGCTGTGTACCGGGTTCACCGATAGCCTGTGCGGCAATGACACCGACAGCCTCGCCTTTCTGAACCATCTTGCCAGTGGCAAGGTTGCGGCCATAGCACTTGGCGCAGACGCCATGCTTGGATTCGCAGGTAAGCACGGAACGAATCTCGACTTCCTCGATGGGAGAGGCCTCAATAATCTTGCAGATTTCTTCGGTAAGCTCTTCACCGGCATGGGCGATGAGTTCACCGGTCTGGGGATGGTAAATATCGTGTACGGAGGTGCGGCCGAGAATCTTCTCGCCGAGGCTCTGGACAATATCCTCACCTTTCTTGAGTGCGGTTGTGGGCAGACCGCGCAGGGTGCCGCAGTCCTCCTCTGTGATGATGACATCGTGAGCCACATCAACAAGACGACGGGTAAGGTAACCAGCGTCAGCCGTCTTAAGAGCGGTATCGGCAAGACCCTTACGGGCACCATGGGTGGAGATGAAGTACTCAAGCACCGAGAGACCTTCCTTGAAGTTGGACACAATGGGGTTCTCAATAATCTCATTGCCAGCGCTGCCAGCCTTCTGAGGCTTGGCCATAAGGCCACGCATGCCGGAGAGCTGACGAATCTGCTCCTTGCTACCACGAGCACCCGAATCGTACATCATATAGATTGGGTTGAAGCCTTGGTTGTCGGCCTTGAGCTGTTTCATCAACGTCTCGGTGAGCTGGTTGTTTGTATTGGTCCAGATATCGATGACGTGATTGTAACGCTCGTTATTGGTGATAAGACCCATAGCATACTGCGCCATAACTTCTTCAACCTCCTCATTGGCTTTCTCAATGAGCTGCTCTTTCTCGGCAGGAATAATGACATCACCGAGGTTGAACGAGAGACCGCCACGGAATGCCTGGCGATAGCCCATATTCTTGATATCATCAAGGAACGAGGCAGTGACAGCGTTACCACACTCAGTGAAGATATCACCGATGATGTCACGCAGGGATTTCTTACCCATGACCTGGTTGATGAAACCATACTGTTCAGGAACCACCTGGTTGAAGATGATACGACCAACAGTAGTACGCAGGCGATTTGTCTTGATATAATGACCATTGGCATCAACAATGACATTGCCCTCGCGGTCACGTTTCACCTCATATTCGGTGCGGCTGTGTTGCGCTGTCTCGGCAGGAGTGGCACAATCAATGTCTGTAAGAACATTGCCGTCCTTATCCTTGATGACCTCCATAAAGGTCTTGTCACTCTTAATATAGCTGTACTCGTCTTGGCCCTCGGGCAGCGGTATCTGAACACTGATGCAAGCATTCAGATCAACACGTTTCTCGTTGTAGGCTATAATAACCTCTTCAGGAGAATAGAAACGCTGGCCCTCACCTCGAACAATATCAGTAGCTGTGTTATGGCGCGGCTTGGTCATATAGTACAGACCGAGCACCATATCCTGCGACGGAACGGTGATAGGAGCACCGTTGGCAGGGTTGAGGATATTGTGGGTGGAGAGCATGAGCAACTGAGCTTCAAGAATAGCAGCATTGCCCATAGGGACATGTACTGCCATCTGGTCACCATCGAAGTCTGCATTGAAACCAGTACACACCAGCGGGTGCAGACGAATAGCCTTTCCCTCTACGAGCTTCGGTTGGAAAGCCTGTATACCAAGACGGTGGAGCGTAGGTGCACGGTTCAGCAGAATTGGATGTCCCTTTAAGATGTTCTCCAGTATTTCCCATACGACGGCCTCCTTACGGTCGACAATCTTCTTAGCGCTCTTGACGGTCTTCACCAGGCCACGCTCAAGAAGCTTACGAATGATATACGGCTTAAAGAGTTCTGCGGCCATATCCTTGGGCAGACCGCATTCATGCATCTTCAACTCGGGGCCGACGACGATAACCGAACGACCGGAATAGTCGACACGCTTACCAAGCAGGTTCTGACGGAAACGGCCTTGCTTACCCTTCAAGGCATCGGAGAGCGACTTGAGGGCACGGTTGCTTTCATTCTTTACACTGGAAACCTTACGGCTGTTATCAAACAGCGAGTCGACAGCTTCCTGCAACATACGCTTTTCATTACGCATGATGACCTCCGGAGCCTTAATCTCCACGAGACGTTTCAGACGATTGTTACGTATGATGACACGACGATACAACTCATTTATGTCAGATGTTGCAAAACGATTGCCGGCCAGCGGAACGAGCGGACGCAAATCGGGAGGGATGACAGGAATTATATTCATGATCATCCACTCAGGACGGTTGTCCATGCCGCGAGCCTGCATAGTACGCTGTGACTCTCTGAAAGATTCAATAACATTCAGGCGCTTCAATGCATCCTGTTTGCGAGCGACAGCTGTTGCATGAGAGGCTTCGGCGCGCAACTCATAGCTCAGTCTATCAAGATCGAGCTCAGAGAGCAACGTATACAAAGCCTCCGCTCCCATACCGGCAATAAACTTGTCGGGGTCGCTATCTGGCAACTGTGCATTATCGGCAGGCAGAGAATCCTGAATGAGATAATAATCCTCCTCACTGAGCAGGTCAAGTTTCTGTACCGGCATCTCATTGAGCATAGCCTTACCAGGCTGAAGCACAATGTATTTTTCATAGTATATAACCTGATCCAGCTTCTTGGAAGGAATGTTAAGCAGAGTTCCTATCTTGTTTGGCAAAGAGCGGAAGAACCAAATATGAGCAACGGGAACAACAAGCTCAATATGTCCCATACGTTCGCGACGTACTTTTTTCTCGGTCACTTCAACGCCGCAACGGTCACAAACTATCCCTTTATAACGGATACGTTTGTATTTACCGCAATGACATTCCCAGTCTCTGGTGGGACCGAAAATACGCTCGCAGAACAGGCCATCACGCTCTGGCTTAAATGTGCGATAGTTTATGGTTTCAGGCTTCGTCACCTCGCCATAGGAGCGGCGCTTGATTGATTCTGGCGACGCAAGGCTAATGGTGATAGCATTGAAATCGGTTTTTAACTGAGTTTCTTGTTTAAAAGCCATGTTCTCTTTATTCTTATTTGGAACCTATTAATCAAATGTTACCTCAAGACCAAGGCCACGGAGTTCGTGAACGAGGACATTGAAAGATTCGGGAATGCCAGGAACGGGCATGTTGTCACCCTTGACAATAGCCTCATATGCCTTGGCACGACCCATGACATCATCACTCTTCACCGTAAGCACCTCCTGAAGGACATGCGATGCACCATAAGCCTCGAGAGCCCATACCTCCATCTCACCAAAACGCTGACCACCAAAGTTGGCTTTACCACCGAGCGGCTGCTGCGTGATGAGTGAGTACGGACCAATGGAACGAGCGTGCATCTTGTCATCAATCATATGATGCAGCTTGAGGTAGTAGATATAGCCAACAGTAGCAGGCTGGTCAAAGCGCTCACCGGTCTCGCCGTCGTAGAGGTAGGTACGGCCATTCTCAGGCAGTCCTGCTTCACGCATGTAGCCATTGATCTGTTCCAGAGTGGCACCGTCGAAGATAGGCGTCTTAAAGCGTTTACCCAGTTTCTTACCTGCCCAGCCAAGGACTGTTTCGTATATCTGTCCAAGATTCATTCGCGAAGGCACACCAAGAGGATTGAGGACAATGTCAACAGGTGTACCATCAGCCAAGAATGGCATATCCTCAGCACGTACAATCTTTGAAACAATACCCTTGTTACCATGACGACCAGCCATTTTGTCACCTATGCGCAGCTTGCGTTTCATAGCGATATAAACCTTGGCCATCTGAACAATTCCGCTGGGCAGGTCATCACCGACGGTTAAGGCAAACTTATTGCGCAGGAAACGACCGTTAATCTCACGGAATTTGATATTGTAATTGTTCAACAACTCTTTTATAAGAGCATTGGTCTCCTTATCAGTAGTCCATTTGTTGGGGCTCACCTCAGTGTAGTCAATAGCCTTGAGGGTTTTGGCTGTAAACTTGACCTTCTTGGGAATAAGTTCCTCACGATGATTTGTATAGACACCATTGGAAACCTTACCGTTCAAAATCACCAACAACTGGGCGATAAGTTTTTCCTTCAACTCCTCGCACTCAAAACGGAACTCTTCCTCGGGCTTTGCCAACAACTCTTTCTCTTTGGCACGAGCTTTACGGTCACGCACCACGCGAGCAAAAAGCTTCTTGTCGATAACTACACCATGCATTGAAGGCGGCACTTTGAGGGATGCATCCTTGACATCTCCTGCTTTTTCACCAAAGATTGCACGCAGAAGTTTCTCTTCAGGCGTAGGATCAGACTCACCCTTCGGAGTTATCTTACCAATAAGGATGTCACCTTCCTTGACCTCAGCTCCAATACGGATTATACCGTTTTCATCAAGGTCCTTGGTAGCATCGTTGCCAACATTGGGAATGTCACGAGTGAGCTCTTCATTGCCACGCTTGGTCTCACGTACCTCAAGTGTGAACTCCTCAACATGGACCGATGTGTAGATATCCTCACGAACCACACGCTCGGAGATAACAACAGCATCCTCAAAGTTATAACCCTTCCATGGCATGAATGCGACCATCATATTGCGACCCAAGGCAAGTTCACCTCCCTGTGTAGCATATCCTTCGCATAGTACCTGACCTTTTTTTACCTTGTCGCCCTTCTTCACAATAGGACGCAAGTTGATGGCGGTGGAGTGATTTGTACGCTGATATTTTGTCAGCTTATATTCTTTAATATCATCATCGAACGAGACTAAACGCTCTTTCTCGGTACGGTTGTGGCGGATAACGATCTTGGTGGAGTCGACATACTCGACAACACCGTCTGCTTCCGCATTAAGCAACACACGACTATCATGAGCCACAGCTTCCTCGATACCTGTTCCAACAATGGGTATTTCGGGGTTGAGCAGAGGCACAGCCTGACGCATCATGTTCGAACCCATCAACGCACGGTTCGCGTCATCATGCTCAAGGAATGGGATGAGTGATGCAGCAATAGATGCAATCTGGTTTGATGCAATGTCAATAAGGTCAATCTCCTCAGGCGCAACGATGGGGAAGTCTGCCTGACGACGTGCTTTGACACGCGGCACAGTGATATGTCCTTCTTCATCCTGCGGCGTGGTAGCTTGTGCCACAGTTTTGTTTTCCTCAGCTTCAGCCGACAGGTATACCGGTGGCTCGTTGAGCATTACCTGTCCGTTGACGACACGCTGATACGGAGTCTCTATAAATCCAAGCTCGTTAATCCTGGCATAGACACATAGTGAGGAGATAAGACCAATATTAGGACCTTCAGGTGTCTCAATGGTGCAGAGACGACCATAGTGAGTATAGTGGACATCACGAACCTCGAAGCCTGCACGCTCACGAGACAGACCGCCAGGACCAAGAGCAGAGATACGACGTTTATGCGTCAATTCTGCCAAAGGATTGGTCTGATCCATAAATTGGCTCAACTGGTTGGTGCCAAAGAATGAATTGATGACCGAAGACAACGTCTTGGCGTTGATAAGCTCTGTCGGCGAGAAAAGCTCGTTATCGCGCACATTCATACGCTCACGTATCGTACGACTCATTCGAGCGAGTCCAACGCCAAACTGGTTAGACAACTGCTCGCCTACAGTACGAATACGACGGTTCGACAAGTGGTCAATATCGTCAACCTCTGCCTTTTGGTTGATGAGTTCAACCAAATATTTGATAATTGAGGTGATATCTTCTTTTGTAAGGACACGCACATTGTCGGGAACATCAAGCCCGAGTTTTGTGTTAATTCTATAACGTCCTACATCACCTAAATCATAACGTTTCTCAGAGAAGAATAACTTCTCAATAATGCTACGTGCCGTCTCTTCATCTGGCGGCTCGGCATTACGCAACTGCCTATAAATGTACTCACAAGCTTCTTTAGCATTGTTGGCAGTATCTTTTTTGAGGGTATTGTAGATTACTGAATAATCAATACCGTCCTTGTCCTCTGTCTTGATAAGAATTGACTTCACATCAAGCGAGAGAATCTTTTCTATATGTTCCTCTGTAAGCTCTACATCGCGCTCAATGACAACTTCCGTACGCTCCATGGAAACGACCTCGCCGGTATCCTCATCCACAAAATCCTCGGTCCATGCCTCAACCACACGAGCTGCGAGCTGCTTGCCAATAACTTTCTTGAGGTTATTGCGAGTAACCTTGACTTCCTCTGCTAACTCAAAGATATCAAGAATATCCTTGTCCGACTCATATCCAATGGCACGCAATAGCGTGGTTATCGGGAGTTTCTTCTTACGGTCGATATAAGCATACATCACATTGTTTATATCGGTCGTGAACTCCATCCAAGAACCCTTAAACGGAATGATACGCGCTGAATAGAGTTGAGTACCGTTCGAGTGGAACTGTGTACCAAAGAACACACCTGGAGAACGGTGCAGCTGAGACACAACAACACGTTCAGCACCGTTGATGACGAAGGTACCCTTCGGTGTCATATACGGTATCATGCCCAAATAGACATGCTGTTCTTGTGCTACGAAATCTTCGTTCTCGGGATCTTTGCAGCTCAACTTCATCTTGGCCTTCAGTGGCACACTATATGTAAGGCCACGCTCAATGCACTCCTCTATGCTGTAACGAGGAGGATCGATGTAATAATCCAAGAATTCAAGTTCAAAATTATTTCGCGCATCAGTGATGGGGAAATTCTCTTTAAAGACCTTGAACAACCCTTCATCGAGGCGGTTGTCAGGGTTGGTCTCTATCTGGAAAAAGTCTTTGAACGACTTTACCTGAATGTCGAGAAAATCCGGGTAATCAAATTTGCGTACCGACGCGAAATTTACTACTGTGGGGTCTTTCTTTGCCAAGGGACTGAAATGATTAATCTTTTTCTATTACTTATCGCAGTTTAAGGAAGCGTACCCATTATTAGGGCTCGGAGTGTTTCTATAGGTGGAAACTACATTCCACGGCAACAAGGAATAGGCACTCCGGTCGCAGCCGGAGGCCCTATTCCTCGTATTTATGAGAAGGTGGGTAACCTTACTTGATCTCGACTTCGGCACCAGCCTCTTCGAGAGCTTTCTTCAGGCTCTCAGCCTCGTCCTTCGACACGCCTTCCTTAACAGGCTTGGGGGCGTTGTCAACCAGCTCCTTGGACTCTTTCAGACCGAGGGAGGCCATATCCTTAACAGCCTTCACAACACCAAGTTTCTTGGTCTGATCGGGAACACCCTTCAGGATAACGTCGAAGGAGGTCTTCTCCTCAGCGGCGGCGGCGCCAGCGGCGGCGGGGCCGGCGGCAACTGCGACAGCAGCGGCGGCGGGTTCAATGCCGTACTCCTCTTTCAGGACGTCAGCGAGTTCTTTAACTTCCTTAACGGTAAGGTTAACCAGTTCTTCAGCGATAGCTTTAATGTCTGCCATGACTATTTGTTTTTTAATGTTTTACTTTTTGTTTGTTATTAATTTGGCCTTATTTAAAGGCTGGCCGTAGCCTTCGCGCTGTGGCTTTATGCCTCGCGCTCCTCCAAAGTTTTCAGTACACCGGTAATGGTATTGCCACCCGACTGCAGCTGCGATATAACGTTCTTGATCGGCGACTGCAGCAGAGCCACGACATCGGCAATGAGCTCGTTCTTGGACTTGATGTTGACCAAGGCATCGAGGTTCTCGTGACCGATATAGAAGCACTCTTCGACATACGCACCTTTGAGGATAGGCTTCTCAGCATTCTTCTCGGCGGCGCGGAAGCTCTTTATAAGCTTGGCGGGTGCATTGTTGGTGTTCGAAAGCATTATGGCGGTTTCACCCTTGATCACAGGGAACAGCTCGGAATAGTCAAAACCTGACTTCTCGAGAGCCTTGATGAGAAGAGTGTTCTTTACAACCTCCAGCTTCACCTCGTTGCGGAAGGCGGCACGACGCAGCTTGCTGGTCTGCACCGAGTTCAAGCCTCCAATGTCTGCAATATAGAGACTGTGGTAGGCCTTAATCTCTTCGCACAGGGCGTCGATGTGCTGGTCTTTCAGTTCTTTTCTCATAATGTTTCTTACGTTTTTAAAAGGTTACAGCGTAGCGGCTTTGGTGTCAACTTTCACGCCAGGGCTCATCGTGCTGCTGATGGCGATGCTCTTCACATAAGTACCCTTGGCGGCACTCGGCTTAAGCTTCATAATCATCTGGAGCACTTCCTTGGCGTTTTCAACGATCTTCTGGTCGTCGAAGGAGCACTTGGCCACGGCGGTATGAATAATACCGAACTTGTCGACCTTGAAGTCGATCTTACCAGCCTTGGCTTCCTGGACAGCCTTGCCAACTTCCATCGTAACAGTGCCTGTCTTGGGGTTGGGCATCAGGCCACGGGGACCAAGGATGCGGCCGAGGGCACCAATCTTGGGCATGCAGCTGGGCATGGTGATGATGACATCCACATCAGTCCAACCACCCTTGATCTTGGTGATGTACTCGTCCAAGCCATAGTAATCGGCACCGGCAGCCTTTGCCTCTTCCTCTTTGTCGGGTGTGCAGAGCACAAGGACACGAACAGTCTTACCCGTGCCGTGAGGCAGGGTGACGCTGCCGCGCACCATCTGGTTGGCCTTGCGGGGGTCAACACCGAGACGCACATCGATGTCGACAGAAGCGTCAAACTTGGTGAAGGTAATGTTCTTCACGATGCTGACAGCCTCTTCGAGGGAGTAGAATTTGCTGCCATCAAATTTGGCAACAGCCTCTTTCTGTTTCTTGGTAAGTTTTGCCATTTCTTTCTGTTTTTGTGGTCACCGCACTTTCGCTCGCGCTACTTATGCTACCACTGTTACTAACTTCTTTTACTTCTTCAAGGGATTCTCACCCGTAACGGTGATACCCATGCTGCGGGCAGTGCCAGCCACCATGCTCATGGCGCTCTCAATCGTGAAGCAATTGAGGTCGGGCATTTTGGCCTCGGCAATCTGGCGCACCTGCTCCCAAGTGACGGAGGCGACCTTCACGCGGTTGGGCTCACCAGAGCCTTTCTGCGCCTTGGACATCTCCTTCAACTGGACAGCGACAGGAGGAGTCTTAAGAACAAAGTCAAAGGACTTGTCGGTATACACAGTGATGATAACAGGCACAATCTTACCGGCCTGATCCTGTGTACGGGCATTGAACTGCTTGCAGAACTCCATGATGTTCACACCCTTGGCACCCAGAGCGGGTCCCACGGGAGGAGCGGGGTTGGCAGCAGCGCCTTTGATTTGCAGCTTAATCAATCCTGCAACTTCTTTTGCCATTGATTTACTGTTTTAATAGGTTAGTTGATAGGGTTACTGATCTTTCTCAACCTGCGAGAAACTGAGCTCAAGGGGTGTCTTGCGACCGAAGATCTTGACAGTTACCTTCAATTTCTTCTTATCTTCGTTCACCTCCTCGACCACACCGACAAAACTGTTGAACGGTCCGTCGATGACTTTCACATTCTCGCCAACAATGAAACGGTCCATCATCTCGCTTCCGTCCACATTCTCGTCCATCTTGCCGAGAATACGGTTCACCTCGGCCTGGCGCATTGGTATCGGCTTACCCTCGCGTTCACGAAGGAAGTCGAGCACATTGGGCAGATTCTGGATGACGGGGATGATCTCATCGCGAAGATCAGCCTCGATGATGACATAGCCCGGGAAGAAGTTACGTTCTTTGATAACCTTCTTGCCGTTGCGTATAGCCACCACTTGCTCGGTAGGAATCAGCACAGTGGGCACATCGTTGCTCCAGCCACGTTTGGCCATTTCGCTTTCGATATACTCTTTGGCTTTCTTCTCCTTGCCGCTGATTGCCCTCACGACATACCATTTTTTCTCCTGCTGTTCCATTGCTGTTGGTTAATAAAGGACAGTGAAAATATACGTTTATCCACTTCTTTGTTACCACGCTCGCACATTCCCCGCGTCGACAGACTCAAAATAATGAGTTTTGGGAAGCAAGACTGTCGATGCTTTGGGATGGGGCATGACGCACGTCTTATCCAAAGAACGAATAGAAGTATCCAAGTAAGCCTTTCCAGCCCCACGGCTGAACGCCGAAGACGACGTCCATGATGAGGACTACGACGGCGATGACAAGAGCTGCCACAGCAACCACAACGGCGCTGCTCTGCAGTTCCTTGAACGAAGGCCACGACACTTTGTGCACAAGTTCGTCGTAGCTCGACTTCACATATTCACCAAACTTTGACATTGTATATTGTTACTAAACTAGTTTGTACTTTCTTTTTTCTTAGCTGGCAGGGGCAGAGAGAATCGAACTCCCAACCACGGTTTTGGAGACCGCCATTATACCATTTAACTATGCCCCTGTAAAGCCGCACCGCTCTCGGTGCGGCTTTTATAATAGACTATTGATTATTCAATAATCTTGGTCACCTGACCGGAACCAACGGTGCGGCCACCCTCGCGGATAGCGAAGCGCAGGTTCTCGTTCAGAGCGATGTCGGCGATAAGCTCGACGGTGATCGTCAGGTTGTCGCCAGGCATGACCATCTCGCGGCCATCGGGCAGGGTGATGGTGCCGGTCACGTCAGTGGTACGGAAGTAGAACTGCGGACGATAGTTGTTGTGGAACGGGGTGTGACGGCCGCCTTCCTCTTTCTTCAGGATATAGACAGCAGCCTCGAATTTGTGGTGAGGTTTCACCGAGCCGGGCTTGGCGATAACCATACCGCGACGGATCTCGTTCTTGTCGATACCGCGGAGCAGCAGACCCACATTGTCGCCAGCTTCACCCTCGTCGAGGATCTTGCGGAACATCTCGACGCCGGTGACGGTGCTCTTCAGCTTCTCGGCACCCATACCGATGATGTCGACGGGGTCGCTGGTGTGGATAACACCAGTCTCGATACGACCGGTGGCAACGGTGCCACGGCCGGTGATGCTGAACACGTCCTCGATGGGCATCAGGAAGTCTTTATCTTTCTGACGGACAGGTTCGGGAATCCAGTTGTCGACGGCATCCATCAGCTCTTCAACAGCCTTGACACCGCTAGGCTCACCGTTAAGGGCGGCGAGGGCGGAACCACGGATGATGGGGATATTGTCGCCATCGAAATCATAGGAGCTCAGGAGCTCGCGGATTTCCATCTCAACGAGGTCGAGCAGCTCGGGATCGTCAACAAGGTCGCACTTGTTCAGGAACACAACGAGCTGGGGAACACCAACCTGACGGGCGAGCAGGATGTGCTCACGGGTCTGGGGCATGGGACCGTCGGTGGCGGCCACAACGAGGATAGCACCGTCCATCTGGGCAGCACCGGTAACCATGTTCTTCACATAGTCGGCGTGACCCGGGCAGTCGACGTGAGCGTAGTGACGCTTCTCGGTCTGATACTCAACGTGAGCGGTGTTGATGGTGATACCGCGCTCTTTCTCTTCGGGAGCGGAGTCGATGCTGTCGAAGCTCTTCACCTCAGAGAGGCCCTTCTCGGCGAGGACCTTGGTGATAGCGGCGGTGAGGGTGGTCTTACCGTGGTCAACGTGGCCAATGGTACCGATGTTGACGTGCGGTTTGGAACGATCGAATTTTTCTTTTGCCATTTTAATACGTATTAAATGTTAACAAATACTATAATTTCACGTTTAACGAGGGCGTGCCCTACGGCTTGCGTCCTCTTGTTTTTCTTTCTCCCTTGCCGTTTCCGGCAAAAAAAGAGAGCCACAGACGAGAGTCGGACTCGTGACCTCTTCCTTACCAAGGAAGCGCTCTACCACTGAGCTACTGCGGCTTGCTGTTACTCACTCTCTCTTTTGAGTACCCTTTCTCTTTGAAAGCGGGGCTTTGTGTTCTCTTCTGTCTCACCGCTTTTGTTGAGCGGAAGACGGGGCTCGAACCCGCCACCTATAGCTTGGAAGGCTATCGCTCTACCAAATGAGCTACTTCCGCTTTCTGAAGTATTGGTATTTCGTGGGGGAGGGTGGACTCGAACCACCGAACTCTTCCGAGGACAGATTTACAGTCTGTTGCAATTGCCGCTATGCGACTCCCCCTTTATGTTTGTCCGACTGCTCAGCATCG
Source organism: uncultured Bacteroidales bacterium (assembly GCA_900314925.1). Classification (GTDB taxonomy): domain Bacteria; phylum Bacteroidota; class Bacteroidia; order Bacteroidales; family P3; genus Colimorpha. The sequence goes on from OMXC01000005.1 coordinate 47,867, forward strand.
AGAGCGCCGGACCACGAGCCGATGAAGGGACTCGAACCCCCGACAGGCTGATTACAAATCAGCTACTCTACCAACTGAGTTACATCGGCTTCTATCACCTTTTCAATCCACTCTTCATCAGTCGTCACTTCGACTTTTGAGGCTGCAAAGATACTACTTTTTCACATTCCAGCAAAGAAAAATTTACTTTTTTTTCAAACGAAAAACTCAAACCATTGATTTCCAACACTCTCTGTGTTGAAATTTTTCCGCATCCCAGCTCCTCTTCCCCACGCAAAACACCTTTCATCCACTCCCGCAACACAATTTTGCACCACTCGACACCAACCAAAACCGCCACACCAACGCAACCGTCTGCCACACAGCATCATAGCCACAATAAAACCACCCAAACCCTTGCCACACCTGCCACAACAGCACCTTAACGGCTACTAAACGGCTACAAGACGGCTACAAGACAGCATGGACATCCCGCAAAAAAAACACACGCCAAACACCCTTAAACACCAAAATCATCCATTATCGGCACCAAAACTCCGCAATCGTCAGGCAGCCACGAAAAACCTCCGTACCTTTGCACCGCAATTCCACGCAAGAGCCCCTTGACATACTGAGAAACCAATCAAATAACACACAACCCGCCGACGGCAGAGCAAAACAAGGGGCGCAGCAATCTGCGCCCCCTGTCTGCTTCTGCCTTCTTGACGCACACGTCGCGCCTCAGGCATTCTTGTACTTCTCAATCTGCACCTTCATCGCATCCACACAGTCGGCCACAGCCTGCTCAAAGGTGTCGGCCTGTTTGGCTATGAAGAGGTCGTTGCCAGGCACACAGAGGCGCAACTCGGCAATCTTGTTGTTGTGACTCTCGGGCTTGTCGACCTTGAGGGTCACCTCGCAACGCACGGCGTTGTCTATCATGCGGTCCAACTTCGAGACCTTCTCGTTGATGAATTTCTCCAGTTTCTCGTCGGCCGTAAACTTCGCGGCATTGATGATTGTGTTCATAATATCCTCCTTTTTATTATATGATGGTTTGTATTATAAGTGTTCAGCATCTATTCACTATCCACTATCCACTATTCACTATCCACTATCCACTTCTCACTTCCTCCTGCTCCTCGGGTGCGCATGCTTGTACTCCTCTTTCAGGTGCTCGCGCGTGACGTGGGTGTACACCTCCGTGGTGGCGAGGTTCTCGTGCCCCAGCAGCTCCTTGATGGCCTGTATGTTGCCTCCCTCGGCCAGGATATGCGTGGCGAACGAGTGGCGGAACACATGCGGCGACACGCGGTCGGCGTTGCTCAGGCCTGCCATGTACTTGCGCACGATGTTGTACACCATCGCCGCGCTCACCGGCTTCCCCTTGGCGTTGACGAAGAGCCGTTCGGTCTCACCCACCGTCTGCCTCTTTAACGCAATATAGTCGGAAATATTGTGTGCCAACTCAATTTCTATCGGCACCACCCTCTCTTTGTTGCGTTTGCCGAGCACCTTTATCGTCAGCGCCCCCAGGTCCACGGAGCCCTCGCGGAGGGCTGCCAGCTCGCTGCGCCGCATGCCTGTCTCGTAGAGCATGCGCAGCATCAGGGCGTCGCGACGCCCCGTGAAGTCGGTGCCGAAGAGGCCTTCGTCGTACAGGTGCTCCGTCTCGCTCTCCTTGAAGAACACCGGCAGGTGCTTGGGCTGGCGCGGAGGCGACACCTTGGCCATAAGGTCGGCCTCCAGGAACCCGCTGCGGCGCAGCCACCGCAGCCAGCTGCTCACCGACGACAGGCGGCGGCGCACCGTCCCAGCGGCCTCGCCGGCACCGAGGTGCTCCATCTGCCAGCCCCGGATGTCGCGTGCCGACAGGTCGTCCAGCTCCGTCACCTCCAACGGCAGCAGGTAAGCCTGCAGGTCGCGCAGGTCACCCTCGTAGTTGCGCACCGTCCCAGCCGCCATGCGGCGCTCAACGGCGATATAATCAACAAAACGGTCTATGGCTTCAGCTATTTTCATGTCCTTAAAGCCGCTTGAGCCACAAGTCCATAAAACGGTCATATACTATGTAACCGTCGTTCAGCCTATACACAAGTTCCTTGTCGAGAAGTGTCTCAAGCGCAGCTTTAACACTACTTGCTCCCATAAGCCTGTATTTCCCCAGAAACGCCTTACCCGTCAACTCTTTGGCAACGCCCTCCTTTGCGATAGCTTTGAGCAGCGCAAACTGATTGGCGCTCAGGAACTGCGTCAGGCTCTCATACTGCGGAGCCTTCCCCGCCGTCACCGACATCACTGTGTCGCGCAGCTGTTCCATGGCGTCCACTCTTTTGTACCCTTCATACAACCTGTTCAATACTGACTGTACATACCATGTATATCCGTCAAATAATGTATACAACTCATGGAACACACACTCGTCAAGTCCGCCACCCCTAGCCTCAAAGAATCCTTTGGCAAACAAGTAGTATGTCTCTTCATCCAGTGGTCCTAAGCTCAGTATGTCAGTACTTTGGTAGAACGGTCGCTGTGGCGACAGGAACATCTCCGACATCATGTGTTGCTTGCTGCCTGAGAATATAAAATGAATGTTCCTCATGAACTGTATGTGAGACCTGAGCAGCGCTTCTGTTCCTGTTTCTGGATAATATGCTATCTGCTGGAACTCATCTATGGCCACAAAAACCTCTTTTCCCAGACGGTTCAACTGTGTGAGAATGCCTTTCAGCGACATCTCTGACTGTGCCGGGTCGATATTCACCGTCACATTGGGCATACCTGTTATGCTGTCTATGCCCACCACCGGCCTTAAGGCTCCGAAAACATCCAACATCCTTTTCCCCAACGTTCTGCCTTTCGATAGCGCATCACTCAACACCGCCGAGCCGAGCATATTGACCAGTTCATGCTGATTTTTGGTCGGGAAAATATCTATATATATGCATATAGCATCTTTATTCTCACTTTTAATCTTGTGGAAAACATTCCAAATAAGCCCCGTTTTACCCAATCTTCTAGGTGAAATAAGTGTAATATTTCGTCCGTTATACAGCGTTGACATTACTGTTTTAGTCTCTTCCTCACGGCCGCAAAAGAATTCTGGGCTTTCGTAACCCTGACAAATAAAGGGATTTATAATCTTTTTTTTCATATCTCGGTCTTTTATAGTTGCTTATGCTGCATTACGTAAATCTTGTAACGTAAATTATGTAATGCAAAGATACAACTTTTTTCCCACATAACGCAAAAAATGTGCCACCCACATTGTGAACCACACAAAAAACAGCGGCGGGAGGCTCACCAAAAAACCTCCCGCCGACAAAATTTACACGCCTACGATAGTCTACTTATATTCATGAATGTGACGCACAAAACCCGGGGTGATAAAAACAGTATCCAACACTCTTCTTTCCTTTATAATATTACATGCAGCCACAGCACTTACTAAGGGATGATTACCAACATACAATCTATAGGAAGGAATACTATGTTGAAGACTATATCCCAACGAATTGGCAATACTTTCAATTATTCTTTCCTCTTCTTCATGACCTGGTGAAACCATTACTTGAACTCCGGGACCATAGAGCTCCAGACTTCCTCCATTTCTATATACCGGCTCTATTGCCAAGATACCTTCTACTCGCTTTAATTCTTCAATAGCAGTAACCCTATTTCTATTCTCAAACAAAACAACCATTCCTTTCAGAGAGTCTGTCTGGCTAACAGGAAAACTCACAGGCAATACTGGACAATAACCACTTGGAAGATTATTGAGAGGATTCTCACCATAATGATAATAAACACATAACATACTATCAATACGATTGAGGTCTCTTCGCTCATCAACATCATACAAATAGGTGTCATCACCCCTCGTGAGGGCGCCCTCCGGCCAGCCGTTGTTAGTCTGCGTGACAACTCTTGGGGTGTCCTTTACTGCATTTGCATCGTCCTTGCTGCAAGCCGACACCGCAACACTTACAATGATGGCAAGTACCGCCATGCTTAAAACTGTCTTTTTCATAATATTCATGTTTTATGGTTAAACATCGGTGTTTCAGTACACCACTATTTTGTTCATCCCTATCATCTTGTCGCCAGCGTTGACGAAGACATAGTAATTGCCAGCCGGTCTTTCGCTAAGGTCCACCTCCTGGCTGGTGCCACGTAGCATCTCACGCACCACTACATTGCCATACATGTCGGTAATCACAAGCATTGCGTTCTGGGGCAATTCGTCAATGTCTATTCCTATGGTCGTATGGCCGTCCGTCGGGTTAGGTGTTGCATTTATGCCCGGATGCGGTGGAAGTTCAGGGTCAATTATTACGTGAGGCTCCTCATAGTTTATATAGGTCTTCCCCGCTACCAGGCGGTTCCCCTCAACGAACATATCAAAAGGAATGTTGTAACCATTATAATCGTGTATCTCGTTAGGATCATCACCTATCACAGCGGCGAAGGTGATATACCATGTCCCTGTCTGATTGGCAGGAAATATATTCCTCAAGTCAAGGGTGATGACAAACGTCTGACTGCCACCATTGCCGGCTATCGTCACCGGCGTCGTCGATGACGGCGTCAGATAGGTGCCGTAGGGGAACGACTGCGGCCATGTCAGCTGTTCTGTAGAATAGGTGTGGTAATACAGCTTCACGTCAGCCGGATCTATTGTGACGCTTGACGACCCGTAGTTGTGAAGCGTGACGTTCACATTGTACAACGAACCATACGACACCCTATCCACCTCATAGGTGTTCGTGGCATCTTTAGCTACAATGCTGGGGCTATTGAACGTCGTGCTGTACGCCGTGGGCTCCACGCCATTGTCGCCACCGTTGTCCTTGACGACCAATCCAGGGGTGAGAGAAATGTCGCGTGCCATCTCAACAGCACGAGCAGAATTTATCTCGCCATACCCAAGCTCAACATTCCATGTGCCATCGGGATGGTTGGCATAATTACCAAACGTATAGTCTGGCGACTTATACGCTGTGTGCTTCAATATCCAATCAACCTGTTCGCGAGTAAGGTCCGGGTTTGCAGAAAGCATCAATGCCACAACACCTGCCACATGTGCAGAAGCCACTCCTACGACCCCCGATAGATTGCTGATAAAATAGTAATCGTATGAAGGGTATGAATCTGTTGTAAGTATATTTTCACCTGGTGCAACAATATCCAATTTACTTCCGTAACACGAATAATAACTTAAATCATGATCATCCCGTGTCGCTCCAACCACAATAAATCTATCGTCATAGTATGCTGGGTATACGATAGAATCGGACTGTCCTTTTCCTCCTGCCGAGAAAACAAAAATTGTTCCCTTACCATTTCTGCCATTGTTCAAAACATAATCGAGGGTATTATCCATTAAATAATTCTGATATTCAACACTCTCGCTAATTTCCGTATAATCCCATGGGCACAAAATAATGTCAACATTGCTGTTGGACAAAGCATAAGATACCGCGGTTACAAACATACTTACAAAATCCTCATCCAACGTAATACCGCCGCCATAATATGTGCTGAAGAAACTAATATCAAACAAACTTGCCTTGGGGGCTATACCGGCAATGTCATTATTGCTATGATCCGAGAAAATAACTCCCGCCATTTGCGTTCCATGATGGCCATATATTTCTGACGGCATGGATATCAAGCCTGAATAAATATCAATAGAAGTATGGGAGAGAGAATCAAACTCATAATGATTTGTATCCACACCATCATCAATCAGGGCAATCTTTACTCCATTACCGCGGATTCCTTCAGCCCATATATCATACAAATCGGTTATTGACCATTGGTTCGATATCAGGTTGTCCGATGGCCCGGGGCTGTTGCTACGCTGCTGTGAATTGATATGGATGGTGTATACAATATTGGGAGCAACTCCTTTGAAAAGCCCTGTTTCACCATACACGATAGACATCTGAAGAGCATCACCTGCGTTTTTGTTTGTAGAAAGCCCATACCAATAGAAATCATGTTCGACATCCTTCCAAAGCACACCATCGTATGTCACCATGGTCTGTTCTGCCAAGTTCTTTAGAATACTCGTATCTGACAACGAATTAAGTTGTACAAAAAATCTATTAGATATAAGCGTACTCCCTCTTTCTCCGATTACTGGCTCTACGTCAAAGACATATGGTAATCTCTTAAGGTCGGCAATAAATGTCTCATAATTGTTATTTCCGGTGCTTATTACAAAGGCATACAGCGAATCAGCTTTCTGCTCATTCATACGCATCTCCTTTTCAACAGTGTATATGCGATTTATTTCATCTAAGCTAATCTGGGCCTTATTGAAATACACAAGCAAAGCAGTTGTATTGACCGAGATTTCCTTTCGTGCACCATCATAGAAGTAATATCCTGTTTTGGTGCTCTGTGCATGTGCGCATAATGCGCATAATGCAACAAATGTAAATAAAAGCAATGTCTTTTTCATAGTTACTTAGTTTCTGGTATATATATAGGGCATAATATTATAACCATTATAGTGGAATACCAACATTGTATCCTGGCTCCACTCATATGCACGGAACTTCAAACTTTTATAAACATTCGGTTCATATACTGAGAAGAACATGTCTGATACAATCTCATACGGGATAGTTTCGTTTGGGGTAGTATTGTTTACTATTGTTATAGTATCACTCGTTATTCGCAACATAGGACTGCCACTATTTAATGGTGTACCCGGCTCTATCTTATAGAAGTCGTATATCTGTTCCCATGTCATTGTCAGGATACCGTACTGGGGGTCGAGATCCACTCCGGCCGCCCCGGGAGCCAGAGTGACAACACGGTCCATGCTCTTCGTCCATTCGCCTGGAAGATATTGCTGCAGCGGTTGATAGACAAAGCCGTTGGGCGCGACGCCTGTCGGCGGTGCCAGCTTGCTGGCGACGCAGATGTACTTGCTTTCCTCTTCGTCGTACCACATCGTGACGTCATAGCCTTCGTTGAAGCGGGCGTCGACCCAAGCCATGGCGGCGTCGCGGCTCTCGGTGGCGTACATCTGGCGCTCCTTGGCGTAGTTGGTGCCGCTGCCGTGGGCTATGTTGACGAGGTGTCCCTCGGCGGCGCGGTCCAGGCACTCGCCGAGCAGCGCCTGCCACTCCGCCGTGCCCTCGACGGTGACATGCTGACGGGTGTTGTCGATGCTGTATTCCACCGCGCGCACGCTGTTCACCGGCGCCACACGTGTGGCCTCTTCCTTCTGGCATCCTGCCGCCAGCACCATCATCGCGGCGGCCAGGACCATTGCTATTGTTCTCTTTTTCATATCTGTGCTGTTTTTAGTGTTTGCTGTCTTACTTGATGTTGTTCTCCATGTTGCGGTGCAGCACCGTGTGCATGTCGGCCTCCGAGGCGGCGTGGATGATGCTCACCGTGCGGTTGAGGTAGGAGACCACCTTCATGTCGTTGGCCTCGTCGCCACCCGCACCGCGGTAGCGGCCCACGGTGACGATGTCCTCGCCGGCGTCGATCTTGCGCTGCATGGCCTCCACGGGCTGCGGGGCGCGGAAGTCGTCCTGCAGGCGCTGCCAGGCCTCGCCGTCGGTGGCCGTAAGCATGAGCATGTCGACATAGACGCTGTCGCCCTGTGCCGGGCCGCAGAAGACGCCCTTGTCGCGCAGCAGGGCCACCTGCAGGCCCTCCTGCGAGGCATAGCTGTCGTAGAGCCCGTCGAGGGCTCCCGCGGTGCCGCGCTGCATGCAGGCCTGCGCTATGGCGGTCACCGCCAGCACCGCCACGGCGGTGCGCATGATGTTAAGTATCTTCCTCATATCATTGTGTTTTGGCGGCAGCTGGCTATCACGCCGTCGGCCGCGGTTAATAACTCTTGTGTGTTGCAGGCGCTGTTGCAGCGGAGGTTCTGCTCCTGCCTGGCCGCGAGGGCCACGTTGACGCCGCCCACAGCCATGAGCATCGTCGCCAGCGCCGCCAGCGCGAGGCGGTAGTAGCGACGGCGGTCCGCGGCGTGTGCCGCCAGACGCCCGTCGAGCTCGTCGCAGCGCTCTGCCACGCTGCGCCGCAGCGCCCCCTGGCGCCCGGCGTCGGCGAGCAACCGGTCTATATAATCTTCTTTCATGACGTTTGTATATTTGTATTATCCTGTATCTTGCCCAGGGCCTCGGCGCGGCGGCGCAGCTGCTCCACCAGGCGCTGGCGGCGCGACTTGACGGTGGCCAACGGCTCGCCGCAGCGTTCCGCTATCTCGGCCACGCTGTAGCCCTCGCGCAGCTGCCGCAGCAGGTCGGCGTAGAGCTCCGGCAGCCCCTCGGCCAGCTCGTCAACGAGCTCCGTGGCGGCATCGTCGCCGGCGGCGATGGTCTCCACCATGTGCTCGCTGAGCCTCACAAGCTCCGCCCGCTGCATGCGCCTGCGGCGCGACGTCACGGTGCGCGTCTGCCAGTAGACCCACAGCGCCTCGGGCCACATCCCCAGGTTGCCGCCGCACGCCAGGTAGCGCTCCCAGAGCCCTATGCGCACCTCCTGCGCCAGGTCCTTGAGGAGCTCGGCGTCGTCGGTCTGGCGCAGACACAGCGTGCGTATCATCCGCTCGTGCCTCAGCACCAGCTCGCTGTATCGGGTAAATAGTTCGCTGCGGTCCATAGTGATGCCCTTTCGCCTATAATAAGGGCATTTTCGACCTCAAAAGGATGCACAGCCCTATGGATTTAACATTATTTAAGACACTATGAGGGCTACCGGTATATATGTAACAATGATTGGCGCGTGGCGTTCAGAGCTGTTCCTTGAGCTCGACGAGGAACGAGCGCAGCTCGCCGAGGTTCCTGACCACCTGCATCTTGGGGTCCTCCTCGGGGTGTGAGCGCAGCTGGTCGCGGGCACCCTCGAGGGTGTAGCCGCAGTCGCGTGTGAGGTAGTGTATGCGCTGCAGCAGCTCCACGTCGCGGCGCGTGTAGGAGCGCACGCCGCGGCGGTTCTTGACGGGGTGCAGCTGGTCGAACTCCGTCTCCCAGAAGCGCAACACCGAGGGCGCCACACCGAGCATGCCCGCCACCTCGCCAATAGAATAATATAATTTGTCTTCCATAAAATAATTATCTTAACTCAAAACTCAAAACTCATAACTCATAACACCGAGGGCGCCACGCCGAGCATGCCCGCCACCTCGCCTATAGAATAGTATAATTTGTCTTCCATAAAATAATTATCTTAACTCAAAACTCATAACTCATAACTCATAACTCATAACTCTTAACTCCTAACTCAATAAGAATAGTACCCCTGGTTCTCGAGGTAGCTCTCGCGCTTCTCGTACTTCACGTCGCGCAGGGCGTCGGCCTTGATGTTGATCTGGAACGACCAGCTGCGGTAGTAGCCGAAGGGCACCCAGGAGAAGCGCATCTCCCAGCAGTGCAGGTCGCGGTAGATGTCGACGGTGGTGTACGACATGCCGTGGTTGACGAAGTCGTAGCCCGTGGTCATGGCGAGCTTCCAGTTGGGTGTCAGGCTCACGTTGCCGCTGATGCTGATGCTCTGTATGGTCTCGTGCTTGAGGTTCATCTCGCGGGCCACATAGTTGCCCACATGGCTGAAGGAGTAGCTTACGCTGATGTTCCACGGCACCGAGAAGTCGACATAGCCGCCCATCATCACCGTGGGGCTGTAGTTGTAGGGTGTCTGCAGGAGCGAGTAGACGGGGTGTCCCTGGCCCTTCTCCCCGTCGCCCTTGAAGGTGTTGTTGTTGAGGTTAAAGGAGAGCTGTGCGCTCCAGGTGGAGTTCTGTGTGCGGAAGAGGCGCCGTTCGGCGGTCCAGAGGAACTGGTTGCGCAGGTTGCCGAAGGAGTCGACGACGTAGGGGCAGAAGGAGCCGCTGTAGTTGAGCACGAGGGAGCGGAAGAGCGTGGTGCGGCCGGTGACGGAGAGGTTGCTGAGGTTGAGGGAGTCCTTGGCAAGGTCGTAGTAGCCGCTGAAGGTGAGGTTCTCGAGGAGTGTGACCTTCTTGACCTCGGCGGCGGTGTCGAAGGGGTTCTGCACCTTGACTTCGAGGTTGTTGCCCAGCGCGAAGCGGAGCTGGCCGCTGCGGCCGTCGGGCGGGCCGCCGTAGAGGCTCTGCTGGAAGACGGAGTAGCGGTGCACGTAGCCCGTGTTGTCGGTATACTCCTTCCAGTAGCCGAGCTTGTCGCTGCCGAAGTCGGGGCGGTAGGTGAAGCTCAGCGAGGGGTTGATGACGTGGCGCAGAGCCTTCAGGGGGCCGTGCTTGAACTGGAACATGCCGTAGATGCGCGTGGAGAGCGACGAGGAGAAGCTGAAGTCGCGGTTGGCGCGGAAGCCGCGTATGGTGTCGGTGTGGAGGGTGTTGGTGGCGTTGTCGAAGGTGTGCTCTATGGTGCTCCAGTGCCAGCGCTCGTGGTAGGTGAGCGCGTTGGTCCAGTTGAAGAACTTGAGCACCTTGACGCTGCTGCTGACGGGTATGGTGTGCTGCACGCCGTACTGCATGCGGTCTAAGGTGGTCTGCCTGAAGAGGTCCGAGTCCTGCGCCGTGATGTTGTCCTCGGCGTTGAGGACGTAGGAGAGGGAGATGTTCTCATACCAGCGGTAGCCGCCCACGGGCTTCTTGCGCCGCAGGGGATAGATGGTCACCGACGAGAGGCTTACCGACGGCAGCTTGATGTTGATGACGCCGGTCTGCGCGTTGAACGACTCGCGCGCCGTGGCGGCGAGGTTGAAGTAGGAGCCCAGCTTGGCGTTGTAGCTGATGCTGGAGGTGGTGGTGCTGTTGAAGTAGTCGCCGCGGTTGGTGGTGTTGCGGTTGTAGTTGCGGCTCTGCAGGTTGACGTTGGCCGAGAAGCGGCTGTAGGGGTTGGCCTTGGCGTCCTGGTCGTGGCGCCAGGTGAGCTTGAAGTCGTTGTAGGCGCTGAAGGTGTTGGGGTCGCCGCGGATGCCCGTGAAGGTGCGCCCGAAGCGGGCGTCGAAGAAGCCCTTGTAGCGGTAGCGCCGGTAGTAGTTGGACTGCACCTCGCCGGCCCACGAGAGGTTGGTGTAGACCTCGGCGAGGAGCGAGAGGTCGAGGTTGTCGTTGACGGCCCAGTAGTAGCCGCCGTCCTTGAGGTAGTAGCCGCGGTAGTTCATCCATCCGTAGGAGGGTATGAGGATGCCCGACGCGCGGTCGTGGGTGATGGGGAAGAAGGCGAAGGGCAGCGCTATGGGCGTCGGCGAGTCCTCGACGGTGAGCCACGCCGGACCGGTGACGATCTTGTCGCCGGTGATGAGCTTCGACTTGGTGAAGTTGATGGCGAAATGGGGGTGCGCGTAGTTGCAGGTGGTGTAGCTGCCGCCGCTGAGGTACATCACCGAGTCGTTGAGCTTCTTCACCTTCTCGCCGTGCAGGTAGCCCTCGCCCTCCTGCGTGATAACGCTCTGGATGATACCCTTCTGCGAGTTGTAGTTGTAGGTTATCGTGTCGGCGTGGTACTCGTCATCGTCCTGCTTGAAGAAGGGGCGGCCTACGACCTCGCCGGCGGTGTCGGTGGTGCCGTAGGCGTGGAGGGTCTGCTTGCCGAAGTCCACCTCCACGCGGTCGGCCTCGAGCTTCATATCGCCGTAGTCTATCTTGCCCTCGCTGTAGAGGAAAGCGCGCCGCGACTGGAGGTCCATCGCCACCGAGTCGCGCGCCTTGTACTTCACCAGCTCGTCGACGGCGTTGGGCGAGATGCGCATCAGCGTGTCCACATCGGTCTGAGCCACAGCGTCATAGCTGCAGAGGCACATCATAACCATCACAAAGACAGCCTTTAAGGCGAGTCCCTTCGGCCCCCCTTCGGCCCCCCTTCGGCCTTCCTTCGGCCGCGACACGGCCAAGGGCCGACAAAATGCGATAGAAAGGCCATAGAAAAGGCGTAGCATCGCCGTAGCAGAGCCGAACGGCCGCAGAACGAGGCTGGTGATATGTCTTTTAGAGACCGGCAAAACAATTAATTTTCAACATTCAAAAAATGTTCGTATCTTTGCATTTTGGATTGCAAAGATAAAACTATTTCTGCAAACTGAAAAACAAAAATATATTGTTGTGGATATGAAACGTTTATTAGTCATATTTCTCGTAATGGGCCTTGTGGGCGGCAGTGCTTTTTCGCAAAAAAAGGAGGCCTACCGGGTGCGCACGGTGGTGATCGACCCGGGTCACGGCGGCGCCAAACCCGGAGCCCAGGGCAGCCGCTCGTGGGAGAAAAACATCACGCTCTCCGTGGCCAAGAAGTTCGGCAAGCTGATACAGGACAACTACCCCGACGTGAAGGTCATCTTCACCCGCACCACCGACGTCGACATCTCGCTCGCCGAGCGCGCCCGCATCGCCAACCGCAACAAGGCCGACCTCTTCATCAGCATACACGCCAACTCGCACCCCACCAGCACGCCCACCGGCGTGGAGACCTTCGTCATGGGCCTCTCCGAGAGTCGCGCCAACCTCGAGGTGGCCAAGAAGGAGAACGCCGACATACTGCTCGAGGCCGACTACAAGACCAACAAGGACTACGCCGGCTTCGACCCCAACTCCGAAGAGAGCTACATCATCTTCACCCTCACACAGAACGCCTACATGGAGAAGAGCCTCAACTTCGCGCAGGCCATTCAGACACAGTACAAGAACAACCTCCGCACCATCAACCGCGGCGTGAAGCAGGCCGAGCTCTTCGTGCTCTACAAGACCGCCATGCCGTCGGTGCTCACCGAGATAGGCTTCATCAGCAACCCCGGCGAGGAGTCCTTTATGCTCAGCGACGAAGGGCAGGCCAAGATAGCCCTGAGCCTCTTCAACGCCTTCATGAACTTCAAGGCCGCCGAGGAAGGCAGCAACCGCATCGCCAACCCCGTGATAAACATCAAGGGCTACACCCCGCCGGCCACCGCCAAGAAACCGGCCGCCGAGGCGCAGCATGTGGCACAGGCACAGCCCAAAGACGAGCCCAAAGCGGAGGTAAAACCCGAGCCCAAGGCGGAGCCGAAGCCTGAACCCAAGGCAGAACCCACGCCGGAGCCCGCGCCGGAGCCCAAGGCCGCTCCCGCCACGGAGCCCAAGCCCGAACCAAAGGCCGCGCCGAAGCCCGAAGAGACGCCCGCCGTGGCCCCCAAGACACCGCAGGAGAAACCCCTGCCGCCCACGGCGCTGCCCCAGCAGACGGTGGTGAAAACCGAGCCCGCAGCCGCTCCGCAGCCCGCACCGCAGCCCGCTCCGCAGCAAGCCCACAAAGAGGAGCCGAAAGCGGAAGCCGCACCCGCACAGCAGGCGGCGCCAGCCGCCGCGCCAGCGCCGGCGGAGAAAGAGACCCTGCAAGACCCGCAGAACACCGCAGCGGACGACGCCACGACATACTACACCGTGCAGTTCCTCACCGCCCCCAATGAATATGCAGCAGGCGCCGCGGAGCTGAACGGCGTGCGCGACTTCAAAATCACCAAGCAGGGCAAGCGCTACGCCTACAACACGGGCCGCTTCAACACCCTCGACGAGGCCAGGGCCTACTGCAAACACCTGAAGAGCACCACGCCGTTCAAAGACGCCTGGGCCCACATCTTTCAGGAACCCGGCGCCAAGCCCGCAGCGGCGCAGGCCGAAGCCCAGAAGCCCGCCAAGGCCGCCGAGCAGCAACCCAAGGCCACGGAGCCGCAGTACAAGGCCATGGCTCCGATGAAAGGGCTCACCTACCGCGTGCAGTTCTGCACCACGAAAAAGCAGATGAAGGCCGGCGACCCCGACCTGCAGGGCATCAAGGACGTGCGCTCGGCACAGTCGGGACAATACTTCATACACACCACAGGCAACTACGCCTCGCCCGACGAGGCCGAGAAGCGCTGCAACACCATCAAGCGCACCACCGGATTCAAGGACGCCTTCGTGATAGCCATCTACAACGGCGAACGCATAAGCTTGGAGCAGGCCATAGCCCTGCAACAAAAGAACACAAAAAGAAAATGATAGAAGTCAAAGACATCAGCAAGGTGTACGGCGAACAGCGCGCCGTGGACCATGCCACCTTCAGCGTCAAGAAGGGCGAGATCGTGGGCCTGCTGGGCCCCAACGGCGCCGGCAAGTCGACGCTGATGAAGATACTCACCTGCTTCATACCCCCAACGGACGGCGACGCCACGGTGTGCGGACACAGCATTTTCGACGACACCCTGGCGGTGAGGCGCTGCATAGGCTACCTGCCGGAGCACAACCCGCTGTACCTCGACATGTACGTGCGTGAATACCTGCGCTTTGCCGCGGGCCTTGGCGGCGTGAAGAACAGCGCCGAGCGCGCCGACGAGATGATAGAGCTCACGGGCCTCAGCCCCGAGGCCAACAAGCGCATAGGGCAGCTCTCCAAGGGCTACCGCCAGCGCGTAGGCCTGGCGCAGGCCATGATCCACGACCCACAGGTGCTGATACTCGACGAGCCCACCACGGGCCTCGACCCCAACCAGCTGGAGTTCATACGCGGCGTCATACGCAACGCCGGCAAGAACAAGACGGTGCTGCTCTCCACCCACATCATGCAGGAGGTGGAGGCCATGTGCAGTCGCGCCATCATCATGGGCCACGGCAAGATACTGGCCGACGAAAACATCAGCGGCCTGACGGCCAACAAGCTGACAGAACAGTTCCACAAGCTAACAATGTAAGAGATATGACACGCAAAGAGTTAATAGACCTCATCCGCGAGCGCCGCTCGTTCCTCTGCGTCGGCCTCGACACCGACCCCGCCAAGATGCCCGAGCACCTGCGCAACGAGAAGGACGGCATCTTCCTGTTCAACCGCGCCATCATAGACGCCACGATAGACCACTGCGTGGCCTACAAGCCCAACCTGGCCTTCTACGAAGCCCTCGGCATCGAAGGGCTGCGGCAGCTGAAGCTCACCATGGACTACATCCACGGCATGGGCAAGGCCGTCTTCACCATCGCCGACGCCAAACGCGGCGACATAGGCAACACCAGCGAACGCTACGCCAAGGCGTTCCTCGACCCCAAGGGGGACTTCAACTTCGACGCCATCACCGTGGCCCCCTACATGGGTGCCGACTCGGTACAGCCCTTCACCGTCTACGACGGCAAGTGGGTCATACTGCTGGCGCTGACCTCCAACAAAGGGGCCTTCGACTTCCAGCTGACCGAGGACAAAGATGGCACGCCGCTCTACCAGCGCGTGCTGGAGACCTCGAAGCAGTGGGGCAGCGAGGAGAACATGATGTATGTGGTAGGCGCCACCAAAGCCGAGATGCTTACTGACGTGCGCCGCATAGTGCCCGGCAGCTTCCTGCTGGTGCCCGGCGTGGGCGCCCAGGGCGGCAGCCTCGAAGAGGTGTGCAAGTACGGCCTCACCAAGGACTGCGGTCTGCTGGTCAACTCGTCGCGCGGCATCATCTATGCCTCTAACGGAACCGACTTCGCCGAGGCCGCCGCACGCGAGGCAAAGAAGCTGCAACAACAAATGGCTGCAGTGCTATGAACAACAACCGCGTGCTGCTGCACATACTGCTGGTGATCACCTTCCTGTCGGCAGGCCTGTCGGCCATGGTGTACATGACCATGGGGGTCATGCTGCCCACGGTGCAGAGCTACTATGCCGCCAACCCGGAGGTGCTGCCGGAGCAGTTCACCACCTACATGGAACGCATGATGGAAGTGCCACAGACCTACTATATAGGCTGCGGCATCCTCTATGCTGTCGAGGTGCTGGGCGCTGCGCTGATGTGGAACATACGCCCCACAGGCTTCCACTGCTACACCCTGGCGCGCCTGCTGCTGATAATCATGCCACTGCTCTTCCTCGGACGCGGCTTTGTGGGCATCGGCGACATCATGTTCGCCCTGCTCTTCATCTTCATCTACTGGACGCTGATGCGCCAGCTGGGAGCCTTCGGCAAGAAAGACGGGGAAGACACCGCAGCCACTGACAACACCGCAGAAGAGTGAACGCACCGTTCCTGCCGCAGAAAGACTGCATCGTCGGCCTCTCGCCCATGGACGACATCACCGACATGCCTTTCCGCCAGCTCTGCAAGGAGATGGGGGCCGACCTGCTGATTACCGAGTTCATAGCCAGCGAAGCCCTCAACCGCGACGCCGAGAAGAGCCTGCGCAAGATGCGCTTCACGGCAGGACAGCGCCCCATAGGCATACAGATATTCGGCGCCAACGAGGAGGAGCTGCTGCGCTGCCTCGACGTGGTGGAGCAGGCCGAGCCCGACTTCATCGACATCAACTGGGGCTGTCCGGTGCGCAAGGTGGCCGGCAAAGGGGCCGGCTCAGGCATACTGCAGGATATACCACGGATGCTCGCCATCACGGCAGCCATGGTGAAGCGCAGCCGTCTGCCGGTGACGGTGAAGACACGCTTGGGCTACAGTCATGATTCCATGATGATTACAGACTTCTGCGAAGCCCTGCAGGACACCGGCATAGCAGCCCTCAGCATCCACGGACGCACCAAAGTGCAGATGTACAGCGGCGTGGCCGACTGGACGATGATAGGGGCCGTGAAGAACAACCCCCGCATGCACATACCCATCTTCGGCAACGGCGACATCACCACTGCAGCACAAGCCGTTGAGAACAAGCAGCGTTATGGCGTCGACGGCATCCTCATTGGGCGTGCCGCCATCGGCAACCCCTGGATCTTCGAGCAGTGCCAGAGAGCCTTTGCCGGACTGCCCGAGCGGGAGATAACAGTGGCGGAACGCGTGGCCGTGTGCCGGCGCCACCTGCAGGCAGCCATTGACTTCAAGGGTGAGCGCACCGCCATCTTCGAGATGCGCAAGCACTATGGCAACTATTTCAAGGGATTGCATAACTTCAAACCCTACCGGCTGGCTCTTGTGGCCACCCCCACGGCCGAGGCCACCTTTGCCACCCTCGACAGGATAGAAGAAAATTACCGCGATTGACGGCCTCTTCCCCCGATTTCCACGCAACAGTTGCGTCTCGGAAACGTTAAAAAAGTGTTAATGTCCCAAGGACAAACAGCGATTTTGGCGCAAAGGTTACCTGATGGTAACTGACTTCCGCCAGGGTGCCTTCTTGCCGGAACGGAGGAATGGTTGTACTTTTGCAGCCGAAATCGAAATCAATACATCAACGTATCAACATATCAACGTATCAACATATAAACATTAACACAATGAGAACAATCGAAACAATCAAGAGTGGCCGCAACTACAAGGCCGTCAGCGTCGGAAACATCAACCAGATTATCGAGCACGAGCTGCCGATGGGCCCCAACGTCATCAAGGGCAAGGTCTTCGTGGGCCAGGCCGTGGGCGCCACGGGCAGCGAGCTGTCGTTCCAGACACTCGTCCCCGGCCAGGACAGCGGCTTCCTCCACACCCACAAGACGCACGAGGAGCTGTACATCATCCTGCGTGGCGAAGGCACCTACCAGGTGGACGGCGAGCAGTTCCCCGTCAGCGAAGGCACCATCGTCCGCGTCAGCCCCGACGGCCGCCGCGCCCTGAAGAACACCGGCCGCGAGAACCTGACGATGCTCTGCATCCAGTACCGCGCCAACAACTTCACCGAGGCCGACAGCCCCATGACCGACGGCAATATCCTCGCCGACCCGCTGGTATGGTAATCAGCCCGCAACATCATGTCGAGACAGGCAGGTCGTAGAATTGCGCCTGCCTGTTTTCAAAAAAAGTCGTATCTTTGCATCGTCATATCAACTTATCAACCTATCAACAACTGATGTCCAAAGATTTCATACAAGACCCCGTCTTTCCGGAGTGTCCCATCCGCAACGTGCTGGTGCGCCTCAGCAGCAAATGGGCGCTGGCCGTAATCTACACCCTCAGCGGCGGTGACACTCCTATGCGTTTCCGCGACCTGGCGGAGAAGAACCCCGACTGTTCGCAGAAGATGCTCACCAGCACCCTGCGGGGGTTGGAGGCCGACGGACTCGTCAGCCGCAAGGTCTACCCCGAGGTGCCGCCGCGCGTGGAGTACGCCCTCACCGACCGCGGCCGCAGCTTCATGCCCGTCATGCAGCAGCTCATGGACTGGGCCTACAACAACCTGCACGATATCGTGACCGACCGCGAAAGATACTATGGACAGGATTGAAAACATCGACTTCTGCATCCGCTACCTGCTGGAAATTGAAAAATCAAAATTGAAAATTGAAACAGGTATACCCAGCAAGTACAGCAAATAAACAAAGATAACTTTCTGTTGTCACGCAGGTTGTTGCGTCAGCAGATAATTTATAAGATTTATAGATTTCTGCCCGCAGGGCAAGGCGTTTTGAAGCAGCCCATTGTAGTATTCCCTCCGAAAGCGGAATAATCTACCAGATTTACAAGATCTCGCAATACACGCAGTGCGAGCATTATAAGATTTTCAGCGCTATCGCCGCGCAGGCCTCGGCGTCGGCCAGAGCGTGGTGGTGGTTCTCCAGACAGTAGCCGCAGGCTTCGCTGACGGTGTGCAGCTGGTGGTTGGGCAGGCCTTTGAGCTTGCGGCGCGAGGCCCGCAGGGTGTCGTAGAAGACATACCCCGGCCAGTCCATTCGGTACACCTGCATCACCGCCCGCAGGCAGCCCTCGTCGAACATGGCGTTGTGGGCCACCAGCGGCAGCCCCTCTATGAGCGGTTCTATCTTGTGCCACACCGTCGGGAACACCTCGGCGCCGTCGGTGTCATCGTGGCAGAGCCCGTGCACCCGCTGGCAGAACCAGGCGTAGTAGTTCGGCTCCGGCTGAATGAGGCTGTAGAACGTATCCACCACCTCGCCCCCGCGCACCACGACCACCCCCACGCTGCACACACTGGAGCGCTCCCCGTTGGCCGTCTCAAAGTCTATCGCCGCAAAGTCCTGCATACTACCTTTATTCTTGTCTGCTTTTCCTTGCAAAGATACGAACTTTTTCTCATATTATGCAAATAAATTATGCAAATTGAATAATGTAATTTGCATAATTATTATATACACATGTTATTCAAAAGTTTAAACCTTTCACATGGTCGCCATTTAAAGATATTTACTCATTATCTCCTGTATCTCGCCATGCATGTCGGCACGATTGGGTGTGGCATTTGCATAATTTGCACATATGACCTTATAGTGGTTGTCGCAAAATATGCGACAACCACTAATCCTCCTCATGTGAACATTCCAGCAACCGTTGCATTTTTTTCGACACATCCAACCTGCCTCATATAATAACTTGTGCATTTTTGCACAGGTTGCATGACAAATAACACGCAAATAATGTGTGTTATTCTAACCATCAAGTTCTCTTTGACATACAAGCTGTTAGTGGCAGACTTATTTTATTGGTATTTCTGTAACTCAATATTGCATGGTTTTCCGGCCATTCCACTTCATCTACCATATTATTAGCATTTTATTATCGCGAAAATATTCGTAATAATTTTTTTTCGTTAGATATAATTAGCCATAATTTCGCGTATTCGAAATTTGCTGTAAAATTACACAATTTTTTGAATATGGTAAAATATTTTTCACAGAATCACGGAGTTTTCGCTGCCAGATCCACGCATTCTATCAGACTTCATAAGAGGCACGGCCTACGACTAACGTGAAGCAAACGCATTTCATAAACCTGCTTTCTTCGTGACTTCTTCGTGGGTTCTTTGTGCCTTCTTTGCAAGCAAAGCAATTACACTGGAAATCAACCAGATGACACCTGCACCAACACTAACACACAAACAATTCATTTTCAGCACAATCAGGCCATGACCTTTCGGCGATCCTTCGGCGGTCTCTTTACATTTTGTCAAACCACGTATCATTTTTCTCTCTATTGACAAAAATTTGTGTATCTTTACAGTCGAAATTCGCGTCACAAATGACATAAAAATCGAATAAGATGCAGATAGAAAGAAGCTGTGATTTGCTGATTTAGGTTGTCACTTTTGCGTCCTGCGACTGGATCAAGTTGACGGGTTAGTGATTACCGACCGTTTTTTGTTGTCATCCGTGAACTTCTTACCATAAACACAATTATTCATTGTCATCCTGATATTTGTTCATCATCTCCTGTATCTCGCCGCGCATGTCTGAACGTAGACTTTCGGGTTGGAGCACCTCGACGGTGCGGCCAAGGGAGAGGAGTTTCTGTTTGAAATCGTAGGTGGGACGCACACGCAGAGAGAAAATGGAATACTCCTCGGTGCGCTTCAGTTCGTGCTGACTGCTATGCAGGGGCAACGAACGCAGGTAGTTGGCCTGATAGGCGTTGACCTTCAGTCGTATGGACTCTACAGGCGTATCATCCACAATGATGCCGTAGACACCCTCGAACATCTTCCTCAGGACGAACTTCGGGTCGCGTTTATAGGTCTCATCTTGCAACTCCACCTTCGTCATGCGGTCGAGGGCGAAGATACGGTACTCGCCGTCGCGTCGGGCGATGAGGTACCAGCGGCGCTCGAACATCTTTAGAGCATACGGCTGCACGCCGCTGTAGCTGTAGGGCGACTCGCTCCAGTAGGGTTGATACGTGAAGTTAAGCGTGCGCAGCTCTTTCAACGCCTCCAGCAGCATCGGCAGCATCCTGCTGTCCGTAGGTTCCACCAGGACATATTGCGCTGCCTCGCGGCTGTCGGCGACGACATGGTTCACCGCTATTGAGTCCATCATCCACTTGCGGAAATACTCCCTGCCGCCATCGTCGGCCAAACGGTAGCGGTACTGACCGCCATCCACGTAGCACTCAATCTCGATGCCGAAAAAGTCCATAATCTCGATGCGGTAACGGTGGAAGGAGCGGCGCGCGAAAGCGCCCTCCTCATGCAGCTCCTCCGTAGCGTTCCAGCGGTCGCCAATCTGCTCAAGCGTCAAGCCCCTATCGCCCGCCCGCATCAGCGTCCCCACCAGCCAGGTATATTTCTTCAGTACGTTCATAAAAACATTATTCCCAAAATGAAGTATCTGTTATGCTTTGCCTAACATTTTCGATTTCAACCCCACAAATCGGACAAATAATTGGCACTTCTTTGTCGAAGTACCCGCCACATTCACATTTGACATTGCAGTATTCAAGAAATCTGTCCGTTGTCAGCAATTCTTTGCCACACTTGTCGCAATGTAATACATCAACCTCTTTTCCAGAGCCATCACGCCATTCAAATTTATCGTTACAGTGAGGGCATTCCACATTGTAACAAATCCCCATTATTTCTCAACAAGTATTTTTACCCACCCTGCATCGCCACAGAGTTTATTTTCATCAATGCCAACATTATTTTGAGGATAACCTCGGAATGTCTGTGCACCTTGAACCAATCCCTTGCCCGTAATCCAACAGAGAGGAAGACCGACTGGCTGCGCATCTCCTTTGGCCTTCCCTACATTGTTCCAGTACCACCTATTGCTATCTTCAATTAGTTTTATCACCTCTTCTTTTGTGAGCATGTATAAATCATATTTTATTTCTTCACCATCTGTTTTAATATGTACAAACACCCAAGGGCCAACAAACCTACTTTTCCACTCGTTATCTTTTACCCACTGTTTGTTTTTCCTGACTATTATGTTTCCTTTGGTGTCCGAGATAAGACCTATTGGGAAATTGGGCTCGTCCGAAGCACTGGATTTGACTTGTATAAACTTCGGTTCAAGAGTCTTGGGATTTACTGCAAGAACATCCACACCTTTATAATTGGGGTTGGTGGCATTAAGATTGAAAGCATCCCACCCCATTTCTGTTAGTTTCAGTATTACAGCAGTTTCGCCGAGTTTTCCAACTCTGGACTTGTCTCCTTTAAGTTCTTTATAGTCCATTTTATATTATATTGTTACTCTAATTTCCAATAATATAACGACAAAACAAGTTTATTATTATTGTGTTTTAAAACAGGCAATTCTTACGTTCCCAGCGTTTTGCTTTGTTCCAATAAAGAGTAATAGGTTCGTCGGGATTGGAACGCCAATGTTTGCGCTCAATCTTATCAAGTGCGGTGTCATCATACTGATACTCGTCTGACACAATCCAACATGTGTATATTTCGTGTTCTCCAAAACGATTATACCGGGTATTACATGTTTGTTTTACACATTTCTTCAGTTCCTCGGATAGGAGCCTGATTAACTCATCATTATCGAGGCACTTTATTCTGCTTGACATTGGGTTGAAGTTGTTCATTGGTTCATCACCCATTATCATCCGCCAAATATAGCGGAATATAACCCAGTGGATACGACTGCGGTAAATCTCACTTCGGTCCTCGGCGTAGCGTTTAATAACCCGCTTTAGGCTTCCTCCCCTTTGTACAAAACCACCAAGAATCACTAATTTTTCATCCAATGTTTTATAATTCCACTCATGGCCACAGTCGTCCCAGAAATCGCGTGTGGCAAGACATGCTTCATAATGTTTTAGATCGCAGTCAAAAGGTTTCATGTTATCTCTCATGATGTTTATCTATTAGTTTCCGACTGCAAAAATACAACAAAGGTATGCCACATCGTGACACACCACAACTATCGTCATCCTGAGCCTCTCCGACTCCGGTACGTACCCTCTCCGTACTCCCTCCGACAAAAAAACCGTTAAACAACCGGTGAACAGTCGGAGCGGGTACGGAGAAGCTGCGTGGCTAAAAGGTGCCGTCAGCCCTCATACCTCTTTCCGGGGAAGAAGCGGGGCACGCTCTGGCAATAGCGCTTATACTCAGGGTATTTGCCGGCACTTATCTCTTCGGCCAGCGACGAGCTGCCCTGGAACAGGACCAACAGCAGCAGCGCACCTATCACACTCCAGTTGAATACGCCCATGCCGGCACCTATGGAGAAAAGGTAGAAGCACACCCAGATGGCCTGCTCGGCAAAGTAGTTGGGGTGACGGCTGCGGCCCCAAAGGCCTGTGGTGTTGAAGCCTTTGTTGTAGGGCGCCGGCAGTTCCTCCAGCTTCCTGCCTTCGCCTATCATGGCCCATTTGCGCGTCTGGAAACGCCACTGCTGCTCGTCGGCGACGGTTTCCCAGACGATAAAGCCCAGCATCAGCACGGCGGCGACGACGTCCATGGCTCCGAAGGGGGCGTCGGAGCGCATGGCCACCAGCGCCGGGAAGGCTGTCATGAGCACCAGGGCATTCTGGTAGATGGAGATGAAGCCGAGGTCGAAAGCCGCCCACGCCCAACGGTGCTTGAAGGCGGGACCCGAGCGCACCACGGCCCAACGGTAGTCCTCGACGCCCTCCCAGAACTTGAGGCTGTAGGCACCCTTGCGGGCGAAGTTGACGGTGAGGCGTATGCCCCAGAGCGTGGCCAGCAAGGCCATCACCACTAGACGCGGGTTCATGCCGCCCTTGACGGCGATGACCCACGTGTAGGCTATGGGCAGCAGGCTCCAGAGCTTGTCCATCTGGCTGTTGTTGCCGGTGGCCTCGCCCACGATGAAGCAGAAGGCAGCGCTGCAGGCCGCAATGACAGCCAGCAGCTTGAGGGTCTCAAGCTGGACGGCGTCGAGCGTAGGCCCGACGGCGAAATAAAGTACAGGGCAAACGATGATGGACAGCGCCAGTAACGCCGCCATCAAGGGGATATTCATCTTTTTCATGGCTGATATAACGGTGAAGATATGTTATTCGCTATAGTTGTGGTCGACCACCACCACTATCTGCATGTCGGCAGCCAACGGTTGCAGCTCGGCCGTAAGGGTGCTGACGAGGGCAGCATCGTCGTGGACGCTGATATCGGGCACCACGTCGACCGACAGCATACCTTCCTGCTCCGAATAGTAGAAGCCGTGCACCTGCACTATCTCCTTGTGCGCCGAGAGACGTCTCATGACGGCACTCTGCAACTCGGCCACAGGACCGCTGCCCGTAACGTTGGCGTAGATGCCTACCGTCATGATGATGCCGTAACGCTCGAACATCAGGGTGGCGATGCGGCGCGTAAGGCCGTGAATGTCATGGGCGCTCATCGTGTCGTCAACGCTTATGTGCAGCGAGCCTATCATCACGTCGGGCCCATAGTTGTGCAGTATGATGTCGAAAACCCCATGCACCCCCTTCTGCTCGGTTATGTCGTGCTTGATCTGGCGTATCAGCTCGGGCGACACCTTCTTGCCCAACAGCTCGTTGATGGGCGAGATAAGCATCTCGAAGCCGGCCTTGACGATGAGCAGCGAGATGGCGGCGCCGAGCCAGCCGTCGATGGAGACATTCCACAGCAGCATGATGCCCGCGGAAACCAGCGTCGCCAGCGTGATGATGGCGTCGAACAGGGCGTCGCTCCCCGACGCCACCAGCGCGTCGCTCTTCAGCTGCTCGCCTTTGTGCTTCACATAGCGGCCGAGCAACAGCTTGACGGCGATGGCGACGATGATAACCACCAACGTGACAGTGGTATAGGTGGGCGTCGTCGGAACGAAAATCTTCCTCACCGACTCGACGAGCGACGTGACGCCGGCGGCCAGCACGATAAGGGCTATGATGATGGCGCTGAAATACTCCACACGGCCGAAGCCGAAGGGGTGTTCACGGTCGGCGGGGCGCACGGAGAGCTTGGCGCCCAGGATGGTGATGACGCTCGACAGAGCATCGCTGAGGTTGTTGACGGCATCCATCACGATGGCCACGCTGCCCGCCACAAGGCCCACCACAGCCTTGAAAGCAGCCAGAAGGACGTTGGCACCGATACCGACCCAGCTGGTGCGGATGATTTGAGATTGACGATCCATAGTCTTTTTCTTTTGAAACGCAGCTCAGCACATTTTATTGTTCCACATGCCGACATACCGCACAATATTTCTTTCATTATCACGTTAATTGGGCCGAAGGCGAAAGAACAAAAGAACAGTAATCAAACCATGCTCAAGATACAGGAAATAGAAGTGAAGTCGGTGATGTCGAAATCGAACTTGCCGGTGGCCGACTTCTCGGTGAACCCCTACGTGGGCTGTGTGCACGCCTGCAAGTACTGCTACGCGTCGTTTATGAAGCGTTTCACGGACCATCCCGAGCCGTGGGGCGAGTTCCTCGACGTGAAGAACTGGCCCGCCATCAAGGATCGCGGCCAGTTCCGCGGCAAGGAGGCCTTCTTCAGCTCCGTCACCGACCCCTACCAGCCGCACGAGGCCAAGTATGAACGTACTCGCCGCGTGCTGGAACAGCTACAGGGCACGGGCATCCGCATCAGTATCTCGACCAAGAGCGACCTCATCCTGCGCGACCTCGACCTGATACGTTCCTTCCCCGGCTCGCGCGTCAGCTGGAGCATCAACACCCTCGACGAGGACTTCCGCAAAGAGATGGACCTCGGCGTGAGCATCGAGCGCCGCCTGGAGGCCATGCGCCAGTTCTACGAGGCGGGCATTGACACCACCTGCTTCATCTCGCCCATCTTCCCCGGCATCACCGACGTGGAGGCCATCATCAGCCGCGCCAAGGGCCAATGCAACCTCGTGTGGCTGGAGAACCTCAACCTGCGCGGCGACTACCGCGGCCGCATCCTGACGTGGATCCACGAGCACCACCCCGAGCTGGACACCCTCTACCGCGACATCTACACCCGCAAGGACCGCACCTATTGGGGCGAGCTCGACGCCGATATGCGCCACTTCTGCGCCGACGAGGGTCTGCGCTACGTCCGCAACGACGACAGCGTCCGTGCCCGCCACGGCGAGCCGCCCGTGGTGGTCAACTACTTCTATCACGAGGAAATCATCCCCTCGGCCCGCAAAGAGCAGCTGCGGCAGACAAGGACTTGCTGCTGACGCCCTCCACGCCTACCGCCACAGGCACCGCAGCCAGTCGAAGGCCATGGTGCGCCAACGCAGGTCGCTACGCCCTTCGAG
The DNA here is from genome assembly GCA_900314925.1 of uncultured Bacteroidales bacterium. Lineage (GTDB taxonomy): Bacteria > Bacteroidota > Bacteroidia > Bacteroidales > P3 > Colimorpha. The sequence continues at coordinate 73,654 of OMXC01000005.1, forward strand.
GCGGTAGGCGGAGCGCTCAAAGGGGATATTGCGGTAGGCCCGGTCGTGATTGCGGTAGCGCAACAGGCCCACCAGCCAGAATAGCAGATACAGCACATAGAACGGCACCACCAACAGGAAGAGCTGCTGGTAGAGGTGCACGGTCTCGTGGCGCAAGGCATGGCCGGAGAGCGTGTCATCATTGTGGAACACAAAGGGAAACAGCGTTATAGCGCTGTAGTCCCGTGGCGGGAAATGCCGAGTATGTACGAGCAGGGGCTTCATCGTTTTCCGACTGCAAAGATACGCATTTTTTTGTTGCGCGCAATATTTTGCGTCGCTTCTCGTTGTAAAGGCATGGAAGAGAAGAATATCATCGAGATAAAGAACAAGCGCGCCGCCTACGAGTACTTCCTGATGGACGAGTACCAGGCAGGACTCGTGCTGATGGGCAGCGAAATAAAAAGCATCCGCGAGGGCAAGGCCAACCTCAGCGACGCCTGGTGCACTTTCATCGGCAACGAACTCTTTGTAAGGGATATGCACATCTCGGAGTACAAGTTCGGCAGCTACTGGGGCCACCAAGCCAAGCGCGACCGCAAGCTGCTGCTCACACGCCGCGAGCTGCGCAAGCTGCAGAACAAGATCAAGGAGCGCGGCTACACCATAGTGCCCGAGCTGCTGTATGTCGACTCCCGCGGCTACGCCAAGCTCACCATCGCCCTGGCCAAGGGCAAACACCACTACGACAAACGCGAGAGCATCAAGGCCAAAGACTCGCGTCGCGACATGGAACGCGAACTGGCGTGATAAGGGTTAAAGTTTAAGGGTTAAGGTTTAAAGTTTAAGGTTTAAGGGGGTAAGGTCAAAGCGTGATAAATGTGAAAAAAAGAACTCAATGAAAGTATTTAAGTTCGGCGGCGCGTCGGTGAACAGCGCCGAAGCCGTGCGCAACATGGCGCACATTGTGCAAACACACATGGAACCAGAGCCTTTGGTGGTCGTTGTGTCGGCCATGGGCAAGACCACCAACCTGCTGGAGAAGCTGGTGCCCGGTGCACCAACCGACGACACCGCAGCCTTGCGCCGGCAGCTGGAAGACTACCACATGGGCATAGCCAACATCCTGATACCAAACGACAAGGAACTCGCCGCCAAGGTGCAGGACCTTCTGCGGCAGCTCGACTGTACCATAGACTCCCTCTCCCCCACCCCCGAGAGCTACAGCTACAACTACGACCAGGTGGTCTCCTACGGCGAGCTCATCTCCACAACCATCCTGGCGCACTACCTCAACCACCTTGGAACAAAGACCTTATGGGCCGACGCCCGTCAGCTGATATGCACAGACAACCACTACCGCGAGGGGCGTGTGGATTGGGCAGCCACCGGGGAGAGAACCCGGGGCCTCGTCGCGTCGACAGACAAATCCTGCCAGGTCATCCTGACGCAGGGCTTCATCGGCGGCACCCCCGACGGCCACACCACCACCCTGGGGCGCGAGGGCTCCGACTACTCGGCCAGCATCCTTGCCTACTGCCTTGGCGCCGAAAGCATCACCATCTGGAAAGACGTGCCGGGCTTCCTCAACGCCGACCCCAAGTTCTTCAGCGACACGGTGAAGATCAACGAGATACCCTATGACGAGGCAATAGAGCTTGCCTACTACGGCGCCTCGGTCATCCATCCCAAGACCGTCAAGCCCATACAGAACATGGGCATACCGCTCTACATACGCTCGTTCATCACCCCCGACGCAGCAGGCTCCTCCATAGGCAACTACCATACTATCAGCCCGGAGACCCCCCTCTACATCTTCCGCAACAACCAGATACTCCTCTCCATATATCCGCGCGACTACTCCTTCATCGCCGAAGACAACCTGCAGGTCATCTTCGGGATGCTCAACGACCTTGGTATCAGGGTGAACCTCATGCAGAACTCGGCCCTGAGCTTCTCCATCTGCGTAGACAACAACCCGCAGCTCACCAGCCGCCTCATCGAGCGCTTAAAAGACATGTTCCGTGTACGTTACAACGACAACCTGCAGCTCATCACCATCCGCTACTACACGCAGCCTGTCATCGACAGCATCGTCGCCGGCCGCCCCATACTCCTCGAGCAGCGCAGCCGCCTGACGGAGCAGCTTATCGTGCCAGCTTGAGGAACGCGTCGCGTACCTCGTTGTCGCCGACCGTGACGTCGATGACCGCGGCACCAAGCTCCTTCATCAATACACACCGCAGCCCCTCTGCGGTGTTTTTCTTGTCCTGGTGCATCAAGGGCAGCATCTGCTCTATGTCCTTCAATCCATAAGCGGGCATCTGACGGCCGATGGCGGAAAGCTGAGCTTTAAGCCACTGGGAATATGCGTTGTATATCCCCTCCGACAGACCTATTTTCTGCACCGAGAGATACATGGCCACCTTCATCCCGATGCCGACCGCGACCCCGTGGGGCAGGTCGGAAAACAGCTCGACGGCGTGGCCGAAGGTATGTCCGAAGTTCAGTATACGTCTGATTCCATGGTCGTAAGGGTCGGCTTTGACGACACGTGCCTTCAGCTGCGCCACCGCCATGATGTCATCCTTGCCGATTGTATTGTCCGCCATCAGGCGAGCGTACAGCTGCGCATCGCAGACGGCGGCGGTCTTGACCATCTCCATCAGCCCGTTGACAAGCTCCGGCTGCGGGAGCGTGGAGAGGAACGAAGGCTCGATGACCGTGAGCTCGGCGGGATAGAAATGGCCGATGCTGTTCTTCACGCCGCCGAAGTCTATGGCCGTCTTGCCACCGATGGCGGCATCGACCATGGCGAGGAGCGACGTAGGCACGTTGATATGGCGGATGCCGCGCTTGTAGCCGGCGGCCACGAAGCCGCCGAGGTCGCACACCGCGCCGCCGCCGAGGCACACCAGCACCGCCTGCCGGTCGGAACCCGACTCGAGCAGCGTCTGCCACACCTGCGCGGCCACCTCGAGGCTCTTGCACTCCTCGCCCACCGGTACCTCGACAAAATCGGCCTCCTGGAACGCATCGACTTTCGACACGAGTGTCGGCAGGCAGTTTTCAAAAGTGTTCTCGTCGAGCAAGACAGTGTAGCGCGCATCGTGCCACGCTTCTCTACGCAGCATGCGGTTCAGCGACACAAGTCCGCCAAAAAATAATTTCCCTTGTTTCATCATGCCATCAATAACGCAGATTCGTAACTTTTATTGCGGACCTGCGTCCCTCCCGGAGAAGCACCCCCACGGCAGATCAAGCGGCAACCGCCCCACGCCAACTTGACGCAAAATGGAATTATCAAATTATTTCGACCTGCATTACAATTTACTTTCTCTTACAAAAAAAAGTATATATAAAGCGAAAGTAAACAGCGAATAAAGTGATAATAAAGTGCAAGTAAGAAGATAGAGTATATAAAGGGCTGATAAACTGCGGATTGTTGGAGGTGTAAAAGTGCGGTTTTTCGGAAACAGGAAAGAGCGGTTGAGGTGTAATTCCGCCAAGAGGCAAGGGGGTGCTACGGAGAGTGTTAGAGGCTCTATCTTCTTCCATTGCTCTTCTTTCTGTCTTCAATAAAAATTTATGTGTTGACACAATATAAGACGCAGGGGCGCGTTATGGGGGAAAAGGAAAAAGAGACCGGTATGGGCAAAGTTTACCAAGGAGTGCTGGGTGGATTCAGCGGAAAACTGGGCATGGTGGTCGGCTACACATGGCGCGGACGCCCCTGCATCCGCGTCTACCGGCACGCCATAAACTACCCGAACACGGAGCTGCAGCAGAAGCAGCGCGACTGGTTCGTGAGCATGGTGCGCTTCGCGGCGCAAGCCAACGGGGCCCTGCGGCTGGGCTTCCGCCAGCAATCGCTCGACGCGCAGATGACCGAAGGCAACTACTTCGTGATGAAGAACAAGCAGCACTTCCACCGCGAGGAGGGAGTGGTGCGGGTCGACTATGGGCAGCTGAAAATAGCCGCCGGCTCGGCCGCCGATGTATACTTCAAGCAGCCACGCTTCGAGCAGGACGAGACGGTGAGGGTTGGTTTCGAGAAGAATAGCATGTCGCTACATGCTTCCGGCGACGACAGCGTGTACCTTTATATATATGCACCCGGCCTCGGCGCCGGCATCCTGTCGGCGGCGGCGACCCGACGCAGCAAGCAGGTGGCCCTGCGGCTCCCCACGGCATGGGCGGGCCACGAGGTTCACATCTACGGCTTTGTCGTCGACAAAGAGGGGCGGGCGTCGAACTCGACGTACATCGGTATGGGACGCGTGAGCCACTATGAGGAGCGCGGTCGCTACATGCCCGTCGACAGCCAATGGCAGGAGTTTGTAGACCTCGCCGAGAGCAGCAACAAGACGCCGGAGCCGAAAGCCGCGACGACGACCGCCGACGGCGGCGGCAGGGCGAAAGAAGGTGACGACCCGCCGGGAATTCCGTGACCGGAGGGGTCAAAAAAGGCCCGACAGACGGCAGTTTTTTACTAAAAGAGGGCGCAACCAATCGTTGGCGGCACGCAGAATCGATGTCGCTATAGTGCTGTATACCTGACTGATGCGTGCCGCGCAAGAAACTTTTTTTATATTTTTCTTTGCCGTATTGGAAAAAAGTAGTACTTTTGCAAACTCTTTCAAAGGGAGAGAACAGTGTCGAAAGACTGACTCAGTAGCTCAGCAGGTAGAGCACAACACTTTTAATGTTGGGGTCCTGGGTTCGAGCCCCAGCTGGGTCACCAAACAACAAGAACCGGATGCAAGATTCCGGTTTTTTTGTATGAAAAAACACCGTATAATACTGGTAGCATGTTTGTTGGCATCATGCATGGGTGCCCCGCGCGCCGTTGCCCAGGAAAGCCAGGAGCAGACGGCGGCCTACTACTACGACCACGGAGAATACGAGCAGGCGGCGCAGCTCTACGAGAGCCTGTACAAGCGCACATCGCAGAAATACTACTATCAGCGGCTGCTGTCAACGTACATGGAATTAGGGGAATACCGCGATGCCCTGAAACTTGTGGAGCGCAGGCAGAAAAACAACCCCAAGGACCTTTACCTGTATGTTGACGAGGGCAGCGTGCACCTGAAGCAGAAAGAGGAGAAGAAGGCGCAGAAATGCTTCGACAAGGCCATCGAGAAGCTCACGTCCAACCTACAACCCGTAGCCGACCTGGCCATGGCCTTCGTCAATGCCGGACGGCCCGACTATGCGGCACGCACATACCTGAAAGCGAGGGAGAAGACTGGCAACAGGATGCTGTACTTCAACGAACTGGTAGGCGTATACCAGACCATGGGCGACTACGGCGCGATGACGGCCGAATACTTTGACCTGCTGGATCACCAGCCGGGGATGATGAACTCGGTTCAGGTGTCGATGCAACGGACATTGAGCGAAGCCCCCGACGGCAAGCTGGCGGCAGGTGTAAAACGCGAGTTGGTGAACCGCGTTCGCGAACATCCCGACAACAGGACGTACCTTGAGATGATGATATGGTTTGCGCTGCAGCAGAAGGATTTCGCCTTCGCGCTGGAGCAGGCCGAGGCTGTGGACGCACGTTTCCCCGACAAGGGGGGGCAGCAGACGCTGCGGGTGGCCAAGATAGCGCAAAGCAACGGTGCCCTCGAGGTCGCTGCCGAAGGGTACCGCCAGATACAGACACTCGGCAAAGAGAGCGCCCACTACTTCGAAGCACGCGTGGGCGAGCTGGAGGTGGAGTTCGCAAGGATCAACCACAACTACCGTATCGAAGAGCGGGAGATGGCGGCGCTACGCCAGAAATACACAACGGCTTTTGAAGAACTTGGCAAGAACGAGAGGACCGTCACCCTGATGCGCAACTACGCCACCCTGACAGGTTACCATGGCGGCGACGCCCAGGCGGCCGCCGACATCCTGGACGATATACTTGAGATGCCGCGGCTGAAGAAGCAGGTGCGCGACGAAGTGAAGCTCGAACTGGGCGACCTGCTGCTCTTCGCCGGCGAGGTATGGGACGCTTCGCTGCTTTACATGCAGGTGGAGAAAGCCAACACCAACGACGTGCTCGGCGCCATGGCCAAATACAAAAACGCCAAGCTGTCCTATTACAACCACGACTTCAAATGGGCCAACTCGCAGCTCAAGGTGCTGAGGGCGTCGACAAGCAAGCTTGTGGCCAACGACGCCATGGAGCTGTCGCTGCTGATCTCGGACAACATGGAGGACGACAGCACCTACTCGACCTTGGAGACCTTCGCCGACGCCGACCTGCTGCTCTACCGCGGCATGCTTGACTCGGCATGGGCCGGCTACACCGACATAGAGACACACAACCTGTCGCATCCGCTGCTCGACGAGGTGCTGATGAGGAAAGCACAGATACGGATGAAACAAGCCCGCTACGCGGAGGCCGACTCGCTGCTGCAGAAGGTGGTGGACTTCTACCCTTACGACATCACGGCCGACGACGCGCTGATGATGATGGCCGAACTGAACGAGGATAAACTGGACAACAAGGCAAAAGCAGTTGAATGCTATGAAAAACTGCTGCTCGACTACCCCAACAGCCTATATGCCGACAACGCACGCAAAAGATATAACGCACTGAAGACAAGATGACTGAAGTAAAAGCGAAGAAGTTCCTCGGGCAACATTTCCTCACCGACGAGAGGATAGCCGAGCGGATTGTGGAAAGCCTTTCGACAGAGACCAACCACGTACTGGAAATAGGTCCCGGGATGGGCGTACTGACGAAGTATCTGATAAAAAAAGACGAACTTGACTTCCATGTGGTTGAGATCGACCGCGAGAGCGTGGCATACCTGCACGACCACTACCCCACCCTCGACGTGATTGAGGGCGACTTCCTTCAATATGACCTTACGTCCTTGTTCCATGATACTTTCAGCATCATTGGCAACTTCCCCTACAACATTTCCTCACAAATACTGTTCAAGGTGTTTGACAACCGCGACAGAGTGAGCGAGGTGGTGGGGATGTTCCAGAAAGAAGTGGCGGAACGCGTGGCTGCAGGTCCCGGAAGCAAGACATACGGCATCCTTTCTGTCTTGCTATCAGCATTCTACAACACAAAATATCTATTTACGGTAAATGAGAACGTCTTTAACCCACCTCCTAAAGTGAAATCGGCCGTGATAAGGCTAAGGCGCAATGACGTAAAGAGCTTGGAATGTGATGAGAAGCTGTTTGTCCAGGTTGTGAAAGCCGGATTCAACCAACGCCGCAAGACCCTGCGCAACGCACTGAGACAGCTTAATCTGCCGCTCGACAGAATAAGTGAAGAAACACTGGCGAAACGCGCTGAACAGCTTTCAGTAGCGCAATTCATTGAAATCACAAAAACCATAGAATCATGTCTATAGCAACATACATCGTTCTCTCTATCGCCTTCGCCATCGCCACAATGCTTCTTATGCGCCGATGCGCCGAGACGACGCCCGTCAAACTGACGAAAGGCATTGCAATCATGTTGGTTACGGCACTCATCTACGTCATACTGTTTGTCATAGGCATGTCATTGGGCGACATGCTACGCTTCGAGGGCGCCGACGCGCCGGAACTGTATGCGCGCACTAATGCGTACATCTTTCTCGGTCTGACGCTCTTCGTGGCTTTGAGAATGCTTCTGCCATACCTGAAACGCAATCCACAGTTGCCGATATTTGACCTGCGGAAATGGGGCGGTGTGGCAGCAATGTCTGTTGCCAGCGGCATAAATGTGATGCTTGTCGGGCTCGGGCTCGGTTTTGTGACGCCACTCACCGGACATATACATTGGGCAATCTGGCCTCTGTTCATCAGCACAACTCTAATGGGCTACATGGGCATAATGTTCGGACGCCAAAAAGTGACGATGCGTCCTCGCCGCTGGATGATAATAGCATGCATCCTGCTGCTGGGCTGCGGCATCGCCGCGGTGGTCAATTCATGACCGATAAACCATACTTTCAGTCAATTGCGTAGATACGCATAAGACATTCCGAACAGTCGAATTCAAGACGGAAACGATGGTCGTTGTTGCGTAAAACCAAGGAATCAGAGGCTTTTAGCGAGACTTTGGGCTTACCCTTGCACTTACCCTTCAGACAACAGCCTAATTCATAACGAAGGCAGTACTTTGTTGTCATCAAGGCTTTGCCCGTGTAATCCAACGTTTGTTCGACTCCACGCTCTATTTTCTTTACTCCATGATGTTTATAGAATGTCTCAGCCTTCGCGTTAACCACATTGGCTCTATAGTCAAGAGACTCTTCATAATACGTCGCATCACCGCGAATCAACGGGCAATCTGCCGGGCGGAAATAGCTCATTCTGCGCTCAGAGAGAGCCACTAAAGCATCTCTGCGCAACTGATTGAGCGACGACGCATGAACAAAGAATGCACCATCCGTCTTGTCAATAACATCAGAAACGGAGAACGGAGTGTCCCCCGTCTTGGACAACTGCTTTACTATAAGGGCTTTCGCCTTTACCGAATCGTTAGATGGCGTATGCTCGCATGCAAGGAAGGACGATGCCGAAAGGCCGTCAGCATCCTTGACGTCTAATGCGAAACCACCATCCGTGCTTATAAAACACATATTGACAGGGATTTTACGCTCTGCCGTCTTCCCTTGAAGAATCTTTTCAAAGCGTTGGTCGTTGTTACGCCAAAGTATGGTGCCCGCACTGATATCCAGCATCTTGTTGGGAATGACAAACTGGCCATTCACAGCATTGACCAAGAACCCCTGCATTCGGCCGTCAGCACCGATGAAACAGAGTCCGTCTCCATTGGCGAAGACCTCGCTGCCGTCAATCTCCAAAGCATTACCACGAACAGATTTAACCTTGCCAACATACTTGCCACGAGACTTCTGCGTCTCGAACGAAGCCATTGGCTTTCTGCCGGTAAGAAAATAATCGGTATACCCACGATTAAATGTGCGATCAAGGTCGGGCGTGAAAAAGAAAGTGCATCGCCCAGAAGAAGATGCCTCATGGCCATTCATCATACTATCAAGCAACTGCCTATAAAAGGCCGTCACATTCTTCACATACGACAGATCTTTAAGCCTTCCCTCTATCTTGAACGAGTTGACACCAGCATCTATCATAGAACAAAGGTGTTGTGAAGCATTGAAATCACGTAACGAGAGCAAATGGCGGTCTTTTATCAATAGACGGCCGGAACCGTCACAGAGGTCGTATGACGAACGACAAGGCTGAGAACAGCAACCCCTGTTGCCGCTGCGCCCATTAAGGTACTGGCTCATATAGCATTGCCCACTATAACTGACACAGAGGGCGCCATGCACAAAAGCCTCGAGGTCGACGGAGGTGGCAGCACGAACCTGCCGCATCTGCTCCAGAGACGTCTCTCGAGCCAGAACAACACGACTGAAACCAACTTGTTCCAAGAACTTTATACGCTCGACACCGGCATTGTGACATTGCGTGCTGGCGTGCAACTCAATAGGCGGGAGGTTGCATTCCAGAAGCCCCAAATCCTGGATGATCAAGGCGTCAACGCCTATGTCGTAAAGGCGGTATATCATCTTTACGGCATCATCCAACTCATTATCGAACAAGATGGTGTTTACTGTAGCAAATACCTTTGCGCCATATAAATGGGCATACTTTACCAACTCATCCAAATCCTCAACGGTATTTGTTGCGGCGGCACGCGCACCAAAAGCCGGTGCACCAACATACAGCGCATCGGCGCCATGATTGACGGCCTCTTTGCCAAACGCAGCATTCTTTGCCGGAGCCAGAAGTTCGAGCCTCATAACAAGTTGTCGTTTTGCATAATAACGCATAAAAGACATAAATATTTTGCCGTATATGTTTTTATTTGTATCTTTGCACATAAAACACACACACTATGAATCTGACAATAAACATCAAACAGGGCCTCGGTGACGTACGGTTCAACATGCCCGTCGAAGAGGTTGTGGCGCTTCTTGGTAACGCCGACGAGGTGGAGAACATCGACAATGCCGCCGACGAACCAACCACAGTATTACGATACAACAACCATGGAATCACGCTCTTCTTTGAAGGAGAGAACCCTGTTCTTGCATGCATAGATGTTAGCAACGAAGAATGCACACTCTTCGACAAACGCATCTTCAACATGAACGAGAGGCAGCTGGTAGAGCTCATGGTTGCCAACAAATACTTGGAGCAAGATGTGGACGAGGAAGAATGGGGCGAGCGTCGCGTCAGTTTCCCCGAAGGCAATATAGACTTCTTCTTCGACGAAGGCGAACTTGTATCAATCATTATAGGACAATGAAAGCCCTGTTCAGCGCAGCTTATTTCCCACCGATTGCCTGGATAGCAGCAGCTCGCCGGTATGACACAATAATCATAGAAGCCAAAGAGACCTATCCCAAACAGACCTACCGCAACCGAACGGAGATAATGACCGCAGGGGGCATCCGCGAGCTGACAGTACCAGTTATACGAAACAACCACAGCCGAACCGATGAGGTACGCATCGACTACCGTGACCGATGGAGCACCATTCACATGCGGACACTTACTGCCGCCTATAGCGCATCACCATATTTCCAATACTATAGCGACGAGATAGAGCATATACTTGGCAGCAAATACGCAACGCTGTTAGAGCTGGACATCGCCACGATACAATGGCTATTGAAAAAATACAAAATAAAATGCAGGGTAGAACTCACGTCCGACTGGGCTGCACCAGCGAGCGAACAGCATGACTTCAGATATACGTTTACGCCCAAACGCCCCTACCCTACCGATAGCTTCAAGCCATACTACCAAGTGTTCAGCGACCGCATCCCCTTCACACCAAACCTCAGCGCCATCGATTTGCTCATGAACCTTGGCCCAGAGGCGAAAGACTACATTGAAAGTATAGCTTAAGCGCAGAATAAACCGAGGAACAGCCCTCCCGTTTCACGCGAAACGGAAGGGCTACTTCGTTTATTATCTGGCAAATGTGAGAAGCAAAACAGAGATGTCTGCAGGAGACACCCCACTAATGCGCGACGCCTGACCGATGGAGACAGGATGGTAACGCCGCAGCTTCTCGCGGGCCTCATAACTGAGCGCCTCGAGCGAGAAGTAATCGAAATCGGGAGGCAAAGCAATCTCTTCGAACTTCAAAATACGATTGGCCACCTCCTGCTCCTTTTCGATATAACGCTGATACTTTATCGACGTCTCTACCTCCTGCACCACTTCGGCAGGCAAGGCAGCAACAGCAGTGGCCACTTCGGGAGACAAGACAGAAAGATCACGCAGAGACAACTCGGGGCGAAGCAACAGCGAAGAGAGCTTCACGCGCTGAGCCAAGGGAGCCGATGAACGTTCTTCCAACCAAGCATTAGCATCTGACGGAACAACATTAGCCCCTTCGACCAAAGATTCAAGCTCACGAATCTGACACACCTTCTTCTCAACACGACGCATGCGTTCATCGTCGGCGAGACCGATGGCATGCGCAAGCGGAGTGAGACGCTGGTCGGCATTATCCTGCCTGAGAAGGATGCGGTATTCGGCACGCGAAGTAAACATACGATAGGGCTCGTCGACACCTTTCGTAACCAAATCATCTATGAGCACACCTATATATGCCTGCGACCGACTGAGGACAAAAGGCTTCATTCCATACAGTTTAAGCACCGCATTTACCCCTGCCATCAACCCCTGGCAAGCAGCCTCCTCATACCCCGTTGTGCCATTAACCTGCCCTGCGAAGTAAAGATTCTCAACACTCTTGGTTTCAAGGGTATAGGTCAATTGCGTGGGAGGAAAGTAGTCATATTCTATCGCGTAGCCTGGTTTAAAGATGCTTGCATGCTCTAAACCCCTGATAGTATGGAGCGCAGCAAGCTGAACGTCCAATGGCAAAGAGGAAGAAAAGCCGTTGAGATACCAGCTCTGGGAGTGCCAACCTTCGGGCTCGACGAACAGCTGATGGTGGTCTTTATCCGAGAAACGCTCAATCTTGTCTTCGATAGAAGGACAATAGCGAGGTCCACGCCCCTGAATACGGCCGGTGAACATCGGCGACCGAGAGAATCCGGTACGAAGTATGTCGTGGGTCTTGAGGTTGGTATTAGCCAGATAGCATGACTTTTGCTCAGTCAAAGGCTTGGTGTCGGAGAAAGAAAACTTGGCTGGACAATCATCGCCAGGCTGCTCCACAAGCTGTGAGAAATCAATCGTACGGCCATCGATACGCACCGGCGTACCAGTCTTGAGACGCTGCACTTCGAAGCCAAGGTCGCGCAACTGGTCGCTCAACCCGACAGCGGGAGCCTCCCCTACCCTACCACCTTGCCACGAATCCTCGCCAATATAAATTCTGCCATTGAGGAATGTGCCACTGGTGAGCACTACGGCCTTGGCCGGTATCGAGTGCCCCATGCGTGTGGTGACACCGGCCACGGCGCCACCGTCTAACAGCAGACCCACAACCTCATCCTGCCACAACGACAAACATGGTATAGACTCAAGCACTTGGCGCCAATTCTGAGAGAAAAGCATTCGGTCGCATTGAGCACGCGGACTCCACATGGCCGGGCCTTTGGAGAGGTTGAGCATACGGAACTGAAGGGCCGACCGGTCGGTCACTATGCCCGACCAACCGCCAAGGGCATCAATCTCACGCACTATTTGACCTTTTGCCACACCACCCATAGCCGGGTTGCACGACATCTGGCAGATAGTGTCAAGCATCTGCGTCACCAGTAGCACGCGCGCCCCGAGGCGTGCAGCAGCTGCCGCCGCCTCAGCACCAGCGTGACCGGCGCCAACAACAACTATATCATACTGCTCAAACGTCATGGTCTAAGGTATTTATGCTTTATGTTCCTCGTGAAACAAGTCGTTCCACAAGCCAAGGGCCGCCTCTTCCTGCCGCCGCATCTCGCGAGCCTCACTGTCACTCTTGTCACCCAGCCCAAGGAGATGCAGCACGCCATGGATTATGACACGGTGCAACTCATCAACAAACGGCACGCCGAATTTTTCAGCATTATCCCCCACCCTCTCGACACTAATCATAATGTCGCCTGAAATCAAACCACCGGCCACATAGTCGAAAGTGATAATATCAGTGTAGGTGTCATGATCAAGATACTGTCGGTTGACCTGAAGAAGGTACGCGTCGTCACAAAAAAGATAGTTGATGTTGCCAACCTGCCTGTCGCGACGTTTTACCACTTCGGCAATCCATTTTTGCACTTTTTGCGACTCCGGCACCTCAAAATCTCCAGATTGTGTAGCAAAACGAATAGACATATTACGAGTGTTAATTAGATGATTTTCTGTGAATTAATGCATATTTAGGCCATTTTATTCCCCTTTTTCCCTGCGTTATTCAGGCGCCTGGACGACAGATGTACCGATTTGGCACCGCAAAACGAGGAATGCGTCAGGCAAGAACCATGGCACGACTGTTCTGAAGGACGGCTATCCGCTGAAGGGCGTCTGTCGGGTCGATACCGGCCACCTCGAACTCCAACCGTACCTGCCGACCACCTTCGGAGAAGGTCATTCTGTCGGCGAGCTGTTTCATGATGAAAATACCCTCGCCCTGCACCTCGTCGTTAGCCGGCAAAGTTCCGAACTTCTCATAGTCGAAGCCACACCCCTCGTCTGCCACCTCGACATAGATGCCACCGCGACAAAGGCCGAGGGTGACAGCGACTCGTTTGCTGGCATCGCCCTGGTTGCCATGCACGATGGCGTTTTCCACCGCCTGCATGGTTGCCACCGAGATCGCCGAACAGTAGTTGCCTACATTACACTGGCGACAAAAATGGAACAATCGCTCCTCCACCTCGGGCATATTAACCATATCGGACTGTATAACAAACGATTCCTTCATGACGTGTATCTTCTTATCCAAATGCAAATATACACAATATTTGTCAATGGGTGGCACATTATTTACAAACAGCACACAACCGCTTGTCAACCAGCACAAACCATGTTTCTGTCCCGGATATGGGCAAACCCGTCCCGCAATGGAGTCCCTTCGGACCCCCTACGGACCCCCTTCGGCATTTCTTCAGTGGAAGGCCGTAGAAAGGCCGAAGGGGGGCCGAAGGGACTCCGTAGGGGCGGCGAATAAAAATTAATGGAAGAAATAGTCGTTCACCTTCTGCCGGTAATAAGGCTGCAGGGTGGGGGGGACGGTGCGCAGCTGGTCGTCGGCCGGACGTGTTTGCCGGTTGTATTTTTCAATCTCCTCGGGCGAGGGCTGGCTGTAGAGCTCCTCGGCTTCGCGGCTTTCGCGTCGCTCTTCACGTTCACGCTGCATCTCGGCCTTTTCGTGCTCGAGCAGGCGTGTCATTATCTGCTGCTGGCGGGCTATGGTCTGCTTGGTGATGGTACGGTTGACAAGGTCTGTCTCCGTCTGTTCCATCTGGCGCATCATCTGGTCAATCTCGCGCGCCAGCTTGCCGTTGGCGGCATCGCCTTCCTTGAGCTCCTGTCCGTATTCCTGCATCATGCGACGTATCATCTCCTGCTGTGCCGCCATTTTGGCGAACTCTTCGCTGACAGACTGCCCCTGGCCTATCTGGTGGCGTCCGCCGGGCTTCTTGCCCTGCTTGTCGAGCTGTTTCTTCAGGGCTTCCATCTGACGGTTAAGCTCCTGCTGCATCTGACGCATGGATTTGGGCGAAGGTTTACTGCCGGGATTGTTGCATTGCTGGCTCGTCTTGCCCGTTTTTTTGCACTGCCCGCTGCGCATCCTCTGGTTGTTCTGGCGCATCTCGTTTTGCATCTGGTCGAGGCTTTCGGCCAGCACGAGGGCGAGGTTGTTGAGCGACGTCATGCTGTATTGCATAGAAGTGGCGGCCGCCGTGTTGCGGTAATTGCCATAGAAACTCTGATTCATGTCGAGCAAACCGTTGAGGGAGCGGCTGATGCCATTGTTCACCTCTGCGAGATCCTTGCTTATTGCCGAGGCAACACTCACTTGGCGACGGACCATGGAGCGCAACGAATCCTCAACGCCGCGGAAATCGTCCTTGATGCGGTTCTGGCGCGAAATAATAGTCTGGTATCGTGGGTCTTGTATATATATTGTGCCAATATCTGTGATGAGTTCCTCCTGGTTGAACGAGAGACGCACAAGATTCTTAAGCAGCTGGCGCACCTGCTCGGCATCCTCGGCCAGATCCTGCTGCTCAGCGTCCACTTCGGCTTCGGCCAAGGCCTCGCTTAGCTTCTCCATGCTCTCGGCGGCATCGCGCTGTTTCTGAGCAGCATCCTTGTTCTTGCCCTTTTGCAGACTCTGACGGGCTTCTTTCTGCTGTTGCTCCACCTGCTGTTCGAGGTCCTGCGGCACACGAAACTCGGTGCTCGGATCAAGGTTCCTGTAGTCTTGTTTTATCTGGTCAATATCCTTCTTTAGCTGTTGAAACTTCTCATCCACAGCCTGTTGCTTCTTCAGCAAATCTTCACGCTCCTTGCCTCGCGCCTGCTCCGTTTCACGCGAAACATCGCGTTGTTCCTGTGCCAGCTTGTCCATGCGCTGGATGGTCTGCTCCACCTTCTTCTCTATTTCAAGACGCTTCATCAGTTCGATGTTCTGGTCGAGCTGCTTCTCAAGCTCCGCGTTGTCCATCTTGAGCTGCTCCAGCTGCTGTTGCATCTGCTTCTTGTCGAGCTCTTTCATCATACGCTCAATCTCCGCCATGGTCTCCTTCATCTTCTCGTCCATCACCTCGTTCATGAGGCGGTCCAGCTCGCGCTGCTTCTCCATGAGCTGCTCGCTCTGTTCGCGGTATTTCTGCTCCAGGCGGTTGTTCTCCTTGATCTGCTGTTGCATCTGCTGCATCATCTGGCGCACCTGCTTCTGCTTCTCGGCCAACTGCTCCAAGTCCTTCTTTTCCTGCCAGCCAAGCTCCTTTTTATCCACCAGTTTGCGCATCATCTCGTTTATCTCCTCCTGCAGTTTTTTAAGCTCGGACATCTGGCTTTCTGCGCTTTGACGCACGTCCGTCGAGCTTTGTTCCAACAGACTGTCGAGCTCGTCGGCTGTAGGCACCTTGATTTCAAACACCTGCGAGCGCGACGTCTTCGGGCCGTGGATAGCGTCGTTGTCCGACACCTCGAACCAGTAGGAGAGGACGTCGCCGGGGCCCAAGGGGAGCTCGGCGGCATTGAAAGAGAAGTAGAACTCCTGCGACGCACCCTCGCCAAGGGCAATTTCAGCCTCGCTGACGGCCTTTCGGGACGTGTCCGAAGGATTGTCGGTCTTGTGTACAAACACGAGCCTGGAGAAGCCGTAATCGTCTTTTATGCGCCCGCGGAACAGAGAGCGGTCGGGGTGGAGCGTATCCGTAAGCTCGTCGACCGCAATCTGCGGCATAGCATCGGCAATGGCGGAGAGGGTATAGCGAAGAGTGTCGGAGGTGGTGTGTGTGCTGCTGGCACAAAAAGCGTAGGCCGTTGTCTGCATGATGCGACGCCCGACCTCGGCGCGCCCGTTGGCGTCGGTGCCGACACGGGCTTCCGCACCGTCGCAGACAAACGAGAGGCTGTCGGCATCCTGTGTCTGGAAGAGCCAGCGCACCTGCGTGCCCTCCGGCACCGCAGCGTCGCCGAGGTTGAGCACCGTCTCGGCCTCACGGCCTGTGTAAGATGGGTAGGTGAGAAGCATGCGGAAGGAAAGCACGCTGGGGTTGGGGAGCATGGTGAGAGTGTACTGCGGAGAGACGACGCCACCGCCTTCGAGGCTGAACGTCTGCGACCGGGCTACATGGCGGAATGTGTACTCGAAGAGGGTGGGGGAGATGCGTTCCATCCTGTAGCGGCGCCCGTCGATGTTGATATACGCTTCAGCAGGCAGTGCCTCGCCGTCCACGCTGACGGAGAGCTGATAATCATGGCCAGGCCACACGACGAGGGACTCGTTCTCAACGGTGAAGCGGAACGGTGCCGGACGCTCGTAGGCTGTACTGTAGTTCACAATACGCTTGGATGGTTCGGTGACCGTCTGCGGAGCAGCAATCAGAAGTGTGGCTATCACGACAAGCGGCGGCAGGGCATACTTGAGGTAGCGGCGGTTGGCGCGGAGGTTGATGGCGTTGAGCATAGGCACCGGCTTGAGCTGGGCTGTCTTCTGCTCAACAGCAGCCAAAAGGAGTGCGCTGTCACCGCCTCCCTCCCGCATGAGTTGCAGGAGGTTGAGAAGCTTGTCGCTGACCTCTGGGAAATGGCGTCCTATGATGACGGCAGCCTGCTCGTGGGTGATACGCTTGCCGAGGCCGTACATCTTGAGCAGAGGCCTCGCCACAAACCACGCCAACGTAGTTATCACGGCCGCCAAACCTATCCAAAAAACAAGACCGCGGCCAAGGGAAGACATCCAGCCGAAATACTCGAGCAGCACCGCGACAAGGAAGATGATGGCCACAAGGCCTACAGCAGACAGCAGACCCTTTATCAGGAGGTTCTTGTAGTACTTCCTGATGAAAGCGTCGAGGGCGGATATTATGTCCTGCTGCGGCTTCATCTGCTTGCTTTTGGGTGTGCAAAAATACGAATAATTTTACAACCTATAAAATAATTCGTATCTTTGCAAAAATTTTCAAGCAGTTATGGAGCAACAGGTAATCATCATCACAGGTGCATCGTCGGGCTTTGGCAAAGCCACCGCGGAGATACTTTCAGCCAAGGGACATATAGTCTACGGTCTCTGCCGCCGCGAGATGCAGGACAGCGATATCCGCTACCGGCAGTGCGACGTGCGCAACCGCGAGCAGATTGCCACAGTGGTGGCGGAAATAGTGAAAGAGCAGGGCAGGGTGGACGTCCTCATCAACAACGCCGGCATGGGCATCGGCGGCGCGCTGGAGCTGGCCACCGACGAGGAGATAGACCTGCAGATGGGCACCAACTTCATGGGCTGCGTGAACATGTGCCAGGCAGTATTGCCCTACATGCGCAAAGCACGGCGCGGCAAGATAATAAACCTCAGTTCTATAGGCGGCGTGATGGGATTGCCTTACCAAGGCTTCTACTCCGCCTCCAAGTTCGCCATCGAAGGCTTCACCGAGGCCCTTGCCGCCGAAGTCACAGGCTTCGGCATACGCGTCTGCATGGTTGAGCCTGGAGACTTCGCCACAGGCTTCACCGGCAGCCGCAAGAACAGCCAGGCCACCATGGACGACCCTGACTACGGCCCCATCTTCAAACGTAGCCTCGCCATCATTGAGAAAGAGGAGAATGGCGGCTTACAGCCTGAGGTGCTGGCTCGCCGCATAGTGAAACTTGTGGAGAAAAAGAAACCGCCGCTGCGCAACGTCGTGGCTAACCTCGAGCAGTGGCTCTCCACCGTCATCAAACGCGTGCTGACGGGCAACCAAATGGTAGGAATACTGAGGGATTACTACAAGAGCTAATCAGCATTGTTGCCCAGCAGTACCATCTTGTACAGCATATTTTAGCCTACATTAAGGACGGGCTACAGACCGTCTACTAGCCGTTTACTAGCCGTTTACTAGCCGTCTAGAGGCTGTTTTGTCAATGAATATGCGGTAAAGAATGGTCATTCTCTTTAGTAAGGGCTGTAGGACAGTGTGTTATGGTTATGGGGAGTTTGGGGAAGGTTGTTTGAAGGGGGACAGAGGACAGTTGGGACAGTTCAAAATATAGCTTACCAAACCAAAAATAATTTCTATATCTAGATATAGATGTATAATTACGTGGTGTATGGCTTAAAAACTAACTGTCCCAACTGTCCCCTGTCCCCCATAAGTCCTCGACCACGTAGCACCGCAGAGTGAAAAATATTACCAAAAGAGCTAAAACTTAATGCCCAATATCCATATCTTGTAATCAACCGCAGTGCTATCGGATGCAGGGTGGTATACCTCGGGGTATATCAACTCGAAGGGGGAAGTGATGTTGTAGCCCATCGCCTTGAGCTTATAGAAGAGTTTGTAACGGCTGAACCAAAAACTTATATCGGGATTCCTTACTGGATCCATCTGTCCGCTGAGGTTCCACAGGCGCTCATCGTCAGGGTCGGTGATGAGCAGACCCATCTTGGCCAATAAGGAATGTCTGTGCGAATAAATCAGCACCGGTCGAAGATACTTTATCTTTCCATCGGCATATTGCGGCAACGCATCATTATTGCCATCGTCGGACGGCGGCAGCACTACCGAGCGTACCCAAGTGTCCCTCTCTATATGCAACCCTTTGTAGTGCATCAACGTGTCGCCAAACTGCAGCACAAGAACAGAATAGGTACCAGCGGCAATCGGCGGCAGAGTATAGTTGCCGGCATAGTCGGTCACCGCCATCGCCCGACTCCGCCCGTCCTGCATCAGGTGCACGAAGCAGAAGGGTAGGGGGTTGCCGTCGGCACCGTTGATCACAACACCCGTCACCGTAAGCCAGCCGCCCACATCCTGTGCTTTGGCTACAGGAAGCACCGCCAAGGCTATCAACAGCATTATATGTCTCATGGTCAGCATGCTTTACAGAGATATAGTCACTGCCGGACGGCGGCCGACATGTATGCGATAATCCATGTTGCAGCGAGGGAAAAGGTCGATCACACAGAAGCCGTGGCACACCTGCGACGACACAAGCACGCCGCTCTTTTGGTACACGCTCACCGTCTCGCCGTAGACACCCGTGACAATAAGCTTGTTGCCGCTGACCCATATTGTTGGTTCCGGCGGCAAAGAGGTCAACACCGACGGCATGGTGTCGCTTTCTTCGTTGATGACTGAGAGGATGGTCAGCGCGTCGGCATCAGGCATGCGTTCCTCTGCCAACGACCGCAAAGCAGCAGGCTCGACAACAGGCGCCACGTCCGCATCCTCCACGTTTGGCGGCATGACATTCCCCTTGGCAGGCTCCTCACGCGACGGAACAGACTCTTCCTCGTGATTCTCTGCTCCGCCGAATACAGTACTGCGCCACTGCGGCACAACGGCAACGGCCAACCCCGAAGCCAGAAGCACCAACAAGAGCAGCAACACAAACCGGCGGGCCTTGGCGATGGCGCGGTGCAGCCTCTGATAGACGGCATCGCGGCTGAGGCTCATTATGGCGGCAATCTCGTCGGCATGGTAGCCATCGAGGTACAGACGCACAAGCCGCTGGTCGTCGGCCGTGAGGAAGGCCATCAGATGCTCTATTTCCTCCTTCTGCTGCGACGGATTGTCGTCGGCGAGGGTTTCCTCCATCAAGGCAGTCAAAGGCAGCAGGGAGGGCTTCTGGCGACGTCGCAGCAGGTCGAGCGACGAACGGCACTGCCAATACACCCACGAACGCTCCTCGCCGGGAGAGGCATCGGCACGCAACGCATCCATGCGCAGCCACAACACTATAGAGACTTCCTGCACCAAGTCGTTGCAGCGAGACCTGTCGCCCCTGGCGGCAACCCAGCACATGCGCCACACCATGGCATGATGGCGTTGTAGCAGCTCCGTGTATGCACACTGACGGTTCATAAACATATAATACACCATCGGTGGCCAAAATCTGACACCCGGGTGCAAAAATACTGATTTTTTTGCTTTTTATGCCTTTTATGTCAGAT
The DNA here is from genome assembly GCA_900314925.1 of uncultured Bacteroidales bacterium. Taxonomy (GTDB): domain Bacteria; phylum Bacteroidota; class Bacteroidia; order Bacteroidales; family P3; genus Colimorpha. The sequence goes on from OMXC01000005.1 coordinate 94,187, forward strand.
TTTGCCCACCAAATGGGTATTATATTGGTAGAACACCAACACAAAAAAACAACATTATGAAAAAAACACATTTATTTATTACGGTGGCCATAGTCACCATGGCGTTGGCTTTTGCGGCCTGCGAAAAAGAAAAAGTGGTTGAACCCACACCTACACCTGCGGGCTACACCAACCCCCTCGTCGGTACCAAATGGCTCTATCACCACGACACCAACATAATGGGCATCCGTGTGGTACAGGAGCTGCGCCTTGCCTTCCATTCCGACACCACAGGAGAAAGCTACATCGGCAGCGAGGACACCTACTCGCCATGGTGGGACACCACATACTCATTCCGTTACGTCTTTCATTCAGAGCTCAACGGCATTGAGTTATACGAGGATGAGTCGCCTTATCCAGCCTATTTCCGATACCACCCCGAAACCCAGACAATAACACAGCGAGAAACAGTGTTTCATTTGGATGAACAATAAAAGAATGGAGATAATAACATGAAAAACACACGTTTATTTACAATGGCAGCCCTGATGGGCGTCCTGGTCTTCTCTGCCTGCAAAAAAGAAGAGAACACCCCCACTCCGGAAGTCCAACCCTATAACCCGCTGAAAGGAACCGTATGGGAATCCGAGCGGTATGAAACACCTGGCGGGGAGTTTCGCTCGTACACCGACCGCCTGCTGTTCAAGACCGGCACAACAGGCGAGATAGTATCCATCTTCAGCACCGTGTACTACAACGGTGACAACCCCGGCACCACATGGGACACCACCGTTGCAATGACCTACGAGCTCGACACAGTGAACCATGAACTGTACATTCACTCCGACTACGCAGGAAATCCCAGCCGCCTGACATACAACCTCGACGAAGAGACCATGACAGTGGTCGGAGGCGAGCAGAAGGTCTATATACGCGTAATGTAGACCGTCAGAAGGAGAGATCCAGGTCGCGGTAGTTTATAAAGATGTTGTTGCTGGCGGGAATGTGTTTTGCCCCAAGCGATACACGCCTGAGCGGCCTGGATCCCACCTTCACCCAAAAGGATCCTGTCGCCGATTTGCTGAAGGTGCGGTCGCCGATGTGATCTGTGTTTATCGGCAACGAACAGCGCCCCTTGCACTGTGCGGTAGCCACAAGGCGGCCCTGGGCATCGTAGACTTCTACCGGCTCGTCGTCTGCACCTTCGACCACAATGGTATTGCCCTTGACGATTATTGTCACCTCGGGCAGCGGGACGTGCTGCGGTTCGCAGGGGTCTACAACATACTCAAAACCATCCCACTGCGGTGCATTGCGATAGGCTGACGAGGTGCCGCAGGGCACCAGCAGACGCACCGTGTCGGCCATACCGAAAAAGCACCATTCGCCAGCCACAACTGGGGGCTCCGTGGCAAGAACCTCCAATGTGTCGATACCGGCGCACAGGGAGAAAGCATCTCTGCCCACGCTGGCCAGCGAGGCTGGCAACCTCACGCTGCGGATAGACGAGAGCGAGAAGAACGCACTGTCTGCCAGCGCCGTGACGGCATAGCTATGCCCGTCACGCTCCACCGTCTCAGGTACAATAACGTGCGCTCCGGCTGCGATACAAGACACCGCCACACCGCGCCCGTCATCCGAGAGGAAGCAGGCCAGCGTGTCGCCTGCTGCACCAAAGCAAAGAAAATCGTATTTCTGCCGCGGCTGCTGTGTTGGCACCTCGGCAGAGGGAGCCGGTTCCGTCTCCGTCGGTGACGCCTGTGGAGCGTGTACGGCCTGAACGGTGTCGGCGGAAGACTCCGGAACCGACTTTGGCTCGTCGGTGGGCGTTTTTTTCTGCGCAGGTTCCTTTTTTTGATTATGACGCACTTTCTCCACCACCGTCTTGCGCCACTGCGGCACCACGGCAATGGCCAGCGTGGTGGTGAACACCAGCAGAAGCAACACCCCCAACAGGCGTCGCAGCTTCACCGCAATGCGGTGAATGCGCTGGTAGACGGCGTCGTTGCTCAGCCCCATGATGGAAGCAATCTCGTTCGCCCTGAAACCTTCCATCCGCAGCCGCATGATGCGCTGTTCGTCGTGGCTGAGCGACGCCATCATGTCTTCTATGTCTTCCCTCTGCGCCTGCCCGTCCTCGGCGGCTATGCTCTCCTCGTGCATCGGCGTGAGCGGCAGCGTCTCCACGCGTCGTTTGCGCGTCTGGTGGTCCAGCGTGCTGCGTGTCACCCAACGCACCCACGCGCGTTCTTCGGCGGGCGTGACGCCGGGGCGCAACTCTTCGAAGTGCATCCACAACGCCACCGACACCTCCTGCACCAAGTCGCGACACCGTTCCCAATCGCCGCGCGCCTTCAGCCAGCACATGCGCCACACCGTGGCGCGGTGGCGGCGAAGCAATTCTGCGTATGCAATCTGACGCTCCATATATAATATAATACCCAACCGGCGGCCGAAATCTGACACCGGGGTGCAAAAATACCGATAAAATTTTGCATTTTTGCACCTGCTGTCGGCAAAAAACCCTGCAATATCACCCTATATGCTGCTAATCAGCGCATAACAGGCTTTTTGGCAGTCGTGCGCAAAACCGTTTCTCCACGGAGCCGGTACGGACCCCCTACGGACCCCCTTCGGCATTTCTTCAGTGGAAGGCCGTAGAAAGGCCGTACCGGGGCCGTAGAGACTCCGTAGGGGGGCCGGGCTTATGCCACACAGATATGGTACAAGTGGCTAAAAAACAGGACTGTTCCCTTCTATAGTATCTTGTAGAACACCCCCATGGTGCCGTATATTGGGTAGAGGGCCTGCTCCACGGTCTTGAAGTCGGACTTGAAGATGCCTGTGAAGCCGACAGCGAGGTCGAGCGAGAAGCCCAGCCGTGGCAGCGGCATCCAGTCGACGCCCACCGCAGCGCCGGCCTGCAGCTTGCGCAGGTCGTCGGAGAAGTCGTATGTGGCCTGGGTCTCAGGAGTGTCACCGATGATTATTTTGGGGCCCGTCGGGTCGCCACGGCGTATGTAACCGTCAGAAGCTGTGCCGGAGAACTTTCCGCTCAACAGCAGCGAACCGTAGACACCGGCACGGAGGTTGACAGCGGGACTCACGGAGAAGGTGGCGCACACCGGCAGTGTCAGCACCAGCATGGATATCTGCTGGCTTACATGGCCGGTAAAGACGCCATCCAGGCCCTCCGCCCCCTGCCTCATCTCCATCCGGTAGCACTTGGTCCTCACAGCGACATCCATGGCCTTGTTTTCCACAAACAAGCCGACAGACACTCCCAATTGATTGCCCACCAGCTTTGTAGCATCAACGCCCGCACGGAACGACGGAGTGAGGCGGAAGGCGTCAATGCCAAGGATCTCAGCAGGCATGCCGTAGGGTGACGATGCACCGACGCTGTAGCCCGCGCGGGCTCTGACCGACAAGCCATCGCCGAACCCCTCGGCCCTGACGCTCGCCGACGATGCCGTCACGACGAGAACCAATATGCTTAATACTATCTTTTTCATCATCTTGCAGCTTTACTTATGTTGTAGGTAACCTCCACTTCGTCGACATAGAGCGTGCTTCCGATAGCACCCTCGAAGTTGTCGCCGCCCTTGCTCGAAGAGAAGACGAGCGTCATGCTGTAGCCGAAAGCCGCCAGCACCTCAGGGTCTACGGCCCCTTCGTCGAAGGTCATCTCAAAGGGCGTCCACTCGCTGGTGGCTGGCAGCGAGGCCACCTGCGCCCTGCTGACGACATAGGGGCTGGTGAGCACGTTGTCGCCATAGAGGTTCACGCGCTCGCCGGCGCTGTTCTGGTTGCGGAAGAACACCGCATAGATGTTGGCCTCGTCGGTACGCCCTTCCACGACATCCATATTGGCATCAGTATATTCGGCGCCGGGCTGGTACTTGTAATAACCAGTCACCTTGACAGGCTGCCTGTTCACAGGGATGCCGAACACCGTGCATTTGAGCGGGTTGCTGAGGACCTGACCGGCATCAAAGGAGCCAATGAACAGGTTGCCGGCGGCTATCGGCTTGTGTATCATGCGCCCCAAGACACCAGCATCAATGGTTTTCAGGCAGACGCCTTTGCCCTGATAGCCGCTGGCGGTCGAGCTTGTGGGGTACTGCTCAGGCGTGAAGTCGCTGTGTACCATGGCCACACCTGCGTTGCCCGACGCCCAGATGTAGTCTCTGGCGCCGGCGGCACCAAGCTCATAGAACACATTGTAGGTGGCGTTGTACATACTGTTGACACTGTCTACGACATGCTCAAAGCTGTAGAGCGTAGCTTGGTCGGAAATAACACGCTGCTCCATGAATGTCACCTTATACCGGCGGCTGTATTCGCCATCCTCCGACGTCACGGTGTAGGCGACAGGGCCCGCCGCAAAATCCTGCAGCGACCCGCTGGCCGGGCTTATCGTGGCACCCTCTGTTATGCTGAATTGCACGGGCATCTGCGGCAACGCGCTGACCGACTGCACCCAAAAGACTATCTCTGTCTCGGTGGACGCTATGTCGTTGCAGCGCATATCTGCCTTCTGGTAGAAGTACTGCTCATACTGCGCTCCCTCCACCCAGGCGCTCAATATGTCGCATTCCATGTTTTTGGGCTCGTCCTTGGTGCAGGACACAGCAAACAGAAACAGCATGGCAAGCAGAGCCACCATGCGGAAATGAACAAGCTTATTCATTGTTTGACTTTATATATTCTTGCCGAAGACGGCACGCTGCATCAGCGGCGTGGTGTTGTACTGCGTCTCCCATATCTTCACGGCCTCGTTGCCGATAATCTGCGGGTTGGTGTAGGCCGTATGGACGCCGTATTTTATGGCGGCCTCGTTCATATCGCAGTAGTATATGCTGTGCACGCCGCGCTTCTGCCACTCGGGCAGCACGCCGTTGAGCAGCAGGTCTATGGTGTCAAAGCGTTTGAGGGCACGCAGTATGTGGTACCAGCCGAAGGGGAACAGCTTGCCGTTGGCCTTCTTGTAGGCCTTGGTGAGGTCGGGTATGCTGAGGCCGAAAGCCACCAGCTTGTCGTTCTCGTCAACCACGAACTGCACAAAGTCCATGTTCACGAAGGGGAAGTACTCGTCGATGTACACGCCTATCTCCTTCTCCGTCATGGGCACGAAGTCGTAGAGGTCCTTGAAGCTCTCGTTGATGGCGTGGAAGAACTGCCAGGCGTAAGGTATCAAATCCTTGCGGCGTTTCGTCTTGACAAGCTTCAGGTGATACTTCTCCATGATGAGCTTGTTGAGGCGCGCCACCTTGTCAGGCACGGGCTGGTTAGCCTGCATGGAGTATTGCTGCCAGCGGCATTTTATCTCGTAGCCCGCACGTTCGATGTATCGCACATAATACTCCGGGTTGTAGAGGGTGGAGGTGTTCTGGCGGGCGTCGTAGTTGTCTATAGCCCAGCATTCCTTGTCCATGTCGGTGAAGCCGAAAGGACCCTCTATCTCGTTCATACCGTTACGCTTGCCATACTCTATCACCTTGTCGAGCAGCGCTGTGAAGACATCGTAGTCCTCTATAAAGTCGAACCAGCCGAAACGCACAGCCTTCTTGTTCCAATGCTCGTTTACGGTGCGGTTGATGATGGCTGCCACGCGACCCACCACCTTGCCGTCCCTATAGGCAAGATAGAGCTCCCTGCTGCAGTGTTCCAGCGCAGGGTTCTTGTCGGTGAGCAGGTTCACCTCGTCAAAGTCCAGTGCCGGAATATAGCTCGGCACATCCTTGAAGAGCTTGTTGGGGAAAGCGATAAAGCGTCGCAACTCGCGACGGGAAGTAACGGTACGGATTTCAATCATAAGACTTCCTGTTTCTTGAAGGCTTTGTATATCTTCTCCACTCCGATATCTATCTGCTCGTGGGTATGTGTGGCCATGAGGGCGAAGCGTATGAGCGTTTCGTCGCTGGGCACCGCGGGGGCGATGACCGGAGTGACAAAGACACCGTTCACCAGTAAGTCATGCGTGATGGTGAAGGTCTTGTTGTTGTCGCGTATAAAGAGCGGAATGATAGGAGTCTGCGTGTTGCCCACCTCAAAGCCCAAATCTTTGAAGGCCTTGAAGGCATAGCGCTGGTTATCCCAGAGCTTGGCGTTGCGCTCGGGCTCGCTGCGCATGATATGCAGAGCTTCGAGCACCGATGCCGTGCTTGCCGGCGTAATGCTGGCGGTGAAGATATATGGGCGCACGGAGTGCTTCATCCAGTTGATAGTCTCCTTGTCGGCAGCTATGAAGCCACCCACCGAGGCCAGACTCTTGCTGAAGGTACCCATGACAAGCTCTACGTCCTTGAGCTTGCCGAAGTGGTCGCAGGTGCCGCGGCCTTCGCGTCCGAAGACACCGAGACCATGAGCCTCGTCGACCATGAGTGTGGCGTTGTACTTGTTGCAGATGTCCACCAGCTTGTCCACGTGTGCCACGTCGCCTTCCATGGAGAAGACGCCGTCGGTGACCACCAGCTTGCTGGCCTCCAGCGGAGCCTTGGAAAGAACGCGCTCCAGGTCAGCCATGTCGTTGTGCTTGTATTTCTGCGTTGTGGCATACGTTATAAGCTTGCCTTCCATGATGGAAGCATGGTCGCGCTCATCGTAGAAGAGATAGTCGCCACGCGATACCACATCGGGTATGACGCCGCTGTTGGCCAGAAAACCTGCCGAGAAAAGCATCACACCGTCCTTGCCAAGGAACTCGGCCAACTCGTCCTGCAGCTGTATGTGTATGTCGAGAGTGCCGTTGAGGAAGGGCGAACCCGCACAGCCGGTGCCGTATTTGTCGATGGCGCGCTTGGCGGCCTCCTTCAATCGGGGGTCGTTGGTGAGGCCAAGGTAGCTGTTGGATCCGAACATCAAAACCGGGTGGTCATAACCGGTAACATACACCTCAGTGTTCTGCTCGCTGCAGATGGGAGTGAAATAAGGATAAATTCCAGCAGCTTTGGCTTCCTGCGGAACCGTGTATTGTGCTAACTTTTGTTGTAGCGGCTTCATACAATTGTGGTTTATTTTAAAGTGCAAAGAAACAAAAATTTTCCGAATAATGGGCAAATTATAATGTTAAAAATGAAAACAATTTATCAGTAAGGCTGCTGGCTCCTATTCTAAATGTTTGATTATTAATATAGTTATCGCCCAAGATTTTTTTTGCTTCTTCGGCGTAGAGCAATGCCTCCTCAGGCTGACGGATGCCCCCTGCGGCCTTGAAGCCGACGGCTTTTTTAGTAATTTTAACGTAATTGGCCACCGCTTCGAGCATCGTGCGCGCCGCCTCGGGGGTTGCACCGCCGGAACCCTTGCCGGTGGATGTCTTTATGAAGTCGGCTCCACCGTCGATGGACAGCTCCGCCGCGCGCTGCAGCAGGGTGGGGGAGGGCAGCTCGCAGCACTCCAGTATAACCTTCAGCGTCCGTCCTTGGCAGGCCTCCTTCATCGCCGCCACCTCGTCGCGCATGGCGTTCTCTTCGCCGGCCAGCAGCAGGCCGCGGTTGATCACGATGTCCACCTCGTCGGCACCGTCGGCCACTGCCTGCCTGACCTCTTCCACCTTGAGCCCCAGCGGCAGCTGTCCGTGTGGAAAAGCCCCGGCCACCGAGGCTACCTTGACGCCGCTGCCGTCGAGCACACGCCGCGCGGCGGCAACAAAGCGGGGATAGACACACACGGCAGCCACCGTCGTGCCGTCGGCAAGGCGCATGTCGAGCGTCCGGCGGCAGAAGTCGCTGACCGACTGCACCGTGTCGGTACCCGTAAGTGTCGTGTTGTCGATGCAGGCGAACACCCTGCGGGCCAAGTCACGGTCCATCATTTAAGCAGCTGGCTTATCTTCTCCACGCGACGCTGGTGGCGACCGCCCTCAAACTCGGTGTCGAGGTATTCGTCAACAATCTGCATGGCCGTCTGCTCGCTGATGAAGCGCGCAGGCATGGATATGCAGTTGCAGTCGTTGTGCTGGCGGCCAAGGTGGGCTATCTCCGGCGTCCAGCAGAGGGCGCAGCGCACATTGGGGTACTTGTTCACGGTCATCTGCACACCATTGCCGCTGCCGCATATAACGATGCCACGCTTGTACTCGCCGCGGTTCAACGCCGCGCCTACCTGATGGGCAAAGTCGGGATAGTCGCAACTCTCTGTTGAGTTGGTGCCGAAGTCCTTGGTTTCAAAGCCACGTTCCTTCAGGTGCTCTATGACTTTCAGTTTCAGTTCGTAGCCGGCATGGTCGCAGGCGATGGGTATTATTTCTTTCATCTCTTTGCTGTTTGTTGATAACTGTTTCTGGCTGCAAAGGTACGAATAAAACATAAGTCGCTAACACTCACCGCTGCCAAATTATCAACACATTTTCTACACCGCCATTCTTCTTTTTGATTATCAGCGTCTACTACCACTTACTGACAACCGTTGTCAAAAGAATTGTTAATCACACCATGCCCCGTTGTTGATAACCTGCAGGCTGTTGAAATATGCGAAGTTTTCAAAACATCTATCAACAAAATTAACCGTCGCTAACTTGCATTTCAGCTTTTTCACTTTTGCCTGTTTGCTCGCATATCAACATAGTGTTGATAAAACTAAGACACTGCACAGGATAAACGACTTGCAGTGTTGAAAGCCGTGTTAATTGATGTTATACAAAATTGACATACAACATACACTTAACCCATTTTTCAACAGAATTAACACACAAAAAAAAAGAAAAAAAATATACTTTTCTAACTATTTTTATTTATGATGTAAATCAACGTCTTATGAAGACCGATTTCATGAAACCCTTTGCAGTTCAGGTTTTGTTGCGAGTCCCTTCGGCCCCCCTTCGGCCCCTCCTCGGCCTTGCTTCGGCCATGCATCGACCGGGTGCGATAGAAATGCCGTAGAGGAGCCGTGGAGAAGGGGTAGAGGGTCCGGTGAAACACGGATAAAAGACTGAATGAAAGCGTGATGAATGAAAACAAAACAGGGTTTAAATACATAATAGGCCGTGGTGTCGCTTTTTTTTAGTATCTTTGCATCTTCAAAACATAATACAAGTAACCATGAAAAACGAGCAATTGAAGCAGGAAATCATCAGGTTGAAAAAAGAGAAAAACGCCGTAATCCTCGGCCACTACTACCAGCGTCACGAGATACAGGAACTGTCCGACTTTGTAGGCGACAGTCTGGCCTTGGCGCAGGAAGCGCAGCGCACCGAGGCCGACATCATAGTCTTCTGTGGAGTACATTTCATGGCAGAGACGGCAAAAATCCTCAACCCGCAGCGCAAGGTGCTGCTGCCCGACATGGAAGCCTCCTGCTCACTGGCGGAAAGCTGCAAGGCCGACGACTTCGCTGCCTTCAAGGCACAACATCCCGACCACATGGTGATATCCTACGTCAACTGCTCGGCCGAGATCAAGGCCCTCAGCGACCTCATCTGCACCTCAGGCAACGCCGAGAAGCTGGTGCGCTCGCTGCCCGAAGACCAGAAGATTATCTTCGCCCCAGACCGCAACCTCGGCGGCTACATCAACCAGGTCACCGGTCGCCAGATGGTGCTCTGGAACGGCGTGTGCACTGTGCACGACGCCATGCAGGCCGAAGCGGTGCTCCAGCTCAAGGCCGACTATCCCGATGCACCGGTGATAGCTCACCCCGAATGCAACCCCGCACTGCTCAAGGTTGCCGACTTCATCGGCAGCACAAAGGCTATGCTTGGATATATCAAGTCCTCGCCGTCAAAGCGTTTCATCGTGGCCACGGAGACAGGCATCCTCTACGAGATGCAGCGCGAGAACCCAGACAAGGAGTTCATCACCCTGCGCGACAACAAACATTGCGCCTGCGACGACTGCGCCTACATGAAGCTCAACACCCTCGACAAGCTCTACCGCTGCCTGCGCGACGAGCAGCCGGAGATACTGATGAGCCCCGAGATGATAGAGGCCGCCAAGCGCCCCATCGTCCGCATGCTCGACCTCAGCCGCCAGCTGGGCATCATCAAATAGGGCCGCGATGAGCAGGAAAAAAGAAGAACCCCTGCCCCAGATCGAGGGCTACGAGCCCGTGCAGCGCACCATCAGCATGCTGGCCGCCAACATCTGGGCCGTGGTGCTGATGGTGGTGGCCGGTGGAGTAGGGTGGTGGCTCACCAAATGGAGCCAGCCCGACGCAGCCCTCGCTGTTTTCGACATGCTGTGGCTCGGAGTGATGCTTGTGGTGGGCATAGTGGTACACGAGTTGATCCACGGGCTCACCTGGATTGCCTTGACCAAAGGGAGCTTCAGCCACCTCTCTTTCGGCACCATGCAGGGTGCTGTCTACTGTCATGTCGACGTGCCGATGACCAAGCGGAACTACATCATAATGGCCCTGATGCCTGGTTTGCTGACGGGCATGTTGCCTTGGCTGGCTGGCATCGCTACCGGCAGTCTGCTGTGGATGCTGATCGGTGCCATAATGATAGGCGGCGCCATGGGCGACATTATGATCGTCCGGGTCATCCGCGAGGAGACGCCCGATACCATGATCTACGACCATCCCAACCTGGTTGGCTGCTATGTCTACCGTAAAATAGAGAATCAATGATAGGACAACCACAAGTCTATGAGGCTCTGCAGCGCATGCAGATCCCTTTCGACTACTATGAACACCCCGAGGCGCCGACCATCGAGATTGCCGCCCAGTTCTACCGCGGCGAGGGCACGACGCTCTGCAAAAACCTCTTCTTTCGCAACCATAAGGGCAACCGCCACTACCTGGTCATTATGGACAGCCGCTTCCCCATGGATATCCACGACATGGAACACCGCCTGCACCAGGGCAAGCTCTCCTTTGCCAGCCCCGAGCGCATGATGCGCTACCTCGGTGTGCGCCCTGGCAGCGTGTCTCTATTCACGCTTGTCAACGACCAGAACCACGAGGTGACGCTCTTCATCGACCGCCATCTGCTGCAGGCCGAGAAGGTGAGCTTCCACCCCAACGACAACCGTGCCTCGCTGGTGATAAGTCGCGACGACATGTTGAAGTTCGCCAAAGAGATAGGAAATCCCTACGAGATTGTTGATTTATACGACCCGAATTGTTGATAACGTAGTAAAAACAATGTTTCACGTGAAACAATGAAGAAACAGGAATATACTGTCACCGAGCCGCAAGGGCTGCTCGATTTCCTTATGGGACAAATGCCCGATACCAGCCGCACACATGTCAAGGAACTGCTGGCACACAACGTCTTTGTTGACGGTCGCCGCACGTCGCAGTTCAACTTCCCGTTGCAGAAGGGCATGAAGGTGTCGATAGAGAAAGCATCGTTCAAAGACCGCCTGCGTCCGCGCGACCTCGACATCGTCTTCGAGGACCAGCACCTGCTGGTGATCAACAAGCACGAGGGCCTCCTCAGCTACAGCAAAAACCCAGCCGACAAGACCGTCATCACGGTGCTCAACCAGTACCTCGACGCCACGCACCAGCGCTGCCACGCCCACATAGTGCACCGCCTCGACCGCGACACCAGCGGCCTGATGGTGGTCAGCAAGAGCAAGGAGGTGTCGCAGCGCTTCGAGGAGGACTGGAAGGGCATGGTCTTCGACCGCCGCTACGTGGCCGTGGCCTGGGGCCACATAGAGCCGCCAAAAGGGGAGATACGCTCGTGGCTCACCGACGGCGAGTACTGTGTGCTCTCGTCGCCCACCGACAACGGGGGCAAGCTGGCCGTGACGCACTACGAGGTGCGCCAGACATCGCGCCGCTACAGCCTCGTGGACCTCAAGCTCGACACGGGGCGCCGCAACCAGATACGCGTGCACCTGCGCGAGCTGAAACACCCCGTGGTGCACGACCCCATGTACGGCTACAAGGACGACATATCGCCCGTCGCGCGGCTCTGCCTGCACGCCTACCGCCTGTGCTTCACGCATCCCGTCACGGGCAAGCGCATGAAGTACGAGACCCCTGTGCCGTCGGCGTTCATGAAGCTCATGGAGCTGTAGGCACCAGCCTGCGCAGAGAGAAAACAAAAGAGAGGGCCGCCCAAACGGGCGGCCCTCTCGGCGTTTATGCCGTTGTGTGGTGTTACTTCACTACCAGCTTGCGGACCGCGGTGGCCTGCTCGCCGACGATGCGGACGAAGTAGGTGCCCTTGGCCAGCGTGCTGACGTCGAAGGTGGCGGTGCCGTCAGCGGCGCTCTGTGTCATCACAGTGCGGCCGTTGAGGTCTATCACCGTGGCTTCCTTCATGCCCGTGGCGCTCACCGTGAAGGTGCTCGTGGCGGGGTTCGGGAAGA
>OMXC01000007.1 GCA_900314925.1 uncultured Bacteroidales bacterium
GCTGGGCGGCGTGATGACCAAGCTCATCGACGCCAACACCACCATCCCCACCAAGAAGAGCCAGGTCTTCAGCACCGCTGCCGACAACCAGCCCGAGGTGGAGATCCACGTGCTGCAGGGCGAGCGTCCCATGGCCAACGACAACAAGACCATCGGCCGCTTCCACCTGGCCGGCATCCCGCCAGCACCGCGTGGAGTGCCCCAGATTGAGGTCACCTTCGACATCGACGCCAACGGCATCCTCAACGTCAGCGCCCTCGACAAGGCCACCGGCAAGAGCCAGAACATCCGCATCGAGGCCAGCAGCGGCTTGAGCGAAGACGAGATCAAGCGCATGAAGGCCGAAGCCGAGGCCCACGCCGACGCCGACAAGAAGGCCAAGGAAGAGGTGGAGAAAATCAACAACGCCGACGGTATGATCTTCCAGAGCGAGAAGAACCTCAAGGAGTACGGTGACAAGATCCCCGCCGACAAGAAGAACGCCATCGAGAGCGCCCTCAACGAGCTGAAGGCCGCCCACAGCGCCCGCAACGTCCAGCAGATCGACCAGGCCATGGCCAAGATCAACGCCGCCTGGCAGGCCGCCAGCGAGGACATGTACAAAGCCCAGCAGCAGGCCGGCGGCGCCAACCCCGGCGCCGGCTTCGAACCCAACAACATGGGCGGCAACCCCAACGCAGGCCAACAGCAAGGCAATAACCCCAACGACAACGTCACCGACGTTGACTACGAAGAGGTGAAGTAACACTTTAATGTCAAAACGGGGCATAATCGTTATAGATTGTGCCCCGTTTATTATTATCACATGTATATGAACTCGAAAATATCAGATTATATTCTTTACTATCCTTCTATTGAGTTTCAATCTATGGATTGGGTTAAGTCTAGTTTACTTTTGTGGGATAATGTTTATCGAATAGTTCCTAAAGGATATGAACCCAATGACAATGATGAGATAAGAGCTTTTGTTGATGCGGGCCTAATAAGAAACATAATGCCAACCGATGAGGAAAAGAAAGGGTTCAAAAAAAGAGCAGAAAGGACTTATCGACAAATGGACTCCTCAAACTATCGACCAGCCGGGTTGCAGTCGACAGGTTATGCAAGGATCCATAAAGATAAAATTGATAGTAGGCTATACCCATTTCTTGAAGAAGTATCAAAAGACATTGATTTTAATAGTGGAGAATGGATAAAAACCCCTGATTCCTTTGCAAAATTCTACATGTTCGTTTTGTCAAAGATAATAGCTGAATCAAGGAATATGAATCAAGGGACAGACAATCCTGATAAATGGACTATCGGTCAGTATTTTTCTAATAAAGGGAATTTCGGAGATTATGTAAAAAATCCTAGTGCAAAAAGTTATTTATGTTCACTTGTACTTGATGATTTGATACCTCAGGATATTGGGGCAATTTCTGTTAAGGACATTATCGATTTTTCGAAGCAGAGACATGATGAAAGGGTGATGTTTAGGACGAGAATCGATGGTTTAATGAACAAAATGTCTCAAGTAAAAAGTCAGGAGCAGGCTTATGATATAGAAAAAGATTTTGTTAATCAAGTTGAGCAAGACAAAGAAAGATTGAAGGAAAGTATGTCATTTGCTCACCATCAAGGGGTGGGTAAATCAATTATGACGGGAATAAATTTGTCTTTTGGAGCCATGTCAGCATTGGGATGGTCAGGAACCCCCTTTACCTTACAACATTTATCGGCAACAATACTTTTTGGTGCGGTTGGAGCTTTTTTAAATCATCGTAAAGTCAAACAAGAATCTAATCCATCAGATATTTCGATGCTGGTTGGAATTGATTCTCTGAAACGAACACTTCCAATTAACATCGAATGCATGTCAAGTTTGGACGAGTTTGTTAATGACTAATTACAAATCACTTTTGTCTTTATTTATGTTATGCAATAATAAAGCAAACCAGAGTTTCTTCTGTTAAAATACCCTTTTCCTATCTCAAATATAATCTCGCACCATTACAAAACGTTATCGCAGTGCTGAAAGTTGACCTTGTAATGATGCGAGAGGCATTACAATGCTGAAAAACGACCTCGCATAACGGCAAAAGGCATTCACCGGGCTGAAAAATGACTTTGCAATGGTGTAAAAGGTTTTTTTTAGCACTGTTTCACACTTTCGCACCATTGCAAATATCATTTCGCTATCTATAAACATGCGCCCATCGGAAAGATTGAATCATAGGACGTAATATTTCTGACCAAGTCTTATCATATTCGTCAGCTGGACATGAAGCAACTATTATTATGGCCTGACTATCATTTTGGAAGAAATAAATATCTGCCCGTACTTGCCCTTCTCCAATCTCTCTATTTCGGATATAATGAGTGTTGATGGCATACTCATTGCCAATTTTCTCCCAAATAAAGCCAACCTCTGCGCTACTTGTCGGTTTAACAACGCTATAGGTGCCGTCTAGACGTTGGCAGTTGTGCAAAATCATTGAGAAAAGAAAATCCTTTATATTTCTATTCATTTCTCCCCAAGCTTGCAGTTCCGCATAATTGTTATAGTCGGGGAGGCTACCATATTCTTCATTTGCTTTTAGAAAATCACCTTTGTTCCCCTCTGTAGGAGTAATCATTACGCGAATATATTGGGTATATGCGTCCGACTCTTTTTCATTCAGTCCTTTCTGTTGGAAAATGACAGTATTTCCGTCAGAGGATGGCAATCCGGCTTGATTTAAGTCTTGCTGATACTTGCTTTTCTCATCCCTTATTTCCATTGATTGTGGATAAGCAATAGAATAAATGTTGTTCTTATGCAACGTCCATCCAGGAGGAATCTGACGAGATGATTCCTGTGACACCCTCTCTTTAACAGATTCGCTGTTTGGTGATGTCTGGTTATGACAAGCTGTAAGTATTGAGAATAGGATTGCAACTGCAGTTAATAACATGGCGGTATTAGTATTCTTTTGTTTCATTTGTTGTGTTTTATAATTGTGGATTGGTAGGACGATTGGTTCTTTTTATCCCCTTCCAAAATACAACTACTCCTAGGATTATCAATGCCACAAGCATGAGTATTACAAAAAACACATGGCGGGCGTTTTCCCATGCAGGAATAGGTGATGTAATGGCAGCTATTAAGGAACCTGATGAAAAACCAATCAGGATACCGCCTACAATTATTCTCGCGATTTTAGTTAATCTAGTTCTTTTCTCGCTTTCTTGAACATCGTCCCCTAAGAGAATAAATGCCCATCCAATTATGCTAAAGAATGCCCCTAATAGCAATCCGTAAAACACTCCTTTTTTGCGTAATAGTCCAAGCAGGACTCCAACTATCGCTCCAATAACGAAATACCAAATTGCAAATGTAGCTCTATCGTCCATAATTACGTGTGGCGGTTTTATCCTGTTGCCTCTTCAGTTTTTATAATGGTTAAACAAATTTCGGCTCCCAACCATTGAGCCGGAAGCAGATACTCGAATAAGGTGCATAAAGAAAGGCGCAAATCCTTTCGTTATAAATGTCACTTATTCTTTGAGAAGGTGGTCTGGAATTACCTTTGTGTAAATAAGTGGGGAAAGAATCCACGCCATCGCGTGAACTATCCGCAATCTTATTTCCACACAGATGTAAATGATTTTCCAGACCGTTTAACTCAAAGGAAACAAGAGCGTCAAGCTCAATATGTCTTTGTTGTATTTCTACGTTTTATGTCATATTCATTTTGTCATTTTCACGCTGCAAAGATACACATTATTATTTATTTGGCAAAATATTCATTAGAAATACTCTTCGACGGCAAATTTATATTGTGAGATGAATATTTCTTTGAAAGGTACGATGTTGTTCTGTTCGTAGAAGACCAGCATGGCTTTCTTGTAGTCGATGGAATCGACGGTGCGGAAAGACAACGGGCAGTAGTTATTGGCAAGCAGGATGCCATTGCTGACAAGTCGCGCGGTGCGTTTGTTGCCGTCGGTGAACGGTTGGATATAACTTATCAGCAACAAAGCCAATAGCGCTTTCTCAAATACACTCTGCCGTTGGTTTATAAGAGTACAGGTATCCTCTATTGCCTCGCGTATCTGAAATTCGTTGTCAAGTGGGCGATAGTTAGTTCCTGTGATACCCACACGACGGTGTCGCAGTCCTTTCTCTGTCTCAAGCCCTTCTACAAGCATGGACTGAATGTCCTCTATCCGTCTAACGGAGAGCTCTTGTAGGTAGTCCTTGTTGTCAAGAAGGAAACGTAGTGTGTATTTGTGGTTGAGAAGCATGACCGCTTCCTCCTGCGTCTTACCATCGGCGGTTTTGCTCTCACGAAGCAGACGCTCAGTTTCCAATAACGAGTAGGTGTTGCCTTCTATCTGTGACGACTTCCAACTCAGGTCCACCCCCAACCGTTCCATCTCTTTGCGATAGGTGGTAGGCGACAACTCACTCATATTCTGCTTAAATTGTGCCTGTAAAGCCTCGAGTTGCAACAGTTCCTCGTTTGTAAAAAGATGTACAGAAGGAAGAATGTCTGTGATAAGGTCAAAGTTGAATGTGGATTGTATCTGTCGCGCATCCTGGTCGTGCAGGAAGTAGGTGTTTATATCGATGGGCGTAGCTATGCGACAGGCTTTTGAAAGGCTATAGCGAGTAGCCTTGCCTTGTCCGCTCACAATGATATTCCCCGCCGATATTTGTGCCGACAGCATTCTTTTCAGCGTTGTATCGCTGCTATCAAACATAATACCTTCTGCAATGTCTTTACGCGAAGACATAGGATGAAACTGCAAGTAACGCAAGATGTTCACGTCATCCATAACCATTGTCCATTTTTGAAATACGGTGCAAAAATACTAATCTTTTTGCAAATACGGACCAAATAGTTGCATTTTTTTCAAAAAAACCATCAGTTTTTGACCCGATTCATCTGCGACTGCTGGTACTGGCGGGCCTGATCCACAAGTGTCTTGAAGTAGGCGACGGCTTCGTCGTAGGTCATGAAGTCGGCGGCGTTCTCGTCGTGGTCGAGACGCTTGACGACAGCGGCCTCTGGATGGTACTGCAGGGCGACGGCGAAGGTCTTGTCGGTGCGCTGCACGGCCTCGATGATGTCGATGCCGTCGGTGGTCAGCATGCCGGTGACACGCAGCGGGGTACCCTCGACGCTGCCGGCGGCCTGGTGGTGCCACGAAGGCGCTCCATGGATGATTGTGTGATTGTGTGATTGCGTTAATGCGTTAGTGTTTGAAGATTCAACGGTCTTATAAAGCCACGAGGTGGTGTCGATCACATAGACATCGTGCGGCGCGTAGTCGCGGTAGACGCCGGGCTCCACCTGTTTGCGGTGCTCGTAGTTGTAGCTCTTGCCCTGCTGGGCGAAGTAGGTGGGGAGGTCCTGGATGATGGTGCCGCCGGAGACGACGACGAGCATCTGCATACCGCGGCACATGCCCATCACAGGGATGTCGTTGGCGAGGCAGTAGCTCATGGTGAGGTAGTCCGACACGTCGCGTGTGGCGTTGTAGTCCTTCTCGGCCTCGATGCCGTGCCACGGCTCGGGGTTGCGCAGCAGCGTGGGGGCGATGTCCTCGCCGCCGGTGAAGACCACGGCACAGACACCCTCAACCGAAGTGCTTACATTCGAATTGTCGTAGCCAGCCTTCACCATGTCGGCATACTGCTGCAGCAGCACGTCGTTCTCGTCGATATATTCCGGTGCGAGGATGGAATCGACGTAGTTCCAGCCCTCCATCCGCACCTGCGGCAGCAGGACGGGCTCGGCGCCGGCCTCGCGCAGGGCGCAGACGACGTTGGTATAGAATTCCGACTCGGTGTCGGCGCGCCAGGCGATGCCTATGCGCACGGGTTCTTCGGTGGGGGTGCTCTTCTTGTTGAAGCACGAGGTGAAAAGCGTGGCCGCTACGGCCAGCATCAGTAATACTTTCTTCATAGTTGTAATGTGTTTAGTGTTATATTCCGTATTTGAGACTCTTTTTGCGGTCGTATTGCTCGGCGGTGGCGGTGAAGAAGGCGTCGCCGCTGCTGTTGAGGGCTGTCTCGACGGAGTCCTGCACCACGCCGATGATGAAGCCTATGGCGACGGCTTGCATGGCCACGTCGTTGCCGATGCCGAAGAAGGAGCAGGCCATGGGGATGAGCAGCAAGCTGCCGCCAGCCACGCCAGAAGCACCGCAAGCGCCGAGGGTGGCTATGACGCCCAAGAAGAGTGCCGAGGCAAAGCTCACGTCGATGCCCACCGTGTGGGCCACGGCCAGCGAGAAGACCGTGATGGTCACCGCCGCACCGTCCATGTTGATGGTGGCGCCCAGCGGGATGCTCACGGAGTAGAACTTCTCGTCGAGGCCAAGCTTCTTGCATAGCGCCATGTTGATGGGTATGTTGGCCGCCGACGAACGCGTGAAGAAGGCCTGCAGGCCGCTCTCCTTGAGGCAGGTGAAGAGGAGCGGGTAGGGGTTATTGTGCGTCAGGGCAAACGAGATGAGTGGGTTGAAGACAAATGTGTTGACGAGCATGCAGCCGACCAGCAGGAGGAGCAGGTGGCCATAGGTGGTGAAGACTGTGAGGCCGTTCTCGCTGACTGTGGTGAAGACGAGTCCGAGGATGCCGAATGGGGCAAACTGGATGACCCATTTGACCACGCGCGACACGACGTCGCTCAGGTCGTGAGCCACCTGAACGGTGGATGTGGAGGCTGTCGTCTTCAATGCCACCCCGAGGATGATGCTCCAGAAAAGTATCGCTATGTAGTTGGCGTTGGCCACTGCCGCCACAGGGTTGCCCACCATGGAGGTAAGCATGTTGGAGAAGACTTCGCCCAGGGAGCCTGCGGCTTGGCTGCTGACGGCACCGGCGGTGTCGCCCAACTGCAGCGTCACGGGGAAGAGGAAGCTGCCCACCACAGCGCAGACGGCGGCGATGAATGTGGAGAGCAGGTAGATGGCGATGAGCATCGTGAAACGCCGCCCCAAGCCTTTTCCGGCCTTGGCGATGGACGAGATGACCAGCACCGCCACCAGCACCGGCGCTATGCCCTTCAGGGCGCTGACGAAGATGCGCCCCAGGATGCCGATACCTGTCCAGCCGGGCAGCGTAAGACCCAGCACGGCGCCTATCGTCAGGCCGATGGCTATTCTCAGCAAGAGGCTGACGGAAGTGTATTTGAGCAGTAATTTCTTGGCTATGTTCATGGCTTTTTATTGTTTGTTTAGTGTGTTGTCCAATCGCATGATGCGCACTGGCTTGTCGCCCCCGAGCTGCAGGTGGCTGCAGCGGTTTGTCATTCCGGTGTCGCGGAAGCCGCACTTCTCCATCACCTTGCCTGAAGCCTTGTTCTCGGGGAAGTAGTCGGCCCACAGGGTGCTGAACCCTTTGTCGCGGAAGCAGTAGTTCACCAGCAGCCGCAGGGCCTCTGTGCAGATGCCGCGGTTCCAGTAGGGGCGTGCCACCCAGTAGCCAGCCTCGGCGTCGTTCTCGCCTATGTCGATATTGCTCTCGCCGTGGGCGTAGTAGCCCATGCAGCCGACAGCCTCACCAGTCTCTTTGAGCTCGATGGCCCATATGTGGTCGCTGCGGAAGAGGGTGCGTATAATCTCCAGGCTTTCCTCCACACTCTTGTGCGGCGGCCAGCCGGCGCGTGGTCCAACCTTGGGGTCTGAGGCGTATTTATACAGTGCTGCGGCATCGCCGTCGCACCACGGGCGCAGCAGTATCCGTTCAGTTTGCATGGTCTTCGGCATCGTCAAAATAGTGCATGTTTCCGGCTGCAAAGGTACGAAATAAAAGGCATTCCGTAAAAAAACAATTGTCGCAATACAGGAAAAAATGTATTTTTGCAGCGTTCAACGACTTGTCGAGATATGTGTAAAATCCTGCGTAATCATCGGCCTTTCAGTGTGTTGGTAGTACTGATGCTGATGGCCACCGCTGTGTGCGGACAAGCGAATGTGCTCTTTGTCGGCAACAGCTATATCTACACTAACAATCTGCCGCAGATGACGGCCGACGTCGCCTCCAGTGCCGGCTACAGGATGACGTGGGAGAGCAATGCCCCGGGCGGCTGCACCTTCATGCAACACTGTGCCAACCAGAGCATGACGATGATACGCAACGGCGGCTGGGACTTCGTGGTGCTGCAGGAGCAGAGCCAGTACCCGTCCTTCCCGCAGTGGCAGGTGGAGGCCGAGGTGTTTCCTTATGCTGCGCGCCTTGTCGACTCTGTCTATGCCGCCAACCCCTGCGCCGAGCCCATGTTCTACATGACCTGGGGGCGTAGGGACGGAGATGCCGGCAACGCCGGAGAGTTTCCCGTGCTGGGTACCTACGAGGGCATGGACAGCATGCTCTACGAGCGCTACATGCAGATGGCTGCAGATAACGACGCCTCCGTTTGCCCCGTGGGGCGTGTGTGGCGCTCCATGAGGACCAACCACCCATCTATAGAGCTCTACCAGAGCGACGGCAGCCATCCGTCCGTGGCCGGCACCTATGCGGCGGCATGCTCCTTCGCCGTCATGTTCTTC
This sequence comes from uncultured Bacteroidales bacterium, assembly GCA_900314925.1. Taxonomy (GTDB): domain Bacteria; phylum Bacteroidota; class Bacteroidia; order Bacteroidales; family P3; genus Colimorpha. Next base: position 8,527 of record OMXC01000007.1, read on the forward strand.
GGCCTTGACCCGCTGACGGTCATCTATTGCCCGACATCCCTCAGTCAGCAGGATGCCGAAACAATACGGCAGGCCGTCTACACCGTAGTGTATAGCCAGCTGGCACGGTGGCGCCGTCCGGCGCCGCAGGCCTCAGTTGTGCTGCAGGGGATCAGCGGACATGAGGCATCCCTCGAAGCCCATGTCGCCAATGCCGACGGCCTCGTATGGCATTTCGGCGACGGCGACAGCTTGACAACCCATGACAGCGTCGTCACCCATACCTATGCCGACACCGGCAGCTACACGGTGTCGGTTGTCGCCACCCGTCACTGCATGTCCGACACGGCGCTGCTTACCATCCACATTCAGGACAGCATGTCTGTAGGCATAGTCGCGGCAACACATGGCATGACGGCGGTCGTCTACCCAAATCCGGCCAGCGACCGTGTGGAGGTCGTCGTCGACGGCTGCGATGTCACCCTGCAGGACAACGAGGTGACACTCCTCTCGTCCGACGGCCGCAGCTACGGCATGCAGCACTTCGCCGACCTGCCGTCCGGACTCTATGTCGTGCGGGTCGTCCACAACGGCCATCTGCATCTCGGCAAGGTCATAAAACGGTAGCCAATAAAAGACAGCGGGCCCGCAATGAATTGCGGGCCCGCTGTCTTTTATTGTCGTGTTGTTACTCTTCCGGGGCGAACATCGGGTCCCAGGCGGGGAGCATGATGGGCTTCTGGTCCATCATGGCGCGGATGTTGGCGGGGATGTATTTTTCCTCGAGGACCACGCGGAACATGTACTCGTTGAACCAGTCGTTGGTCATGATCAGGTTGCCCTGCCAGCCGTAGTTGGGGCCCCAGCTGTTCTCCACCATCCACTTCAGCGGCTTGCCGTCCTTGTCGAGGTCGACGGCGCAGAGTGTCATGGCGTGGCTGCTGCCGCTGGCGAAGGTGCTGACACGCTGCTTCTTGTCCATGCCGAAGGTGGTGCCCATGAGGCTCTCGTAGTCGTAGTTGTTCATGTCCATCAGGCCGTTGTCGCGGTTGAGGAACTTGCCCACGTCGCAGCTGAAGTACATCATCGTGCTGTCCTTGATGGAGGCTATGCACATGGGGGCGATGTCCTCCATGGGCAGGTTGAGGTAGCGCCAGTTCTGGCCGTCGTAGACGTGGCGGTCGTACTGTATCTCATAGACTTTGTAGTACTCGCGCGTGGGGTCGTTCATCACCATGTAGTACTTGCTGAAGTCGGTCTTGGCGAATTTCTCGTAGAACTCCTTGGGAGTGTAGGTGGCGGTCTCCACAATCTCGCCCTTGGCGTCCTTCTGCTGCCAGGTGAACTCTGCCGGCGGCTCGCCCATGGTGAGGGCCAGCATGCGGTAGATGGTGCCGAGCATCTCGGTCTTCTTAGCCTGGAGCTTGGCCGGCGTCATGCCCTTCTGGGCTGCCATCTCGCGCAGCTGCAGGCCGTCCTCGCGGAGCTTGAGGGCGATGAGGTTGCTGATGCTGCTGGTGTTGTTGGTGTTGTAGGTCTCCGGCATCACGTCGGCAGGCACGAGGCCGTACTTGTCTATCAGGTTGGCCACGCCGGTGAACTGGCCGCCGTCGCCGATGGGGTTCTTGAAGAGCCACTCCACCTCCTGGTCGTTCATGGGCTTTTTGTACGTGTCTATCATGGCCTGCAGGAAGAGGTTGCTCTTCTCCAGCTGGTCGTAGAAGAAGAGGTAGGCCTGCGAGAACTGGAAGTCGGCAGGCAGGTGGTGCTTGCGGATGGCCTGGTTGCGCAGCACGTTCATGCCTGTGAACATCCAGCAGCGGCCGCTGCTCTTCTGGTCGGTGACGGCCTTGCTGACCACGCGGTTGGAGAAGTGCGAGTCGAACTTCGTGGCGTTCTCATAGTTCATGGCCAGCTTCTGCGGGCTCTGGTTCACCATGATGTTGCGCAGGGCCTTGTCGGAGGCCGAGCCGCCGAAGCCCTTCTTCATCTGCTGCATCATCTCGGTCGTGATGCCACCGTTGTAGTCGGGCAGAGCCTGTTTCTTCTTCTGTGCCGTGGCGCCGCCGCAGACGAGCATGGCGCCGATGGCTAATGCTAAATATTTCTTCGTCATATTGATGATGTGTTTTGTCATTTCGCGGTGCAAAGATACACATTTTTTCCCACATATTGAAAATAATGTGTACTTTTGCATCCTGAAAAACATAAACAACAACACAAATGAAACACAGACAAATCTTTATGCTGGCCGCTGCGGTGCTGATGCTCTTCGGCGCCTGCAAGCAGAAGACGGAGGCTCCCGAGGAGCAGCCCCAGGACAACATCTACCAGTTCACCGTGCTCGACGGCGCCGGCAACCCAGTCAGCCTTGCCGACTACGGCGGCCAGGTGCTGCTGGTGGTCAACACCGCCACGCAGTGCGGCTTCACGCCGCAGTATGAGGCCCTTGAGGCTCTGTACAGAAAGTATGCCGAGAGCGGCTTCGTGGTGCTCGACTTCCCCTGCAACCAGTTCGGCGCCCAGGCCCCCGGCAGCAACGAGGAGATCCACGACTTCTGCACCGGCAACTACAACGTGACCTTCCCGCAGATGGCCAAAATCAATGTCAACGGCGACAGCGCCGCGGCCCTCTTCACTTGGCTCAAGGCCAAGGCCCCCTTCGGCGGCTTCGACACCACCGACCCGCGCGGCGCCTACCTCGACAAGATGTTCCGCCAGCAGGACAGCCTCTACGACCAGAACCCCGACATCAAGTGGAACTTCTCCAAGTTCCTCATCGACCGCGACGGCAACGTCGTGCGCCGCTTCGAGCCCACAGACCCGATGAGCGCCGTGGCCGAGGCCGTCGAGAGCGCGCTCTGATCCCCGGCGGCGGGCGTGGACGTGGATGTCGTGACGCTACAACGGCTCTGCAGCATGCCCCGCCAGGCGACAACAATTAGAAAACCCCGCCCTGCAAAGGACGGGGTTTCTTGATCATAAAATCTAAAACAAATTACCTTTCTTTCAGTTTTAAGTTTTGAGTTTTGAGTTTCAAGAGGAGGTTCCTACTTAATACTTAAAACTCACAGCTCACAACTCCTTACTCGCCTTTCTTGTACCGAGAGGCGTTTCAAGCAGCCCGTTTATTCGGCCTTCTTGGCGTACTTTTTGTATTTGTTCATGAACTTGTCGACGCGGCCGGCGGTGTCAACGAGTTTCAGCTTGCCGGTGAAGAAGGGGTGCGAGGTGTTGGAGATTTCCAGCTTCACGACCGGATATTCCTTGCCGTCGGTGTAGACCACGGTCTCCTTGGTGTTGGCACAGCTCTTGGTGAGGATCATGTTGTCGTTGCTCATGTCTTTGAACACCACGAGGCGGTAGTTTTCGGGATGGATTCCTTTTTTCATTTTCTTGTTTTTTGCCGTCTAACCCGTTTGTTGTCAGACGATTGTTTATAATTCGGTTACTAATTTCGTGCTGCAAAGATACGAACTTTTTTCATTCTGGCAAAATTTTTTTGTTGTATGTATGCTTTTTTGCCTCGGCCCCGGTACGCCCCCTCTACGGAGTTGGTACGGCCGTTCTTCAGTAGTTCTTCAGTAGTTCTTCAGTGCAGCACTGAAGAACTACTGAAGAACTACTGAAGAACGGCCGTAGAGGGTCCGTAGGGACTCCGTAGGGGAGGCGTAGGGGAAGGCTGTGGCTGGGAAGGGCGGACTGGGGTGGGCGCGGAGGGGTGCGGGGCAGGAAAAAAGTTTTGCGGTAGCGTACAATAAAGTCGCATTGCGCGCGTTGTTGTGTGAAAACATAAAAATGCAATTGTTATGAAGAAACAGTACCTGCTTTTTGCCATCGTGCCGCTGCTTGCGGCCTCGTGCAGTATCTACCATCCCAACGCGGTTGACATACCGCTGATCAACCACAAGGGCGACGTGCGCGTCGACGCGTCGTTGTCGATGTCGTCGTGGGTGTTGCCCAACGTGATGAGTGTCAACGCCACGGCGAGTTTCGGTGTCACCGACTGGCTGGCCGCGCAGGCTCATGTCAACTATGGCGGCGACAACGTCTACGGCCAGGTGGCTCCGGGTTTCTACATCCCGCTGAGCGAGCATGCCGTCGTTGAGGGTTATGCCGGTCTGGGCGGTGGTGCCGTGTGGCGCGACCGCCACAGCACCACGGACCGCGAGACGGAGGGCGAGAGCGGCTCCTCGTCGCACGAGAGCGAGTATTCGGGCTCCTTTGCGCTGCCTTTTGTGCAGCTCAACTTCGGCTGGCACGACCTGTCGAAGGCCCACATAGAGGTTGGCTTCGGCGTGAAGGCCGGCGCCTACCAGCCCGACTTCACCTACCACGCCTACAACAGCGAGGGGCAGATGATAGAGAGTTCCACCTACCGCTACACGCGCACCAACATGCTGGTGGAGCCGCAGTTCCAGTTCAGCGTCGGCGGCGAGAAGGTGCGCTACAGCATCCATCTGGGCTTCGCTATCCTTGACGACATCCCCGCCAACGCCACCAAGTTCACCTATGACTGGATGACGCTGGGCATGGGTCTGACGTTTACGCTCTGACGGGTATGAAAAGGCTTGTTTTTGCCGCCATGCTGCTTGCCGCTGTCTCCGCTTGGGGGCAGGAGGGCTGCGAGACCTATGTGTATGTGGGGCGCGACACGGCGCTGCGGCTCGACGTGTGGCGTCCCGCCACGCCGCGTGCCGACTCGGCCTGTGTGGTGGCTGTGTTCGGCGGCGGTTTCGTCACTGGTGCGCGCAACGACAGTTACCAGCGCGAGGTGGCCAGGGTGCTCACCGAGCGCGGGTTCACCGTGGTGAGCCCCGACTACCGTCTGGGCCTCAGGGACAGCGCCATGGTGGCGCGCTATGCCTCCATCTCGGGGGTGCGGACGCTCTTCCAGTGGGTGATAGACATGGCCGCCGAGGATGTTGCAGCCACCTGCGTCTGGGTGGTGAATCACGCCAAGGAGATCGGCGTGAGGGCCGACCGCGTGGTGCTCACGGGCAGCTCCGCCGGAGCCATCGCGGTGCTGCAGATGGACTGGTGCCGTGCCAACGGCCTGGCGGAGGCCGCGGTGTTGCCGCGGGGCTGGAAGCCCGCCGCCGTGGTGCCGTATGCCGGCGCCCTGATGTGCAAGGGCAAGCCGGAGTGGAAGACGCCGCCGGCGCCCACGATGCTGATGCACGGCATGAAGGACAAGATAGTGGCCTACAAGCGGTTCCCCAAGGTGGTGAACCATGCGCTCTACGGTGCCGACGTCGTGGCGAAGCAGATGCGCAAGGGCGGCTACCCGCTGTGGATAGTGCGCTTCGAGGGGGTGGGTCACGAGGTGGCCAGCTGGCTGCCTGGGAGCGTGGACCTCTTCTGCGCCTTCGTGGGGCAGGCGCTGGCCGGACGCGTCAGCACGCTCGACGCCACGATGACCGACAGCAAGCTGACGCCCACGAAATGGACCGAAATGAACGTCATTGACCTGTACAAGCAATGAGCGACAATATAGAGATAATGGCCCCCGTGGGCTCGTACGAGAGCCTTCGGGCTGCGATACAGGGCGGCGCCGATGCTGTGTATTTCGGCGTCGGGAAGCTCAACATGAGGTCGCGGAGCGCGGCCAACTTCACCGTCGAAGACCTCGGGCGCATATGCACGATAGCCCGCGAGGCCGGTGTGCGCACCTACCTGACGGTGAACACCATCATCTACAACGACGAGATCGGCGAGATGCACGCCCTGGTTGACGCCGCCAAGGCGGCCGGCGTGAGCGCCGTGATAGCCAGCGACATGGCCGTCATCACCTACGCCAACAGCGTCGGCGTGGAGGTGCACATCTCGACACAGTGCAACGTGAGCAACACGGAGGCCGTGCGCTACTACGCGCGGTTTGCCGACGTGATAGTCACCGCCCGCGAGCTGCCGCTGCGCCAGGTGGCGGAAATCACGCAGTTCATACGCGACAACGACATACGCGGTCCCAAGGGGGAGCTGGTGCAGGTGGAGGTCTTCGCCCACGGCGCCCTCTGCATGAGCGTCAGCGGCAAGTGCTACCTCTCGCTCGACAACTACAACTACTCGGCCAACCGCGGGGCCTGCCTGCAGGTGTGCCGCCGCGGCTACATAGTGAAAGACAAGGAGAGCGACCTGGAGCTGGAGATCGATAACGAATACATTATGTCGCCCAAGGACTTGTGCACCATAGGATTCCTGGACAAGATAGTGAAAGCCGGCGTGCGGGTGCTGAAGATCGAGGGGCGGGGGAGGAGCGCCGACTATGTGCGGACGGTGACGGAATGCTACCGCGAGGCCGTGGAGGCCATTGCCGACGGCACCTACAGCAAGGAGAAGATCGAAGGGTGGACGCGACGGCTGGCCACGGTGTTCAACCGCGGCTTCTGGGACGGCTACTACCTGGGGCGCAAGATGGGCGAATGGAGCGAGCGCTACGGCAGCCAGGCCACGGAGAACAAGGTATACCTTGGCCCGGTGAAGAACTGGTTTGGCCGCATCGGTGTGGCCGAGGTGCAGCTGCAGACCGCCGAGACGCTGCGTGTGGGCGACGAGGTGATGGTCACCGGCGAGACCACCGGCGTCTACCGCGCCACCGTGGAGGAGCTGCGCACCGACCGCGACCCCGTGCCGGAGGTGCGGCAGGGCGACTGCTTCAGCATCAAGGCCGGCGAGACCCTGCACCGCGGCGACAAGGTATACCGCGTGGACAAGGTGACGGACGAATATTGACAAATGACTAACCAATACAGAATCTGATGATAGCATTACTGTTGATTTTTGCGGCAATCCTCTTTGCCAGCGTCTTCCTGAACAGGATATCGTTCAAGATCGGCGTGCCCGTGCTGCTGCTCTTCCTGCTGGTGGGGTTCGTCGTCGGACTGGGCGTCGACATCATAGGCAACGTTGATGCGAGCCGCCTGGTTGAGTTCGGCTGCACGGTGGCCCTGATATTCATTATGTTCTACGGCGGTTTCGGCACTCGGTGGAGCTCCGCCAAGCCCGTGGCCGTGGAGGCGGGGCTGCTGGCCTCGGTGGGTGTCTTCCTGACGGCTGGCATCACAGGACTCTTCTGCCACTACGCCCTCGGCTGGTCGTGGGTGAAGAGCATGATGCTCGGCGCCGTGATCAGCTCCACGGATGCCGCTTCGGTATTCTCCATACTCCGCACACGCAAGCTGGGCTTGAAGAACAACACGGCGCCTATGATAGAGATGGAGAGCGGCTCCAACGACCCCTGCGCCTACATGGTGACGGTGCTCATGCTGGCGGTGGCCAACGCCGCCGACCCGTCGTCGACGACGCACGTCACGGTGTGGTACGCACTTTGGACGGTCTTCTCGCAGCTTGTCTTCGGTGCCGTCAGCGGCCTGCTGATAGCCTGGGGCGCCGCCTTCCTGCTGAAACGCTACAAGTTCGCCGCCGACGGCTTCAACACACTCTTTATCTTCGCCGTGGCCATAGCCGCCTATGCCCTGCCCAACCTCGTTGGCGGCAACGGCTACCTGAGCGCCTACATCGTGGGCATAGTGCTCGGCAACACAGAGTTCGAGGGGCGTAGGCCGCTGGTGGGCTTCTTCGACGGGGTGACGAGCCTGATGCAGATAGCCATCTTCTTCGCCTTGGGCATGATGGCCGACGTGCACCGCATCCCTGCCGCCATACTGCCGGCCCTGGCCATCTTCGCCTTCCTGCTCCTTGTGGCGCGTCCGGCGGCGGTGTTCAGCGTCCTGACACCCTTCAGGAAATACCCCGCCAACCAGATGGGCTTCATCTCCTTCGTGGGTCTGCGCGGCGCCTCGTCCATAGTCTTCGCCATAGTGACTATCACGCAGGTGCTGCCCGGCGCGCGCCCGCTCATAGAGGGCGGCGGTGTCGACATCTTCAGCGTGGTGTTCTGTGTGGTTGTGATATCCATATTGGCACAGGGTACACTGATACCCTTCATGGCCAAGAAGATGAAGATGGTTGACGAGAATGCCGACGTCATGACCACCTTCAGCGACTTCACCGAGCAGTCGGAGGCCACCTTCGGGCGCTTCACCGTCGGCGAGGGCAGCAAGTGGGCCGGCCACTGCACCAAAGAGATGACCCTGCCCGACGGCATGGTGCTGGTGCTGCTCAGGCGCGGCAACAAAACCCTGGTGCCCAAGGGCCACACCTACTATGAGGTAGGCGACGAGATAATCTACTGCACACGCGGCTTCCGCGAGGACACGCACCAGCACCTGGTGCGCGACGTGGTGGAGCCCAACAGCCGCTGGATAGGCAAGACCATCAAGGAATACCCCTACAAGGACGGCATGGTCTTCGTGATGATAGAGCGCGACGGGCAGTCCATCATACCCACTGCCGACGGTATGACGCGCTTCTGCGCCGGCGATGTGCTGTACATCTACAGGCAGCAGCTATGACCGAAGAGCAGGAACGTGCCTTGCAGCTGGCCACCGAGGCCGGACACATACTCCTCGAAAATGGTGCCGAGATAGGCCGTGTGGAGGAGACCATGGAGCACATGGCCAAGTCATACGGCGTTGAGGACGAGAGCTTCTTCGTGCTGAGCAACGGCATCATAGCCACCGGCCAACACTATGCACGGGCGGAGTTCATCCCCATCAAGGGCACACAGCTGGCCCGCGTGGTGGCGGTGAACCAGCTGAGCCGCGACATCGACGGCGGCGCCATGCCCCTTGACGAGGTAGAGCGCCGCCTGAAAGCCATACGCACCATGGGCGCCAAGCCGTGGTGGGAGCTTGTGCTCGGCGTGTCGCTCGGCGTGGGGGCCTTCAGCATTCTCTTCGGCGGCAGCCTTGTCGACGCCGCCGCCACCTTCTCGTGCGGCCTGCTGCTGGGGGCTTTCATGGCCTTCGTGTCGCCCCATCTGAGCCGCATCTTCGGCAGCCTCGTGGGCGGCCTGGTAGGCGGCCTGCTCTGCATCCTCGCCGTGGCCGTTGGCTTCGGCGAGCACCTGCCCAACATGATCATAGGCACCATCATAGCCCTTGTGCCGGGGGTGCCCTTCACCAACGGCATGCGCGACCTGGCCAACGAGGACTACCTGGCCGGAGCCACGCGCCTGCTCGACGCCTTCCTCGTCTTCCTCTGCATAGCCCTCGGCGTGGTCGTGGCCTTCGTGGTTGAGGAAGCGCTCACCGGCGACCTCATGGTGCTCGACGCCCCGGTGACCGACGCGCTGACGTCGGCCTGGTATGTGCAGCTGGCGTCGGCCTTCGTGGGCACCGTGGGCTTCGCGGCCCTCTTCGGGGCGCCGAGGCGCTACTATGCCGGCAGTGGCCTGGTGGGCATGGCGGGGTGGGCGGTATACCTGCTGTGCAGCGTGTGGACGTCGGCCTTCAGCGTGGTGGGCGCGGCCTTCGCGGCGGCGCTGGTCATCACCGTGCTGAGCCACCTGTTGGCCGTGCTGATGCGCGCCCCGGTGACGGTGTTCCTCATCTGCGGCATCATCCCCCTGGTGCCGGGAGGCGGCATCTTCTGGACGGCCTACTACCTGGTCAGCAACCAGCTGAGCCTGGCCGCCGCCACGGGCTTCACGGCCCTCAAGGTGACCATCGCCATCGCCGCAGGCATCATACTGGCGGCGGCGGTATACGTAAAAATAATGAGAAAAAAGCGCATAAATGCCTGAAGAAAACACAATCGCCGTTGCGGCGGGGCAGAAGAGGATGGTGCTGCTGGCATCGCTGCTGGCGGTGCTGCCCTCGTTCCTGTACGCCGTGGTGATAGCCTTCGACACCGACTGGAGCCAGTGGTTGCCGTCGTTCAACTACTTTGTGGGCTATGAGACGGGCTTCGGCGGCAGGAAGCTCATCGGCACGCTTTTCAGTTGGGTGTTTCCAGGAATGGTGACGCCCGGGCATGTGCGTGTGTTCATCCTCACTGCCAACCTGCTGATGCTGGCGTTGCTGTGCCTCTTCATGTACCGCTCCCTGACCATGCACGGCGAACTGAGCCCCGGCGCCCTGGCCTTGGCGGTGCTCTACGCTGTGGGGCCTTTCTCGCTGATGGCCTACGTCCGCACGCCCCTCTCCATGGGTTTCATGGAGACCTACCAGCTGGCGCTCGTGCTGGCGTGGCTGATGCTCTACCTCCACCGGCGCGACGGCCTGGCCTACTATGCCGCCACGCTTGCCGTGGCATCCTTCGGCATCCTCATACACCACACCTTCTGCTGCACCCTGATGCCGGCCATGGTGGCGCTGTGCCTGATGGACTGCTTCGCCAAGCCTGCCGCCGTGTGGCGCAAGGTGGCGTGCTATGCCGTCGTGACAGTCCTCGTGGCCGTGCTGTTGGCCATGCTCTGGTGGCGCGGAGGCATGAATGTGCCCATGGACGAGCTGCTGGCCTCCATGCGCGAGCGCGATGTCGGGGTGATGCCCGACGACGAGCGCGGCTTCAGGCTCCTCTACTATGCCACCAACGCGGAGAACATGCAGTCCAACCTCATAGAGTTCCCCTACAAGTATGTGGAGTTCGGCCTCTCCCTGCTGTTGCTGTCGCCGCTGCTTTTTGCCATGCACTGGCCGTGGGCCGGTGCCGCGCGGCGCGCCGAAGGCAAAGGCCGGCGGTGGCTCTACCGCGGCGCCAGCCTCGCCGTGCCGTTGCTCACACTGCCGCTGTTTGTCGTCGCCACCGACTACTCGCGGTGGTGGATAGGCTACTTCTTCAGCATGACCGCCGCCACCCTGGCCACCTATGCCACCGGCGACAGGCCTATGGCTGGGAGCCTGAAGGCCATGTGGGGGTGGCTGAAGAAGCACTGGTGGGTGGCTGCGGCGCTGCTGGTATACGCGGCACAGCTCTGCATGCTTGACTACCGCGGGCTGAAGCAGGCCGTGGAACTGCGCTGGATGATGATGCCCATGAAGCATCTGTTGACAACCTAAAAGAGTGACAATATGGCTAAAGCAAAGACATACTATTTCTGCCAGGAGTGCGGCTACCAGTCGTCGGGCTGGCTCGGCCGCTGCCCTGAGTGCGGCAAGTTCGGCACCTTCGCCGAAGAGGTGGTGAAGGCAGAGAGCGGCAAGTGGAATAAGGAAAGCGCCAAGCTCGGCGTGTCGACCCCCAAGCGTATACAGGAGGTGAGCTACAGCGAGACCAAGCGTATAGCCACGGGCTGCGGCGAGTTCGACCGCGTCCTCGGCGGCGGCATAGTGCCCGGCAGCCTCCTGCTGCTCGGCGGCGAACCCGGCATCGGCAAGAGCACCCTGCTGCTGCAGACAGCTTTGGCTATCAAAGATAAACGCCTCCTCTACGTCAGCGGCGAGGAAAGCGAGCAGCAGATAAAGATGCGGGCCGACAGGCTCGTGGGCAAAGGACTGATGGCAGTAGGCAGTGAGCAGAGTGCAGAGAGCGACGAAGGTGGCAGCCCGCTACCCGCTACCCACTACCCACTACCCACTGACCTGTACGTCGTCAGCGAGACGGTGACGCAGCGCATCTTCGAGCACATCGACACCGTGAAGCCCGACCTGCTGATCGTGGACTCCATACAGACCATCACAACCGACGACGTGGACTCGCCGGCCGGCAGCGTGAGCCAGATACGCCAGTGCACCACAGAGTTCCAGCACTACGCCAAGACGACCGGCGTGCCGGTGCTCCTCATAGGCCACATCACCAAAGACGGCACCCTGGCGGGCCCCAAGGTGATGGAGCACATAGTCGACGCCGTGCTCCAGTTCGAGGGCGACCGCCACTACGGCTTCCGCATACTGCGCGCGCTGAAGAACCGTTTCGGCAGCACGGCGGAGATAGGCCTCTTCGAGATGCTCGGCAGCGGCCTGCACGAGGTGCCCAACCCCAGCGAGCTGCTCCTCAGCCAGCGCGACGAGACCCTCAGCGGCGCCGCCGTGGCCGCCACCCTCGAGGGCGTCAGGCCTATGTTCATAGAGGTGCAGAGCCTCGTCAGCTCGGCCGTCTACGGCACCCCGCAGCGCAACGCCAACGGCTTCGACATGCGGCGCCTCAACATGCTGCTGGCCATCCTCGAGAAACGTTGCGGATTCAAGCTCGGCGCCAAAGACGTCTTCCTCAACATCGCCGGCGGCATCAAGGTGAACGACCCGGCCATAGACCTCGCCGTGGCCTGCGCCGTCCTGTCGTCGAACGTCGACATGCCGGTGTCGCCGCGCTACTGCTTCGCCGCCGAGCTGGGCCTGAACGGCGAAGTGCGCCCCGTGAGCCGCGTGGAGCAGCGCATCGCCGAGGCCGACCGCCTGGGCTTCGAACGCATCTTCATCTCCAAATACAACGCCCGCTCCATCGACAAGAAACGCTACAAGATTGAGATCGTTGCCGTTGGAGTGATAGAGGAAGCCTTCCGCGCCCTCTTCGCCTGACCTTTTCACCACCGTCTTCTGTACCGTCCCTGTACCGACCCTCTACGGCACTTCTACGGTACTTCTACGGTACTTCTACGGTATTTCTACGGTTTAAAGCGTAGAAATACCGTAGAAGTACCGTAGAAGTACCGTAGAAGTACCGTAGAAATGCCGTAGGGAGTGCGTAGCGGGGCGGTGGCGGAAGTGTGAAAAAGTGTTAAAAAAGCACTCCTGTTGAAAAATAATGTTCGCGGCATTGAAAAAATGTGTACTTTTGCATCGTCTAAAAGACATCATGCCATGACACGTAGAACACAGGAGATAATAGACGCCATAAGGCCGGAGCTGCAGCGTGTGGTGCCCGAAGGCAGCCAGGTGTTGCTCTTCGGATCGCGTGCACGCGGCGACGAGCGCGAGGATTCGGACTTCGACATCTTGGTGCTGCTGGACCGCGAGGGCCGCGCCACCACGGAGGACAACATGGGCGTGGGGTATGATGTTAATGTCCTGTTCTGGAATCGCGACTATGATGTGGGCACTCTTGTGCAGACAAAGAAAGAGTGGAGCAACCAGTATTTTACGCCGTTTTATCATAATGTAATGAAAGAAGCTGTAGCAATAGTATGAGTTTGTCGGAAGAAGATAGGAATACACTGATAGACTTCCGGATGGAAAAGTCTGACGAGGCAATGAAGGATGTGGAACTTCTTGTCGGCAACGGACGATGGACTGCTGCGGCCAACCGTTTGTATTATGCGGCATACTATGCTGTATCGGCTCTCATGTTGTGCTACAGGATAGAGGCGAAAACACACGAGGGAATTATCCGCATGTTCAGCAAGGAGTTTGTGTTGACTGGCATCTTTGAGGTGAAATACGGTCGGTTGTACAGTGATTTGTACACCAAGCGTATTACGGGTGATTACAGTGACAGTTTCAATGTTGAACAAGTAGACGTGGAACCTCTTGTAGAACCTACACATAGTTTTATAGAAAAGGTGAAAGCTTTGGTGAATGCAAAAAGAAATAGTTAATCACAAATACACAAATACACACAACTATGAAAAAAGTAGTATTATTTTTGGCCGCAGCCCTGATGGGCATGGCCGCAAGCGCCCAGGTGACCACGTTCCCCTGGACGGAAGGTTTTGAGAATGGTGTGCCGTCAAGCATCACCATGGTTGACAATGACGGCGACGGCTATGGGTGGGACAACAATACCTGGTCAGCCTCCTACGCCAACACGGGTTCCAAACTTATAGCATCGGCATCGTACATAAACAATGTTGGTGCATTGACTCCCGACAACTGGATGATATTGCCGGCAATGGCTATTCCTGCTGGTACACAGTACACGCTTTCATGGTATGCCCGTGACTTCCAATACACGGAAAGCTATGGTATTTTCATTGGCACCACCGGAACGGTAGCGGCTCTCTCGGCTACTACTCCTGTGGCCACATTCACCACCAATGGGGTGGATTATGAGAAGAAATCGGTTGACCTCTCCGCATATGCCGGACAGACAATCTATATTGCTTTCCGCCATTACAATGTTACCGACATGTATTGGTTGATGATCGACGACATCCGCGTCGGTGGCCCTGAACTGCCTGTGTTAAGCCTTGCAGGACTGAGCAATGTTGCACTGAACTCTTCTGCCACCTTCACGGCTACGAGCGATGTGACACCCCTTGCCTGGTATGTTGACGGCGTGCAGCAGACTGAGACCGGCACCACCTTCACCACAACCTTCACCACGCTGGGTAACCACACCGTCAAGGTGAGCGCCACCAATGCGGTCGGCACTGCTTCGGACAGCATTGTTGTCAATGTGGTGAATGCCAGCGTGACCACCTTCCCCTGGGTCGAGGACTTCGAGGCTAACGCCACCGCCAGTGGGTTCGGCACCTTCCCCGTGGGTTGGACCACCTACGCCGACAACGTGGCCAACTACAGCCAGTATGCCGACTTCGGGCAGAGCTGGAGCGTGTATGATTTTGGTTGGTTCGGCGACGGCAGCGCCATCTGCCTGACTTACACCAACAGCACCACTGCCTGCGACCGCTGGCTGGTCACCCCGCAGCTCGTCATGCCCGCCACGGGTGACTTCAAGCTGAAGTTCGACGTCTATGGCTCGCAGTACAGCGAGAAGCTCGCCGTGCTGGTGAGCACCACCGGCAACGCCAAGACCGACTTCACACAGACCGTGATGCCGCAGACCACCCTGGCCGCTGGAGCCAACACCATGCTGTTCGACCTGTCTGCCTATGCTGGACAGAGCATCTACATTGCATTCCGCTGCACTACCACCGACGGCATGTACACGCTGGTTGACAACGTGACTGTCTCCGCCGACATGCCCGCCGCTGGCATCTCCTATACCGACGGTATGGTCCAGGGCTTTGTCCCCATGGGCACGAACTTCAGCTTCTACACCATGGTGAGGAACGAGGGCACGACCCCCATGACGAGCTACACGCTGACCTACACTGTCAACGGCACCGCCCAGACACGCAACGTCACCGGCATCAACGTGGCTCCGTTTGCCTACTATGTCGACACCGTCACCATCAGCCACCCCACCGCCGAGGCTGTCACCATCGGCCTTGAGGTGAGCGCCCCCAACGGCGTGGCCGACCCCGACGCTTCTGACAACACAGGCAGCTTGTCGCTGTCGGTCTACGACCCCGCCACTGTGGTGGAGCGCACGTCGCTGCTTGAACACTTCACGACGGCCGTCTGCCCGAACTGCCCGGCAGGACATGACCGCCTGCACCAGGCCATTGTGGGTTACGAAGACCGCATTGCTTGGGTTGCCCACCACTGCGGCTACTATACCGACAACATGACCTTGGCCGAGGATGCCGCCAGCACCGGCATCATGGGCTTCTATTCGGCAAACGGCGGTTCGGGTTCGTTCGCTCCCGCCATGATGCTTGACCGCAATGTCGAGAATGTGCCTGTCTCCGAAGGAGGGTTGGTTGGCAACGTGTCAAGCAATGTCGCCACCATCCAGAACCAGTTTGCCAACGCCACGTCGACACCCGCCTTTGTCACCGTGGGTCTTGAGAACATCACCTACAATGCCAGCACGCGCCAGGTGAGCTTCGACGTGAACGGCATGTTCAAGTCCAGCCTGACCGGCACCGTCAACGTCACTGTCTACATCACCGAGGACAGCATCATGGGAACGCAGAGCGGCGCCACCGGCAACTACCGCCACGACCATGTGCTGCGTGGTGTTGTCACCAGCTATTGGGGTGACGCCCTCACCAGCACCAACGCCAACGACACCTACAGCAAGCACTACACCTACACGCTGCCTGCCACATGGAACTACGAGAAGTGCCGCCTTATCGCCTTCGTCAACAAGCATGATGCCTCCTTCGCCAACCGCCAGGTGCTGAATGCCACCAAGAGCGCCTTCCTGACCGCCGGCCAGGTCGGCATCGAAGATGTGAAGCCCGCCATCAGCGTGAAGATGTGGCCGAACCCCGTGGCCGAGATGGCCTTTGTGGAGGCCGAGAGCACCATCCGCAGCTACAGCGTGGTGAACTCCGTCGGACAGGTGGTTGAGAGCCGCGAGAACGTCAACGCCAGCGCCCTTGAGCTGAATGTCAGCAACTACGCCGCCGGTGTCTACTTCGTCAGTGTGACCACCGACAACGGTGTCTCCACCGAGCGCCTGAGCGTGGTGAAGTAATAACGGTTACAGGTTATTGGTTATAGGTTACCGAAAAGAAACTTAGCCAGTAGCTTATAAAAAAAATTACGCGGGATGCAATATTATGTTGCATCCCGCGTTATTATGTCTAAATTATTATAATATACATGAAAAGAACACTGACAATAGTTGCTTTGGTGCTGATGGCCACGGCGGGATTCTCGCAGCAGGTGGCATCGCGGGCCAAGGCTATGCGCATGATGAGTTTCAGCCGTCCGGAATACCTCATCAAGGATATCAAGGTGTATACGGACACGATGACCGTGTACTCGCTGGCAGGCTATGTTATCTATCCTTTCGGCGAGTGGAGCTCTGTGGAGCAGTATATCACCGACAACCAGCTGAGTTGGTATCGCGACATAGGCTACAAGAAGTACTACGACTCGATGGAGGTGAGCGTGAACCGCATGCGCCGCTATGACGACAGCTACATTGACCTGTACTACAGCATCTGGACGAAGAAGGTGGAGCTGCTCGGCGGCTACATCACCGACAGGGAGGTGAAGCTGGTGAACGGTCTGCATGTGGGTATGACGAAGGACGAGGTGTTCAATGTGTTCTTCAAGAAGTACCCGAAGTCGTACACTGCCGACGTTGCGGTGCTGAAGGTGATAAGCGGCGCCGGCGAGGTGGCCGAGATATACACCTTCCGCGGACAGAAATTGAGACACATAAAGATAGAGACGGCGTACAAGTATTATTGATGAAACGCACGGCTCTTTTCTTTGGGTCGTTCAACCCGATACATGTGGGGCACCTCATCATTGCCGAGACCATGCAGCAGCAGGAAGGCATCGATGAGGTGTGGTTTGTGGTGAGTCCGCAGAACCCGCTGAAGGAGCGCGCCACGCTGCTTGCCGACCACCACAGGCTGCAAATGGTGAGGAGGGCCATAGAGGACAACTACCATCTGTGGGCGTGCGATGTGGAGATGCACTTGCCTGTGCCGAGCTACACGGTGGTGACGCTGGCGGCGCTGGGTGAGAAGTATCCCGACAGGGAGTTCTGCCTCATTATGGGCAGCGACAACCTGGCGAGTCTGCACCGGTGGCGCAACTATGAGTACATACTGCAGAACTACCGCATATATGTGTACCCGAGGCCCGGGAGCGAGCGGTGCGCGCTGAGAGAGCATGAGAATGTGACGATGGTGGATGTGCCGATGATGGATATCAGCTCCAGCTACATAAGGACGCAGATAGCGGCGCGGAAGGATGTGCGCTACCTGCTGACGGAACCGGTGTACAAATATCTGACGGAGATGCACTTTTATGAGTTATGAGTTGTGAGTTATGAGTTGTGAGTTGTTGTCTGCATGGCCACTGAAAAAAACATAACTGATTGATCGGAAATACAACAGATATGAAAAAGGGATTGAGGATATTGCTGTGGGTGGTCGGCATTGTGCTGGCCCTGGTTATCATTGTGTCGCTGTTGGCAGGCCCGATAGCGAAGGGGTACGTCAACGGGCACGGCGAGGAGCTGACAGGCCGTAAGGTTCACGTGGAGCATGTGGGGCTTAACCTGCTGACGGGCACCGTGAATGTGCGTGGACTTGACGTCTATGAGGACGACGGCGAGGAGATCTTTGCCGGCTTCGACACGCTCGATGTGCGTGCGCATCTGCTGCAGATACCCTTCAAGGTGATAAACCTGCGCCATATAACGCTGTCCGGCCTGCACGCCAACATCATCCAGGAGGGTAAGCGCTTCAACTTCGCCAGCCTGATAGAGCATTTCAGCAGCGACGACAGCACGGAGGTGGAGGACACCACCCCCAGCGGCTGGGTGATGAAGTTCTACAACATCAACATCCGCCATGCCAGTCTGAACTACGACGACATGCTAAACCACAAGGGCATTCATCTGCCTGACATTAACTTGAGTGTGCCCGGTTTTGTGCTCGGCGGCGACGAGGGCAGCGAGGGCGGATTGAATATCGGCTTTGACAAAGGCGGCAGGCTGAATGTCGATGCCAACTATGACACGAAGGAAAGCTTGTACCATGTGGACGTGAACCTCGAGGACTTTTCTGTGCAGAACCTCGACAGTTATCTTGCCGACATGCTGAGATACGACGATCTGCGAGGCAGCGTCAACGCTCACATCACCGCCGACGGTAATGTGAACGACATAATGAAGAGCAGCATAGGTGGCACGGTGGCCGTCAATGGTGTGGACCTCACCGGCAGCAAAGGGCCTGTGGCAAGCTTTGATGCGTTGACGGTGAAGGTGAACAACATTAATCTTGACGACAACTCGTTTGATATCGGGGAGGTGCGCCTCAACGGACTCAAGGCCACTTACGAGCAGTGGAAAGAATACAGCAACATAAGCCTCTTGATGCCAAAGAAGGAGAGCCAGGGTGTCACCCTGCAGAGCGGCATTGAAGAGGATGACGACAAGCCCGCTGAGGAGGCCGAAGGCAAGAAAGGAAAGCCCATGCAGCTTCATGTGGGCAGCCTGAGGGTGGAAGATGCCAGTATAACCTACAATGACCACACGCTGCCCGATGAGTTCCATTTCCCGGTAACGGGACTTAGCGTCAGCGCCGACGACCTTACCACGGCGGGCGGCAACAACGCTCAGGTGCGTGCCACGCTCCCCGGAGGCGGACATCTCATGGTCCGGTGGAAGGGCGACATCGTCAACTGGAAGAACTATCAGGACCTCTTCCTCACCATCAAGGGCCTCGACATGCGCCAGATCAGCCCATGGGCTGTGGCGTATACCGGCTATCCTGTCGAAGACGGCACCTTTGGCCTCACAACACGCCTCGCCGTCACCAACAGCGAGCTCGACAACCAGAACAAGATAGACATTTACAAGGCCAAAGTCGGCGACCGCCGTAAGGACATTTCGGCGGAAGTGAAGATCCCGCTCAAGGCGGCATTGTACATCCTCAAGGACAAAGACGACAAGATACTCATTGAGATGCCCGTGAAAGGCAATATCGACAATCCTGAGTTTAACTACATGAAGGTGGTGTGGAAGACACTGGGTAACCTGCTGGTCAAGGTGGCGACGTCGCCGGCGCGTGCACTCGGCTCGGCTCTGGGCATCAATAGCGACGAGCTTGAGTTTATGGTGGTGGCACCGGATCTGCATGGTCTTACCTCAGAGCAGTATCACATATTGTCAGACCTCTCGGCCATAGCACAGAGCGACCCACGAATCACCATCACCTTGACTCTTCACATGCCCGCCACCGACGACGCGGAAGCGGCAGCCAAACGCAATGAGTGGCTGAACGAGCAGGTGGCGCGTTATGTCGCCGAGCAGGGTGTGCCGGAAGGAAGAATCGTTGTCGTCACCGGCGAACCGCTTACGGACAAAAAAGCGAAAGCGGGGTACGCCATAACATCGGAAATGCAGATAGAAGAATAACACATGTCAGAAGAAGTCTTAATACCGCAGGCCAATGCTGCCGACTATAATGATGACAGCATAGTACATCTTGAGGATATGGAACATATCCGGCTTCGTCCGGGTATGTATATAGGCAAACTGGGCGACGGCTCAAGCCATGATGACGGCATCTATGTGCTCATCAAGGAGGTTATAGACAACTCCATCGATGAGTATACCTCAGGCTATGGCAAGAAAATAGAGGTGAAGATAAACTTTGCCGAGCGGCGTGTCAGCATACGCGACTATGGCCGCGGCATCCCGCTGGGCAAGCTGGTGGAGGCGGTCAGCAAGCTCAATACAGGTGCCAAGTACGACAGCAAGGTGTTCCAGAAGTCGGTCGGCCTTAACGGCGTCGGCACCAAGGCGGTGAACGCCCTTAGCAGTTATTTTCGCGTGCAGGCATTCCGTGACGGCAAGACCCGTTGGGCCGAGTTCGCTGACGGCAAGCTTGTGAACGATAGCGGCATTGTCGCCGACAACAGTCCCGACACAGGCACGTTGGTTGAGTTTGTGCCAGACAGTAAGCTGTTCGGCAATTACCATTTCATCAGCGAGTATGTGGAGCGGCGTATATGGAACTATGCCTACCTGAACAGGGGGCTCACGATGTACTATAACGACCGCCGCTACTACTCAAAGAACGGCCTGCTCGACCTCTTGGAAAACAACTTGCAGACGGAACCGCTGTACCCGATAATACATATCAAGGACGGTGACTTCGAGGCCGCCTTTACACATGTCAACGGCCAGAACAACGACTATTATTATTCCTTCGTCAACGGTCAGCATACAACTGAAGGCGGCACCCATCAGAGCGCCTTCCGTGAGGCCTATGCACGTGTCGTAAAGGAGTTCATCAAGAAAGACTATGCCCCGGAAGTGATACGCGGCGGCCTTGTATGTGCGCTGTGTATACGCATCCAAGAGCCGGTCTTCGAGGCACAGACAAAGACTAAGCTCGGGTCCACGCACCTTGAGCCCAACAAGGTCGACGGCAGTAACGACAGTCCGCTGCTGAAGACGTATGTGCTTGACATTCTCAAACGTCACCTTGACAATTATCTGCATATCCATGCTGATACCGCAGAGGCCCTGCTGGCCAAGATAAACGCCAATGAAAAGGAGCGCAAGGACATTGCCGGCATCAAGAAAATAGCCAGAGAGGGCGCCAAGAAAGCCTCTCTCAACAACCGCAAGCTGCGCGATTGCCACGTCCACTACAACACCAATCATGCACGCCGTCTTGAGAGTACGATATTCATCACCGAAGGCGATTCGGCATCCGGCTCCATCACCAAGAGCCGCGATGTCGACACCCAGGCCGTTTTCTCGCTCCGCGGCAAGCCGAAGAATACCTACAGCATAAGCAAGGTGGATGTGTATAAGAATGAGGAGCTGAACCTCTTGCATAACGCTCTCGACATCGATGAGTCGCTCGACAACCTGCGATACAACAATGTCGTCATCGCTACCGATGCCGATGTCGACGGCATGCATATACGGCTTTTGCTGCTCACGTTCTTCCTCCGCTTCTATCCGGAACTCGTCTCCTCCGGCCATGTATACATACTCCAGACACCCCTGTTCCGTGTGCGCAACAAGCAGAAGACGACCTACTGCTACACTGACGACGAGCGCATAGCTGCCATCAAGGCCACTCCGGGTGCCGAGATTACACGGTTCAAGGGCCTCGGCGAGATATCGCCCGAGGAGTTCAAGAACTTTATAGGCAAAGATATGCGTCTCGACCCCGTCCTCCTGCATAAGGAATTCGACACAGACCGCACCCTCTCGTTCTACATGGGCGAGAACACCCTGGAGCGCCGCGAGTTCATCATGCAGAACCTGCGCATCGAAGATGACGAGAGTATTGTGGTAGCCTAAAATAAATTTGGTCAGTTTCACTTTTTTTACTAATATTGCACCCAAATACTACAACTATGGCAACTACACATAAACGCAAGAAAAATCTGATTGTCAGCTACAAGAACCTCCCTGACGACGTTAAAGAGTTATTCAAAGAAGCCTATCCCGACGGCTACAGCAACTATATAACAAAGTTTGTGAAGCCTAACGGTGAGGCTATTTTTGTCGTCCCGTTCGAGACGGAGGACACCGCCTATATGGTCAAGTTCGACGTCAAGATAGACACCCTTGGCGAAGATCTCGACAAGGCGTTGTTTGACGATGACGGCGATGAACCCGCTGAAGAGAGCGAGTTTGACACCCTTACCGAGACCCGCGAGAAGGAGGAGGGCATCGTCACCCACCGTGAGGAACACCTCAGGCATGGCGACTTCGAGGACGTGCTCTCCGACGACAAGAAAAAGAAGACCTCCCTCGGTGTCGACAAGGAAGGGCTCAAGGAAGCCTTCGCCGACGACGAGGAGGCCGACGAGCTGGACAGCTACGAGCGTATCGGGGACGATGAACCAGAAGACGACGACTTCGAGCCGTCCGACGAGGATCTTCGTGGCATCGAGGATGAATTCCTCGATGACGAAATACCGCCGCTGGACGCCACAATCCCCGAAGAGGAGATGGTGAAGATCGACAAGCCCTCCAAGAAAGCCGCCAAGCCCGCCGCCAAAGCGCCCGCCAAGGCCGCCAAAGCCCCGGCAAAGAGCACGGCAAAAACAGCCGCCAAGACCGCCGGCAAGTCCGTCGCCAAAGCCCCGGCCAAGAAAACAACCAAGAAATAGAAAACAAACAAAATAGCAATCATCATGAAGAGATTAGTAAAAGTCATCTGTCTCGCTGCCGTCATGACGGTGGCAGGCACGCACGCGCAGGCTCAGTTCCGCCAGTCCATCTTCCTCAACGGGGCGCTCCCCACAGGCCAGTTCGCCAAAGACGTCAACACCGATCGCGGAATCCTTGGCGACCAGGTTCCCCTGTATCGCGAAGACATCGGCAAGGACGCCACCCCCGGCTTCGGCCTCGGCTATCGCATCAGCTACCGCTTCGATGTAGGCATGGGCGAAGTGGCTCCCTTTGCTCAGGCCGACTTCTTCTGGAACTTTATCGGCTCCAAGTGGAGCGACAAGTACATCCAGGCCAAGGGCAAATCACCCAACTACTTCAACATCCCCATCATGCTTGGTGTCAGCTACCTCTACGACGAGCTCTGGAACGACATCACCCCGTATGCTGAGTTCGCTGTCGGCGGCGACCTCTTCATTATCGGCAGCGAGAAGGTAACCATTGCCGACAAGTCCTACACCTACGCCTACAAGCCCACCGTCGCCCTCTCCTGGATGTTCGGCCTCGGCGCCTATTTCGGCCGCCACGTCAGCGCCGGTATCTACTACTACGGCCTCGGCAAGCACGTCGTCAGCTATACCGACAAGACCTACAAGTCCTTTGGTGAACTCATGAAAGCCGATGTCGACGCAGGCGCTATCCCCACCCGCACCGTCGGCGAGTTCGCTCTTCGCATCGGCTTCCACTTCTGACAAGTAAAGGCACGACAAACATAAAGGGCCGGCGTTCGCGCCGGCCCTTTCTTGTTATAGTCATTGTCACTACTCGCGCTCCGCTTCCCGCTTAGTCTATCTTGTCGAATCCCAGGTAGGGGCGCAGGCACTCCGGCATCACGATGCCGTCGGGCGTCTGGTTGTTCTCCAGCAGGGCTGCAACGATGCGCGGCAGGGCCAGGGCCGACCCGTTCAACGTGTGGCAGAGCTGCATCTTGCCGTTCTCGTCCTTGAAGCGCAACTTCATGCGGTTGGCCTGGAAGGTCTCAAAGTTGCTCACCGAGCTCACCTCCAGCCACCGTTTCTGCGCGGCGCTCCACACCTCGAAGTCAAAGGTCATGGCGCTCGTGAAGCTGATGTCGCCGCCGCAGAGCTTCAGTATGTGGTAGGGGAGACCCAGCTTGTCGAGCAGGCCGCCCACGTGCTTCTTCATCTCCTCGAGCATGGCGTAGCTGCGGTCGGGATGCTCTATGACGACAATCTCCACCTTCGAGAACTCGTGCAGGCGGTTCAGCCCGCGCACGTCCTTGCCGTAGCTGCCGGCCTCGCGGCGGAAACACTCGCTGTAGCCCACACGCTTGATGGGGAACTGCTTGGCGTCCACCACCTCGCCGCGGAAGATGTTGGTGATGGGCACCTCGGCCGTCGGAATCATGTAGAACCCATCCAGCGGCACAGCGTACATCTGTCCCTCCTTGTCGGGCAGCTGGCCTGTGCCGAGGCCCGAAGCCTCGTTCACCATCAGCGGCGGCTGTATCTCAACAAAACCCGCATCGGCGGCCTCGTTGAGGAAGAAGTTTATCAACGCGCGCTGCAGACGGGCGCCCTTGCCCTTGTAGAAGGGGAAGCCGGCGCCGGTCACCTTGTTGCCCAGCTCGAAGTCTATGATGTCGTACTTGGCGCAGAGGTCCCAGTGGGGCAGCGCGTCGGCAGGCAGGTCGGGCTTCGTGCCGTATTCGCCGACCACCACGTTGTCGGCCTCGCTCTTGCCCGCGGGCACACTCGGGTGCGGCGCGTTGGGCAGCGAGATGAGCTTCTCGTTGAGGGTCTTCTCCGTGGCGGCCTGCTCCTCGCCGAGGGCTTTCTCCTCGCCCTTCAGCTCTGCCGTGCGGGCTTTGGCCTTCTCGGCCTCCTCGCGGAGCCCCTGCTTCATCAGCATCCCTATCTCCTTGGCCATGCGATTCTGCTCCGCCTTCACGGCGTCGGCCTTCACCTGAAGGGCGCGGCGCTGGGCGTCGAGCTCGATGATCTCGGCGATGCGTTCCTCTACGTTCTGTACATTCTTAATCTTCAGTCGCGAGATGCACTCCTCACGATGGTCTTTTATGTATTGCAGTTGCAGCATATTGGTACATCTTATTGATTATGGGTTATCGGTCATTCCTGGCTGATGCCGATGTCTGCTCGTGCGCCTGTAACCCATAACCTATAACCCATAACCTCTTTTCAGCGGAGAGAGAGGGATTCGAACCCCCGGACCCTCGCAGGTCAACGGTTTTCAAGACCGCCGCAATCGACCGCTCTGCCATCTCTCCATTCTCTTTTGAGAGTGCAAAAATAGCATTTTCTGCCGACATGGCAAAATGTTTTTTCAAACTCTTTGTGTATCAGTCCCCTGTCGCCGCAGGCGCGCGTCGTCCCCTCTGTCTTGTGTGCTCTGTTTGGCCCGATAATTGCCATGCGATTATGGTTGCGCGATACTGTATTGGAAATCAAAGTAGTATGTGGTGCTGATTTCTCGAAACCCTTGCTGTGCCTGTGTTTGTTCGGAGCCCCTACGGCCCCTCTACGGACCCCCTTCGGCCGTTTTTCAGTGGAAGGCCGTAGAAAGGCCGTAGGGGAGCCGTAGGGGCTCCGTAGGGACTCTGTAGGGGATGGCTTATCGTGGTGAGCCGTCGACAGACGGCGGCGGGTCAATGTTTGCGCTTGTTCTTAAGGTCGCAGGTGCAGTTTGCGCAGCGCCCCGTCTTGGGGTCGGCGTTGGCGCAGGGGCGTTTGAATTCTTTTTCCTTGTGCAGCAGCATCTTGAGGCCGAGGGCGGCCATCATCAATGCGAAGATGCCCACGGCTATGACGAGTACTATGAGTATTGTTTTGTGTTCCATTTCTGCGCTGTATGGGTAAAAAAATAGAGCGCTGACACTCAGCGCTCCTTTGCTCCCCCTGAAGGACTTGAACCTTCGACCCCCTGATTAACAGTCAGGTGCTCTAACCAACTGAGCTAAGGAGGATTCTTTTTCTCTTGAAATCGGGTGCAAAAGTACACACTTTTTTGGTTCTGGCCAAATTTTTTTTCAAAATATTTTGCTGCAGCTGCCTAATGTGCTGTTATGTCGGTAGATATATGTTGCAAATTATCTATGAGGTCTGATGCGATGAGTGATGATTCCGACTGCTTTTCGATGGCTATGTCGCCCAATTTGCCGTGTATTTCCACCGCCCGACATACTATATTGAAGGTCGACGCGCGCAAGTGGTTGGAACAGAGCATGCCGAGCATTATTCCCGTGAGCACGTCGCCGCTCCCGGCGGTGGCCATGCCGGCGTTGCCGGTATGGTTTTCGTATGTCGCGCCGTCGGGCGCAAAGACTTTGGTGCGATGGGCTTTGCGCACTATCGTCAGGCTGTGCTTCGCGGCCATCTCGCCCGGGTCGTTCTCGCCGAAGAGGCGCGCGTATTCCGCCGCGTGGGGCGTCATGACGGCTCCGGCGGCCAGCGGCAGCCAGTCTTTGTGGAGGGCGAGGATGTTGAGGGCGTCGGCGTCGAGCACCAGGGGCGCTTCAGCGGGGCGCTGCTCGAGCAGCTGTCGGAGAGCCCGCTGTGTGCTCTCGGCGGTGCCGAGGCCGGGGCCGGCAGCGATGGCGGTGTAGCGCCCGAGGCTGCCGGGCGCGGTGGTGAAGAGCCTGTCGTCGGGGTCGATGTCGACCATGGCCTCGGGGAAGGCCGTCTGCATAGGGGCCACACACAGCGCCGGCAGGTGCGTGCTCACCAGGCCGCAGCCCGAACGCAGGGCCGCGCGTGCGGCGAGGATGGCGCAGCCCATGCGGCCATAGGCGCCGGCGACAAGCATGGCGTGGCCGTAGTCGTGTTTTGTGGTGTCTTGGTTGCGCATGTCAGGATTGGGTGGTCGCTGGGCCGCCGTCTTTGCGGCGGGGCTCCATCTGTGCCAGTATGACGCCGGAGATGACGACGACGATGCCGAGTATCTTGATCCAGCTGAAGGTCTCCTGGCCTATGATGAAGGCTGCTATCAGCGAGAAGATGGGTATGGCGTTGTTGAAGATGCAGGCCTCGGAGGCGCCGAGTGTGCGCACGCCGTAGTTGTAGCCGGCATAGGCGAGGGTGCTGCAGCAGATGCCGAGCACGAGGATCATCAGCAGCATCTTGGGGCTCCACGAGAGCATCAGGAGCTCCGTGCCGTCGAAGGCCAGGGTCAGCGGCAGGAAGTAGGCGAGGCCTATGATGTTCTGCCAGGTCGTCACCACGATGGGGTTGTAGCGGTCCACCACTTTCACGAGCAGCAGGGTGTAGACCACGGCTATCGCTACGGCGCCGCTGAGGAAGAGCAGCCCCTTGGGGTTGCCGCTGAGTTCGTCGCCGCCGACGAGCATGATGCCGACACCGGCGAGCGAGAGGACGACGCCTATGATGAGTTGCGGGCTTATGCGCTTGCGGTAGGCGAACCACATGCCGAAGGGGACGAAGAGGGGTATGGTGGCTATGACCACGGAGGCGAGGCTGCCGCTGACGAGCTGCACACCGCTGGTCTCGCACAGGTGGTAGATGAAGGGCTCGCAGAATGCCAGCAGGAGGAACCATTTGATGTCTTGGCGGCGTATCGGCTGCAGGCGCCGTGTGAGCAGCAGCGTGGGCAGCATCACGGCGGTGGCTATGGCGAGGCGGAGGGTTATGAGGGTGGTGACGGTCATGTGCTCTTCTGTGAGGAACAGCTCTTTGGTAAGTATGAAGCTGACGCCCCAGAAAATGACCGACAGGGTGATGACGATATACGTTATTGTTCTCTTCATGGTGTCAGAATGGGTAGTTGATACCGAAGTTTGTTACTATCTGGTTGAAGCGCCAGTGTGGCGGGCGCCAGCGCTGCTCCGGGGCGTAGCCCGGGTCGTAGAAGGGTATGCCGAAGTCTATGCGCAGGGTGGCGATGGCGACGGTCACACGCAGGCCGAGACCGGCGCCTATGGCGATCTCCTTGGGCAGGCTGTTCCATTTTATGTGGCCGTCGGGATACTGCTCCGAGGGGCGGAAGAGCCACACGTTGCCCATGTCGGCGAAGACGGCACCCTCGAAGATGCCTGCTATGGGGAAGCGGCCTTCGACGTTCATGACCAGCTGCAGGTCGCCCACACGCTCCACGTCGGCCACCTGGTCGCCGCTGCCGCTGCGATAGCTGCCGGGGCCGAGGCGCCGCAGCTGCCAGGCGCGCATGGTGGTGGGACCGCCGCCGAAGAAGCTCTTTTCGTAGGGCATCGAGACGGAGTTGCCGTAGGGCAGACCCGTGCCGAGGATGAGACGCGCCACGAGGCTCGACTTGTTGCCGAAGTAGTGGTAGTGTGTCGCTTCCAGGCCGGCGCGCACATACTGCGAGAAAGGCACCCCGAGGATCTGGCGCACGTTGTTCTCGTCGGTCTCGGCATGGCTCAGCGTGGCCACAGCGGCCAGCAGGTTGCCGGCGGTCTCCACCGAGAGGTGCAGGGCCGAGAAGTCGTCGCGTGTGCCGTAGTGCTGGTTGCTGTAGGTGTAGTCGTAGCGCGCGTCGAGGATGAAGTGGCTGCTGTACTGGTATTTGAGGCGCAGGTCGTTGATCTGCGACAGGCGCGAGGCAAACCCATCCTCCATGTCTATCATGCGCACGAAGGTCATCTCTACGGGCAGCAGCTGGTTGCTGGCGCGCCGCGAGTGGCTCCAGGTGTAACCGAAGGAGGTGTTGGCAAGGATGCGCTCGAAGTAGTAGCGGTACTGGTAGCTTCCGCCGGCCGAGAAGAGGGTGTGGGGCTTGATGCGCTGGAAGACGATGTTGCGTGTGAAGGGCAGCAGGAATATCGGCATGTCGAGAGATATGTCGAGACCGGCCTCGAAGGCGGAGAAGTTGTCGTAGAAGGTCTTGCCGATGTTGCGGAACACCAGCTTGGGGAGCTCGAACAGCGCCGATCCTTTGACCCTCAGCAGCTCTGCGCCGCCAAAGAGGTTTTTGTGCTGGTATTCTATGGCTGTTTCTACGCCCAGGTTGCCGCCGGTGAAGAAGTTCTTGGTGCTGTCGTCGCTGCCCAGAGGGGAGGCGTTGGTGAGCTCCACGGAGAGCGATATCTTCTGCTGCGTGGCACCGACGAGCCTTATGTGGGCGTCGACGAGCGGCAGCGAGTCGGTGGATGCCGGCGACGGCAGCATGTCGATGTTGATGTACTTGAAGTTGCGCAGGCCGAGGAGCGAGTTGTAGGTGTCGTTGATGTAGCGCGGACGGTAGGTCATGCCGGGGAAGATCATCAGCGAGCGGCTGATGGTCCGCGGTTTGATGGTCATCGGACGGTCGTATACGTATATGTTGTCTATGCGTCGTGTCGCTCCCGGGTAGGTGTGGATGAGCGTGTCGTATGTGTCGGGGGCGTTGCGCAGGCCGGCGTTGCTGTTGGGATAGATGTATACGTTGTTGATGTGGTAGACCTGCAAGTCGCGGCTGTCTACATGCACGTCGATGCTCAGGCGCGACGACGAGTATGTGGTGTCGACCACGAAATGTATGTTTTCGTTGGATGCCAGGTAATAGCCTGCTTCGCGCAGGTTGGAGGCTATCCGGCTGCGCTCAAGGGCTATTTTCTCTTGGTCGTAGGGCTCGCCGACAACCAGCGGCGAGTCGTCCTTCAACTCGTCGAGAATACGTCTGACGGCCGGGTTCTCTGTGTGGTATATTATGTCGTCTATGGTGTAGCGGTTGGTGGCCTTGATGTTGTAGCGGATGCTGATATTGTGGCCTTCAATGCCGACGGTGTCGAAGCTTACCGAGCTGCCGAAACAGCCTTTGGAGTCCATGAGCTGCTGCAGCTGTCTGACGGTCTGCTTGCTGCGTCCTTCGTCGTAGATGACGGGAGCCTGCCCGATACGGTGCATGCTGTTGTTCCACAGGTTTGAGGTGGTGTCGGTGAGGAAGCAGTAGACCCATTTGCTGAGGGGCATGCCTTTGATGCCGAGGAATTTGGTGTTGGGACGCTGCAGGTAGTATTTCTTGGCGTGCTTGACGGCGTCTTTGACTTCGGGCGTCACGGCGGCGCCGCTGTCGGCCATCTGCACGTCGAGGGTGACGTCGTGCAGCACGTGCTGGTCGGGGCCTACGTATTTGCTGACGGAGCAGCCGGCCAGCAGTGTCGCCGCAAGGACGAGGGTGATTATATGTGCCGCCCTATTTCTCAATGGTGTCCATTATCTTGGTTGTGCTGCCGAGGTTGCGGCGCATGAGTTGCATGCAGGCGTCGGAAGCGGCATTGTAGATGTCGTCGTCGGTAAACAATTTCCGTAGGAACGATACATCGGGATGTTCGTCTACAATCATGCAGCCTCCGAGGTCGATGAGGTCGTGTGCCTCTTGGAATTTGTGGTAGTTAGGGCCGAAGACTACGGGCTTGCCGTAGGCTACGGCTTCGAGAATGTTGTGTATGCCTACGCCGAACCCTCCACCGATATAGGCCACGGTGGCGTAGCGGTAGAGCTTGGAGAGGAGGCCTATGTTGTCGATGATGAGCACCCGGCCGGCAGCATTGTCGGAAGCGGAAAGGCGGGAATATCTCACGCTGTCGGGGAACAGGGCTTCGATGCTGTGCAGGTGCTCTTCGTGTATCTCGTGTGGGGCGATGATGATGCGTTCTGGGAACCATTCTTTGCTCTCGCGCAGGCGTGCCAGCAGCTGCTCGTCGGGCGGCCATGTGCTCCCCGCCACCAGCACTTTGCCGTCGTATCCGTCAAGGAACTTCTCGACAACGGCGTCTCTTTCTGCGGTCTGAACTATCTGGTTCACACGGTCGTATCGGGTGTCGCCGGCCAGGGAACAATGGTCGATACCATGGCTGCGGAGCAGCTGCAGGCTATCCTCGTTCTGCACGAAGAGGTGGGTGAAGCAGTCGCGGAGCTGCCGGACGAACCAGCGGCCCCAGGGCTTGAAGAAGTATTGCTCCGGACGGAAGATGGCCGAGAAGATGTATGTTGGCACGTGGCTCTTGCGCAGCGCGCCGAGGTAGTTGAACCAGAAGTCGTATTTCACGAAGAAGGCCGCTTGCAGGTTGTTGGTCTGTCTGATGAAACGGTGCACCGTCAGCGGAAGGTCCGGGGGCAGGTAGCAGATGGCCTCGGCCTTGGCGTAGTTCTTGCGCACCTCGTAGCCTGACGGCGAGAAGAACGTCAGCAGCACCTGATGGTCGGGGTGCCGCTCGCGGTAGCTCTCGAGTACCGGACGGGCCTGCTCGAACTCGCCGAGACTTGCCGCGTGGAACCACACCACGGGACGGCCGTCGAGTTTCGCCAGCTCCTCGCGCCAGTGGTGCCACCCGCGAAGCATCAGCCGCGCATTGCGATGGCCGCAAGCCGCAGCCACATGCACTCCAAAGCAGTAAAACCAGATCCCTATGGTATACAACCCCCTCATAACACTAACCGAAAAAATTAATAATTAACAATTAATAATTAACAATTAACAATTAACACTTCTCACTTACCACTTACCACTTAACACTTCTCACTTCTCACTCCCCACTAATAATAGTAATAATCATACGTCGTCTTGCCCATGAGCGGGAACATCCACGACAGGCGTAACCCGTACATGAGGTCGAAATATTTGTTGTTGTCTTTGCCGTTGAGCCCCATCTGGTTGTCGAGCTGATAGGACCGCATCGACCAGCTGAGGCATTCGCTCACCTCGAACATCACCTTGAAGTTCACGTATGTCGACAGGTTGCTCATGAACACGAAGCCTATGCCCTCCGTGAGCATGACGCCGTTGCGCAGGTGGTCGTAAATCTTGGCGTAGTCGCCGTTGATCTGTGGCACGGGGCTCTCGTTCATGTCCTGCGAGAAGACCGTCTTCTGCATGAACCAGCCGCCGCTGACTTTCACCATGATGCCGGAATTGGGGTTCTTCTTCATCACGGGGATGATCTTGCCGCCACCCAGGCGCACGGCGAGGCCGCGGTTGTAGGCCGTTACGGCACCGTCATAGCCGCCCCAGCAGTACAGCAGGCCGTTGTCGGAGTATATGGGCATGCGCTGTTCGCGGTTGCGCAGGTTGTCGCTGTTGTAGCCGAACCACAGGTCGGCGTCCAGCGTCACCATCCAGTTGCTCTTGTACTTGTAGTCGCAGCCTATGGAGAAGTCGAGGTACGGCCCTTTGTAGAGGTCGCGCATGCTGCCGCCCAGAGCACCCTCGCTTGCCGTCCCTGTGCCGGGCATCAGCGCGCCGGCAGTGAACCCTATGATATGGCACTCCAGAGTGTCCACGCTCAGCTTCACCTGCCCGCCCGACAGGGTGGGCAACAGCATGGCCGCCAGCGCTATTATCCAAATTTTATTTCTCATGTCAAAAAAAGTTTGTATCTTTGCAAACTGTCTATTGAAACGATAGACGACTCAAAATATTGTATAATAAATAAAAAAATATAGCTTCAATGGCAAAAGATTTTCCAAAACGTAGCGAGAACTACTCCGAATGGTATAACGAACTCGTCGTGCGTGCCGACCTCGCCGAGCAGAGCGCCGTCCGCGGATGCATGGTCATCAAACCCTATGGCTATGCCATCTGGGAGAAGATGCAGCACCAGCTCGACAAGATGTTCAAAGAGACCGGCCACCAGAACGCCTATTTCCCCCTCTTCATCCCCAAGAGCTTCCTCAGCCGCGAGGCCGAGCATATCGAGGGTTTCGCCAAGGAGTGCGCCGTGGTGACCCACCACCGCCTCATGAACGCCCCCGACGGCAGCGGCGTCGTCGTCGACCCCAGCGCCAAGCTCGAAGAGGAGCTCATCGTGCGCCCCACCTCCGAGACCATCATCTGGAGCACCTACAAGAACTGGATCAAGTCCTACCGCGACCTGCCTATCCTCTGCAACCAGTGGGCCAACGTCGTGCGTTGGGAGATGCGCACCCGCATGTTCCTCCGCACCGCTGAGTTTCTCTGGCAGGAAGGCCACACCGCCCACGCCACCCGCGAGGAGGCCGAGGAGGAGGCACGCCGCATGCTCGAGGTCTACGCCGAGTTTGTGGAGAAATACATGGCCGTACCCGTGCTCAAGGGTCACAAGAGCCCCAACGAGCGCTTCGCCGGCGCCCTCGACACCCTCTGCATTGAGGCTATGATGCAGGACGGCAAGGCTCTGCAGGCAGGCACCAGCCACTTCTTGGGCCAGAACTTCGCCAAGGCCTTCGAGGTGCAGTTCCTCAACAAGGAGAACAAGCTCGAATACGTATGGGCCACCTCGTGGGGCGTCAGCACCCGCCTCATGGGCGCCCTCATCATGACCCACTCCGACGACAACGGACTCGTCCTCCCGCCGCACCTGGCCCCCATCCACGTGGCCATCGTCCCCATCTGCAAGAGCGACGAACAGCAGCGCCAGCTCGACGAGCATATCGCCCCCATCGTCCGCACCCTCGAAGCCAAAGGCCTGGTGGTGAAGTATGACAACCGACCCGAGTACAAGCCCGGCTGGAAGTTCAACGAGTACGAGTTCAAAGGCGTCCCCGTGCGCTTGGCCATCGGCCCCCGTGACCTGGAGAACGGAACCTGCGAGGTCTGCCGCCGCGACACGCTCGAGAAGATCACTATGCCCATCGAAGGCATCGCCGACCACGTCTACGACCTCATGGAGCAGATACAGCAGAACCTCTTCAAGAAAGCCGCCGACTTCCGCGCCAGCATGACCCGCAAGGTCGACACCTGGGACGACTTCAAGGTCGAGATCGAGAAGAACGGCTTCCTCCTCTGCCATTGGGACGGCACCCAGGAGACCGAGGAGCGCATCAAGGAAGAAACCAAGGCCACCATCCGCTGCATCCCCTTCGACGCCCCCGAAGAGGAAGGCAAGTGCATCTACAGCGGCAAACCCAGCCACCGCCGCGTTGTCTTCGCCCGCAGCTACTGATAACGCCTTGTGCTATACAGAATTAAGCGGCAAGTGGCATCTGCCACTTGCCGCTTGGTTTTACGCTGTCCCAATGCCTTGATTTATAGCCATAAGTAAGTCTATAGGTTTTACTCACCTTTTACTCACCTTTTGCTCATCTTTTACTCAAACTCTGCCTGCCTCCGTAGTAACACCGTAGTAGCTCCCATGTTCCTCCGCTGTACGTCCGACCGCCATCAGCCGCAGCGGCTGCCGACTGACAACAGATTATTAACCCATCAACGTAATCCAGTCGTAGGACATAAAAGTGACAACCTGTATCAGCATATCACGGTGGAACTGCTACGTAGCCTTTCGGCATTGGTAATGAAAAACACGGGGTCGGAATACAACACCATGCTGGGCAATTTTTCGGCAGCCAAGGGTGAGTTGAGACTTTTGAATGTGAGTGCCGGAATAGGTGGAAGGTCATATCTGTCGTATCAGAAGGTTCCCGGTTGGCTACAGGAATTCTGTCAATGGCTCAATGCCGAGCGGAAACACCTGCACGAAACAGACATTGAAGCGGTATATGACTTGAGTTTCGAAGCCCACTACAGGCTTGTGAATATTCATCCTTGGGCCGACGGTAATGGTCGTATGAACCGACTGGTGATGAATATGATACAGTATGAGTTTGGCGTGGTGCCGTCGATAGTGAAAAAGGAGAAACGTAAGCAATACATCAGCTCTCTTGAACAAAGCGAAGAAGCAGAGGATTCAAAGAATTTCAAGTCCTTCATGCTCCAGCATCATTGCGACAACCTGCTGAAACAGATTGAGGAGTACAAGCATAGCATGGGTGATGAATTCCATAGTGCCAAGTCTGACAGCGCCTTGGATGGCACTATGGCACTAAGGATTATAGGCGCCTTACGTGCCAAGCCGTCAGCCACGATGGACAATCTGTCCAATACCTTGGGAATAGCCAGAAGGACGCTGGTATGATATATGAACAAGTTGCAGGAAGACAACAAGATAAAACGAGTGGGTGGCAGACGATACGGACATTGGGAAATCATAGAGGGGGACAATGAATGATCCATTCGCAAGAATATAGGAAACTTGTCTATTCCAGGTCGCTGCATAGTGCCATGAATCGGAAGAAAAGAGGTCGGTTATGCAAAGACTATTGACAATCCTTGTCAGCCAAGCCGACGGCAAACCACGGTGACCTCTCGGCGATCCGTCGGCGGTTTTCTTTCTTCGTCCCTTCTTCGTGGGTTCTTTGTGCCTACTTTGCCGCAATAGCGTACTACTTGAAAACACATTGCACAAACAACCCATAAACAATAGCAATTTCCGTGGGTGGCCGTTATCGGCCGTCCACCCCATACCTATCCCCATCATGCCCATTAAACCCATCGTGCCCGTTTAACCCATACTACCTGGCTCCATTGGAAACACGGCCTGCGACGTTAGCACGGCCAAGTGCATAGGGCTGGAGCAAACGCATTCTCCATGTCCTCTCGGCGACCATTTTATAACAGCATTCTATTTTTAACAGCTGTTGAAACAATAGCAATTCCCATTGGGTGGCCGTTATCGGCCGCCCACCCCATACCTACCCCCATCATGCCCATTAAACCCATCGTGCCCGTTTAACCCATTCTACCTGGCTCCATTGGAAACACGGCCTGCGACGCTAGCACGGCCAAGTGCATAGGGCTGGAGCAATCGCATTCTCCATGTCCTCTCGGCGATCATTTTATAACAGCATCACATTTTCTCTATTTTCACGTTTTTTTGATTTTATCGCACGCACGAAAAATTATTTTGCCATATTAGAAAAAAAGCGTATCTTTGCAGATTGAAAATAAGACATGTGCAACGACTGAATTACCCATACTCTTGAAATAGAAAGCATGAATGAAGATATTATAAATGCCTACTATTCTCCTATTCTGAACCACCGATATGAGCAGTGGTTTCAGGAGAGGCATTATAATGAGGATGAATTCAGCGACAAAGACAGGAAGGAATATCTGGAGATGGTAGAGGAGGCGACCTCTCATTATTTAAGTGGTCTACCTACGATGCAAGGAGCTTTGGATTGGTTTAAAAGTTCCCATGATGAATATCATGCAACATATTGTGTTGTCATTTCGGCCATACAGTTCATTTTAATGACTATGATTGATGGTATGGTGCTCAGCAAGTATTTTCTCCTGGCTGATAAAGATTATGACCGGAGATTACTGCGTGGAAAATTGAAAGTTATTCTCAACGAGGGGTTCAAGAAACTATATGGCTTCAAAGAAGGGAAACAATCTAAATGGAATGACATTGGCACTATTATGAAATACTTCCCTGAAGAAATACATAGACAATACCAAGAACTAACATCTTTACTTGAAAAGCATTCCAGATCCTCTTCGTGGTGGAAGGATGAACGCGACGTAGAAACTCATCTTGATACGGAAAAACTATACGCCTCAAGATGTGAAAAAATCAAAGAAAGTCAAGTGATTATTGACTTCCTGAAGCTTTTCGAAACACTTAATGCAGTTAATCTATTTTTGACCAATATGCACGCATGTCTTAACAATTATCTGGTCGATAAATTTCGGTGTGGAGAATTGCAGGACGTAAAAAATATTTTGTGTATCAATGAACAAACAACAACTAGCAGCCAAAATATGGGCATCGGCAAATAAGATGCGCTCGAAGATTGAGGCCAACGAGTATAAGGACTATATTCTGGGTTTTATCTTCTACAAGTTCCTTTCGGATAAAGAGCTTGAGGTCTTAAGGAAAGACGGATGGACGGAAGATGAACTTCCCGAACTGACAGAGGCAGATAAGGAAACCGTCAAGTATCTACAAGGGAAACTGGGCTACTTTATCGCATACGAGAATCTTTTTTCCACCTGGCTATCCAGCGGTTCCGACTTCGATGTGTCGAATGTGCGCGATGCACTTTCAGCCTTTGCCCGTCTTATCAACAAAAACCACAAGAAGGTATTCAACAAGATATTCCATACGCTCGACACAGGGTTGAGCAAACTTGGAGGCACCTCCTCCGAACAAACCAAGGCCATACTCAAGTTGCTGAAGCTCATCAAGGATATCCCTACCGACTCCTCTCAGAACTATGATGTACTTGGCTTCATATACGAATATCTGATTTCCAACTTTGCCGCCAATGCCGGCAAGAAAGCGGGAGAGTTTTATACACCTCACGAGGTGGCGCTGCTAATGGCGGAAATTGTTGCCGACCATCTGAAAGATAGGAAGGAAATTCAAATCTATGACCCCACATCGGGCTCGGGTTCGCTGCTCATTAATATCGGACGAGCCATCGCCAAACATATCGACGACCAGAACAATATCAAGTATTACGCGCAGGAGCTGAAGGAGAATACCTACAACCTGACCCGAATGAATCTGGTGATGCGTGGCATCCTACCCGACAATATCATTGTCCGCAATGGTGATACGCTGGAAGCCGATTGGCCCTATTTTGAAGAGACCGAAGACGGAAAACCGCTGGAAAACACCTTTGAAATGCTGCATGTGGATGCCGTCGTTTCCAATCCTCCTTATTCGCAAGCTTGGGAACCCCAGAACAAAAATTTCGACCCCCGCTTTGAACGTTACGGTCTCGCCCCAAAGGGTAAAGCCGACTATGCTTTCCTGCTGCACGATTTAGCACACATCAAGCATGATGGTATTGTGACCATAGTATTGCCTCACGGGGTTCTGTTCCGTGGTGGCGAGGATGAAACAATCCGTCGCAATCTCATTGAATTTAATCATATCGATGCCATCATAGGACTTCCCGCCAACATCTTCTTTGGAACGGGTATCGCCACCATCATTATGGTGCTGAAACAAAAGAGGGACAATGAAGATGTGCTGATAATTGACGCTTCAAAGGGTTTCGTCAAAGAAGGAAAGAACAACAAGCTTCGTGCCTGCGACATCCGTAAGATTGCCGATACTGTTATCCATCGCATAGAAACGCCGAAGTTCTCTCGCAAAGTAAGCCGCGAGGTTATACGCCAGAATAACTACAACCTCAATATTCCACGCTATGTTGATTCGTCCGAGGCTCTTGAGACGTGGGATGCCTACGGTATCATGTTTGGCGGAATCCCCAACCACGAAATAGACCTGTTGTCAAAGTATTGGGACACATTCCCCTCTCTGCGCAGCGACCTCTTTACGCAAAAGGAAGACTCACCTTGTTCCTACATTCACACGGATGATGTGAGCACCAGCATCCTCGGCAATTTTGATGTGGAAGGATGGAGTACAGGCGTCCGTGAGGCATTAAAAACTCTGCCCGACTATCTTGACAAGCGGATTATCGGGAACGCCCTAACGTTGAATGTACACCGTGAGGAAAGTGTGCTTGCCGACGAAATCTACCGACGAATCGAAAACCGTCCTCTTTTAGACAGATACAACGCCTATCAGATTCTCGACGACCAATGGACAATCATTCACAACGATCTTGAAATGCTGCAAACCGAGGGCTTCCAGGCTGCGAAGCTGGTAGATCCGAATATGGTTGTAAAGAAAGCCAAAAAAGAAGAGGATGAAGACACTGAAGTACAAGATGGATGGAAAGGACACATCCTGCCATTCGAGCTGGTTCAACGCACCATTCTGAAAGAAAAATACGAAGCACTTTTGCAGAAACAAAAGGAGCTGGAAGAAACCATCTCTTCTTTCGATGACCTGATTCTGGAATTGCCAGAAGAGGAAAAAGAAGCTCTCTTGAATGAGGACAACACAGAGTTTGATATGGAGAGTGTCGATAAAAAACTCGAAGAGGCCTTCTTGAGTATTGAATCGAAAGAAATAGATGCCCTCAACGCATATTTATCTCTGCTGGATGACGGAGCAAAGAAACCCGCAAAAGTTGCATATATTGACAAGTGCCGTGATGTTGAGTGGTCGGCTATCGTGGCATCAAAAGACGGAACCTACTCGAAGAAGAATGTACAAAAACGTATAAACGAGTTGCGCTTGGAGCATCAATTTCCAGAAGGTAGCTTAGAGTGGATTCTCTTGCAGGTCAGCAAAAAGACAGATAGAGTAAAGAGCCTTAAAAAAGAGATTTCTGCCGATGAAAAAGCCTTGCATGAACTAACGAAAACCACCATTGAAAATCTTACCGACGAGCAAGTCAATATGCTCCTTCGCGAAAAGTGGATTGTGCCCCTTTACGATCGTTTGCTATCTATGACAGGTGGTATTATTGATGATTTGACAGACAAAGTGACATCCCTTGCTGCCAAATACGAGACAGGCTTGGTCGAGGTGGAACAAACCATCACCGATGCCAGCGAATCTCTATCGCTAATGCTTGACGAGTTGGCAGGCTCGAAGTATGATATGCAGGCATATAATCAGCTCAAAGAACTTTTAAAGCCCGAAAACGATGAAAAATAATCCAGAAACAAGGTTTCAAGAGTTCGATGAGGAGTGGAAACCATCGACTCTTTCGAATATCGTTACTCGTATAAAGCGCAAAAACGAGGAGCTTACATCAGATAGAGTTCTAACTATCTCCGCTCAATATGGCCTTATTGATCAAAAAGATTTTTTCAACAAAAGGATAGCCAGTTCCCTGCTGCAAGGGTATTACTTAATGAAGAAAGGGGAATTTGCATACAATAAAAGCTATTCCAGTGAATATCCCGTTGGAGCCGTAAAACGTCTAAAGAAATATGACTGGGGTGTATTGTCAACATTGTATATACTATTTACAATCAACGACGAGTCGTTAGCCGAATGGGTAGAGGCCTTTTTTGAATCATCGAAATGGCATAATGAGATTACCAAACGAGCATCTGAAGGGGCAAGAAATCATGGACTTCTCAATATCTCACCAACTGACTTTTTCGACCTTCCATTCTGTTATCCTTCTACTCCCGATGAGCAACACAAGATAGCG
The DNA here is from genome assembly GCA_900314925.1 of uncultured Bacteroidales bacterium. GTDB lineage: Bacteria > Bacteroidota > Bacteroidia > Bacteroidales > P3 > Colimorpha. The sequence continues at coordinate 47,532 of OMXC01000007.1, forward strand.
CAATTCTTTTCTCGCCTTGATTCGTTGATTACTGCAGAGGACAAGAAGTTGGAGCGACTGAAAACAATTAAATCCGCCTCGCTCGAAAAGATGTTTCCTAAACAAGGAGAGACGGTCCCCGAAGTCCGATTTAAAGGGTTCACGGGAGAGTGGATGGAGAGTCGCATTGGAGATTGCTTTTCTGAGAGGAAAGAACGTTCTGGGATTGGCGAGATGCTTTCAGTTACAATTAATTCCGGAGTAAGAAAAGCAAGAGAGCTTGACAGAACTGTTCACATTGGTGATACTTCCAATTACAAAGTGGTTCGCCAAGGAGATATTGCATACAATTCAATGCGTATGTGGCAAGGAGCAAGTGGCTATTCCCAATATGATGGAATTGTAAGCCCTGCATACACAGTTATCATACCAAAAGAAAGGATTGATTCACGGTTCTTTGCATGTCTCTTTAAAACTCAACACATGATACATGTATTTGAACTTAATTCACAAGGATTAACTTCCGATACATGGAACCTAAAATATGGCCAATTGAGGAGTATCCCTGTAAAATATCCTGTTGACTTAAAAGAACAAATATATATTGCCGAATATTTCTCTCGACTTGATATCCTTATTTCTGCACAGGAACAGAAGAGCGAGAAATTGCGCTCGTTGAAGAAATCATTCCTTGAAAAGATGTTTGTATCCACCCCGAAATAACAAAAGAAGATGGCAGAATTTGACAGCGAACCCAAATTTGAGGAGGCTCTGATAAAACTCCTCTATACCGACAAGGGTTGGGAACCGGAAGTTCTCCGCTACCCTACCGAAGAACGCCTGATCCAGAACTGGGCGGATATCCTCTATGCCAATAATCGCTCCATTGACCGACTGGGCAACTATCCTCTCACCTCGGGCGAAATGGCTCAGATTATTGAACAGGTGAACGACCTGCGCACTCCCTTGCGGCTGAATGAATTCATCAACGGCAAAACCATCAGCATACGACGCGACAACGAGGAGGACAAACAGAACTTTGGCCGCGAAGTAAGCTTGAAGATATACGACCGAATGGAGATTGCCCAAGGTCAAAGCCGCTATCAGATAGCCGAACAACCGTTATTCAAAACACCTCATCCGCTGGCAAGCGACCGCCGAGGCGACTTTATGCTGCTGATTAACGGTATGCCTTTGATTCATGTGGAGCTGAAAAAATCGGGCATTCCTGTTTCCCAAGCCTATGGACAGATAGAAAAGTATTCGAATATGGGCATCTTTCAACGGGGTATATTCTCGTTGGTACAAATCTTTGTGGCGATGAATCCCGAGGAGATGGTCTATTTTGCCAATCCTGGATTCGAAGGAACCTTCAACCCCAAATTCTACTTCCATTGGGCAGACGTCAACAACGAACCTATCAATCATTGGAAACAGGTAGCCGAGCATTTCCTGTCGATACCGATGGCACACCAGATGATAGGATTCTACACAGTTGCCGACAAGACCGACAATGTGCTGAAGGTGATGCGCTCTTACCAGTTCTATGCCGCCCGCGCCATATCCGACCGTGTAGCCAAATGCCATTGGGACGAAAAAGAGATCTATGGTGGATACGTGTGGCATACAACGGGAAGTGGAAAGACATTGACCAGCTTCAAATCGGCTCAACTGATAGCCGACTCGAACGATGCCGACAAAGTGGTGTTTCTGATGGACAGAATCGAACTGGGCACACAGTCATTCGGTGAATACAAAGGCTTTGCCAATCCGAAACTTGAAGTTTACGACACCGAGGACACAGCCGCATTGGTTTCGTTGCTCAAAGACGATCAGAGCAAGCTGATAGTCACTTCTATTCAGAAGATGAGCCGAATTAAGCTGGGTGGGACCAACGACAGGGATATCAGCAAAATCAACAAGAAACGCATCGTCATCATTATCGACGAGGCCCACCGTTCGGTGTTCGGGGATATGCTGATTGCTATACGAGCCACTTTCAAACATGCCATTTATTTCGGCTTCACAGGAACACCCATCCACGAAGACAATCCAGCAAAGAAGCAGGCCACAAGTTTCATCTTCGGTGATGAGATACATAGATACAGCATTGCCGACGGAATAAGGGACAATAATGTGCTGGGCTTTGACCCATATATGGTGCAGACCTACAAGGAACGTGACCTGCGGAAGATAGTGGCATTGGAAAAGTCCCATTCTCATAGCGAAGAGGAAGCATTGTCTAACCCCAAGAAATCCAAAATCTATCAAAAGTATATGAATGATGTGCCGATGGCGGGAAGTTGGGATGATTTGGGGAATTACTCGTCGGGTATAGAGGATGAGTTTACGCCTTCGCTATATGAAAACGAAGAGCACCGCAGGGCTGTGGTTTCGGATATCAAGGAAGTGTGGCTGCAGCACAGCTTGAATAAGAAATATCACGCGTTGTTTGCTACAAGCAGCATTCCTGAGGCTATCGAGTATTACCAGTTGTTGAAAGAGGGAATACCTGACATGAAGACCACCTGCCTCTTTGACCCAACGATAGACAATACGGGAGGTGCTGTTATCAAGCAGGATGCCATATTGCAGATCCTGACGGATTATAATAGCAGATTCAACAAAACGTATAGGATGTCGCAATACGACAAATTCAAGAAAGATGTGGCCACAAGGATGGCACACAAAGAACCTTACTTGAATTTGCCGGCAGATAAGCAACTTGATATGCTGATTGTGGTTGACCAGATGCTAACTGGTTTTGACTCGAAATGGGTAAACACACTCTATTTGGACAAGGTTCGGCAGGATGAAAACCTCATACAAGCATTCTCTCGCACTAACCGTGTGTTTGGTGATGATAAGAAATTTGGTGTGATTCGCTACTACCGCAAGCCCTGGACGATGGAAAGGAATGTAGAGAAAGCCATCCGCGAATACTCCGGAAACCGGCCTTTCGGCATCTTCGCGTTCAAACTCAAGGAGAACCTTGAAGAGGTCAATAGATTATATGCTAATATAAAGGAACTATTTGAGAACAATGGCATCAACAACTTCGAGCAACTACCGGAAGAGTCTGCGGTGAGAGCTATGTTCGCCAAAGATTTCCACACTCTGCATGGCTATCTGGAATCGGCCAGAATACAGGGATTTGTCTGGGATAAACTGGAATGGGATTTTGATGGGGAAACACTCGAGGTTCTGTTGGACGAAGAGACATACAGTATCCTTCTTCAGCGATATAAGGAACTGTATGAGGGAACTGGTGGCGGAGGCGGTGGTGACGATGCCCCATACGATATTGACACTCACATCACGCAACTGGCTACAGGGAAAATCAATACCGACTACATGAATTCGCGATTTGTGAAGTTTGTGAAGGCTTTACAGATAAACGACTTGTCATCCCCCATTGTGAAAGAAACTCTTGACGAGCTGCACAAATCATTCGCAGCATTATCGCAAGAGGAACAGAAATATGCAAATGTTTTCCTTGGTGATTTCCAAAGGGGAGCCGTTCAATTAGAAGAAGGAAAGACTTTACGGGATTACATTACCGAGTATCAGAAGAGGGCAAAAGATGACCAAACACATCGCTTTGCAGAAGCCTTGGGTATCGACGAGGAACAACTTCGTGATTTTATGCAACTAACAATCACAGAGTCGGACATCAATGCTTTTGGACGTTTTGACCGGTTGGTAGATTCTGTAGATAGAGCCAAAGCCAAAGCCTATTTTGAACAAGAAGAAGGATGTCCGATACCTGCACGCCGTGTTCCCATGAAGATAGCCGATATCTTAAGGCGTTTTGTGTTGAACGGAGGCTTTGAGATTACACCACCTGTCGTCCATACCATATTGCCATATTCTGAGGACGAGCCAGAAATGCCACTGGCTGCTGAAGATATCTTTATTTATGGTAGCATACCTGTTGACCTTCCTAATACAAAACGAGAGGCGTTGTTGGACAAGAATCTGGATTTGATACTGATGTACGCCATCGGGCCTTCCGCTCGACCAAAAACTGAGGCTGCCGGGAGAATAGCCATTGGTATCAAAGAGGACATGCTGAAAGATGAACAGTTGGCGGCATACAAGAGCTTGAAGTATCTTCTATTCCATTATTGGAGTAATCCTATGGCTTATCTACTGACAAAAGAACCATTGTTGGTGAATCCTGACAATGTGCCGACAGATTACCTCAAAAGAATGGAGAAGGATGCAGTAAAATATCTACTGCTTGAATATGATCCCGAAAGTCCATCAAATATCGGCGACATCGATGTTCTCAAGACTCAGAGAAGAGGAGAAATCAGATATCTGCCATTTGTAACCACGATTGAAAGCATTACCAAAGATGAATAGGATTGTTCTCATAGGCAACGGCTTCGATAAAGCTCATGGTCTGAAAACAGGATATGAGGATTTCGTTCATTGGTATTGGACTCAATGGGGGAATAAATTGTTGAAATTCGAATCTGTGAAAGAAGAAGATGAATTATGCTCATTTGAATTATTGGGTGATTACCATTATTTATGTTGGAGGTTGGTAGCCGATAAATATATTGAGAAATTATTAAACCCCAATCAATTTGATGGGTATAATTTTATAAAATGGGTAAGGAATCTCCGGTATGGCGTCATCGAATATAAAAGTGAACTGTTAAAGAGAATAAGCCAAAGCGTCGAGTCTAAGAAATGGGTGGATATTGAAAATATCTACTACGAGATTCTAGTTCGGGAAAAAAGTTTTGGCAACAGATACAAGATCCTGAATAACCAGCTGGACTTTTTGAGAGGAAAGTTAATAGAGTACTTGCTTGAAATAGAAAAAAGTGATTTTACATTGATTGAGAGTATTAAAGAAAAAATATTTCGTCCCATCAAAAGATGCGAGGTGTCGGTTAGATATCGTTATAAGACTGAAGATTTCTTTACACTCTCGAATATCATGTTGCTAAACTTCAACTATACTAGCACCCCTGAAATATACTTGGATGACGAGGCAACAATCAACTATATACATGGAAAATTAGACAATCCCCAAAGTGTGATTTTTGGCTATGGGGATGAGTTGGACGAGAATTATAAGAGGCTCAAGGAGCAAAATGATAGCGAGTGTATGCGTCATGTGAAGTCCATCCGATATCTGGAACACGACAACTACCGGCGCATGCTCGAGTTCATCGAGTCGGACTCTTTCCAAGTCGTCATTATGGGGCACTCCTGTGGCAATAGCGACCGAACATTGCTTAACACCATCTTCGAACACCCTAACTGCGTATCGATAAAACCATATTATTACCAGATAAACGACAAGACAGACAACTATTCTGAATTGACAATAAACATCAACCGAAACTTCAACGACCCAAAACAGATGCGCGACCGCGTGGTATGCAAAGACTATTGCGAACCACTTGTATCTAAAGAGTGAGAGGGTAACTGTCAATGAATAACACGAAAAAAACAACTCATAGATGAAGAGCTGGAAGAACAATAGGTGAGATTGCGTTAATATGTGATTGCGTAAATGCAGGAATGTGTAAATCTTAGAACGTGTAAATGTGATTTAAGAATGTGCTAATGTGTTAACGTATGAGCCGTAGGCCGCGTGGTGTGCCGTCGGCTCGGCCGACAATACTGCAGAAAAAGAAAAAATAAAATGAGCAATGCGCTATTATAAATGGCTGACATTTGAAATAAAACCCGTATCTTTGCACCCGGAAACAATTATTGAGATATGAAACAAGATGAATTATATGAGATAATCCATTCAGACGAGAGCTATCGCGTTGAACTGACAACTTCAACAGGCAATATGGATAAGTTTCAGGAAGCGATATGCGCTTTTGCCAATGATATGCCAGGCTCCCGGAAGAAGGGATATCTACTGATAGGTGTAGATGATAACGGGAGCATAAGCGGGTTAAAGGTGGACGATGCATTGATGAAGAAAATAAGCGGAATACGATCCGATGGCAATATACTTCCCTTGCCAGTGATGAGTACCGAAAAAGTGGTTACGGACAAGGGGGATGTTCTTGTAGTCGAGGTAACCCCTTCGTTCGATACGCCGGTACGCTATCGTGGCAGGACATTTATCCGCATTGGTCCTCGTCGTGATATAGCCAGTGCCGAAGAGGAGCGTATCCTTGCCGAAAGATGTGCCGCTAGTCTGCCAACCTTTGACACTCGTCCCTGCCGAGATGCCAGACTGGAAGATGTCGACTTGGATGTCATCGTCAAAGAATATTTGCCAAAGGCGATAGACGCTGAGGTCTTGGTGAACGATACACGCTCAATAAAAGAACAATTGGCAGCATTGCACCTATTTAACCTGCAGTGGGACTGTCCAACTTATGCCGCACTTATAATGTTCGGCTACCGGCCTCGTTTCTTTATGCCAGGGGCGTATATCCAATATGTACGTTTTAAAGGGAACGATAACGGCGGAGAAATAATGAACGAACGTCGATTTGAAGGCGGATTGTATAAGATACTGCCTGAATTGGAAAACTTTATCCGCGACGGCATTGTCACCAAACGTCCGGTGACAATAAGTATTCTGCGCGAGAAAGATGTACTGAATTACCCATATAAAGCACTGCGTGAGCTGATGATGAATGCCGTGATGCACAGAGACTATCAAGCCAATATGCCTACGCGTTTTTATCAGTATGACCATCATATCGAGATTATGAACCCAGGAGGGCTTTATGGCCAGGCTCGTCCAGAGAACTTTCCTTACGTGAACGACTATCGCAACAGTGTTGTTGCCGAAATGATGAAGACGCTGAACTATGTCAATATGTTTAACCACGGCGTACGAGAAGTGCAGGAGTTATTGAAAGACAACGGCTGCCCAGAAGCAGAATTTAACGTTGGATACCTAACAGCTTTTAGTGTGCTGGTACGAGACGGTGTCGATGGCACCCAAGATGATACTCAAGATGATACTCAAGGTGATACCCAAAGTGATACCCAAGGTGATATTCAAGATGTTACTCAAGGTGTCCCTCAAGGTGTTACCCAAGGTGTCCCTCAAGATGATAATCTTGATGCTTGGATAGAAGAAAATATACGTCAAAATCCAAAGATAACAACAGATGAATTAGCTAAGTTGAGTAATAAAGGGATTGCTACTATCAAACGCCACATTGCCAAACTGCCACATATCCGCTATGTGGGCAGCGGTTACAGTGGACACTGGGAAATAACCGAAAAATAAAACGCAATTCCATCTTCTTCGGCCCGACACGAATGTGTCAACGTCTTCATTAAGCAGAGGGCGGAGGGCAATTCACTCATTTCTCGCCGACTTTATTACCGAACGTGTGATTGCCGTCCGCTCGACCTGCTCCGACACAATATTTTTCAAAAACTTTCGTTAAAAAAAGAGTCAATGACATCAACGTATCATCATATCAACGTATAAACGTATCATCATTATGGCAAATACACCTACACCTCACATCGGCGCACGGAAAGGCGAGATTGCCGACACCGTCATTATGGCGGGCGATCCGCTGCGCGTCAAGTTCATGGCCGAGAACTATCTGGAGAACCCCGTGCTCTTCAACCAGGTACGCGGCATGCTGGGCTACACCGGCATGCGCGACGGCCGCCGCATCAGCGTCATGGGCCACGGCATGGGCGGCCCCTCGATAGGCATCTACACCTACGAGCTCTTCAACTTCTACGACGTGCAGACCATCATCCGCGTGGGTTCAGCCGGCTCCATCCAGGAGGACCTCCACGTCGGCGACCTCGTCATAGCCACCGGCGCCTGCACCAACTCCAACTACGCCGCGCAGTACGAGCTGCCCGGCACCTTCGCCCCCATCGCCGACTTCGAGCTGGCGCGCCGCGCCGTGGAGGCCTGCGAGCGCATGGGCTACCGCCACAAGGTGGGCAACGTGCTCTCGTCCGACATGTTCTACGCCGCCAACGCCCACAACGACCGCTGGCAGCGCATGGGCGTGCTGGCCGTGGAGATGGAGATTGCGCAGCTCTACATGAATGCGGCCTATTGTAGTGGAAAGTGGAAAGTGGAGAGTGGAGAGTGGAAAGCGGAAGAGAATGGTGGAAAGCGGAAGAGAGCCCTCGGTATCTGCACCGTCTCCGACCATCTCATCACTGGCGAAGCCACCACCGCCGAGGAGCGCCAGACCACCTTCACCAAGATGATGGACGTGGCGTTTGCCATAGCGCAGTAAGTAATCTCGCTGCATCACAATAAAAACATGATTGCTGCGTTATTATGCTAAATAGAATATTGTTATGGAACAGAGTTTAGAACTTAACAAGGCACAACTAAGCATCTTGCGTCTGCTGGGGAGAATGAAGACTGTCGAGCAGGTCGAAGAGTTGCGTCAGGTAATCTCTAATTACTACGCACAGAAAGCCACCGAAGAGATGGACCGACTCTGGGACAGCGGCCAGTGGAGCGAGGAAAAGAACAACGCAGTCCTTGGTGAACATCTTCGTACCCCCTATCGCGTATGAAACGTGTTGTGCTTGACACCAATTGCCTCCTCGCCAGCATCTCATCACGAAGCGATTTTTTTATCGTATGGCGCGGATTGCACGAAGGGAAATACACCTTGTGTGTGTCTAACGACATTCTGGCTGAATATGAAGAGATAATAGCTCAGAAGGCGACGCCAACGGTAGCCAAACATGTTGTTGACGCATTGGTTGACAGCGACTATGTTGAATTCGTCGACCCTCAGTTCAGACTCGGACTTATCAGGAAAGACCCTGATGACAACAAATTTGTTGATTGTGCCTTCGCTGCCAACGCCGCTTTCATCGTGTCGAACGACCATCATTTTGATGTTTTGGAGTCTATTGGGTTTCCCAAGATTATGGTTTTGAGACTGCAACAATTTGCGGCGATGTTGAAGATATAGATTTTTATTCACTAAAAAGATGCCTTTTGGCAATATTTAATATAAAATTACGTTAATCGGGCAAATTGTTTAACTTCTAAAACTATAACATTATGAAGATTTGCAACAAGATGTTTGCTGAATGTCTGGGTACATTCGTGCTGGTTCTGGGCGGCTGCGGTACCGCGCTGTTCGGACATGTCGGTTTCCTCGGTGTGGCCATTGCCTTCGGTCTCACTGTCATTGCCATGGCTTACGGTGTGGGTCACATCAGCGGTGCCCACCTCAACCCCGCCGTCTCGTTCGGCGTGTGGGTCAACGGCCGTATGTCGTTGAAAGACATGCTCCTCTACTGGGTAAGCCAGTGCGTCGGCGCCATCATCGCCGGTGCCGTGCTGCTCTGCATCTGGAATGCCGCCGGCATGGGCCAGACGGGTGTCTTCGCCGCCAACGGCTACGGCGCTGAGTTCGCCGCCGCCACGGGCAATCCCGACTATCTGAGCGTCAGCATGTGGGGTGCCTTCCTCGTCGAGGCCCTGCTGACCTTCGTCTTCCTGATGGTCATCCTCGGCGTCACCGACGACCGCCACGCCAACGGCAAGTTCGGCGGCCTGGCCATCGGTCTCACCCTGGTGCTCATCCACCTCGTCAGCATCCCGCTGACCAACACCAGCGTCAACCCCGCCCGCTCGCTGAGCCAGGCCCTCTTCAGCAACGCTGACGGCTGGAGCGCCTGCAGCCAGCTGTGGCTCTTCATCGTGGCCCCGCTCGTGGGTGCCGCCCTCGCCGGCCTGGCCTACAAGTGCCTCGGCGGTTGCTGCTGCAAGAGCTGCAAGAAAGACTGACGCCTCTTTGCATGCCAACCATGAATGCCGCCCCTTAGCAGGGCGGCATTCTTTTTTTATGCCCCGCACCACTACTACGCCCGTCAAAACCAGCATCTTCTACCATATTCTATTCTAACAATATATTACATCACTACTATATTTCTCTTACATTTTAAAGAGTGCATAATGAGTAACTAAAGAGTAATTAAAGAGCAACTAAAGAGGAAGTGCCTGTAGATGGCGGATAATCAGCGAGTTATAGTGGTGGTATATCAAAAATGCAACACGCTGTAAAACAGCGTGTTGCATTTTGGCTATGTGTGTTTTGTCAGTCGGTTTCGCCGATGATGTTGTCGGGGGTGATGACGACCTGCTCGACGGTGCCCACGAGGCTGTCATCGTAGGGGCGGCAGAGGCGTATGTAGTTGTCTGTCCAGCCGAGCATCTGTTTTGAGTGGGGAGTTGATTCCCAGAGGACGGGACGTGTTTTGTCCATCTGGCTGTCGATGAAGGCGTGGTGTTTGCGTTCGCTGAGCTCGAGGAGGCGCGCGGTGTGTTCACGGCGTATGTTGACGGGGACCTTCTCGCCGAGGCGGAGGGCTGCGGTGCCGGGTCGGTCGCTGTAGGTGAAGACGTGGAGGTAGGAGATGGGGAGCGAGTCGATGAAGCCGAGTACTTTGCCGAACTCCTCCTCGCTTTCGCCGTTGAAACCGGCCATAACGTCGGCGGCGATGCAGGCGTCGGGCATGACGGCCTTGATGCGCTCGAGCTTGGCGCGGTAGAGGGCTGTGTCGTAGCGTCGGTGCATGAGGCTGAGCACGTGGTCGGAGCCTGCCTGCAGGGGGATGTGGAAGTGGGGGAGGAAGGCGCGGCTGTGGGCCACGAAGTCTATGATGTCGTCGGTGAGGAGGTTGGGCTCTATGGAGGAGATGCGGTAGCGCAGGATGCCATCGATGCCATCCAGCCCCTTGAGCAGGTCGAGGAAGCTCTCGCCGTGTTGCTGGCCGAAGGTGCCGGTGTTGACGCCTGTTAGTACCACCTCGCGTGCGCCTGTCGCGGCTATGCGTCGTGCGGCGCAGAGTGTCTCTTCGATGGTGGCTGAGCGGGAGCGGCCGCGGGCGAAGGGGATGGCGCAGTAGGTGCAGAAGTAGTCACATCCGTCCTGTATTTTGAAGAAGGTGCGGGTGCGGTCCTCTCCGGAATACGACAGGAGCCGTTTGCTGTCGTTGCCAAGCACTTGGGTGACGCCGGGCATTTTTTCTATCTCGTCTTTTGCCACCTGGGCGAAGCAGCCCATGACGACAATCTGTGCGTCGGGGTTCTGGCGGTGTGCCTGGCGGATGGCGGTGCGGCACTTCTTCTCGGCGACGGCGGTGACGGTGCAGGTGTTGACGATGTAGAGGTCGGCGCGCATGCCCCAGTTGACGACGGTGTGGCCTTCTGCGACGAGGCGTCGCAGGAGGTCGGAGGTCTCGGCGAAGTTGAGCTTGCAGCCCAGGGTGTGTGCGGCGATGAGCATTTTTAGTTATGAGTTTTTAGTTATGAGTTAGGAGTTATGGGGGAGTGGGAAATGTTAAAAAAAGTGTTAAAGTGCAGTTTTATTTTGCCAGAATGTAAAATATGTGTATCTTTGCAGTCGTTCAGGAAAGGCGGAAACGCGAATTACTGATTGAGTCATAGAGAAAAAGGTGTTCCAAGCTACCTTCTAAATCTTGGATTTTTGTAATAGTGTTTAATGGTAGATACAGCCCCCTGTCTTGGGGGCTGCGTCTTTTTTGTGCCTTTTATTTTTCCTTGTCGCGGATGAGTTGCTCAAGTGGTGAGTCTTCCTCATACTGGCGGCTGCGCACCATCTTGAGGCCGTCCTCGTCGGGGAAGATGACGAAGTCTGGCTGTGGCTCGAGGATGAGGATGTCGCGTCCTTCGGCGTCCTTGGAGGAGCCCTGCACGCAGTTCATGGCCACGAGGATGCGGCTCTTGCGGTTGGCGTAGGCGAAGATGTCGTTGCCGAGTCGGTCGTAGAGTGCTTCGGCGCTCTCGTGCGAGACCTTCTTGGTGCCGTCCTTGAGGTAGACGACGACCTTGGCTTTGCCCTGCGGGGCGAGGCATGCTATGTCGAAGACGGAGACGAACTGAGTGTCGGGGGTGAGGAGGCGCACGCGGCGGTCGGCGAGGGTGCCGTGTGTCCAGCGCTCGTCGACGGTGAGGTGGCGGTCCTCGAAGTATTGGTAGGCGCCGTGACGGAAGCCGTCCTTGTAGTAGCCTTCGCGGATGAGGAGGCCGTTGTCGTCATACTCGACGAGGCGTCCCTCGAGGCCGCCGCGGACGTAGGTGCCGGTGATGTAGCCGCGCTCGCCGATGCGCTTCCACCAGCGGCCGTGACGGTGGTTGTCGGCCCAGTTGGCCACTTCGGCGGTGTCGCCCTTGGAGGTGTAGATGATGTGGGGGCCGTGTTTGACACCCATCTTGTAGGAGGCTTCCTTGACGAGGCGTCCGCTCTCGTTGTAGAACTTCCAGAGGCCGTCGCGGTTGCGCTGGTTGTAGGTGCCTGTGGCGAGGAGGTGGCCCTGCTCGTCGTAGGCCTCGTGGCGGCAGACGCGCCCGGGCTCGCTGTAGGTGTTGCGTATGCGCACCGAGCCGTCGTGGTAGTAGTAGGTGAAGGTGCCGGTCTCCTGACCGTCGACGAAGGTGCCTTCGTAGATTTTTGAGCCGTCTTTGTCGGTGCGCACCCAGTGGCCCTGACGGCGGCCCTGCTTGTCAATCTTGTTCTGCGCCACAGCGCCGACAGAGGTCAGCAACATGGCGGCTGCGAGGAGTAATACTGATTTTTTCATCCTGTTGTGCTTGCTATTATTTGTTTGAATAACGCGGTTTTATATATTTTATTTTAGCATGTGGAAAAAAAGATGTATTTTTGCATCATGAAATACAACATAAAAGATATGACAAATACAAGAACACTGGGTGTCGGCGGCTTGTTGCTGCTCGACGCCATGCTGGTGGGCGCCGCATGCGTGGTGCCTGCCGCGAGCCATGTGCTGGCGCTCCCTTTGTATATGCTCAACCCCATGCTCGCCCTGCTGCTGGCGGGAATGCTCGTCGGCAAAGACTGGCGCAACGGTCTGCTGCTGGCGGTGCTGATGCCCATCGTGAGCTGCATGGTGACAGGCATGCCTGCGCCGGCAAAGATGGTGTGCATGGTGGCGGAGCTGGCCACGGTGGCAGCGCTGTTCGGCGTGCTGGCGCGCAGATGGAAGGTGCTGCCAGCTGTGCTGACGGCTGTGTTGGCCGGCAAGGGCGTCTACTATGCCCTCAAGGCGCTGGTGATGGCTCCGGCGGTGCTGGTGGGCACCGCATGGTGGGTGCAGATTGCCGCCGTGCTGTTGTGGGGCGGGCTCTTTGCGATGCTTTATAAGAGAAAATAAGATGAGAAACATTGCTGTGGTCCTTGCAGGAGGTACCGGCAGTCGTATGTACGATAAGGCAGTGCGCTCCGCTGGGGAACGTTCTGCTTTGTTGCCCAAGCAGTTCATGCAGCTGCAGGGGCGTGCGGTGATAGAATACTCGATAGACGTCTTTGACAGCCACGAAGGCATTGACGAGGTGGCCGTGGTGGTGCACCCCGACTGGCGGGGCGAGCTGGAGGCTATCGTCGCCCGCAACCAGTGGCATAAGTTAGGGAAGGTCATCGACGGTGGTGCAGAGCGTTATATGTCTACGCTCAACGCCGTGATGGCCTACATCGATGAGCCTGACGACACTAATCTGCTGCTGCACGATGCGGCGCGGCCGTTCGTCACGTCGGCCATTGTGGACCGTGTTGTGGCGGCGCTGCAAAGCAACGAGGCCGTTGGCGTGGCGGTGCCGAGCATTGATACCGTCTGGGAGGTGCATCCCGATATGAGTGCCGACATGTCTGGAATACAGATGGGTATACCGAGGCTTGTGGCACGTATCCCCGAACGGCGGCTGATGTGGCGTGCGCAGACGCCGCAGGCTTTCAGGCTGCCGTTGATACGCGACGCCTACCAGCGTGCGCTGCAAGACCCTCAGTTCGCCGCCACCGACGACTGCGGGGTGGTGCGCCGCTATATGCCGGGCGTGAAGATCGCCGTCGTGGAAGGGGAGGAGCAGAACAGAAAGATAACGTTTGTGGAGGATTTGAAAAACTGACAATCAAATAACTGCCTTATGGATTTGATTACGTTCCTTACCAATAAAATGCCGAGAACCAAAAAGTTTGTTGAGAGGACATTCCCTTTTATTGGAAAGACCATGAATGCCCGAAGGGAACGGATGAGGGTGGAGGCATATAAAGCCTATGGCATGGAGACGGCACGGCAATTCAATGCCTGCATGACTGAGTGCGGATACAGATACATGCTGATTGGCGGTACCATGTTAGGAGCCATACGCGAACACGGGTTCATAAAGCATGACATGGACCTTGATGTCAGCATGTGGATTGATGAATACAGCCCGAAAATGATAGACGACCTCAAGCGTTATGGATTTGAGTGGCTGTATTCCTATCAGATAGCAGAAGGAAAATACGGCAGGGAGGACACCTTTGACTATAACGGTTGCCGGATTGATATTTTCTATATCTACCCGGCTATTGACAAGTTGCCATATATCACCGACTACTGGAATGAGCCGGGTATGGCTCCCGGGACATACATGCCGAGGCGTCAGGAGATGCCTTTTGTGCGAGAGACGCGGATGGAGAAGTTTGAAGATATGATGCTTCCGGTGCCTGCCAATGCAGAAGAGCAGTGCATATTCCGCTATGGAGAGGATTATATGACACCAAACCCTCGGTGGGATAACCACAAAAAGGTTGGGTGTATACTGGACTGGGAAGAGATGGTGGGTCAGACGCGCCATCTTATCTATCCCAGATTGTGAGTATAGTCTGTTTTAGACCGTGTATTTGATTCCTCGCCAGGCAAAGGGGACTTCAAAGTCGGCATAGCGTGTGGGGGCAGAGAAGAAATCTTCGCGATGTTCGCCGAAGAGATAGACTGGCAGTTGGCTGAGGTCGATATTCCAGGTGCGGATAAAATATTCCAGGTATTTGATTTTGAGTGGGTCAAGTCCCATGTATCGCACTGCGGCGATGTCGGTAAGAAGCAGGTCGTTGCCGCCCAGAAGCACGTTGGCATGCTTCGAGGTGGGGCAGAAGGGGCCTTGTCCTTCGCCGGCCATAATGCCGTCGATGATGGTGAAGTAGTTCCGCTCTTTTGTCAGCAGGCTTTTGTACAGGTCCACCACCATGCGCCAGATGGTGTCGTTGCCGGGGTGGGCTCCGCGATGTGTCACTTTGGCATGCTGTGCGCGCTCCCAGCTTTCGCGGTCGGGATATTCGTCGCCCCCGGTTTCCGGGCTGCCAATGCGCCAGTGCACCAGTTGGTTCTTCCGTGTCATGGCGCCGACCTGCCCTTTGAGGTTGAGTGTGGCGCCAACCTTCTGGTGTGTTTTCAGTTTGGGAATGGAGATATATGTGTCGGCGGTGTAGAGGGAGCCGCTGATGGTGTAGAGCTGGGTGTCGCCGGTATGCGCCGCCACAGTCTCTTCGCGTTCGTCGAAGACACCGCGGAAAAGAGAGGAGTCGACATCGTGCAGCAGGCTCTTTCGCCCAAGGTTCACTTCGAATTCGCCATTGGGGTCACCGGGCTGGTGAGCCATCTTGTCCTTTTTGCCATAGTCTTTGAGGTCTTTGCACACCAAGGGACGAAGGTCATAGATATGGCAGGGGACGTCATATTTGCTTTCCAGACGGCGTATGCCGGTGAACTCCATTAGTTCCTCGAAGTCGGCGTCGATGCTTGGGTTGTCGGCGATGATTATCTCGCCTTGCCCATGGAGAGCTTGAGCCACGCGGTCGGCGACGGCCTCGATGACATTGGGGTGTGTGATGACGCAGTAGAGGTCGTCGGTATGGTCACAACTTTTGCGCCAGCGCGAGGCTACCCAGTTCGGTTTGATGAACACTCGCTGGCCGGGCTTGATGAACTCTTCGAACGGATTGTCAGGGTTCATGCCGAGAGAGCGGAAGATTTCGTTTAGTGCCCTGTTGATTTTGTTAGGACGATAGCTGTCGGCCTGGGCGATGGCTACAGGTTTGTTATTGTTTGACATAGTCTCCATTGTCGATTAAATTGAGGAATTGTTCAAGGACATATACATACCATTTCTGGTCACCGGTCATTTCGTCGGTGCAGTGCGGCCAGAATTCCGGCCGCTGGGGTCCCTGCCAGTTTCGCATCCATTCGTTGAGGGGGCGTGGCATGGGGGTTTTGACAGGCACCTCCCATCCGGGATATAGGCGGTTGAATATTTCGCGGACGAGGTATTTGTTTTCACCCTGCCGTATTCGGGCATAGTCCAGCTCGGTGTCGAGGAAGGTGGTCGAGTAGGGCATTGACAGGTTGACACCGGCTGTGGCACAGGCATCCTCGTAACTGTTGATGGCCTCTTCGTACATGGTGTCGTTCAAGAAGCGGTGCACGTCGACAAATCCGTCTTTCTCCCATCGGGTGTAGGGGTAGGTGATGAGTTGGGGATGTCGGAGCACTTTGTAGGGGAGTACATAACTATATCGTTCGATGATGTCGCCGACGGTACGGTCTTTGGACAGGAGTCCGCTCATGCCTCCGTACACGATGTCGGCACTTTCTCCGTACACCATGGCATTGCATCCATCGGCTTTGGCTTGCATGCAGGCTTTGTAAATCTGCACCTCGATGCTGTGGCAGGGACTGCCTTTATGCCGCATGAGGATGGGCGCCAATTGGACCATGTCGTCCCAGTATACTTCCACAATGCGATGCTCTAAACCGCATTCTTTGGCATATTGCGCTGCTGCAGGACTTTCGTCCACCACGTCCATGCCTGGCACTATGCATTTGAATGTGTAGGCGAGGCTGCCTTTGGGCATCATCTTTGCCAGAATGGCGGAGTCGATGCCGCCGCTCAATGCCAGAGCGGTATGCCCGCCGGCTGTGGCGATGGCCATTTGCTGCCGCAGGGCGTTCTCGAGTTCCTGGCTGTTGTGGATGGGGGTTCTGTCTGTGGATGGGTGGACGTGGAAGTCCTTGATGCCTTCGGCGAAGCACAGGGCCTTGTCTACGATGGTCCTGAACATCAGCCAGCTGCTCATGCAGAATTCTTTATCGACAGTCTTTCCCATTTGTTACTTCACGTCTTCAAGGTTGTCTTTTCTCAAAGTGTCGAGGGCGTTGCGAATCTGGGTAGAGGAGACGCCATGGGTGTAGGGGAAATAGATGATTTTGATTCCTGCTTCGGCAAACTGTTTCTCGTAGGCGTTCCATTTTTCCGTTCCATACCAGTCGTCGCCGACAAAAAGATAGGAGGCGCCAAGCTTCTTGCACGCGGAGAGCTTGTCCATGTCGTATTGTGGCACGGCGGCATCGACATACTTGCAGCTTCTTACCACCTCGATGCGGTCTTCGAACGGTATGAGCGCTTTTTTGCCTTTGTAGGCCACCAGTTCATCGACTGTTACTCCAACGATTAACTTGTCGCACATCCCTTTTGCATTTTTCAATAAGTTGAGATGCCCGATGTGGAATAAATCATAGACACCTGTTGTGTATCCAATTGTCATATTTGTATGTTTTTGTTATTTATCATTTATTGACCAAACCACGTGTGACATTCTTCCGGAAGGCTACCAGTTTGTTGCCTTTGGCAAATTGGCCGCGCAGGGCAAAACCCGTCCAGAGCACCAAGGTGCCGCCCCATTTCACGGCCTCTTTGAGGAGACGTACCATATACTTCCGTTGTCCTATTTGTTTGGTGCGGAAGCGCTCGCTCTGGCCGATGCCCGTGGTGAGGCGGTCGAAGTAGTCCTGCGTCAGCTTCTTGGGCGGTATTAGGTGGTACAGTATTGCCGTCGGCAGGTAGTAGAAGCGCATGCCGTGCGATACCATCTTGTCGAAGAGGTCCTTCTCCTCGGCACCTATCAGGCTGTTGCCTTTGCGGCCCAGCTCGGTGTTGAACAGCCCCACGGTGTCGAACACGCTCTTGCGGTAGGCGGCGTTGCCGCCGCCGGGGAACACCTCGCCGGGGAACTCGCGTTCGTTCTTGCCGAGATACAGCTTGCCCGTGATGAGCAGCCGTGTGTAGTGGCTCATCCAGTCGGGCTCCTCGCATCCGTCATATTGCGGTATGATGGGCCCCCCGGCCGCCACGGCCTCCTTGTTGCGCCCGAAGAACTCGGCATACGTCTGCAGATACTCGGGGTTCACCAGCGCGTCGTCGTCCACGTATACCAGCACATCGCCCTGCGCTTCGCGGATGCCGCGGTTGCGGGCGTATGACAACCCCTGGTTGCGCTCCATGAAGTAGCGCAGCGTCACCTGCGGGTGGTCGGCCTTGAAACGCTCGCATTCACCCACAGTGCCGTCGTCGCTGTTGTTGTCTACGAGCACAATCTCGTATTCCGACGGCGGCAGGGTGCCCGCCGCCACGCTGTGCAGCACGTTGTAGAGGTACCGCTCACGGTTGTATGTGCATAGTATAACGCTCAGCATCAGGCTTTCTTTCTTTTGCGGTAGTACATGAATATGGCGCCGCCGGCAAGCACCACCAGCACGATGGAGCTGACGATGGTGACGATGTTCATCTTGAAATACAGGGGCGCTTCGTTCTTGAACTCAATCACGTGGTCGCCGGCCGGTATGACCATGGCGCGGAGTATGTAGTCGGCACGCATGTAGTCGGCTGGTTTGCCGTCGATGTAGGCGCGCCAGTCAGGCTCGTAGTACACCTCGCTGAACACCGCCAGCTGCTCTGTGGCGGCATGGCTCTTGTACACCCTGTGGTCGGGGTTGTAGGGGCGTTTGTGCTCCATCTCTATCGTCGCCGTGCTGTCGCTCACTATGGCTATGCCGTCAGTCGCAAACGCGGAGCCGTCGATGACGGCTGTCTTGGCGGGGTCTATAGTGTTCAGCGCCAGTATCTCTTCGTTGGCATCCTTCACGGTCTTGACGTCCTGCACAAACCAGGCGTTGCCCAGCGCTCCGGGATTGCGCTGCACCTGTCCGTCGTGCATCACCACATAGCGTGCGTTGAGCATGTTAAGCACCCCTGGGTTGATGTGACGGCTCAGGTAGAAGTCTATGAGGTCCTGGTAGCGTCGCATCTTCACGGCGCTGTAGCCGCCGATCTGGTGGTGGAATGCCGCCGGTTTGCTGTCGTTGAAGGTGTTGGTGGCCATGTTAAGCACACGGTAGTCTTGGTCGCCGAAGCGTGCCGCCATCTCGTCGATGGTGTAGTCCCACTGGTCGGGCTTGAGCTTTATCTGCTGCTCCGAGACGAAGTTCTTCTCGTTGAGGTAGCGGCGGTCCACACCCCACAGGTCGATGACCACCAGCAGCGCCAGCACCGCCGCCAATATCGCCGGTGCACTCTTCTTGCCGCTCATCTTGTTGTTGTACAGCCAGAGCGCTGCAAAGGCAAGCGCCACGAAGAGCATCGACCGCCACGAGTCGGCCGTGAACAGCGCCTTGCGGTCCTGGATGAAGATGTCCTGTATCTGTTGCCACTGGTTGCCGTACTGTCCGGCCATCTGTGCGTCGGAGGCACCGCTGTAGCTGAAGCTGCCGCTCAGCAGGAGGCCTATGAGCAGCATCGCCGCCGTCACGCCGCCACCCACATACAGGGCCAGGTTCTTGCGCTTCTGCTCCACGTCGGTCGAGAAGAGCTCCTTGAGGCCCAGCATACCCATCAGCACCATGCACACGTTGGCCAGCACGAGGCTCATGCTGGGGGTACGGAACTTATTGTACAGTGGCAGCGTGTTGAACAGCCACTCGTTGAGGCCCATGAAGTTGCGGCCCCACGACATCAGGATGGCCACCACCGTTGCCGCCAGCAGCCACCACCGCTCGGGCCCTCTCACCAGCATCAGGCCCACGAAGAAGAGGAATATCACGATGGCCCCGAAGTATACGGGGCCGCTTGTGAAGGGCTGGTTGCCCCAGTAGAGCGGCATCTGCTGCTGGTGGAAGGCTTTGTATGAGGCGCTCTCGGTACTCACGGGCTCGCCGCTGCCGCCGCCCATGGCTCCGGGCACCAGCAGGGTGTAGGTCTCGCCGATGCCGTAGCTCCACGAGAAGGCGTAGTCTATGTCCAGACCGCTCTTCTTGCCGCTTATCGAGGCAGGCTCGCCGTCATGGTACAGGTCTTCGGGCGTCACCGTGATGGCGTTGCCGCCGCGCATGGTGTATTTGGCATACTGCTGGCTGACCATCAGGGCGCGTGCGTTGCCGGCGAATGCCAGCGCGCATCCCAAGAGCAGGATGCCCACGCCGCCCATGAAGCGCGGCAGCCGCTTCTCTGCAGCGGCATAGATGAAATGCGTCAAGCCCAGCAGCAGGGCGCCTATGATGGTGTAGTAGGTTATCTGTATGTGGTTGAAATTAAGCTGCAAGCCAAGGGCCAGCGTGAAGAGCAGCCCTCCCCACAGCCAGTCGCCCCACTTCTTGTCGCCCTCCTTCGGGCGGCGCAGGCACAGTATCATGCCCGCCAATATCGGCGCCATCATGGCCAGAGCCCAGGCCTTGCTTATATGGCCTGCCTCGACGATGATGATGTTGTAGCTCCCAAGCCCGAAAGCCAGGGCGCCCAGCAATGCCAGCAGCGGGCTGCAGCCCAGCGCCACCAGCGCCACATAGAACCCCAGCAGGTAGAGGAAGAGCACGCCGATGTCGCGGCTGGCACCCACGATCTCGAGGTTCGTCAGCTGGCGCAGCGGCGTGAAGATGCTCTTCATAGGGGCGTTGCCGCCGATCTGGTATACGGGCATGCCGCTGAACATGGCGCTGTTCCAGCGGGCATACTCGCCGGTCTTGGCGTGGTAGTCCTTGGTCTCTTTGGCCATGGCCTCAAACTTCTGTATGTCGCCCTGCATCACCGCTTTGCCGCTAAGCACGGGCGCAAAATACACCATAGCCACCGCCAGCATGACGACGACCAGTCCTGCGTGAATCCATACACTTTTCTTCATAGATTTAGTCTCTTTAGTTCTTAACGTGTAACTCAAAATTCAAAAATCATAATTCATAATTCAGAATCACCAGCCCTTCAGCTCTTCACCGTCGGGTATTCCACCCTCACGTGGTAGATGCTCATCATCTTCTCCTTGAGGAACTTGCGGATTCTGGCGATG
The DNA here is from genome assembly GCA_900314925.1 of uncultured Bacteroidales bacterium. GTDB lineage: Bacteria > Bacteroidota > Bacteroidia > Bacteroidales > P3 > Colimorpha. Next base: position 68,432 of record OMXC01000007.1, read on the forward strand.
TCACCGTAGGTGAGGGGGCAGTTGTCGAGCTGTCCGGCCTGCACCTTGCCGTCTATCAGGCGGTCTATCATCTCGTCGGTGGCCTCCTTGGAGTGCACCTTCAGGCTGCGGCAGGCGGCCTCCACGGTGTCCACTATCATCACCACGGCGGTCTCGCGGCTGTAGGGGCGCGGTCCGGGGTAGCGGAACAGGCTCTTGTCGAAGTTGCCGTCGGGGTGGCACTCCAGCTCCTTGGCGTAGAAGTAGCCGGTGTAGGTGGTGCCGTGGTGCGTGCGTATGAAGTCCTGCACCTCCGACGGCAGGTGGTATCTGCGTGCCAGCTCGAGTCCGTCGGTGACGTGGGCTGTTATTATCTGGGCGCTCTCGGCGTAGTCGAGCTCGTTGTGCGGGTTGAAGTCAGAGCTCTGGTTCTCGGTGAAGTAGAACGGGTTGCGCACCTTGCCGATGTCGTGGTAGAGGGCGCCGACCTTCGTCAGCAGCGAGTCGCCGCCGATCTCGCCCACCAGGTCTTCGGCTATGTTGGCCACCTGCACCGAGTGCTGGAAGGTGCCGGGGGCCTTCTGGCTCAGCTCGCGCAGGGCCGGGTGGCTCGTGCTGCTCAGCTCCATCAGCGTCAGGCTCGTAGTGATGCCGAAGAACTTCTCGAACACGTAGATCAGCGGGTAGGCCATGAGGGTGAGCAGGGCGTTGAGGAAGAACATCAGGTAGCGGTCTACGGTGATGGCGTGCAGGTTGGTGTCCTGGCTGAGCACGCCGGCGGTGTAGATGAACGAGTAGCTGATGAATATCACCAGCGACAGCACGAAGAACTGGCTGCGGCGCTCGAGGTCGCGCACGGCGATGATGCTCATCATGCCCGTTATCAGCTGGTAGAAGATGAACTCGAAGGCGTTGGGCACCAGGTTGGCCAGTATGATGACCGTCGTCAGGTGTATGTAGAGGGCCACGCGCATGTCGAAGAAGACGCGCATCAGGATGGGCACTATGCACAGCGGCACCAGCAGCACCCAGTCGGGGTTCACCCTCGTCACCAGCGCCACGATGGCCGACATCAGGAGTATCGTCAGCATGACGAAGGTCACCTTGCGGTTGTCCTCCAGTATAGGGTGGCGTGTGTTCTTGAGGAACATGTAGAGGGCCGTGAAAGCTATGATTGCCAGCAGCAGCTGGCCCGCCATCTGGCCCGCGAGGCTGAAGCTGTCGCTGAAGCGGCGGTCGTTCTCGGCCTCCAGGCTGCGTATTATCTGCGCTTTCTCCTCGCTCACCTCCTCGCCTTTGCTCACTATGTGGTCGCCCGCCATGACCATCTGGCTGCTGTAGCTTATCTGCGACAGACGGCTGTCGAGCTCCAGGGCCGTGCGCGCCTCGTCGGGCACCAGGTTGGGCACCAGCAGGCTGTCGCGCAGCAGGCCGGCGTCGAGGTCGGCGAAGCTCACGAAGTCGCTCCCTTTGTGCATGCTGCCCACGTTGCCCTGCAGCAGCACCACCTCGCGCCCGTCGAGCGAGCCCACGCCCTCGGGCATGGCTATGTAGCCGCTGCGGTAGATGCTGTCCATCTGCCGTTTCAGCCGGCGGCGCTCGCTGCCGTCGAGCCGCCAGCGGCCGCTCTCCAGCCGTTGCAGCGCCGTGGCGCGCGCCGTAGAGTCCTCGCGGTAGTAGAGGATGGCCTTGTGGCGCTCGCTTTCCTCCTCGCCGCGTATCTCGTCGGCGCTCTTAAGCACAGCAAAATCGTACGGAGCCACAAGGTCCGCATCGCGCCATACCGCACCCACCTTGTAGTCGTAGTGCAGTCCGTGGCTCGTGTGCGGGAAAATGACCACAATGGCCACCGCCGTCACCAGCATTATTAACACCTTGTATAGCAGAGGCAAACGCTTCACCGTCGCCGTTATAATGTTGTTCATAATCCTATTTTTATAAATTGCAAAGATACAACTTTTTTGCGACATGGCGAAAAAAATAACTTTTTCTCCCCGCCGCGCCGCTGTGTCCCGCCAGCCGTGCGTTACCGCCGCCCTCCGCCGTGTCCTTTTTCCTCGGCCCCCCTTCGGCCCCGGTACGGAGTCCCTACGGCCGTTCTTCAGTAGTTCTTCAGTGCCGCACTGAAGAACTACTGAAGAACTACTGAAGAAATGCCGTACCGGGTCCGTAGGGGAGCGGTAGGGGAGAGGGGGGCGGACAACTTTTTTTTGGGTGTGGCACAATAAAAAGGACGCAACGCTGTTATATGTACAATTGACAATAACTAAAAAACAGTATAAGATGAAGAAAATCTTTGCAATGGCAGCTGCGTTGCTGCTCAGTGCCAGCATGATGAGCGCCCAGAACACGTTCAAGGGTATCGTGAAGTACAAAGTGGAGTCGACAGGCCAGGTGGCCATGACCATCCCCGAGGAAGCCGCTACCGCGGAGATCAGGGTGTCTGGCGACGACATGTTCACCAAGAGCGCCATATTCATGAGCTCGCCGTTCTCGGAGTGCATCCTGGTGCAGAACCTCACCATGACCCGCTGCGAGAACTACGGCATGCTGCTCAGCTACCTGCGCAGCCAGGGGTCGGAGTTCGACTATCAGGGCGACGGCAAGCTGATCATCAAAAACACCGCCAAGGCCGATGCCTTCGACAGCCTCGAGATTGTCGACAAGGAGCCTGGCCATTTCTACATTGAGTACACCACCGAGACCAAGGAGATCGCCGGTGTGACGGCCAAGAAGATGGTGCGCCACGTGTTTGACGAAGAGGGCGTCGACCACCCCACGGAGATGTGGATCAGCGACGAGATAGGTCCGCGCGTCAACATACTCTTCGACGGCATCAAGGGCATGCCGCTGCAGTGCACCGTCGACGCCGGCGAGGGCAAGGCCATCACCTACACCGCCACCGAGGTGGTGAAGGGCAAGGTGAAGGAAGCCGACTTCCTGCTGCCCGACGGCTACGACACCCTCAGCGAGGAGGAGCTCGAGACCCTCGGCACCCAGCTGCAGGAAGAGCTTGAACTGTTGCAGGAAGAGTAGGCTGTCAGTTAAGAGTTAGGAGTTAAGAGTTAGGAGTTAAGTGGCCAAAGGTAAAAAGAAAACTAACGCCAAGGGCAAGGCTGCCGCGGGCAAGAGCCGCGCGGCGGCTTTCGTAGCGTTCCTGCGCAGCCAGCGCTTCGCGCACATCCGCGGCGCGGTCTACGTGCTGTTCTCTGTCTTTCTGGTGATAGCCATGATAGGCTTCTACGTCACCGACGCCCGCGGCGGATGGACGGGCTCGCTGGGCAAGGAGGTGGCGGAGTTCTTCGCCGTCAACCTCTTCGGCATCGGCAGCCTCGGCTTCGCGCTGCTGTTCTTCGTCTACGGCATGCGGCTGTGGGGCGTGGTGGTGATGCCGTGGTGGAAGACCTTCGGCAGCACGCTGTTCTGGATGCTCTGGTGCTCGCTCACGCTGGGCTACATCGGCGGTGCGTGGGTGAAGAGCGAGGGCTTCGAGAACTACGCCGGCATAGGCCTGCTGATGGCCGAGCCGCTGCACAGCCTGCTGAGCTGGTGGACGCTGGTGGTGCTGCTCTTCCTGGCGGTGCTCTTCCTTGTGCTGGTGCACAAGATGGAGCTGCCTAAGGTGGACGTCAAAGGGCTTGCCAAGAAGATGGAGCACGAGATAGAGGTGGCCGCCACTGAGCGTGAGCACGAGGAGAAGAAGAAGGAGGGCGTGGAGCTGACGTCGGAGGTGGCAGCGCTGATGAACGAGGCAGATGAGGCCGAGCCGGAAGCCCCGGCCGAGGCCGAAGAGGACGAAGGGGCCGACTTTGACGAGGAGGCCATGCGGCTCTTCCATCAGCCGGCGGATGTCGCCGAGGAGCAGCCCGCTGCCGAGGAACCGGCATTCTCCATAGACGACGAGTTCGCGCGCGTCAACGCCCGTGCCCAGGCCGCTGCCGCCGAGGCTGCGGAGGATGTAAGCTTCACCATAGAAGGCATGGACGAGAACGGCGAGACGGCCGACACCGCCGAGGAGGCCGTGGACGCCGAGGAGGGCGAGCCCGTGGACGAGAACGACGAACCCCTCGCCGACGACGACTACCGTCGCCACATAGGCATCGACGAGCCCTACGACCCGCACCTCGACCTGAGCGACTACGTGATGCCCGACACCGGCATACTCGAGGACTGGGAGGCGTCGAACACGCGCGTCACCAAGGAGGAGCTGGTGGCCAACAAAGACCGCATCGTGCAGACCCTGAAGGACTACGGCATAGAGATCACCGAGATTACGGCCACGCCCGGCCCCACGGTGACCCTCTACAAGATAAAGCCCGCCGCGGGTGTGCGCATCAGCAAGATAAAGAACCTCGAAGACGACATAGCCCTGAGCCTCGCGGCCCTCGGCATACGCATCATAGCCCCGATACCCGGCGAGAGCAACGTGGGTATCGAGGTGCCCAACGCCAAGCCGCAGATCGTGGCCATGAAGACCATGCTGGAGAGCGAGGCGTTCCAGAAGGCCAAGGAGAAGATGGAGCTGCCCATAGCCTTCGGCAAGACCATCAGCAACGAGTGCTTCGTCACCGACCTGGCCAAGATGCCCCACCTGCTCATGGCCGGTGCCACGGGCACGGGTAAGTCAGTGGGCTTGAACGCCGTGCTGGCGAGCCTGCTGTACACCAAACATCCGTCGGAGCTGAAGCTTGTGCTCGTGGACCCGAAGAAGGTGGAGTTCAGCCTCTACTCGGCCCTGGAACGGCACTACCTGGCCAAGATGCCCGACGAGGAGGAGGCCGTCATCACCGACGTCAAGAAGGTGGTGCGCACGCTGAACAGCCTCTGCATAGAGATGGACAGCCGCTACGACCTGCTGAAGCAGGCCAAGGTGAGGAAGATAACGGAATACAACGAGAAGTTCTGCAAGCGTATGCTGAGTCCCGCCAACGGGCACCGCTACCTGCCGTATATTGTTGTGGTCATCGACGAGTTCGGCGACCTCATCATGACCGCCGGCAAGGAGGTGGAGCTTCCCATAGCCCGTCTGGCACAGCTGGCACGTGCCGTGGGCATACACCTCATCATCGCCACCCAGCGCCCGACGACCAACATCATCACCGGCACCATCAAGGCCAACTTCCCGGCGCGTGTGGCTTTCCGCGTGACCAGCGGCATCGACAGCAAGACCATCCTCGACACCGGCGGGGCGCAGCAGCTGATAGGCCGCGGCGACATGCTCATATCGCTGGCGGGCAAGGATATGATACGTCTGCAGTGCGCCCTTATCGACACGCCGGAGATTGACAAGCTCGTCAAGTTCATAGGCGACCAGCGCGGCTATCCCGAGGGCTTCGAGCTGCCGGAGTATCTCGACGAGAACGAGGAGCCCAACAAGGAGTTTGACGCCAAGAGCAAGGACGAGTACTTCAACGACGCGGCGCGTCTGGTGGTGGCCTCGCAGTTCGGCAGCACGAGTCTGTTGCAGCGCAAGCTGCAGCTCGGCTACAACCGCGCAGGGCGCATCATCGACCAGCTGGAGGCCGCCGGCATCGTGGGCCCCAGCAACGGCAGCAAGCCACGCGATGTGCTGATACACGACGAGGTGAGCCTCGAAGAACTATTGAAATCATTGTGATTATGAAACGTAAGATACTCATACTGGCAGGCGCGGCGCTGCTGATGGCGGCGGCCGCGGGATGCTCGAAGCAGAAGACCTGCCGCTGTTCGGTGAAGAATTCGTCGCAGGTGCGCATCGTGAAGATCGAGAAGGGCGAGTGCGAACAGCTGCACTGGTTCCAGGGACACGACGAGGTGGACTCGCTGTGGGCCGACTCGCTGCTGTGTACGGACTACGATTTCCGTATTGATTCTATTTTTGAAAACTGAAGCCATGAAGAAGATATTGCTGACAGCCGGTGCCGCAGCGCTGCTATTGCTCGCCTCGTGCAACAAAGAGAGGCAGTGCAAGTGCACATACACCGAGATGGAGAACGACAATTCGTTGCGTTTCATGTATGTGGACTACGGCATGAAGTGCGAGAACATCACGGAGATGTCTGAAGAGATACATATCACCGACAGCACCACTACGCCGCCGAGCCACTCGCTGCGCCGCATAGAGGTGCACAAAGTCTCCTGTCGCGACTATGGCAAGTGATACGGCCGGCGAGCCCGCGGCAAGACGCAGCCCGGCGAGAGTGGCGGCATGTGTGCTCAGGGTGTTGCTGGGGGTGGTGTTTGCCGTGTCGGCGGTGGCCAAGCTGGTTGCCATAGATTCCTTTGAGCTTTACATCTTTTCCTACGGCTTTGTGCCGTTGAACGTCACTTTTGTCCTTGCGCGCCTCTGCATAGCCGGGGAGGCTCTGCTGGCGGTGATGATAGTCACCGGGTGGTGGCGGCGCTGGGTGAACCTGGCGGTGCTGGCAGTGCTGCTGTTGTTCAGTGTTTTCCTTTGCTATGCCGCTCTGTCGGGACGCGACGATTCGTGCCAGTGCATGGGCCGGTTGGCCGATATGCCGCCGGCGGTGTCGCTGCTGAAGAACGCGGTGCTGATAGTGGCGACGCTGTTCGTCATGAAGCTGGAACGCGGAGGCGAAGAGAGCCGGTGGCCTGCGGCAAGGAAGGTCGTCGTGACGCTGGCGGTGGCGGTCGGGCTGACGGTGGCGGTATTCACCATATCGGTGCCAGACAGCTGGATGTTTGGCGACGAGGAGATGCTGTACGACAAGGAGTTGTTGCAGGAGACTGTGAGGGAGCGCGGGCTTGACGACGGGCACAAGCTGGTGGCTTTCGTTACGCCGGGGTGCCCTTATTGCAAGATGAGCAGGGAGAAGATAGGCATGATAGCCAAGCGCCACGACCTTGACACCACGGCGATAGTGTATATAGAGCCTGCCGACATCGGGGCTCAGAGGTTCATGGACCTCACATACGGGAGCCGTCCGTTGGTGGTCCTTGTCGCTGACGGTACGCCGGTGGGTACCTGCCACTACCGCAACATCGACGAGCGCAGCCTTGCCGGCTTCCTGCCGAAACAGTAGGCTGTTGATAACTTTATTGTTGCATTTCATGGGAAATGCGTATATTTGTATTTTAAATATAGGGCTAAATAAGGATATAACATATATGTTATCAATATATTAATATTATCTTTTAACACACAAAAAGCATTATGAGCGGTTTCTTTGGCGTCGTCAGTGAGCGGCCATGTATCTCCGATTTGTTCTACGGGACAGATTATCATTCACATCTTGGCACCAAGCGTGCCGGTCTGGCGACCTTCGACAATGGTCAGGCGCACCAGAACATCCACAACATCCAGAACTCGCATTTCAGGCCTAAATTCTCCAAGGACCTGGACGAGATGAAGGGCAACGTGGGTATTGGCGTGATCAGCGACACAGAAGCTCAGCCCGTGATGGTGAACTCACACCTTGGACGTTTCGCCATAGCCACGGTCTCGAAGATCAACAACATCGACGAGCTTGAAAAGGACTGCCTTGAGCGTCATCAGCAGTTCACCGACTTGAGCCGCGGCATGACCAACCCGACGGAGCTTGTGGCGCTGCTCATATCGCAGGGCAAAGACTTTGTGGACGGCATAGAGAATGTGTACAACAGGGTGAAGGGAAGCTGCACGATGTTGATACTGACGCCTGATGGCATCATTGCCGCGCGTGACCGCTACGGCCGCACCCCGATAGTCATAGGTCGCAGGGGCAATGATTATGCTGTTGCCAGCGAGAGTCACAGCTACATCAACCTTGGCTACGAGACCTGCCGTTTTGTCGGTCCCGGCGAGATTGTCAAGGTTACGACGGAAGGGGGCATCAAGGTGATGCGTCCTGCCGAAGCGAAGAACCAGATATGCTCGTTCCTGTGGATTTACTACGGCTATCCTTGCACCGAATATGAAGGCATCAATGCCGAAGAGGTGCGTTACAACCTTGGCCGTATCATGGGCCAGAAGGACGATGTGGAGGCTGACTTCGTCAGTCCTATTCCCGACAGCGGCATAGGTATGGCGCTGGGTTACAGCAACGGGCGCCAGATACCGTACAAACGCGGCCTGCTGAAGTATACTCCCACCTGGAGCCGTTCGTTCATGCCGGTGAGCCAGGAGGACCGTTTCCTTGTGGCCAAGATGAAGCTGATACCGTCGCGCGCCATGTTGCAGGGCAAGGAGGTGGTGTTCTGCGACGACTCGATAGTGCGTGGAACACAGTTGCGCGACAACGTGAAGATGCTCTACGACTACGGTGCCAAGAAAGTGCATGTGCGCATCAGCTGCCCGCCGCTTGTACACGGCTGCACATTCCTTAACTTCAGCGAGAGCAAGACAGACCGCGAGCTTATCACACGCCGTGTCATAGAGGAGCTTGAGGGTGGCGAAGTGCGCAGGCTTGAGGCCTATCACGACCACACTACCAAGGAGTATGCCAATATGGTGGAGGTGATAAGGCAGCATGTGGGTGTCGATACGCTGAAGTTCAACACTGTCGACGACGTGTGTGAAGCCATCGGCCTGCCCAAGGAGAGCATCTGCACACATTGCTTCGATGCATCGTCATACGGCGATAAATAAAGAAACCAAGAATTCTGACAGGAGTGAAAAAACTTTTTCTAATCCTTATGTGCGTGGCCGTGGGCTATGGCGCCATGGGCCAGAAGCCTAATAAGAACTACCATGCACCTACGGTGCTCAGTGTGGGTGACATTGTGGGCAACTACGGACTGGACTCGGCGTGGGTCAACGACACCGCTGCCGCAATGCGCTATCTTGAAGAACAGCCTGAGGACTATGTGGTGCTGACCAACCTCTGCGTGTCTATACGCACAAAGGCCCAGAAAGCAATTGCCTCGATTGAGAACGACTATGAGTTTCGCGACAGCCTCATCTGGATAGACAGCAACACTGTGCTTGCCGACTACCCGATATACGAGTACCGCCTGCGCAGACTGGCTGATTTCATGGGCAAGATGAGCATTCGTTACAGCCGCTTGGAACAACAACGCATAGAGAACGAGAGGGAGGTGGCACGCCAGCGTGCGATAGAAGAGGCTCGCCGTCAGCAGGAAGAGCGTAACCGCATTGCTGCAGACTTGCGCTCGAACATTGAGTTGCACCATCGCGCCATTATCGAGAAGTGTGACGGTGCCGGTATCACTGACAAGGTGAAGCTTAAGGAGTTGAAGGACTTGTACTACAGCTACCTGATGGTATACAACAAGTATGACCTCTCCACCGGCAACGCCACCAATGAGAGTATTGCGCGTCTGGATGAGCTGAACGCCTTCCAGAATGACCTGCTGGAGAATGTTCTGGGGCAGAATTCGCTGCCTTTCCAGATCGAGAACTTCAAGAATATCCTCAAGGTGCGCTGCGAGAAGGAGAACAGCGATGTCTACCGTAGCTACACCAAGGTCTTCAAACATACCTCGGTGCCGATATCTTTTGCTGATGTGAGGGAGTATGAGGAGTATATCAACCGCATGCATACGGTCATAAACGTGCAGCAGCGCTATATGCAGACGATTGACCTGCGCGCCACCATAGCGTCGGGTACGGAAGCTATACAGTCGCAATACGGCAAGAAGTATCGTGATGTCGTTTCGTCGTACAAAGAGGTGCTGAAAGGCCTCAACCAGGTGCCGGCTTTCACTACCAACGCCGAGAGTCTGTTGTTTATCCAGAGTCTTGAGGACTTCACTATGGCGCAGCAGCTGTATATTGACTATTTCAGTCAGTTGGAGGAGATATCACAACGTTCCGACTCTATCATGAAGCGCGGTACAGACAATAGGCAACTGTATGATGTCGTTGTCGCCTACCGTGAGATAAGCGACAAGCTGCTTCCGTTGCCGACTTTCCGTGATCCAGAAGGCGCAAAAGTCTATGAGGGACAGCTGCAGGAGGTGCGCGATGTGCAGCAGTGCTACATGGACGTACTCACGCTTCGCACAACGATAGCGCGCAATGACGATACGTTGACATCTGTCAGGAAGCTTGACAGAGTGTTGTCTAACGGCTATAAACTACTCCGCAAGCAGGTGGACCTCAGGCCTTCGTTTGCCACTGTCGAGCGTGGCCGCAGCTTCATCGATATTTTGTCGTCGCATATAGAGATGCAAAACCTCTGTCTTATCACCAAAAAGAAGATAGACCAGATAAAGCGCAACGACAAGCGGATAGACTTCAAGGAGAACCCCTTCCGTAATATCGTGAAAGCTTATACGCGTATGTATAAGGCATACAGCGATGTGAGTGAGATAACAAACACGGAGGATCTGCGTCGATATGGCCGCCAGTGCGACAGGCTCCTTGACCTTCAGAAAGCGTTTATCGATATACAACAAAGCCCGTCGGTGCAGGAGGTGGACAATAGCCTGAAGAGGGAGACGAGTATAGACAAGATAAAGCTTGTCGTAGGTCTGGAGTGAGTTAGAGGGAATACAATAAGAGGCTGATACGTTATCGTGTCAGCCTCTTGTTTTATTTGCAGAAAGTCAGCGGTTCTGCAGGACCGTCTTCTTGGCCATTAACGAAGACTTTTTCTATACGGGTGTGGAATGTCTGACCTTCGAGTGGGCTCCATCCGCATTTGCTGAGCAGGCTTTCCTTGGTTACCGTTTCTTCAACATGAGGACGAATCAGTACGAGGTCGGCCTTATATCCTTTGCGTATGAAGCCGCGGCCGTTGATGCCGAATAGTATGGCTGGGTTGTGGCACATTTTCTTTACTGTCATCGTCAGCAGTTCGTCGTTGTCTATGGCGACTTCCATCATCATCTGAAGCGAGTGCTGGATGGACGGTATACCGCTGGGAGCGTCAAAGTAAGGCTTTTGTTTTGCCTGGATGGTGTGAGGTGCGTGGTCGGTTGCTATGGTGTCGATGAGGTCGTCCTCGAGGGCGGCCCAGAGTGCAAGACGGTCGTCGTTGCTCTTGATGGCGGGGTTGCACTTGATGAGGTTGCCGAGTTGCTGGTAGTCGCGGTCGTCGAACCAGAGGTGGTTGGGTGTCACTTCCGCGGTTATGTGCTTTTGAGTAATGTCGAAGTTGCTGAGCAGGCTGAGCTCTGTCGCCGTTGAGATGTGTGCGATATGCAGACGTGTGCCGAAACGGCGGGCTCGTTCGATGGCCTTGTAGCTGCTGAGGAAGCATGCTTCGGTGTTGCGTATCTGGGGGTGCAACGCGGCGGTCTCACGGTCTGTCCCTTGGCATTCGCGTTTCATGTTCAGCATGTTGGCTTGTATAACGGCTTCCTCCTCGCAGTGAGCCACGATGAGCTTGCGGGCGTCGCGGAACAGATGGTCAAGCTGTGTGCTGTCGTTGACGAGCATGTTGCCTGTGCTTGAGCCGAGGAAGAGCTTGATGGCAGCGTAGCTTGTAGGTTCGACGGCGATGATGCTGTCGATGTTGTCGTTCGTGGCACCGAGCATGAAGCCGTAGTTCACGGCACTGTCACGTGCTGCGAGTGCTTCTTTTTGCCGCAAGGCCTCGACGGTTGTTGTCAGGGGGTTGGTGTTGGGCATGTCGATGACTGATGTCACGCCGCCAGCCCGTGCTGCACGGCTTTCGGAGTAGAAGGTCCCTGCCGGGTTTTCGCTCATGCCGCCGTCGCGGAAATGCACGTGGGTGTCGATGATGCCAGGCATCAATATGAGGCCTTCTGAATCCAGAATCCTGACATCGGAATCCTGCTCGATGCTCATCGTGTTCGCTGTCTCGAACACTTCCACTATGAGGTCGTCCTTAATGAGTACCGAGCCTGTAAAGATGCGGCCTTCGTTGACGATGGTCGCGTTGTGGATTAGTGTTTTCAGAACTTCCTCCCTTCTGCCCAGCGGCGGCCGGCTATTTGTGCTTCTGCCGAGGTGTTGTACTGGTTTTTGACGACGAACTGTCCCGTGTGGTCGATGCAGCCCCATTTGCCATCCATCTTGGCCGGAGCCACGCGGTCGTTCCACACATAGGTGAAGAGTTTTGCGTCCTCAAGGGTGGGCTTGATAACCCATTCGCCTTTGTAGTCCACGTATCCCCAAGCCTGTGTGCCGGGGTCCATGACCGGATAGAGCCAGTGTCCGAGTTCCTCGCCACGGTCCCACTGGTCACCGGCTTGCCAAGCCTCGCTGCTCAGAGTGAAGACATTGCGGGAGAGGTCGTCGCCGGTGTCGCTCACAACCATCCAGTAGCCGTCCAGCTTTGCTGTGGCGAAGAGGCCGGTGTCGTTGGCGAAGCGTGTGGCGGCTTCGTATTTGGGCTGTATGCGCCATTCTCCGCTCCAGTCCACCCATCCCCATTTGCCATTGGCGGGATTGGACACAGGGTAGCGCCACCCTTCGAGGGAGCGTCCGTGCTCATACTGAAGCAGGGCGTCGGCGGCTTCCTCCTGGGTGAAGAAGATGGGGGTGCTGACGATGTTGCCGTTGCGGTCTATATTACCCCAGCGCCCCTCTTGCTTGACTTGCGTATATGGGTAGTTGTTGTCGCTGCCGAAAGGCATACGGTCTTCATACATAGGCTGCACAGCCCAGCGTCCCAGGTAGTCTACAAAGCCCCAAAGGCCATTCTGGGGGTTGGTGACCGGCACGCGCCAGGTGTAGAAGTTGCGGCCGACAGCCCACTGGGCACCGGCTTCTTCTGCTTGTTCTGCCGAGAGGAAGATGTTGTTGACCACAAGCACACCGCGGCCGTCGATGCATCCCCAGCGGCCGTCCTTCATTACGCTGGCGTAGCGCTTCGGGTCGCGACCCTTATGAGGATTGGCGGCTTGATAGACAGGCTGGTATTTCCAGCGGCCGTAGTAGTCGACGAACCCCCAACGGCCGTCGGCGGCGTTGCGTGCGGGGTAGACCCATTTGCCGGGTTCTGTCATCTGTTCCCACTGGCGTCCGGCTTCCTGGGCCGCTTCCTTTGTGGGGAACATGTTGCGACAGACTAAGTTGCCGTCGATGTCAATGCAGCCCCAGCGTCCGTCGGTCTTTACCGGGGCCCATTTCCTGACGTCGCCTTCAAAGTTGCCGGCGCGCTGGTACTGGGGCATGATTTTCCAGCTGCCGTTGTCGTTTTTGTAGCCGAAGGTCTGTGTGGCGCTCTCGAAGACGGGTTTCTGTGCTTCGATGCTTGCTGTGGCGAGCAGCGCCAAGGTGACTGTGAAGATTAGTCTTCTCATATCTGTTTGCTTGTTGTGTGTTTATCTTTTGTGTTCGTTGTTTCCTTTGAGGTCCAGCAGCCTGCGGCGGGCCACGGTATAGGTGGTGCGGCGGTCGGTGATGGCGTTCTGTGCCTGGAGGAGAAGGGCGTGGGCCCGCAGCACTTCCGAGAGGGTAGTGTTGCCGGCGGCGTAGTTGAGGTTGGAGAGGCGGTAGTTCTCCTTGGCTACTTCCAGCGCCGACGAGTCTGACTTCATGAGCATGTAGGCGTCCAGCATGTCGCTGTATGCCTTCTCCTCTTCAAGCGACATCATTTTGCCGAGGTTGTCCTGCATGATGCCGGCTTCCTCGATGGCTATGTTGTGCTGGCGTATCTTGTGCGAGGTCTCCCACCATGCTGTCAGGGGCACGTTGAGCGAAAGGACGGCGATGGCGTTGCCCACGGCGTTTTTCTTTATGATGTTGCCGTAGAAGCCGATGCCGACAATTGAGAGTTGCGGCAGTGTTTCGCCTATGGTCATTTTCCTCTTTAGCTTCTCGGCTTCCACGTTGATGCGCAGGAGCTGCATCTCGGGTCTGAGGCTGTCGGCCTGCATGGTGTATAGGTACTCGATAGGCGGCAGGGTGGCGGGCGAGGGGTCGGCAAAGACCGTGCTGTCGGTGTAATCGATGCCTATCTGGCGGCAGAGGAGCCGCTTGGCGAGCCTTATGCCGCTGGTGAGCTGCTGTTGGTTGGCGAGCATCTCGTTGCGCTTGAGCTGCACCTGAAGGGCGTCGCTCTTTGTCACGAGGCCGTTTGCCAGTGCGCTCTGCACTGTGCGGTCCAGCGAGTCAATGAGGTCGAGGGCCGCCGTGAGTGTGGCCACTTTCTGCTGCAGGCCTGTGACGAGGTAGTACGACGACTCTATGTTCTCCAGCACGTCGCGTTCCTTGGCAGCGGCTTGCAGTTCGGCGGCTTCCACGCCGAGCTGTGCCAGACGGTTGCCGTTCACTATGCGTCCTCCGGCGAAGATGGGCTGCGCCGCTGTGGCGGAGATGCTTGCGCCCCTCTTCATCAGCGTCATCTCGCTCTTTATGTCTGACCCTCCTGTCACCGCTCCTTCGTATATGGCCTGTAGCAGCTCCCGCATGTCATCAGACTGTATGTCGTTGATGCCGAAGCGTATCAGCGGTTCTGCGGCGTGGTAGCCGAGGGCGCCGAGCTGCACCTGCGGGAAGAACTTGGTGAACACCTGTTTCTTCACTTCCTGCGCTTTCAGCACGTCGAGCTGCGTGGTGCGTATGTCGGCGTTGTTGCGCCTGGCCAGCGCCAGACAGCTGTCGAGGGTTAGTGTCTGGGCTGTCAGTGTGGTCGGCGCGAGCGCCATGGCGACGCACAGCGCCGTCCGCATTATCCTGTTCCTGTATGTCCTTTTCTTCATCTGACTCTTTTTTACTGTTCGCCCAACTTTATTGGCCTGAAGTTCTGACGTTTCTTGCCCTCGAAGGCCACGCAGTAGGCCACGGGCAGTATGGTGATCACCAGCGGCAGCGTGAATATGGTGCCGAAGCATATCACGACGCCCATGGGCATCCACAGCATGGTGCCGGCCAGTATCATCGGCACTACGCCGAGGGCTGTCGTCGCCGACGTCAGGAAGATGGGCCTCATGCGGCGCAAGCCGGCCTGGTAGGCCGCTTCGCTCACCGACAGCAGCTGCTTGCTCCGCAGCTCAGACACGTAGTCGTACATGATGATGGCGTTCCTCACTATGATGCCGACGAGCGATATCAGACCAAGCGTCGCCGTGATGGAGAAGTCGAGCCCGAAGAGCCACAGGCCGAAGGTGGTGCCGAAGATGCACAGCACGGCCATCGATATGGAAAGCAGCGAGATGCCTATCTTGCCGTAGTGGATGATGAGCACGAGGAACATCACGCCCACTGCCGCCAGCACGGCCAGTATCAGCCGCGGGAACACCTCGCCGGAGAAGGCGTAGGTGCCGCCGGGCTCCCAGCTCACCCCCTCGGGGAGATCCATGGCCTCAAGCTTCTTGGCTATCTTCTTGTATTCTTTTATCTGTCCAGCTCCCGACATCACGTCGGCCGACACCGTTATGCAGCGCACCCCGTTGCGGTGGGGCATGTTGTTGTGGTGGAAACGCGGCACGACGTCGGCCACCTGGCGCAGCGGCACCCATACGCCCGGCTGCGCGCACGGCACCAGCAGGTCGCCCAGCTCGCCGTATGACATGTCGCTGGGGCCGTCGGAGTAGACAGAGATGGGTATGTTGTAGTCTCCTTCCCACAGCGATGACAGCCGCGTGCCCGACAGTGCGCCGTTAAGGTACACCGACAGCGTGGCCTGCGTTATTCCGAGACGGTTGGCCTCGTCGGTCTTCATCACTATGTCAAGCATCTCCTCTGTCTCGTCATAGTCGGAGTGCACATAGAACAGGTTGGGGCTCTCCTTCATCAGGCGTATCAGCGAGTCGCGCACGGGCTCCATCTTGCCGTAGTCGTCGCCCTTGATGTAGAACTCCACCGGCGACGGCGCGAACTGGTAGTCCATCTGCTTGAAGCGCACCTGCGCCTGGGGGAACATGTTCTCGTAGCGCTGCGCGCATTCCGCTATCAGCTCCTTGGTGGCGTTGTCGCTCTTGGTGTTGACGATAAACTGCGCGTAGTTGTCCGACGCCAGCTGCGGCGCGTACATCATGTGGAAGCGCGGCGACGACATGCCCACAAACTCCGTGACGCTCTCCACGCGTGGGTCGGCCTGCAGCATGTGCGCCAGCGAGTCGGCCACCTTCTCGCTGTCCGCTATCGTCGAGCCCGCGGCCAGGTGTATCTCCACAGCGAAGCTGTTGCGCTCGGCCTTGGGCAGCACCTGTATGTTGATCACCGCGAAGAGCGCGCCGCCAATAAGCACCGTGGCCAACCCCACGGCCAGCGTCGTCTTCTTGTGGCGGAAGCAGAGGTCGAGCAACCGCTTGTAGGCGTTCTGCAGCCCGTCGAAGAACTTGCCCTGCAGCACCGCGAAGCGCGACGGCTTGGCGTGCTTGTTGTACTTGATCAAGTGCGACGACAGGAAGGGTATCACCAGCACGGCGTACAGGTAGCTGCACGTCAGCGCTATCAGTATCGTCCACGGGAAGAGGCCCACGAAGTCGCCCATCATGTTGCCCTTGAAGATGCCCAGGGTGGGGAAGAACATCATGGCTATCGACGCCGTGGCGAAGAGCATGGAGGCCGACAGCTTCTTCGTCGACACCGCCGCCGAGTACCACCGCGAGTGCCCCTCGTGCAGCATGTCCGTGTAGCCGTCGATGACCACCACCGAGTCGTCCACTATCATGCCCAGCACGGCTATCAGGGCCGCCAGGGTCACCGTGTTCATCTCGAAGCCTATGAAGTACATGACGCCCAGCGTGGCGGCTATGCAGATGGGCACCGACGTGGAGCTCACCAAGGCCGTCTGCAGCGGGAAGAGCATCAGCATCACTATGATGACCACCAGTATGGCCTCCATCAGGTCTTTCATGAACGACCGCACCGAGCGGTCCACCACCTGCGGCTGGTCGGTAATGCGGTGTATGTGTATGTCGGGTGTCAGGCTCTTCGAGTAGTCGGCGATGATCTTGTCCACCTTGTCGCCGAACTCAACCACGTTGTTGCCCGGGCGCATCTCTATCGAGAGCATCAGGCACCGTGTGCCCGTCACCGTGTTGTCCGAATACTTTATGTGGGGCGACGACTCGGGGTAGCGCGACTCCAGGCGCGCCACGTCGCGCAGGCGCAGTGTCTGACCCGTCAGCGGGTCGGCGAAGATGACCAGCTCGCTCAGGTCGTACACGCTGCCGTAGGGTATCGACACGTGCACCAGCGCGTTGCCGTTCTCGTTGCTCATCTTGCCCGAGACGGTGCGGAACCCGTGCGCCGCCAGCTCGGCGTTCACCACCGAGGGCGAGATGGCGTACTGCGTAAGCTTCATCGGGTCCATGTGCACGGCTATCTCCTCGCGCTGCGTGCCCACGATGCTGATCTTGCCCATCTCGCGTATGCTGCGCAGGCGCGCCGAGAGGGCTTTGGCCATCTCCTCGAGCTCGCGCGGCGACCGCTCGTCGCTCTCCACGGCCAGCAGCAGCGACGACGCGTTGCCGAAGTCGTCGATCACCGCCGTCGCCAGCACGCCCTGCGGCAAGTCCGTAAGCCTGAACAGCGACAGCCCCTCGCGTATGCGCGACCACGTGACCTTCGGGTCGTTGTCGCTGTGCACCAGCGTCACGAAGATGTAGAGCATGCCGTTCTTGCTGTACGAGTAGGTCTTCGTCTTGTCGACGTCGGTGAACGTGAACAGGTAGTCCTCCACCTTGCCGGCCACCTGCTCCTCTATCTCCTCCGCCGTGGCGCCGGGGTAGACCACGGCCACCACGCCCTGGCTGATGTTCACGTCGGGGAACTCGTTCTTGTTCAGGTGCGGCAGGGCATAGATGCCCAAGGCTATCACAACGATTATGCTGAACGCGAGCATAGGGAAACTACGCATCGCGCCTTCAATCATATTTGTCCTTCTTGCCATCCACTCAAAACTTAAAACTCAGAACTCATAACTTCTTGCACCTTCAGCTTGGCTCCGGTGTAGAGTTTCTGGTGCCCTTCTACGACCACCGTGTCGCCGTCGGCGAGGCCATCCTCCACCATCACGCCGCTCTTCAGGAAGTCGCCCACCGTGATGCTACGCTGGCGCGCCACGCCGTTCTCTATCACCCACACGGCCTGCCCTTCGGGCATGGTGTGTATGCTGCTCAGCGGCACCACCACCTTGCGCTCGCCCTTCGCGGCCGTGCCCTCGCTGCGCTCTACCTTCACCTTGGCCACCATGTCGGGCAGCAGCCCCTCCACCTCGCCCGAGGTGATGGAGGCATGCACCAGGTAGGTGTGGCCCAGCGGGTTGGCAGCCAGGCTCTTGTCGCTGATGCGCAGCGTCAGCTTCCGCTCGTCGAGCGCCGGCACCGTGGCCGTGGCCGTGTCGCCGGCGGCCATGTGGCGTATCTCCTGCTCGGGCACCGAGAACGAGACCCGCAGGCGGCTCATGTCGAGCACCTTGCACACCGTCTCGCCGGGGCGCATCTCCTGCCCTTCGTGCAGGTCGCCGCACGACACCGTGCCGCTGAAGGGCGCACGTATCGTGCATTCCTCAAGGCGTTTGCGCGTGCTCAGCTCTGTCTGGCGCGCCTTCTCAAGGTCGGTCTGCATCTGCACCCAGCGCACCTCGCTGATGCCCCCCTCCTTGTACACACCCTCCAGCCGGCGGTAGCCGTCCTCGGCCTGGCGCAGCGTGGCCAGTGCCGTGGCGTGGAGGCTCGACGACGTGGTGCTGTCTATCGTCGCCAGCACCTGCCCTTTGACCACGTGCTGGCCGTTCCTGACATTCACCTTCGTCAGCGTACCCCCGAGCGGGAAAGCCATGCTGATGCTCTTCTCCGACGATATGTCGCCAACATAGTTGCGCTCTGTCGTCGCGTCCGACGAGCCCACAACCATGACGTTGACCGGTGTCGTGTCCGTCCATCCTGACGCCGACTGGTGCTTCTTTCCGCACGAACACAGGCACAGGGCTGCAGCAGCAACGAGTGTAAAGAGTTGTTTCATAGTGGGGTAAATGCTTTTTGTTGTCTGTTCTTTTTTTGCAAATTTACACCTTTTTTACAAATCGTGCAAATTTATTTTATCCTTCCCTTGCCCCGCCGCGCATGTCCTGCCCGCACGCCCCGCTTTTCCTACGGTCCCCCTACGCCTTTCCTACGGACCCGGTACGGCATTTCTTCAGTAGTTCTTCAGTAGTTCTTCAGTGCCACACTGAAGAACTACTGAAGAACGGCCGAAGGGACTCCGTAGGGGGGCCGTAGGGGAGCCGTGGCGAAGGCGGAGGGGAGCCGCTTGGTATGCGGTTTTTTTGTGTTGTGCGTAATGTGTTGTGGCAGTGCGGGGTGCGATAAAATGTGCGCTTTTTTGACAGAAAAGGCGCTCTATGTCAAAATTAAATCGTACTTTTGCAGTTTGAAAAAAAGAATATCAACAATTATAAATTACAGACAACGATGAACAAATTTGATCCCGCAACCGCTATTCAGCGCATCGATGGCCGCGACGCCAACCGCGGCGTGAACCCCGCAATCTGTGACTCCGCCACTTTCACTTTCCCCGAGGCACACCTGATGACCGAGACTTTCCACGGCGAGACCGAGGGCTACTTCCTCTACAGCCGTCACTGGAACCCCTCCAACCTCGCTCTCTGCCAGCGCCTTGCCGCTATGGAAGGCACCGAGATGGCTTGGGTCACCGGCAGCGGTCTGGCCGCCATCACCAGCGCCCTGCTTCACGAGGTGAAGAGCGGCGACCACATCGTGGCCAGCATGACCACCTACGGTGGCACCTTCGCCTTCATGAACAACTGGATTAAGAAGTTCGGTGTCGACGTGACTTTCGTCAACATGCAGGACCTCAATGCCGTGAAGAAAGCCCTCGACGAGCACCCCAACACCAAGGTCGTGTACACCGAGACCATGAACAACCCCCTGCTCCGCATCGCCAACGTGCCTGAGCTGAGCAAGATGGCCCATGCCATCGGCGCCAAGCTCATCGTCGACAACACCTTCACCCCGATGATTTTCAGCCCCTGCCGCCTGGGTGCCGACGTCACCGTCTACTCGATGACCAAGTACATCAACGGCACGAACGACTGCGTGGCCGGTGCCATCTGCGGCAGCGCCGAGTACATCAACAGCCTGATCGACGTCAACAACGGCACCTGCATGCTCCTCGGCCCGGTGCTCGACCCCATGCGTAGCGCCTCCATCAACAAGAACCTGCACACCCTGCACATCCGCATGAAGAAGCACAGCGAGAACGCCATGTACCTGGCCAAGCGCTTCAAAGAGGTGGGCTTCAAATACAACTACCCCGGTCTGCCCGAGCACCCCGACTACAAGCTGTTCTGCAGCATGATGAACGAGGGCTACGGCTTCGGCGGCATGATCAGCATCGACATGGGCACTGCCGACCGCGCCAGCAAGATCATGGAGCTCATGCAGCAGAAGGGTGTCGGCTACCTCGCCGTCTCGCTGGGTTACTTCAAGACCCTCTTCAGCAACAGCGGCAAGAGCACCAGCTCCGAGGTGCCCGAGGACATCCAGAAGGAGATGGGCATGAGCGAAGGCCTGATACGCTTCAGCATGGGTCTCGACAACGACATCGAGGCCACCTTCCAGCTCATCAAGGAGAGCGTGGACGCCTTCAACAAGTAAATAATAATCAATAGGCTTGGCTTAATGGGCTTAATGGGTCGTATGGGCATTGCCCATGTTGCCCATTAAACCCATTAAGCCTATTAACCCCATCAACCCAATGAAAAAGATAGCAATTATTCTCAGCGGCTGCGGCAACCGCGACGGCAGCGAGCTGCAGGAGTCTCTGAGCCTCATGCTCGCCATTGACCGCCGCGGCTGGCAGTACCAGTGCTTCGCGCCGGAAGGCCTGTTCGAGGTGGTGCCGCACGTCGACGTGCAGGACACCGAGGAGGAGGGCACGGTGCTCGACATGGAGCAGCGCGACATCTTCGTGGAGAGCGCCCGCATAGCCCGCGGCAACCTGCTGCCGATAGAGGACTACAGGCCTGCCGACTACGACGCGCTGGCCCTGCCCGGCGGCATGGGGGCTGCCCGCAACCTCAGCACCTTCGCCTTCGACGGCCCCAGGATGGAGGTCGTTGACAGCGTGCAGGACGCCATTCTGGAGACCTACCGCGCCGGCAAGCCCGTCGTGGCCATGTGCATAGCACCCATGGTGCTGGCCAAGGTGCTGGGTCGCTACGAGGTGGAGCTGACCCTTGGCCCCGACGACAACCAGGCGTCGCAGGTGGCCAAGGGCTTCGGCTGCAAGGTGCGCGCCTGCGGCCCCACCGACGTGTGCGTCGACGACGAGCACAAGGTGCTCACCACACCCGCCTATATGGCGGCAACCCGCATCAGCGAGATCTTCGCCGGCGCCGAGAACATGGTCGCCGAACTCGAGCGCCTGCTGCGATAGCGGCACCGTGCATGCCACACACAAAAAAAAAGACACCCCGTCGGGTGTCTTTTTTTATATGCTGTTGAGCAAAAAGTTATTCAGCATTCTCGGCGAGGCCGATGTATTTGTCTATCTCCTGCCACTCGGTGCTCTCGGGGTAGTTGCGCTTGACGGTGTTGAAGCAGTTGAGGGCCTCGGCATTGTTGCCCAGCACGAGGTAGGCGAGACCAGCCTTGAAGTAGGCCGAGGGGGCGGTGATGTAGTTGTCGTTGGCCTTGGCGGCTTTGAGGTAGAGGCTGACGGCCTTGTCGGTGTTGCCGAGTTCCATTTCGGCGTCGCCCTGAGCCATGATGGCGATGGGTTTGGTGAAGGTGTCTTTGCCGCTGTATTTGCCGAGCCACTTGGCGGCTTCGTCGTAGTTGCCGAGACGCAGGTTGGCGATACCGGCATAGTATTTGGCGAGGTTGCCGGCCTTGGTGCAGCCGTAGCTGTCGATGACGCTCATGAAACCACGGAAGGTGTCGTCGCCGTTGAGGGCTTTCTCGTAGTCGCCCTGGGCGAACCACTGCTCGGCGGCGAACATCTCTTCAGCGGCGCGCACCTCGCGGGGCTGGAAGTACCACTTGCGCAGGCCGAAGATGGCGAGCACTACGACCAATATGGCCACGATGCAAATGATGATGGTCTTCTGGTTTTTCTGGATGAATTCCTCCGAGCGGGTGATGACGCTGCCCATCTCGGTGTTCTTTTCTTCAACTTGTTTTTCCATATTTGTATGTGTGTATTACCTGTTTTGAAAACGGGTGCAAAGATACAACTTTTTTACGAATTGGCTGTATAAAATAAAAAAAAGTCATCAACAAAGCGGTTTTTTGCGGAAAGAAGCCTGGAGTGGATGTGTTGAATGTCAGTATGATATAAAAAATAATGTTAAAAAAGGCAAGAAATATTTTTTTTGTAAATATATTTTACATATTTTTGCAAAGATTATTGACGGACAAAAAACGAGCAATTATGGATACTAAAATCAAATATTTGGGCCTTGAATTGAAGAGCCCTGTGATAGTCGGAAGCTGCGGCTTGACGGCTGATGTGGACAAGATGGTTGAGATGGAGAAGGCCGGCGCCGGTGCCGTGGTGCTGAAGTCTATCTTCGAGGAGCAGATTATCCATGATATCAAGAGGAACACGCATGTCGTGGCGCCTACGGACAACTACGGCGACAGCTATGAGTATATAGCGATGCATGTGGCCGACGATTCGCTGGAGAAGCATTTCGCCATGATCCGCGAGGCGAAGCGCCGCTTGACGATACCGGTGATCGGCAGCATCAACTGCTTCTCCTACGAGAACTGGCTGACCTATGCCAAGAAGTTCGAGGAGGCGGGATGCGACGCCCTGGAGCTCAATATGGCCATACTGCCGTA
Organism: uncultured Bacteroidales bacterium; assembly: GCA_900314925.1. GTDB lineage: Bacteria > Bacteroidota > Bacteroidia > Bacteroidales > P3 > Colimorpha. The sequence goes on from OMXC01000007.1 coordinate 91,025, forward strand.
TGAGACAAGCCTTTCGGCCGACGATGTGGAGCGTACATACACACAGATTATCAACACGCTGCGCAAGTCGGTGAGCATCCCGATAAGCATCAAGGTGGGCACCTACTTCACCGATATGGCCAAGCAGCTGCAGCAGTTGAGCTGGATGGGTATACAGGGTGTGACGATGTTCAACAAGAGTGTCGAGGTGGATATCGACATCGAGAACGAGACTTTGAGGAACGCGTCCTACCTGTCGGTGCACGAGGACATGTACCGCACGCTGCGCTGGGTGGCCCTGATGAGCAAGAAGATGCGCTGCGACATCAGCGCCTCGACGGGTGTATACACGGCCGACGACGTTGTGAAGATGCTGCTGGCAGGTGCCAACAGCGTGCAGGTGGTGAGCTGCCTCTACAAGAACGGCATCGAAACTGTGAAGGAGCTCAACGCCGGCTTGCAGGCATGGATGCAGAAGAAAGGGTATGAGAACATCGCTGCATTCCGTGGCAAGCTTGCCGTGCAGCCCGCCGACAAGGCTTCGGTGGCCATGCGCACCCAGTTCATGAAGTATTTCGCAGAAATTGTTTAGCAAGTAAATCAATAGTTATCAGTCATTAAACATTATTACGATTATGGAACAGCAAGAAGAGAGAACAGTCAGTTTCTTCCGTTTCGAAGATCTGCGTGTCTACACCAAGGCTACAGATTACGCAACATGGGTGACCGTCAATACGGCCGGCCATGACGGACAAAAGTCGCTCGTGGGGGCTTTCTGCCACTCGGCTTACGACATAGCACTCAATATCGCGGAGGGTTCGAGCCGCAGCAAGAGCCAGTTCGACCACTACCTCAAGATAGCAAAGACTGCTATCCGTGAGTGTGTGGTGTATACAGAGGTTGCCGCCAACCTCGGAGTGTTCAGCGCTGAGCAGAAAGAGCAGTCGCGTGAATTCCTGATGGAGCTCACCCGCATGCTCGGAGCGCTCATCATCAGCCTGCAGCGTTCTGCCGAACGCCGTCAGACGCGTGGCGACGGTGATGGCGAGGGAGAGGCCGACCCATACGCAAACGATGAAATGTCATATTGATGTACCCTGAAATAAAGAACATAAAACACACAGAGACCGGCAATTTCTTCCTGATTGCCGGTCCTTGTGTTGTAGAGGACCACGAAAACCCGTTTGTGGTGTGCGAAAAACTGAAGGAGGTGACCGACAGGCTGCGCATACCGTTCCTGTTCAAGGCCAGCTACCGCAAGGCCAACCGCTCCAGCGTGAGCTCGTTCACAGGCATAGGCGACCTCGAGGCGCTGCGTGTGCTGCGCGAGGTGGGGGAGAGGTATGGCGTGCCCGTGGTGACCGACATACACACCAACGAGGAGGCCAGGATGGCCGCCGACTATGCCGACGTGCTGCAGATACCTGCTTTCCTCTGCCGTCAGACGGAGCTCCTCAAGGCCGCCGCTGAGACCGGCCGCTGCGTGAACGTCAAGAAGGGCCAGTTCCTCTCGCCAGAGGCGATGGAGCAGGTCTGTGGCAAGATGCGCGCCTTCGGCAGCAACAACTTCATGCTCACCGAGCGCGGCACCACTTTCGGCTACCAGGATCTGGTGGTGGACTTCCGCGGGGTGCCCACGATGCAGAAGAACGGGGTGCCCGTGGTGGTGGACATCACCCACTCGCTGCAGCAGCCCAACCAGGGCAGCGGCGTCACAGGCGGTCGCCCGGACATGATAGAGACCATAGCCCGCGCGGCTGTCGCCGTGGGTGCCGACGGCCTCTTCATGGAGACGCACCCAGAACCGGCACGCGCCAAGAGCGACGGCGCCAACATGCTGCGCCTCGACCTCGCCGAACCCCTCCTCGAACACCTCGTAGCCATCCGCCAGACAATATTGCATCTGTCTTAAAAAAACATTCCACTTTTCACTTTTCAATCGCTATCGTCCTCTCACTCCCTTTCACTCCCTTTCACTCCCTCTCACTCCACAAATTTTCATTTTTCAACTTTCAATTTTCAATTTCTATGGAACTCAACCTCACCAAACCTATCATCTTCTTCGACCTTGAGACCACCGGCGTGCAGGTGGGCCACGACCACATTGTGGAGATATGCCTGCACAAGGTGATGCCCGACGGCACCACCGACACCCGCGTGGAGCGCGTGCGCCCCGCCGACGCCGAGGGCAAGACGGTGCACATACCCGAGCAGACCACCGCCGTGCACGGCATCACCGACGCCGACGTGGCCGACAAGCCCACCTTCCGCGAGCTGGCACCCAGCCTGCTGGAGTATATCGGCGACGCCGACCTCGCGGGCTACAACAGCAACAAGTTCGACGTGCCGCTGCTGGTGGAGGAATTCCTCCGTGCAGGCATCGACTTCGACCTCCGCTGCCGCCGCCTGGTCGACGTGCAGAACATCTTCCACCAGATGGAGCAGCGCACGCTGGTGGCCGCCTACAAGTTCTACTGCCAGAAAGACCTGGAGCATGCCCACAGCGCCGCCGCCGACACCATAGCCACCTACGAGGTGCTCAAGGCGCAGCTCGACCGCTACAAGGGCGTTGACTACAAGGACCGCTCCGGCAAGGTGAGCCAGCCCGTGGTCAACGACATCGCCGCCCTCAGCCGCTTCACGGCCAACAGCCAGTGGGCCGACCTTGTGGGCCACATAGGCTACGACGCCCAGCACCGCGAGGTGTTCAACTTCGGCAAGCACAAAGGCGTGCCGGTGGAGCAGGTCTTCGAGCAGGAACCCTCCTACTACGACTGGATGATGAAGTCCGACTTCCCGCTCAGCACCAAGAAGCTCATCACCGAGATCTGGGACCGCCGCAAGCAGAAGAAGCTCGACGCGCTGAAGGCCCACTTCGGCGGCAAATGATCATATTTGTCCATTTCCCCCTGACATCTCAAAGAGTATTGGTATATAAAACGTAAGGTTCTATATGTGGATAGAACCTTACGCTTTTTTATCCGGTTGCTGTTGTTAAACCGTTTGTGCCGTGTGGTAATTAAAAGTTGACTGTTACACCGTTCTGGTTGATTTGGATCTTTTCCATCATTTTTCCAGCTGTTTGTAGTTCACTTCCCGCTATAATGGTGCAAATAATAGAAGTGATAATTGTTGTACCTCCAATGATATAAGCATATGTCATTGCTTCGTTATTCTTGTTTAACGATGATGTCTTATTTATAGCAGGAACGGCAGCTAAAAGACCTGTTGCTAATCCACCAAAGACAGTTATGCCTACAGCAGCTCCTATATTGGCACCTGCTTTTTTTATGTGATATGAGGGGCGCTCCTTTTCGGTAAAAAACATTGTCTGTTGAAGTAGCGTTGTGTCTATTTTTGCTTGCTGTTCGGGAATGTTGCTGCACGCGTCATTTGGCGATGCAATTTGTTGGCTATGCACATTGGCAAAAAAAGCCGACAGAAAAAAAATAAGGATGATTAATCTGTTTTTCATTGTGTTTTTTTTTATTTTTTAGTAGTGTTTCTATTAGTTGTACACCGCCGTCGACCGACGTTAGCAATAAAAAGCGAGAGCTTCTTACTGCCTATCGACAGGCGTCCGCTCCAGCTCCTCCACAAGCTCGCCATTCTCCTCTTCGAGGTAATCAACATACATCTTCAAGCTCGACAACTCAAACTGCAGCGAGTCATTCTCCGCCTGTAGATCCTGCTTCTCCGCCACCAATGCGTCATAATCGGCCCGTGAAACGGTAGCGCTGTCACACGAAGCCATCATCAGCGCAAGGAGCGCGAGAGTTAGGTATTTGATGTGTCGTTTCATAGTGTCAGTATCATTTGGTAGTGTTTTCGTTCGTCAACATGGGATGAGCTTCGTATCCATCATATCCTGCCTGCCTCTCCTATTTGCCGCAGGAGAAGAAGAGTGACGCAATAAGTGCGATGGGGTATATTAGATATCTGAGTTTCAGTCTATTCAAATTTCAATTTCGGTAATGCATTCACGATATCGACGGTTTGGACGCTGACGTTGATGACGCTCAGCAGGAGGTCGAGAATATAGCGTGGTTTGCCGTGTTCCTTGCCCCAGTCGTTGGCGTCGTTCTTGATGAGCGATTTTTTGTCTTGCGAGACGCAGTAGCGTTCCACAATCCACTCAATGGCACTCTTGCCGTTCACCACATATTCATAGGCTTTCTCAGGAATGTTTTCGATGCGGATGTTGCCGTTGTATATGATGGTGCTCTTGTCACTCTTGCTGTTGAAGCGCATCTTGTCCCACACGCGGAAGTATTCGTAGTCACCATCGTCGCCCTTCAGCGGTCGGTCGCCCACCACCTTCACGTCGGGATATGGGGCTACAGCCTCGTATTTCAGGTGCAGGTCGGCAAGCTTTTTGCCGTATTTGTAAAAATCCATAAAGTCCTCTACTCTTTCCACAATAGGAATGCGAGGCAGCGACTTTTTTAAGTCAGCAGCAAAACGCTCACGATAGTCCTTTGAGTGTAGCAGGCCATAGACATAATAGAAGATCATTTCCTTCGTGATGTTCTTAGCGCCATACCGCGTGCGTACCTCTTTTAATATCCAGTCGGTGATGCCGTCCCTTCGGATATAGTCATTGTTCGATTCTTCATCAAAGAGCGACCGCTGCTTGTTTTTGTTTTCTTCGTACCAGTAGAGAGGAAGGCATTTTGAACCAGCACTCAATAAATTGTAGTCAACAAGTGTGTTTGCAATAAAAATTGGATTATCTTTATTGCCTCCTTTTCCTGATACACATATAACTATGTTATCACAAGTATCATATGGAAATAATTTAGGTAATTGGTATGTGCAATTATTGAGAAATTTATTAAAATAGCAATTCTGTTTGAAGAATGGTCTATATAAGCTCGTCCTTTCTGAATCCACATCATAACAATATTTGATATGATTGGGGATGTCAGAAATCTTTTGGCGTCTGTCCCATGAAAATTTTGTTGGTTCATTAATTATGAATGACTCGACATCTATTTTCTTTTCATTATTATTACATGCAGTAATATATCGTTCAACTTCTTCATTATAAAAAACGATTGTTCTGCTTATATTATGCGATAGCCCCTTTTTACTACTATTATAGCACCATGTATCACGCGATGTTGCTAAACCCATGGAGGAATAAAAAGTAAAAATGGTTTTTGTATTTGTCTTATCTGTGTCACTTAATGAAATTAAGCTATCAAACAAACCATCACGCTGATTTAGCCAATCTCCTTTCTCATTTGGGGATATTTTTTCCCATTCCATATAAGGAATAGAATGGAAATCATGTATAATTTTTAATTTCTGATCACGAGTAAGATAGTCTCCAATATCGTGATAATGGATAATGGCTTTTCCCGATTTTGCAGGGTTTTTCACAAGGAATGTTATCGTTATGGGAGTTCTTGTGCCTTCTCCAAATACGTTGCCACTTTCTTTACGACGTTGCTCTCCACTTGTTCTTGCATTTCCTCTTAGATTGAATACATAGATAGATGTAAACTCATTTTCTACACACCGGCGCATACCCTCCTGCGCATTACCATCAAGCCACATTCCATTGCTAATGAATGCTACTATACCTCCATCTTCAAATTGCGATATACGATCACTTGCCCATCTAAATGCTTTTATGTAACTATCATACAAAGCGTTTCTAAGCGTAGCAGAAGAACGTTTTACATACGTTGATTCAATTCGACTATCAAGATGTGGATATTTTAGATTTTGCGCATTGTCATTTGCATCTTTCTGCCCAATTGAATACGGCGGATTACCAATAATCACCCTAACTGGTGCTTTTTTCTGCTTTTGCAGGCGCTCGGAGTTTTCGGGGAAGAGCTGCGAGAAGATATCATTATCCCCATGCTCATTCAGTTGGAAGGTATCAGTCAGACAAATGCCATCATACATCTCGTATTTCTCAGGATGCATAATATCATGATAGACGGCCTCGATATTCACATCGGCGATATAGTATGCCAGCAGCACTATCTCGTTGCAATGTATCTCGTTGAGATACTTGCGCCGCATGTCCTCCTTCTTGATGATGCCGCTCTGTAGCATACGGGTGATAAAAGTTCCCGTGCCCGTAAAAGGATCAAGAATATGCACATTCTCGTTGGTCAGCGAAGTTCCAAACTCACTCTGTAGAATGTCCTCGACCGAGTGTATAATGAAATCCACGCACTCCACAGGTGTATAGACGATGCCCAACTTCTCGACCGTCAATGGGAAAGCACCCTTGAAGAACTTCTCATAGAGGTTCTTGATGATGGTTTGTTTGGCCTCCAGATTGTCGATGTTGCTGATGTTGTTGCGGACGGATGTGTAGAACTTGTCCAGCACCGCAGTATCCATCTCCATTCCTTCGCTCTCCAGCACCTCAAGCATGTCCTGCATTGAGCGACTGACGGCATTGTTATGCACAAACTCATATTCCTTGAAGAGAGCGTCGAACACAGGGCGGGTAATCATGTGCTGAGCCAACATCTCAATGGCTTGCCCTTCGTCAATACTATCGTTGATATTCTTGTGCAAACCGGTTATAAAACCTTCAAAGTACTCGTGGGCAGTCTTGTTCTCTTTGATAAGAAGAGCTATTCGCTCAATGAACTTCTTGGCTATGTCGCCTACGCTCTTTGCCCAATTCTCCCAATACATTTTATCGCCCACCTCCTCGACCAGTCGGGCATAGATGCCGTCCTGCAAGGTGCCGAACCGCAGTTCCAGTTGTCGTGAAATCTCTTCGTCATCAAGGTTGACTGCCTTGTCGGTAGGGTTGCCTTTGCCGATGGTGTAGCTGCCACGAGGCACACCGGCAACCGTAATCTTTGGTGGTCGTTTCTTGTTGAGGTTAATTTGGTTCACATGGGCGTTGAAGTTCTCGTCGTGCGAACGCAGAGCATTCAGGATTGTCCAAACCACCTTGAACCGCTCGTTGTCGTTCAGCGCATCCTCGGGTTTCACATCGCTGGGAACGATGACAGGGATGATGATATAGCCATAGTTCTTGCCCTTGAAAGTACGCATCACGCGACCCACACTCTGTACCACCTCCACCTCGCTGTTGCGGGGCGAGAGGAACAGCACGGCATCCAAGGCTGGTACATCCACGCCTTCCGATAGGCAGCGTACATTGCACAACACACGGCACTCGTTGGGATCGTCGGCCTCCTGCTTTAACCAGGCAATTTTCTCGTTACGGGTGTTGGCATCCATCGCACCATCGATATGTTGCGCTTTGATGTTCACCACCTCTTTGCTTTCTTCTGCCGACAAGGTGGATTTATACTCCTGCCCCACGGCACCGAAATACTTTGCCATCTGGGTGCTGGAGAAGGTGGGGTTCTTCTTGGTCGGATTGATTGTCTGACAGAAAGCGACAGCACGACGCATCATCAGCGGGTCTTGCTGCTTGGTGATGCCCTCGTCGCCCTTAATACGCTTCGAGAGGCCGTTGATACATCCAATCAGTTTTGTGGCATCGTCGAAATTCAACTCGGTCAGTTTCTCTTTCTCTGCCGCCTTTGTATAGCGTTCCTTGATGTTGGTTCGGATGCTTTCGGGGATATCCTCTTCGCTCACGGTCAGCACCAACACTTTGTAATCGGTCAGCAGTCCTTGCGCCACAGCGTCGTTGAAGGTCAGACGGTGGAACTCTTCGCCATATTCGGGGCCATCCATCGAGCAGAGGGTGTCGATGTTCTCGTTCTCCTTTGCCCTCACCTTGACGTTGGCACTATATAAACGAGGGGTGGCCGTCATATAGAGGCGTTTCTTCGCCTTGATAAACTCGTTCTTGTGTATCTTGGTGAAGTTGCTTTCCTCTTTGTTTTTCAACACTACGCCTGTGGTACGGTGGGCCTCGTCGCAGATAATTAAATCCACTTCCCGTTTATACTGGTCGATAGCCTCTTTCACCACATCGATACTCTGATAGGTGGAGAAGATAACGGTGCGGTTGTTCTCCTTGTCATATTTCCGCAACTGGCGGACAATCTTTGCAATATCCGTGGAAGCTGGCACAGCCAAATCCACCACGCTGGCATCCTCGTCGTCTGCATCCTTCATTTCGCGGGTCACCTTTGCATCCGAGCAGACACAGATGGCGCGCATTTCGTCCGTCTTGTCGGCCATCCATGCGTTGAGCGTCTGACCTAATAGGGCGATGCTGGGTACCAGAAACAGGACAAAACCGTCCTGCGGTGTCATTTGCTCCATAATTTTCAGCGAAGTGAAAGTTTTGCCCGTGCCGCAAGCCATAATCAGTTTGCCACGTTCGTTACCCTCAGTCACATAGTGGTCGTAGGCTTTCGACATGGCCACGAGCTGATGTTTCATGGGCTTCTTGCCGGGCAACTTGGCTTTCTCGCCATAGAGGCCTTTCTTCAGCTTGTCCCAATCAACAGGTGAAATTTCCAAGTCGTAGAGCGAGATGCGGTTGAAAGGCTTGCTTAATCCTTGGATAGCCGTTTCAGCATTGATGCCCCAACTCCTGCGTGTTGTCTGAACCCAAACGAGGTTGGAGAACTCGCGTGTCTGGAAGGTGTCGGGGTCGGTGAATGTGCGGCTGGCGTTGGCCAGGAAACTGTTCACGGCTCCCTTGTCTATCTGTGCATCCTCGGTATAGCACTTACATTGGATGGCCCAGTAGTCGCCATATTCTGTACGGGCGACCAGGTCTATTCCGAGGTCTTTGCCACCAAATTCCTTACGTCCGGGAAACTCTTCCCAGAGCCAAACTTTTTCAAGATCATTATATCGTGGGTCTGTCTGGAACCACAATTTCATCAATCGTTCGAAGTCAGTACCTTTTTCCTTCTCGGTAGTGGCTTTCAAACGAATATCATAAAGAACATCGTTTATGGTAGTTGCCATGTGTCTGCGTCGTTTGTGGCGGGCTTATCTCTCCGACTTGCAGGCAACTCAAAGGGCCTAAAAAAGCAGAGACGTGGAACCGTTCATTTTTGACTTATCCACGCCCTGAGGCCCTAGGAATTGCCCACTGTTGTTGATAAGTCTCGTCCACGCTCTGCAACGCAGACGCTCGCTGACTTATTCACTACAACAGTTTCTTGAAATTTCCTAGGTTTCAGGGCTGTGCCGAATAATTCGCTCGCGCTATGTTATTTATTCTATTATTCTATTTCTTTGTTTCTATTCTGTTTTATTCGTTGTTTATCGTTTCATTTTCAATTTGCAAAGATGGTGTCTATGCCTTGTTTTCGGCCAGCCATTCGTCCACCTTCTCCTTGACGACGGCAACCAACCCCTTAGCCTTGGGGTAAAGCTTGGCAACAGACACCTCGTCGTGGTTGAAGAGGTCTTCGTAGTCGCCCGTCTGACGCGCCTCGAACAGATTGCTGTAATCCCTGCCATAGGACGACGGGAATATGCCCGTACGGATGAAATGAAGGCCGAACATCTGCTTCACGCCGTCGTGCGACTTGGTGATGATGCCGTTGGCTATGAGCAACGCACTCACCGCATAATAGCAGGCATAATACATGCGATTGACAGCGTTGTTGTAGTATTTGAGCGCAAGGAGATTGTCAATCTCACCCAGCGTCTTCTCTGCGCACTCAATACGGTACGCAACGATGTCGTATCGCTCTTGTCGTGACAAATCCATCCGCTCCGTCATAACCGCCTCCCATCGTTAAGTACATTCAGCCGGAACGGGGTCATGCGCGACTCCCATTGGCTTCTGGGAAGCAGAATCGGGTTTATCGCCACTCCAGCATCCCACTCGATTGGCATGGTGATATCGTACACTTTGTCTCTGTCTTCGTCTTCTACAGTCGGCTTGTTGAATAGCACCAACAGGTCGATGTCGGAGTCGGGACGTGCATCGCCACGGGCCTCGCTGCCGTAAACCCACACCTCGATGTCGAGGGGCAAGGCGTCAAGACCCTTCTTGATGGCTTCCGTTATGTTCGTTCGTCGCATAGAATGCAAATTTTCAATTTGCAAAATTACGAACATTTTCTGTATTGACCAAATTTTAATTCTCACCTATGCGCATGTCTATATTATCGAAGCCCCATAAATATATTATCAACACACCCTTCTTCTTACAATCTAAGAGGAAGTTTATCTGCTAACAGGTATATGTTGAGAACTAAATTTGACCAAAATCACGATTCTACGTATCTTTGCAAATTATGAAAATTGAGGATGTTTATAAGAAAGAGATTAATGACCTGATAAGTAGGCGGGGTAATACAAAGTTCCACATCACAGGAATCCGCCATTGCGACTTTAAGGATAAGGCGGATGATTTCATCCGTGATGCTGCTCAAAAGATGCAGAATGTGATACTTATGCCCGAAGAGGCTAACCAATACGACCAAGCGTCGGTGGTATGTCGTTCGGGGAACAGAAAGATTGGCTATGTATCGGTATACGATCTGGAGAAGTATCAAATCCTTGCAGGGAAAGAAGATTCCGACCATCTGACGGGCCACTTCTTCTTCGGTAACACGGGCGACCATCTGTTGGATTTGTCTGTCGCCGGAATAGTCACGTTGGATGACATTCGCGATTACCGCAAAGAGGTTGACAGACAGAAGAAAGAACAATACAGCTCGTGGAAGCATGATGCAATCAAGCGTTTTCTGGTGCACGGTCGCCATCAGGAAGATGCAAAAGCCTGCATCATTCAAATGAAGGAGTTTGTTATAGGTCTTTATGGTGGCTATGGCTCCACAACTCAGGAAGAGTTGTCGCCCAAACTGGAACAATATAAAGAAAGCAGCCAATACGACATCTCCTTGGAAGGTCAGCGCGACCGATGGGATATTCTACGCTATTTGGATTATCTGTACGACCGCTGGCACCAGCCGGGCACTATTGTGGACGAAGATTTCGAAGATATACTTACCGACGTCAGCTCTCAGATAGGGGGAGAATTGGGACGCAACGTCTCTTACACGGCCTATATTGAACGCCTTACAGAATTGGTCACAAAGGAACTTCCGTCATCAGAGACAGCTCAGTATTATCTGAGGGCCCTCCCTTCCGAGGCTTTCGAAGATATCCGTCAACAAGTGGAGAATTTCCCACACCACCTTTACCACTTGTTCCATACCAACCCCCAGGAGTTTGTGAGAACACTTTACTATGCTCGCATCCCTCGCAAGTATCTCGACCCATTCCTCTCCGGCATCGCCCTTGTGGTGGCTTTCAATAATTATACGAAGACATCGGATGCTACAGTCACATCTGTATCCCGACAATCGATGGTATGTGAGAAACACGAAAGTCAACCTACCGGAATTGTGGATTATTGGTTGCACATGAAAAAATCCAAAGGAATCAAAGCGATATTTGATGGTTATTACGAGCTGTGTTTAAGAGAATACGAGAAGTCTCATGAATGTGATGACGACGCCTGGGGCAGAGACCTAAAAAAGGAGTTTGTTTGCAAATATCATATTTCGAATGAGAAAAAGTGTATTAAAGAGTCGGAGGCACTATTGTCAAGTCTTTCTGATAGCATTCAAAAGAAGGCTCAAAATGTTATCGCTAACTATTTGAAATATGTTCGTGCCAAACGGAAAGAACTTTATCCCATCCATCATCCAGCAAATAGAATCATAGAGGATACTTTTTTTGATGCCTACCGTATGGGTGGACCTGCATATGAATGTATGAACTGGATACGCACAGAGTATAAACTCCCATACATTGATTTCCGTGGTGGTTATAAGGGGAAAGATTGTTTGGTTGGCAAGTGGAAAGAGCATCATGAGATCATAATACCCGAGTATGTCGCTGAAGAATATGAGGATTTCGACGACGGTGTACTGATGTATTCCAATGGTGGCCTTATGGAAGAGATTCATGAAAACCTCAAGGCCTGTCTAACTCAAGACGATCGAATCAGATATATTATAACATTACTTCAACCTTTCAAGGAATTCGCAGATGCGTTTTGTCCCAAAGCCAGAATAGACGAGCATGAGAAAAAAATTAAAGATATTGAAAAGAGTATTAAATACTGGGAAGGTGTTCCGGAAGATGCAGTCGATGAGAGAACCGGCGAGCCAGTACAACCGAAAAAACAAATAGCAGCATGTATATCAGTTATTGAGGGCTACAAAAAGGATATCGCTTACTGGGGAAAGGTTCAAGATGATTTTTTCTGGTTCGCTCAACATGGCCTTGGCGCTGGAAATTACAGGATTTATCCCCAAGAAGTAAATGACGAAATGTGCAAATTCCTTGGGGACTGGTGGAGATGTATGATACATTTTGCACGTCGTTTGGCGGCTCTTGCATTAACTTATGGTATCAAACTTATGGATGTGCAGGAGAAATGTGAAGTCTATTTGATATGGCACTTCTCACCTACTGATTATATTGATAATAAAAATATCACTTCCGTCGAACACGTACGTAAGCTCTTAAAAGAGATTACGGAAAAGAAACCAAAGAACAAACAGGAGAAACCAAAATCGACCAGGCAAAAGAAACAGACTGACTTAAACACCGCCACACCCACAACCCTTAAATACTACACTCACGGCAACAACGGCATCCTAATGAAACAACGGAAAAGAGTTGACCTCATCTTCAAAAAATGGACGGAGTGGAAATGGATTGACGGTAAGACATCCGCCAACGATTTCGACTCCTTCTTTGAGGGGGAGCCTAGGTATTGCAACATTTTATGGAATGCAAACACTACCATCCTGACAATACTATTACAAAATCTCTTAGACCAATCATACATAACAAAACAAACAGGGCAAAGCGCCAAATCTCTTGTTAAACAGCAATTCGGGAAAACACCCAATTCTGATAGGAAACGCATCGGCAAAGATGCCGAAGACAAAATAAAAATCTCTCTTTATATCATTGACATCAGCAATCCATTGCCAGAACGCAACTCTTATGAAGATACAGAAGAAATCGATATTAAAGACGAAGCCTTTATGTCGATTTTGTCTGGTCAGCTTCGCGCGACAAAATGCACTTAGCATGTAAGCGATTTCTAATTTTGTAAGCATTTATGTAAGCGAGCACACATTTTTTTTGAAAAAAATTTCGCCGGAATACTTTTGATCTACAAAGTGTTCCGGTTTTCTTTTATTTTTTTTCAAACCATGTAAGTATTTCCCATCAATTTGCTTACAAGAAACAAACCTTTTTCCCCATTGCTGAGAATTGAACAGTTCAGTTCTTGGCCGTCTTACGCTACGGGCTAAGCAGATGGTCTAACCGCCCAAAATCCTATCAACATGAAAAAGGATTTTAGAAAAAACAAGACTAAGGGGAAAAAACTCTTCCCAAACACCGACCTCTGCGTCGACATTAAAACATCACTCCGCTTCGACCCCCTGGCGGTAATCGGCAGAAGCTATCTCGGCGTGCTGACTCACGACAAGGTAGACCACTACACCTTCACCGAGACCACCAACGCCGGCAAACGCAACCCGCACGTCTTCGTCGGCAAGTTCATCACCATCACCCGCCGCGACGACGGCACACTCCGCCTCAACTTCCGCCCGGTCGACACGAAGCACGACTTCTGCCCCAGCGAATACGCCTCCCACGTCGCCAACGAACTCTTCTGGGCCCTCACAAGCCTCTTAGAGAAGTAGATTTTCCAAAATTCTCCAATTACAATTACAGTAATTACAGTTAAAAAAATGGTACTTACAACATACTTTATACACTATATAACTATTTAATATATAATTAATTATATAGAGAATTGGAGAGAACTGTACTCTCAAAAAATAACTGTAATAACTGTAATTGTAATTGCCAGAATTAACTTTTTTTCACCTAAAAAGCAAAGAAACAATGAAATACGACATTAGTAAAGATTCAGAGCCCCAGATGCCAACCCTTAAAAATGGCACAGAATGCATCAAAATTCTCCTCTCGCAGGTGTCAAAAGATATGCGCGAACCCCTGGTTCCAATGCTTTTCCCCGTCCTCGGCGCTCACATGAGCGGTTCTGAATTTCTGTACCCCGACCTCTCTTGGAAAGAACCATGTGGCCAAATGGCCAACCTCGTCGCCGAATCCGGGGGTAACAAGGGCCATTTTTCAAACCTTGTAGAGGCCATCTGTCGCGATTTTCGTCACCACGACGAGGAGGAACTCAAAAAACTCGTCGAATGGCAGAAGCAGATGAAAACAAAATCCGCCAACAAAGAAAAACCCGCACGTCCCGACGTAGCCTTCTGGTTCCCACCCTCCGACGTCACCTCCGCAGCCTTCCTCCAGAACGCGATGGCATGCGAGGCCCTCGGCGAACGCACACAATATCTTAATATGCCAGAAGTTGAGATGGCCGACCGCATGTGCGGCGGTCACAAGCAGATAAGCCAGATGCTCCGCAATATCTACGACCGCCAACGCGCCGGCGCCCTCCGCGCCACAGCCGACGGCATCACCGGAAACCCCATCCTCCGCGCCAACTTCACCATCTCCTCCACACCTTTCGCCACCCGCAAGTTCTACCGTAACGACCTCTTCAACGGCACCTTCGGACGCATGGTCTTCTCCTACAAGCCACGCACCTCACGCGACGGACGCATACCACGGCAAGGCAAGTACACCACGGAGTTCTACGAGAAACTCGACGAATTCCTCGTCCGTCTCGATTCCTGCAAAGGACGCTTCCTCATCTCTCCCCTCAACAAGCTCACCGACTCCCTCGCCGCCGACATGGCCACCCTCGCCGATCTCACCGACGACGACATCCTCTGGGACGCCTCCAAACGGGCGCTCGTCTCCGCCTGGAAAGCCGGATGCGTGATGTGGGTCCTCAACAAACAGATATGGACCAAATCGATGGGGGAAATCGTCGAATGGCTCGTCTACCACGACATCTGGAGCAAGATGCAGCTCTTCGCCGACCTCCTCCGGGAAGGCGACACCAGCACCACCGAATCCCAGCATCGCGGCCCCAAGAACATGCTCAACGACCTCCCCGACACCTTCAGCCAAGCCCAGCTCGAAGCCCTACGTATGCAGTTGGGCAAGAACAAAGACGGTGTGAGAAATCAGCTGAACCAATGGGTTTTCCGCAACCTCATCACCTACAACCCCCAAACCGCCCTCTACACCAAAACCGACCAATACCTCAAAGGCAATAACAATTAACATCTATCGAATAATACCACACGAGACCGCCGTTCTCGGCGGTCTCTCTCTCCCCACCCATCCGATAACCCATCAAACCCATCAACCGGCCCCCGCCCCCAATTCGAGTAATTAGCCCCCAATCAACCTGCGCAAGCCACTGACCACTAGCCACTGACCACTAGCCACTTTTCGCCAAATTCACCGTTAAAAAAATTTAAAACTTAACACTTAACACTTAAAACTTAACCCTTATCCCATGACACAAGAACAAATCACCCTCCTCCGCGCCATCCCCATCGAAGACCTCGCCTCACGCCTCGGCCTCGACGTGCGCCACCACAAAGCCCTCTGCCCCTTCCACAACGACCACCACGCTAGTTTGTCCTTCAACGTAAGGAAGAACACCTACCGCTGCTTCGTCTGCGACGCCCACGGCGACACCATCGACCTCGTCCGCCACCTCCTCAACAAAGACTTCCAACAAGCCTGCCTCTACCTCATGAACGTTTCTTTGAGCGGACGTGGTTGAGTGCCGCCGCCCGCCACTTCCTCTTCGACCAGCGCCGCCTCGACCCACGCGTCATCCGCTGGTGCCGCCTCACCTCCTGGCGCGACCGCCAAGGCATCCACTGGCTCCAGATCCCCTACTACGACCCCGACGGCCATCTCATCGGCATCCAAAACCGCAACCTCATGCCTGGTGGCGAGCCGCGTTTTAAGTTCCCGAAGGGAGCGCAATGCGGCATCTACAATCTGCCAGTACTGAACAGACTCAAAGAGGGCGAGGTACTCTACATCGCCGAAGGCGCCTCCGACTGCTGGGCACTCCTCTCCGCCGGCCACAAAGCCATCGCCATCCCCTCCGCCACCCTATTGAAAAAGGACGACCTCCAACCACTCCTAACTATTAACTCCAAACTCTTAACTCAATTCCACATGTACCCCGACCGCGACCTCCCCGGCGAACGCCTCTTCCTCCAGCTGAAAGAATTACTCCCCAACCTCCAGCACCACCAGCTCCCCCCTGACTGCAAGGACTACTCCGACCTCTACCTCCAACTCCACCCCCCAACAAACATGAATCCTGCATCTTGAATCCTGAATCTTGAATCTTGAATCTTGGACCTTGGACCTTGAACCTTGAACCTTGAACCTTGAACCCTTAACCCCACCTAAACGGCTACTAAACGGCTATAAGACCCCATCATCACCCCATCAACCCCATTCAACCCATCAAACCCATTCAACCCATCAACTTAACACTTAACACTTAACACTCAAAACTTATGAAAAATCCTCGCCCCTACACCAAAAAAGAACTCGCCCTCCTCTACTTCCCCGACAGCACCCCCGAAACCGCCGTCAAGCACCTCATGACCATGATACGCCGCAACGACATGCTGTGGGACGAACTGCAGGAAATGGGCTACAACAAACGCCGAAAAACCTTCACCCCCCGTGAAGTCAAGGCTATTTTCGACTGGCTCGGGGCTCCCTAAAGAGCCCCCTTCCACGACAAATACGGAACAATCGGGAACAATAAAGACCGAAACACCGCAATCGTCATCCACCCCCGAAAAACCTTCGTACCTTTGCACCAGATTTCGAAATCAAACCAACAACTAAAACTTAAAACTTAAAACTTAACACTTAACACTAAAAAAAGCTATGGCAAAAACTTTCGGAGCCGTCCTCGGCAAACAGTCAGGCCGCATCGGCCAAATCGTCGGTCGCGTCACCCGCGGCAAGCAGTACTTCGCAG
>OMXC01000006.1 GCA_900314925.1 uncultured Bacteroidales bacterium
AATCTCCGCCCAAGAAAACTTTTGAACTTCTCCTCCCCGAAACAAAAATTCTTCCTATCTTTGCACAACGGTGTTGCACTTGGTAGTTGAGTCTACGCGGTAGATAAATTGTTGCATCGGCACAATAAAAACCAAATGACGCCGTTACATATGCAGAGCACATAAAACGTACAGCTATGGCTACAATAACACTGGAATACGACGGACGCAACAGCGCAATCAAACAGCTGATTGGTGTGTTGCTCACTCTTGGCGCAAAGGTGATGACCGAAGACAATCCAAAGGAGGAGCAGACGAAGATGGTCAGAGAAAGTCTTACGACGGCGTTCAGCGAGATGCGGGCCGGCAAGACTATGAAAGACGCACGAAACCTCTTCGCCTGAAAATATTTTTGTCAATCCGATAATTCTTCCTAATTTTGCAAATCGAAAACAATAACAAAATGGAAACACAAGTAGCATACACAACGCCGACGAAAACTAATGTTTCGCACACTCGCAAAGAGGTGCGGAAAGCGAAACCCATTCCCGAACTGTGGTCGGCGACTTTATGGAGCCAAGGCTATATGTCGCTGGACGAATTCGGAAGCATTTTCCACCGCAAACTGGATGAGGCTTATGCAAAGCTACACGTTTAATCCATATAAACATCAAAGATAAGGAGCTAAAGCAATGCAAACCGCGACAATCAACAATGCGAACAATCCTTCCACGCAGGGCGTTTACCTTAATGTGCCGATGTCCGACTGGTCGCTGCTGAAAGAACTTATCCGCAAATTCGGATGGCAGAGCGAGACACGCGAGCAACTGCTCGACCGTTTCATTGCCAGCCGTCCGCAACAGCCCCCGCTTACCGAGCAGGAGATAATGGATGAAGTGAGTGCAGTTAGATACGGAATGTGAAGAACGTTTTTACGTTAAGCTGAGTGCAAATAAACTGGTTTATTTGCCGAAGCGCGAAAAACGAACATATCGAAAATATGAAAGTAATCTTCGACTGCAATATCTGGGTCTCGTTCCTCATAGGCCATTATCTGACCGAAGTGCGAGAGATGCTCACCTCGCCGACGGTGGAGGTCTATAGTTGCCCACAGCTGATGGCAGAAGTGGTCGACGTTACAGGCCGTGACAAGATACGCCGCCACGTGACCCATACCGATGTGGAGGACTTGCTGCGCATCATCCGTGCCTATTGCCGCAACGTCGAGCTCGTTCACAAGGCTACGTCAGCCGTCCGCGACCCCAAAGACCTCTACTTGCTTTCGTTGGCGGAAACTGTAGGCGCCGACTACCTTGTCAGCGGCGACTCCGACCTTCTCGTCCTCGGCCAGCACAAAAACACGCAGTTGATAAAGTTATCGGACTTCCGTAGGCTGACGGACAAAACAGAAAAAACGGATGAGAGTTTATATCAATAACTCGTTGATTTTTACACCTTCCCCACGAATTGCACAAGTAATCGTCGGGAGGATTTCCTCTTTGTTTTTCTCTGTTCTCCGCTCGGCGGCACTCCGTTTGCCACCCTGCGGGTCGCAATCAAAAGCCACTGGCTTTCTTCGTGTGCCTGCACCTACTGCAGATTTGCGACGGGGCGGGATTGGTTTGTAATTTCTAAAATAAATTGAATATGAAGAAACTCTTTTTGCTCGGCGCGATGGTGTGTAGTTTCTTTCTTGGCACAGTAGCACATGGCCAAGATGTGAATACCTGCAAACCGATAGCTGAGCGCATATTGACTGCCGCACAAAACCATACCTCTGATGGCATTGATGAATTGCTGGCATCCGACTTTCATTATAACAAAATCAAACAGCCGACGGCTGCCAAAGTGCTGAAACAGATTATTGCCCAAATGCCCGCCATGATGAGTTGGGAACTGACGGGCACTGAACAGAACAGCATGGGACTGACGTTGCGTTACATCATAACGAAACCTGACAGCAGCACCTCGGAGGCAACAATCCTTTTCAGCGTCGATAACTTGGTTCTCGAGGCCAATTTACTGTCGAGTAATGTCTCGCTTCTAAAAGCCAACCCCACGGCCAAGGTACAACCAGAAGTGAAAATGGTGCGCATCCCCGTGCATCTCTATGGCGGGCTACCCATTGTGACCGTCATCATCGACGGCCAGCCGTGCAATATGTTCTTCGATACAGGTTCCCCTATCGTCGTTCTCAACAGCAAGTATTTCGACCACAACATAGACGGCCAGGTGATGGGGAGCGGCGGTCGGGGTGCCGTCGGCACAGGTTCCGTCAGCGGTGTGCACCATGTGAAATTGATGGATATGGGCGGCGTTATGCTCAACGAGACGGACATAATGACATCGGACTTGAGCAATCTGGAAACCGTCGGCGTGGCGGTGCACGGCATCTTGGGGCAGAGTTTCTACAAAGATTTTGACGTGCTGTTCGACTTCAAGGCTGGCGAGATAGTGCTGCTAAGCCCGGACACCACATACCAATGGCTGCTGAACGAGGGCTACCGCTGCCAAACGGCGAGCGGCGTGAAGAAAGGCCATCTGCTGACCTTCGACTGCCAAGTGGGTGGCGTGCCCGTAGTGCTGGCCTTCGACAGTGGGGCACAGACCAACCTGCTCGCCAGCGATTGGCCCCAACTGCATCCGTCCACGGTCAAGAGCCTCAAGAAAGACCATCTCACGGGCTATGGCGACGGAAGGGCATCGATTACAAAAGGCAAAACCACCCTTACGCTCGGCGGTCGCAAGTTCAAGAAGCTGCAAACCGCTTTCTCCGACGTGTCTCACCTGCAAGAGAGCAAAGGCATAGACGGTCTCTTCGGCTGCGAGGTGCTTGCCAAGCAGAAGATGCTCGTCTCATACAAACGCCAAGAACTGATACTGATCGATTAAGGTCGCCAAGGTGTCGCATATCAATCGGTTTTGAAAACGGGTGAAAAGAGTGTCGCAAGGGCCAATCGATTTTGAAAACGACTGAAAAGAGTGTCGCGAAGGCCAAATGATTTTGAAAACGGGCAAAAAGGGTGTCGCGAGGGCCAAATGATTTTGAAAATGGCTAAAAAGAGTGTCGCAAGTCTCAATCAGTTTTGAAAACGGCCAAAAAGAGTGTCGCAAGGGTGTTTTGAAATTGAAACAAGGTTTCGCGATGTGCGTCGATGAAGAAAAAAACATGCTGTGTTTTCTCAGCATGTTTTTTATTTGTCCATGTCGGAGATTTGTCGTATCTTTGCATTTTGAAAATAGGACAAGCAATGATCTCTAACTTTGTAGACTACGTCAAGATACTGGTGCGGAGCGGCAAGGGCGGCGCGGGAAGTGCGCACCTGCTGCGGGTTAAATACAACGCCAAGGCGGGTCCCGACGGCGGCGACGGCGGCCGCGGCGGCCACGTCATCCTGCGCGGCACCACGCAGCGGTGGACCCTGCTGCATTTGAAGTACACCAAGCACGTCTTCGCCGAGGACGGCCAGAACGGCGGCGAGAATCTCTGCACCGGCCGCACGGGCAAGGACCAAGTGCTGGAAGTGCCGCTGGGCTGCGTATGTCGCGACGCCGAGACAGGCGAATACCTGGGCGAGGTGACCGAGGAGGGCCAGGAGCTCATCATCGCCAAGGGCGGCCGCGGCGGCCTGGGCAACGACCACTTCAAGAGCGCCACCAACCAGACGCCCCGCTACGCCCAGCCCGGCGAGCCCGCCGAGGAGCGGTGGGTGATCATAGAGCTGAAGGTGCTGGCCGACGTGGGCCTGGTGGGATTCCCCAACGCCGGCAAGAGCACCCTGCTGAGCGTCGTCAGCGCCGCCAAACCCGAGATAGCCAACTACCCCTTCACCACCCTGGTGCCCAACCTGGGCATCGTGAAGTACCGCGACGACCAGTCGTTCTGCATCGCCGACATCCCCGGCATCATCGAAGGCGCCGCCGAGGGCAAGGGCCTCGGCCTGCGCTTCCTGCGCCACATCGAGCGCAACTCCATTCTGCTCTTCATGGTCAGCTGCGAACAGCTGGAGATCGCCAAGGAGTACCACGTGCTGCTCGACGAGTTGAAGAAATACAACCCCGAGCTGCTGGACAAGCAGCGCCTGCTGGCCGTCACCAAGTGCGACATGATGGACGAGCAGATGCAGAAGCAGCTGAAGCGCCGCCTGCCCAAGGGCATCGAGGCGGTCTTCATCAGCGCCGTCAGCGGCCAGGGCATCACCGAGTTGAAGGACAAGATATTTGCCATGCTGAATGCTTGAGACGCTGAAAGAGATAGACACCCTGTGGTTCCTGTGGATTAACAGCCACCACACCACCGCCCTCGACTGGACGATGTGGACGCTCAGCCAGCACTGGAGCTGGGCGGTGGTCATCGTGCTGACCTTTGTGCTGCTCACCCTGCGGCAGGAGCCGCGCCGCTGGTGGCTGGTGGCCATCGGCGTCGTGCTCTGCTTCCTGCTGGCCGACCAAGGCAGCGTGCTCATCAAAGACACGGTATGCCGCCTGCGCCCCTGCCATGCACTGGAGGACGTACGCATGTTCCGCACCCACTGCGGCGGCCAGTACGGCTTCGTCAGCTCGCATGCCGCCAACGCCTTCGCTGTGGCGTTGTTCCTCGTGCTGAGGTACTGGAAGTGCGCGAAGAGACAATGGCCGCTGCTGCTATTGATTGTGTGGGCGTTGGCGACAAGCTACAGCCGCGCCTATTTAGGCAAGCACTACCCGGGCGACCTCGTCTGCGGCGCCATTTTGGGATGCATTATAGCGCTGATAGTGAGGTGGCTTACAGATACGATAGAAAAAAAGTTGCGCAAAAGTGAAACAAAATGACGATTGTTGCGTTATATATGGCGTGCTTGCTTATTTCTATCGTGAAGATAGAAAAAGAAAATGTGTTATTCGAGCGTCTTGCATCAAACCGCAAGGCGCTTTTTTGTGCCTATGAATCTGCTTGACATACTACTGGCTCTCCCCTTGTGCTTCCTCATGTATAAAGGATGGGTGCGCGGTCTTGTGCGCGAGGTGGCCACACTCCTCGGCGTCCTCGCCGGCATCTGGGCGGCGGTGCACCTCTCGCAGGAGGTGGCAGAATGGATAGGCCTTGAGAGCGAGAACGCCGTGCTGATAGCCTTCTTCGTCTGTTTCGTGGGGGCGATGGTTCTCGCCTACCTGCTTGGCCGTATGGTAGAGGGGTTCATGAAAGCTGCTCACCTCAGCTTTGCCAACCGTTTGCTCGGGGCCACCCTGGGGATGCTCAAGGCGCTGTGCGTGCTCGCCGTACTGCTCAACTACGTAGAGATGATAGACAAAAACGAGCTGGTGCTCAAAGCCGACCTCAAGGCTGGCAGCATACTCTACAAGCCTGTCCACAATACGGGCAACACCCTCACGGCATCGCTCAAACAGTTCATCGCCGACAACAAGGACCAATGGGAGGCGACCATGAAAGAAACCCATAACTCGTAACAGAAATGATACTGGCACCAATGCAAGGACTTACCGAACTGCTCTTCCGGCGTGTGTACGAAGAGTGCTTCCCCGGTGCCATAGAGCGGGCGGTGACGCCGTTCCTGTCGCTAACACACAACCTGCACAACCTGTTGCAGAGCGACGGACAGACATCGACCCTAAGACAATATCTGCGCGACGTGCTCCCTGAAGCCAACAAAGGCTCGATACCCATAACGCCACAGATACTCGGCAAGGAGCCCGACGAGTTCATCGCACTCGCCAACAAACTGTATGACATGGGGTATGGGGAGGTGAACTGGAACATCGGATGCCCTATGCGCAACATCACAGGCAAACATCGCGGCAGCGGTATCCTGCCCTACCCCGACGAGGTGCGCGGTGTACTCGACGCTGTTGTGCCGAGGATTAAACCGCTGCTGAGTGTGAAAATGAGGATAGGGCTGAGACAGAAAGAGGAGATAAAGGCTCTGGTGCCGGTAATCAACGACTACCCGCTGGCATCGGTGACCATACACCCGCGCCTCGGACGGCAGCAGTACACAGGTGTGCCTGACGTGGAGACCTTCGGTCAGGTACTACCTATGATCAACCACCCTGTAATATACAACGGCGACATTACAACACCGGAGGACGCGTGGCGCATCAAGGAGCGCTTCCCAGGAGTGGCCGACGTCATGGTGGGTCGCGGAATACTCTACCGCCCCACTCTGCCGCTCGAGCTCACATGGGGTGAAGGACGGGTGAAGGACGGGTTTAAGACGGGTGAACCGATGAGCGACAGCGAGCGGCTGAGGTTGACAAAACACTTTATCGCCCGACTCATGACAAAGATAAGAAACAATGCAAAAAGCGACGAGTCGGCCCTCAGAAAGACAAAAGAATATTGGTGCATGCTGTGGAAAGGACTGCCAATCAGCGAGGCTGACGCACGGAAAGTGTTGAGAGAGCAAGAATTGACAGCTGTTGATAACTTGATTTATTATTTCATACAATAAAAACGGCAAAACCACGTAATATAATGCGATGAAGACAAAGTATGCCATATACCTTTTGATTGCAACCGTCGGTCTGATGTGGGGTTGCAAGCAGCAGATTGTCACCGACGACATGGACGACAAAGAGAAGCTTGAGATACTCGATCGTCAGATAGAGAAGCACCCAAACGATGCCGCCCTGCTGGCTCAAAGGGCCCGTGTGCTACTCAACATGGGGAAAAGCAAAGAAGCTTCGTATGACATAAACAAAGCTGTTAAGACAGAGCCCGACAACGACAAATATCTGATGCTGCAAGCCGATATATTCCTTGCCAACGGTGATGTCAGCAACAGCTACACAGCCCTTTCCAACGCCGAAAAGATTGCTCCGGACAGCAAGGAAGTGCAGCTTAAGATGGGTGAACTGACATACTACAACCACGACTACGACCGCTCGCTGAAACACCTGACCAATGTCACGGACAAAGATCCGAACAATAGGACGGCGCTCTTTATGAAAGGCTTTATCTACAAGGAGAAAGGCGATACGGCCAGTGCGGTGACGCTGCTGCGCAAAGTTTGCGATATATATCCCGACTATGAACCGGCCTTTGAAGAATTGGGCGTATTATATGCCACCCACCACGACCCTATGGCTGTGGAATACCTATCGACAGCCCTGAGCCTGGAGCCCAGCAACACCAACGCCATGTACGCGTTGGCGATGTTCTATCAGGAAACCGAGAAATATGACGAAGCCGAGAAGCTATACCGCCAGATGCTTGATATCAACCCCAACAGCGCCGACGCGTTGAACAACCTCGGTTGGCTTGAGAAAGAAGTATACAACGACCATGAACGCGCGCTGGAGTACTTCCAGAAAGCTCTGGAAGCCGACCCAAGCCATGAGGCCGCCAGCCAGAACGTGGCAATATACACAGACAAACGATAAACATAAATAACCAATCATTATGAGCACATTAAAAGGACGCAACCTCATCTCCATCACGGACTTCTCAAAAGAGGAGTACATCGAGGTGTTGGACATCGCCGAAGAGTTCGAGAAGAACCCGAAGCAGAAAATCTTATCAGACAAGGTGGTCGCCACATTGTTCTTTGAGCCATCCACGCGTACCCGCTTGAGCTTTGAGAGCGCCGCCAACCAGCTTGGCGCACGCATCATCGGCTTCAGCGATCCCGGTGGAACGAGCGTCCAGAAAGGCGAGTCGTTGCACGACACCATAGTGATGGTCTCTTCATACAGCGACCTCATCGTCATGCGCAACCCCAAAGAAGGCTCCTCCCGTTATGCATCCGAGGTGGCTTCGGTGCCCGTCATCAACGCCGGCGACGGTGCCAACCAGCACCCAACCCAATGCATGCTCGACTTGTATAGCATCCGTAAAACACAAGGCACTCTCGAGAACCTCAACATTGCAATGGTCGGCGACCTGAAGTACGGCCGTACCGTCCATTCTCTCGTTCAGGCAATGTGCAACTTCAATGCCACCTTCCACCTTGTATCGCCACAAGAGCTCAAGCTACCGTCATCAGTAAAAATGAGCATCAAAGACGCCGGCTTGAAATATTATCAATACACCGAGATTAAGGACATCATCCCGACAGCCGACATAATATACATGACCCGTGTGCAACGTGAACGATTCCCGGATCCTATGGAATACGAGCGTGTGAAAGACAGCTGCATTCTCACGGCGAACATGCTTGCCGGCTGCAAGAAGACCATGCGAATCCTGCACCCACTGCCCCGCGTCAACGAGATTACGACAGATGTCGACAGCACGCCGTATGCCTACTACTTCCAGCAGGCCCAGAACGGTGTATACGTGCGCCAGGCTTTGATGGCCGCGATTCTGGGTGTAAGATAGTTTTTATAAACCAATTAATTTAACAGCAATGGAAAACAAGAAAGAGATGGTCGTTTCTGCAATTGAGAACGGCACCGTTATTGACCATATTCCCACCGAATCTGTCTACCAAGTCATCCGCATCCTTGGACTTGAGAAATACAAAGACGAGGTGCTCATCGGCAACTATCTAAACAGCCAGAAACTCGACAAAAAGGGCATTGTAAAGATCAAGAACAAACACTTCTCTGTGGATGAGGTGAGCAAGATTGCCTTGGTGGCCCCATTCGCCACCATCATCGACATTGAGAACTATAAGGTTGTCAAAAAATTCAACGCAGAAATTCCCGACCATATCGAGAACTTTGTCCGCTGCGCCAACCCCAAGTGCATCACCAACGCCGAGGTGGTACCTACCAAGTTCTACGTTGTAGACAAGGAAAACCTGAAACTCCGCTGCCACTACTGCGAGAAGTTCACCACCAAGGAAACGATGAAGTTCTGCGAATAGACCATGCGTAGATATTACATATCCTTGCTTCTTGTCAGCTTGGTGCTGATACTGGCGTCGTTCATGATGATGTGGTTTGCCCCTCAGGCTTTCATCGTCGCGATGCCGCTGCTTGTGCTGTATTTCGCCATACTGACACTTGTGCAACACACCATTGTTGTCAAAGCCATGCAACGCTCACCGAAGACATTTGTGCAGCTGTTCCTTGGCACAACAGTAGGCGTGTTGTTCATACACCTGATAGTACTTGCGTCATTTCTGCTCACCACCCCTGCACAGGGGCGGAGGTTTCTCATTGCCTTCTGCATTGGCTATGTCGTCTACCTCGTCTTCGAGACGGTGGCGCTGGTGCGCTATGTTGACAACGAGAAAAAGAAACGGCAAAATTAGACGCCGGCGGTACAAACCGTCATTTCTTCTACTCTGAGCAACCGCTGCGCCAGTTCCTGCAACTCCGCGGCGGTTGTCTCATTAAGGGCCTTGCGTAGGTTGTCCGTCAGGCACTCATCGACGCCGTTGGCGAGCATGTCGCAATAACGTGACGAGAGTTCAAAGATGCCGTCTACCGACCGCAGGAAATCGCCAACCAAGACGTTCTTCACGAGTGCCAACTCTTCTTCCGACACCGGGCAGGCGGCGAGTTGTTCAAGTTCATGGAACACCTGGCGGACGGCATCATCGGCCGTGTTGGCTGCGACATCGGCGGTGATGTAGAAAACGATGCATCCGCGATAGATCTGTGTGCGGGCGTAAATGCCGTATGTGTAGCCTTTGTCTTCGCGGATGTTGCGCATAAGGCGGGATCCAAACCATCCACCGAGTACGGTTGTGAGGATGATGAAGCGTGCATAGTCGGAAGAGTCCCATGCTATTGGCAAGATACGCCCTATACGTATCGATGTCTGTGTGGCGGTAGGGATTTTTTGTGTCAGTGTGCGTCCGGCTGATGCGACTGTCGGCTTGGGAAGTGGGTGGGGTCTCTTTTTTTCTGCATTCTCTTTTTGTCCCGCGCCCAACATTTCCGACACTTTGGCACAGAGGCCTCCTTCCAGATTGCCAGCGAGCACGACGTTGCACTGAGGGAGGATGTAATGTTTTTTCCAATGGCTGACGACGCTGTCCAACTGAAGTTTATATACATCGTCGGCTGTTGCATAGACACCAAGGGGATGAGCATTGCCGAAGAGCGCCTGGTAGAAGAGACGGCGTGCTATGTGGGAGGTGCGCTGTTCGAGTGTCGCTATCTCCCCATGACGTTTCTGCTGCCATCGTACGTAATCCTCTTCTGCGAAGGCCGGCGAGAGGAACATCTCATGGATGAGCGGCAGCAGCTCCGAGACGTGCCGACTGAGTGTATATACGGTTAGTGCACTTTGCTGCACTTCGCTTGCCGTTTCGGTTATTATGCCCCGGAAGTCCATGAATTCCGACACCTGCGCGGAGTTCATCCGTCTGGTGGCAAGTGTATACAGCTTGCTCGCCGACGATGCACAGAGTGGCTGCTCTTGATATGCGGAGCCTGCCTCGAAGAGGAAGTCCATCTTTACGAGGTCGGTGTTCCCTGTGTGGAAGAGGGCGATGCGGCCGTCTGTGTCGCAGGCTTTTGGCCTGAGCGTGTGTGTGTCAGGTATGGAGATCATCAGAAGAGTATTGTAAGCTTGAGGTTGATCTGGCGTGCTGTAAGGTAATTGGGCACGCGGTATGGGTGGTTGTCATAGTCGGTCACCCATAGGTATGAGATGACGTTCTGTTTGTCGAAGAGGTTGAATATTTCCACTCCGACCTGTATGTCGTCGATATACCTGAACAGTTTCCAGTGTTTTATCTGTTGTATGCGTGCAAGCTGAACGGTGTTTCCCCAATCGACACGCAGGTAGTACGGGAGGCGCAATGCCACTTCCTGGTGTCCATAGGGGGCGGTGACGGGCATACCGGTTGCATATATAGCGCTGAGGCTCATACGCCACCACGGCATCGTGGGTATGTAGTCCTGTACGAAGAGCTTTACCGAGAAACGCTGGTCGGTGGGGCGGTCGAGCCAGCCGAAAGCGTCACCCTCTATGTCTTCCTGTGTCTTCATCAGCGACAGGCTGATCCAAGACTCCAGCCCTTCCATGAGTTCGCCGTTGACACGCAGACTGAATCCTGTGGCGTAGGCGACGGCCTGCTGGTCGGGATTGTAGTTTATGCGCAGGTTGTCTACGGTATATGGCACAAGGTCTGTTATGTATTTGTAGTACAGGTCTGCTGTTATTTTGAACGGCTTGTCCCACAGGCGCAAGTTCCAGTCGGCGGTGCCCATGACCTGATAGGATGTCTGCGGCTTGAGCTGTGGATTCAGCGTGCCGTCGAGACGTCGGTATTCGCGGTAGAACGGAGCCTGCTGGTATACGCCCGTGGCGAGCCTGAAGAGGAGGTCGCGCTGGGTGCGGGGCTTGTAGCTGACGCTGACTCGCGGGCTCACTAACGGGCGGAGGCCTGTCAGCTGTTGCCGGTCGTACCACTCCAGACGGCTTCCATAGAGCCCGCCGCGAATGCCGGCAAGGAGCTTTATCTGTGAGCCGCCCCGGGTTTCCCAGTCCACTTCCCGTTGGAGGAATGCTGTTGCACGCATTGTCTGCAGACCGCCGTTACTGTTGGCGTATTGCTGCAGTATCGGGTTGACGGGCTGCGCATTGGTGTCTCCCGGCGTCGTGAACGTCGCAGGCATGGCATACCCTGCCGAGTCGACCCATCGCCATTCGCGCAACCTGTCCGACACATTCTCATACTGCATCTTCACGCCTGCTATCCAGCTGCCCAGAGGGGCTTGTTTTATGGCTTTGACATCGAGAGCATAGATGCCGCTGCCGAGCCGGTTGCGCGCATGCTCGAGGAAGGTGCCTACACCTCGGTCAAAGCGTTCTGTCTCGCCCACCTGCTCACCCATACCAACCTGGTACAGCCAGTATTGGCTCTGTATGTCGTACCGCTCACTTTCGGCAATGTCCTGCACAGAGAGGTTGCCCATGATGTGCCAGTCGTCATCGGGTCGCCAATCCATGGTGAGGGCTCCGAGCAGGGTGCGGTATTTGTCTTCCTCAGCGCCGTCGAAGTAGACGTCAAGCTCCATGGTGCGCTGGCTGAATGCCGTCGTCTGGCTTTGCGGAACGAGACCGTAGACATTGTTGGTCCAGATGGCGAGGAGCGCCAGGTCAAGCCTGTCGTTGACCCTGTAGCCGAGTATCGCCTGCAGGTCGGTGTAGTGTGTCTTGTATGTCCCTTTGGTGTCAAGCGAGCGCAGCAGATAGCTGTTGCTGTGCCTGCGCAGCGAGACGGCATAGCTCCACTTCTCCCCTATCCTGCCTTGCAGCGTGGCATTGCCACCGAGCAGGCTGACGCTCACCTTCCCCTTGTTTTCCAAGGGGCGGCTGTAGGTGATGTCAAGCACCGACGACATCTTGTCGCCATAAGTGGCCTGGAAGCCACCGGGCGAGAATAGTATGTAGTCCACCAGGTCGGGGTTGATAATGCTCATGCCTTCCTGCTGCCCGCTGCGTATCAGCATCGGACGGAAGACCTCCACGCCGTTGATGTAGACGAGGTTCTCGTCGAAGGAACCTCCCCTCACCGAATACTGGCTGCTGAGCTCGTTGTTGGAGTTGACGTCCGGAAGCGTCTTTAGCAGGCTTTCCACCCCCGACGCGGGTCCCACGGCATTCTCGAGGCGCTGCACGTCGATATGCGTGAAGGTGCTCTGACGCGTCTTCTCGTCGCTCACCTCCACCTCGTCAAGCCGTCTGGCCGAAGGCTTCAGGATGATGTCCTGCCGCTCTTCCCGCCCACCGGCAAGCCTGACGCGCCGTTCCTGCGGCTCGTAGCCCGTGAACGTGTATCGCACCGTGATGCTGTCGCCAGTCTTTATCTCAAGCCTGTAATGTCCGCGGCGGTCTGTCACAGCCCCCATCGGCGTGCCAGGCACACCGACATTGACGAGCTCAAGCGGAGCACCACTCCCCAGCTCGCTGACGGTGCCGCTGAGCACCCCCTGCCCTGCCGCCGTGAGGGCAAGCAGGGCCGTCGCCACGCACATTATAGCTTTCCTGATCATTGTCCTTAAAAACGAGACGCCGTCGCATTTATTGTGCGACGGCGCCAATTTCGTCAAATCAACGGCCAGTGTCTTACTGGGCCTTCTGTATCTCGTCCATGCGGGCGTTGACAGCCTTCAGGTCGTCATACATCTCCAGGCGGGCATACACAGTCTTCAGCGCCGAGAGGCAGTTGAAGAGGTTCGGGCGCTGCGCTCCCTGGGCGTTGGTGGGCAGTGCGTCAATGTAGGCGATGGCAGCCTTGAAGTACTGCACCGACTGGCGGAAGAATCCGTTGCTCTCCTCGAGCAGGCGGTCGTAGAGGCCAGACTCGTCCTCGGGGGGCACCGCGTTGGCGGCGTCGAGCTTGTCGACACCACGGTTGAAGATCATCTTGCCCATGCCGAAGTTGGCCTCAAACTGGTTAGGCGCCAGCGACAGGCTCTCGTTGTACTTGGCCTCGGCGCCAGCGTAGTCCTGCATGCTCTCGAGGATGGCGGCAGCCAGACCCAGTATCTGCGGGTAGAGGTTCACGCTGTCCTTCGTCAGGTCAAGGGCCGAATTGATCATCTCCTTGCCCTTCTCCAGATTGTTGTTCAGCAGGTAACCCTCAGCCATCAGCAGATAGGCGTTGTAGTCGTTCTTGCGGTTCTTCATGTAGCTCGTCGCCACCTTCATAGCACCGTCGTTGTTCTTCTCCTCCTTGTAGAGGTTGAAGAGCGTGCGGTAGACATACTGCTTGTCGGTGCGCTTGCGAATAAGCTGGTTGAAGTACTTCTTAGTGTTCTCATTGTCGTTCATGGCCTTAGCGCTGATACCGGCTATGTACAGGCTCTCGCCGGCAAACTTGGCGTCACCGCTGTTGTTGAACATCTCCACTGCCTTCTCGGCGTTCTGCAGACCCTCGCTGAAACGCTTGGCGTTGTAAGCCTCCGTAGCGCGGCTGTAGTACTCGTTGCCCACAAAGCGGAACACCGAGTTGTTCTCGTCGGCAAACTCGTTCTTCGTGTCCAGGCGCTTGCACTCCAGGGCGGCGGCGTATGCCTCCTCGACCCAGTTGGGGGCCAGATCCTTGAACTTCGACTTGGGGTTGCTCGACTCGCCACCGATGCGCGCATAGATGAGTCCCTTGTAGCACCACGTCTTCGCGTCGTCCTTCGTGCTCTCATGCTCGCAGGCAAGGTCGATCTCGGCCTTCGCCTTCTTCAGGTAGTTCTTCTTCAGGTCCTGTATGGCGCTCTGCACGTTCACCGTCTGGGCGCTGGCGCCGAAAGCGATGGCCGTGAAGGCCAGAACCATGCTGATTTTCTTCAGTTTCATATCTTTTCTGTTTTATTGGTTTTACTCTTCTGTTGTATTAGTATCGCCAGCCTCGGTATTATTGCTTTCGGCCTGCATTTTTTCTTCTTCCATGCCTTCCGCACCCGTCACCTCGGCTTCCTCGTCCTCAGTGGGCACCTTGGTGATGGAGGCAATGTAGTCCTTGCCGCGCAGGTCTATGAGCTTCACACCCTGTGTGGCGCGGCCCAGCACGCGCAGGTCGGCGACCTTCATGCGTATGGTGATGCCGGAGCGGTTGATGATCATCAGATCCTCGTCCTCCGTGACATTCGTCACAGCCACCAGCGGACCAGTCTTCTCCGTTACCTGCATAGCCTTCACACCCTTGCCGCCGCGGTGCAGCGTGGCGCGGTATTCGCTCAGGGCGCTGCGTTTGCCGTAGCCGTGCTCCGTGACCACCAGCAGGTTCTCCTCCTCGCTCGGCAGGCACAGCATGTCGATGGCGGCATCGTCCTCGCCGTCAAGGTCCATGCCCTTCACGCCGCTCGCTCCGCGTCCCATAGTGCGGAACTCCTTCTCCGGGCATATCATCACCTTGCCCTTCTTCGACGCTATCAGCATGTAGCTCTCGCCGTCGGTCAGGCACGCCGTCAGCAGCTCGTCGCCTTCGCGGATGCCGATGGCTATGATGCCGTTCTGGCGCGGACGCGAGTAAGCCTCCAGTGTGGTCTTCTTCACCACACCGTTCTTCGTGCACATCACTATGTAGTGGTTGCCCACATACTCAGCGTCGCTCAGCGTCTCCACGTTCACGTAGGCCTTCACCTTGTCGTCGGGCTCTATGTTGATGCAGTTCAGTATCGGGCGTCCCTTGGTGTTCTTCTCACCCTCAGGCACCTCGAAGGCGCGCATCCAGTAGCAGCGACCCTTCTCCGTGAACAGCAGCAGGTAGTTGTGGTTCGTGCACGTGAAGATGTGCTCCACGAAGTCCTCGCTCCTCACAGCACTGCCCTTCGAGCCCACTCCGCCGCGGCTCTGCGTGCGGTATTCCGTCAGCGGCGTGCGTTTGATGTAGCCCTTGTGGCTGATGGTGATGACCACCTGCTCGTCGGGTATCGTGTCCTCGATGCGGAAGCCCGCGGCATCATACTTGATGGCCGTGCGGCGCTCGTCGCCGTACTTCTCGCGAAGCTCCTGCAGCTCGCCCTTGATGACCTGCATCAGCACGTTGTGGTCGCCAAGTATCTCCTTGCAGCGCTCTATGAAACGCATCTTCTCGTCATACTCGTCCTGCAGCTTCTGGTGCTGCAGACCGGTGAGCTGCGCCAGGCGCATGTCGACGATGGCGCGAGCCTGCAGGTCGCTGAACTGGTAGCGGTCCATCAGCCCCTGGCGTGCCTCGTCGGGAGTCTTGCTCGCGCGGATCAGGGCCACGATCTCGTCGATGATGTCTATGGCGCGCAGCAGACCCGCCAGTATGTGGGCACGCTTCTCGGCCTCGGCCATATCGAAGCGCGTCCTCCGCGTGACGACCTCCTCGCGGTGCTCGATGAAGTAGCCCACAAGCTCCTTCAGGTTAAGCAGCTGCGGACGCCCGTGCACCAAGGCTATGTTGTTCACAGCAAAACTGCTCTGGAGCTCCGTCAGCTGGTACAGCTTGTTCAGTATCACATTAGGCACCACATCGTTGCGCAGCACGTAGACCACGCGGATGCCGTCCTTGTCGCTCTCGTCGCGGATGTCGAGGATGCCCTCAATTTTGCCCTCCTTGGCCAGGTTGGCGGTCTTCTTGATCATCTCGCTCTTGTTGACGCCGTAGGGTATCGTCGTCGCCACGATGACGTTGTGCCCCTTCGCGTCCTCTTCTATCGCCGTGTCGGCACGCAGTATGATGCTGCCGCGACCAGTGGTGTAGGCCTCGCGCACCCCGTTGTAGCCGTAGATGGTGCCGCCCAGCGGGAAGTCGGGAGCCTTGATATACTGCATCAGCTCCTCTATCGTGATGTCAGACACCCACTTGCCGTCCGTCTCCGACTTGTGGCCCTTGTCGATGTAGGCCATGCAGCCGTCCAGACACTCGCGCAGGTTGTGCGTCGGCATATTGGTGGCCATACCCACGGCGATGCCGTTGCTGCCGTTGACCAGCAGGTTCGGTATCTTGGCAGGCAGCACACTCGGCTCCTCACCCTCGTTGTCGTAGGTGGGCACCATGTCCACAGTGTCCTTGTCGATGTCAGCCACCAGCTCGTTGCTGATCTGCTTCAGGCGCGCCTCCGTGTAACGCATGGCAGCCGGCGAGTCGCCGTCGATGCTGCCGAAGTTGCCCTGCCCGTCAACCAACGTATAGCGCATCGACCAGTCCTGCGCCAGGCGCACCAGGGCGCCGTAGATGCTTGAATCGCCGTGCGGGTGGTACTTACCCATGACGTCACCAACTATGCGGGCCGACTTCTTGGTGGGCGTATTGTACAGAATGCCGTTCTCGTTCATCGAGTAGAGGATGCGGCGGTGCACAGGCTTGAAGCCGTCGCGCACATCCGGCAGGGCTCGCGCCACGATGACAGACATGGCATAGTCGATATAGGCAGTCTTCATCGTCTGCTCTATATCAACGCGTGTGATTTTTTCATTGTCGGATACCATCAGTCGTATGATATTATATTATTGTATTCTAATTTATTATGCCGACACTGTGCCGACATGTCAAAGTACAAAGATACGATTTTTTTTCCATCTGTACATCCTCGCACCCCACTTTTTTCACTTTTCTTTCAACAGCCCGACAGGAAATGAGAAAGAAAAAATGAGAAATGAAAAATGAGAAATGGGAAATGAAAAATGATTAAATGCACCCTCCTCGGCCCCCCTTCGGCCCTCCTACGGCCCCTGTACGGCCTTCCACTGAAGAACGGCCGAAGGGGGTCCGTAGGGGCTCCGTAGGGGCTCCGTGTCGGAGCCATCACTTTTTTATCTTAAATTTAACAAAAAAGGCAGCCGATCATGTAGGTCGGCTGCCGGTTGTCTTGCGTGGCCATGGGCATCACTTGACCGCTACCACGCGACGCGCTGCAGCGCCCTCGACGCAAACGAGGCAGGCGCCTGCCGGCGACGGGCAGCTGGACTGCGAGGATGGCGACAAGGGGGTGTAATGGATGATGTCTCAACGACTAAAAGCCGGGCAGCGACAGCCAAAGGGTTGGCAGCATCAGCAGGAAGCCGACGACGATGAGGCCGACAATGAAGCGCCACACCCATTTGAGCCATGTGCCGTAGGGGATGCGGGCGATGCCCAAAACACCTATCAAGACACCGCTTGTCGGCGTGAGCATGTTGGTAAAACCGTCGCCGAACTGGAAGGCCAGCACCGTGGTCTGCCGTGAGACACCTATGAGGTCGGCAAACTGGGTCATGATGGGCATGGTGAGGGCCGCTTTGGCGCTGCCGCTGGGCATGACGATATTGAGCAGGGTCTGGAAGACATACATGACGCCGAGCGAGGCCACCTCGCCGGTGTGCGCCAGCGAGCGGCTGAGGCCGTAGAGGAGGGTGTCCATGATGCGGCCGTCGCGCAGTATGAAGATGATGCCCGAGGCAAGACCCACGACGAGGGCTGCGGAGAGGATGTCCTTGCAGCCGGCGAGGAAGAGCTTGGCGATGTCGTCAGCCGTCTGGCGGTCGATGATGCCCGCCAGGATGCCCATGGCCAGGAAAAGGGCCGAGATCTCGGCTATGTACCAATCCCACGCGAGCACACCTACGACAAGGGCGACGATGGTGAGCAGCAGCAGGATGAGTATCAGGATATGGCGGACGGTGAGCGTGGACTGCTCGGTCGAGGAGGCGCGCTCGCGCCAGTAGTCGTCGAGTTTGTGCACGGGACTGCGGTCGGGCTTAGCTTTCACGCGGGCGGCATACCAAAGGACGAAGGCTATGCCTATGACTGTCAGCACCACCCAGCAGAAGAGGCGGTATTCGAGACCCGAGAAGAGCGGTATGCCGGCGATGCCCTGCGCTATGCCGACAGTGAAGGGATTGAGCATGGCTCCGGCAAAACCCACATGGGCAGCCACATAGCACATGCAGACGCCCACGATGCTGTCGTAGCCCATCTGGATGGCCAGCGGGATGAACACCACGACGAAGGCTATCGTCTCCTCGCTCATGCCGAAAACGGCGCCGAAAAGGCTGAAGAGCAGCATGACGAGGGTGATGATGATATTGTTCACCCCCAGCTTGCTGACAAGCTTGTAGCGGCTCAGGCGTTGCACCCGGCGCAGGAAAGCCATCACGCCGACGTCGATGGCGTGGCTGTTGTTGAGTATCCAGAAGGCGCCGCCGACCATGAGGATGAAGATGATGATGTCGGCCTTGTCCACGAAGCCGTTGAACAGGGCGCTGAAGACCTGCCACGTCTGCGGCGCGGCGTCGACGCGATGGAAGGAGTCGTTCAGCACCACCTCTCTCCCACCCTCCACGACACGGGTGTATTCGCCTGCCGGCACCACCCAGGTGAGAACAGCGGCCAAGACGATGAGGCCGAAGACTATGGTGAAGGTATGCGGTATTTTCTTCATATTGAGGCCAGGTAACTGTTGCGGTAGCGGGGGTCGCCGCTGACGTCGTCGCCGAACCAGGCTGGCGCCACGAAGGCGTCGGCGCCCTCCTCGGAGGGGAACTCCACCTCGACGAGGCGCAGACCCTCGTGCACGCCGTGGAAGATATCAAGTTCTGCAGTGAGACCGCCGGAAAGCGGTATGCGGTAGCGCGTCTTGCAGACCATTATCCCTTCGCACTTTGCCTTCAGCGACGTATAGCTGTCGGCGGTCATGGCGAACTCCTCTTCGCGGTTGACTATCGCCGTGGTCGACGTGCGGCGCCGCTCCTTGACGGTGAGAATATAAGAATCGCCCATCCTGCGGATACGCAGGGTGGGCGATGTGATTAGATATCCTTGCTCTATCTCCGTGTGCGGATAGCTGTCGAGGTTGTCCGGCAGCTCACGCACAAGGTATTTGCGCTCTATCTCCATCAGAGCGTCTTGAGATAATCGGTGACGTTCTTCTCGATGCGGGCGGCAACATCGGCGCAGTCGTCGGCTTTCTGGAAGCGCTCGCCGGTGATGTGCTCGTAGAGCTCTATGTAGCGGTCGCTGATGCTGTTGACAATCTCGTCGGTCATCTCGGGCACCTTCTGGCCTTCCTTGCCCTGGAAGCCGTTGGCCATCAGCCACTCGCGCACGAACTCCTTGCTGAGCTGGCGCTGGTGCTCACCCTTCTTCAGGCGCTCCTCGTAGCCCTCGGCGTAGAAGTAGCGGCTGCTGTCGGGAGTGTGTATCTCGTCGATGAGGTATATCTTGCCGTCGCGCTTGCCGAACTCATACTTGGTGTCGACAAGGATGAGGCCCTTCTCGGCTGCAATCTTGGTGCCGCGCTCAAAGAGCTGCAGGGCATACTTCTCCAGCTGGTCGTAGTCCTCTTTTGCCACAAGGCCCGTGCGGATGATCTCCTCGCGGCTGATGTTCTCGTCGTGACCCTCGTCGGCCTTGGTGGTGGGGGTGACGATGGGCGTGGGGAACTTCTGGTTCTCCACCATGCCCTCGGGCAGCTGCACGCCGCAGAGGGTGCGGGCGCCGGCCTTGTACTCGCGCCAGGCGCTGCCGGCGAGGTAGCCGCGCACAATCATCTCCACACGGAATCCTTCACACTTGAGGCCCACGGTGACCATGGGGTCGGGCGTGGCGAGCTTCCAGTTGGGCAGGATGTCGGCGGTGGCGTCAAGGAACTTGGCGGCAATCTGGTTCAGCACCTGACCCTTGTAAGGTATGCCTTTGGGCAGCACCACGTCGAAGGCCGAGATACGGTCGCTGACGACCATGGCCATATACTTGTCGTCGATGTTGTACACATCGCGCACTTTGCCCACATAGAGGCTCTTCTGCTTCGGGAAGTTGAAGTTTGTCTTAACTACTGCTTTCATGATATGTTATTCTTCTAATTTGTTTGCAAAAAAGGTGAAGTTCACTTTGCCGTAATTACGGTGTTGCCAGAAGTGCGGATGCACCTCGAAGGAATAATCGCGCGGATGCTCGAGCACGAAGATGCCGTCTTCGGTCAGCACCTGACGCTCGAAGACCATGTCGGGCAACGTGGTCAGACCCACGAGCGCATAAGGGGGGTCGGCAAAGACTATGTCGAACTTACGGTTGGCGCGCTTCAGCAGGTCGAAGACGTCGGCACGTACGACATGCATGTTGCGCACACCCATACGTACACACTCGGCCTTTATATAGTCGGTGCATTGGGCGTTGATGTCGATGCTTGTCACTTCGCGAACACCACGCGACACGAACTCAAAGCTCACCGCCCCTGTGCCGGCAAAGAGGTCCATCACCGAGCACTCCTCATAGTCCACATAGTTATTCAGAATATTGAACAGACTCTCGCGCGCCATATCGGTGGTGGGGCGCACAGGCAGGTTCTGTGGCGGATTGAGCCGCCTTCCTCTGAGGCTACCGGCAATGATGCGCATATCTACATCAGGATTAAGGCGTACCTGTAGGTGCGCAGTTTCTTGAACTCGTCGTTGGCGAAACGTGTCGCCTCACCGCCATAGAGCGTGATCTTTGGGAAATAAGGCCTCATCGCGGCGTAGAGCTCACGGTCCACATTGCCGCAAAGCATCAGCTCGGTGTCACCACCATCTATCTCGCAAGCCTTCACCACCTCCATCAGGCGGAACATGGCCTCTTCGTTACTGCCGCAGCGCAAGGTGTTGCCAAAGAGATAGCGACCATCCTTGCAGGCAGCGATATCCACCATGTTTCCGCGCCAGTGGGCGAACAGCAGCGGGTGGCTCTTGCTGCGCTCCATAAGCTTCACCATCTTGGCGTGCTGGTTTATCACCGTCAGCCCTGGCAGGGCAACCTTGAAGGCCATTGCCAGCTGGTCGTTGCCGGCGAATACCGCCGTAGAGCCCAGTGCCTTGCTGTGGCATGTCATCACCGACAGCGCACTTCCGCCCACAAGCTTCAGGTACTGCCTGTTGGCGGCAACCGAATAAAGCTCGTCGGGCACCCAGGTGTTTTCGTCACTCAGCACTATCAGCTCCATGGACTTGTATGCCAGCGGCTGTATGCCCACTTCGGCAAAGAAAGCCTTGACCTGGCGCGTGGCGTCGGTTATGGTGGCAGCATGCTCACCTTCGGCCTCGCCGAACGTCAGCAGCATGTCTGTCGCTGTCGTCACCGAAAAAGAAAATCCATTGGCCCCAAGGCAAATGGATAATCTTTTATCTTGCGCGACAGTGTCGCCAGCAGTGGCAATCAGTGTCTTGCAACTATACATTGGTTACTCGAAATTACCGTCCGTAACGGCCTGCGTCATATCGCCAACTTTCCAGCCGGCGTAGCGGCCATTCACTTTGTTTATCTCGGCGATTTTGTTCACCACCTGCTGGTGGTCCATATCGCTCAGCAGCTTTGCCAGCGGCACCTTGCACTCGAACACGGGCACCATGAAGCCGCTCTTGTCGATCATGCCGGCCTGAAGCTCAAATTCATACTTCTCGCTCTTGGGATAGGGCACATAGCGAAGGTTCTTGATCTGCTCATCGGTCATCTGCACGGTGTGGCCGGTAGCGTCTATGGTGTTGAGCTTCTTGTCCTCACGAAGCTTGGCGATGGGGTTGATAAACATCTCCTGGCGGCTGACATAGCCTTTCTCAACAGCCTCTTTCTCGGGCACCTCGTTGATGTCGACGTCGGCGGGAATCTTGTCGTAGTTGGTCACCTTGACGATCGTCTTCATGCTGTCCTCGTTCATCAAGCGGTTGATGAGGGTGTCGAAGCTGCCGGTATAGGTGCCGTAGGTCACCTTGTAGGCCTCTTCGAGGGATCGGATGGCTTTCAGCTTCTCGGCGCAAGCATCGCGACGCTTGTTGTACTCGTTCTCGAAACGCACGGGTTTCTGGATGCTGTTGTACAGCAGATAAGCCAAGGCGACAATGACGACGCCCAACAGAATCTGAATGATAGTTCTACCTTTCATCTTTCTTTATAGTTATTTTGTTTATTACACATTAAAATCGGGTGCAAAGATACGAAGAAAAAATCAATCCGCACACATTATTTTTCAAAAAAAAATACCGTCGGCGTCAATAACACTGTCATACAAACACATATACACATCACAGCTGTCCCTCGCGCACAGCGTCGTGCAGCGACAACGCCCCGCTCCGGGGGTCGTATACGGCGTAGTTGCGGTTAAGCAGCCAGTCGCCCGTGTTCACATACACACAGCCGTCGGCGATCTCGCGCGTCAGCGGCGTGTGGCGGTGCCCGAAGACACAGAAGTCCACCTTCTCCCGCTGCAGCATCTCCTTGCAGTAGACGACAATCCCTTCGCGGTCGTCGCCCATATAGTGCAGACAGTCCTCGCGGGCGTGCTTCTCCTTGTTGCTGTCGCTCCAACGGTTGGCTATGGGGAAGGTCCACGACTGCGGCAGCATGGCGAAGAGACGCTGGTTGAGCCTGCAGCGGAACACCTTGCGCAGCATGTCGAACTGCCTGTCCAGATGCCCGAGGCCATCGCCGTGCCCTATGAGGAAACGCTTGCCGCCGATGTCGAACACCTCCGGTTCGTCGTGCATCTGCACCCCGCACTCCTCGTGCAGGTAATCGAACAGCCACATGTCGTGGTTGCCGATGAAGAAATGCAACTCCACGCCCGCGTCGCACATCTCGGCCAGCTTGCCCAGCAGTCGCACATGGCCGCGGGGCACCACGTAGCGGTAGGTGAACCAGAAGTCGAACATATCGCCCAGCAGGAAGAGCGCCTTGCAGTCGTCCTTGATGCCGTCGAGCCAACGGCATAGCTGCCGCTCGCGCTCCCGCGAGTCGGCGCCGCTGCCCAGATGCGCGTCCGATATGAAATAAACCTTGTCCCTCACCAACTCAAAACTAATAACTCATAACTAATAACTCACAACTACCTCAGCCAGTTGCGCGGATTCTGCGACGAGGTGCCCTTCCACAGCTGGAAGCTGAACTCCGCCACACCGTCGCTGTTGGTATACACCGTGCCGAGGTTCTGCTTCGTGTTCACCTTGGCGCCCTCGCGCACCGTGACGCTGCCCATGTTGGTATACACCGTCATGTATTCGCCATGGCGCACAATGATGCCCTTGGTGCCGTTGGGGCAAGTGAACACGCGGCTCACCGTGCCCTCAAAGACACATTGCACCGCCGCGCCGGTCTTGCAGACGACGTCGATGCCGTTGTTCATGTTCTGTCCGCCCGACGAATGCGTGTAGCGTCCGTACTCGCGCACCACCTTGGTGAAGCCCACCGGCCACGGCAGGCGCCCCTTGTTGGAGGCGAAATCGGAGCTCAGCGCCACATCCACCGCTGCCGGCTTCGTCGCGCCGCCGCCCGTCACATTGGCCTTGCGGGCTTTGGCTATCTCCTCGTTGATAATCTTCTGTATCTGCTGCTGCAGCTGGCGTTTCTGCTTCTCTTTCCTGTTGATCTGCGCCTGCAGGTCTTTCTCCTGCTGCTTGCTCTTCTTCAGGTTCTGCCGACGCTCGTTCTGCTCGCGCGCCAGCTCGTCCTTGTGCCGTTTCTCCTGGGCCAGCAGGGTCGTGGTCTCGCGCTGCTGGCGCGCCAGGTCCACACCGGCGCTGTGCAGCTCCTCCTCCTTCTGGCGTATGAAGGCGGCCTGGCGGCGGCGGTAGCGGCTGTAGTCGCGGAAATACTTGGTGCGCAGGTAGGCGGTGTTGTAGCTCTTGGTGTCGAGCAGCAGCACCATCTTGTCGAGGGCGCCGCGCTCGCCGTAGAGCACACGCACCACATGGGCGTACTCGCGCTTCATCGAGTCCACCTGGCTCTGCATCAGCGTGATGCTGTCCTGCGTCTGCGTCATCTGCAGCCCCAGCAGGTTCAGCTGTCCGTTGATGTTGTTTATCAGCTTGGTGCGCTCGCCTATCTTCTTGTCCAGCAGGTTGATCTGCTGCTGGTTGTTGCGGCTGTTCTTCTTGGCCTTGCTCAGGTCGCCCGAGAGCTTCTTCAGCTCCTGTTCCACCTTGGCCTTGTCCTTCTCCAGCTGCTGTTTCGACTGGCCGAAGGCCGGGGTGGAAGGCAGAACGCAAAGGGCCACAAGCAGCGCTGTCAGCGCCACGCGGCGGCGGCCTTTGGCATTCATCCTTTCACCCCTCACCTCGTTCTTACCAGTTGAGAATCTTCTTGAAGTCATACTCCTCGGGGTTGGGCAGGTACTTCTTCGCCGCCTCGTAGTCGGCGGGCGTGATGTAGTCCATGATGTCGTTCACGTAGCTCTGCACCTTGTTGGAGTTCACGTTGACCAGGCGCGGCGGTATCTTGCCGGTCTCGGGGTCTTGCAGGTCTTTGAGGTACAGCGGCTTCACGCCACCCTGATGGTCCACATACACCATGCAGCCCGTGCAGCCTTGGTTGAAGAGCGTGTGCACACCCATGCCCATCAGCGAGCAGTAGGTCAGGTCGAAGGCGATGGGAGTGTGGCAGCGTATCTCGTAGCCTATCTCCACAGGGCGCGTCTTCACCTTCAGGCCTATCTCCTTGGCCTTGCGCTCCAGCAGGTCGTTGAAGATGTGGGCCTTGCTGACCTTGCCGAGCTCGGGGTGGCCGTGCTCGTCGTAGCTGAAGTGGATGCCGCTGTTCTTGATCTCCTCGTCGCTCAGCGAGTGGAACACACCCTCCGAGATCATGGCGGCGCCGTAGTTGATGCCCATCAGCTTGCGCTTCACGATGCAGCTGACAACCATGTTGATGATCTTGTCGACGGTGATCTCAGTCTTGTTGAAGAACTCCGGTATGATGACCATCGGGTAGTGGCAGGCGCCGGCGATGCCGAGGGCCAGATGGCCGGCCGAGCGGCCCATGGCGCTCACCACGAACCAGTTCTCGCTGGTGCGGGCATCTTCCATCACGGCGGTGGCCAGCACACACCCCTGCGCCTTCGCCGAGTTGTAGCCGAAGGTGGGACTGCTGTTGGGCAGAGGCAGGTCGTTGTCGATGGTCTTCGGCACGTGGATGTTGGCTATCGGATAGTGCTTGTCGGCCAGGAACTTGGCTATGCGGTTAGCTGTAGAGGCGGTGTCGTCGCCACCGACAGTGACAAGCAACTTGATCTCGTTCTCCGTGAAGAGCTTCAGGTTGAAGCGCTGCTCGAAGTCTTCGGGCGTCGGTTTGAAGCGGCTCATCTTCAAGATGCTGCCACCTTTGTTGAAAATCTCGTCCGCCGTCAGGAAGTCGAGGTCCTGCATGCGAGGCTTGTCAGTAAACAGGGCGCTGTAGCCGCCGTGCAGACCTATCACGCGATAGCCGT
The DNA here is from genome assembly GCA_900314925.1 of uncultured Bacteroidales bacterium. Lineage (GTDB taxonomy): Bacteria > Bacteroidota > Bacteroidia > Bacteroidales > P3 > Colimorpha. Next base: position 25,498 of record OMXC01000006.1, read on the forward strand.
CACGCAAAAAAGTCTTGGCCACCGAGGCCACCACAGTGTTCATTCCCGGCGCAGGACCGCCACCAGTGAGTATTGCTATGCTTTTCATACCTTTATAATTAAAATTTATGTCTTTAACGCCACTGGATATATAATATTGTGTCAACCTTCAAAAAAAAAATCAACACCAACTTTCCTCCCTTTCCATACGCCCTCGATATGGAGTTGGTACGGCATTTCTTCAGTAGTTCTTCAGTAGTATTTCAGTGGTCCACTGAAGAAATACTGAAGAAATACTGAAGAACTACTGAAGAAATGACGGAGGGGATACGGTGGGGAGACGGAGGGACGCCGAGAAGAGGCTGTAAGATGTCAGTCGGGACTGACATCCTGTCATGCAACAGTTAAAAAAAATTAATGTTATCTTTTGGCATGATTTTTGTTAAAAAAAGCGTATCTTTGCAATCCGATTTTAACATTTGACTATGGTAAAGAAAACACATTTACTAATTGGCATACTGTTACTTGCAACGACGGCAAGTGCGCAGCAACCACTAACAATAGAGAAATGTCGCGAGCGCGCCCTGCAGAACAACCGCGCACTGAAGCAGGCAGAGATGAAGCGCGAGCAGACTGACGCTATGGAGAAGGTGGCCCTGATGCAGATGTTCCCTAAGGTGAGCGCCAACGGCGGTTACACGTGGATGGAGAAGAGCGTCAACCTCCTCAGCGATGAGCAGAAGGAACGCATCAACCACATGGGCGACAAGGTGCAGAGCGACATCAGCGCCTCACTGCACGAGCAGCTGGGTACCCTGCCCATCGGCGGCGACCTGCTGGCCAACCGCCTCGACGGTGTGCTGGCAAACAGCAGTCTCTCCACCAACCTCAACAACGTGGGCAGCGAGATTGTGCAGGGCCTCGAGACCGACACTCGCAACGCTGGCTTCGGCGTGGTCACCCTCACACAACCTATTTATATGGGCGGCAAGCTTCTCGCTGCCTACCGCACTGCCCGCCTCCTCGACGAGCTCAGCGGCATAGAGTACGACAAGAAACGCGAGGAGACGCTAGTGGCCGTCGACGAGGCCTACTGGCAGGTGGTGAGCGTGCAGCACAAGCAGCAGCTGGCCACCCAGTATGCAGCCCTGCTCGACACCCTCGAGCACAACGTGCAGATGGCCGTCGATGCCGAGGTGGCCACAAACGGCGACCTGGCGAAGGTGCGTGTGAAGCGTAACGAGGCCCAGATGTCGCTGACGAAGGCCAACAACGGCCTGCGCCTCTCGAAGATGCTCCTGGCACAGCGCTGCGGAATGCCGCTGGACACTGTGTTCGATGTGGCAGAGTCGCAAAACGGGAACCTCGGCGAGTATTCCAAGGTGGAGTACAACATGGATGAGGTCTACGCCCACCGTAGTGAGATGCGGATGCTGCGCATAGCCGACAGCATCGCCGGTGAGGGTGTGCGTATGGCAGCAAGCACGCTGAAACCCAATATCGTGGTTACTGGCGGCTACCTGTTCAGCAACCCCAATGTTTTCGACGGCTTCAGCAACACGTGGGGCGGCACCTGGATGGCAGGTGTGGCGGTCAACGTGCCGCTGGTACATCCGGGCGGCATCTTCGCCGTGAAGGCGGCAAAGGCCAAACGCCGCGAGGCCGAGTACAAGCGCCAGGAGGCCGAAGAGCTGATAGAGCTGCAGGTGAACAAGCTGAGCTGTGAGCTCGAGTTGGCCTACAAGCATCTTGCCGAAGCGGAGAGCAACATCGATATGGCCAACAGAAACCTCGAGCTCGCCGACGAGAGCTTCAAGGCCGGCCTCTGCAGCAGCAGCGACGTGATGGCGGCTCAGACGGCATGGATGAAGGCTCAGAGTGAAGTGATCGACGCCAAAATAGAGATTGAGATGAGCAAGGTGTACCTCAATCAGGCGCTGGGAAAGTAAAGTTTAAAGTTTAAGGTTTAAAGATTATAGAAAAGAAGATGAAAGAGACGAACAAATCGCTTTTGGCAGGATTGGCAGTTCTGATAGCCACAGTGGCTATTGTGGCCATTGTGGGCCTCTTGGCCATCAAGCCGCAGAAGGAGATGATTACCGGCGAAGCCGACGCTTCGGAGTACAGGGTGAGCAATATGGTTCCCGGCCATATCGACAGCATCTATGTGAAAGAGGGCGACCGCGTGCGTCGCGGAGACACCTTGGCGCATATCGGCAGCAAGCAGGTGAATGCCAAGATGATGCAGGCCACTGCCGCCCACGATGCCGCCAGTGCACAGAACCGCAAAGCCATTCACGGCGCCCGCTCGCAGCAGGTGCAGATGGCTTATCATGTGTGGCAGAAGGCTCAGGCTGCCGAAGAGGTGTACCGCAAGAGCTACGAGCGTGTGAAAGGCCTGAAGGAGAAAGGTGTGGTGAGCGCACAGCAGTACGACGAGGTGGAGGCCAAATACAAGGTGGCACAGGCCGACTGTGCCGCTGCCGAGCAGCAGTACCTGATGGCCAAAGAGGGCGCACAGGTAGAGGACAAGGACGCTGCCGCCGCCCTCGTGGGCAGAGCCACAGGTGCTGTGGCCGAGGTGCAGAGCTATCTCGACGACAGCTACCTCATTGCCCCGTGCGACGGTGAGGTGGTGGAGATTTTCGCCAAACTGGGCGACCTGATTGGTACCGGAAGCCCCGTGCTCTCCATTCTCGACATGAGCGACTGCTGGTTCTTCTTCGCCGTCAGGGAAGACCGCCTGAAGGACATTGCCACAGGCTCCACGGTGCAGGTGCGCATACCGGCTCTCGGTGAGCAGACCTACCCCTGTGCCGTCAGCCGCGTGCAGGCTATGGCCAGCTACGCCACTTGGCGCGCCACCAAGACAAACGGACAATACGACGTGAAGAGCTTCGACGTGAAGGTGGTGCCGCTGCTGAACATCGAAGGGCTGCGTCCCGGAATGACAGCAATAATTGTTGACAACGAATGATTCGTGTATTCAAACGTGAACTGAGCCTCATCTGGCACAATCCCCGCTATGTGATACTGCTCACATTGGGGGTGGTGCTGGCGTTCACTTTCTTTGCCACATTGACGCGAGAAGGGATGCCGGAGAAGCTGCCCGTAGGGGTGGTGGACCTGGACCACAGCTACCTCTCGCGCCGCTTGTGTCACGAACTGGAGGCCACGCAGGGGGTCACCGTGGTCGCCGTCTACGACAACCACACGCAGGCCCGCCAGGCGATACAACGGGGCGAGATTTTCGCCTTCTACGAAATACCGAAAGGCACGTACAACGAGCTGCTGCAGTTCCACGCCCCGCATTTCGGCCTCTACACCAACACCTCGTACCTGCTGGCCGGAATGCTGAGCTACAAGCAGTTGGCCACCATGGGCATGCTGGCTGCCGGCGCCGTACAGCGCGAGGTGTTCCGCAAGAAGGGCTACGACGAGGAGAAGGTCATGGGTCTGATAATGCCGGTGGAATTCGACACCCACCTCGTGGGCAACCCACTCTCAAGCTACAAGATATACTTGATGACGACCCTCATACCGGCCCTCATCTCGTTTATTGCTTTGCAGCACTCTATATATGTACTTGTGCGCGAACGCGAGAAACGCACAGTACGCAACCTGATGCGGAAAGCCAAAGGTAACCGCCTGCACGCATTCATGGGGAAACTGCTGCCCTACACGATACTCTATAGCCTGCTGCTACTGATTGCCAACCTGCTGATGTTCGGCCCGATGCACTTCCCATTCGAGGGCAGCTGGCTGATGATGATGGCCAACTCGGTGATGCTTATCGCCGCCGTACAGTGTGCAGCGGTGCTCATCGTGAGTCTCGTACCGGAGATAGCCCTAGGTATCGGCGCCGTCTATGGAGCTCTGTGCTTCTCGCTGAGCGGCTTCTCGTTCCCCATAGAGGCGATGCCGCGAGTCTTTACGGGTATCAGCTGGCTCTACCCTATCCGCCACTACTACCTGAACTATTGCGACATAGCCATCTTCGGCAACGGACTCGAGCACACGTGGCCGCACTTTGTGGCGCTGCTCGCCTTTGGGCTTGCCGGGCTTGCGGGAGTATGGGCCGGCAGGCATTACACGGAGGATCCCGTGGAGGATGAAGGTTTTAAGAGTATGCAACCTCCGACCGGAAGTATCAAATCGAGACTGTCGATACTGGTGGACATCTGGGATGTCTTCACGGCCGAGATACGGCGTGTCTTCAGCAACAAGATGGTGATGCTGGCCTTCTTTGTGGCCACGGTGCTCTACCCTGTAGTCTTCTGCCTGATATACAGTACCGAATACATGCACAACATGCCGGTTGCGGTGGTCGACGAGAGTCATTGTGAAGCGAGCAAGCGCTTCGCCCACAAGATAGACGCCACGCCGGAAGTCGACGTGCACTACCGCTGCAATACGCTGGCGGAGGCTCAACAGCTGATGCGCGACCACAAGATACACGCCATCTACTATATACCGGCCGACTTCAGCGAGAAGATTGCAGAGATGCGTACCGCCCGTATAGGAGTGTTCTGCGACATGAGCTCGTTCTACTATTACAAGAGTGCGGCCACTGGCGGCAGCTTTGTGCTAATAGACGAGATGCACACCATAGAGCTGGAACGCATGGGGATGGCCGGCACCACTGGGCAGCAGGCTGTCGACATGATGCAGCCGGCCGTCTATGACGACATCAGGATGTACAACCCCAGCGGCGGCTTTGCGTCGTTCTTTGTGCCGGCGCTACTGATACTGGTGATACACCAGTCACTCTTCTTCGGTATCACCATCCTGTGTGGCGAGTCGAACGAAAACAAGAAGGCGCTGAGGCTGATACCGGCGCGCCTGCGGTCGCGCAGTATCCACCGCGTCACCGTAGGGCGCACGCTCTGCTTCCTGATGCTGTATGTGCCGATAACACTGATGGACCTGTGGATAATACCGCGCCTCTTCGGGCTGCCGCAGTTGGGCAACCTGCACGACATACTGCTGTTCATCCTGCCGCTGCTCATCGCTGTGGTGAGCATGGGGCTGACGATAGGCAACTTCTTCGTCCGCGAGCAGCTCTCCGGACTGTTGGGACTACTGTGGTTCAGTGTGTTGCTATTCTTCATGAGTGGCATCGTGTGGCCACACAGCAACATGCCTACCTTCTGGAACGCCCTCTCCTATCTCTTCCCGTCGACGCCAGGAATACAGGGATTTGTAGGGATAACCTCTATGGGAGCCACTTTAGCCGAAGTGCGCCAGCACTACCTCACCCTGTGGATACAGGCTGGAGCATGGTTCACAGCAGCGTGCCTGTCGTTGAGATTCATCAAGAAGTTCCGCAAACCCTGATTATATCGAATAGACTATCAATCCCACAAGGCCCGATGCCACAATCAGTAGTATCGGGCTTTTCTTATAGCGCCAACTGAATATGAAGACCGCTGCAAAGATGGCCACAGAGACGATAAACTGTTTGTTTAAGCCGACGCTACCAAAGCTCTCTACACCAACAAGTCCCAGAGCGGCAGCGGCAATTAGGCCTACTACAGCCAGTCGCACCACCTTCATCAATGTGGCCACTCGCGGCTCCTCCTTGTGGCTCAGCAGCCAGCTGCCGACGAGCATCACCAGCGTCACCGGAATGATGATGACGGCCAGCGAAGCTAGCAGCGATCCGCACACTCCGGCCCATGCTGGGTATCCGGCATTCACGACGGCGGTGTATCCAGCATAGGTGGCGGTGTTGATGCCTACGGGGCCGGGCGTCATCTGGCTAACGGCCAGCAGGTCGGTGAACTCCTGCGCCGTCATCCAGCCCCAATGGCCAACCACCTCGCCCTGTATCAGCGCTATCATCGAGTAGCCGCCGCCGAAGGTGAAAGCGCCGATGATGAGGAAGGTGTAGAAGAGCTGGAAGAATATCATGAATTGCGAGTTATGAGTGAATAGATATAGCCGAGGAGCGCTGCTGCCAATACGACGACTATGGGGCTGACGCCGAAGAGCCAGATGAGCAGGGCGCTGGCCACGGGTATCCACACGTTGCTCCAGCGGACCTTGGCGTTGCGGGCCATCGTGAATACCGGGGCCGCTATCAGCGCCACCACCGCGGGACGCAAGCCCATGAAGATGCGATCCACAATGGGGTTCCCACGAAAAGTGCGGAAAAACATCGCCAACAGAAGTATGAACACTATAGGCACAAGCACGTTGCCCACTATCGCCGCTGCGGCGCCGCGCACTCCGCGCAGCCGGTAGCCTGTCATCGAGGCCATATTGACGGCAAAGACGCCCGGCATGGCCTGCGAGAGCGCCACCTCGTCCAAGAATTCCTCTTCGCTGAGCCAGCGGTGGCGCTCCACCAGCTCGCGCTGCATCAGCGGTATCATGGCGTAGCCGCCTCCGATGGTGAAGGCTCCCACTCTGAGAAAACTCCAGAATATGTCACAATATTTAGCCGTCATCGTCGTTATTAACACCGAACAGAACAAAATATTGTGCAAATGAATACATTATTCTTCACACTCTTCATGATCTTCGTGGTGGTAATGCTCACCCTCGACCTCTTCGTCTTCCATAAAAAAGACCACGTTGTCGGCGTCAAGGAAGCGGCCATCTGGACGGCCATCTGGGTCTCCATGGCCATGGGCTTCGCAGTCCTCATCCTCTTCTTCGGCGACTGGATGATACCGCCCGCCGACGCCACCGTCGACCTCGGCGCCTACCGCCGCGAGATGATGTCGGAGTTCCTCGCCGGCTACTTCCTCGAAGAAAGCCTCTCCATTGATAACATCTTCGTGATGATCATGATATTCGTCTCCTTTGGCATCAAGAAAGAATACTACCACCGAGTGCTCTTCTGGGGCATCTTCGGCGCCATCGTGCTGCGCTTCATCTTCATCTTCGCCCTCGGCGCCCTGGTTACCAAGTTCTCCTGGATGCTGGCCGTCTTCGGCGTGATACTCTTATACAGCGGCGTCAAGATGTTCCGCCCGCAGAGCGAAGAGCATATAGACACCGCCAAACACCCTGTGGTACGCTTCGCCTCCAAGCACTTCCCCGTCACGCAGGAGAGCCACGGCCACGACTTCTTCCACGCCGGCAAGATGACCCCCCTCTTCCTCGTGCTGCTGGTGATAGAGTTCAGCGACATCGTCTTCGCCGTCGACTCCATCCCCGCCGTCTTCTCCGTCACACAGAACCCCGTCATCGTCTACACCTCCAACATCTTCGCCATCATGGGCCTCCGCTCGCTCTTCTTCCTGCTCTCCGACATTGCCGACCGCTTCTGGCTCCTCCACTACGGCCTCGGCGCCCTCCTCTGCTTCATCGGTCTCAAGATGATAGGCGGCGAATTCTTCGGCTGGCATATGCCAACCCTCGCCTCCCTCGCCGTCATCCTCGGCATCCTGGTGTTCAGCATACTGCTCTCGATGCTGATCAAGAAGAAAGCTTGATTGTAGAAGCAAAAGAAGGTAAGGAGTTAAGGAGTTAAGGAGTTAAGGCAAACCACCTGTCGGCATTGCCTTAACACCTTACCTTCTTTACTCCTCAACTACCTGCTTGTTCAGAAGCTTATACCGAACCTGATGGCCAGGTTGGAGGGCGTGATTTTGCCACCCTTGAACTTCGGCGGGTTGCTCTGCTCAAAACCGTTGATTTCCGTGTAGGTGGTACCGTCGGCTTTGGCCATACCAAGTCCGTAGTAGTCCAGACCAATGGAGAACTTCTTGTTGAGCATTATGCCTGCACCTATACGGTAGGCAAATGTGCCCGTGGTGTTGTATGTGGTGGTGTTAATCACCTCGTTGTTGGTGGCGGGCACATAACGGTATTCCTCAAACTTGGAGATAATACGTATGTTGACACCCAAACCGGCCTCAGCGAAGATGCCGAGGTTGTGCGTGGGCTCGTACATGTAGCCCAACCCCACCATGATGGGGATGTTGATGTACGAAGGCAGGGTGACGGCAAACTCGCTGGTGGTGCCGTCAAGGTCGTCAACCTTGTCGTCAAAGTAGCCCTTCACATCCCTGCTGAGACTGTTGTACATACCGTCCACCGACGCGATGACGCCCAACCCTTTCACGCTGGGAATGTCGAACTTGAGCTGCACGCCCACGTTGATGCCCAGTCCGGCGCCGCCTTTCTTCGACTTGTCCGAGAGACCCCAGTTTATGGGGCCTGCGCTGTAGTCGCCCGTCGCTTCGGCGAAGCTGCCCGTAGGAATGTTGCCACCCACCTTCAGGGTGAAGTGCGTTGTCTTCTGTGCCTGTGCGGCACCCATGCCCAGCAGTGCAAGCACTGCGATTGTCAATAATGTTTTTTTCATAATGTTGTGTTTATAAGTGATTATTGCATTATGTAAAAGACTAATCCTTCAAGTGTAAGAGTATTGCCATTAACCACAAAACTGGAGACAGTATTGTTTAAGGTAATCGTTCCGCTGCCATTTGCATAACTGTATGTAAAAGGATACGTGCTATGCAAAGTCCTTGTCCCGTCATTATTGTATTCATAGTACGCCAGATTTCCTTCTGTCGTAGTGGTGAAGTACAAAATATCATCATAATTTCCTTCTGCCATCTTCCATGAGGTACATACCAGAGATGTGTTATTATCAGGTGTGGGTGCAGGAGTGACACCACCACCGCCACCTGTGCCACCGCCGTTTCCGCCACCATTTGCCGGCCCTGTGCTGCCTTCGCCGTCGGCGTAGAGGTAGTAGATGAAGCCCACATCGCTGCGTCCGTTGCTGGCAGGGTAGCCGTCGGCAGTGTAGGTCCAGTTAATCACACGGCTCGAACGGCCGGCGGAATCCACGCGGCTCACGTTGTTGAGCGACGCATACTCCGGTGTCTGGAACACGAGGAATATCTCCTTGGAGAAGTCAAGCGTGTATGGCGTCGGATGGTTGTCATACTGGTAACTCACCGACGTGCCATAGTTGTCCCATTTCTGTATCAGGTTGCCGTTGCTCCACGACAGGTGGGTTGTGTTGACCACAGGGTAGCCCATCACCGTCATCGTGCTGTTGATGGCCGTCACGTCGTTCCCCGACCACACATACTCAAAGGTCTGCTCCATGCCCGACATCGGAGAGCCCACCCCTGACGTGGTCGCGCTAACCGTCGACAGCTTCCCATCCCTGTACTGGAGCGTGTAATCCATCGTGTAACCTGCAAAATCGCACCGCATCGTCGACAGCTTGCCGTCACTGTAGCCGAAGGCCACTTCCATGCTGTCCATGATGGACATCTTCACCAGCCGCGTGTCGTTCCACTGGTAGCGCACCTCCACCTTGTCGCCGTTGGTGTTCACTGCCGTCTCCTGCACCAGATGCTTCCCTGTGGCAGTGCCATAGTCGAAGCCACTGCCGGAGGTTGAAGCTCCCGTCCTGTGGTGACGCTCCTTTTCGCACGAGGCCAGACAGATCGCTATGGCCGCTGCAAGCATGCAGAGTGTTCTTGTTTTCATAGACTGAGTACCCTGCATACGTGTCGGGCGCAACTTCTTGACAGTTTGTGCCACGGGCCCGCGCAGCGATAAGGACAAATAAACAATGTGGAGCCATCCATGAGCCACTCTATTCTCCAATAGTAGGGTCTCGACTCCCTGTGAAATAAAAATAAAGGTCTGGTGAATCGCTCCACTTCGGTATAGCAATCACACATAGTGAAGCATTCTACCAATAGCGGTAATTCATCTTCTCTTTATTCCTGATTTCACTTGGTGAGTTGTCGAGACACACTATTGTCGGAATAAGGCGAAAATGCACATTATTTAGACACAGCCACCTGTCGGCTATGCAGGTGCAAAAATACACAAAAAAAACATACCGCCAAAATTATTTTTGGCGGTATGTATTATATTGCTGATAGTCAGACTACCAGAGCACGACGCGTTTCTCGGGGGCGAGCCACATGCCGTCGCCTTCCTTGATGCCGAAGGCGTCGATGAACTCGGTGACCTGCGGCAGGGCCACGTTGACGCGGTTGCGGCCCAGCGAGTGGACGTCCATCTGGGTGAGCTGCAGGGCAGCTGCGGGGCGGATGTTGCTGGCCCACACAGCGGCGTAGGCCAGGAAGAAGCGCTGCTCGGGGGTGAAGCCGTCCATCTGCTCCTTGTTGACCTGCTTCTTAGCCATGGCGTTCTGCATGGCGAGGTAGCTGACGTGGAGACCGCCATTGTCGGCGATGTTCTCGCCAAGGGTGAGTTCACCATTGCCGTTCATCTTGCCCAGCTCGGGGTCGTCGAGGGCGACACAGTTGTTGAAGGCATCGATGAGGACCTGCTTGTTGGCGTCGAAGTTCTTGGCGTCCTCTTCGGTCCACCAGTCGTTGAGGTTACCCTTCTCGTCGTACTGGCGGCCCTGGTCGTCGAAGCCGTGGGTCAGCTCGTGGCCGATGACCACACCGATGGCGCCGTAGTTGGCGGCATCGTCGGCGTCAAACTGGAAGAACGGGGGCTGCAGGATGGCGGCGGGGAAGCAGATTTCGTTGGTCGTGGGGTTGTAGTAGGCGTTGACGGTCTGCGGGGTCATGAGCCACTCGTCCTTGTCGACGGGCTTGTTGATCTTGCTGAACATGTAGGCCATGTCAAACTCGTTGCTGCGGATGACGTTGGCATAGTAGCTGTCGTCCTTGATTTCAAGGCCGCTGTAGTCACGCCACTTGTTGGGGTAGCCGATCTTCACATAGATGGTGCTGAGCTTCTTGTGAGCGTTGGCCTTGGTGGCGTCGGTCATCCAGGTGGCCATATCGATGCGCTGACCCAGAGCCTCGATCAGGTTGTTGACGAGGGTCTCCATGCGGGTCTTGGCCTCGGCGGGGAAATATTTCTCCACGTAGAGCTGGCCCAGGGCCTCGCCCATGGCGCCCTCGACGGTGGAGGTGACGCGTTTCCAGCGCGGACGGTTCTCCTCGCGGCCGCTCATCAGCTTGCCGAAGAAGTCAAAGTTGGCGTTCACGAAGTCATCGCTCAGGTAGCTGGCGGCGCTGACAATCTCGTGCCAGGCGAAGTAGGCCTTCATGGTCTCCACGTCGGTGTCGGCCAGCACTTTGTTGACCTCGGCGAAGTACTTGGGCTGGGCAATGTTGAAGCTCTTCATGCCGTCCATGATGCCGACGGTCTCGAAGTAGCCCTTCCAGTCGATGTTGGGAGCGAAAGCGGCGGCCTCCTCAACGGTGTAGCGGTTGAAGGTGCCCTGCGGGTCGCGGTTCTCAAGCTTGGTGTTCATGGCCTTGGCCAGACGGGTCTCGAAGGCCATCACAGTCTGCGCCAGCTTGTCGGCTTTCTTGCCGCTCAGCTTGTCGTAGCCGGCCATGGCGAACTCCTTGGTCATGAGGTCGATGTAGCCCTCGCGGATCTTCTTGTTGTTGCCCTCGTCGAGGAGGTAGTAGTCGCGGTCGCCAAGACCGAGGCCGCCCTGGTAGGCCCAGGCGATGCACATGCTGGCATCGTCCTTGTCGGCCTCGCCGAAGATGCCGAAGAGCACGGTGTTGCCGCGCTGGTGCATCTTCAGGATCTCGGCCCACACATCCTCGCGGCTCTTGAGGGCGTTGATCTCCTCAAGGTAGGGCATCAGAGGGGCGGCACCCTGCTCCTGCAGACGGGCGCTGTCCATGCCGATGTTGTACATCGTGGCGATCTTGTCGGCCAGCGAGCCGGCAGCGTTCTCGTTCTTCGAGACGCTGTCGATGATGCCGTTGATGTTCTTCAGGGCGTTCTCCGCCAGCACGTCGAAGGCGCCGTAGCGCGAGTGCTCGGCGTCGAGCGGGTTCTTGGCCATCCAGCCGCCGCAGGCGTACTGGTAAAAATCGTCCTCAAGACGGGCCGTGGTGTCGAAATTGTCAGCGTTGACGCCCGACGTGAGCTGGGCCTTGTGCTGGCAACTGGTAGCGATAACTGCCATAGTAGCAATTGTTAATAAGGATTTTTTCATCTTTTTATTTAAATTATATTGTTCTCAATACAAAATGCAAAGATACAAACAATCTCCGACATGGAAAAATTAATAATTGTGAATTACGGCGCCCTCTCCCCCACTGCGCGGCACTGCCGCGGAACCGGTGTTAAAAAGTCTTAATCGGGATAGAGCCGGTACGGAGCCCCTACGGACCCCCTTCGGCCGTTCTTCAGTGGAAGGCCGTAGAACGGCCGAAGGGGGGCCGAAGAGGGGCCGTAGGGGGACGGTGTCAGCGGAGGGTGTGCTTGAGGACTTTCTCGTAGCCGTGGAAGGAGCGCCTGGTGCCGTCGGTGAAGTGGAAGGTTATGGAGTTGATACGCATGAACTTGATGCGGCCGCGGTCGTTCCAGAAGAGCTCGTCGAAGGTGTACTGCGCCGGCGATTCGGGCGCTATGGGGCCCATGCATCGCATGGTGCGCACGGTGCGGTGGAACTTGTCTTCTTGCACCTGGCCGCGGTCGTTGTATGGCGCGACGTTGAATTCGAGCATGGAGATGGTCTTGCCGAAGGGGTTGTAGAGGTTGAGTTCGAGGCCGAACATGTACTCAGAGCGCGCTGTTTTCACGTTGAGTATGAATATCTGGTCGCGGTTCATGCGCTGTTTGGCCTGTGCTATCTCTTCGGCGCGCTGGCGGCTGACGGTCTCGAGGGAGTCGGCAGTCAGCGAGGCCTGTATGGAGTCGGCCTCGATGCGGAGGGCGCGTGCGATGGCGTCGAGGGAGTCGAGCTGCTGCCGGAGGAGGGAGTCCTGCCGCAGTGTTTCGTCGCGCTGTCTGATGGTGGCGAGGCGGAGACGGCGGTGGTCGTCGTTGGTGAGGAAGGCGCCCCACTGCGCGAGCTGCTGGAGGGCGGCGAGGGTGAGGGTCTGCTCGGGGCCGTCGCCGATGGCCACATGGAAGACGACGGGCCACTGGTCGGAGGGCAGGAAGCTGTAGCCGTACCAGTGGAGGGGCAGGTAGTTTTGAGTTTTTAGTTGTGAGTTTTGAGTTTTTAATTGTGAGTTGGTGTCATCAACCCCTGACTCATAACTCCTGACTCCTAATTCATAAGGGAGGTAGATGGTTGCGAGGGAGGAGTCGACGTAGGTCCAGCGCAGGAGCTGGAGGAAGCGTGCGTTCCAGTAGGCGGAGTCGGTCTGCGCTGAGAGACTGGAAATGAGAAATGAGAAATGAGAAATGAGAAGGAGGAGTAGTATGAGCGGTTTTTTCATGAGCAGTGATGAGTGATAAGTGATAAGTGATGAGTGATAAGTGATAAGTTGTGAACTAAAACTTTAAACCTTAAACCTTAAACTTTAAACCTTAAATGTTTTAGTGTGCGTCGAGCCAGTTGTCGGCGACGTCGACGGAGACTTTGGCGGTGAGGCCGTCGAGGGGGAGCGCGTTCTGCATGCGGTTGGTGACGAGGTCGCGGAGCTGCTGTTCTTCGGGGCGGTAGAGGTCGAAGACGAGTTCGTCGTGGACCTGGATGAGGAGGCGTGAGCGGAGGTTGAGGCGCTGTATGTCGTTGTGTATGCGCACCATGGCTATCTTTATCATGTCGGCGGAGGTGCCTTGCACGGGCATGTTGACAGCGTTGCGTTCGGCGAAGGAGCGTGCGTTGTTGTTGCGCGAGTTGATGTCGGGGAGGTAGCGGCGGCGACCGAGGAGTGTGCGTGCGTAGCCGTGAGTGCGTGCGAACTGTTTGCACTGCTCGATGAAGTCGGCGATGGCGGGATATTGGGCGAAGTATTCGTCGATGAGCGCGGAGGCTTCCTTGCGTGGGATGGAGAGTTGCTGGGAGAGGCCGAAGGCGGAGATGCCGTAGACAATGCCGAAGTTGACGGACTTGGCGTTGCGGCGCTGGTCAGGTGTGACCTGTTCGACGGGGATGTGGTAGACGCGGGCGGCGGTGGCGGCGTGGATGTCGAGGCCTGAGTTGAAGGCGTTGAGCATGTGGGGGTCTTGCGAGAGGGAGGCTATGATGCGGAGCTCTATCTGGGAGTAGTCGGCGGCGAGGATGAGGTGGTCGTTGTCGGCTGGTACGAAGGCGCGCCGTATCTCGCGGCCGCGCTGTGTGCGGACGGGTATGTTCTGTAGGTTGGGGTTGGAGGACGAGAGGCGTCCGGTGGCTGTGACGGTCTGGTTGAAGACGGTGTGGAGGCGGTGGTCGACGGGGCTGATGAGTTTTGGGAAAGTGTCGAGGTAGGTGCCTACGAGTTTGGAGATGGAGCGGTGTTCGAGGATGAGGCTCACGATGGGCTGCGAGGCTGCGAAGCGCTGCAGGATGTCTTCGGAGGTGGAGTATTGCTTGGTGGCTGTGAGGGGCGGCCGGTCGGTGATGTGCATTTCGTCGTAGAGCACTTGGCCGAGCTGGCGGGGGGAGTTGATGTTGAAGGGGTGGCCGGCGAGGGTGTATATCTGCTGTTCGATGTCGGCGCGCTGGGCGGCGAGCTGCTGTGCATAGTCGGCGAGGGCCGCTGTGTCGATGCGTATGCCGGCGCGTTCCATGGAGTAGAGAACGTCGACGAGCGGTAGTTCGACGTCGTGGTAGAGGCCGAGGAGGTTGGCGTCGTTGAGGCGTGCCGATACGAGCGGGTAGAGCTGCCAGAGGGAGGCGGCTTGCGCTTCGGTGGTTTCGGGGATGAAGCCGAGGAGCGAGGAGCAGATGTCGTCGAGCGAGTGTCGCAGTTCGGGGTCGACGAGGTAGTGTGCGAGCTGTATGTCGAAGCAGGTTTCGGTGTTCGGTTGGCTTTCGGCGTTGAGTTCGGCGAGTATGTATTTGAGGTTTTTGAGGTTGTGGCAGAGTTTGAGTGTCGAATTGTCGGCGAGGAGTTGCGAGAGGAATGCTGGGTCGACCTCGGAGACTGGCGCCGAGTAGACGGTGTCGGCGTCGAGGGCTATGGCGAGGGTGGTGCCGGAGATGTGTATGGCGATGTCGCGGTTGAGTGTCAGGTGCCGGGTGCCGGGTGTCAGCGGCTGTATGTTGAGTGTTGTGTTGTGGGTTGTGGGTTCTGCGGCGTGGGTGTCGGGGGTGTCCTGCGGTGTGTCGAAGAGTGTCGGCTGCGCGATATGTTCTTTCTGTGTTTTGTGTTCCTGGGGTTGTGTGTTCGTCTGCCTGCCCGATGCTTTGTTCCACTGTTGTGCGAGGGAGGGGTCGGAGACGGAGAGGTCGGTGAAGATACGTTTGGCGAGCTGCCGGAATTCGAGCTGGTCGCAGATCTCCCTCAGCGAGGGGTAGTCGGGCTGCTGCAGCTGCAGTGCGTCGGGGTCGAAGGCTATGGGTGCGTCGAGGCGTATGGTGGCGAGCTGTTTGGAGAAGAGAGCGTCGTCGGCGTGTGAGCGTATGTTTTCGCGGAGTTTGTCGTTTTTGATGTCGTCGACGTTGGCCACGAGGTTTTCAATGGAGCCGAACTGTGCGATGAGTTTTTTTGCTGTCTTCTCCCCTATTCCGCGTATGCCGGGTATGTTGTCTATGGCGTCGCCCCAGAGGCCGAGGAGGTCGATGACCTGCGAGGGTTGCGACACGTCGAAGCGCTCGCATATTTCTGCCGGGCCGAGGATGGCGTCGGGTGTTTTGCCGCGGCCGTAGCGGTACATGGTGACGCAGGGTGTTACGAGCTGTGCGAAGTCTTTGTCGGGAGTGACCATGAGGACTTGGTCGAAGCCAGCGAGCTCGGCGGCGTGTGCGAGGGTGCCGATGACGTCGTCGGCCTCGAAGCCTTCACAGGTGAGCTGGGGTATGCGGAAGGCGTCGATGACGCGCCGGATCCATGGGAGGTTGGACTGGATGTCCTCGGGCATGGGGTCGCGGTTGGCTTTGTAGTCGGGGTATATCTGGTGACGGAATGTCGGCGCCGGGAGGTCGAAGGCGACGCCGACGTGTGTGGGGCGCTGGGAGCGGAGGAGGTCGTAGAGGGAGTTGGAGAAGCCGAGTGCGGCAGAGGTGTTGAAGCCGGAGGAGTTGATGCGCGGCGAGTTGGACATAGCGTAGTAGCCGCGGTATACGGCTGCCATTCCGTCGATGAGGAGTAGTTTTTTCAAGGGGTTGCGATTATAGGTGTTGTTTTATTTAAGGGGGTTGGCGTTGAGGAGGTCGTATTCCTGGCGGTTGCGGAGTATGTTGCAGGCGAGGTAGACGGCGGAGCGGAAGGACTGTTCGGAGGCGCGGTCTTTGCCTGCGATGTCGTAGCCGGTGCCGTGTGCGGGGGAGGTGCGGACGTAAGGGAGGCCTGCGGTGTAGTTGACGCCTTCGGTGAATGACATGAGTTTGAAGGGTATGAGGCCTTGGTCGTGGTAGAGAGCGAGGACGCCGTCGAATTTGTTGAATTGCTCGGAGCCGAAGAAGCCGTCGGAGGGGAAGGGGCCGTAGGCGAGGATGCCGTTGGCTTGTGCTTCGTCGATGACGGGCATGATGACGCGAGCGTCGAAGTCGCCGATGACGCCGTTGTCGCCGGCATGGGGGTCGAGGGCCAGGACGGCGATTTTGGGGCGTGTGATGCCGAAGTCGCGCTTGAGGCTCTGGTTGAGGAGTGTTATTTTGTTGATGAGGAGGTCGTGGGTCAGTGCTGCCGGTACGTCTTTGAGGGCGAGGTGGTTGGTGACGATGCCGATGCGTATGCGGTCGCAGACCATGAGCATGAGGGAGGAGGCGCCGAACTGGTGGGAGAGGTATTCGGTGTGGCCTGGGAAGTCGAAGTCGGGGGCCTGGATGTTGCGTTTGTTGATGGGAGCTGTGACGAGGACGTCGACTTTGCCGGCTTTGAGGTCTTCGCAGGCGCGGTCGAGGCTTTTGCGTGCGAGGGCGCCGGCTATCTCAGTGCTTTTGCCGAGGTCTATCTTTATTTCGTCCTGTGTAAGGTTGAGGACGTTGTAGCGGTTGTCGAGGGCTTCCGCCGCGTCGTGGATGACGTTGAAGTTCATCTCCTGCGTTACGGAGGTGAGGAGTTTTTTGTGGTAGGAAGCGACTTTGGAGGAGCCGTAGAGCACGGGGGTGCAGAGGTCGAACATGCGGCTGTCGCTGAAGGTTTTGATGATGACTTCGTAGCCGACGCCGTTGATGTCGCCGTGGGTGATGGCGACGCGTATTTTCTTTTCTTCGTTGTTGTCCATATTGTTTGTTTTATTGTTTACTGGTTATCTTTATGGGTAAGCATGTCCTGCATCTGCAAAAAAGCGTAGAGGAGGCGGATTCCGAAGCCGGAGGCGCCGGGGCGGTAGAAGTGCTGGGCTTTGGAGAAGTAGGCGACGCCTGCGATGTCGAGGTGGATGTATGGGGTGTTTTTTGCGAAGTGGGCGAGGAATTTGGCGGCGGTGATGGTGCCGGCCTGTGGTGTGGTGCCGCAGTTGCGGAGGTCGGCGAAGTCGCTGCGTATAAGTTCGTTGTATTCGTCCCACATGGGGAATTGGACGAGGCGTTCGTAGAGTTGGTTGCCGAGGAGTGAGAGGAGTGTGTATGGGTTGTCGGCGTTTTGCTGCATGGCTGCGATGCCGAAT
This sequence comes from uncultured Bacteroidales bacterium, assembly GCA_900314925.1. Classification (GTDB taxonomy): domain Bacteria; phylum Bacteroidota; class Bacteroidia; order Bacteroidales; family P3; genus Colimorpha. Next base: position 42,907 of record OMXC01000006.1, read on the forward strand.
GTGGAGATGGCGCGGACGGCGGCGCCGGTGAGTGTGGCTGCGTCTATGATGAGAGAGGGGTTGTAGTTAGCTACGGCGTAGGCGATGGCGTCGGCGAGGATGAGACGTCCTTCGGCGTCGGTGTTGACGATTTCGACTGTGGTGCCGTCGTACATGGTGATGATGTCGTCGGGTGCGTAGGCGTTGAAGCCGGGGCGGTTGTCGGTGAGGGGGAGTATGGCGACGATGTGAACGGGGAGGTTGTTGTCGGCGGCGGCGAAGAGTACGGAGGCCATGGTGGCTGCGCCGGCCATGTCTGATTTCATTTCCTGCATGTAGTCGTCGGGTTTGATGTTGAGTCCGCCGGTGTCGTACATGATGCCTTTGCCTACGAGGCAGATGGGCTGGGAGTGGGTTGAGGGTTGCGGGTTGTATTCGAGGACTACGAGCCGTGGTTCGTCGAGAGAGCCGCGGTTGACGGCGAGGAGACCGCCGAGCCTGAGGCTTTGGATTTGTTTTTTGTCCATTACGGAGCATGTGACGCCGTGGAGGTCGCTGGCTATGGAGCTGAGTTCGTCGGCGAAGGCGGGTGCGTTGAGGTCCTGGACTGGGAGGTTGACCCATTCGCGGCACCAGAGGATGCGGTTCCAGAGACGGCGGTCGGCTTCGAGTATGTCGGGTTTGAGGAAGGGGCTGTCGATGGTGAGCGACTGGAGGTGGTAGGTGTCGGCGGAGCGGTAGCGGTCGAAGGAGTAGTCGGCGAGTGTGAGTCCTTCGACGAGTGCTTCGACTTCTTCGGGGAGGACGCCTTCGCCTGTGACGGCGAGGGACTGGACGTTATGTGCTTCGAGGAGGCGTAGGAGGTCCATTGCTTTGCGGCGTAGGTGTTCTTGGCAGAGTGGTGCGGGCTGTTCGCTGTCGAAGGAGAGGAGGAAGAGGTGGAAGGGCAGTCGGTCGAAGACGAGGAGCTGGTCTTTTTTCAGGGAGCGGCGTTGGTTGAGGTGTTCTATTTCTTTTTTTGCGAGGGGGAGAGCGCGAGCGGCGGTGTCGTCGCCGTAGAGGAGTAGGATGTCGCCCTGGTGCTGTTTGGCGTTTATGGGTTGGAGGTTGTAGATCATTTTAAGGTTATTTAAACAATTAACAATTAACAATTAACAATTAAAAATTAACAATTAACAAATTCTCATTTTTCATTTCTCATTTTTCATTTCTCATTTTTCATTTCTCATGTGTGGGTTATGATGATGATGATTTTGTTGTGGCTGAGTTTTTCGATGGTGTCGATGAAGGGTTGCCGTGTGGGTATGTCCATCCAGGCCATGGGTTCGTCGAGGACGAGTATGGGTGCGTCGGTGTAGAGGAGGCGCGCGATGGCGAGGCGCTGCCACTGTCCCATGCTGAGTTCGGCGCCGCGGTCGAATGTGCGTCCGAGCATGTTGTTGTAGTTTTCGGGTAGTTGAGAGATGAAGGAGTGGGCGTTGGCGAGTGTAGAGGCGTGCCTGATTCTGTCATCGATTAATGCTTTATCGTGTAAATGTGTTGATGTGTCAGTACTAACGCTATCACGCATTACCGCATTAACACATTCAGAATCTCCAAAGGCGATGTTTTCCGCGGCGGTGAGCGCGTAGCGCCCGAAGTCCTGGAAGAGGACGCCGACGGCGGAGCGCAGCTGCCGGAGGTCGAGGTTGCGTATGTCGATGCCGTTGATGAGGACGGAGCCTTGCTGTGGGTCATAGAGTCTGAGGAGTAGTTTGACGAGGGTGCTTTTGCCGAAGCCGTTCTGTCCCTGGATGCGTGTGATGTGGCCGACGTGTGCTGTGAGGCTGTAGTGCTGCAGGAGGTCGCGCTGCATGTCTGGGTAGCGGAATGTGACGTCGCGGAATTCGATGGTTTCTATCTTGTCGGGCATTGGCAGGGGGTTGGCGGGGGAGGTGATTTGCGGCTTGAAGTCGAGGAAGTCGAAGAGGTTGGTGACGAAGAGGCGGTTGTCGTAGAGGGAGGCTATGGAGGCGACGAGGGCTGAGAGGCTGCCCTGTCCGCGGCGGAAGGCTTCGAAGAGCATGACGAAGGTGCCAATGGTTATTGCTGCAGCGAGTGCTTGATGGATGAGGAGTGCGACGACGGCGAACATGGCTGCCGCTTCGACGAGGGCGCTGAGTATGTCGAGAGCGCCGAGTTTGCGTGAGATGGCTATGAGCTGGCGGACGAGGCCGCTGCGAGTGGCGACGAAGCGCCGGCGGAAGAAGTCGGTGAGGTTGTAGGCGCGCATTTCTTTGGCGAAGTCGCGCGAGGAGAGTATGGCGGAGTAGTAGGCGGTGCGGCGATAGAGCTGTGTGTTGTCGCGACGGAAGGTGTAGATACGTCGTGCTTTGTAGAGGCGGACGGCGAATCCTGGCATTACGGCGACGATCATGACGGCTATTATCCAGATGGAGGCTGTGGTGAGCATGGCGACGATGCCTGCGATGGAGAGTGCGGAGCCGAAGAGCGACATGAAGTTGCCCATTATGACGAGAGGCCGCGAGGTGGCTTCCTGCTGCGCGCGGTGGAGGGAGTCGTAGTAGTCGGGGTTGTCGTAGTAGGCCATGTCGAGTCTGGCGGACTGCCTCTGCATGATGTCGGCCATGTAGTCGACGAGTTTCTGGGCGAGGATGTCGTTGTTTACGGCGTTGAGGGTGCCGACGATGCGGTTGAGGAGGAAGATGGCGACCATGGCCAGGAGGAGCGCGAGCGGCGAGGGGTCAGCGGCCGTCGCCGGGTTGGTGACGGCTGCGGTCACTGCGTCGACGAGGAGTTTGAGTATGTAGAGGTTGAGCAGCGGGAGGAGGCTCTGGAGGACGACATAGAGGATGCGCAGGCGGAACGAGCGCGGGTCGCAACGCCTTACGAGGATGAGTGCCTGCCAGAGTTTTTTCATACGATGACTATTTTTTTGACGACGTCGCCGTGCAGTTCGCTGTTGATTTTGAGTCTGAGGCTTTCGCGGCGCATCATCATCTCGTGCCTGAGAGCCGCTGCCGAGAAGCGCAGGCGGAGGGTGCCGTTGCGGAACGACACTGTGGGGGTGAGTTTGTAGATGAGGTCGCCTGCGAGTTGGCGGTAGGTGCGCTGGACTTCCATCTCGGTGGCAAACTCGGCCTTGTCCAGCTGGCTGAACAGGCGGTTGATGTAGTAGTCGAGAGGGCGGTCGGGCTGCATGGGAGTTATGAGTTATGAGTTATGAGTTATGAGTTAGGAGTTAGGAGTTTTGAGTTACGGTACCGGCGTGGACGTTGAAGAGTTTGTGTTCGAGGGTGGGCAGTTCGTCGAAGATGGCTTGCACGCGGCCGGGCTGTGTGTCGGTGAGGAGCACCTGTCCGAAACGGTCGCTGCCGACGAGGGCTATCAACTGTTTGACGCGCAGCATGTCGAGTTTGTCGAAGATGTCGTCGAGGAGGAGTATTGGTTTTTGTCCTTTAAGGTTCACCATGTACTGGAACTGTGCGAGCTTGAGGGCCAGTGCGAAGCTTTTCTGCTGTCCCTGCGAGCCGAAGCGTTTGACGCTCATCTCGTTGCCGAGTTGCAGAATGAGGTCGTCCTTGTGAGGGCCGACGGTGGTGTATTGCGCGTATTTGTCGGCCTGACGGGCATCGGCGAGCTGTTCGCCGAGGGGACGAGTGTCGGCGGAATAGTCGATAACCGCTTGTTCGCCATCGCCGGCAATCCAGCGGTAGTACTCTTCAAACAGAGGCCTGAAGTCGGCGATGAAGCGGCGGCGGGCGTCGTAGAGGCTCTCGCCGTGGATGGTCAGCTGGGTGTCGTAGACGGCGACCATGCTTTCATCCCAGAGGCGGTCGTCCCACATCTGCTTGAGGAGGCGGTTGCGCATCTCGAGGGCTTTGTTGTACTGCAGCAGATGCTGCAGGTAGCCGCCGTCGGTCTGCGCGAGGATGCCGTCGACGAAGCGACGGCGCATGTCGCTGCCGCCGGTGATGATCTGCTGGTCGGCCGGCGACACCATGACGAGTGGCAGCTTGCCAATATGTTCAGCCAATGTCTTGTAAGGCTTCTTGTTCCAGCGCATCTCCTTGCCTTTCCCGCGGCGGAGGACGCAGCTTGCCACGTCGTCGCCATAGTGGCCGTGGATGGCGAAGAAGTCGTCGCCCATGCGTATGTTCTGCACGTCGACGGGATTAAAGTAGCTTTTGCAGAACGAGAGGTAGTAGACGGCGTCGAGGAGGTTGGTCTTCCCCGCCCCGTTGTTGCCGACGAAGCAGTTGACATTGCCGCAGAGGGCAATGTCGGCTTCGGTATAGTTCTTGAAGTTGGTCAATATCAGTCGTTCCAGGGTCATAACTCTTAACTCATAACTCTTAACTGAACGGCCACCTCTTCCATCAGCCACCTCGGGGTCGATGTGGCGCCGCTGATGCCTATGCTCGCGGCTCCCTGGAGCCATTCACGTCGCACGTCGTCGGCGCCGCCGACGAGGTAAGTACGCGGCTGCACGCTGCGGCAATATTCATAGAGGTAGTGTCCGTTGCTGCTGTTGGCCCCGGCCACGAAGAGCAGCACGTCGACCTCGCGGGCGAAAGCCGCCAAAGCCTTGGTGCGGCCGGCAACGCTGTTGCATATAGTGTCGTAGGCCGTGAAGTCGGCACCTGCGGGCAGCCGTTTCTGTATGTTGGCCGTCAGGCGCATGTAGTCCTCGCGGCTCTTGGTGGTCTGTGAATAGAGGCGTATGGGGCGGCAGAAGTCTATGGCGTCTATCTCGTCGGGGTTGCTGACGATGATGGCCGTGCCGTCGGTCTGCCCGTTGAGGCCTATGACCTCGGCGTGGCCGGGCCGGCCGAAGATGACCACCTGTCCGCCGCATTCCTTCATCTCCTCGTAGCCCCGTTTGATGCGGCTCTGGAGGGCAAGCACTATGGGGCATGTAGCGTCAACGAGGTGAATGCCCAGTTCGTCGGCGGTGCGGTAGGTCGACGGCGGCTCGCCATGGGCGCGTATGAGCACCTTCTTGCCGCCGAGGTGCCGCATGGTGTCGTGGTCGATGACATGCAAGCCCTTCTGCGACAGGCGCTCCACCTCGGCGCTGTTGTGCACAATGTCGCCCAGGCAGTATAGGCTCCCATCGCGGCGCAGTTCCTCCTCGGCGGCGCCGATGGCCTTCACCACCCCGAAACAATAGCCTGCATTATCGTCAATCCTTATATCCATCTTTCAACTTATCAACATATCAACCTTAGACCGTTCAGCTCATGCTCTGGTTCTCCTGGCGGGCCAGTTCGAGCACCTCCTCATACTCCTGCGGCGTGAGGTCGCCGCCGAAGTAGTAGACGGGGTCCACCTTCTTGCCGTTGATGATGACCTCGTAGTGCAGATGTGAGCCGCTGCTCATACCCGAGCTGCCCACGGTGCCTATCTGCTCGCCGCGTTTCACCTTCTGCCCCACCCTCACCTTGGTGCTCTGCATGTGGGCATAGAGTGTCTGGAAGCCGTAGCCGTGGTCTATCAGCGTCACCACGCCGTAGCCCGACAAGCCTTTCTGGTTGCGGCCCGCCACGCGCACCACGCCGTCGCCGGTGGCGTAGATGGGGGTGCCGGGACGCGCCGTGAGGTCGATGCCTGAATGCAGGCGGCGGTATTTCAGTATCGGGTGGAAGCGCATACCGAAGCCGCTAACCACCTTGCACTGGTTCTTGGCCAACGGCATGATGGCTGGCATCGAAGCCAGGCGCTCGTTCTTGGTGCGGGCCATCTCGTACACCTCGTCCAGCGACTTCGACTCCACGTAGAGGCGCTTCGTCAGGTCGTCCACCTTCATGGTGGTCTGCTTCAGCAGGGCGCCGTTCTCCATCTTGTCAAACTCCTCGTAGCGTTCCACGCCGCCTATGCCGCTGTGTCTTGTGGCCTCGCTCACCGGTTCGCTCTCGAAGATGGTGCGGTAGAGCACGTCGTCGCGTTCCTCGAGGTCGGTGAGCACCGCCTCGGCCCTCTCCACACGGTCGCCCAGGACACGCAGCTGACGCTTGTACTGCGCCACCTCGCGCCGCAGGGCCCTCTCGCGCGGAGCCTCCATGAACTGGAGCGTCACGACGACGACCACCACGCCGAGCACCACACCGAAGAGGACGCTGAAACTGATGCGCTTCACGCGGTCGCGCAACGTCACCAGCACCTTCTCATAGCGCAGCGTGTGCGGGTTGAACCGGTAGGTATGTTTCTGAATCTTTTTCACTAAAAACTAAACACTTAACACTTCTCACTTCACACTTCTCACTTCTCACTTCTCACTTCTCACTTCTCACTTCACACTTACCACTAAAGCGTCGCCTGCAGCTCCTCGTAGGCGCCCACGAAGTGCATGATGGGCCTCACGTGGTTGAAGTACCAGGTGAGGTTCAGCTCCGGTATACGCACCATGCTCGCGGCGTCGCCCAGACGGCTGCTGATGACATCCACGGTCTCCTGTATGGCCAGCTCCTGGCACACGATAGTGAGCCCCTTCAGCGGCACGATGTCGAAGTCCACGCTGTCGCGCGCCACTATCATCACCGTGGGCAACAGGTAGTAGTTCACGCCGTTGGAGTCGCGCAGCATGGGCAGGAAGTCGTCGGAGCGTATGAAATCGAAGATACCCATGTCGAAGAACACCTGCTGGTACACCTCGCGGGTGTTCTCGTTGGCGTGCCACACACGGCGGCAGTCGGCCACCTTGCGGTAAGCCTCCACCATCCGCAGGTAGGCCTCGTACTGCTCCTCGTTGCACGTGTCCTTCACGTGGAGCTCCACCGAGCGCATGTCGTGCCCCAGCTGGCTTATCTTGTTCTTGTAGTGGCTCATCACGCTCACCAGGAACTTGTTGCTCTTGTGCCCTATCTTGTCCTTGATGCCGCGCACGATGCGCTCCAGTCGCTCCTCGGTGGCGCCCACCGTCAGGGCGTTGACGTAGCAGTCGAGGATCTGACGCTTCATCGGGTCGCTGGCCGTCGCCAGCGCCGTCTTGGCACGCTTGAGTTCCTTCTGGTAGCTCGGCTCCATGTTCAGCAGCAGGCGCCAGTATTTGGGCTTCTGCCTGGCAACAATCGAGCGCACAAAGTTGTGGTAGCTGTGGCTGTCGCTCTCTCGCTCGAGGAAGCCCGTGCCGGGCACTCCGCTGTTGATGTAGCGGCGTCCGCTGTAGTGGTGTTCCCCACCGTCGCGCACACCGAAGTCCGTGTAGTAGAAATGGTTGCTGAGATTTATAAACAGCCCCTCAGTGACCTTGAACCGTTTGTATGGGAAAATTGCCATAATCATTATTTTAGTTTTGAGTTAGGAGTTTGGAGTTTTGAGTTACAGTTACCTGAGCCAATGTTTTTACAACCCCAAACTCCTAACTCTTAAACTCTTATCCATGTATTGCCTCGCCGTAGGCGGCTTCGAGGGCTTCCATGACGGCCTCGCTCATCGTCGGGTGCGGATGGATGGCCTGCGCCACCTGGTGCGCCGTGAGGCCCTGCTCGCGGGCGGCCACGATCTCGGCTATCATCTCCGTCACGTTGTCGCCACACATGTGGCAACCCAGTATCTTGCCGTCCTTGGCGTCGACCACCACCTTCACGAAACCGTCGGTGTTGCCGGCCGCCGTGGCCTTGCCGCTGGCTTTGAAGAAGAACTTGCCCACCTTCACCTCGTAGCCGGCGTCGAGGGCTTTCTTCTCCGTCAGGCCCACACTGGCCACCTCGGGCGTCGTGTAGGTGCAGCCGGGCACGTTGTTGTAGTTGACCTTCACGGCCTCGCCCTTGACGATATGCTCCACGCAGCAGATGGCTTCCTTCGAGGCCACATGCGCCAGAGCGGGCCCGTGCACCACGTCGCCGATGGCGTAGTAGCCCGGCACGTTGGTGCGGTACCAGTCGTCGACCTCTATCTTGCCGCGCTCATACTTGATGCCCGTCTCGTCGAGACCCAGACCTTCGAGGTTGGTCACCACGCCCACGGCGCTGAGCACCACGTCGACGTCGACCACCGTCTCGGTATTCTTCTTCAAGTCTTTGACAGTCACATGGCACACGTCGCCCTCAATGTCGACCTTCTCCACCGAGCAGCTGGGCATCACCTTCATGCCCATCTTGCGGAAGCTGCGGCTCATCTGGGCCGCCACCTCCTCGTCCTCGTTGGGCAGTATCTGCGGCATGAACTCGACGAGCGTCACCTGGGTGCCTATGCTCTGGTAGAAGTAGGCGAACTCCGAGCCTATGGCGCCGCTGCCGCACACGAGCATGCTCTTCGGCTGCTCGCGGAGAGTCATCGCCTCGCGGTAGCCGATGATGCGCTTGCCGTCCTGCGGCATGGCGGGCATCACGCGGCTGCGGGCGCCCGTGGCGATGATGATGTGGCCGGCCTCGTAGTCCGTGCCGTCCACCTCAACGATGTGGTTGGGCTTCACCTTGGCGGTGCCCATGACGACCTCGACGCCGGCCTTCTTCAGGAGGAACTCGACGCCCTTGTTCATCGTCTGCGCCACGCCGCGCGAGCGGTCAACCATAGCGTTGAGGTCGGCCTCCACGGAGTCCACTTTCACGCCGTAGTTGGCGGCGTGCTTGGCGTAGTTGTACGCCTGGGCGCTCTTCATCAGCGCCTTGGTGGGGATGCAGCCCCAGTTGAGGCAGATGCCGCCCAGGTTCTCGCGTTCGACGACGGCGGTCTTCAGTCCGAGCTTTGCAGCTTTCACGGCAGCCACATAGCCTCCCGGGCCGCTGCCGATGACAATCAAATCGTATCTCATAATGTGTATGTTCTGTATTTTATATGAAATATTAACAAAATGCAAAGATACACATTTTTTTGCATCCGGAGAAAAAAAATTGAAAAAAAAGCCATTTTCCACCCCTCCGGCGCGTATCCGGTACGGCATTTCAACGATACTTCAACGATACTTCTTCAGTAGTTCTTCAGCGTGGCACTGAAGAACTACTGAAGAACTACTGAAGAAATGCCGTAGGGACTCCGTAGGGAAGCCGTAGGAGTTAGGAGTTTGAAATTGGGAGTTAGGAGTTATGAGGTGTTGTGGCCGTTTAGTAGCCGTTTAGTAGCCGTTTAGGTGGGGTTAAGGGATGGAGTATTAGAGGCAGAAAATCGGAAAAAGAGAAAAATTATTCGCGCATGTGTGCATATTGATTTTTTTGTGTAACTTTGCACTTTCAAGAGTATAGCAAAAAAATGGATAACGCAAATATAGACAAACTGATAGTGATTGGCGACCGCGTGCTTGTGGAGCCCGCTGTGGCCACCCACAAGACCAAAGGCGGCCTGCTGCTGCCCGCCGGCTACCAGGAGAAGGAGGAGATACAGACGGGCTACATAGTGAAATGCGGACCCGGCTATCCCCTGCCCTCGTCGGACAGCGACGAGAGCTGGAAGCCCGGCGACGGCGAGCCCAAGTACCTGCCGCTGCAGGTGCGCCCCGGCGACATGGCCATCTTCATGCTCAAAAACGCCGTGGAGCTCAAGTACGACGGCAAGAAATACTTCATCGTGCCGCAGAACGGCATACTGATGGTTGAAAGAGAGGAATTTTAAAGCTGTGAGATGTGAGTGATGAGTTTTCAGTAGGCTGACGCGGCCTGCGCAAGCCACTTAAAACTCAAAGCTTAAAGCTTAAAGCTTAAAACTAAAAACCAAACAGAAACAGGATTATGACAAGCAACGAGATACGCAAAGCCTTTTTAGACTATTTTGAAAGCAAAGGCCATCATGTGGTGCCCAGCGCGCCGATGGTCATCAAGAACGACCCGACGCTGATGTTCACCAACGCCGGCATGAACCAGTTCAAGGACATCTTCCTTGGCAACCAGCAGCGCCAGTGGCCACGGGCCACCGACAGCCAGAAGTGCCTCCGCGTCAGCGGCAAGCACAACGACCTCGAGGAGGTGGGCCACGACACCTACCACCACACGATGTTCGAGATGCTGGGCAACTGGTCGTTCGGCGACTACTTCAAGAAGGAGGCCATCGCCTACGGCTGGGAGTTCCTCACCGAGGTGATGAAGATCAACAAGGACTGGCTCTACGTCACCGTCTTCGGCGGCGACGAGAAGGAAGGCCTGGGCATGGACACCGAGGCCTACGACTTCTGGAAAGAGCACATCAGCGAGGACCGCATACTGAAGGGGTCGAAGAAAGACAACTTCTGGGAGATGGGCGACCAAGGCCCCTGCGGCCCCTGCTCGGAGATACACGTGGACATACGCCCCGACGAGGAGAAGGCCAAGGTGCCGGGCAAAGAGCTGGTGAACAAGGACAACCCGCAGGTGATAGAGATATGGAACCTCGTGTTCATGCAGTATAACCGCAAGGCCGACGGCAGCCTGGAGCCGCTGAAGGCCAAGCACATCGACACGGGCATGGGCTTCGAGCGCCTCTGCATGGTGATGCAGGGCAAGCGCAGCAACTACGACACCGACGTCTTCCAGCCCCTCATCCAGGAGCTCGCCGCCAAGGCCGGCAAGACCTACGGCAAAGACGAGGAGACGGACATTGCGCTGCGCGTCTGCGCCGACCACCTGAGGGCCGTGAGTTTCAGCATCGCCGACGGGCAGCTGCCGAGCAACGTCAAGGCGGGCTACGTCATTCGCCGCATCCTGCGCCGCGCCGTGCGCTACGGCTACACCTTCCTCGGCTTCACAGAGCCGTTCATGAACAGCCTCGTGCCCACCCTCGTGGGACAGATGGGGCACCAGTTCCCCGAGCTGCAGAAGCAGCAGGAGCTGATACAGCGCATCATACTGGAGGAGGAGCAGGCCTTCCTGCGCACCCTCGCCGGCGGCATCAAGCGCTTCGAGGAGTACGCCGCCAAGTGCTCCGGCAAGGTGGTGGACGGCGCCTTCGCCTTCGAGCTGTTCGACACCTACGGCTTCCCCATAGACCTCACGCAGCTCATAGCCTCGGAGAAAGGCCTCACCGTAGACATGGAAGGCTTCCAGAAAGGCCTCGCCGAGCAGAAAGAGCGCTCGCGCGGCGCCGCCAAGGTGGAGAGCGACGACTGGCAGGAGCTGCTGCCGGGCACGGAAGAGGAGTTCGTGGGCTACGACACGCTGGAGGCCGACGTACGCATTGCCCGCTACCGCCACGTGAAAGCCAAGGACAAGGAGTTCTACCAGCTGGTGCTGGACCGCACGCCTTTCTACGGCGAGAGCGGCGGCCAGGCAGGCGACACGGGAAAGTTGAGAGTTAAGGATTATGAGTTAAGAGTTCGTAACACCAAGAAGGAGAACGGCCTCATCGTCCACATCGTCGATGAACTGCCCGAAGACCTGACGGCGACGTTCCACGCCTCGGTGGACGCCGACAAGCGCCAGGCCACGGCCTGCAACCACTCGGCCACCCACCTGATGCACTACGCACTGCGCCAGGTGCTGGGCGAGCATGTGGAGCAGAAAGGCTCGAGCGTAGACCCGCAGCGCCTGCGCTTCGACTTCAGCCACTACGAGAAGATGAGCCCCGAGCAGATACGCGACGTGGAGCGACGTGTCAACGAGATGATACGTGCCTGCATGCCCCTCGAGGAGCACCGCGCCATGCCCATAGAAGAAGCCCGCAAGCTCGGCGCCATGGCCCTCTTCGGCGAGAAATACGGCGACAAGGTGCGCGTGGTGAAATACGGCCCCAGCACGGAGTTCTGCGGCGGCACCCACGTGCAGAACACCGGCATGATAGGCACGTTCCGCATAGTCAGCGAAGGCGCCATAGCCGCCGGCATGCGCCGCATCGAGGCCATCACCGCCAAAGCCGCCACCGACTACGCCGACGCGCAGCAGGAACAGCTGGCAGCCCTCGCCGACATGTTCAAAGGCACCAAAGACCTCACGGCCTCCATAGCCAAACTGCAGGAAGACAACGCCGCGCTCAAAGCCACGGTGGAACAGCTGCAGAAAGAGAAGGCCCAGAGCGTGGTGCAAGGCCTGGCCTCGCGCATGAAGGCTTCACCCGTGATCATAGAACGCATGGATGCCGACGTCAACACGCTGAAAGACGCCGTCATGGCGCTCCGCAACGAGTGCCCCGACATGGCCGTGGTGCTCGGCAGCGTGACCGCCGGCAAGCCGGCCCTGCTCATCGTGCTCGGCCAGAACCGCTTGGACGCCGGCCTCAACGCAGGCCAGATGGTGCGCACCCTCGGCAAGGAGATACAGGGCGGCGGCGGCGGCCAGGCCCACTTCGCCACCGCCGGCGGCCGCAACGCCGACGGCCTCGACAAGGCCCTCAGCCTGGCAAAAGAACTGATTGGATAATTATCAACCTTATAAATATAGACATTATGGACCTCCAGACCATCACCACCCTGATGCTTTCCCAGGACTACAAGGAAAGAATGAAAGGCGAATACTACCACCTGCTGAACCGCAAGGAGAACCTCGAGGCCGTGCTCAAGCTGTGGGACAGCGGCAAGCTGACCTTCACGCCCGACTGCCCGCGCAGCATCTACGACCTGCAGATGCGTGCCATGAACGACTACAAGGCAGTCCTCGAGGCCCGCGCCAAGATTGAGAAGATTGAGCTGTAAGCCTGATGCCTCTCACCTTTGACCTCAAAGCCGTCTGTGGCGACGCTCGCGCCGGTGTCATACACACCGACCACGGCGACATACAGACACCTATATTCATGCCTGTCGGCACCGCCGGCAGCGTGAAGGCTGTGCACCAGCAAGAGCTTAAAGACGAGGTAAAAGCACAGATCATCCTCGGCAACACATACCACCTCTACCTGCGGCCCGGCTGCGACATACTGCGGCAGGCCGGAGGCTTGCACAAGTTCAATGCCTGGGACCGTCCGCTGCTCACAGACAGCGGCGGCTTCCAGGTGTTCTCGCTGGCCGCCAACCGCAAGCTCAAAGAAGAGGGCGTTACCTTCCGCAGCCATATAGACGGGAGTCGCCACCTCTTCACACCGGAGGGGGTGATGGACATCGAGCGAGTCATCGGCGCCGACATCATGATGGTGTTGGACGAGTGCTGCCCGGGCGACGCCGACTACCGCTACGCCAAGAAGAGCATGGAGTTGACACACCGCTGGCTCGACCGCTGCATTACGCGTTTCGCGGAGACGGAGCCTCTCTACGGCCACCACCAGGCACTCTTCCCCATCGTGCAGGGATGCCAGTATGCCGACCTGCGCCGCATATCGGCAGAATACATAGCCTCGAAAGAGCCCGAAGGCTGCGCCATCGGCGGCCTTGCCGTCGGCGAGCCCACGGAGGTGATGTACGAGATGATAGAGGTGGTGAACGCCATACTGCCCAAAGACCGCCCGCGCTACCTGATGGGCGTGGGCACACCGCAGAACCTCTTGGAAGCCATAGAGCGCGGCGTGGATATGTTCGACTGTGTGATGCCCACACGCAACGGCCGCAACGGACTGCTCTTCACAGCCGAAGGCACCATCAACATCAAGAACAAGAAGTGGGAGACATGCTTCGAGCCCATCTATAAGGACTACACCCTCGCCTACCTGCACCACCTCATACGCGCCGAAGAGATACTGGGTCTGCAGATATGCTCAATAGTGAATTTGAGGTTCTACCTGTGGCTTGTCGGTGAAGCCCGCAACCACATCGTCGCGGGCGACTACGCGGCATGGAAGGGCGGCATGGTGGCCAAGCTGGGCCGCAGACTGTAGCCTGTTGGCGGCGTGTTGATTACTTGTTGATATTTTGCACGTCACACTTTGACGCCGTTGTGCTTTATTATGTATTTTTGTACCCTAAAATAATAGTGTACAAATGATAGACTTTCACGCTTTTGTATCTGATACATACGCCGTTGCGCTGGCAGCGGTACTGCTCGTGACACTCATATACCTATGCCTTTACTACGGTCTGTACCACTTCCGCATAGGCCGCTACGGGCTCAGGAAGAAGCATCAGGCAGACGACACGGCCGACGGGAAGGCGCTGCCGAAGGTGTCCGTGGTATTGACAGCCCACAACGACGCCGAATGGCTCCGCGAAAACCTCGTATACCTGCTTGAACAAGACTATCCGGACTTTGAGGTTGTGGTGGTCGACTACCTAAGCCAGGACGACACGCAGTTTGTGCTCAAGCTCCTCAAAGACTACTACAGACACCTCAAGATTGTGCCTTTCAAGGAGGACGTGAACCTCTTCCAAGGCAAGAAATACCCGCTAAGCATCGGCATCAAGTCTGCCGCCAACGACATCCTGATGCTCGCCGACCCCGACTGTACACCGAAGAACCTCAACTGGCTGCGCGGCATAGTGCGCGGCTATGACAGCAAAGAGACCCAGATAGTGCTTGGCTATTGCGGCATCAAACGCACCAAGACCCTGCTGGGCTGCCTGCAGCAGTATGACGCCCTCTCCTACGGCGCGCAGTATCTCGGCAACGCGCTCCTCGGCCACCCCTACACAGGCTCCGGGCGCAACCTCAGCTACCGCCGCTCCTTCTTCTTCAAGCAGGGTGCCTTCATCAGCCACTACGACGTCGCCGACGGCAGCGACGACCTCTTCATCTACCAGAACGCCGAGCGCCACAACACAGCCATCTGCATAGACGCCGACGCCTGTCTGACGGCTGAGCCCAAGAAGACCTACGCCCAGTGGCGCGACGAACGCCGCCACCGTGTGGCCACACGCAACCGCCACTCCCTCGCCAGCCGTCTCGGCGAGCAGATGCTTCCTGCCGCGAACCTCGTCTTCTACGCCGCTGTAGCGGCACTTCTGGTCAGACATACCGAGATATGGCCCGTTGTGGCCGCCGCCGCAATCATCAAATGGGCTTGGCAGATTGTCTGCTTCTCCCGTCTCACAAAGCGTTTCGACGGTGGTCACATCCACTTCGCCGCACCGCTGCTCGAAATTTATTTTATCGTCGCAAATACTATTTTGATACTATTGCCGTTATATAACAACAGAAAGTTCAAAAAATAACGCCACCGAGGGCAATGGACAACACAGCGACAATGAACGAACGCATGCGGCACGACTATGAACTGGTCTGCGCCGCCCGCGACCGCGGCAACAGCCAGGCCTATGCCGACCTCATGGCCGCCTATCGCGCGCCGCTATACTCATTGCTGCTCCGCATGACGCGCAATACCGTCACCGCCGACGACCTCACCATAGAGACCTTCGCCAAAGCCTTCCTCCAGCTCAACCGCTACTCCCCTACCGGCACCTTCAGCTCCTGGCTCTACACCATAGGCACCAACACCTACATAGACCACCTGCGCCGCCAGCGGCTGCAGGTCATACCCCTCAGCGACGCCACCCGCACCCCCGAAGGCGAGACCATAGAGTTGCAGATACCCTCCGGCCAGCCCAACCCCGAAGAAGCCCTCATCCGCGTAGAACGCGACGAGGCCCTCAAAGCCATCGTCGACCAACTCAAGGAGCCGTACCGCCAGATTGTGAGCCTGCGCTACTACGAAGACCTCAGTTACGAGGAGATAGCCACACGCCTGCATATCCCCATGGGCACCGTAAAAATCAGGCTGCTGCGCGCCAAGGAGCTCCTTGCCGCCACCGTCAAAGAAAAAGGAGGCATAGTGTGAAGCATGCCGCCGTCATATTAAGCGCACTACTGCTTGCCGTATCGGCCAACGCCGACGACGGCAAGCCCCCCAGTAGCACGCTGCGCAACACAGGCCTCGCCGTCTTTGCCGGGGCCAACGCCTACTGGGCCTCCGACGCCACAGCCAACTTCTATTCCGGCGCCCCTACAGCCACCGACAACACCGGCGGCATCTACCGTATACTCCACAGCAACACCTACGGCCGACAGATATGGGAAGACCTGCGCAACAACCGCCTCATCACCGACGCCGTGGGAGACTACACCGGGCTCACCGTCGCCGAGTACCCGCAGATGCACTACCGCATCTCCTACCAGATAGGCTTGGGCATACGCTACGACTACGCGAGCGGTTTCGGCTGGCTGCTGCGTTTCGACCTCGCCAGGCTGCGCGCCCAAGGCCAGTGGAACCTCGACGCCACCAACGGCACCGGGCCGCTCGGCTACAACCGTTACCTCCCCTGCGGCATCACAGGCCAGGAAGACCGCATCAACATAGACCTCGCCGTCACACACACCGTGGCCCTCACCCGGGCCATCGACCTCGAGCTCAACTTAGGCGCCAGCCTCATCAACACCAAGGTCAAAGACAACATCATAGAAATCAACGGTCACACCTATTCCATCCTCGACCGCTGGGACGGCAACATACCCGACGACGGCGTTGCCGCCTACGAATACATAAACCAGGGCGGCATAGGCTACGGCGTCTTCGCATCCCTGCTCCTCGGCTACCGGGTGCAGGGCATCGGCGCCATAAAAGCCGGGTACACCTGCGCACAGACCAAGACCGTCCTGCAGAACTACACAGCCTGGGGGTGGCAGCACACGCTCGGCATAAGAATAGAAATAAACAATTTTAGTTTCATACAATAGATGATTACATTCACAAACCTCGCAGACAGCGACCATTCGCACTTTGCGCAAAACCTTTTCGAAGAGGCGTTTCCGGAACAGGAACGCCCGCCCTTCTCTATCATCCGGCAGCGTGATGCCGGCAAATTCCATTTCCTCGTTGCCGAAAACGGCGACGAACCCGTAGGCATACTCACCTACTGGACTTTCGACGACCTCGTCTACGTAGAGCACTTCGCCATCGACGAAGAACTCCGCAACCAGGGACTCGGCAAAGCCGTCTTCCTCAACTTCCTCTCGCAGCAGCACGACCAGGTGGTCCTTGAGATCGAACTGCCCAACACCGAAGAGGCCGACCACAGGCTTGAGTTCTACCAGAGCATGGGGTTCTTCCAGAACCCGCAGCCCTACATCCAGCCATCATACCACAACGACGGCCGCACAGTGCCCATGATACTCATGTCAAAATACGAGCTCGACGACGACGAATTTTGCGAAATAAAGCAGCTTCTCTACCGCGAAGTGTACGGCGTAAATTGAGAATTGAAAATTGAAAATTAAAAATTTTTACCATACAACTTATTGATTAACAATTTCAACTTTCATTTTTCAACTTTCAATTCAAAAAAAAATTTGGCCAGTATTCAAAAAGTTCGTACTTTTGCACCCGCTTTCAAGGGATAGAGACCTTGAAAAGAGCAGATGGCTCCTTAGCTCAACTGAATAGAGCATCTGACTACGGATCAGAAGGTTGCAGGTTTGAATCCTGCAGGAGTCACCAAAAGAGGACATCAGTCCTCTTTTTTTATTGCCCGTACAATAATTTCCACTTTCTTTCGTTATCCAAATGTTACGCGTGCGAAGAGAACCGCCGCCGCTTTCCAACGGCGCCTCTACCGCCCCGCCACGGACTTCCTACGGCCTTTCTATCGCCTCTGGCCGATGCACGGCCGAACCAAGGCCGAGGAGGGGCCGAAGGGACTCCATCAAAAGCGCTGACCATCAACAAAATAGCGCACAACTGTACATATACAACACTGAAAGACAAACAGATACAAAACACACAAAAAGCCGTCTGATGACAAAAAAAATCACCATAATAGCCCTGCTGATGCTTGTGGCGCTGCAGGCCCTGGGGCGCAACGAGCGCGACACCCTCGGCATCGGCACGCAGGTGGTCTTTGTACGCAACGACGGCCAGTGGGACAGCCGTGTGCGCTACGAGGCGCAGCTCCACGATGCCGCCCTCTTCCTTGAGGACGACGGCCTCACGGTGGCCCTGCGCACCCCCCAGCGCCACCCCGCCCCAGGCACCGGACGCCGCACGCCCATGCACGCCTACAAGATGCTTTTCGCCGGAGCGTCGGCGACACCCGCCGGCGAGGCGCAGCAGCCGGGCTACAGCAACTATTTCCTCGGCAGCAACCCTGCACGCTGGCGCTCGCGGGTGCCGAGCTACGCCGTGGCCCGATACAGCAACCTGTATCCCGGCATCGACCTTGAGCTGTACACCGCTTCCAACGCCTTGAAGTACAACCTCATCGTCCATCCCGGCGCCGACCCGTCGACCATCGCCATCGAATACCTCGGCACCGACGGCGTCAGCATCGTCGGCGACGGCAACCTGCGCATCCGCACCACGGTGCGCGACATCGTGGAGCTGAAGCCCTACGTCTACCAGGAAGAGAAAGGCGACGGCCGCGTGGAGCGCGAGGTGAAGAGCCGCTGGCGGCTGAGCAAGACCGACGGAGGCTACCGCGCCACTGTTGAGATCGGCGACTACGACCGCACGCGCGACCTTGTGATAGACCCCGTGGTGCAGCTCCGCTTCTCCACCTACACGGGCTCACTGGCCGACAACTGGGGCACCACGGGCACCTACGACTCGCACAAGAACACTTACACCGCGGGCCTCGTCTTCGGCATCGGCTACCCCACCTCGCTGGGCGCCTACGACACCACCTTCAACAGCACGGCGGGCATCGCGGACATAGGCATCTTCAAGTTTGACTCCACCGGCAGCCAGCGCCTCTACGCCACCTACCTCGGCGGCGCGCAGGCCGATATGCCGCACAGCCTCTATGTCAACAACTTCGACGAGCTGCTCATCCTCGGCACCACCGGGAGCAACGACTTCCCCACGACGGCCGACGCCTACCGGCGCGGGCTTGCCGGCGGCACCGGCATCAACTACGAGAACGCCCAGACGATAGCCTTCCCCAACGGGAGCGACATCTTCGTGGCGCGCCTCAGCCCCGACGGCACCACGCTGCAGGCCTCCACGCTCATTGGCGGCAACGACAACGACGGCCTCAACTACAAAAGGCACTACAACAGAAGCAGCCAGGTCATCATGCAGGGCAACGACACCCTGTACCACAACTACGGCGACGGCGCACGCGGCGAGATTATCAGCGACATCTTCGGCAACACCTACGTCAGCAGCACCACCATGAGCGCCAACTTCCCCACCACGGCCGGGGCCGCCCAGCGCAACTACGTGTACAAGCAGGACGCCGTGGTCTTTAAGCTCGACTATGCACTCCACACGCTGCTCTGGAGCACCTACCTCGGTGGCAGCGGCGACGACGCGGCCTATTCCATAGACCTCGACGACGACCGCAACCCTGTGGTCTGCGGCGGCACCGCGAGCAGCGACTTCCCCGTCACCGCCGGCACCCATCAGACCACCTACGGAGGTGGCACCGCCGACGGCTTCGTGGCAAAGCTCTCCACCGACGACGGCAGCCTGATAGCCTCCACCTTCACCGGGTCGGCGGCCTACGACCAGGCCTACTTCGTGCGTGTGGGCAACGACGGCGAGACCTTCATCTTCGGGCAGACCAAGGCCCAGGGGTCCGCCATGATACACAACGCGGGCTACAGCGTGCCCTCGTCGGGCATGCTGCTGCAACGCCTCTCGCCGGCCCTCGACACCCTGCGCTGGAGCACCGTCTTCGGCACCCCCGGGCGCATCAACCTCTCCCCCACGGCTTTCGCCGCCGACATCTGCAACCGCGTCTATGCCGCCGGCTGGGGGCGTGATTTCGTGGTGTACAACGGCGTGCAGTGGTACACCATGGGCACCACGGGCATGCAGACCACCCCGGACGCCTACGCCGATTCCACCGACGGACAGGACTTCTACATCATCACCATCGACGCCGATGCCAACCAGCTCGACTATGCCACCTTCTTCGGCGAGCTGCACCGCACCGACGGCTACAGCCTCAACGGCGCCGACCATGTGGACGGCGGCACCTCGCGCTTCGACCGCCTCGCCACGCTCTACCAGTCTGTCTGCGCCTCATGCGGCGGCACGCAGAACTTCCCCACCACCGCCGGTGCCTGGAGCGACACCAACCGCTCCTCCAACTGCAACAACGCCATCTTCCGCTTCAACGTAAGGGACGACTTTCCGGTGGCCGAGTTTCTGGCGCCGCAGGCCGGCTGCGCCCCCTACACCGTCAACCTGCGCCACACAGGGCGCGGCACGTCGTTCCTGTGGGACTTCGGCGACGGCACCACGTCCACCGACCCCAACCCCACCCACACATACACCGCCGCCGGCACCTACACCATCACCTTGACGGCCTACATGGCCGGCGGATGCAGCAATGCCGACGTGCAGAGCCGCCAGCTCCTCGTCATAGAGCCGTCGGAGGGGTTCACGCACCCCGTGATCATAGCCTGCAACGGCGCCGCAGTGCCCATAGGCGTCACGCCGCAGCCGGGGGCCACATACACATGGCTCGGCGGCAACATCGAGACGCCCAACATAGCCAACCCCTCGGTGTCGCAGGCTGGCACCTATATACTTCGCACACAGGCGCAAGGCTGTTCGCAGACCGACACCTTCAAGGTCACGGTGCAGCATGTCATCGTGGCCGACAGCCTGATAGGCAACAGCTGCCGCGACAGCGCCGACGGCCGCCTCATACTCACCGTGGAGGCTGGCATCAGCCCTGCCGCGCTCACCTACCACTCCTCGCCCACCCTGCCCACGCACACCACAGACACCACCATAGTCTTCGACAGCCTCGCCCCGGGCGTGGAGTACACCGTCACGGTGATAGGCCCCAACTGCGAATACACACACCGCTACACCCTTGCCAACAAGCCGCGTCCGAATATAGAGCGGCAAGAATCGCAGCCTTTGTGCCACGACACGTGCGCGGGGTGGTACCGCATCACCCTTGACGGACACGACACCCTCTTCTCAGGCCTCTGCGAAGGGACATACTACGACACCCTCATCGACGCCGACGGATGCCCCGTGGCCCTCACCACACACATACGGCGCAACCACGCCCTCGACAGCCTACGCGCGTGGGCCGACGACAGCCTGCTCTGGGACGGCGAGAGCACCATGCTCCACGCCACGGTGAGCAGCAGCGAGGCTGTCGGCTACCTGTGGAGCCCCGCGGCGACCCTCGAGAGCCCCGATGCCGCCGACGCTCTGGCCACGCCGACAGACAGCGTGACAGTATACACCGTCACGGCCACTTCCGGCGGATGCTCGCGGACGGCCAAAGTGACCGTGCGCTGCAACCCCGTAGTCTGCGGAGCGCCGCTCTTCACCATACCCAACGCCTTCACCCCCAACGGCGACGGCACCAACGACGCCGTGTGCTTCAACAGCGAGCAGATCGCCGAGTTCACCATAGTCATCTTCAACCGCTGGGGCGAGGCCGTCTACCGCTCCGACGACCCCACAGGGTGCTGGGACGGCACCTACCGCGGCACGCCATGTCCGGCGGGAGTCTACACATACACCTGCCACATAACATGCTTCGGTAACCACACCAACGACATGAAGGGCAACATTACACTCATCCGCTGACACCATGAGACACATCAACAAAGGAGACCAGTTCGTCGTGGCGTGTGTCGACAGCCCCGAGACAGCGCCTGC
This sequence comes from uncultured Bacteroidales bacterium, assembly GCA_900314925.1. GTDB lineage: Bacteria > Bacteroidota > Bacteroidia > Bacteroidales > P3 > Colimorpha. Next base: position 64,213 of record OMXC01000006.1, read on the forward strand.
CGTCATAGCCGCCGCGCGCCTCTTCGCCGGCAGGCTGCGCAACAAGAGTCTCATGCTCCTCAATGTTTCGGGCGACAACAGCGCCAGCGGGTGGCTGAAGCAATACGACATCCCCTTTGCCGCGCTGCGCGGCGACTGGGCCACGGCCATAGAAGGGCTGCCGACGGTCTTCAACGCTGTGTTGGCAGTGACAGCCGTCGACGCTGCCGCGCCGCGCAGCTCCATCGCAAACCCGCGCACGCTGCTGCGCGCATTCCGCAGAAGCAAGATAGCATACCTCACCATACCAGTGAGCGGTGTGCAGAGTGCGGTGCGCGGTGATGATGCGCAGAACAGCATCATGCAACCGAACACCGAACACGGCTCGCTGCACGCCGGACTGACCACCGTCCTCACAGTGGACCACCACCGTGAAAGCAAGGAGAAACTCATCTGGGCTTCCTACCTGGCGCGCTTCCTTGGCGCCAGCCTCACAGTAGCCCTGCCACAATACAAGGATGCCGGCCTCAGCACGCTACAGAACAACAACATACGCTACATAGACAAGATCTTTCCCCCGCAGGGCATCAGCTACACAAAACGCAGTATCGACACCGGTGGACTGAACACCTCGCCCGACCTGCAAGCCCTTGACACACTGCATCCCGACCTGTTCATTGCCCTCACCACAGACCCACGGGCCACCGACCCTCTCGACTGGCTTTTCGGCACCCCAGACAGGCGCATAATCACACATCCGTCGGCAACCCCGGTCCTCCTCCTCAACCCAAGAGACGACCTCTACGTACTGTGCGACTGACACCGGGCCGCGGTCAAAGCCTCACAAACAGCCGCATAACAATCATCGGCAAAAGGCTGTTGGCTGCCGTGGCAGACATGTCCGCACAACGATTTCTGCATACTGAAGGCGTCGAGACTGCAAAATAAATAGTAATGTATTCAAATAAATTGTTATATTTGCACTTTGCACACACTGATGTGCAGGACAATTAAAAGCCTGTCTGGCAGGCATTTCAACAATGTTTGCAGACAGTAATACTAAAACAAAATAACACTTTCTGAAATGGAAGAGACAATCCTGAACAGCGAAAACCAAGAGGAAATTCGCGAGAACGCCCCTGTTGCCGAAGCTGCCGCCGAGGCAATTGAGACAACCGAGACAAGGACCGAAGCCCCTGTGGCCGAAGGTGAGAACAACGAAAACACCAGCAAGCCCGCGGCCGCGGAAGCCGCAGAACAGGCGGAACCGCAGGTGGACTACAGCGGCTACAGCCGTGCCGAGCTTGTTGACGCGCTGCGCGCCCTGCTTGATGAGGACGTCACCGCCATACGCAGCCGTGTGGCCGACATCCGCAACTATTTCAACGCCTTGAGCGAAACCAAGGACGAGGAAACGGCCGAGGAGCCTGTGGCCGACGCAGAAACGGCAGAAGGCACCGTCGCCGCCGAAGGCAACCAAGCCGAGCAGCATGCCGAGGAGGATCCCGTGGCTGACGAGTTCAGGAAACTATATGGCCGCTACAGAGCTATGCGCCAACAGCACCACGAAGCCGTGGAGGCACAGAAGAAGAAAAACCTCGAGGCCAAACAGGCCCTGATAGAAGAGATGCGGACGCTGGCCGACAGCGACGACGAACAGGTGCGCCACGCCATGGACCGCTTCAACGACATTCAGGAGAGATGGAAAGCCATCGGCGAGGTGCCGAGAGAGGAGATGAACAACCTGTGGCAGAGCTACCACTTCCAGATAGAACAGTTCTTCAACAAACTGAAGATCAACCGCGAGCTACGCGCTCTGGACCAGAAGAAAAACCTCGAACAGAAGATAGAGCTCTGCGAGAGGGCCGAAGAGCTCATCGTGGAGCCCTCTGTCACCAAAGCCTTCAAAGCCCTGCAGGATCTGCGTGCACGATGGAAGGAGACGGGACCTGTGCCCTCGGAGCAGAACGAGGAGATATGGCAGCGGTTCTGCGCGGCTGCCAACCAGATAGACCAGCGGCGCAAGGAATACTACGACCAGCGCAAGGAGGAGATGGACAACAACCTCCTGGCCAAGCAAGCCTTGATAGACAAAGCCGAGGAACTCACCGCCAAAGAGCCCGGGAGCACCAAGGAGTGGAACGACCTGACGGCGGCTCTTGACGAGCTGCTGAAGGTGTGGAAGACCATAGGCACCGTGCCGCGCGAGGTAAACGAGGAGATATGGGCCAAGTTCAAGGGCATCATAGACCGCCACTATGAGGCCAAAAAAGAGCATTTCGGAAGCATCCGCGACGAACAGAACGCCAACTACCAGAAGAAAGTGGAGCTCTGCCTGAAAGCCGAGGCCATAGCCAAACGCGAGGACTGGAAGAAAGCCACCGAGGAGCTGCTGCAGCTTCAGAAAGAATGGAAAGAAACGGGGGCCACCAACCGTAAGGTCAGCGAGAAAATATGGCAGCGGTTCCGTGCCGCCTGCGACGAGTTCTTCGCCAAGAAGGGCGAGTTCTTCAAAGAGCGCCGTACCTCGGAGGCCGAGAACCTTGCCAAGAAAGAGGCCATCCTGGCTGAGCTGAAGGCCCACACCTTCGGCGACAACAGGGAGGAGAACATAGAGGTCATCAAAGACTTCCAGCGCCGATGGGCGGAAGCCGGCTTTGTGCCCATGGCCGACAAAGAACGTCTGCACAAGGAGTTCAGAGGTGTGATAGACGGCATCTTCGAGCACCTGAAGATTTCGGCTCGCGAAGCAGAAGAGACGGCCTACCGCGAGAGGCTGCACAACATAGGCGGCGACGCCAAGAAGTTTGTCAACAACGAGCGGCAGGAGCTGACGGAACGCATAGAGAAGCTGCGCAACGACTTGGCCCTTTGGGAGAACAACCTCGGCTTCCTCGCCTCCTCCAAGCAGGCCGACCTGCTGAAAGCCGAGTTCGAGAAGAAGATGCAGGGGGCACGCCAGCAGATAGCTCTGCTGCAGGCCAAACTGCGCATACTTAAGGAAACGGAAGAAGCAGAGAAGAAAGAAGAGTAAGTGAACACCACACTACAATACAAGCTGCACAGCGGCAAAAACTCAAAGGCGGCCTACTATATGCAGGCCGCCCTGCGTGACATGCTGCCAGACCGGCTATATGCCATGCGGCTCAACCGCGAGTTGGAGCGCTGTGCAGCGATGTACGACAGAGACTACATAGCCGACAGGGTGGACTACTACTGCAAGCTCAGCAGACCTGTGACGCTCGGGAGCGACTCAGAACCCATCGGTGCGCTGCAGCGCAAAGGCAACCCCAGCACATACTACTACGACAGTCGCGAAGCGCTGCAGTGGTTCAACCCCGAACTGCGGTGGCACTACCTCTTCGGCGACATACGCGACATACCTGCAGAACCTACAGTGGTGAAAAGCCGCGCCTTAGGCACAGACAACAGCAACAGCGTGCTGCTGAAACTCGACCGCTGCCGCCACTTCGTATACATAAACGACCACCTCCAGCCGGAAGAGAAAGAAGACCGCGCGATATTCCGCGGACACATAGGGACCCGCGAAAACAGGGCGCTCTTCTGCCGGATGTATGCCGACAACCCGCGCGTGGATGCCGCCGACACACTCCCCGGCGCCACAGAAGGCCACAAGCACACCAGCCAGATGAAGCCCATGATGTCGTTCTACGAGCACCTGCGCTTCCGCTACATCATGGCCCTTGAAGGAAACGACGTAGCCTCGAACCTGAAGTGGATCATGTCGTCGCGGTCGGCGGCCGTCATGCCCAAGCCCACCTGCGAGACATGGTTTATGGAAGGACGCCTGGTGGGCGGCGTGCACTATGTGGAGATACGCCCTGACTTCAGCGACCTTGAGGAGAAGATGGACCACTACAGCAATCACCTCGACGAGCTGCGCACTATAGTGGACAACGCCAACCGATATGTGGCGCAGTTCCGCGACCCGCGCCGCGAACGCTACATAGCGCTGCTCGTGATGCAGAAATACTTCAAGATGACCAACCAATGAAACACCTCAGATACATATTGGCGGCAGCTGCATTGCTGCTCGGCGCCTGCAACAACGGCGGCGTCGATGTGCGCTTCCATCGCTTCGAGCGCCTGCTGTTCGACACCCCCACGGAAAGCCTGCAACAAGTCCTCGACGACAGCCTGCAGGTATACTCCACACCGCTGCTGAACGTCGCGCCACACAACCAACAATACATGCAAGCCCTCGGCGCCTTCGTCAACGACCCAGCAGTGCGGCGCATCTACACCGTCAGCGACAGCCTGTACCGCGACCTCGGCTGGCTCGAGGAAACTCTCGGCAAGGCGCTGCAACGTTCTAACAAACTGTGCCCGGAGATGACCTACGACAGGTTCTACACACTCATCACCGCCGACTTTGAAGACTACCGCAACCGGGTGTTCTGCACAGACCATGAGCTCGCGCTATCCATAGACCGCTACACCGTAGGCAAGCTGCCGGGAACCGTCCCAGCCTATATCGAGCGGATAAGCCGTCCGGAATACATCGCCGCCGACTGCATGGAAGCCATCGCACGCGCCAACACCGTGCTGCCGGAAGGCGACCTCACACTCCTTGACTATGCCATCGCCGAAGGCAAAGCCATCTACTACGCCCAGCAGACGCTACCCAAGGCTCACGACACCATACTGCTGCGCTACAGCGGCGACCAGTTGGCATGGATGAAAGCAAACACCGAGCAGGTGTGGGGCTGGCTGATACAGAACAAGATGCTCTACACCACAGACATGAGCCAGATACGCAACATCATAGACGAGGCTCCGCACACCAACGCCTTCGGGCAGAACTCGGCGCCACGCACCACCTCCTATATAGGGTGGCAGATAGTAAGCCGCTACATGAAGAAAAGCGGTGCCTCTATGCAGCAACTACTCTACAACAGCGACAGCCGCGAGATTCTGTCAACTTCAGGCTGGCGACCCTAAACTGCGAACAATGGACCAAAAGAAAACCAACAACATATATACCTACCTGTTACAGAAAACGCTGCTTGCCTTCGGCGCACTTGCCGCCGCGCAGTTGGCGTTTCACTTGTGCAACCTGCACATCTTCCATCTGGACGACGGCGAGTGGAAAGGACTGATCCTCGGCAATGTGCGCTTCGGGATGGCCACGGTGGCCACCTTCCTCCTCCCCTACCTCACGCTCATGATACTGCCGTTGCCGGCACGCAACCGCCGCTGGTACCGCATCGTGACCGAGGTGCTGTACATCGCCGCCGTACTGCTCATGGTGATACCCCGCGGCTGCGACAGCCCCTACTACCAGTACACCTACCGCCTGCTCTCCGACGAGATATTCTCCTACCTCGGCATCAGCGGCCAGATGGGTTCCCTCGTGCCTCATTTCGCCGTAGACTACTGGTTCGCATGGGCATGCCCGCTGGCGATAACACTGCTGTTCCTCTTCCTCAACAGCCGCATACGCCGCTACGAGGCACCTGCCAAAGCCCGTGCCGACTGGCGTCTCATCCTTTCTGTGCTGCTCGTGGCCTTCTTCGTCCGCGGCGGCATAGGCCACGCCCTGCAGCCCAGCGAAGCGGCGCATTATGTGCAGCCCAAAAACACGGCGCTCGTCAACAACGACGCGTACAACATACTGCGCACCCTCTTCACCCCCGACCTCGAAGAGAATGACTTTATGCCCATGGACGAAGCGGCGGCGCTATATCCCACAGTGCACGCCTACACCAGCGACACCGTCAAGCAGCGCAACGTGATGTTCATCATACTGGAGAGCTTCGGCCAGGAGTTCATGGGCTGCTACAACAGCCAGGCCGGCGCCGAAACACGCACGCCGTTCCTCGACTCGCTGGCCCAGCACAGCACCCTCTACGACGGCCGCGCCAACGGCAAGAAGAGCATCGAGGGCATCATGGCCATCTCCTCCGGCATCCCCAACCTCATGAGCCGCCCCTTCGCCAACTCGGCCTACGGCGAGCGCAACGCCTACACCGGCCTGCCCGCCACCCTGCGCCACAACGGCTACCACACAGCATTCTTCCACGGCTCCTACAACGGCGTCATGAACTTCGACACCACCTGCCGCCGCCTCGGCTACGACGAATACCTCGGCATGGACGAGTACAACGCATGGGCTCCCGGCAACAACGACTACGACGGCGTATGGGGCATCTACGACGCCCCCTTCCTGCAATACACAGCCGCACACATCGGCACCTTCAGCCAGCCCTTCTTCGCCGCCGTCTTCACCGTCACCTCGCACCACCCCTTCCCCATCCCCGAACAGGACAAGGAGCGCTACAAAGAGGGGCGCCACCCCATACTCAAATGCGTGGAATACACCGACAACGCCCTGCGGCAGTTCTTCGCCACCGCCAAACAGCAGCCCTGGTACGAAAACACGCTCTTCGTCATCTGCGGCGACCACAGCGGCCACGGCCTCACACGCGAATACAACGACTACGACGGCTGGTATCGCATACCCATGATATTCTTCGACCCGTCGGCCGACACCGCCGTGCGCAGCCAGCGCATAGTACAGCAGACCGACCTCTACCCCACCATCGTCGACTACCTCGGCCTGACAGACACCATCGCCGCCTACGGCACCTCGCTCTTCCGCGAGCCGCAAGGCAGCTACGTATACTACGCCAACGGCTACCACTGCCTCGTCAACAACAACGCCGACAGCCCGGCCACACACGACATCACCCTCATCATGGGCGACTACGAGAGCGGCACCCCCGACAACCTCAAGCTGCTCAAAGCCATCATACAACAATACAACCACAACATGATAAACAATAAACTGCTGCCATAATGAAAACCAAAACCCTCATAATCGTCAACCCCATCTCCGGCGTAGGCCGGCAGCGCCGCATAGAGACCCTGCTCAAGCAGAACCTCAACCAAGACCTCTTCGACTATACTGTGCGCTACACCGAACACATACACCACGGCACCGAGATAGCCCGCGAGGCCGCCGACAAAGGCTGCCACTGCGTCGTCGCCGTGGGCGGCGACGGCTCCGTCAACGACGTCGTGCAAGGCATCAAAGACACCGACACTCGCCTCGGCATCATCCCCTGCGGCTCAGGCAACGGCCTCGCACGCTCGCTCCGCCTGCCACTGCAGCCCGCCCTCGCCATCCGCGCCCTCAACCAGCAGTACGAGCAGACCATAGACTCCATCGTCGTCAACGACCGCTGGGTCGTCGTCAACGCCGCCGGCTGCGGCTTCGACGCCTACATAGCACGCCTCATGCACTCCGCCAAGACCCGCGGCCTCGCCGCCTACACCAACCTCGTCCTCCGCGAATACTCACGCTACAAGAACTCCGACTACCACATCACCGTCGATGGCCACGAATACTACCGCAACGCCTGGTTCATAGCCGTCGCCAACAGCCGCCAGTTCGGCTACAACCTTGCCGTGGCACCCAAGGCCAAACTCGACGACGGCCTCATGGACATCTCCATCCTCGACAAGGTGCCCGTCGACCACCTCGGCATCACGGCGCCGCTGGCATTCACCAACCACCTCGACCTCTCGCAGCACGTCGAGATGTTCCGCGCCAAAGACGTACTCATCGAAGGCAACGCCGACCGCTGGGTCAACCTCGACGGCGAGGGAGAGAACATAGGCCGCTCCGTGCACTTCGTCATCCACCCCGCCTCCGTGAAAATCTACGCCCGCGACCTCAAGCACCCACTGCGCGAGATGACCCCCACCATAGACAAAATCAAGAAAAACATCGGCCGATGAGCAAGAAACAGCCCGTGGGGGTGGTCTACTCCACCAACCCCGACTACCAGTACCAGTATGACGACGAGCCCATGGCCGAGACCCTGCCGCCCGCCAGGCAGCGCCTGCGCGTCACCCTCGACCGCCACCACCGCGGCGGCAAGACCGTCACCCTCGTCACGGGCTTCGTCGGCACCGACGACGACCTGCAGGCCCTCGGCCGCACCCTCAAAAGCCGCTGCGGCGTAGGAGGCGCCGCCAAAGACGGCGAGATAATCATCCAGGGCGACCACCTCGACAAGGTGCGCCAGCTCCTCGCCGCCGACGGCTACAACGTCCGCTGAAAAACACAAGGCCCGCCATTCCGGCAGGCCTTTTTCTATAACAATCCACCACACCGACCGTTCACTCCACCGCCAAGCACCGGACAGCGGTGCCCTGCAGCGTGGCAACACTGACAATGTACATGCCCCTGGCGAGGCCTGGCAGGTCAGGCGCCCCTACCGCGTCACGCGGCGCAGGAAGAACAGCAAGACAACGGACATCACCAGCAGCGCGCCGAGGATGACCCAGAAGGCAACAGTGTTAGCCGTGAAGGGAAACTCCACGTTCATGCCGAAGAAGCCAGTGACAAGCGTCAGCGGCAACAAGATGGTGTTGATGTAGGTCAGCACGCGCATAATCTCGTTCGTGCGGTTGGTCAGCAATGAGTCAAATGTGTGCGACAGGCCCTCGACCAATTCGCCGTAGTCCTCAATGGAGTCGTACATCTTCTGGTACTGGTCCAGTATGTTGCCCCAGTAGTCCTCCATGTCGAGCACCTCGGGGTCCACGAAGCCTTTGATGCCGCCGCTCTCGAACATGTGGAGCACGCGCAGCTGCGGGCGGAAGGTGGTGTTCAGCAGGATGGTGTTGCGCCGCGTCTCGGAGATCTGCTCGATGATGGAGCGCGCACGGCGGTTGAAGATGTCGTAGTTGATGAGGTCCACCTCGGCACCGACGCGCTGCACCAGCGTGTTCGTCTCCAGCATCAGGCGGTTCAGTATGTGGTACAGCAGCTGGTCGCTCGTGGCCATCATCTCCTGCGTGTCCTCGTCGCCCTCGGCCAGGTCTTCGCGCACCTCGTCGAAGAACTTCTTCACCACCCAGTGGGCCTTGCCGAGGGTGATGATATAGTCGCGACCCCAGAAAATCTTCACCTCGCGGATGCGGATGAACTTGTTGCCCTTGTCGAAGTAGGGGAAATGAAGGATGAGGAAATAATAGTCGTCGTACTCGTCGATTTTCGGACGCTGGGTGGTGCCGCGGCAGTCTTCGATGTCGAGGGGATGGAACTGATAGTCGTCCAACAACATGTTGTAATCATCCTCGCTTGGATTAGTGATGTCGAGCCACTTGAGCGACTTGTACTGGATCGTTTCTATCATTTTACACCTCCTTCGGGTTTGTGTGACTACCTGGTGGTCAGCATTCTACATTCGCGTTACGGTATTGGTTCGTTTGCAAAAGTAACAATATTTTCCGAAAGCGCAAAATTAATTTTCACTCATTCTCAACACCGTAAACATAAACCACTGACAATCAATCACCAAGATAGAGCCCCTACGGCCCCCCTTCGGACCCTCCTCGGCCCCCCTTCGGCCGCGGCATTGTAAATCATCGACTTACGGCCATTGAAAAGCCGAGGAAAAGCCGTAGGAAGGCCGTAGGAAAGCCGACGGAACCCCGTGGCGGATCCGCGGCACAACCACCGGCCAACAGGGGCGGCACCGGGCAGCCGGCACGGCACGGCGGCGGCACACGTTTCTTCAAAAGAAAAAAACTGTTGATAGCCTTTGCCGTTTTCAACCGTTTTTGGTGGATAACGCCATAACGAAACACAAAGACAAAGAGTTAAAAAAAAAGTGCAAAATAATGGCTTTTGAAAATCAAACAATTATTGCAACACACTGAGCCACAGCTAATGGCAGAGGTTTTCAACACACAACAGACTAATTGACAACCACGTGTCGGGTTATCAACAAATCGGGGGGCGGCAGGCGGAAAAAAACAAAAAAAAAGACAATCTATGAAAAAAAAATCGTATATTAAAAGCCGACGCAAAAATGTAATTTAACAAAACGGATTTTGAAAATTAGCGTGTTGCGGCAAAAGCAGCCGAAAGGGCTCCTTTGCGGCGCGGCAAAACTTTACAAAATAAAAGTAAACTTTGCAAATTTATTTTTGAATTTCTGTACACAAAAAAAAAGAGAACTTTGCAAGCAGAAAAAAATGGGACATAGTGTCCGTAAGTGATTGAAAAAGCGAAAAAGATTGAAGCCATGATAGAGGAAGACTACAAAAGAGTGTGGGCCGAGTGCCTGAAGATGATAAAAGACACGCTGGGTCCGGAGAACCACACGGCATTCGAGACGTGGTTCCGTCCTATAGTGCCGCTGCAGCTCGACGGCGCCACGCTGATAGTGCAGGTGCCCAGCCAATTTTTCTATGAGTATTTAGAAGAACATTATATAGATTTATTAAAAAGGGTCATCAAACTGCAGCTCGGCGTCAGCGGCATGCTGAAGTACAGCGTGGTGATGGACCAGAGCATACGCACCTCGCCCATCGTCACCACCCTGCCCTCGGTGGGGCGCCAGAACACGCGCAACCCACTGACCGACCTGCCCATAGCCATCGGCAAGGAGAAGAGCCAGGCCATCCCCGACCCCTTCGTCATCCCGGGCATCAACAAGCAGCGCATCAACTCGCAGCTCTCGCCGAACTACACCCTCGACAACTTCGTCGAAGGCGACTGCAACCGTCTGGCACGCTCGGCGGGCTACGCCGTGGCTGAGAAACCCGGCACCACCTCGTTCAACCCTCTGCTCCTCCACTCCGGCGTCGGCCTCGGCAAGACACACCTCGCCAACGCCATCGGCCTCAAGACTAAAGAGCTAAACCCCGACAAGAAAGTGCTCTACGTCACCAGCGAGCAGTTCATGCAGCAGTATGCCGAAGCAGGTCGCACAGGCACCACTAACGACTTCATACACTTCTACGAAATCATCGACGTACTCATCATCGACGACATACAGTTCTGGGCCGGCAAGGCTCCGAAGACACAGGAAGCCTTCTTCCACATCTTCAACTACCTGCACCAGCACGGCTGTCAGATAATCATCACCTCTGACAAAGCCCCCGGCGAACTGCAGGGCCTCGAGCCGCGCCTCCTGAGCCGCCTCAAGTGGGGCCTCAACGCCGACCTGCAGGCCCCTGACGTGGAGACCCGCAAGCGCATCCTCGTGCAGAAAGCGCAGCTCGAAGGCATCGAACTGGCCGACGATGTGGTGGAATACATAGCCTACAACATCAACACCAACGTCCGCGAACTCGAAGGCGCACTCATATCCCTTATAGCGCAGAGCACGCTGAACCGCAAGGAGATCAACCTTGAGCTCAGCAAACAGATGATAGACAAATACGTGCAGAGCTCGGCCCGCGAGATCACCATCGACTACATACAGAAGGTGGTCTGCGACTACCTCGAGTTGCCCGTGGAAGCCATCCAGAACACCTCGCGCAAGCGCGAGATAGTGCAGGCACGCCAGCTGAGCATGTATTTCGCCAAGAAAATCACCAAGTCGAGCCTCGCCGTCATTGGCATGCAATGCGGCAACAAGGACCACGCCACCGTGCTCCACGCTTGCAAGACCATTGAGAACCTGCGCCAGACCGACCGTCACATGCGCGCCATGGTCGACGAGCTCGACAAGAAGCTCTCCGAATGAAGACTCCATTCAAGCCCGGGACGATGATCTACCCGCTGCCGGCCGTCATGGTCAGCTGCGGCGACAGCCCCGAGAACTACAACATCATCACAGTGGCATGGACGGGCACGCTCTGCAGCGACCCGCCCATGTGCTATATCAGCGTGCGCCCAGAGCGCCACAGCCACGCCATCATCAGCCGCACGGGCGAGTTCGTCATCAACCTCACCACCGAAGCGCTGGCGCGCGCCACAGACTGGTGCGGCGTTCGCTCCGGACGCGACTACAACAAGTTCCGCGAGATGGGGCTGCACGCCGAAGAAGCGCAGCTCGTCAAAGCTCCGCTCATCAAAGAAAGCCCCCTCAACATCGAATGCCGCGTGTTCGAGGTGCGCCGCCTCGGCACACACGACATGTTCATGGCCAACGTCGTGGCTGTGGACGCCGAGGAGAGCCTCATCGACAAAAGCACCGGACAGTTCCAGCTAAACCACGCCGGCCCGCTGGCCTACAGCCACGGCAAGTACTACGGCCTCGGCGAGAAGCTGGGCGGTTTCGGCTTCAGCGTTAAAAAGAAAGGACACTAACCATGAACATCGTTTGCGTAGAAAGCCTCGGCATCAGCCGTGAGCGCTTCGAGAGCCTCAAGGCGCACTATTCCGCCATGGGGCACGACTTCACCTATTATTTGGACCGCCGCGAGGACGAGGCGACCCTCGCCGACCGCATGCGCGAGGCCGACGTGGCCGTCATCAGCAACATAAAGCTCCCCGCCGACGTGCTGGCGCAATGCCCGAAGCTGCGCTACCTCAGCGTGGCCTTCACCGGGCTGGACCACATAGACCTCGCCTACTGCCGTGAACACGGCATCAAGGTGCAGAACGCCGCCGGCTACAGCACCACGGCAGTGAGCGAGCTGGCCGTAGGCATGATGCTCGACCTGCTGCGCAACATCGTCACCCTCAACGAGAAGATACGCCAGGGCGGCAGCCGCGGCACCTTCCTCGGGCGTGAGCTGCGCGGCAAGACCGTCGGCATCGTGGGCACCGGCGCCATAGGCACCGCCACGGCGCGCCTGCTGCTGGCCTTCGGCGCCAAGGTGATAGCATGGAGCCGCACCGAGCGACCCGAGGTGAAAGCCCTCGGCGTGGAATACATGCCGCTCGACGACCTGCTGCGCCAGAGCGACATAGTGAGCCTGCATGTGCCCCTCTGCGACGAGACCCGCGGCCTCATCGGCGAGAGAGAGCTGGCCCTCATGAAGCCCACCGCCATGCTGGTCAACACCGCCCGCGGCCCCGTGTGCGACATCGCCGCCGTAGGCCGCGCCCTGATCGAGAGCCGCATCGCCGGCGCCGCCTTCGACGTCTTCGAGCATGAGCCTCCCCTGCCCATCGACCACCTCCTGCTCTCCACAAACCGCTGCCTGGCGACGCCCCACGTGGCCTTCGCCACCGAGGAGAGCTTCGCCGTCCGCGCCGACATAGTCTTCGGCCACGTCGACGAGTGGCTGAAACAATAAAGGAGCCGTGAGCCTCGCAATCATAGCCGTCTGCCTCTCCACGCCGCTGCTGATACTGTGGCTCACCTGGCGGTTCCCCGTACTCAACAAGATGGGCACCATCATTATAGCCTACGTCATTGGCTGTCTGCTGGGCCTCACAGGCCTGATACCCGACACCCCGGAGGTGCACAAGGTGCAGACCGACATAGCCACCTACACCATCCCCTTCGCCATACCGCTGCTGCTCTTCTCCTCCGACCTCAAGTCGTGGATGCGGCTGGCCCCTTCTTTCATCAAGTCCACCCTGTTCGGCATCCTGGGCTGCTGCATAGCCATCGTCATCGGCTTCCTCATCTGCGCCGGCGACGACCGCGAGGCCTTCGCCTCCATCGGCGGCATGCTGACGGGCCTCTACACCGGCGGCAACGCCAACCTCGCCTCCATCAAGATGGCCCTGAGCGTCGACGACACCACCTACATCATCACTTCGGCCTACAGCACCCTGCTGAGCGCCGTATACCTCTTCTTCGTCATCATCTTCGGCAAACGCGTGCTGCGCCTCCTGCTGCCCGACTTCCCCAAGGAGAAGGTGGCGCCCTCCGGCGACGTGGAGATGAAGAACCACGACAACGAGCTCTTCTACGGCCTCTTCCGCCGCAGCAACCTGCGCACCCTGGCGCAAGCCCTGCTGCTGACGGTCATCATCATCGCTGTGGGCGCAGGCATAGCCCTGCTGTGTCCGAAGCGCATGTTCCAGACGGTCTTCATCCTCACCATCAGCACCCTGGCCATCATAGCCTCCACCTTCAAGCGCGTGCGCACCATGGAGCGCACCTTCGAGGCCGGCACCTACCTCATACTGGTCTTCTCCATCGCCGTGGCCTCGCAGGTGACCACCGGCACCCTCGGCAACATCGACCCGCACATCTTCCTCTTCATCACCATAGCCACCCTGGGCTCCCTGCTGATGCACGTGCTGCTGAGCGCCCTCTTCCGCGTCGACACCGACACCACGCTGGCCACCAGCATCTCGCTCATCTGCTCGCCGCCCTTCGTCCCCGTCGTTGCCGGGGCGGTGAAGAACAAGACCATCATAGGCCCCGGCATCGCCGTAGGCCTCTTCGGCTACGCCGTCGGCACCTACGTCGGCTTCCTCCTGGCGCAGCTGCTGTTGCTGATATAAAAAAGGCTGGCACCGTTCACAAGCGCCAGCCTTTTCTGTTTTCCTTGTCCGATTATTTCACCGGGTGGTCTTTGTGGAAGGCCTCGAGGCGCACCTTGAGGTCGGGGAACTGGTCGCGCTGCACGAGGGCCACGCAGGCGCGGATGCCCTGCTTGTGCGAGCCCGTGATGTCAAGGGCTATGGCGCTGACGCCGTAGCGGATGAGCTCGTTGAGCAGGTCGACGCCTTCGAAGCCGGGATAGCAGAAGGTGAAGTAGAAGCCGTCGCCGATGTCCTCGCCCATATCCTTGTCGTAGACGATGTAGAAGCCGTTGTCGGTGAAGAGTTTCTTCATGATGCCGGCCTTCTCGCCGTACTCCCTGATGTCTTTGACGAAGTTGAAGGTGCCGTCGTTGGCGCCCTTGAGCATGGCGGCCATGGCGTACTGCACGCTGTGGGCGGTGCCGCTGCTGAGGCAGTAGAGGGTGCCGAAGATGAGGGCGCGGCCGAGCTGCGTCTGGCTGTAGTAGCGGGCTAGGTCGGGGCACTCCATGTTGAACAGCTTGGGCGAACAGATCATCATGGCGATGCGCTCGCCGGCGTAGCTGAAACTCTTGGAGCCGCTGATCATCAGCACATAGCGGTCGGTATACTTGGCCACGGTGGGCTGGAAGGGTGCCTTGCCGGGGACGCTGTAGTCCTTGCGGAAGTCCATGAGGAAGTAGGCGTCGTCCTCGAGGACCACCACGCCGTACTTGTTGGCCATCTCGCCGATGATCTGGAGCTCATGCTCGGTGAAGCAGAACCATGCGGGGTTGTTGGGGCTGCTGTAGATGAGGCATGCCACGTCGCCGTCGCGGAGTTCCTCTTCGAGCTTGTCGCGCAGCTTGTCGCCACGGTACTCGTAGACGTCGAAGGTCTTCATGGGGATGCCGAGCACGCGGCACTGCTGCTTCTGCACGGGGAAGCCGGGGTCGATGAAGAGCACCTTGGTCTTCTTGGCGTCGTAGCGCGTGAGGGTGAGGAAGCTGGCGAAGCCGGCCTGCATGGAGCCCACGGTGGGCACGCAGCAGTCGGGCGTGACGTCGATGTCGAGGAAGTTCTTGACGAAGCGTGCGGCCTCCTGCTTGAAGTCCGCCGTGCCGTAGATCTCGGGGTAAATGCTGGCCACACCGCTCTTAAGAGCCTCAATCTGAGCCTGTACGCCCACCTGCGGGGCGGGCAGGCCGGGGATGCCCATCTCCATCTTCACGAAGCGGACGCCGGTCTCCTTCTCCACATCCTGTATCATCTTGCGCATCTCGCGGATGCTGGCCTTGCCGGGGTTCTTGATCTTGTTGGCCGCGGCAATGCGGTCTATCGTCTCTTTCTGTATCGGTATTTGGGTCATAATGTGATATTTTATTTGTTGTTAAAATCCTTGAGTTTCACCACGTTGATAGGGCTCACCACCTTCACGGCGTCGTACACCTGCTTGCGCTCCTGCGGGGGCGCGGGGGTGAAGATGGATACGAGCTCCTGTATCTTGACGTCCACGAACTGCTGCACGCTGAGCAGGTTGGTGCGTTTCTTGCTGAGTACCATGAGGTCCTGCAGGGCGTCGAGGATGGCCTGGCGCGCCTGCGGCTGGTCTTTGGTCATCATGTCGAGCCCCAGCCGGTGGTATTTGTAGTAGGCCGCGTGGAGCTCGCCATAGGCGCCGTTGGTGTGGTTCTCCATGAACCAGTAGCGGCTCTTCTGCCCCTCGCTGCTGCGCCACCCCACGTAGCCGCTGCTCTCGGCCGTCTGCTGCACCTGCTGGGCGAGGGCGTAGTAGGGCTCGCCGGCGTTGAGGGAGTAGCTGTCGAAGTAGATGCCGAGCATTATGTAGCAGTAGTAACCTATTGTGGATGAGAGGTTGCCATAGAAGTTGTTGACGTCGAAGTCGAGGGGCTGGCTCTCGTTGTAGGTAAACGTGAAGTTGCCCGACTCCAGGTAGTTGAACAAGCCGGTGGTGTATGTGGAGTTGTACACAGGCCGCCGCATCTGTATCTGCAGCTGTCCGCCGAACTCCGTAGCCGAGGTGCGCTGACTCAAAATCAGGGCTATAGAGCAGTCTATCTGCTCCACTGGTTCAAATGTGACGTTCGTCCAGCGGCGCCCGCCCACGAGGTCTTCGATGGCCTGTTTCATGTTCTCGAAGACCTTCTTGTCGTTCGACTCGTAGCCCTGCGTTGTCGTCTGCAGCTTCTGGCTGTTGATGGTCACCAAGCAGCGGAATTCCTGAGCCCTGCCCACCGACAGGAGGCTCAACAACGATGCTATAACCATCAATCTGCGCACTGTGCTGTAACTATTTAACCTTACGCCGTTTATACATCCCCGCGGGCTTGGCCGAGCGGCTGGTGGAATACTGCAGGTTGCCCTTCACGGTCGACCTGTGGACGTACATGGTCTTCTCGCTGTTGACTTTAGAGCGGTGTGACGTTTTCTTCAAGCCGTAGTAGTAGGTGTCGCATCCGGCAAAGACGGCGACACACAACAGCAACGCCAAAGGCAAAAAGTATTTCCTCCTAATCTTCATATTCATAAACATTTACAATCATTCTCACGTGTTCTTTCCCCTTGCAAATATACAATTAAAATTTGATATATTGTATATTGTGCCGATAATATTTTCTTTTTGGCGCTCCGGCAAGGCCGCTATGAGAAGCCTCCCGGCGCCCCTTGGGGCTGGCCGAAGGGGTTTTCGCGGCCGTCGGCGGCTGTTAAAGTATCACTTTCATGGCCGTGTGCAACAGCATTGTTGTCAGCTGCTTCTTCCTCTTCGTCTTCTGCGCCGTCCCAGCTGATGCCGACGCTCTGCGAGGCGCGTCCGGCATAGTCGGTCACGAAGCCGTAGAGGTACACCTCCTCGCCCTCCCACTCGTCGGGCAGCATCATGCTCAGCGACTGCGAGCGGCGGTAGACGGGTGCCGACAGGAGCCCGAGTTCCGCCGCGGGGCAGTAGGCATAGAGGTAGACGGTGTCCTCGCCCGAGGAGCGCATGTGCAGCGGGTTGCGCTCGAAGCTCACGGTGAGCACCCGCCGGTCGTCGACCGCGGGCTTGCCGAAGGCCACCGGCGCCACGGGGCCGCAGCTGAAGAGCAGACGGCTGTAGTCGACCTCCAGGGCGCCGTCTACCAAGCTGAACGACTGGCTGTTGAGGCTTACAAAGAGGTTCTGCTCCGTCATGCCCTCGTCGTGCGACACCTGCCGCATGCCTATGCGGAGCACCTGCGACTGACGCGACGCAAACTGCACCATGGCCTTGAAGAGGTGGCGGTGCGACTGCTGCCTGTCGGTGCGCGGGTTGCGCACCTTGCCGGGCTTGGCGCGCAAGCACCACTTGCCGCGCCACAAATAACCCACCACTGGCCCCAGCCGTCCGCTGTAGCCGCCAAGATAACCGTTCTGCTGCTTTGCCATATTCTGTTGGTTTTTAATCGTTTGACATCCGTTGCCGACCCGTCGTTCACTCGGTCGTGATGCTTATCATAACGTTGTTATCGCATTATTATTGCTTACCGATTAAATTTTTCATACTGAGATGGTAAAAGGATAATAAAGAGATATGAAAGAGATGATGCTTTAGAAGGCTGGATGTCAGGCGTTGCGGAGAGGGGTCCGAGGGGGTCGGAATGCGTTTTTGCACCGGAAACGGGCGCTTACGGACCCTATTCGGGCTGACGGCGGAGGGGGCTGGCGACCATTTTCGGCGGGCGGTTAATGAATTGTTGAAAACATTATATAATATATCATTTCCATGTCTGGGAAAATTCGTATCTTTGCATTCTAAAAAGAAAAAAAGAGACACACTATATGGAAGAGAATCAGAATGTTGACTACAGTGCGAGTAATATTACCGTACTTGAAGGACTGGAGGCTGTGCGCGTGCGCCCGGCCATGTACATCGGCGACGTGAACGAGCGCGGCCTGCACCACCTTGTCTACGAGGTTGTTGACAACTCGATAGACGAGGCCCTGGCTGGCTACTGCACCAAGATCGACGTGCACATCAACCCCGACAACAGCATCACCGTGGAGGACAACGGCCGCGGCATACCCGTTGACATGCACGAGAAGGAGCACCGCTCGGCCCTCGAGGTCGTCATGACGGTGCTGCACGCCGGCGGCAAGTTCAACAAGAACAGCTACAAGGTCAGCGGCGGCCTGCACGGCGTGGGCGTGAGCTGCGTCAACGCCCTGAGCGACCACATGACCGTCAACGTCTACCGCGACGGCAAGGTCTACCAGCAGGAATACTCCAAGGGCAAGCCCCTCTACGCCGTCCGCGAAGTGGGCACCACCGACAAGCGCGGCACCAAGGTGACCTTCCACCCCGACGCCTCCATCTTCACCGTCACCGAGTACAAGTACGACATACTGCTCGACCGCATGCGCGAGCTGGCCTACCTCAACAAAGGCATCGAGATCAACATCACCGACCTCCGCGAGATGAAGGAGGACGGTGTGACGCCCGTGCGCGCCGACCACTTCTTCAGCGAGAAGGGCCTGCGCGACTTCATCAGCTACCTCGACGAGAACCGCGAGAAGCTCATGCCCGAGGCCATATACATCGAGGGCGAGCGCAAAGGCATCCCCATCGAGATAGCCATGCAGTACAACACAGGCTACAGCGAGAACCTGCACTCCTACGTCAACAACATCAACACCCACGAGGGCGGCACCCACCTCGCCGGCTTCCGCTCGGGCCTGACGCGCACGCTGAAGGCCTACGCCGACCGTAGCGGCCTGCTGCAGAAGGCCAAGGTGGAGATCACCGGCGACGACTTCCGCGAAGGCCTCACGGCCATCATCAGCGTCAAGGTGGCCGAACCCCAGTTCGAGGGCCAGACGAAGACCAAACTCGGCAACGCCGAGGTGCGCGGCGCCGTCGACGAGGCCGTCAGCGAGATGCTGGAGAACTACCTCGAAGAGCACCCCAACGAGGCTCACACCATCGTCGACAAGGTCATCCTCGCCGCCCGCGCGCGCCAGGCCGCCCGCAAGGCCCGCGAGATGGTGCAGCGCAGCAACGTCTTCAGTTCCGCCGGCATGCCCGGCAAGCTGGCCGACTGCCAGAGCAACGACCCCGCCGAGTGCGAGATCTTCTTCGTCGAGGGCGACTCGGCAGGCGGCTCCGCCAAGCAGGGCCGCGACCGCCGCTTCCAGGCCATCCTGCCCCTCAGAGGCAAGATCCTCAACGTCGAAAAGGTCATGCGCCACCGCGCCTTTGAGAGCGAGGCCATACGCGACATATACACCGCACTGGGCGTCACCGTGGGCACCCCCGAGGACCCGCAGGCCCTCAACCTCAGCAAGCTGCGTTACCACAAGGTCATCATCATGACCGATGCCGATGTCGACGGCGCACATATCGACACCCTCATGCTGACCTTCTTCTTCCGCTACATGCCCGAACTCATCGAGAACGGCTACGTATACCTCGCCACTCCCCCGCTCTACCTCGTCAAGAAAGGCAACAAGCAGGTCTACTGCTGGACCGAGGACGACCGCGAGCGCGCACTCATGGAGTTCGGCGACAAGGGCATCCACGTGCAGCGCTACAAAGGTCTCGGCGAGATGAACAGCGACCAGCTGCGCGACACCACCATGGACCCCGAGGGACGCCAGCTGCGACAGGTGACCATCGAGAACGCCGCCTCGGCGGACCGCATCTTCTCGCTCCTCATGGGCGACGACGTGCCGCCCCGCCGCGCCTTCATCGAGGCCAACGCCACCTACGCCAACATCGACGCGTAGCACCTTTATACGTGACTCTGAACACAACGAACTATCAAAATACAGGAAGTAGGGAATGACAATGACAGTAACTGAAGAAGAATTGCAACGCATAGTGGCCGCTGCGGTCAAGGTGGCGCTCAAAGAGGTTAAAGGCATCGAAGAGCGCAACGAGGAGCCGACCACCCAAGTGGAGACCACCGAGATGGGTGCCGAGGAGCTGGACGAGGCTATGCGCCTGATGCAGAGCAACCGCGGCAAGGGCAACGAGCCGATGGTGGGCATCTTCTGGTACTCACCGCAGCGCAAGACGCTGTTCGGCGTGCGGTCGCACCGTGTCAGCGACTACACAAAAGCCA
This sequence comes from uncultured Bacteroidales bacterium, assembly GCA_900314925.1. Lineage (GTDB taxonomy): Bacteria > Bacteroidota > Bacteroidia > Bacteroidales > P3 > Colimorpha. Next base: position 84,472 of record OMXC01000006.1, read on the forward strand.
ATGCGCGTTCTGAATATGGCAGCATTTCCTGCTCCGAGATGCATGAGGATGTCTGGAAGAAAGAGTACCATCGCCAGAAATACAAGAACGACGGCATAGGCCCCTACACGGGTGCTTACGAGATGGTGCCGCGCGGACGCATCTTCTACAACCCCGCCACCGAGGTCTTCACCATCGCCGTCGGCAGCTGGATACACCAGTACCCCGAAGCCGTGCCGCTCATCGTTGACGAGTTCAACCTCGCCGCTGCCACTTACGAAGTCAAGACCGCCCACCACTGGGACATCGGCCAAAAATGGAACTAATAAAAACACCGACCAAAATAAATATACAATATTATGGACAAACGCAACCTTCTCCTCATCAGCAACAGCACCATGCGCGGCGAGGCTTACCTCGGCTGGTGCAAGGATATGATTGCCGACTTCTGCCGTCGGCACAACATCAAACGAGTGCTCTTCGTGCCCTACGCCGGCGTGAGCCTGGCCGAGGGCGGCCTCACCAAGAGCTACGACGCCTACGAGGCCAAGGTGGCCGCCGTATACAAGGAGTTCGGCGTGAAGCTCACCTCCGTGCACCACAAGGCGCTGCCCGTCAACGCCGTGTATGACACCGACTGCGTGGCCGTGGGCGGTGGCAACACCTTCCACCTCGTCCGCGAGCTGCAGCGCACGGGCCTCATGCAGGCCATCCGCCAGCGTGCCTTCGACGGCATGCCTTACATGGGCTGGAGCGCCGGCTCGAACGTGGCTGGCCCCACCCTCTGCACCACCAACGACATGCCCATCGTGATGCCCGCCTCGTTCGACTGCATGGGCCTGGTGCCGTTCCAGATCAACCCGCACTATACCGACTTCTTTGACCCCAAGCACGGCGGCGAGACCCGCGACGACCGCCTGAAGGAGTACATCATGGTCAACCCCAAGGCCTCCGTCGCCGCCATCCGCGAGGCAACAGCCCTGCTCCTCGAGGACGGCAAGCTGAAACTCATCGGCAAGCCCAACAAGATGAAGGTCTTCAAGACCAAGATTGAGAACACCAAGGAATACGGCCTCCGCAGCAACATCGACTTCCTGCTGAAAGCATAAGATACAAACAGTCAATCTTTTAATACATTAAACAACACAATTAACAAAAATCATTATGAAATCAAAACTGAAACCACTCCTCATCGCTATGCTGGCAACCGTTATGGTTGCCTGTGGAGAAAAAGACAACGACGGACAGACTCCTAACGACAACAACAATGGCAACAACCAGACGTCGACCATTGCTGTCGGTCGAATCGGCAACGGGAGCATCACCATTGGCGATTACCCCAACCCCAATGCCTACGGCATTGATTTCGACAAGGACGGCGTGCTGGAATTCAGCATCAACGGCGAAGGCGACAACACCTATCTGGCATACCAGTGGACCGAAGGCGGCAACAACATTGTCGCTTCTACGTCTGCTTGGGACTATCTGGCCCCGCTTGCTCAGAACACCGTCATAGGCCCCCAGAGCAATTTCGCAGGCCAAGGCGACGCTATGTTTGAGGACTTCAACTCGCTCCCCGAAAAGTTCTATGTAGGCTGCCGCTTCGTGCTTTCCGACGGCGTACACTATGGCTGGATTTCAGTCCGGCACCAGAACGGCACGCTGAATTGGGAGAAATGCGCCTACAACACCAACAAAAACGAGTCTATCGAGGCCGGCAAAGAGTAATCTTGCCATAATCACAGACACCACACGTAGCCGGCCCTGCTGCAATGCAGAGCCGGCTACGTAATTCTTACCAATATTCTTTGATAATTATTTTTTGCCGTGTCGGTAAAATCTTGAGGATGGCAAGCTGAAACTCATCGGCAAGCCAAACAAGATGAAGGTCTTCAAGACCACGATGGCCAACACCAAGGAGTACGGCCTCAGAAGCAACCTCGACTTCCTGCTGAAGGCATAGCGCCACAGCATACAAAAGAACGAGAGCCGGTCACCATGGTGACCGGCTCTCGTTTGCTATGCATCCCCGGGGAGGATGGCGGCACGTCACTTCGTGATGGTTTCCAGGGCGCGCTGGTAGCCGGCATCTATCTCCTTCATGACGAGGTAGTAATGGTCTATGCCGAAAAGGGAGCGGGCCACCTGTGCCTTCAGCATCAGGCGCATATAGCGGTCGCTGTGGGCCGTACGCTCAGGCTCGGCGGCTTCCTTGGCGGTGTCGCGCACGACGCCTTTCTCTATGGCTGCAGCTGCGAGCAGGCTGTCGAGGCCAAAGGAGTCGTAGTTGGCGAGGTAGGTGTCGAAATCCTTCACACGCGCATCGCGACGGTGCTGGTCGGCCCACCGGGCCGGGAATGTGTTGAGCAAGCCCTTGCCGCGCAACGATATGTAGTAGTCGGAGAGACGCATGGTGTCGAGCGGCACGAAGACGTCGGGCATGACCCCCCCGCCGCCATAGACGGTGCGTCCATGGGCCGTGGTATATTTCAGGCTGTCGGCGAAATGGATGGAGTCTGCGTTGACGAGCTCGCCGTGACGGTAGCGCTTGTTGGTCTCCTGGCGGTAGGCATCGGTGCCCTCGTCATAGGGGCGCTGTATGCAACGGCCGCTGGGGGTGTAGTAGCGCGCGGTGGTGAGGCGTATCTGTCCTCCGTCGGAGAGCGGGAACACGCGCTGCACCAGTCCTTTGCCGTAGGAGCGGCGACCTACCAGGGTGCCACGGTCCCAGTCCTGCACGGCGCCGCTGACAATCTCGCTGGCGCTGGCCGAGCCTTCGTCAATCATCACCACGAGGCGCCCTGAGCGCCAGTTGCCGCGACCGTTGGCCGTGTAGTTGTGGCGGGGCGAGATGCGTCCCTTGGTGTACACGATGAGCTGTCCGCGCTCAAGGAACTCGTTGGCCATGGCGTTGGCGATGTCGAGGTAGCCGCCCGTGTTGCCACGCAGGTCTAGCATCAAGGCTGTCATGCCCTGCTTCCGCAACTCTTTGACGGCCTTGCGGAACTCGTCCACCGACGTGCGCGCGAAGCGTGTGAGACGTATGTAGCCCACGGTGTCGTTGGCCATGAAGTAGGTGTCGATGGAATAGATGGGCACCCTGTCGCGGATGATATGGAAGGTGTAGACGGTGCCGTCGCGGAGCATATCGATGACCACCTCGGTACCCTTCTTGCCACGCAGACGCTTGAAGACGAAGTTGTTGTCTATCGTGTCGCCTGTCGCTTTCTCACCGTCGATGGTGAGCAGCTTGTCGCCTACCTGCACGCCCACCTTCTCGCTGGGGCCGCCTTCGATGACGCTCTGCACCACGATGGTGTCGCTGACAATCTGGAACGAGATGCCGACGCCTTCAAAGTTGCCCTGCAGGCCCTCGTTGGCGCGTTGCACGTCCTTGGCGGCGATGTATACGCTGTGCGGGTCGAGGGCTTTGAGCATGGCGTTGATGGCCTCGGTGCTCATCTTGTCCATGTCGGGGCCCTCGACGTAGTTGCCGTCGATAAGCCTCATCACCTCGTCAACCCTCACCTGGCCCGCCGTCACGCTGTCAGGTATCACCGGCGGCTGCGCCAACGCCGCCACCGTGGCCGCCACGGCCGCAAGCAATGCTGTAACCTTCTTCATACTGCTGGCATCTGCTGACTTAGACAATGGAAGGAGCCGAGGCCCCAGATGATGTCGGTGGAGTCGATGCCGACGACCTCGCGGTCGGGGAAGCAGGCCTCGAGGATGTAGGCCGCCTCGTTGTCGGTAAGGCAGCGGTAGGTGGGGAAGATGACCTTGCCGTTGGCGATGTAGAAGTTGGCGTAGGACGCCGGCAGGCGCTGGCCGTCGTAGAAGACCACGTCGGGCATGGGCAGCTCCACGATGGTGGGCTGCTTGCCGTTGGCCAGGCGGCAGCGCTTGAGCATCTTGAGGTTCTTCTGCAGGGGCTCGTAGTTCTCGTCCCACACGTCGTCCTCGACGGCTGTGATGATGGTGTCGTCGCCCACGAAGCGGCTGAGGTCGTCGACGTGGCCGTCGGTGTCGTCGCCCACGATGCCGTCGCCGAGCCAGATGATATTGTCCACGCCGTAGTAGTCGCGCAGGTAGCCCTCGATCTTGTCCTGGTCGAGGTGCGGGTTGCGGTTGGGGTTGAGCAGGCACGACGTGGTCGTCAGCAGGTCGCCGCGCCCGTTGACGTCTATGGAGCCGCCCTCCATGACGATGCCGGGCTCGAAGAGCGGCATGTCGGGCATCAGCTCGTGGATGCGCACAGGCACCTCGGTGTCAAGCTCGTAGGGGTACTTGCCGCCCCACGCGTTGTGGTTCCAGTTGACGATGGCGCGCTTGGCCGGCTCGGAGCGGTTGAGCAGGAACGCGGGGCCGTGGTCGCGGCACCAGGCGTCGTTGCTCGGTATGATGTGGAGGCGTATGTTGCCCATGTTGGCGCCAATGGCTTCGAGCTCGCGGCTCACATGCTGCAGCATCGGCTCGTCGTCGACGTTGATGTGCACCGTCTCGCCCTCGGCCAGGGTCTTGACGAAGAGGTGGTATGACGGGTAGATGGTCTCAATCTTGCCTGGCCACGAGTCGGGGTTCTTCGGGTAGGTGAGCCACGTGGCCTCATGCCTGGCCCACTCGGCAGGCATGTAGTAACCTTGTTCTTTCGGTGTCATCAGTCTATGTATCTTTTCGTTATGTCGCCATAGGAGTCTATGCGGCGGTCGCGCAGGTAGGGCCAGTGGCGGCGGTAGTGGTCGGTCTCGTCGAGGTCGAGGGTGCTGATGTGCGTGGCCTCGTCGTAGTGCGGCGCCTGCCAGAGCACGCGTCCGAAGGCGTTGGTGACGAACGAGCCGCCCCAGAACTGCATGCCGCCCTCGCGGCCGGTGCGGTTGACGCTCACCACGGGCACGCCGTTGGCCACGGCATGGCTGCGCTGAATGGTCTGCCAGGCCGCATACTGCTCGCGGTTGTCGTGCTCGCTCTGCTTGACATCCCAGCCGATGGCCGTTGGGAAGAAGAGGATCTGCGCCCCCTTGAGGGCCGTGATGCGCGCCGCCTCGGGGTACCACTGGTCCCAGCAGATGAGCACGCCCACGGTGGCGAACTTGGTCTTGAACACCTTGTAGCCCAGGTCGCCGGGGGTGAAGTAGAACTTCTCGTAGTAGCCCGGGTCGTCGGGGATGTGCATCTTGCGGTACTTGCCCAGGTACGAGCCGTCGGCGTCGATGACCGCCGTGGTGTTGTGGTAGAGCCCCTCGGCGCGCTTCTCGAACATCGAGCATATCAGCACCACGCCCAGCTCCTTGGCCAGGGCCATGAAATGCTGCGTCGTGGGTCCTTCGGGGATGGGCTCCGCCAGCTGGAAGTTCTGGTAGCGCTCCTCGTCGCAGAAATAGAGCGACGCGAAGAGCTCCTGCAGGCAAATGATCTGCGCTCCGCCGGCAGCCAGTTCGCGCACCTTATCTGTATAGCGTTCAATGTTTTGAGCCTTGTCTTCGACACAGCTCATCTGGGCTATGCCCACCTTCACTTTGTTCATTTCGTCAGTAGTTTTGAAGATGCAAAAATACAAAAAAAATCGCACATGGCCAAAAACGAACCATCTTTTGCATCTTTTTTCCACCCCCGCGCCTCGGAGCCGGTACGGAGTCCCTACGGCATTTCTTCAGTAGTTCTTCAGTAGTTCTTCAGTGCGGCACTGAAGAACTACTGAAGAACTACTGAAGAACGGCCGTACCGGGGCAAGGCCGTAGGGAGGCGGTGCCGGAGGGGGTGAGGAAAGATTATTTTGGCGACGGCACAATATAAAGCGGCAAGGTGCGTTATAGTGAAGCGTCGGCGCACGGCGCGCAGACAACCGACAAGAAGAATAAAAAACAGAAAACCATGATATTACTCGACATCTCCAATGGCTGGAAGACCGCCATAATGATTGTGGCTATGATAGCCGTGTTCTACTTTTTCCTCATCAAGCCGCAGAACGACAGGACCAAGAAGGAGGCCGCCTACCGCGACAGCCTGAAGGCCGGCGACGAGCTGATGACCGCCGGCGGCATCCACGTGAAGTTCGTCAGCCGCGACGGCGCCTACGCCGTAGTGGAGGCCGCCCCGGGGGTGAGGATGAAGGTGCAGGTGGCCACGCTCCAGCCCGTCCCCGCAAGGAAATAGAGGCATTAAGATTATTCAACAGCAGAAACTCTGAAAACTTTAATGGTTTTCGGAGTTTTTTGTATCTTTGCACCGCTTTTCGCGCCGCCCCACGGGGTGCCGGAAGCGTATTATTATTTAGGATACAAATAGATAGAGCCTGATGGCAAACGAAGAGAACAGGGAGAAAATCGTCGAGACAGCGCTGCAGATGTTCAACACGCGCGGCTGCCGCGGCGTGACCATGGACGATATCGCCCAGGCCATGCACATGTCGAAACGCACCCTCTACGAGACTTTCGCCAACAAGGAGGAGCTGCTGGCGGAGTGTCTGATGCGGGTGCACGACCAGATCAACGACCTGCACCGCAAGGCGCACAGCAAGGTGGACGAGCCGCTGCTGGTGGCGATGTACATGCTGCGCGTGGGCGCTGACACCAACCACCGCTACCACCGCCTCATCGAGGAGGCCGAGCGCTACTACCCCGACATCCACGACCGCTTCTTCCGCCTGCACACCGAGACGCTGCACACGATGATGGAGCACGGCATGGAGTACGTCAGGAGCCACGGCTACCTGCGGCCCGACGCCGACATCGAGGTCGCTGTGGACTTCCTCTGCAACCTCATACAGCAGCACCGCCTCTCGGAGGTCGACGACCCGAAGGCCCACGTGCGCCGCCTCAACGAGGTGTGCTTCACCTACCTGCGCGGCCTCATGACAACGGCGACCATAGAGCGCTACGAGCGTTCGGAGCCCCACTTCAAGAAGGTGATGCAGGAGCTTGAAGTGCTTAAATAGACAATAAACAATAAAAGATAGAACAATGAAACTGAAAAGAGTGATTGTGGCCTTGGCTGTGACGGCAGGCTTCTCCTACGCTTCGGCGCAGGAGGGCACGGCGTTGCGGCTGAGCCTTGAGGAGGCACAGCAGTATGCAGTGGAGCACAACGCGGCGATGCAGAACGCCGACCTTGAGACGAAGAAGGCCGAATTGTCGAGATGGAAGACCTTGAGCACCATGTTGCCGCAGGTGAAAGCAGGGTTCGACTACCAGAACATGTGCGGCTACACCATGAACTTCGGCAGCCGCGGCATGGACATGTCGTCGATGATGCCTGAGTCGGTGACCCTCGGTACCCTGGGCACCTTCCCGCTGACGTTCAACTACCCCGCCACCGAGGAGTCGAGCGAGAGCAGCTCGGGCATAGCCATGAACCCCAGCGGCACGTTCAGCATCACCGCCTCGATAGCCCTGACGGGCGCACAGATCGTGGGCACCATGCTGCAGAACATCGCCATGAAGATGACCGACATCTCGCGCCAGCAGACGGAGCAGGAGACGCGCGCCAACGTGAAGAACGTCTACGTGAGCATCCTGGTGATGGAGCAGACGGTGGGACTGCTCGACTCGAGCCTGGCCAACATGGAGCGCCTGGCGGCCACCAGCCAGTCGGCCGTCGACGTGGGAGCCTCCGAGCAGGTGGACGCCGACAAGCTGCAGGTGCAGGTGGCGTCGCTGCGCAGCAGCATCAACAGCACCCGCCGCTCGCTGCAGATGCTGCGCAACTCGCTGCTGCTGCAGCTGGGTGCCGACGTGGACGCACAGATAGAGCTCACCACGACGGTGGACGACATACTGAACGTCGACAACGCCGCGCAGCTGCTGAGCCGCGGCTTCGACATAGAGCGCAACTACAACTACCAGCTGCTGGAGCAGAACGAGAAACTGGCCAAGAGCAATGTCACCATGGCGTGGATGGACTTCACCCCCACCCTCTCGGCCTACTACCAGTACAGCGCCAAGACCTACTTCGGCAAGGACGAGGGCTTCAACATGACGCCGCCCAACATGGTGGGCGCCAACGTGAGCCTGCCCCTCTTCAGCAGCGGCACCCGTCTGGCCAACATCAAGAGCGCCAAGATAGACTACCAGGAGGCTGTGAACAACAAGCGCCAGGCCGAAGACGGCCTGCGCGTGCAGTACAACCAGCTGCGCTACGACCTGGCCACGGCCCTGGAGACCTACGACATACAGAGCCGCAACCTCGAGGTGACGCAGCGCGTGTTCAACAACGTGGCCGAGAAATACCGCTACGGCCGCGCCAGCAGCCTGGAGGTCACCACCGCCAGCACGGACATCATCAGCGCCCAGAGCAACTACATACAGGCCGTGATGAGCGTCGTCAGCGCGCAGATATCGCTCGAAAACCTGCTGAACAACTAATTGTTAAGAATAAAGAGACAAAGAATTATGAATAAAGCAATCCGTACAGTAACGATCATTGCCGCTGTCGCAAGCCTCGTGGCCTGCGGCGGCAAGGGCGGCGACAATGCCGCAACGACCACCAAGAAAGAGGCCGAGAAGGTGAAGGTGCAGACCCTCGAGAACGAGCGCATAGCCAAGACCCTCGAGCTGAGCTCCACGCTGGAAGGCTACGAGACCATGAACATCTCGCCCAGCATCACAGGCCACATAGAGCACATCTACGTCGAAGTGGGCTCGCGCGTGCAGCGCGGCACCATGCTGGTGCGCATGGACCAGACACAGCTCAACACCACGCGCATCAACCTGGCCAGCACCAAGACAGAGCTCGAGCGCGTGACGGCCCTCAAGGCCAGCGGCAGCGTGAGCCAGCAGGTCTACGACCAGACCAAGGCCGGATACGACCAACTGGTGGAGACCGAGCGCTTCCAGAACGAGAACACCTTCGTCAAGGCCCAGTTCGCCGGCGTCATCAGCGCCAAGAACTACGAAGACGGCGAGATGTACACCGGCGCCCCCATACTGACGCTAACGCAGATCAGCCGCCTCAAGGCCATCATCAACATACCGGAGAGCTACTTCCCCATGGTGAAGCAGGGCATGAAGGTCGACGTGGTCAGCGACATATACCCCGACGAGGTCTTCCCCGCCACCATCGAGATCGTCTACCCCACCATTGACCCGCAGAGCCACACCTTCCAGGCCAAGCTCAACATCCCCAACAACGGCGAGAAGATACGTCCCGGCATGTACGTGCGCACCCGCCTGGCTGTGGGCGAGGTCGACGCCATCGTGGTGCCCTACCAGAGCGTGCTGAAGCTCACGGGCTCCAACGACCGCTACGTGTTCGTCAACGACGGCGGCCAGGCACGCCGCGTGGCCGTCACCCTCGGCCAGCGCTTCGACGACCGCATAGAGATCATTCCCGTCGAGGCCAACGCCATGAAAGCCGGCGACCAGCTCGTGATCACCGGTCAGGCCCGCCTCGTCGACGGCGACAAGCTGGAAATTGTGGGAAATTAATAATTAATAATTAAAAATTAAAATCAGCAAAAACAATCAGGACATGGCCGGCAACGCTCTGAAGGACAAAAGCCTTATGTTTGCTGTACGATGCGTGAACCTGTACAAGCTTCTTTGCGACGAGCGAAAAGAATTCGTCTTGAGCAAACAGATGCTCCGCAGCGGAACAAGCATCGGTGCAAATATCAGCGAAGCCCTATGTGCTGAAAGCAACAAAGATTTCATCCACAAACTGCATATTGCATACAAGGAAGCTAACGAAACACAGTATTGGTTCGAGGTCATGCTGAAATCAAATATAATTAATGATATAGAATATACATCTATCAACTATCAACAATGATCTCGCCGAACTGTTGGCCCTCCTTACTACCATTATAAAAACCTCTAAAAAGAAGCAATTATCAGACTAAAATTTAATTGTTAATTTTTAATTGTTAATTTTTAATTGTTAATTATTAATTAATCAACATGGCAATCTACAAGACAGCAATCAACAAGCCCATCACCACAGGCTTGATATTCGTGGCCGTCATCGTGCTGGGACTCTTCTCCCTCACGCGTCTGCCCATCGACCAGATGCCTGAGATGGACCCGCCCTACGTCACCGTGATGACCACCTACGCGGGCGCCAACGCCAGCGACATCGAGACCAACATCACCAAGATAATCGAGAACTCCCTCAACTCCGTAGACGGACTGAAGAACATCACCTCCACCTCCAAGGACAACATCTCCGTCGTCACACTCGAGTTCGAGTGGGGCTCCGACATCGACGAGGCCCTCAACGACATACGCTCGTACGTCGACCTGCTCTTCGACAACCTCCCCGACGGTGTCAGCCGCCCCATGATACTGAAGCTCAACTCATCGGCCATGCCCATCATGGTTTACGGCTTCACCGCCAAGGAGAGCTATTCAGGCATGGACCGCATACTGGAGGACAACGTCGTCAACGAACTTAACCGCATCGACGGCATCGGCAACATCACAGTCTCCGGCGCCCCGCAGCGCTACGTCTACATAGACCTCGACCCCAAGCAGCTCGACGCCTACGGCCTCAGCCTTGAGCAAGTCGGACAGGCCATCTCGGCCAACAACCTCGACCTCGCCTCAGGCACCGTCAAAATGGGCAAAGAGCAGTACCAGATGCGCGTCAAAGGCGAATACGTAGAAAGCTCCGAAATCGCCGACATTGCCGTCGCCACCACCATGACCGGCAAGCAGATCTTCGTACGCGACCTCGCAACCGTGCGCGACACCATCAAAGACCTCTCCCTCGACGAGAAAATCAACGGCCGCGACGGCGGCCGCCTCATCATCACCAAGCAGACCGGCGCCAACACCGTGGCCATCGCCACTCAGGTGAAAGCACAGATGGAGCAGATCCAGAAAACCCTGCCGCCAGACTTTGAGACAACCCTCATCCGCGACGGCTCGTCCGACATTGTCAACGCCATCAACGGCCTCACCGAGAGCATCTTCTACGCACTCCTCTTCGTGGTCCTCGTAGTGCTCATATTCCTCGGCAACTGGCGCTCCACCGTTATCATCGCACTCACCATCCCCATCTCCCTCGTCACCTCCTTCATCTACCTCCTCCTCGCCGACTCCTCGCTCAACATCATCTCCCTCGCCTCGCTCACAGTGGCCATCGGCATGGTCGTCGACGACGCCATCGTCGTCCTGGAGAACATCTCCAAGCACATTGACCGCGGCGAAAACCCGCGCGAAGCCGCCATCTGCGCCACCAACGAAGTATGGACATCCGTCATCGCCACCACCCTCGTCCTTGTGGCCGTCTTCGTGCCCCTCACCATGCTGCCAGGCATGATGGGCATCTTCATGAAAGAGATGGGCTGGATCATCACCATCGTCGTCTGCGTCTCCACCACCGCCGCCATCACCCTCATCCCCATGCTCTCCTCCAAGATGCTCAAAGAGCGCCCCTTCTTCTTCAAGAAAGAGGACGAGGAAGCCTATGAGGCCAAACGTGAACACAACCTCTACAACCGCACCGTCATGCGCGCCTTCAATGCCGTCGACACCGCCTACGCCAACCTTCTACGCTGGTGCCTGCGCCACAAACGCGTCACACTCATCATCGCCCTCGCCTTCTTCGTCGTCACCCTCCTGCCCGTGTTCATGGGCAAGATAGGCATGGACTTCATGAAAGAACAGGACAACGGCCAGATCTCCGTCAGCGCAGAACTGCAACGCGGCACCCGCATCGAGGAAACCCTCAAGACCGCACGCCACATGGAGGAAGACATCTACCGCATCCTCGGCGACGAAGTCATCGTCGTCTCCACATCAGCCGGCTCCAACGACGACGCAGGCTTCGCGGCACTCTTCAACTCCACCACCAACAACAAAATATCCATGACAATCCGCACCACCAAGAAGTACGACCGCGACATCACCATCTTCCAGATGCAGGAACAACTCCGCAAGTGCTTCGCCGAATACCCCGAACTGGTCACCTACCAGGTCAACCAGGGCGGCGGCATGGGTGGCGGCAGCCAAAACTCCCTCTCCGTTGAGATCTACGGCTACGACTTCGACCGCACCACCAACTTCACCCAAGAACTCAAGAAACGCGTCGAGCAGAACGTCCCGGGCGCCCGCGACACCAAAGTCAGCCGCGACGAAGACCGCGCCGAACTCAAAATCACCTTCGACAAACAGAAACTCGCCCTCCACGGCCTCAACGGCTCCACCGTGGCCCTCTACGTACGCAACCGCGTCAACGGCATGGCTGCCGGCTTCCTCAAAGAAGACGGCGAAGAATACAACATCGTCGTACGACTCCGCGAAGAATACCGCTCCTCAATCTCCGACATCGAGCAACTCTCCATCCCCACCCCCACAGGCAAAATCATCAAACTCGAAGAACTCGCCAAAGTCGAAGAATACTGGTGCCCGCCCACCATCGAGCGCAAAAACCGCCAGCGCTACCTCACCCTCACAGTCATGCCCTTCAACACCTCCCTCCAGGAACTCGCCATGAGCGTACAGCACGAACTTGACCAGATGGAAATCCCGTCCGACGTACACGTGGCCCTCGCCGGCTCCTACAAAGACCAGCAAGACTCCACCCGCGACATGCTCATGCTCGGCATGCTCATCCTCATGCTCGTCTACATCGTCATGGCCTCGCAGTTCGAGTCCTTCTCCAAACCCTTCATCATCATGTTCTCCATACCCTTCGCCATCAGCGGCGTCGTGCTCATGATGTTCTTCACCGGCAACAACATCGACATGGTAGGCCTCCTCGGACTCATCCTCCTCATCGGCATCGTCGTCAAAAACGGCATCGTGCTCGTCGACTACATCAACCTCATGCGCGAACGTGGCATAGCCCTCAACGAAGCCATCGCCATCTCAGGCCAGAGCCGTCTGCGCCCCGTCCTCATGACAGCCTTCACCACCATCCTCGGCATGATTCCCATGGCCACCTCCACCTCCGAAGGCTCCGAGATCTGGACCACCATGGGCCTCGTCGTCATCGGCGGCCTCACCGTCTCCACCTTCGTCACACTCATCATCGTGCCCGTCCTCTACGGCGTCTTCAACCGCCGCGGCGACATCGAGAAGAAAGAGCGCGAACGCAAGAAATTCGTCTTCATGAACATCGACCTCAATGAGAGCAAGTAGTCTAAGAAGAAGTTAAGAAGTAAAGAAGTTAAGAAGTTAAAGACAAATGTGCATATATCCAGTATCGTCTTAACTCCTTAACTTCTTAACTCCTTAACTCCTTAACTTCTTAACTCCTTAACTACTTAACTCCTTAACTACTTAACTACTTAACTACTTAACTCCTTAACTACTTAACTACTTAACTCCTTATTCCACCATCAAAAAAACAACAAATCATGAAAAGTGTAATGATAGTATACAACCAGGCCAACAACGAACGTGTAGAATACATGCTCGACACCCTCGGCATCCGCGGCTTCACCCAGTGGGAAGACGTACAAGGCCGCGGCAACGTGAACGGCGACCCCCACCGGGGCACCCACACATGGCCCGAGATGAACAACGCCATCCTCACCGTCATCCCCGACGACAAAGTCGACGAACTCCTCCTCTCCGTCCGCAAACTCGACAAGCGCAACGAAGAAGTCGGCATACGCGCCTTCGTCTGGGACATTGTCGCCTCGACTCTCGACAACTAAACACCGTCAACAACAAACAAATCCCGCACCGTGTCGCGCACGGTGCGGGATATTTTATTGGCCTTGCCCACCTACTAAAAGTTATACTTCACCATAGCGCAGAGACGGTGGCTCACGACATTCCTGAGGCGGTCGTTGAGCAGCACCCGGCCGTCGTCGCCGAGGTCGCCATAAGTGCAGGCGGTCACCTCGTACTCAAGGCCTATGTTGAAAGCCTTGACATTGTAGCTTACCGAAGGAGCCACACGCCATACGCTGTTGAGGTGGGTGAACTCCTCGCCCCCCTTCATATAGATGCGGTAGACCCCGCCGCCGAAGTCGTGGAGACTCTCCCCCGCCCCGAGGTTCTTCATGTAGCCGAGGAAGAGGTTGCAGCGCACCTTCCTGCCGTAGGCAAGGTTGAGGTAACTGATCGTGGCCTGCATGGGGCTGTAGCTCCACGAGCCGTCATCGTTGACACCCGTGACGGCATAGCCCACCAGCTGGTTCAGGTGGCTGGTGTTCTGCGCCAGCAGCGTGCGGAAACGCAGGCTCCACTTATCGTCAACCATCTGGAAATATAGTGTCGGCGTGAGCGAGGCCACACGCTCGTCAACCTTCCGCGTGACGCCGTCCACCACAGCATGCGTGCGGGGACGCAGTATCTGCGCGTCTACGCCGAGCTGCATATACAGCACGCCGCTTCTGAAGTTGACGCCAAGGAAAGCCTCGGGCCACAGCGCGTTGTGCGCATAGCAGGTACTCGCCGCACTCGCGGGGTCGGCTTCATCCTTGGGGCCGTTGTTCATATACTGCAGCTGCCACATAAGGGCCGAAGTGATACCCAGCGAGCCCCAGTAGTGCGTGGCGCGCACCTGCGGTGTGCGGCTGTGCGGCCTGAACGGAGCGCCGGCGGCCATGCCCAGCACCTCGGGCATAAAGCTGCCGCTGAGCGGATGCCAGTCCTGGCCAGCGACAAGCTCGCTGCCGCCACGCGTCAGCTTCAGGTATGCCAGACGCAGGCGCAGCACCGTGTTGTTGGCGCCGAACCCGCCGAAATCGCCCTCCAGCCTGCCGCTGCCTCTCCACCCACACAGCTCGGGCCCCGTGACGTCGACACCGAAGCGCGACGACAGCGCCTGCAGCTGCATGGAAGGCACATCGTTGAGGTCAGCGCCGCCGGCAGTGTCTATGTCGTAGGGTATCATGTTATACTCGCCACCGACGGAATAATAGGTCTTGCGCGAATCAAAAGTAAGATAGTTGCGCACAAAACCGTAAGGCTTTATGCGCACCCTGCTCGAATCCTGCGCCCAAACAAAAGGCAGCGACACCATCAGCGCCGCTGCCATAACAAAAACCTTCTTCATGCTATCAGTACCAAAAGTTGTGCCGTAAATATCCGGAGGAACATCGTCAGCGGGTACACCGTCGCGTAGCCCGTGTTGGGCAGCTTGCAGCCCTCGGGAGCCACGGTGTTGGCGAAAGCCAGCGTCGGCGGGTCGGTGTGGCTGCCGCCGATGAAGCCCATCAGCGTGTAGTAGTTCATCTTCAGCACCAGACGGCCGAAGAGGCCGACGAGCACCGGCGGCACCATGGTGATGATAACACCGTAGACCACCCACATATAGTGCTCCTGGACGGTCTCAACAAACTTGCCGCCAGCCCCAAGGCCGACACCTGCAAGGAAGAGCGCAATGCCCACCTCACGGAGCATCCACACACCGTGGCTGTCGGTGAATTCGGTATTGAACCACCCCTTCTTCACTCCCAGCCAGCTACCGATGAGCGATACCACCAGCGGGCCGCCGGCAAGGCCTAGTTTGACAGGCGCCTTCATTCCCACAGGAATAGGTATGGAGCCCAGGACGATACCGAGGGCTATGAAAACAAAGATAGGCACAAGGTTTATCTTGTGGCGCTGAGATGTCGGTGTAGCCTGCTTGGCTGCCGCTGCCGGCGTCGATTCGTCGGTGGCGGGCTCTTTCTTCAGGTCAATGCGGCAGAGCGGACGAAGCAGTATGCATGTTACAATCATGCCGACCACAGCCAGCGGATAGGCCACAGCATAGCCTGCTGCCAATCGGTCAGAAGCGCCCTCTATACCGAGGTCGTTCACAGCCTGCTGCGCTGCCGAGAGACCGGGGGTATTGGTGATGGCGCCGGTATATACACCGGCCATATCGGTCAGCTCCTGGTTGGCCAGCTTGGCTATAATCACCGTCATAACCACGCCGAGGGCCACATTCACCAGAGCCATTCCGTTCATCGCCAAGCCTCCTTTCTTGAAGCTGCGGAAGAATCCGGGGCCCACCTGCATGCCTACTGCAGTGACGAAGAGTATCAGTCCGAACTCCTTGACGATATGCAGCATGTCATTGTTGAGGCTTACGCCGAAGGCACTCAACGCAATGCCGACGAACAGCACCCATGTGATGCCCAGCGTGATACCCTTCACCTTCAGCTTGCCCAACAGCAAGCCTGCAAAGATGGAGATGGCCAGCATCAGTACTGTGCTGGCCACTCCACTACCTGTAAACAGATTAGTAAACCACATGATTAGTCACCAAGAGTTGCAACCATGACGGCCTTAATCGTGTGCATACGGTTTTCAGCCTCGTCGAAGACGATGCTGTTCTCGCTCTCGAAGACCTCCTCGGTCACCTCGATGCCGTTCAGGCCGAACTTCTCGTGCACGTCGCGGCCGGCCTTGGTCTCCAGGTTGTGGTAGGCGGGCAGGCAGTGCATGAACTTGCACTTCGGGTTGCCGGTCTTCTTCATCAGGGCGGCGTTCACCTGGTAGGGCATCAGCATCTTGATGCGCTCTTTCCACACGCTGTCGGGCTCGCCCATCGACACCCAGATGTCGGTGTAGATGAAGTCAAGACCCTTCACGCCCTTCTCCACGTCGTCGGTGACGGTGAGCTTGGCGCCGGTCTCCTTGGCGATCTCCTGGCACTTCTTGACGAGCTCCTTGGCGGGCTGGAGCTTCTTGGGGGCGATGATGCGGATGTCCATACCCATCTTCACGCCGCCGACCATCAGGCTGTTGCCCATATTGTAGCGGGCATCGCCGATATAGGCGAACTTCACCTGGTTCAGGGGCTTGTCGGTGTGCTCCTGGATGGTCAGGAAGTCGGCAAGAATCTGGGTGGGGTGAGCCTCAGCGGTCAGACCGTTCCACACGGGAACGCCGGCGTAGGCGGCCAGCTCCTCGACGGTGGCCTGGTCGAAACCACGATACTCGATGCCGTCGAACATGCGACCCAGCACGCGGGCCGTGTCCTTCATGCTCTCCTTGATGCCGATCTGGCTACCGGTGGGGCCGAGATAGGTGACGTGGGCTCCCTGGTCCTTGGCGCCGACCTCAAAGGCGCAGCGCGTACGGGTCGAGGTCTTCTCGAAAATCAGGGCAATGTTCTTGCCTTTGAGGTGGGGCTGCTCGGTGCCGGCATATTTGGCGCGCTTCAGGTCGCGGGCCAGGTCAAGCAGATAGTTGAGCTCCTTCGGCGTGAAGTCGAGGATCTTCAGAAAGTTGCGGTTTCTAAGATTATAAGCCATTTCTTTGTGTATTTAAGTTGTTAATAATTATTTCACTATACGGGTGCCGCAATTGGGGTTGTTAAGCTGGCCGGCCTCGGTGATGATGCACTCCTTGCCGCCGTGCTCCACAAACATGATGGCAGCCCTCACCTTGGGAGCCATCGACCCTTCGGCAAACTGGCCCTCTTCGAGGTACTTCTTGGCTTCGGCGATGGTGATGGTGTCGAGCGCCTGCTCGTTCTCCTTGCGGAAGTTGATGTAGACCTTGGGCACGTCGGTGAGGATGTAGAACTCGTCGGCACCGATCTCCACGGCGCAGAGGGCGCTGGCGAGGTCCTTGTCGATGACAGCCTCGACGCCGCGCACATAGTCGCTCTCCTCAACCACGGGTATGCCGCCGCCGCCGACGGTGACGACAATGTTGCCGGCCGTGGCCAGCTGCTTCACTATCTTGATATTGTTGATGCGCGTAGGCTTGGGCGATGCCACCACCTTGCGCCAGCCGTTGCCCTTGGGGTCTTCCTTGTACTTGGCCCCCGTCTCGCGGGCAAACTCCTCGGCCTGTTCCTTGGTGTAGTAAGGACCCACAGGCTTGGTGGGGTTCTGGAACATGGGGTCGAGCTTGTTGACGGCCACCTGGGTCACCAGCGTCACCACATCGCGCTGTATATCGTTGCGCGCCATAACGTTGCGCAGACCCATCTCGATCAAGTATGCTATCGAGCCCTGTGTCTCGGCCACGCAGAAGTCCATCGGCATAGCCTGCACACCGACCTTCTTGCCGGCCTCGTGCTGCAGCATCACGTTGCCCACCTGCGGCCCGTTGCCGTGGCCGATGACAACGTTATAGTTGCGTTTCAGCAGAGCGCACAAGCTCTCGCAAGTGTTCTCAACATTCTCTATCTGCTCCTGATAGGTACCCTTCTGGCCGCTGCGCAACAAGGCGTTGCCGCCGAAAGCCACCACTGCAAGTTTTCTCATTATTATCCTATTTTTTTAGTTTTCAATCAAATACACCCTCCACCGCAGTGAAGAAGAAAATGCAAATATATAAAAAAAAATCGGAATACCAATAAAAAAGAGCATTTTCGCCATTTTCGCCCCCTCGCACCCCCTCCCCTACGGCTCCCCTACGGAGTCCCTACGGCATTTCTTCAGTAGTTCTTCAGTAGTTCTTCAGTGCGGCACTGAAGAACTACTGAAGAACTACTGAAGAACGGCCGTACCGGGGAAAAGCCTTTTTGTTGGCCGACGGCATAATAAAAAAGGCGGCTCGGCGTTATGGAAACAAAAAAGACACCAACGATGAAAGTCATCATACTCGGCACCGCATGGCCCTACCGCGGCGGCATAGCGGCCTTCAACGAACGGCTGGCACGCGAATACCAGGCTCAGGGGCACGACGTGGAGGTGGTCACCTTCACGCTCCAGTACCCCTCCTTCCTCTTCCCGGGCAAGACGCAGTACAGCCCCGACCCGGCCCCCGAAGGGCTGCGCATCACGCGCAAGCTCAACGCTATAAACCCCTTCAGCTGGATCAGCACCGGTCGCTACATCAGGCGCCGGCGCCCCGACCTGCTCATCACACCCTTCTGGCTGCCCTTCATGGCCCCCGCCCTCGGCACCGCCGACCGCGTGGCCAAGCGCAAAGGCATGCGGCGCATCTCCGTCATCCACAACCTGATACCGCACGAGCACCGCCCCGGCGACAAGCTCTTCTCGCGCTGGTTCGTGGGCGCCAACGACGGCTTCGTGACCCTCAGCCGCTCGGTGCTTGACGACATCAGCCTCTTCGACGCCAAAGGCTCAAAGCCCAAGGTATACAGCCCCCACCCGCTCTACGACCACTACGGCGACCGCATGGACGCCGCCGACGCACGGCGCGCCATAGGCCTGCCCGAAGAAGGGCGCTACGTGCTCTTCTTCGGCTTCATACGCGAATACAAGGGGCTCGACCTGCTGCTGAAAGCCATGGCCGACGAACGACTGGAGAAGATGAGGGTGAAGCTCATCGTGGCCGGCGAGTTCTACGGCGACCCCAAGCCGTACCACGACCTTATCGGCCGCCTCGACATCGGCGACCGCGTGGCCCTGCACACCGACTTCATACCCGACCACGAGGTGAACCGCTATTTCTGCGCCGCCGACATCGTGGCGCAGCCCTACAAAAGCGCCACACAGAGCGGCGTGAGCCAGATAGCCTACAACTTCGAGAAGCCCATGCTCGTCACCAACGTCGGAGGCCTGCCGGAGATAGTGCCCGACGGCAAGGCCGGCTTCGTGGTAGAGCCGGACCCGCAGGCCATTGCCGACGCGCTGGTGCGCTACTACGACGAGGGCTGGGAGCAGCGCCTCGTCGACGGCGTGCGCGACGAGAAGCGCAAATACCTCTGGAGCAACTTCACCGACGCCATAGAGCATCTGCGTTAACGCCACACAAAGACATAAGAAAAGCCCCGCGCCGTTGGCGCGGGGCTTTCATTTTGTATGGTTCTCTATAGCTTAAAAAGCATAGCCGATACCAACGAAGAAGCGGGTGTGCTTCTGCGAGCCCTTCCAGGAAACGCCAGCGGCGGAAGTCTCTTTCATGCCAAGACGGTTGAGCATGCCGAGTTCATAGCCAGTCTCAAGACGGAAGCTGCTGAACTGCACGCCGGCGCCGAACATCACGCCAATGTCGAAGCGGGTCATTGCGGGCTTCTCAGCACCGTTCTCTTTCTTGTAGGCGTCACCCTCTGTGGTTTTCTCGCCAGAGACACCGTCAATCTTGGTGACAGTCTTGGTTTTTGCAGAAAGACCGAGAACGACATCGGGGCCGGCGAAGGCGAAGACGGCGAAGTCGTCACCGAAGGTGAGCTTGTAGTTGAGCATGATGGGAATGTTGAGGTCCATCATGGTGCTGTTGGTGGTGCTGGTGATGCCGGCAAGCTTGTTCTCTTCCTTCTTGGTGGTCATGTCGAAGTAGATACCGGGGGCAACGCCGAGGCCGCCGACAATCTCAAGATTGTAGCTGCCGCCCACATAGAAACCGCTACCGAGAACGGCAGACGTGTCATTGGTCTTGGTGACACCAAGAGCGGTGGTCTCGGTGTGGATCCTTGCGGTGTTGCTGAGGAAACCAGCGTTGACGCTCAGCTGAGCGCTTGCAGTACCGGCAACCAGCATGGCGGCTGCAACGGCGACGAAAGAAAATACTTTTTTCATAATGTTTGTGTAATTTAGTTGGTTAATAATGTATTTATTAGTTATCTCTTTTTCTTGAATGGATTGAAACTATAGCCAAGGCCGACGAAGAACTGGCCGGTAATGGCCGACTCATACATGAAGTTCACCTCGCGGTTCTTCACGCCTTCATTGGAGTACTCGAGCAGCCCGAAGCTGTAGCCAAAGTCGAACCGCGCTCCCCACAGCTCTATGCCGGTACCGATCATGATACCCATGTTGAACTTGCGGTAGCGCGATTCTCCGTTTTCGTCAAGCTCATAGTGGTCAAAGGGGTGCACCTCCACAGAGTCGATAGTAGGCCAGTTGACAGTCGTCTCGCCCTTGGACGAGAGGCCAAGCTGGAATACCGGCCCGGCATATACGGTACCGACAACGAGGTCATAGAAGAACTCATACCTGTAGGTCACCAGCAGCGGAAAGCTGAGCCCCATTGACTTGACCTGCGCATTGGCCGCAAAGTCCATGTTTCCCATCACGCCGCTCTTACTCTCGGAGTGGGTGCAATAGTCAAACGACACGCCCGTGGCCAGGCCGATACCCTTCCAGATCACGTGGTTGTAGCCAGCCATGAAGTAGAAGCCTTTGCCCAGCTCGCGTCTGCTGCTGAAGGAGGAGTCTACGCTTACGTCGTGTTTGTTGATAAAGGTGGTCTGCACACTGGCTGTCTTGCTGGTGAAGCCGGCATCCAGAAACACCTGTGCCCGTGCCGCGCCGGCCAATGCCAGCGCGGCAACGAACACCGCTATAGCTATAGTCTTCTTCATAAAGTGCTTATTTTTCCAGTCGGATGCGGGCGTCGACGGCCGTGACGTAGCGCGGATTGCCGAGGAGCGGGTTGAGGTCCATCTCGGCAATCTCGGGAGCGGCCTGCACCAGGGCGCTGACACGTGCCACCTGGTCGGCATAGAGGTCGAGGTTGACACCCTCCTGGCCACGCACGCCTTCCAGTATCTTGTAGCCCTTGAGCTGCTTGAGCATCTCCTTGGCTTCGGCGGCGGTGATGGGCGCCAGGGCGCTCTGCACGTCCTTCAGCACCTCGATGAAGATGCCGCCAAGGCCGAAGAATATCTGGTGGCCGAACTTGGCATCGCGGATGGCGCCGATGTAGACGTCGATGCCGTCGAGCATCGGGTACATCTCCACAGCGTAGGTCTCGGGGATGACTATCAGGCGGTCAAACTCCTTGGCCACGGTGTCGAGGTCTTTCACGCCGAGGGTCACACCGCCCACGTCGCTCTTGTGCAGCGGGCCGACGACCTTCATCACCAGCGGCACGTCCTTGGAGCAGCCCACCTCCTTGGCGAAGGCCAGGGCGTCCTCCTTCTTGCTCACCTCCACGCTCTTCTTGCGGCTGATGCCGGCGGCGTCGAGCAGCTCGTTGTAGTCGGCGATCTCCATGTAGCCGTCCTTGCAGCGCTCCACGGTCTTGCGGATGCGCGCCACGTCTATCTTGGGTGTCTCCACATGCTCCGGCTGGGGCTTGGGGGTGTGGTACACCTTGCAGATGGCGTTGCCGAGGACGCACTCCTCCGGGAAGTTGATGCGGCCCTTGGCAATGAAGTCCTCGATCTCCTCCTTGACGTTGATGATGCTCGGCAGCACGGGGAAGATGGGCTTCTTGCAGGTCTTCATCTTCTCGTCGAGCAGGTCGTAGACCTCCTTGTTGCTGAACAGTCCGGGGCTGCCGAAGATGACCACGGAGAAGTCGATGTCCGTGTAGTCGTTCTCGACGGCGTCGATGATGTAGCCCAGCTGCTCGGCGGTGCCGGTGGCCAGGAAGTCGATGGGGTTGCCCACCGAGGAGCCCGCGAAGAGCTTCTCCAGCAGGGCGGGGCTGGCGGGGTGCTCCTTGAGCGAGGGCACCTCCATGCCGCCGTTGCTCAGCACGTCGGTCAGCATCACGGCGGGGCCGCCGGCGTGGGTGATGACGGCGCAGCGCTTGCCCTTGATCTCGGGGTGCATGAAGACGGCGCAGACGGTGGTCAGCTCCTGACGGTTCTGGCAGCGGACGATGCCGGCCTTGCGGAACAGGGCGTCCACGGCGGCGTCGTTGGTGGCCAGGGCGCCGGTGTGGCTGCTGGCGGCGCGGCTGCCGGCGGCGCTGCCGCCGCTCTTGATGGCCGCTATGTGGCAGCCCTTGTTGATGAGGCTGCGGCTATGCTTGAGCAACCGCTGCGGGTCGCCGATCTTCTCCATGTAGAGCATGATTACACGCGAGGACTTCTCGGGGTCGAAGGTCTCGTCGAGGTGCTCCAGCACATCCTCGATGCCCAGCTGGGCGCTGTTGCCGACAGCCCACACGCTGTTGAACTTCAGGCCGTTGCTCATGCCGTACTCCTTGATGAACACGGCCGTGGCGCCGCTGCCGGTGATGAAGTCCACACCCTTGGGGTCGAGGTGGGGTATCGGGGCGTCGAAGCAGCCTGCATAGTTGGTGTTGAGGAAGCCCGTGCAGTTGGGGCCTATGAGCGAGCCGCCGACGCTGTTGATGGTGTCGACGATGTGCTTCTCGATGGCGGCGCCCTCGGCGTTTTCCTCGCTGAAGCCGGCGCTGATGATGATGAAGCCCTTGGTGCCCTTCTCCTTGGCCAGCACGTCGACCGTCTGGGCGCAGAACTTGGCGGCGATGCAGAGGATGGCGCAGTCCACCTGCGGCAGGTCGTCGACCTTGGCGTAGCACTTCACGCCCTGCACCTCCGTCTCCTTGGGGTTGACGGCGTACACCTGGCCCTTGAAGGGGCTCTCCAGCAGGTTCTTGAGGGCTTTGCCGCCCGGCTTATGCACATCTGACGAAGCACCGCAGATGACGATGCTGCGCGGATTGAGTAGTTCTTTTGCTATCATATCTTGTCGTTTAATTTTTATACAATTAATGCCTATGTAACGCGTATATTTTATAAATATTGTATAACGGCAAAAAAAGTTTTTGCCGCACGGGCAATATTTCTGTTTTTTGCTTATTCCATTAAGCAATTTTACTCCAAAAATGCTTATTCCATTAAGCAAATCACACGTGCGATTGGGCGGCGAAGGTGCTTGATGACGAGGGGCTGAAAAGGCATGTTTACCTTATCCTCGAATTGTTAAAACTTTACTCTCTCTTACATAGAAAAGTGATGGTAAGGAGCAACAAAGGAGCAATTAAGGAGCAACTAAAGAGATGATACGGACAAAGGGCTATGGTACAGCATGTTATGTGCCGACTATAGCAAAACAGCCAAAGCGTTGGAATACAACACTTTGGCCGTTTAGGCCAAATCGGCCCGCAAGGGGGTGCGAAATGTTAAAATTGCATGCGGCGGGTGCCGTCGCTCATGACCTCCTGGACGACCTGGGCGGTCATCTGTTTGAGCTCGTCGATGAACTGTGCGGCGCTGTATTTGTGGGCCTCTATGTCGCGCAGTTTCTTCTCCCACTGGCCGGTGAGCTCAACGCTCTTGAGGAGTTCTTCATGTATGACGCCGATGAGGGCTATGCCTGTGGGCGTGGGTTCGAGGCTTTTGCGCACCTTGCTGATGTACTGTCGCTTGAAGAGGGTCTCGATGATGGCGGCGCGCGTGGAGGGGCGGCCGATGCCGTTGGCCTTGAGGGCGTCGCGCAGCTCTTCGTTGTCGACGGCCTTGCCGGCGGTCTCCATGGCGCGGAGGAGCGTGGCTTCGGTGTAGGGCTTTGGGGGCACGGTCTGCTTCTCGGCCAGCGAGGGCTCGTGGGGGCCACTCTCCCCTTTCTTGAAGTCGGGCAGGGTCTGCTCGTCGTCTTTCTTGCCGTCGTCGTCGGTGGCGGCAGCCTGCCCGCCGAAGACGGTGCGCCAGCCCTCTTCGAGTATCTGCTTGCCGCTGGCCTTGAATTCAGTTATGAGTTTGGAGTTTGGAGTTTTGAGTTCTTGGGTCGCGTCAGCTTCACTCTTAACTCCTAACTCATCACTCTTAACTCCTAACTCATCACTCTTAACTGCACCAATCACGGTGGTGGTCGAGAACTTGCAGTCGGGGTAGAAGACTGCTATGAAGCGGCGCGCCACGAGGTCGAAGACGCGCTTCTCGTCGGTGGTGAGGCTGGCGTTCTGGGGGTTCTGGCCGGTGGGTATGATGGCGTGGTGGTCGGTGACCTTGGAGGTGTCGAAGACCTTTTTGCTCTTCTTGAGCTTCTTGCCCATAAGGGGCTGGATGAGGGGCGCGTAGGGCACTATGCCCTGCAGTATCTGCGGGCATTTGGCGTAGACGTCGTCGGAGAGGTAGGTGGTGTCGACGCGCGGGTAGGTGGTGAGCTTCTTCTCGTAGAGGCTCTGTATGTGCTTCAGCGTGTCGTCGGCCGAGAAGGAGTATTTCTTGTTGCACTCCACCTGCAGGGAGGTGAGGTCGAAGAGGCGCGGCGGGGCCTCGGTGCCGGCTTTCTGCTGCACGTCGGTGACGGTGAAGTCGCGGCCTTTGATGGCCTCCAGCGCCGCCTGCCCTTCTTCGGGCTTCTTCATCTTGCCCTTGGTGGAGGTGAAGACGACGCCGCGGTAGAGGGTGGAGAGCACCCAGTATTTCTCCGGCTTGAAGTTCTTGATCTCGAAGTGGCGGTTGACGATCATGGCCAGCGTGGGTGTCTGCACACGGCCTATGCTGAGCACCTGGCCTTTGGCGGTGGCGAAGCGGAGGGTGTAGAGGCGTGTGGCGTTCATGCCGAGGAGCCAGTCGCCGATGGCGCGGCAGAGGCCCGCCTCGTAGAGGCTCTGGTATTCGCTCTGCGGCTTGAGGTTGGCGAAGGCCTCGCGGATGGCCTCTTCGGTGAGGCTGCTGACCCAGAGGCGCTGCACGGGGCAGGTGGCTTTGGCTTTCTGCATCACCCAGCGCTGGATGAGCTCGCCCTCCTGGCCGGCATCGCCGCAGTTGATGATGCCGTCGGCGGCCTGCATGAGGCGCTCGATGACGTGGAACTGCTTCTCGTAGCCTTGGTTGGGAATGAGCTTGATGCCGAAACGGGGCGGTATCATGGGCAGCGCCGAGAGCGACCACCGCTTCCAGTAGTCGCAGTAGTCCTGCGGCTCCTTGAGGGTGCAGAGGTGGCCGAAGGTCCAGGTCACCTGGTAGCCGTTGCCCTCCATGTAGCCGTCGTGCGAGGTGTTGGCCCCCAGCACCTTGGCAATCTCGCGCGCCACACTCGGCTTCTCAGCGATGCAGACGATCATTTCACCAACTGTAGAGCCGACCAGCCGTCGCGCGATTTCTTGCTTTTCAGGGTCATGCCGAGGGTGTTGGCTTTGGCTATGAGAGCCCCTTCGTCGGCCTCGTAGAAGCCGCTGAGCAGGAGGCTGCCGCCGGGGTTGAGGGCGGCGGCGTAGCGGGGCATGTCGGCAAGGAGTATGTTGCGGTTGATGTTGGCCAGGATGATGTCGAAGGTGCCTTCTATGGCCTCGGCGCCCCCGAGCTTGAAGGTGAGCTCCACGCCGTTGGCGGCGGCGTTCTCGCGGGCGTTGGCGAAGGCCCACTCGTCGATGTCGATGCCCTCGACATAGGAGGCGCCGCGCATCTTGGCAAGGATGCCCAGCACGGCGGTGCCGCAGCCCATGTCGAGCACACGCAAGCCGTTGACGGGCAGCTCGGCGACATAGCTGAGCATCATGTAGGTGGTGGGGTGATGGGCGGTGCCGAAGCTCATCTTGGGCTCTATGATGAGCTCGTAGCTTACGTCGTCGCGGTGGGGATGGAAGGGTGCGCGCACCCAGATGCTGCCGCTCCGCACAGCTTCATACTGTGCGGCGGCGTTCACGACCTTGCGGTCGTGGTCGCCGTACTGCACGAGGACAGCTTCATGGCCTTTCTCCCACTCGGCGTTCCAGTCGCGGTCTTCCATTTCTTCGGCCTTGTAGCGCAGCGGCACGGGGAAGGCCTGCACGGCCGAGGCGAGCCAGGCGGCGTCATACTGCGAGGCTTGTACATAGGCCTTGAGGCCGTCAGGGGTCTCCACGAAGCTCTCGTAGGGGCCTTCGTTGCCGAGGGTGTCTACCAGCATGTCGCGCCAGAGGCCGGTGTCGTCCATGGTGAAAGATACTTCAATATACTTCATAATTCTTAACTCTAAACTCTAAACTCTTAACTCTTAACTCATAACCGTCCCGGGTACTCCACTTTGGTGAGGAAGAGTCCGCAGGCGGGCATGCTGACGCCTGCCGCACAGCGGTCTTTGCGCTCTATGATCTGGCGCAGGCCGTCGATGGTGAGCTTGCCGCGCCCCACGTCGAGGAGCGTGCCGGTGACGGAGCGCACCATGTTGCGCAGGAAGCGGTTGCTGCGGATGGTGAAGACCCAGCCGCCGTCCTCTTCGGCCCAATCGGCACGCGTGAGGTGGCAGATATTGGTCTTCACCTGCGTGTGGAGCTTGGCGAAAGAGGTGAAGTCGTCGTACTCCATAAGCACGCGGGCGGCCTCGTTCATGAGGGCTATGTCGGGACGGTAGTAGATGCGGCAGTACTGCCCCTGGCGGAAAGGCAGGCGGCGGTCGCTGACGTGGTACTGGTAGGTGCGGGCGGTGGCGTCGAAGCGCGCATGGGCGTTGTCGGCCACGGGGAAGATGCCGTAGATGACGATGTCTGGCGGCAGCAGGTTGTTGAGCTTGAAGACCAGCTGGTCGCAGTCGACGGCCCCTTCGGCATCAAAGTGGGCGTAGAAGTCGCTGGCGTGCACGCCGGTGTCCGTGCGTCCGCAGCCAACGACGGCTATGGAGGTGCGCAGCAGCGTGGAGAGGGCATTCTCGAGGGTCAGCTGCACAGTGGGCAGCCCCGGCTGCGTCTGCCAGCCGTTGTAACACGCTCCGTTATAGGCCAGATGGATGAAATAACGTCCCATAAACAAGATGCAAAGATACGCAAAAGAAATGACATGACAAAAAAAAAGCCTCCCGTGTTGGGAGGCTTTGTACCGCATATCAGAGTCGAACTGATGATCTTCTGCGTGAGAGGCAGATGTCCTGGACCACTAGACGAATGCGGCTCCTTGCTGAAAGCGGGTGCAAAAGTACGCACTTTTTTCATACTGACAAAATATTTTTTGCAAATATCTTATACTGCAGTGATTGTCAGCATGATATTTTTTCGCCTCACCACCGCTCAAGGCTCTACAACAAGGGTTTGGGCTGGTGCCGTAGCCCTAAATTCGGGGGCATACATGCATTGCATGGTGGCGACACCTGTCATAAAGCTGCCGGGATTAGTGACATACACCTCATACTCGAAGTAATACTTGCCCTTGTCTATATGCTCCACATAGCAACGCGTGTCGGTGCTGTTCACGGTGACGTAGTAGCCGAGACCGTTGCTCCAGCGCCATCCGGCGCGGGTGCTCACAGGCTCCACGCACGACGGGCGGCCGTCGATGAGCTCAAGATAATCCATGGCGCGGTCGCAGGTGATGTCAATACGCACTTTCACGCGGTCGCCGACTTTCAGCGGCCCTTCGTGCTGGTAGGTGCGCCTGAGCGTGATGCCGCTCTCGGAGGCGGGTATCTTGTCGAGGTCGTCGGTGAACTGGTAATAGACGGCGCCCCAGGCGATAGCGGGTCCTCCCGCAGAGGGATTGTCCAGCTTGCTGATGACGATGTCGCTGCTACCGTTGGCGCGAAGCGCATCGAGGTCTGCGCCTGACCACCGCTGCGAACGGTAGCCCTCGGCGCCCTTGCTCTCCGCCGTCATATCGGTGCCGAAGACTGTCAGCATCACCGCGTCAGCCCCACTCTTAACCCTCAGCTCATCATTCTTGACCATCAGCGCGCCGATGGCATCGGCGGTGGCGCGACTGTTGCCCCAGTGGGTCGTCTGCTTCTGCTTGAGGAGCCACTGCTGCATGAGGCCTATGGCTACGGTATCCTTGGGCGTTATCTCGGCGAAGGCGTTTATCAGCAGCGCCTGTGTCTCTATGGGGCGGCAGTACCAGTACCAGCCACTGCGGTTGTCGCGCCAGTACATGCCCATCTCGTCGCTCTCCAAGGCTTTCTCCTTCAGCCGCCGCAGCAGGTCGAGGGCCGCCTTGCTGTCGCCATGGCGGTGGAAGATGAGCGCCAGCTGTGCCTGCGTGTAGAGGTTGTCATATTCCTTGTAATGCTTCAGCGCATTGGCGTAGTAGAACTTATAGGCCTCGGTACCTGCCTTGCCGTAGAGGGAGCGCATGTAGAGGTAGTCGATGTCCGTGGGCTGCCACTTGTATTTCTTTATATAAGGCTTGATCCAACGCTCATAGTAGCGCTGCTGCTCGCTGTCTACAAACCGCAGAGCCTTCCTGGTGTCGAGGTTCTCCCCCTTGACCTTCTGCAGTACGGCCTGCGTCACCCACAGGCTGCTCTTGCCCTCGGGCATCCATGCCCACCCGCCGTCGGCGTTCTGCCTCCCGGCGAGGTCGGCCACCAGCTTGCCGTGCCTGACACGCATGGCGGCGGAGTCCAGGTAGTTGGCCACAGCGCGCATCTGCTCCTCCTCGCTCTCGGCGTCGCGCAGCCACGGCGTGGCCTGCAGGGCCGTCTGCTTCACGTCGTCGTTCATCGCCAGACGGCTGACGGCGCTGTCTTTAACCGCCGCCGCAAGGTCCACTCTGCCGGCTATGCGCTGACCGAGGCCATCCACGTACAGCTGTTCTGCCAGGTATAGCGTCGATGGGTTCTCGAAACTCTTCAGGTACGGCATGCTCTTGACGGCGAGCCACACGGGGTCGCTCACCGCCTCGGCCGCCACCAGCTGCGGCTGGCGTGTGTCGCCGCCGGCGAGCCATTCGGGCATCGTGTAGCGCTTCTCCCCTGCCCCGTTGATGTACATGGCCTGGCTGACGGTCACGGCCTGGCGGTTGCTCACCACGGGCACCTGCCCCTGCTCGCCGTCGCTCATGCCGTCGGCAACGGCGGTGATGCGGTAGGTGGCCACATAGACGTCATGCGGCACCTCGACGTCGAACATCACCTGCGCGGCGTCTTTCACCAACACGTGCTCTGTGTGGCGGCACAGCGTGTCGCCCGTGGCGGCGTCGGTCAGCAGCAGGCTTACATCCACCTCTCTGGCCACTGACCTCTGTTCACTGACCACTATTTTTGCCATCAGGCTCAGCGAGTCGCCGCTGCGCAGGAAGCGCGGCATGTTGGGCTGCACCATCAGCGGCTTGGCGGTGACGAGCGTCTTGCTGAGCGTGCCGCTCTTGAGGTCTTTGGTGACGGCCAAGCCGCGCACGTTCCAGCGCGTGAGCAGCTCGGGCACCGTGAAGCGGTAGGTCGCCGTGCCGGCGCTGTCGGTGCGCACGTCGGGGGCGAAGAAGGCCAGCGTGCTGAGGTTCTGGCGCAGCTGCACCTCCGGCTCTTTCTCCACGACGCTGAAGAGGGCTTCTTCTGCTTCCTCTACCTCCATTCCCTTGTCGGCGGCCATGGCTTTGCCGGCGGCTGAGGTCTGCACGGCATCCAGCATGGCCTCCTCCACATCATCTTCGACCACAGCCAACTCGGTGGTGACAACGGCGGCGTTGCGGGCCATAGCGGTCTTGTACATGATGCGGCCACGCCCGCCCCAGTAGTGCGGCAAGGCATCGACAAGGCTCCACACCGTGGGGTAGCTCCCGTTGTAGTTGCGCCATTGCGCGCCGTTGTAGCTGTTGTAGCTAAGGTAAGGGGCGTATAGCGACAACCCCACTGTGCTGTGTCCGCGCCACGGCCAGAGGCCCCACGAGGGGGTGCCGTAGGTGTTCAGCGCGTCGTCGTACATCGTCATCACCAACGAACTCATAACTCCTAACTCACAACTCCTAACTGAAATGGTCCACTCCTCCTGCTCGCCGGGCAGCAGCTTGTCGCGGAAGCTGGCAATCTCGACCTTGAGTTCCTTGTGGCTGTAGGGTACATCGACGGTGCGGCTCTCGGTAAAGCTCTGTCCGTGGAGCATGGTGCTCACACTCAGTGTCAGGCCGCCAAGCATGGTGCTGTCCACGTCGACCGTCACCTCCTGCAGGCGCTCGCCCAGCGTGAGCCACCCCGACCGGAGGGTCTGCCTCTCGCCGTATTCTATCCGGTAGTAGGCCTTGACACCCTTGTAGGCCGACCCCAGGCGGAAGGTGATGCGCTCGCCTGGGTGGGCGGTCGTCTTGTCCCGGTCTACCCACAGCGCGGCATCGGTGCGCGCCATGCGGTCAGTCGGCGGGGTGAGCACGGTGTAGACGGTATCGGCCACGGTGTCCTGGCCGTCCAGCGCCCACGCCACAATGCGGTAGATGCCCCCTTGCAGATGTGGCAGACTCACATTGCCATCGGTTGCCGTTCCCGTCCAGAACCACTCAGCCGACCATTGTTTCCGGTTGTTTTCGTTAATATCATATATATACTGCGGGAAGCGGCGGCGGTAGTCGGCGCTGTCGATGGTTATATGCATTCCTTTGGTGAGCACCGCAGGGGCCAGGCACATGGTGTCGGGCCTGTGCAGTCGCACCACGCTCACCCCCACCCTGCCCTGCTGCGGCGTGCCGTTGACGTCGGTCAGCTCCACCCGCACTGACGGCAGTTCCCGCACGTCGGCCTGTATATCTTTCATCCTCACAAACAGACGCTGGTACCCCACACGCACGGTGGTCTCGGCGTCGTGGCTCTCGCCGTTGAGGTCGGTGACGGTGACCTGCACCGTGTAGTTGAAGACGGGCTTGGCGGAGAGCTCCACACTGCTGTCGGGCTCGGGGGTGAAGACCACCTGGAAGGTGCCGTCGGCGGCCGCCTCGGTCTCGCCTTGCGCCACCACGGTGCTCATGCTCGGCCCCCAGCGCCACATGCGCTGGCTCCGCGTCACGGTGTACTGCACCCGCGCGCCGCCGATGCTGACGCCGCTGTAGGCCGCCGCCATGCCCTGCACGGCATAGGGCCGGCCGAACTGCGGTGCAGCGCCCTCGGTCGAGAGGCTCACCATGAAGCGCGGCTGCTTGTACTCCTCGACCCGCAGGCCGAGCGCGTCGCTGCCGGTGCTGTCGCTCACCTGCACCGTCCAGTGCCCCGCCAGACGGTCGGTGGGCAGCGGCAGGGCGCAGTGGGCCGAGCCGAAGTCGTCGGTGGTGAGCTTGAGCTGCTGCACCTGCTGCCCGTTGGGGTCGGTGAGCGTCAAGGTGAATGTATGGCCCGCAGCCAGCAGCTCGCCGTCGCGCCCGTCGGTGCGGTAGAGCAGCACGGCCACCTGCACCGTGTCGCCCGGGCGGTAGACAGGTCGGTCGCTGACCATGTGGAACTGCGTTTTGTGCCCGTCGGTTGCCGTGTGGTTGTGACTGTAGGCCGATTGCACAAAGTTATAGCCGTCGCGCACGATGCGGATGATACTATAGCGCGGCGGAATGCTGTCGAAGCGGTAGGTGCCGTCGGCAGCGGTGACGACGGTCTGCAACACCCGCTCATCCTGTTTGGGATAGTACTGCTTGGGTTGCACAAGCTGCACCTTTTGCCCCGCCACGGGGGCGCCAGTGGTGCGGTCCACCACCAGGCCGCGTCCGTCGGTGGTGTAGCGCAGGGCGATGTCGGTGACGTGCAGCTCAACATAGGCCATCCCCTTGGCGAAGTGGGCCGTGGGAGCTAAGAGCAGGCGGTACTTGCCAGTCGGCAAAGCCGGCAGGGCGAAGGCCGCCGACGCCTCGCCGTAGGCGTCGGGCCGCGGCACATCGACGGTCCACTCATACAGGGCCCTCAACTTGGCCAGCTGCTCGTCGCTCATGTATTTCTCCGGCTCCTCGACGATGCGCAGGTGCATGCGGTCGAGGTTGGCGTATTCCACACCCATCAGCTCCTCGCGCTGCGGGGCCATGAAGCGCACCGCACGCGAAGGGCTGATGCGCGGCGCGGTGATCTGGCTGCGCAGGTTGGCACACTCCACGCCTCCTTCGCTCTTGGGGAAGAGGACAAGGGCGGTGTCGCAGTAGCGCACGGCCTGCACCAGGTCCTTCCGCTGCCAACGGCAGTGGTTAGCCGCTTTCAGGTAAAGCGCCGCCACCTGACCACTCTTCGTGCCACGGTACTTGTCGATATACTGTTGATATGTTGATATGTTGATACGTTGGTTGGGCACCGCCTCCATGAAGTCGAGCAGCCGCCGGTCGTGCCAGATGCGCACATCGTCCCTATCCCCTGCATGCAGGGCGCAGAGACGCTGCTGCCACTCCACACGCTGCCGCGGGGTCAGCTCGCCGCGGTCCTGCATCATGACCACCAGCATGTCGTACACCGTGGGCGTCATGTTCTGCGCCTTGTCGCCCTCGTAGCAGAACTCGCGCACGGTCTCCACAGGCGTGCGCTGCAGCAGGGCGCTGTCGGCCAGCGCTGTGTCGTAGACGCCGAGGAAGGCGTAGCAGAGGGCGCGGTCGACGCCGTCGAGCGACGGCAGCAGGGCGCGGTAGTGCGCCACGGCGCTGTCGTAGGCCTCCTCCTGGTAGCGGGCCGCGGCCATGGCCATATAGTAGGCCGCCGTAAGCCGCTGGCGGCCGGCGCCATTCTTGTTGTTGTACACGGCCTCGGCCTTGCCGTAGGCCGTCTTGTACGACCCGTCGTCGATGAGCCGCTGCACGCCCTTCCAGTCGGTCTGGGCGCATAAGGAAAACGCTGCCGCGCAGAGCGCCAGCAGCGTTACTATAGTCTTTTTCATATCAGCGATTGGTGATTAGTGTGTAGTGATAAGTGATAAGTGATAAGTGTTAAGTGTTAACTGACCACTCTCAACTCCCAACTCCCAACTCTCACTCCGTCTTGCCTGTGATGATGAGTTCCACCTTGACGCCGCTGAAGCCGGCACCCTTGTCGAGGGCCGCGGCGGCGGCGCGCTTAATCTCGTTCTTGGTCATGCCCGCCGTGGTGATACGGTCGGCGGAGATGCCGTGGTCCACAAAATACTGCTTCACGGTCTTGGCCCTGTCGAGCGACAGCAGCATGTCGGCCTCGGCGTTGACGCCGTAACTCTGCACGAAGCCCTTCACCAGGAAGGTGACGTCGGGGTGGTTGAGGAACATGGCCACATACTGCATCAGCGCCGTGTCGGTGCCGGGGATGAGGGCAGCGTCGCCGTCCTCGAAGTACACATTCTTGATGGGGAACGACGAGCCGCGCTCCGTGCGCTCCATGTAGCTGAGCATGAGCGTGTCGCGCATCATCAGGTCGCTGGCGCTGAACTCGCGGTAGATGGAGAAGAAGCCGTCGCGCTTGGCGTAGAGGGTGTAGCTGAAGCCCGGGATGAACTTCACCTTGCCGCCACGGTAGTGGGCGTCCTTCACGATGACGCGTTCGCCGCCCTGGCCGCCTTTCTCAAGTATCATCAGGTCGACGTCGACATAGCGCTTGCCCTTGCGGTCGTAGAAGAGCACCAGCGGCTCGTAGGCGTCGGCATGCACGCTGCAGGTGATGCTGTGCCCCTGGCCGCCCTCCGAGCGGTTGTCGAGCACTATATAGTAAACCTCGCCCATACGCACCGGGATGGACTTGATGAAGCCTCCGAACTGTTTCTTGGTGAGCATGACGTCTTTGGCGTCGACGCTCATGCCTATGGTAGCTTTGGGCTCCACAGGCAACACGAATTCAGGCTCTTCGGCAGCTTTCTTCTTCTTGGCTCCTGCATCGGCCTTGGCTTTCGGCTGGCGCTCCGCGGCCTTGAGGGCGGCGGCGGCCAGCGAGTTGCTGTCTACGGCGCCGAGGTTAACGGCCACAGGCGTCACCTTGTTGAGCAGCACCTGGTTGGAGAAGTAGACGCCCGTGTAGCGGTAGACGAGGAAGTCGTAGTCGTCCCACACGCTCTTCTGGGCGATGTTGATCTCCAGCTGTCCGTTGTAGGGGATGGTGATCTTGTACCACACCGAGTTGTGCTCGCGCTCGAAGATGTTGGGGTGAGCCTTGTCGGCCACCACCTCCTGCACACGGCCGGCACCGTAGGGGGGCGTCGTCGGACCGTAGGTCTTGTCCATCTCCAACGGTATGGCGAAGAGACAGTCGCTGCTGTTGTAAGGCAGCTCAATGTCAGTGACAACGGGCACCGCAGGAGCTTCTGACTTCTTCTTTTTGTTTTTGGTGGTCTGCGTGGTCTTGGCCTTGCCCGATTTCTTTTTCTTGTTCTGGGCCTGCAGGTCGGCAGCTCCGCCAAACACCAGTGCCACAGCCATTAATGCAACAAATATACGTTTCATCATGTACATTTTTACACAATATTTCAAAGTGCAAATATACGAAAAAAAACACATTTGGCAACTTTTTTTGAAAATTTAGCATTTAAAACAAAATGCGCTCAACGAGCCTGTTGATATATATTTTTACGCGGAACGAAAAGTTTTCGTATCTTTGCAGCACTAATATAGTGAACAAATAAAAGCCAACGCCCTATGAAACGCATTGCAATTATAGCAGTTATGCTCTCGGCCATGATGACGGCCAACGCCACATCGGTGCTCTACTTCACGCGCAGCCAGGCTGAACGCGCGGTGAGCTACCTCAACCGCCAGAGCGAATTGATGATCTACTGCGGCTACGACTACGAGATAGAGACCTACGTGCTCCTCAACGAGGTGTGGGCCGAGCGGGTCAACTCGGCATTCTACGAGCTGTGGATCTACGGCTACGACGCCTACACGGGCGAGGAGATATACATGCCCATAGACCTGCAATGCATCTGGCTCTACAGCGCCGGCCGCATGTACAACGCGGCGCAGTACCTGCGGTTCCGCACCGACGGCCGCCTCAGGGTGCCGACGATAACATGGACCGTGCCCGCCTACAACCACTACACGCGCGTCGTCCACCATCCGGGCTACCGCCGCACCTACCACTACGATGTGCACCGCCACGGCTGGATGCCGCCGGCACCGCCGGCCCCCGGCTACCACGGCCCTGCCACTCACCCGTACCACGCCTACTACCTGCGCGCCCCGCACACCCCCGCACCGCGGCCTGCCAGCACCTGGACGCCGGGAGCGGAACGCCCGAGGATAGAACAACCGGCACAGGCCGGCTCCTCGTCGGGCGCACGCCCCACACCGACAGGCAGCAACAGCGGCCACTCCGCGGGAGCCCCGGCGGCACAGCGCAGCGGCGCCGCCACCTCGGCGCCCACCCGCTCGGGCAGCGGCACGTCGGCAGCGCCCACGCGCGGCACCTCGACGCAGGGCAGCAACGGCAAGACCACGGCGCCGACACGCAGCAACAGCTCCTCAGCGGCCCCCACACGCAGCGGCTCGGCACCGAGCACGGCACCCACACGCGGCACCTCGACGCAGAGCAGCAGCAACAAGAGCACCACCCCGACGCGCAGCAACAACAGCTCGGCAGCGCCCACGCGCAGCAGCTCGTCGTCGAGCGCGGCACCCACGCGCAGCACCTCGACACAGAGCAAGGACGTCAAGTCCACGACGCCCACACGCAGCAACAGCTCCGCCGCTCCCACGCGCAGCACCTCGACACAGAGCGACAACAGCAAGAGCGCAGCCCCGACGCGCTCGGCGGCTCCGACACGCAGCACCTCGACACAGAGCGACAACAGCAAGAGCGCCGCCCCGACGCGCTCGGCGGCCCCGACACGCAGATAACCAACCTCAAACAACAATACACCAGCCCTATGCCCAAACCCAGCGAACTGCCACTGGCCGCCGACGGCAGCCTCTACCACATACACCTCACCAGCGACACCTTGGCCGACAAGGTGTTGCTCGTTGGCGACCCCGAGCGCGTCGAGATGTTCAAGAGCATCTTCGACAGCGTGGAACACGAGAGCCGCAACCGCGAGCTGCACGCCCTGACGGGCAGCTACCACGGCACCCGCATGACGGCCCTCAGCACAGGCATGGGCTGCGACAACATCGACATCGTCATGACAGAGCTCGACGCCGCGCTGAGAGTGGAACATGGGGCATGGAAGGCCGAGAGCGACCGCAAGCTGCAGATAGTGCGCATAGGCACCAGCGGCTCGCTGCAGGAGGACATAGACTGCGGCAGCCGTGTGGCCTCGGTCTGCGCCATCGGCTTCGACGGACTGATGAACTACTACAAAGAGTGGATCACACCGCTGCCGGAGATGGAGCAGGCCTTCGCCGCCCACATGGAGCTTCCGGCCGGTGCGGCACGCCCCTACTATGTGCAGGGCAGCGCCACGCTGCTGGAGCTTGTGGCCCACGACATGCACCACGGCATCACGGCAACGGCACCGGGCTTCTACGGCCCGCAGGGACGCACGGTGAGGCTGCACCCGGCCATAGAGAACCTCAACGAGAGGCTGGCGTCGTTTGAATGGAGAGGCTACTCCCGCATGTTCAGGACCGGCAAGAAAGAGCGCCAGGCCCGCAACATAAAGGAGGTGAGAAGCCTCAGGGTGACAAACCTTGAGATGGAGACGTCGGCCATCTACGGCTTCAGCCACATGCTGGGACACGACGCGCTGACGGTGTGCCTCATCATCGCCAACCGCCCCAAAGGCACCTTCCTCAACGACTACCACGAGCCGATGCGCCAGCTGGTAGGCACCGT
The DNA here is from genome assembly GCA_900314925.1 of uncultured Bacteroidales bacterium. GTDB lineage: Bacteria > Bacteroidota > Bacteroidia > Bacteroidales > P3 > Colimorpha. The sequence goes on from OMXC01000006.1 coordinate 121,262, forward strand.
GGTGGAGCGGCTGGCGTGATACGGGTTATCGGTTATCGGATATAGGTTATAGAATAAAAAAAAAAGGCTGGCACTTTGACGGTGGCAGCCTCTTCTCTTTCTGGACATCTTACTTCATTGACGGGCGCCGCTGCTTGATGGTGTCGTAGGCCTCGTTGATCTCCTTCATCTGCTCGGCGGCGTTGCGCTGCAGCTCTTCGCTCATGCCGGCGACCCTGTCGGGGTGGTATTTCATGGCCATCTTGCGGTAGGCGCGCTTCACCTCGTCGTCGGTGGCGGAGCTGTCGATGCCGAGTACCTTGTAGGGGTCTTTGCCGTAGGAGGCCCTGCCGCCGCGCGACGAGGAGCCGCCGCCGTAGCCGCTGCTGTAGGAGGAACCCACGTGGCGCTCGTAGATGGAGGTATAGTCGGACTGCGAGATGCCGAGATACTGGGCTATGAGGCGCAGCATGTTGAGCTCGCTCTGCTGGAACTCGCCGTCGGCGCCGCCGATGCCGAAGAGGAAGTCGACCATGTGGTAGCGCGTGGTGTAGTCGGTGTTGACCTTGATCTGCATGCACACCTGGTCGATGGGGATGTCCCTGTCGACCATCTGCTGCAGCACTTTGAGCATCTCCTTGCCGCGCTCTTCGCCGTAGTTGGCGAGGAGGAACCGCTTGACGAAGTCGAGCTCGCTGCGCTTGACGTTGCCGTCGACCTTCATGACGGCGGCTATGAGTACCATCAACGCGGCGTTGATGTCGGCCTGCGTGCCCGTGTTGTGGTAAGGGCCGCGGTGGGGAGTGTCGTCGGTGCCGAAGGAGCCGCTGCCGAGCTGCCGGTCGGGCGAGATGGCCTTGCCGAGGAAGTAGCCGAGAAGGGCGCCGATGGGGCCGGCGATGGCCCAGCCGAGGCCTGCAAACAACCATTTAGTGAAACCTGACATATTGCTGAATATGAAGTGCTATTTTATTATATCGTTATAAAGAAGCGACTGTATGTCGGTGCGCACGTTGAGCTGTGCGAGCCTGTTGGGGGTCGCCGAGGGGTAGACGCGGTTGGAGAGGAAGACATAGACGAGGTCGTATTCGGGGTCTGCCCACACCATGGTGCCCGTGAAGCCCGTGTGGCCGAAGGAGGCCTGCGAGGCTTCGGGACACACCTGTGCGTTGGGCGAGGGTGTGAAGAGCTGCTTGTCGAAGCCGAGAGCGCGGCGGTTGCCCTGCCGCTCGAAGTGGCGTCGCGTGAAGGTCTCCACGGTCTTCTCTTTGAGGTAGCGGCGCCCGTCGAGTTCGCCGCCGTTGAGGAGCATCTGCATGATGAGAGCCACCTCTTCGGCTGTGGAGAAGAGGCCTGCATGCCCGGCTATGCCACCCATGGCGTAGGCGTTGGGGTCGTGGACGGTGCCACGGATGAGGCCGCGGATGCTGTCCACCTCGGTGGGTGCTATGAGAAGACTGTCGACATCCTCGTCGAGGGGCGTGAAGAATGTCGAGGTGAGGCCCATGGGGGCGTAGAAATGCTCTTCCACATACTCGTCGAGAAGCTGTCCGCTGACCCGCTCCACCATGTCGGCCAGGAGGATGAAGCCGAAATCGCTGTAGCAGTAGCTGTTGTCGGCGTTGAGCCGCGAGGCGGCGACGAGGAGTGGTATGCTGTCGCGCTCGGCGGTGACCCGCCAGAGAGCGTCAAAAGCCTTGAGGCCGGCGCAGTGGCTGAGGGCCTGACGGACGGTGATGAGGGCCTTGTCGGTGCCCTTGAGGTAAGGGAGGTAACGGCTGAGTCTGTCGTCGAGCTTCACCTGCCCTCGGTCGACGAGACGCATGACAGCCAGCGTGGTGGCGCACACCTTGGTGAGCGAGGCGAGGTCGTAGATAGTGCCCGAGGTTACGGGGGCGGCGAGGCTGTCGTAGGTGAGATGGCCGTAGCTGCGGTTGACGACAAGGCGGCCACGGTGCATGACGGCGATCTGGCAGCCGGGCATGGCGTGCTGCTGGATGGCTTTGTAGACGATGCTGTCGATGCGGCGGTCTATGTTGAGGTTAAGGTCGGTGACGATATCGTTACAGACGGCGGTGTGCCGCTCGTCGGGCACATGGATGGCGGCATTGACATACGGCCTGACATAGTGGTATTTGGCCTTCAGGACACGGCGGCAGTGATAGTCTATGATGCGGCGCACGCTGTCGCTCTGCACGGCGGCTGTCTTGATGGTCTCGATAGCCTCACGCACGTCGGGCGGCAGGAGGAGTATGTCGTTGCCGGCGAGCATCGCCATGAGCTCGGCCCTGCCGCCGCCGTAGCTGTTGGTTATGCCTTTCATGTCCATGCCGTCGGTGATGACGAGGCCACCGAAACCCATGGTACCTTTGAGGAGGCCGTTGACGATGGTGGGACTGAGCGTGGAGGGATGCAGGCTGTCGTAGGCGTTGACCTGCAGGTGGGCCACCATGACGCCCCCCACGCCGGCGGCGAAGAGGCGGCGGAAGGGGTGCAGGTCGACGGTGTCGATATAGGCGAGGGAGTGGTTGATGACTGGCAGCTCGAGGTGACTGTCTTTGTCGGTGTCGCCATGGCCGGGGAAATGCTTGGCCACAGCCATGACCCCCTGGCTCTGCTGGCCGAGGGCGTACATGACGGCGAGGCGTGCCACACGTTCAGGGTCGGTGCCGAAGGAGCGGGTGCCGATGACGGGGTTGTTGGGGTTGGAGTTGATGTCGGCCACTGGGGCGAAGTTGACATGGATGCCCATCTCGCGGCATTGGCGCCCTATCTCTTCACCCATACGGTAGACGATGCTGTCAGCATCCTCGGAGAGCTCGCCGAAGCGCGCGTTGCGTGGAAAGGCGTACATGTCCTTGAGGCGCATACCGAGCCCCCATTCGCCGTCGATGCACACCATCAGCGGCACACGGGCGTCGCGCTGGAAGCGGTGTGTAAGGGCGGCCTGCCGCTCGGCGGTGCCGACAAAGAAACAGACGCCGCCGACGCCATAGCCGTTCATCACCTCGGAGAAAGCTTTGGCCTGCTTGTCGTCCATATCGAGCGGCACACGCACAACCATGAGCTGTGCAATGCGCTGGTCGAGAGTCAAGGTCTGCATGATGGAGTCGACCCAGTTGGTCTCAGGGTCACGGTATGTCCAGCCACGGGAACTGAAGCGCTGGGCCACAGCCTGGCTGAACACGGCTGCAAGAAGCATCGCCACAACAATGGCGCATATTCTCTTTTTCATTGTCTTAACAGTTTGTCTATGACGGCGACCTGACGCTGGCGTGGGTTGCCCTCATAGTTGAGTATAACATAATCGGCGCGGCGCATCATCTCCTCGGCAGGCATCTGGTTGGCCACGCGCGCCATGAGCTGCTCCACCCCCACCCCGTCGCGTTTTTGAAGACGCTCAATACGCTCGTGAAGGTCAAGGTAGACACAAACAACCTTATCCATGAAAGCGTTGAAGCCATAGTCGTAGAGAATGGCACTCTCAAAGAGGACGTAGGGCTCCGCAGAATGCTTGCGGCAGAAGGCGTCGAAGTCGGCCATAACACGCGGATGCACCAGATTGTTGAGGCCGCGCAGCTTCCGGCTGTCGGCGAAGACTATACCCGCGATGCGGCGCTTGTCAACACTCCCGTCCGCACGGAAGACCTCATCACCAAGCATCCGGCGCACTTCGGCAAGGAAAGCTGGATTGTCATAGTAGGCAGCAGCCACATCATCGGCCACGAAGGCATGGACGCCGCGCCGCACGAACTCGGCGACCACGGTGCTTTTACCGCAGCCTATACCGCCGGTTATACCCACTCTCTTCATGGCAAACGACGACGGCTATTTTATGATTACACACTGCACCTCGGCAGGCTCTATAGCCCGGGGGCGCATGAAACTGGGAAACTCGGTGAGTTGCGGCTCTATGTGCTGCCCATTGGCGAGGATGTCGGAATAGTTGACCGTGACGGTAAGCTCAGGTTCGCGGTATAGGTCGCGTTGTGCCACCCAAACATGCAACGTTGCCTCCGGCGGGTAGACATGGACCGCCACAGTGCTGTCGGCACCAGCCACTTTTATCGGCACTTTGTAGGTGCGCTCCACAAAGGTCTCTACAGGGACATACACCTGCACTTCGGTGCAGGATGGCCGCACGTCGCCATACTGCTCCCATACGGGCTCAAGCGGCAACGTGAAGGTCTGCGACATACCGATGCCCGACACGGTGGTCTTAGCCACTGGCAGGCTGCTGATTTTGGACAGCGCCTCTTCCGGGCCATACAGAACCACCTCGGCAGGAGTCACGACAGGCTGACCATAGAGCCCGTAACGTTCAGAGAACTCAAAGCTGACGCCATCAAGCGTGGGGCAGAAGGACTTGCTGGCCCGCTCGACAAGGGTGACGCGCAACGAGTCAATGTTGCAGCTCACCTCCTTGATGCCGGCGACACTTTTGCCCACTGCGCTATAAAGGCTGTCAACACCTACGGCACATTGCACACTGCTGCCATTTATCCTCACCTCCACTTCGGGAGAGGCCTCTCTCATGCCCATAAGGAAGGCCACATATCCGCTGGAGCCTATGTGCATAGGCAGCACCGTATCGGCGGAAGCCAGAGCATACTTCACCGTGTCATAACCGACATAGCGGATTTTGACAGGAACAGTATATTCCATGGGCTCCGACATCGACACGCCAAGCCATACCACTGCCGTTAGCGCCAATATGACAAGAAAGCGCTTCACTTACTTCTTGACCTCTTCGCTCTTGGCTTCCGGTGCAGGCTGTATCATGTTTTTCTCTACGGTGAGGACGGTGCCGTTGCTTACCTCCACCTCAACGGTGTGCTCGCCGACCTCGTGCACCTTGCCGTATATGCCGCCAGAGAAGACGACACGGTCACCTTTCTTCAGTCCTTCGCGGAACTTGCGCTCCTCTTTCTCTTTCTTGCGCTGCGGACGAAGCATCAGTATCCACATAATCACGAGGATGGCAATCATCCATATCCACATCGAGCTACCACCCTGGGTCTGCAATAAAATCATATCTGTCATATCTTTTTATTAAGTTTTTTGTTTAACACTAATTTGTCATCTCCCCACCTGCGCAACAATCTTGAGCCTGCTCGTTGCCGGCTGGGCGTTGCTGACGATTGTGACCTCCTGGTACTGCTGCCCGGACTTGCCGGCGCTCTTGAAGGTCACAGTCACATAGCCCTCGCCACCCGGCGCAATACGGCCCTTGGGGTAGTCGGCCACTGTGCATCCACAGGTCGCCGAGGTGTTGCTGATAATCAGGTCGGCATTTCCCGTGTTGCGGAAGTGGAAGCTGTAGCTTATATTCTCTCCGGCGGACAGGCGTCCGAAGTCATGGATGTCGCTGTCGAACGTGAGCACAGGCATTTTCTCGCTGTCGTTGTAGCCTTGTGCACTACGCGGATTGCGTATCAGGTCAACATCGGCATCTTGCTTGGCTTTGCCATTGCATCCTGCAAGAGCCAACGACGCAACGATGGCGCATACTACATACACTCTTCCCTTCATAGCACCTCCTCACTCGACTCGTTCAACAAACCGCGCCCCGACTTCTTGATCCTCCCCTGCGAGCGCAGTTCCAGCACAAGTTTGTCGAGGATGCCGTTGATGAAGAGCTTGCTGCGCTCTGAGCTGAACTCTTTGCTAAGCTCTATGTACTCATCCACGGTGACTTTCTCGGGTATTGAAGGACAGCACGTGAATTCGGCAATGGCCATATTGATCAGCAGCACGTCCATCAACGCCACTCGCTCAAACTCCCACCCCTGCAGACGGGCTTTTATCATCTCGTCGCCCTCGCTGCGATGAAGCATTGTCTCCCGCAGTAACAGACGCGCAAAATCCATGTCTGCCTCATCCTTCTCCAGGCGCTTGTCGTACATCACCGGCCATGGCATGGCTTCGTCGAACGCCCGCTCGTCAAGGGTCTTGAGCATCATGAAATTATACTGTGCAATCTGCTCGAAGTCATCCTCCCACAGCAGGCTGCGCTCGCCCATGGCGGTGACAACAGCCTCGCGATTCATGAGGAAGCGGAAGAGCATGATGGCCAACTCCTTGTCCTGACTGAAGTCTGTATCGGGATGCGAAAGGTAGCGGCAGTAGACGTCAGTCTTGCGGAACTCCAGGAATGCCTCGCGCACCATATCGCTGTGCGTCTCCCAGCAGCCTCCCCACTTCTCGGTGAGCTGTTTCAATTCATAGTTGTCAGCCATACGGCGCAAGAACTCATTGCCGAGGAACTTACGGTTGGGAGTCTTTTCGGCATCGGTGGGGCGGAACTTGCGGCGCCCTTCCTCGATGACCACTTCGGCTATCTCATACACCTTGGTCATCAGCGACACCTGCAACACTCCAAGTTCGTTGAGCCGGCCCACATGGTACTCAAAATCCCTGCATGCCTGTATGGCATCCTTGTCCTCCATCTGGCTGGCGTATATCTCCTGAAGCACTTTGCTTCTTAAGAAATGTCTGCTTAACATTTATAGTACGATATTGATAATCTTCTTGGGAACAAATATCACCTTGCGCGGCTCCTTGCCGTCCATCCACTTCTGCCCCTCGGGCATGGCCTTGATGGCGGCAATGGCCTCGTCCTGCGTACAAGTGGCCGGCAGGTCCACCGTGAAGCGCATCTTGCCGTTGAACTGCACGGGATATTTCACAGTGTCTTCGACAAGGTAACGGTCGTCGCACACAGGCCACTGCGCATCGCACACCGACTCCTCGTGGCCGAGTTGGTGCCACAGTTCCTCGGCGATATGCGGGGCAAAGGGTGCCATCAGCACCACCAGAGGCTCCAACACCTCGCGCTTGCCGCACTTCATGTCGGTAAGCGTGTTGGCGCATATCATGAATGTCGACACACACGTGTTGAACGAGAATCGCTCCACGTCGTCGGTGATTTTCTTGATCGTCTGGTGCAGCACCTTGAGCTCCTCCTTGGCAGCAGATTCGTCGCTCAGCCCTTCGAAGAGGCGCCAGAACTTCTTGAGGAAGCGGTGCACACCCTCTATGCCGTTGGTATCCCACGGCTTGGCCTGCTCCACAGGTCCGAGGAACATCTCGTACAGACGCAGCGTGTCGGCACCGTAGCGCGCCACCAGGTCGTCGGGGTTCTGCACATTGTACATGCTCTTGCTCATCTTCTCCACTTCCCAGCCACACACGTATTTGCCGTCTTCAAGCTCAAACCTTGCGTCGGCGAACTCCGGCCGCCACTGGCGGAACTTCTCGACGTCGAGCACATCGTTGTCCACGATGTTGATGTCCACATGTATAGGTGTGACGTCGTCCATACTCTTCACCAATCCCTTCGACACGAAGAGGTTGTTGTCGGCTTTGCTCCTGTATACGAAGTTGGAGCGCCCCTGTATCATGCCCTGGTTGATGAGTTTCTGGAAGGGCTCTTCCTTGACGGCGAGGCCGATGTCGTAGAGGAACTTGTTCCAGAAGCGGGCATAGATGAGGTGGCCGGTGCCGTGCTCCGCGCCACCGACGTAGAGGTCCACGTTCTGCCAGTAGCCTACGGCGTCCTTGCCGAAATACTCTTTGTCGTTGCCCGGATCCATATAGCGCAGGTAGTAGCCGCTGCTGCCGGCGAAGCCGGGCATGGTGCTCAACTCCAGCGGGAAGACCGTCACGTCGTCAATCTTTTCTTTCTCCACCACACAGCGGTTCTTCTCGTCCCACGCCCACTTCTTGGCGTGACCCAGCGGGGGCTCGCCGGTTGCGGTGGGCTTGAAGTCGTCAACCTCCGGCAGCTCCAGGGGCAGGCACTCCTCCGGCAGTGGGCATGGCACACCACCCTTATAGTAGATGGGGAAGGGCTCGCCCCAGTAGCGCTGACGGCTGAAGATGGCGTCGCGCAGGCGGTAGTTGACGGTACGGTGGCCGATGCCCATCTCTTCGATCTTGTCGATAACGGCGGCCATGGCTTCCTTGACTTTCATGCCGCTGACGAAGCCGCTGTTGACGGAATAGCCTGTCTTGGCGTCGAGGCTCTCGCTCCAGGTAGCGGGGTCAGAGGTGACGCCCTTCTCGAGGGAGACGACCTGGCGGATGGGCAGGTTGAAGTGGCGGGCAAAGGCGAAGTCGCGGCTGTCGTGGGCAGGCACGGCCATGATGGCACCCGTGCCGTAGCCGGCAAGGACGTAGTCGCTCACATAGATGGGTATCTTCTCCTCGGTCAGAGGGTTGACGGCGAAAGCACCGGTGAAGACGCCGGATACTTTCTTCACCTCGGCCTGGCGCTCGCGCTCGGAGCGGTTCTTGGCCCAGGTGACGTATTGCATCACCTCGTCGCGTTTTTCGGGCGTGGTGATTTGCTCAATGAGCTCGTGCTCAGGGCAGAGTACCATAAAGGTCACGCCGAAGATGGTGTCGGGGCGGGTGGTGAAGATCTCAAAGGAGATGTCCGACTTGTCAGACAGCGGGAACCACACTGCGGCGCCCTCCGAGCGGCCGATCCAGTTGCGCTGTATCTCCTTCAGCGAGTCGGTCCAGTCCACCTGTTCCAGGCCGTCGACCAGCCGTTGGGCGTAGGCGGAGATGCGGAGGCTCCACTGGCGCATGAGCTTGCGCTCCACGGGGTAGCCGCCGCGCACGCTGAGGCCGCCGACGACCTCGTCGTTGGCCAGCACGGTGCCCAGGTCGGCGCACCAATTGACGTAGGTGTCGGCCAGGTAGGCCAGACGGTAGTTCATCAGCACCTGGCTGCGCTTGACGGCATCCCAGCCGTTCCATTCTGCGGCCGTGAAGTGCATCTCTTCGGTGCAGGCGGCATCGAGGCCTTCGGTGCCCTGCTTGGCGAAGTGTGCCTCGAGCTGGGCTATGGGGAGCGCCTTGGCGGCGGTGTTGTCGTAGTAGTGCTTGAAGAGCTGGAGGAAGGTCCACTGCGTCCACTTGTAGTACTTGGGGTCACAGGTGCGCACCTCGCGGTCCCAGTCAAAGGAAAAGCCAATCTTGTCGAGCTGCTCGCGGTAGCGAGCTATGTTCTTTTCCGTGGTGACGGCAGGGTGCTGTCCTGTCTGTATGGCATACTGCTCGGCGGGCAGCCCATAGGCGTCATAACCCATGGGATGCAGCACGTTATAGCCGCGCAGACGTTTATAGCGGGCGTAGATGTCGCTGGCTATGTATCCCAGCGGGTGGCCTACATGAAGGCCGGCACCCGACGGGTAGGGAAACATGTCCAAAACATAGTAATGCGGTTTGGGAGAAGCGTTGCCCCCATTCGGTCGCGACGCATCTCCGGCATTGTCGACATGGTACACACCATGCTCGCGCCACCAGTTCTGCCACCGCGGTTCTAGTTCACTGAAGTTGTAGTCCATTTTCTTTCAATCTTTTATCGCAGCCACACACTCTGGCTGACAACTGCAAAGATACGAAAAAATTTCTATTATATATAAACAATACTAATTTTTATTTCATTTAATACAAATAGCCGCAGGACTTCGCGGCAGTTTCCACGAACCCTGCGGCCATCCTACGGCATCATGCGCCGACATCAGCCTCTCGGCGTCAGCACGTCAAATGTGTTGTCGCTGTAGATGAGCATCATACGCACCACAACGCGCTCTGCATCCTTTGCATGCACGGCTTGAGGTTCTGCTTCGCGCATTTCCTCGCCAGGAGCCTGGGGGGCGTCGTCTTTCACCTCACACTCCTCGGGCGGCACAGACATGTACGTGGCCTGATAGTCTTCGGCCTTAGGGAGTTCTGCAGGCTCGCCCCCCGAGAAATCGGCTTCCGTCTGCTGCGGCACAGCGGACTCTGCATTCCGCCCCTCGCCAGCGACGGCGGGAGCACCGTTGCCATACATGGCACCTCTGCCGAGGAGCAGCCAGTTGGCGTCAATCTCTGGATAACGACGAAGCACCTTCACGGCGAAGTCGAGACTCGGATTGTTGCGGCCACCCAGAATATGCGACATTCCCGACGGCTGTATGCCGATCTCCTCAGCAAACTGTCTTGCGGTGATATTTTTCGCCCGCAGAATCAAATTTATCCTGTTTATCATAATCTTACATTTGTATTTCAGTGATTTCTGCGTTTACAAAATTACACACTATTTTTGACATGACAAAACAAAATATACAATTTTACAATCGTACACAAAGACAATAAATCATCTATCACTTTAATTGTTATTCATAATACACTATATTTTAATACTTCATCTCTACAATACTCCTTATGATAAACAAATGCTTCAAACAGACATAACATTAGAACTAACACATTAATACAACAGATTAAAAATACTGATTTTCTGTTTATACTATATCAACAAATACTATTTGTTAAATTTTTTAACCGAAAATACATCTGTTTTGTAATTACATTTGTACATTGCGTCGCTTTCATCCAATCTTACATCTGTCACCGTCAGTTTTAGCGGGCTGTGTGTTACAAATGGCAACAAGAAGAAATCGCTCCTAACGGCCTATCTCACCCCGACACCACCTCCGCCTCACAGATTGGCGAGAAAGTCGCTTAGAAGCGAAATTCGCCTCCCCCACCCTGCCACTCCGATACGGAGTCCCTTCGGACCCTCTTCGGACCCCCTTCGGCATTTCTTCAGTGGAAAGCCGTAGAAAGGCCGACGATAATCCGTATGGACTCCGTACCGGATGCATGCCGCCGTGACATCACCAACACGCTAAATACATAAAAAATATGAACACTATCGGATATTTTTCGTATTTTTGCAGTTTCTTTTTAACAACATAGTTTTATGCAAAACGTTCGTAATATTGCAATTATAGCCCACGTCGACCATGGAAAGACCACCCTGGTCGACCGCATGCTTCATCAGGCCAAACTGTTCCGCGACAATCAGGAGACCGGCGAACTCATCCTCGACAACAACGATCTCGAGCGCGAACGCGGTATCACTATCCTCAGCAAGAATGTCTCCGTCCGCTACAAAGGCTACAAAATCAACATCATCGACACCCCGGGCCATAGCGACTTCGGCGGCGAGGTGGAGCGCGTGCTCAACATGGCCGACGGCGTCCTGCTGGTAGTCGACGCTTTCGAGGGCCCCATGCCGCAGACACGCTTTGTGCTACAGAAGGCCATAGAGTTGGGGCTCAAGCCTATAGTGGTTGTCAACAAGGTCGACAAGCCCAACTGCGACCCTGAGCTAACCCAAGAGGCGGTGTTCGACCTGATGTTCAACCTCGGCGCCAACAACGACCAGTTGGAGTTCCCCACAGCCTACGGCTCGGCCAAAAACGGCTGGATGGGCGAGGACTGGAACACCCCGACCGAGGACATCAGCTACCTCATGGACTTGATTATCGAGCACATACCTGCGCCAAAGACCGACGAAGGCAGTACGCAGATGATGATATCGTCGCTCGACTACAGCTCCTACCTCGGCCGTATCGCCGTGGGCCGTCTGCACCGCGGCACCCTGCAGGCAGGTCAGGCCATCACCCTCGCCAAACGCGACGGCACGATGGTAAAGACCAAGATCAAAGAGCTTTACGTCTTCGAGGGACTCGGCAAGGAGCGCATCAAGACACCCGTGGAGGCCGGCGAGATCTGTGCCGTGCTTATGGACCTCGACAAGAACGTGGCTTTCGAGATCGGCGACACCATCTGCGACGCCGACAACCCCGAGGCCCTGCCCCCCATCAAAGTCGACGAGCCCACGATGTCTATGCTCTTCACAATCAACAACTCACCCTTTTTCGGCAAGGAGGGCAAATATGTCACCAGCCGCCACCTGCGCGACCGCCTTTACGCCGAGTTGGAGAAGAATCTGGCTATGCGCATCGAGGAGACCGGCTCGCCTGACGCCCTGCTGGTATACGGCCGAGGAATCATGCACCTCAGCGTCCTCATCGAGACCATGCGCCGCGAAGGCTACGAGCTACAGGTAGGCCAGCCCAAGGTGATTATCAGGGAGATAGACGGCCAGAAGTGTGAACCCATAGAGCAGCTCACGGTGCTGGTGCCCGAGGAGTTCTCGTCGAAGGTCATCGACGTGGTCACACGCCGCAAAGGCGAGGTGGGCACCATAGACACGAAGGGCGACCGCGTGCAGCTCGACTTCACCATCCCCTCGCGCGGCATCATAGGTCTGCGCAACACGCTGCTCACCGCGACCAACGGCGAAGCCATCATCGCCCACCGCTTCCTTGAGTTCCAACCCTGGAAGGGCGACATGGACGACCATAAGTACGGCGCCCTCATCGCCAAGGAGACCGGCGAGGCAACGGCCTACAGCATCAGCAAGCTGCAGGACCGCGGCCCCTTCTTCATAGAGCCGGGCGACCACGTCTATGCCGGCGAGGTGATCGGCGAGAGCCTGCGCCCCGGCAACGACATCGTTATCAACGTGGTGACGGCCAAGAACCTCACCAACATGCGCTCCAAGAGCGCCGACGACAAGTCGACCTGCAGCCCCGCAATCAAGATGAGCCTCGAGGAGGCCATGGAGTACATCCGCGAGGACGAATACCTCGAGATCACCCCCTCGAACCTCCGCATCCGCAAGATCATCCTCGACGAGATTGAGCGCAAACGCGCCAGGATAGCAGCGGGTTACAAGGACGAATAAACTACAGCACGTCCCAGAACGCCTGGGGCAGGTATACATTCTCCAGCGAGGTGGCTTCTTTGAACAAGGGGGCCACCTCTTCGCATGTATAGCCCGCTATGCCGCATCCCACGGCGGTGACGAGGAAGGTGAGTCCGGGATGCTGGCGTGCGCAGTCAATGAAGTGGTCTACAGCCTTTTCCAGCGCCGCCTTGCCCTCCATGGTCGGGAGGGCGTAGGTGCGGCCGGTGAGCCCCTCGCCCACGCCCCATTCGGCACCGAAGTGCTTGTAAGCGAACCATGCGGCACCGCCGCCGTGGGCTCCTTGTATGTTGCTGCCGAAGACAAACACTTCGTTGCTGCCGAGTTCGGCGATGCGGTCCGACGCCACACGGCGCCCGTCTGTTATCTTTGTGTTTTTCATAGCGTTTTGATATTGATACGCCAGCGCGCGCGGCGCGGTCACTGGTGGCGTGCGAGTTCCTCTTTCAGAGCCGCCACAAAGGCGCGGATGTCGTCCTCGGTGGTGTCGAACGAGCACATCCAGCGCACCACGTCGGCGGCCTCGTCCCAGTCGTAGAAGAAGTAGCGCTCCTGCAGATGGTGCCACACGTCGGTGGGCAGCTGTGCGAAGAGGCTGTTGACCTGCACGGGGTACATGACCTTCACCCCTTCGACCTTCTCCACCTCCCTCAGCAGCAGCTGCGCCATGGCGTTGCTGTGCTCGGCGTTGCGGCGCCAGATGCCGCTCTCGAGGTAGCATATAAACTGCGCCGCCATGAAGCGCATCTTGCTGGCCAGCTGCGTCATCTGCTTGCGACGGTACTTCATGTCGACGTCGAGCCCGGGGTTGAGGAGCACGCAGCTCTCCCCCATCAGCAGGCCGTTCTTGGTGCCGCCGAAGCTGAGGGCGTCGACACCGAGGTCGGTGGTCAGCTCCTTGAACGAGCAGCCGAGGGCCACGGCGGCATTGGCCAGGCGCGCACCGTCGACATGAAGGTACATGCCGTGCTCGTGCGCCAAGTCGGCCAACGCCTTGATTTCCTCGCGGCTATAGAGCGTGCCCAGCTCCGTGGGCTGGCTGATGCTGATGGCCTTGGGCTGCGAGTGGTGCTCGAAGCCGAAGCCGTGCAGACGCGTCCGCACGAGGGCGGGCGTCAGCTTGCCGTCGGGCGTGTCCACCGTCAGCAGACGGCAGCCCACGACGCGCTGCGGGGCGCCGCACTCGTCGACGTTGATGTGCGCCGTCTCGGCACACACCACAGCCTCGTGCGAGCGGCACATGGCGTCGATACACAGCACGTTGGCACCCGTGCCGTTGAAGACCAGATACACACGAGCCTGCGGCCCGAAGGTCGCCTTGACGAGCGCCTCGAGGCGCTGCGTATATTCGTCGTCGCCGTAAGCCAGCGCATGCTCGCTGTTGGCCATCGCTATGGCCTCTATCACCTCGGGGCTGATGCCCGAATGGTTGTCGCTACCGAAACCTCTTTTCATATCGTTGTCAGTCGTTTATATTCGTTTCTGCCGTTGTTTGGCTTTGCAAATATACGTCTTTTTCACAAATCATGCAAATTAAGTTGCCGCCGTCGGAAGCGCGCCCATCGCCGGACAGCCGCTCGCGCTTCCCCCCACCCTGCCCCGCACGCCATTTCAACGATACTTCAACGATACTTCAACGATACTTCAACGATACTTTAACGATAGCTATCGTCGAAATATCGTTGAAGTATCGTTGATATATCGTTGAAATAATGTTGGAATCCCCTGCAGCGATGCCCCAGCCCCCGGCCGGCCGCCGCGGCGGCACAAAAAAAGGCGCCACGCTGATGCGTGGCGCCTGCGTCTGCCTCCGCCGCGACGGCGGATGTGGCTCTGTCACTGTGCCTTCTTGGGGTTGTAGAAGACAAACTGGCCGTCTATGACGTCGATGATGACGGTCTCGTCGGTGTGTATCTTGCCCTCCAGCAGCTGACGGCTCATCTCGTTGAGTATCTCGCGCTGGATGACACGCTTCACGGGACGCGCACCCATTGCGGGGTCGTAGCCCACGTCGGCCAGACGGTTGACGGCCTCGTCGGTAGCCGTGATGGTGATGTCGTTCTTCTCGAGCATCTTGGCCACCATGCGCAGCTGTATGCGGACGATGTCGCGTATCTGGCTCTTGTTGAGGGGCTGGAACATGATGATCTCGTCGATACGGTTCAGAAACTCGGGCCTGATGCGCTCTTTGAGGAGCCCCATGACGGCCTCCTTGGTCTCGTCGAGCTCGTACTGCGAGGGGTTGGGGTTGTGCTCCAGCTTCTCGCGGATGATGTCGGAGCCCATGTTGGAGGTCATGATGATGATGGTGTTCTTGAAGTCGCAGGTGCGGCCCTTGTTGTCTGTCAGGCGGCCGTCCTCGAGCACCTGCAGCAGTATGTTGAACACGTCGGGGTGAGCCTTCTCGATCTCATCGAAGAGGACGATGCTGTAGGGTTTGCGGCGCACGGCCTCGGTGAGCTGGCCGCTCTCGTCGTAGCCCACATAGCCTGGAGGTGCGCCGATGAGTCGACTGACGCTGTGGCGCTCCTGGTATTCAGACATATCGATACGCACCATCATGTTCTCGTCGTCGAAGAGCACCTCGGCCAGAGCCTTGGCCAGCTCCGTCTTGCCGACGCCCGTGGTGCCGAGGAAGATGAAGGAGCCTATGGGGCGCTTGCCGTCGCTGAGACCCGCACGCGAGCGGCGCACGGCATTGGCGATGACGCTGATGGCCTCGTCCTGGCCCACGACGCGCTTGTGCAACTCGTCCTCCAGGTGCAACAGGCGTTCACGCTCGCTCTGCAGCATACGCGTCACGGGGATGCCCGTCCACTTGCTGACCACTTCGGCGATCTGCTCGCTGTCCACCTCCTCGTTGATCATGGCGTTGTCGGCCTGCATCTGCTTGAGCTGGTTCTTGAGGTCTTCCACCTTCTTCTCGGCCTCCTTGATGCGGCCGTAGCGCAACTCGGCCACCTTGCCGTAGTCGCCGGCGCGCTCGGCCTGCTCGGCGTCGAACTTGTAGCTCTCGATGTTCTTCACCTCGGCCTGTATGGCTTCGACAATCTGCTTCTCGTTCTGCCAGCGGGCCTTCATCTGGTCGCGCTGCTCGCGGAGGCCGGAGAGCTCCTTGTCTATCTGGGCTATCTTGTCCTGGTCGTTCTCGCGCTTGATGGCCTCGCGTTCGATTTCCAGCTGGCGTATGCGGCGCTCTATCTCGTCAAGCTCCTCGGGCACAGAGTCAATCTCCAGGCGCAGCTTGGCGGCGGCCTCGTCGATGAGGTCTATGGCCTTGTCGGGCAGGAAACGGTCGCTGATGTAACGGTGCGAGAGCTCGGCGGCGGCGATGATGGCCTCGTCCTTGATACGCACACGGTGGTGCACCTCGTAGCGCTCCTTCAGGCCACGCAGTATGCTAATGGTGTCGGGCACCGAGGGCTCGTCGATGATGACGCTCTGGAACCTGCGCTCGAGGGCCTTGTCCTTCTCGAAGTACTTCTGATACTCGGCGAGGGTCGTAGCGCCGATGGCACGCAGCTCGCCGCGCGCCAGCGCGGGCTTCAGTATGTTGGCGGCGTCCATGGCCCCTTCGCCGCCACCGGCACCCACGAGGGTGTGTATCTCGTCGATGAAGAGGATTATCTCGCCGTCGGCTTCGTTGATCTCGCGGATGACGCTCTTGAGCCGCTCCTCGAACTCACCCTTGTACTTGGCACCGGCTATCAGGGCGCCCATGTCGAGGCTGTAGATGGTCTTCGACTTCAGGTTTTCGGCCACATCGCCGCTGACGATACGCTGCGCCAGCCCTTCGGCGATGGCTGTCTTGCCCACGCCGGGCTCGCCGATGAGGATGGGGTTGTTCTTCGTGCGGCGCGAGAGGATCTGCAGCACGCGACGTATCTCTTCGTCGCGCCCGATGACGGGGTCGAGCTTGCCGGCCTGCGCCAGCTGGTTGAGGTTCTTGGCGTACTTGTTCAGGGCGTTCATCGTCTGCTCCTGGTTCTGGCTGGTCACCTTGCTGCCCTTGCGGAGGTCGGCGATGGCGGCGAGGAGAGCCCTCTCGCTCACGCCGGCGTCTTTAAGCATCTGGCTCACACGGTCGCGACCGCTGAGGATGCCCAGCAGCAGGTGCTCCACGCTGACGAACTCGTCGTTCATCTTCGTGGCTCTCTGCTGGGCGGCCACCAGCGCCTGGTTGGCGTCGCTGCTGAGGTACACTTGGCCGCCGCTGACGTGCGGCATACTGTTAAGGATGTCATCCACCTGCTGCGTCAGGCGGGGGATGTTGACCTCCATCTTCTTGAGGAGGTAGGGCGTCACATTCTCGTCTTCCGAGAGGAGCCCCTTCAGCAGGTGCGCCGTCTCGATGGCCGGGTGCTGCCCTCCGAGGGCAATCTCCTGAGCCTTCTGCACGGCTTCCTGCGCTTTGATTGTAAACTTGTCTAAGGTCATAGTTATTTGGTTTTTATTTTCTGACCTCATCTATGCAAAATGAATACCAGACAACAGACAACTGCCATTTTGTCAGTTGCCTGTCATCCGCAGATACCTTCTGCGTCAACATAAAACCATAAACCAGGAAAAGCCTGTCGCTCCGGTCAGAGACCAAGAATCCGAGTCAACTCGGCGAAGTCGTCGATCAGCAGTTCTGCGCCTGCTGCCTTGAGTTCGGCAGCCGACTGGTTGCCGTAGGTGACACCACAGGTACGGCATCCGGCCGCACACCCCATCAGAATGTCATAACTGGCATCGCCCACCACCATGGCCTCGTCGGCGGCAACGGCAAGCTTCTGGAGTATGAGCCGCACCGGCTCGGGATGTGGCTTGCCGTACTGTACGTCATTGGCGCTGACGACCATACTGACGTATGACTCCAGATGGAAGCTCCTTACGAAACCTTCAAGAGTAGGCCGTCCACGACTGCTGCATATTGCCAACAGCAATCCTCGTTCGTGCATCTCACGCAGAGTCTCCATCACATGAGAGAAGAGCATGACAACACCGTTATGATTCTTTTCATCGAAGATGCGGCGGTAAACCTCCACGCAGCGGTCGCCAACGACGTCGTCTATTGGCAGCAGACGCATGAAACACTCTTTCAGGGGCAGCCCTATCATCGCTCTGCATTCGGCATCGCTGCGCGCAGGCAGCTGCAACTCACGTATCGTGCTCTGCATCGAGTCGATAATCAGCGGCTGCGTGTCGGCCAGCGTGCCGTCGAAATCAAGTATCACCAACCTTATAGCCACAGCATCAATACCCTTCGGGGTTCTGGCGCTGCCAGTTCCAGCTGTCGCGCACCATGTCGTCGATGCCGTACTTGGCCTCCCACCCCAGCTCGGCCTTGGCCTTGGCGGGGTTGCAGTAGCAGGTGGCTATGTCGCCTGCGCGGCGCGGTTTTATGCTGTAGGGCACATCGACGCCGTTGACGCAGACAAAAGCCTTCACCATGTCCAGCACGCTGTAGCCGTTGCCCGTACCTATATTATATATACCCACGCCGCAGCGACGGCCGATGGCCTGGAGGGCGCAGACGTGTGCGGCGGCGAGGTCGACGACGTGGATATAGTCGCGCACGCCGGTGCCGTCGGGCGTCGGGTAGTCGTTGCCGAAGACGCCCAGCTCCTTGCGCTTGCCGACAGCCACCTGCGTGATATACGGCATCAGGTTGTTGGGTATGCCGTTGGGGTTCTCCCCTATCCTGCCGCTGGGGTGCGCGCCCACGGGGTTGAAGTAGCGCAGCAGCACGACATTCCACTCCGCGTCGGCCTTCTGGATGTCCATCAGCACCTGCTCGAGCATGCTCTTCGTCCAGCCGTAGGGGTTGGTACACTGGCCCTTGGGGCAGCGCTCGGTGATGGGTATCTCGACGGGGTCGCCGTAGACGGTGGCCGATGAGCTGAAGATGATGTTCTTGCAGCCGTGGCGGCGCATGACGTCGACGAGCGTCAGCGTGCCGCCGATGTTGTTCTCGTAGTATTCCCACGGCTTCTCCACGCTCTCACCCACGGCCTTGAGGCCGGCGAAGTGTATGCATGCGTCGAAGCGGTGGCCGGCGAAGAGGCGCTCAAGGCCTTCGCGGTCGCGGATGTCGATCTGGTGGAAGGGAATCTCCCCCACGCCGATGATCTCCGCCACGCGACGCAGCGACTCGGGGTTGCTGTTGCTCAGGTTGTCCACCACCACGGCGGTGTGCCCCGCCTTGTAGAGCTCTATCAATGTGTGGGAGCCGATATATCCGGCCCCGCCGGTAACCAGTATATTCATAGTTTAAGGTTTATAGTTTAAGGTTTAAAGTTTAAGGGGATAAGTTTAGGGGGTTGTCCTTGTCTTGGCGCCAGCGCCACGCGCTGTCATTTCACTTCAGCCTCTACGGCCTCCTTGTTCCACAGGCGGAGGAACTTCTCCACCCGCTTGCGGCTGTAGCCCTTGCCTTCTTCGAGGCTCTCGCTCTCCTGTATGTGGATGGGCACGCCTTTCTCGTTGAGCACCACGAATGCCGGGTAGCCGAAGCGGCCCGGATTGCCGAGATACTTCATCGCCTCCAGGTTCTTGTTGCCCTTGGAGTAGTTGACGTGGATGTAGACAAAGTTCTCCGCCATCAGCGGGGCGATGACGCTGTCTTTGGTGGCGAACTCGGCGAAGCGCAGGCACCACGGGCACCAGTTGCCGCCCACCTGGCACATCACGTAGCGGCCGGTCTTCTGCGCCAGCGCTGTGGCCTCGCGTATCTGCTCCATGGCGTCGACGCCTTCGTCGTAGACCTTCTGGGCCTGTGCCCATACGCCCGTGGCCATAGCGGCCATCAGGGACAATACCATTATTATTCTTTTCATGTCAGCGATAACGGCAAACCGCCCGTTTTATTGCGTCCGCATGTATTCTTTGGCGTACTCGACATAGTGGGCGGCGTTGTCAGTCTGGCCGGGGCGCGTGGGCTTGATGTAGCGGGCCGGCACACCGCCCCATATCTCGTGCGGAGGAATCTTGGTGCCCTGCAGCACCAAGGCACCGGCGGCCACGATGGCGCCCTCCCCCACCTCGCAGTCGTCGAGCAGCGCGGCACCAATGCCTATGAGGGCGCCGTCGCGTATGGTGCAGGCATGCACGGTGACGTTGTGGCCTATGGTGACATCGCTGCCGATATGCGTGGGGCCTGTCTCATGCGTCACATGTATGCAGGAGCCGTCCTGCACATTGGTGCGGTCGCCGATGGTGATGGGTGCCACGTCACCGCGCACCACGGCGTTGAACCACACCGAGCACTCGTCGCCCAGCGTCACATCGCCCACCAGCGTGGCGTTCTCGCTGAAGTAGCAGTCGCGCCCCCACCGTGGCGAACGCCCTTTGTATGATTTGATTAGTGCCATAATTCCATAATTGATATCCTCTGCAAAGATACACAAAATACACCGCCCGAAGAAAAAAAACTTTGCAGAATGGTATCATAGCCATTCCCCCCCCCCCCAAAAAAACAAACCGTCGGGGCGTGTGTCCCCGACGGTTGTGTGTATCTGTGTCTACTGCGATACTACCAGGCGAAGAGCGGACGGTTCTGCATCATCTCGTTGGCCTGGCCGGCGATCTTGGCGCGGACGGCCTCGTCGGTGGGGGCGCAGAGCACCTCGTCGATCATGTCGACGATGACGGGCATGTCGGCTTCCTTCAGGCCGCGGGTGGTGATGGCGGGCGTACCGACGCGCAGACCGCTGGTCTTGAAGGCGCTGCGGCTGTCGAAGGGCACCATGTTCTTGTTGATGGTGATGTCGGCGGCCACGAGGGCGTTCTCGGCTTCCTTACCGGTGAGCTCGGGGAACTTCGGACGCAGGTCGATGAGCATCAGATGGTTGTCGGTGCCGCCGCTGATGACCTTGTAGCCCTTGGCCATGAAGGCCTCGGACATCACCTTGGCGTTCTTCATCACCTGCTGTATGTACTGGTCGTAGCTGTCGGTGAGGGCCTCGCCGAGGGCCACGGCCTTGGCGGCGATGACGTGCTCCAGGGGGCCGCCCTGGGTGCCGGGGAAGACGGCGCTGTCGAGCAGGGCGCTCATCTTCTTGATCTCACCCTTCGGGGTGGTCTTGCCCCACGGGTTGTCGAAGTCCTGACCCATGAGGATCATGCCGCCGCGGGGTCCGCGGAGGGTCTTGTGGGTGGTGGTGGTGACGATGTGGCAATACTTCAGTGCATTGTTCAGGTAGCCCTTGGCGATGAGGCCCGAGGGGTGGCTGATGTCGCCCATGAGGATGGCGCCGATCTTGTCGGCGATTTCGCGCATGCGGGCCCAATCCCAGTCGCGGCTGTAGGCGCTGCCGCCGCCGATGATGAGTTTCGGGCGGTGCTCGAGGGCCTTCTTCTCCATGTCGTCATAGTCGACGATGCCGGTCTCTTCCTTCACCTGGTAGCCAACCACATGGTAGTTGATGCCGCTGAAGTTGACGGGGCTGCCGTGCGAGAGGTGGCCGCCGTGGTTGAGGTCCATGCCCATGAAGGTGTCGCCGCTGTTGAGGCAGGCCAGGAAGACGGCCATGTTGGCCTGTGCACCGCTGTGGGGCTGCACGTTGGCCCAGCAGGCGCCGTAGAGCTTCTTGGCGCGCTCGATGGCGATGGTCTCGCTCTGGTCCACTATCTGGCAGCCGCCGTAGTAGCGCTTGCCGGGGTAGCCCTCGGCGTACTTGTTGGTCATGACGGAGCCCATGGCTTCCATCACCTGGTCGCTGACGAAGTTCTCGGAGGCAATCAGCTCGATGCCTTTGGTCTGACGCTCACGCTCTTTCTGGATGAGGTCGAAGATTTGTGTATCTCTCTGCATATCTGTTTATTAAATAGCAATTAATATAAAATTCCTGCTGCAAAGATACGAAACAACTGCGACATGGCAAAATATTTTTTTCGCCACCCCGACGCCATGCAGCCGCAACGGAGCCGGTACGGACCCGGTACGGCATTTCTTCAGTAGTTCTTCAGTAGTTCTTCAGTGCTGCACTGAAGAACTACTGAAGAACTACTGAAGAACGGCCGTAGGGACTCCGTAGAGGGGCCGAGGAGGGTGGGAGACATTTTTTGTTGCGGGGGTATGAAAATTTGTGTATCTTTGCAGTCGGAAAAGGATGCTGCAAAGAGCATGAAGTGCAAATGGCTCATAGTGTTGGCTGCGTCGCTGGCATGCGTGCCGGCGCATGGGCAGTGGATACGCCTGACGGGCGACCCGTCCCGCAGCGCGCTTTACCTCAACATCGACCGCGTGTGGAGCTACAACCTCTACGAGCAGTCGCGCTGGGGCGCGGGTCTGCGCCTGAAGCGCGGCGAAGGGTCGGCCGCGGGCTTGCGCCAGTACGACCTGTGGGGCGGCTACAGTCCGCACGCACAGCTGTTTACCGGCGGCGTCGCCGCCGAGTGGCGCCACGGCCCCTCCACCCCCTACTTCGCCGCCGGCCACACCCTCGGCGCCGCCGCGCGCGCCACCAAGTCTGCGAGCTTCAGCAACTTGGCGTCGCTGTCGTCGTTCATGGCCAAGCGCATGAACGAGCGCAGCTATGTGCTGGCGGGCTACCGCCACAAGGTGTCGGGCCTGACGGTGGACGGCGCCGCCATGGTCTACGCCGGGAGCCGCCTCTACGACGGCGCAGGGCTGCTCTACCGCCGCGACGGCGACGTGCCGCCGCGCGAGGACGGCTGGGAGGCGCGCCTGCAAGTCAGCGGCGCCGGCGGGCTGGCGCTGCAGCTGCAGTGCGGCGACGTGTGGCCCGCGCGCAACGCCTTCGTGCGCCTGCTGGCGGAGTGGGAGCACGAGTGGCGCGGCGAGGTGCTGGGCGGCGAGGTCTATGCCCAGGGCGGCATAGTGACGCGCGGAGCGCCCTACACCTACCTGTTCGACCTTGGCGGCACCAGGGGTGCGCCGCTGTTCTTTGAGCGCGGCCTGCTGACGGCGCGGCCGGTGGAGTTCACGGCCGACCTCTTCGGCCTGGCCTCCCTGCGCATAGAGCTCGCCAAGCCGCTCTACAGCCACTGGAACGGCATGTTCGCCCTTGGCAGCAGGCCTGTGCCCTTCGCTGGCGTCACCATCGCCTGGGGCCTGCTGCGCGGCATGGACGGCGATGGAATGCTGCTCCACGAGGGGCTGCCGCTGCAGGCACCGCACCGCGGCATCGTGGAGCCTGTGGCCGGCGTCGACGGCCTGCTGCGCTGGGGCGCCGTGGACTGGGGTGTAGCGGCGGCGTGGCGCCTAACCCCGCCGGGGGCCGCCTACCACCGCGAGGGGACGGGCGAGAACCTCGCCATCGTGGTGACGGCGAAGCTGACGCTGTAGGAAGCCACGGCGGCGGCGGACAAAAAAAATCGCGCCGGCATACAATAAAGAAGCATCGGGCGCGTTATACTGAACTAATAGTAAAAAGAGCGATGAAACGGACTATAATAACCTGTGTGCTGGCGGCCATGGCCCTTGGCGCCACAGGACAGAGATACAGCTTCACCTTCGAGCCCAAAGGCCGCACCGACACGGTGCTGTACATAGGGCGCTACTACCGCGACGCGGTGACGCTCATAGACACGGCGCGTGCCAAGAACGGCAGCTACACCTTCAGGGGCGACCGGCCGTGGCGGCGCGGCGTCTACGCGCTCGTGGCGCAGGACGGCAAGAAGGTGGTCTCCGACATCTGCATCGACGGCAGCCTCAAGTTCACGGTGAGCGGCGACGCCAACCTGTCGGCCGCCAGCGTGAAGGTGAAGGGCTGCAAGGTGAACCGGCAGATGTTTGAATACATAGCCACCGAGCAGGCCGCCAAACGCGAGGTCGACAGCCTGCGCGAGCTCAAGAAGGACGAGGCGCGGCGGGCCGAGGCCACGGCCGCCGAAGAACGCCTGATAGACCGCATGACGGCCTACGAGAAGAGCGCCACCCACCCCAAGAACGCCAACGTCTTCTTCGACCTGCAGAACGCCTGCGAGGCGCCTGAGGTGCCAGACAGCGTGGACGACAAGGCCACATGGTACAGGATGCACTACTGGGACAAGCTCTTCGCCGCGCTGAAGGCGGACGGCGACCTGAAGGGCACGCTGCTCTACAGCCCGCAGCTCTTCAGCAAGCTCAACTACTTCTTCTACGGCCCGATGCTCTACTACGCCGACAGCGACACCATCAGCAAGGAGGTGGACCGCATGATGGCGCGCACAGGCGGCGACACGGCGCTGATGCGCTATGTGCTGGGGCATATAGAGCCCCGGTACTTCCGCTCCACGAAGAACGTGGGCTGGGACGCCGTGTGGTGCCACATAGCCAGCGAGTACTACCTCAAGGGGCGCTGCCCCTGGGCCCTGCCGGGCACCATCACCAACATGGGCTACAACTACAACCGCATACGGCAGAGCATCATCGGTGCCCACGGGCAGGAGCTGTGGATGGCGGACACCAACCAGAGCGCCGACCCCAATGACTGGATCAGCAGCCACCGCTTCCCCACGCCCTACGTCATACTGTGGTTCTGGGACCCCGACTGCCACCACTGCCAGGAGCAGAGTGAGGAGCTGAAGAAGCTCTACGACGCCATGGTGGCGCGCGGCGAGAAACGGTTCGAGATATACGCCGTAGGATACGAGAGCGACGTGGAGAAGTGGAAGGACTACGTGAAGGAGCACAAGTTCAACTGGGTGAACGTCGGCGGCACCAACGTCAACATAGACTACCAGGAAGCCTACAACGTGCACGGCGCACCGACGATGATAATACTCAACCGGCGCCGCGACATCATAATGAACAAAGTGCTGCCCGCCAAGAACATAATGTCGTTCCTTGACGACTACGAGAAGAAGCATCAGACCCCGAAACACTGAACACTGAAAAGAAGGTGGATATAATCAACATATTGCCCGATAGCGTAGCCAACCAGATAGCGGCCGGCGAGGTGGTGGACCGTCCCGCCGGTGCCGTCAAAGAGCTGCTGGAGAACGCCATGGACGCCGGTGCCACACAGATAGACCTGGTGCTCAAGGACGCCGGGCGCACGCTGATACAGGTGACCGACAACGGCTGCGGCATGAGCGACAGCGACGCGCGCCTGTGCTTCGAGCGCCACGCCACGAGCAAGATACAGCGCGCCGACGACCTCTTCGCCATCCACACCATGGGCTTCCGCGGCGAGGCGCTGGCGTCGATAGCGGCAATAGCGCAGGTGGAGCTGCGCACACGCCAGACGGGGGCCGACATAGGGACGCAGGTGGTGATAGAGGGGGCGCAGATAGTGAGCCAGGAGCCTGCGGCATGCCCCACGGGCACCACGATGACGGTGAAGAACCTCTTCTTCAACGTGCCGGCACGGCGCAGCTTCCTGAAGAAAGACACCGTGGAGCTGAGCCACATAGAAGAGACCTTCCGCAGGATAACGCTGATACACCACGACATAGGCTTCAGCCTGACGCACAACGGCAAGAAGCTCTACGACCTCACGGCGGGCAGCATGCTGCAGCGCATCTGCGGCCTCTTCGGCCAGCCCATGAAGGAACGGCTGTATGCCGTGGAAGAGGAGACGGACATCGTGAAGATACGCGGCTTCGCCAGCCGTCCAGAATACAGCCGTAAGACACGCGGCGAGCAGTACCTCTTCGTCAACGGCCGCTTCATAAAACACCCGGCGCTGAGCTCGGCGGTGGAGAAAGCCTACACCGACCTGCTGCCGGAGCACTGCTACCCAAGCTATTTCATAGGGCTGCAGGTGGACCCGTCGCGCATAGACGTCAACATACACCCGTCGAAGACGGAGGTGAAGTTCGTGGACGACCACGCACTGTTCGCCATACTGCGGTCGGCAGTGAAACGCGCCATAGGGCAGTTCTCGCTGGCCACGGAGCTGAGCTTCGACACCCCCGAGGAGTTCAACATAGGGCCCGCCCCGGCAGGCTATGTGCCGCCAGAGCCCAAGATCAGCTACAACACGGGCTACAACCCCTTCAGGGCCACCGGCAGCCAGACGCACATGCGGATGGAAAGCCCGGAATGGCCCAAACGCGAGGAACGGACCGAGCAGCCGTGGCTGACGGTGGAGGCCGACGAGACTGAGGAGACGACGCCGACGCCGACGACGCCCGCGGTGCAGACTTCGGCATGCATGCAGCTGCAGGGACGCTATATCGCCACCCCGCTGTCGTCGGGGCTGGCGCTGATCGACCAGCAGCGCGCCCACGAGCGCATACTCTACGACAAGTTCATGGGCAGCCAGCAGGCTGCGATAGGCAGCCAGACGCTGCTCTTCCCAGTGCAGTGCCGCTTCTCGGCGGCTGACGCCGAGCTCTTCAACGAGCTGATACCCGACCTGAAGGGGTACGGCTTCGTGATCGACGCCATGGGTGGCTGCACCTTCGTGGTCAGCGCCACGCCGGCGGGCGTCAACGAGAGCGCCATACAGGAGCTCTTCGACCAGATGCTCACCGACCACAAAGGGGCGTCGATGCAGAAGCACGTATCGCGCAGCCAGTGCCTCTGCGCAAGCCTGGCACGCCAGATGGCCATAAAGCCCGGGCAGCAGCTGACGCAGGAGGAGATGCAGCAGCTGGTAGCGGAACTCTTCGCCTGCCCCCTGGCCGAGATGTCGCCCAGCGGCAAACGCACGATAACGATAGTGAAACCGGAAGAATTGTTACACTGAACACTATACACTAAAACCTGATATGGCCCAATACCAACCACAAGGATACAGACTACTGCCGCCGGCGGTGAAGCACCTGCTCATCATCAACGTGCTGTGCTACCTGCTATACTATGCCCTGTCGCGACAACACATCATAGACCTCAACTACTGGCTCGGGATATGGACGCCCTCAAGCGGCATGTTCCGCATCTGGCAACCGCTGACCTACATGTTCATGCACGGCTCGTTCGACCACCTGTTCTTCAACATGTTCTCCCTATGGATGTTCGGAGCCGTGCTGGAGCGCTACTGGGGTACACGGCGGTTTGTGTTCTACTACCTCGTGTGCGGCATCGGCGCGGGACTGCTCAACATGCTGGTGCCCGGCGTGCACCTGAGCGTGGGTGCCTCGGGAGCCGTCTACGCGCTGCTGCTGGCTTTCGGCATGATGTTCCCCAACGAATACATCTACCTCTACTTCCTTGTGCCGATAAAGACCAAGTGGTTCATCATCGGCATGATTGCACTGGAGCTCTTCGAGGGCATCTTCCGCAGCTACGACGGCGTGGCCCACTTCGCCCACCTCGGCGGCATGCTCATCGGCTTCCTGCTTATCCTCTACTGGCGCAAACATCCATTCTCAAGATACCTATAAAGATTATGAAAAGCAAAAGACTTATACCACTGGTTGCCGTCGCGGCGCTGATGACCACGGCGTGCAACGACTATGAAGAACATGTGCTGAAAGGCACCCTCTATGCCGACAGCGCAAAGACGGTGGCCGCTGCGGGCGACACGCTGACGTTCCGCGCGGGCTACGACTATGACTACGGCAGATACCTCGGGCAGTCGGTGACCGACGCCAAAGGGCACTGGGCGTTCAAATACATAGAGAACATGGCGAACCCGTACCAGAACGAGACGTCCACCACCAGGTTCTACCCCTCGGTCCTTATCATGCACGGGCACGACACCCTGTACACCGGCAATCCCGACAGGGGCGAGCTGACCCTGTATCCAGGCTGCTGGGAAGGAAGAGGCAGTAGCAACACAACAGACACAACGACATCACCAACAAGAAACGGAGTAAGCAAATGAAAAAGACAGCACTCATCATTGCGGGCATACTGATGCTCTGCCCCACCCTGCTGAAAGCCCAGCAGCCGGAAGACGGCGTGGCGCGCCACGCCGTGAAAGCCAACATATTGTCGCCACTAACCGGGTGTCCGTCCATTAGCTACGAGTTCCGCATAGCCAGCCATTCGGCCGTGCAGGTGGACTGCGGTGGCACCATATTCAAGTCGTGGGACAAGACCATGACGCCACACTATTATTTCGCCGACGCGCACTACCGCTTCTACCTCGTCAAACAGGGGCGCCGCAACCTGATGCCGTTCGTGGGTGCCGGTGTGCACTACACCAATGCGTGGGAGGACTTCGACATGTTCGTGCGAAACGACGGCTGGGATATAGTCACCGAACGCTACACCCTGCGCAACGAAGTGGTGCGGCCCTTCTTCACCATCGGCCTGAAGGTCAATATACCATTTGGCCTGACGATAGAGAGCGCCTTCGGGGCACGCATCAACTATAGCGTGGACGCCAACAGCCCGCTCGCGAAGTACGACCCGCTGAACACACTCTTCACCACCCGCATCGGATGGGCATTTTAACTGTAAAGAACAAACAACAACATACAATGGAATTAGCATCGAAATACGATCCTCGTGCCATCGAGGAGAAATGGTATCAATTCTGGCTTGACAAAAAGCTCTTCCACTCCGAGCCCGACAACCGCGTGCCATACACGGTGGTCATCCCGCCGCCCAACGTAACCGGTATACTCCACATGGGCCACATGCTCAACAACACCATCCAGGACGTGCTGGTGCGCCGTGCCCGCATGCAGGGCAAGAACGCATGCTGGGTGCCCGGCACCGACCATGCGTCCATCTCGACCGAGGCCAAGGTGGTGAAGATGCTTGCCGAGCGCGGCATCGACAAACGCTCCCTTTCGCGCGATGAGTATATGAAGTATGCATGGGAATGGAAGGAAAAATACGGCGGCATCATCTTGCAGCAGCTGCGCAAACTGGGTGCCTCATGCGACTGGGACCGCACCTCGTTCACCATGGACGACATACGCTACGAGAGCGTCATCCGCGTCTTCGTAGACCTCTACAACAAGGGACTCATCTACCGCGGCGTGCGCATGGTCAACTGGGACCCCCAGGCCCTCACCGCCGTCAGCGACGAGGAGGTCATCTACAAGGAGAGCCACGGCAAACTCTTCTACCTCCGCTACTTCGTGGAGGGCGAGGATCGCTATATTGTGGTGGCCACCACTCGTCCCGAGACCATCATGGGTGACACCGCCGTGTGCGTGCACCCGGAGGACGAGCGCTACTCATGGCTCAAGGGCAAGCGCGTCATAGTGCCCGGCGTGGGCCGCGTGGTGCCCATCATCATGGACGAGTACGTGGACCGCGAGTTTGGCACCGGCGCCCTGAAGATCACCCCCGCCCACGACATCAATGACTACAACCTGGGCATGAAATACAACCTGGAGAGCATCGACATCTTCAACGACAACGGCACACTCAACGAGCATGGCGGCAAGTATGCCGGCATGGACCGCTTCGCCTGCCGCAAGCAGATCGTCAAGGACCTCGAGGAGGCCGGCCTCATCGAGAAGATAGAAGACTACACCAACAAGGTGGGCCACAGCGAGCGCACCGACGCCGTCATCGAGCCCAAGCTCAGCGCCCAGTGGTTCCTCAAGATGGAGGGCCTCGCCAAGAAAGCCCTCAAAGTGGTCGAGGACGACACCATCCGCTTCCACCCCGCCAAGTTCAAGAACACCTACCGCCACTGGCTGGAGAACATCAAGGACTGGTGCATCAGCCGCCAGCTCTGGTGGGGCCACCGCATACCGGCATGGTATCTGGAGGTGAACGGCCGCGTGGAGACCGTCGTGGCCCTCAACGAGGAGGAGGCCCGCAAGCTGGCCGCCGAGAAGTACGGCTACACCGGCGCCCTGCGTCAGGACGATGACGTGCTCGACACCTGGTTCAGCTCCTGGCTCTGGCCCATCTCGCTCTTCGACGGCATCCGCAACCCCGACAACCCAGAGATCAACTACTACTACCCCACCGCCGACCTCATCACCGCCCCCGACATCATCTTCTTCTGGGTGGCCCGCATGATCATGGCCGGCGAGGAGTACCGCAAAGACGTGCCCTTCCACAACGTCTACTTCACCGGCATCGTGCGCGACAAGCTGGGCCGCAAGATGAGCAAGTCTCTCGGCAACAGCCCCGACCCCATCGAGCTCATCGAGAAATACGGCGCCGACGGCGTCCGCATGGGCATGCTGCTCACCGCCCCCGCCGGCAACGACCTGCCCTTCGACGAGAGCATCTGCGAGCAGGGCCGCAACTTCAGCAACAAGCTCTGGAACGCCCTGCGCCTCGTCAGCGGCTGGCAGATAGGCGACGAGCAGCAGAGTCAGGAGAATGCCGTCGCCGTCCAGTGGATGGAGCAGCGCATGGCACAGATGCTCGAGGAGATCGAGCACGACTTCGACCAGTACCGCCTCAGCGAGGCTCTCATGGCCACCTACAAGCTGGCCTGGGACGACTTCTGCTCCTGGTACCTCGAGATGGTCAAGCCCGCCTACGGCACCCCCATCGACCGCGAGACCTACGAGGCCACCCTCTCCATCTTCTCGCGCCTCATGCTGATGCTCCACCCCTTCATGCCCTTCGTCACCGAGGAGATCTGGCACGCCCTGCAGACCATGGGCAAAGACGACGAGAAGGCCGCCTTCATCAATGCCAACTACAGCATCATGAACCAGCACATGCCCACCAGCGTCTACTACGACCAGCGCCTGCTCGACGAGTTCGACACCGCCCGCGAGGTCATCGCCGGCGTGCGCAACATACGCAACACACGCAACCTCTCGCCCAAGGAGGCCCTGGAGGTCTCGTTCCTCGCCGCCGACGACCGCTACCGCTTCGCCCGCTTCAACGGCATCGTGCAGAAGCTGGCCAACGTCAGCGCCATCAGCGAGGTCAAGGAGAAGCCCGCCGGCGCCCTCTCGTTCATGGTGGGCACCATGGAGTGCTTCGTGCCCATGCCCGACAACGTCAACAAAGACGAGGAGCTCAAGAAGCTGCAGGAGGACCTGAAGTATGCCGAAGGTTTCCTCAACAGCGTGCTGAAGAAGCTCTCCAACGAGAAGTTCGTCAACGGCGCCCCCGCCGCCGTCATCGAGAAGGAGCGCAACAAACAGCGCGACGCCGAGACCAAGATCGCCGCCCTCAAGGCCCAGATCGCAGCCCTGGCGTAAGCGGTTATTGGTAATAGGTTATTGGTTATTGAAGACGCTCGCACAGCGTATTCGGTAACCAATAACTGTTTATATAGCCTTGCCTCCTGATACAACAAGGGCACAGAGCGCGATGCTCTGTGCCCTTGAATCGTATTGTAGCGCTACGCCTTACAGCGCCATCTCCTGCAGGAAGCGGACGCTGGCGTGGATGTGCTTGTACATGATCTCGTCGATGTCGACGAAGTTGACGCACTTGCGGTAGTCGGCCACCATCTTCTCAATGGCGGGGCTGCTCTTGAGGCCTTCCTGATGACGGAAGTCCAGCGCCTGGGCGGCGTTGAAGAGCTCTATGGCCAGCACGCGCTCCGTGTTCTCGCACACGCGGTAGGTCTTCGTGGCGGCGTTGCCACCCATGCTCACCAGGTCTTCCTGGTTCTGGCTGCTGGTGATGCTGTCCACGCTGCAGGGCGTGCAGAGCTGCTTGCTCTGGCTGACGATGGCGGCGGCGGCATACTGCGGAATCATGAAGCCGCTGTTGAGACCGGGCTTGGCCACGAGGAAACTCGGCAGGCCGCGCTTGGCGTCGATGAGCTGGTAGGTGCGGCGCTCGCTGATGGCGCCGAGCTCGGCAACGGCGATGGCCAGGAAGTCGAGCACCATGGCCAAAGGCTCGCCGTGGAAGTGGCCGCCGCTGATGACCATGTCCTCGTCGGGCAGCACTATGGGATTGTCGGTGGTGGAGTTGATCTCAGTCTCCACGACGCTGGCCACATAGCGGATGGTGTCCTTGGCGGCGCCGTGCACCTGCGGGGCGCAGCGGAAGCTGTAGGGGTCCTGCACATGCTCTTTGTGGCGTTTGATAATCTCGCTGCCCTCGGTCATCTCGCGCACGGCGGCGGCGGTCTCCAGCTGGCCCTTGTGCGGGCGCACCATGTGGAGGCTCTCGTAGAAAGGCTCTATGCGGCCGTCGAAGGCGTCGAGGCTCAGGCTCAGCACCATGTCGGCCTGACGGCTGAGGCGGCGGGCCTTGAGGAGGCTCCACACAGCATAGCTGCTCATGAACTGGGTGCCGTTGAGGAGGGCGAGGCCTTCCTTGCTCTGTAGCTCGATGGGCTGCCAGCCCTTGGCGGAGAAGACCTCCTGCACGTCGCAGCGGCGGCCTTTCCAGTACACGTCGCCCATGCCGAGGATGGCGGGGAGCATCAGGTTGGCCAGGGGGCAGAGGTCGCCGCTGGCGCCGAGGGAACCCTGCTGGTAAACCACCGGCAGCACGTCCTCGTTGTAGCAGTCTATCAGGCGCTGCACAGTCTGGAGCTGGGCGCCGCTGTAGCCGAAGCAGAAGTTCTGGGCCTTGAGCAGCAGCATCAGACGCACCACTTCGGCGGGCACCTCGTCG
Organism: uncultured Bacteroidales bacterium; assembly: GCA_900314925.1. Lineage (GTDB taxonomy): Bacteria > Bacteroidota > Bacteroidia > Bacteroidales > P3 > Colimorpha. The sequence goes on from OMXC01000006.1 coordinate 153,202, forward strand.
CCTACGCCGCAGGCGTGGCTCATCACAAGGTTCTTCTGCAGCTGGCTGAGCTGCTCCTTGCTGATGGATATGTTGCAGAGGCTGCCGAAGCCTGTGGTGACACCGTAGATGGGCACCTTCTGGTTCTCCATCTTCTGGTTGAGGTAGTTGCGGCACTTCTCTATGCGCCGCTTGGCCTCGTCGCTCAGGGCGAGGGTCATCTTCTTGTCGATAATCTCCTGAATCTTGTCCAGGGTGAGTCTCTCTTCGGGATTGAAATGATATGTCATGTTATAGCGTTTTACACTGTAAGTCTCAAGTTGTGGATTTCAAGCCGTGAGCCATCGCTCCCAACTACCAACTCAGAACTCAAAACTCAAAACTGCAATTATTTCTCCAGCTGGGCCTTGGCCTTGGCGGCTATGTCGTCGTCGACGAGGATGCGGCCGCAGTTCTCGCACACGATGACCTTCTTGTGCATCTTGATCTCCATCTGGCGCTGGGGCGGGATGTTGCTGAAGCAGCCGCCGCACGAGTCGCGGTCTATCTGCACCACGGCCAGCCCGTTGCGGGCGGCGCCGCGGATGCGCTTGTAGGCCGTCAGGTAGCGCTCGTCGATATACTGCTCCTGCTCCTTGCTCTTGGCGCGCAGGCGCTCCTCGTCCTTCTCGGTCTCGGCAATGATGGAAGTCAGCTCCTCGCGCTTGGCCTCAAGGTCTTTCTGGCGGTTCTCTAGGAGCACCTTGGCGGCCTCGATGTGCTGCTTGAGCTCGCTGATGTGGGCCTTGCCCTCCTTGTTCTTGCGCTCGCAGAGCTGTATCTCCAGGTTCTGGAACTCTATCTCCTTGTTCAGCGACTCGAACTCGCGGTTGTTGCGCACGTTGTCCTGCTGCTTCTGGTACTTCTTGATCTGCTCGTTGTGCTCCTCGATCTCGTTCAGGCGGGCCTTGTTGGCGGCCTCGGTCTCCTTGATCTCGGCGGTGAAGTTCTCGATGCGGGTGTTCAGACCGGCAATCTCGTCCTCGAGGTCCTGCACGGCCTGCGGCAGCTCGCCACGGATAATCTGGATCTTGTCAATCTCGCTGTCTACAATCTGCAGTGTATGGAGTGCCACAAGGCGCTTCTCCACCGCCAGGTCGGCGTCCGGACGCAGTATGACGGGGGCTTCCTGGACTTCGGTTTCGGCTTTTTTGGTGCTGACTTTCTTTGCCATCTTTATTATATATATTATTGTTTTACACTCAAATATAGCTGACGATGCCTTGCTGCACGTCAGAAATTCGACATGCAAAGTTACTAAATTTTTCCGATATGGCGCGGAAAATTATTTCTTTTGCAAACTGCTCGCTCTCGTAGTGCCCTATGTCGGCCAGCACCATGCGCCCGTCGGTGCGCTGGAAGTCGTGGTATTTCAGGTCGGCCGTCAGGTAGATGTCGGCCCCGGCCCGCAGGGCGTCGCCTATGAACTCGGCCCCGCTGCCGCCGCAGAGCGCCACACGCCTGACGGTGCGCGGTGCGCAGCGGGCAGCGTCAAGCGGCGACACGCGGACAAACGGTATCCCCGTCACCTCCTTGACCTTCTGCAGGAAGCCCTCTACCGGCGCCGGCTCGGGCAGCTCGCCGACCATGCCGGCGCCGACGCTGCCGACGCCTTCCGTTTCGCACTTCACACTCAGCACCTTGCACTGCTCCAGCCCCAGCTTCGCGGCCAGCACGCCGCTGACGCCCCACGGCAGGTTGTCGAGGTTGGTATGCGCCGCGTAGACAGCTATGTCGTTCTTCGCCAGCGTCATCACCATGCGCCCCGTGGCGCTGCCGTCGGTAAGCCGTTTCACACCCGTGAAGATGAACGGATGGTGCGTCACGATGAGGCTCGCCCCCGTGCGCACAGCCTCGTCGACCACCGCCGGCGTGAGGTCGAGCGCCACCAGAGCGCCGCGGTAGTCGCTCCGCGCGTCACCGAGCAGAAAGCCGCTATTGTCGTAATCTTCCTGATACTCAGGCTTGAAAGTAGCATCAAGCCACTCTATGACTTCTCGTGTTTTCATGCTGCAAAGATACGAAAAAAAAACCAATCCGCAACGCCCCCTCTACGGAGCCCCTACGGAGTCCCTACGGCCGTTCTTCAGTAGTTCTTCAGTGCAGCACTGAAGAACTACTGAAGAACTACTGAAGAACGGCCGTACCGGGTCCGAAGAGGGGCCGTAGGGGAAGCGACGTGGTGCATGGACATATGCACAACTTGGACGGTAGGTTTTTTTATTGACATGACACGATGGCCTTCCTGCTGCGTGTGGGCGACGCTCCGGCGCACAAGGTGGTGCTGTTGAAGTGATGCCCTCGGATGCAGGTATAACCTTTTTTTTCACGCCCCGATGTAGTTTTCGGGGCGTTTTTGCGTTATTATATTTGTGAGACCGAAGGACCCTTTCGACGCGCTGCCCGAACGCTACCGAGGACTGCTCTTCAGCCCGTGCCGCCGCCATGCACGGCGCCGGTGGCTCTACGCCACCCCTCCGTATCCCCTGGGGGTACGGAGTATTGCCACACGGGAATAAATCCGTCTTTTTTGTGCGCAAGCGCTAATTATTTAGAAAATATTAGTATATTTGCACAAAATAACTATAAAACCTAATATGATGAAAAAGATTGTATCTGTTGCCGTTATGCTGCTCATGGGAGGCATGATGGCCTTTGCACAGAATGCTACCCTCAAGACAGAACCCCTCGGCAAGCCGTTGGCCGACGACTACAGCCAGAAGTTCATCGGTGCCAACAGCCAGGGTGTGGTGCTGCTGGAGTACAGCGGCTTCGGCTACCTCCGCACCAACCAGGCGCTGGTGTGCTACGACTATGCGCAGAACGAGCTGGCGCGCGTGGATATGGGCAAGACAAAGGAGGTGAACTGCTACGGTGGCTTCTTGAACGACAATAACGTAGACTTGCTGATGATGACGGAGAACGACAACGGCATGCGCGTGTGGCGCGAGCGCCGCGATATGTCGCTGAAGGAGAAGGGTGAGCAGCTGGTGCTTGCCGACTTCAAGGGGCAGAAGGGTGACGAGTTCTTCTTCGCCATGGGCACGTCGAACGACCAGCAGCTGCTGGCAGGGGTCTTCGTGGCCTCGCGCAAGACACAGGAGCCCGAGATGTGGGTTGGCCTGTACAGCCGCGAGCTGAACGAATACTGGAAGATGAAGATAACGCCCACGCCCTGCAGCCAGGTGTATGTGACCGACAGCGGCGAGGTGGTGCTGTCGTATGTGAGCGACAAGGGGCTGTGCAGCTTCACGGTGGTGGACGGCGAGAACGAGAACCACTACGGCTTCCGCCTGCTGGATGAAGGCAAAGTCAACGAGACGCGCATGATACGCTACGGCGACGGCAAGATACTGCTGGCCTCGGCATTGCAGGAGGAGAAGCGCACCATAATGCCCGCCAAGGAAGGCGGCCCCAACATAGACCGCATAGACATCTACTGCTACAACATCGAGAGCGGCAAGACCAATGTGGTGAAGCACACCTTCACCGATCAGGAGACTGCCCGTCTGCGCAACGAAAAGGACAAGAGCGGCATGAAGCACCACTGGGTGCCCTTTGGCAACATCCAGCAGAGCATAGCCGACGCCACAGGCGCCTACGTGATGGTGGACCAGATGTGGACCATATACACCGACGGTTTCCCCAGTGATTTCAACCGTGTCGGCATGATGGTGATGCGCGTGAATGCCGACGGCCAGGTGCAGTGGTCGCGCGTATGGCGCATGGAGAACAACTGCCACCCCAACCTCAAAGGTATAATGAGCTACCGCTGGCAGCCCTACAGCGAGGGCATCATGCTGGCTGTTGCGACACACGTGAAAAATGCCGATACGCCGGAAGAGAAGAGCGTGAAACCCTTCAAGCCCACAAAGCATGACGCCCTGTTGAGCGTGATACGCCTGAAAGCCGACGGCAGTGGCAACCGCGAGAACTTCAACATCGACGACCAGGGCATCATCGGCAGCGCGCACCCCATGGGTAGCGACAAGTACCTGCTGCTGCTCAGCGGCAGCCGCAAAGGACAGTTTGCACACTTGGAACTGAAATAAGCAGGGATGAAGAAGGTTGTCATACTGGCGGCGGCCATGCTTATGGCAGCAGGGGTCACGGCGCAACTGCGCAGCGTGGGACCTGTGCCGCAGGACATGAAGATGAGCGTGGACGAGCTCTACGAGGCCGACATGCAGAGGGCGAAGAAGTATGCCGGCGGCCGCGTGAAGAACAAGGCGCAGGTGATGGAGGCATCGTACCGCATCAACAAGATGCTGGCCGGCGGCCACATCGTCTACGGCGACCCTATAAGCCGGATGGTGGAACGCATAGCCGACACACTGCTGAAGGACTATCCAGAGCTGCGCTCGGAGCTGCGCTTCTACACCGTCACCAGTCCGGAGGTCAACGCCTTCACGACAGGACAGGGCATGGTGTTTGTCAACACCGGCCTTGTGGCACAGGTGGAAGACGAAGCCCAGCTGGCCTTCATCATAGGCCATGAGATAATACACTATTACCGGAGCCACTCGCTGGAGGAGCTGGTAGGCAAGGACAAGAAACGTAAGGCCGACGTAGAGGAGAACAGCGACGAGATGAGCAGTTTCATGCGCCGCCACCACCGCAGCCGCGAGATGGAGAACGAAGCCGACTCGCTGGGCATAGCGATGTTCTACCTCGGCAGTCCCTACAACAAGCAGGTGACGGAGGGAGTGTTCGACGTGCTGCAGTACAGCGAACTGCCATTCGACGAGATACCGTTCGACACCACATGGTTCAACACCCCGTACTACAAACTCACCGGCTGCTGGCTCGACAGCGTGGCCAACATCACGAGCCGCGACAACTACGACGACAGCCACAGCACACACCCCAACATCATCACACGCCGTCGCAACTGCGCGGCAGCGCTGGACGGATACTACGGCGGCGAGAAATATGTGGTGACCACCAAAGCCGAGTTCGAAGCTCTGCGCGAAATGGCCCGCAAAGAGTGCATACGGCAGGAGATAATCCACGGCGAATACGCCCGCGCCTTCTACAACACATGGCTGATGCTCAAGGACAATGGCAACGACGAGCAACTGAACGAGTACATGGCTCAGGAGCTCTACGGGATAGCCAAGTTCAAGAACCACGACAACGAGAACGTGGCGGTGGGCGACTACAAGGAGATTGAAGGCGAGAGCCAGCAGGTGCACTACGCCATGAAGAAGATGAGCGGCGAGCAGGCCACGCTGGCAGCGCTGCACAAAGTGTGGGAGATGCACCGCCGTTTCCCCGCCAACGAAGCATTTACAGCGATGGCGGCAGACCTGATGGAGGAGCTGCGCACATCGAACAAGAAGAGCGTGATAGACTTCATGTTAGAGGTGCCGAAGGAAGGTGTCGGCGAGCCGAAGAGCCAGAATGCGGAAGAGACTGAGAGTGACAAGCCGAAGACCAAGTACGAGCGCATCAAGCAGAAGCGAGAGAGCCAGACGAAGCGCAACCCGACGTCGTACGCGCTGACCGACATTGCCGCAGGCGACGCAGAATTCTGCAGCGAACTACGCAGCCACCTGAACAACAATGCAGTGAAACCCACGGTTGAAAAGAGCGAAGCCAACGGTATGCTGGTGTTCGATGCGACATATTGGGTGGCCAACAGCAAGAACGAGATGAAATATGCCGAAAGTGCCAGCCGTGAGGACGACCTCACGAAGCGTCTGGTGAAGATGGGCGAGCGGTTCGGCTGTGAAAGCATAGACTTATCGGACGGCGGATTGCACAATATGGTGAGCGACACCCAGTACAACGATTTCCTGACGACATGCGAATGGATTAACGAGTTCTGGCTCACGAAGGGATATTACCCCATGCACCGCATGATGCAACCCGACATGGAAGAGATGATGGACCGCCACAATGCGCGCACCATCAACATGACAGTGGTGCTCAACATCGAAGGCGCAGAACCCGAGATGGGTATCGGCTACGCGTTGGTGCTGCCGCTGGCTCCGATAGTGATACCGCTGAGCCTGACAGGCCTTGAGCGCACAGCCATGGCATCGGTGATAGTGGACGTGCGCGAGGGCAAACTGCTGGCACGCGAGTCGTACAGCTACAATGTGGCCGACCACAGCGACCTTGTTGACGCCATGATTTACGACACCTATGTGCGTGCCATGAAGCCGAAGAGTGGTGAGCCTACCGGCTTTTGTGGACACCATGTGGCTATTGCCGGTGGCTTCAACCTTGGCTTTGCCGGTTACCAGACCTTCAAGGCAGGCCACTATCTCGCCATGACGCCATGGGCTTCGCTGGAGGTAGCTTTGGCCCGTAACGTATCACTTGCCGCCACAGTGCGCTACCACAAGGGATACGACGATGTGACACAGCAGGTGGATGCATCGTACGAAGAAGTTATTGGCTCAAGCTATGTGTGGCACAGCGTCACAAGGAACGTGCAGAGTTCCAAGAACATGCTAACAATCGGCCTTGAGGTTCGCAAATATCTACGCAGCGACTTTGCGCCGCACGGCTTCTACTTCGACGGTGGCGCACATCTGGTGCACTTCAGCGAGTTGACGTCGGGCTCGAATGCCGGCAACACATTTGGCCTGCATCTGGGCATAGGCCGTAACTACACGTTCTTCCACCGGCTGTTGCTCAACTGGCAGGTAGACTACGCCTACACCTATGGCTTATTCAAAACCATAGACCGTGACTTCAGCGGCAAGAACAAGCAGTACATGCACTATGCCGACGCGATACTGTCCAACATCCTCACGTTGAAGGTTGGTATAGGGTTTATACCCTTCTAAGACGTACCAAATATTCGTATTTTCCACAAAAAATATAGCCGTGATGTAGTTTTCACGGCTTTTTTTACGTTATTATAAATGTGAGACCAGGGGATCCTTTCGACGCGATGCTCCACCAATACCGCGGACTGCTTTTCAGCCTCTGCAGCCGTTTCAGGCACAGGGGGTTGGAGAGGGACGACCTTGTGCAGGAGGCCGTCATAGCCCTCTGGCGCAGCCGCGAGCGGCTGCTGGCGCTGGGCGGTGTGCAACAGGCGGCGCTGACCTGGAGGATAGCCCGCAACGCCGTCATCGACGCCCTGCGGCGCACCGAGGAGACCGAGGCGCTGCCCGAGGGGCTCGACAGCGCGGCCGAGGACAACACGCTGGTGGACCAGCTGCACGAGCGCATAGCGCTCCTGCCGGAACCCGACCGCACGATAGTGACGATGCAGCTCGAAGGCTACAGCTACGAGGAGATAGGACAGCAGCTGGGGATGACGGAGAAGAACGTGAGCGTGAGACTGGTAAGAATAAAAGAAAAGATAAGAAAGGAATGGACATGATGAACGACAGAGACTTTGAGGCGCTGTGGGAGAAGGCCGAGGCCCGGAGCCACGCAGCGAGACTGGAGGCGGAGTATCCCGCCTGGCGTCGCAGGACGCGCCGCACGCTGAGCATGGCGGCCGGCGTGGCCCTGGTGATGGCGGTGGCCACACCGCTGGCGCTGGCGCCCTCGGCGACAGGAGACTACAACAATGTGTTCAGCAACCGCGCCGACATTCAGGACCAGCAATGGGTGGACCTGGCCGACGAGCTGCTGATGAGCTAAAGCGATTATGAAGATGAAACGACTGATACTATTGATGATGCTGCCGCTGGCGCTTGCCGTCGGCTGCTCGCATCGCGGCGAGGCAGATGCCGAGAGCGCCCTCTACAAGCGCTTCTCGGCGCTGCCCGAGACCGCCGTGGCGCAGGTGTGCGGCTTCGCCCTGTGCGACACGGTGAGCGTGGACGTGGTGCTGCTGCAGGCCGAGAGCGATGCGGCATGGGAGCACCTGAAGGAGATTCTGGCCGTGGACGACACCACTGGGGTCACCAGCTGGCTGGGCGACACGGAAGAGCCCGCAACGAGGGCGAAATGGGACGGGCAGCCCAAGCTGCGCGTCGTGGCCTCGCACGCCAAGCGCGCCGTGGGCCTCTACCGCATCGACGACGAGCGGCAGTACGACGCCCTGCTCGACTACCAGATGCGGAAGATGGAGAGGGGTGAGTTATGAGTTATGAGTTTTGAGTTATGAGTTTTGAGTTATGAGTTTTGAGTTATGAGTTTTGAGTTATGAGTTTTGAGTTTTAAGTTTTAAGTTTTGAGTGATTATAAGCAATCAAGAAACCAATATACGCAAATAAAGACTATGAAGAAGACAACATTATATATAATGGCATGTGTGGCTGCAACGGCTCTCGCCCTCGCGGCATGCAGCAAGAACGAGGAGAGCCCCGTGGCGACAGCCGCCACGGCCACGGCAGACAACACGCGCACGGTGGTCTACAGCGTTGGCGGCGACGAGGGGCGCACCACCCTGAAGGACGACGCCGAATGGGACGCCATGCTGGAGCGCTTCTGCTCGGTGGCCGCCGAGGGACAGACGGTGACATTCTACAGCCTCGGACGCCCGCAGCGGCACTCCGCGGCCTCGAAGGCCGACAACAAGGAGGACCAGCACTTCAGCACCGACGACCGCGAGGAGATGAAGGCCTGGATGAAAGCCCGCGAGAAGGAGGGCCTGACGGTGAGCGTGAGCTATGACGAGCAGTCGGGCCGCTGGAGCGGCGTGGCACGCGAGACGACGGCCATGCGCCAGGACCTGACGGAGTGCTACACCGGCACCATGACATGCGTGGATATGCCGTGGGAGGACGACATGATCGTCGGCGCCACGGTGCCGGCACTGGTGCTGGCCGACAGCACGGTGCTCATACTGGTGCACGACGACTACACGCTCGTCTGCGGCATGCCCCTCGACGGCTACGGCGACGAGGACACGACGGCCACCTTCTGCGGCACCGTGGAGCAGCGCCAGACCGCCGGGGGCGAGACCTACAGCGTGCTGAACATCAGCCGTGCCAACGCTGCGTATATGGCAGGCTCCTGGCAAGTGGCATTGGCGGCGCAGTACACCCTCGAGGCCGACGGCATAACGGCCATCGGCGACGCCGAGGGCTACGCGGCAGCATCATACACCCTGAGCCCCGACGGCACGGCGACAAGCGGCACGGCGACAGGCACGTGGAGTCTCGACGCCGACGGCATGCTGTGCTGCGACCTGCTGGGCGGCGGCGAGGGCTGCTGGGAGGTGAACTGGCTCACCGCAACCACCCTCGTCATCTCGCACTACACGGCGCTGGCCGACGGCGGCGCGCTCTGCCACCAGCTTGTGCTCGAGCGTGTTGGAGAAAAAAGATAAAAAAAACAGCACCCCGTTGTAGTTTTTGGCTCGCGGCCTGCGTTCTTATAGACAGAAAAACATCAAACAAAAACATCAACAAACAAAAAAAACAAACAACAATGAAGAAAAGCACTATCCTGATCGCCGCAGCCCTGCTGCTCGGCATGACCGCCTGCCAGAAAGAGGACGTACAGCCCATCATCGTGAACGGTGACAACATCCCCCAGATGGGCGATGAGAACTACCCCCTCGTGAAGACCACGGCCGACCTGCGCGGCACCGACTGGGCCTACACCTTCGACTTCGCCACCCTCGCCGACCCAAACTGCCCCGTTCCCGCCGGCATGGACCTGACCGTCGAGTTCGGCCTCACCTTCGACCAGGACTCCGCCTACTTCACCTTCCCGCAGGAAGTCGTTGCCTTCGACATGCTTGAGGTGAACGGCGAATACACCATGCAGCAGGTGAACGGCAAGAACTTCGGCTACAGCTACAACGGTGGCACCCACACCGGCGACCTGCTGACCGACGACGTGGACGAGAACGGCGCCCCCGTGACCTACAACATCCCCTTCACCTACACCGACAGCACGGACGTCATCACCGTCAACCTGATGAGCATCGACGAGAACAACGACACAACGGTCTTCCCGCTGCCTTTTGTCCGCGTCAACGCCGCCACCAACGAATAAACGGCATACACGTACAGCCCTACGAGCGGCGCCACCCCTGCGGATGGCGCCGCTTGTGTTTTATGCCGTTTTTTTTAAGGGACTGTAATTTTGGCCCCCTGATTTACGTTATATTAGGCGTGAGGGATGAAGAGACATTCAACCACATGGTGCTGCGGCACCGCGGACTGCTCTTCGCGGTGTGCCGGCGCTACGGGCGGCGGGGGCTGGACGAGGACGACCTGCTGCAGGAGGTGCTCATGGCCCTGTGGCAGAGGCGCGAACAGCTGCTGTCGATCAGCGTGGCACCGAAACAGGCGGCTTGGATGTGGCGCGTGGCACGCAGCACCTGCATAGACATCCTCAGGGGCACGCCCCCCTCCTACCCTCTGCCGGAAGGCTACGACACACCGGAGGAGGACACGACGCCACGGCGCGACCTGCACGAGATGATAGCACAGCTCGACGAGCCCGACCGCACGATAGTGACGCTGCACCTGGAGGGCTACGACTACAAAGAGATAGGACAGCGGCTGGGCATGAGCAAGAACAACATAGGAGTGAGACTGATGAGGGCGAAGGAAAGGCTGAGAAAGGAATGGGAGAGGTAGGAGTTAGAAGTTAAGAGCTAGGAGTTAAGAGTTTTAAGTTATAGGTTGCGGGCGATTAATTGGTTATTGATTACAGACAAGCCCCGAAGGGGCGGCAGCGATTAGCCGGGGGTGAAGCGCAGCGGAACCCCCGGAAACGGAAACAGACAACCCACAAGCCCCGGAGGGGCGGCAGAAACACAACGATATGACAACATTCGACAAAAACTGGGAACGAGAGGAGCAGCAGGGGCTGCTGCAACGGCTGCGCGGCGAACGCGGCACATGGGCAAAGCGGCGCCGCACACAGCGCACGGTGCTGGCCACGGTGGCTGTGCTGGCAGTGGCGGCGGTGCCGCTGATAGACTACAGCATGGCGGCGGACAAAAGATACGACGGAGTGGTCTGCAACCGCAGCGGCATCGCCGACAGCCACTGGGCCGACGTAGCCGGACACATCTTGACAGTTAAGAGTTATGAATTATGAGTTATGAGACGGGCATTCTACATACTGCTCATAGTGTTGACCTTTGCCGGATGCGGCACTCCTGACGCCGACCGTCACACCGCGGCCCTTTACGAACGCTATGCTGCGTGCAGCGACCTCAGCGTGGCGCAGGTCAAGGGCTTCCGGCTGTGCGACACGGTGGCGGTGGATGTCGTCATACTTGTGGCCGACGACAGTGCGGCATGGCAGCGGCTGAAAGAGGAGATGGACATCCGCGCCACGGAGGGCGTCACCAGCTGGCTGGGCGACATCGACGAGCCGGCCCGCCGCGTGAAGCGCGACGAGGTGCCACTGTGGCGCGCCATGGCCGTGCACGACGAGAAGACCGTGGCCTTCTACCGCGTGGAGAACGCAGAACAGTTCGCCGCCCTGCGCGAATACCAGATGGACAGGATGACAAACAATATATAACAAAACAAATAAACAAGATTATGAAAAGGATTACTTCACTGGTCATGTTGATGACCATCTGCGTAGCATGTGCCACAGCACAGCTTGAAATTAAAAGCAACGGAAAAGTCATTGTGGGGCCTGACCGCAGCGGCGATGACATTGACGGGGTGCTATCTATGTCGATATTTGGCAAGAATGGAGAATACCGAGCAGGCTCAAAGCTTGCTTTTGGCGACTTTGGTCCACAAGTCAACAACGCATGGAATGTCTTTATCGGCGAATGGGGCGAAGACGACTCAGACAAGCTGTGGATTCACGGCAAATACGGAATACGCTTCACCACATGGGATGCAGAATATTTACTTGGAGAATGGAATGTACTCAACAGCGACAAAAACTTTGCTGTGTACAGCCGTCTTCGGGCCGACCGCATGTCGGTGAGTTCGGACGACAACCACAAGAGCAATGTGACCGACATACCCAATGCATTGTCGCGCCTCATGCAACTTAACGGAAAGACCTACAGCTACGAGGAGTTGTACATAGGCACCGGCGTCGGAGACGAGCAGACACGGACGGCAACCGGTAGCGAGCAAGTCATGTCGAAAAAAGACTCCCTGTCGGTGCGTATGCTGGAGCAGGAGAGGGCATCGCGGACTACGAGGTCGTCAACACGCTATGGCCTGCTGGCCAGTGAGCTTGCCTTGCAGTTTCCCGAATTGGTGGAGACAGATGTGTACGGCCACAGATATATCAATTACCTTGAGCTTGTTCCCGTTCTTATATCGGCAATCAACGAGCTGTATGATGCCATTGAGGACGCCGGTCTTGTGCTGGGAGTACAGACTCAAAGCACAGGAGCCAAGGGAACAAAACTCGGCGTTGGAGCAAACGCCCCAATCGAGGAGAACGAAGGGGCAAAGCTGTACCAGAACACCCCCAACCCGTTCTCGGCGGAGACGGTGATAGAGTACTACGTGCCAGCTGGCGCGAAGTCTGCGACCCTGTATGTTTTCAACTTGAGCGGAGAGATGTTACAAAACTACACTCTGAAGCAGTACGGCCATGGAACGGTGACGGTGAGCGGCGGCACGCTGGCAGCAGGTATGTATGTCTACTCGCTCGTGGTGGACGGGCAGATTGTGGACACCAAGCAGATGATACTTACAAAATAAGGAAAGGGTAAAGCTATGAAAAAGATTATCATGATTATAGGCGCACTGTTGCTGTTGGCGGGATGCCTCTTGGCACAGGACCTCCCGACCCAAGACACAGCGACACACGCCTACCGCTCGTTCTTCGGCAGCGAAAATACAGAGTGGTATTATGGAGAGCCTCTTATCACGGGCGGAATATTCTCATACCGAGTTGTTATTGATGGCGATACAACAATAAACGGGCTAAATTATAAACGAGTACGCAAATACAGACTTTATGAACAAGACACGAACGACATTGTTGGATTCGAGGTTGACGAAGATATCCTTATATTAGCAAGAGAAGACACTACGACAGGTAAACTATGGTATAAAAGAGGTAACGAAGAGGTACTGTTAGCAGATTTATCACTTGAGATGGGAGACTATTTTAATGGACTTCAGGTTCTATCCATTGAGTATGACTCTATTATGAGAAAAAAAATAATACTGGGACAATATAATAGCCCAGAACGTGAATTTATACTTGAAGGCGTTGGTCCAGAATTTCCATTTGGGTATCCCAATATCATGATATGTGTGTATCACGATGGGAATAATATTTATAAGAAAGATTTAACCGATACATATTATGGTTGCCCAATCAACAAAGAGAAATGTCGTGCCACATGTAACCCGATGGGATTTGGCAGCGCGGAAACAACCAAACCTCTACTATTTCCTAATCCATGCCATTCTTTTTTTGAGATAGAATTGTCCGAGGAATCACAAATATCGATGTACGATGGCCTTGGGCATATTATATTACGAAAAAAAGTGTATTCAGGAAAAGAAATCATTGATATTACATCATTAGCCGCTGGGTGTTATTATTTAAACATTGCAAATAGTGACATTTTTAGTTGGTATAAAATAATAAAGAAATAGGAGAAAAGTATGAAGAAGTTATTATATCTTTTTGTCATTCTTCTTTCAGGAAGTATTTCCTCTGCCCAAATTTGCGGCAACAAATCATTCGAACATCGCGCCTACAACAACACATATACGGGATACATTGGTAATGGCGGTGTTTTTACGCCAAAAGGAGATTTACGAATACTGGTTGTATTTGTACATTTAGGGTATGCTTTTGACACAATCGAACACTCCGACTGGCCAAAGAATTCAAAATTCCCAAATTGGTACACAGACGTAAATAAACGAATATTCTATAGCGACACTTCTGATTTTTCACAGAATACTTTTGCAGATGCGGACAGATACAACATCTCTAATTTTTACTACCAAATGTCACGTGGAAAATTTAGACTTATGGCTGACTATTATCCAGATACGGTCGTCATCCACCTGGACAGAGAAGACACCTGGGGAACCGCTAATTTAAAAGCCCTTAGACGCATTCCTTCCACTTTTGATTGGTGCAAATACGACAATCGACGGAACAGGCCATACTATCAAGACAGTAGTACAGCCATAGTGCATGATAGCATTCTGGATTACGTTGTATTTTGCTATCGATTTGATTGGAACTGGAATATGCCAATGCCATCTAATATGTACGCATTTAATGCAAACGGTTTTTCAGAGACTGGTTTGCTTGATACAATTATTGATATAGGAAATGGATACTACTTATCTTCAGCTGGGTTTACAATGATGACAGGATGGTATGAACCTATTGAGATATTTCCCCACGAAATAGGACATGAACTATATAATGCTCCTCACTACAATGGAGGAAATGGAGCATATGGTTCGTATTTTCACCTGCCAACTGCAGGATGGGGAATGATGAATTTTGGACATGGATACACTTGCGCTTTAGGATGGGAACGATATGTACTCGACTGGACTCCTCAGATTATGGCAAGCGATATACCTACAGATATAAGCGATGCCAGTGACCTTGTCGCAACAAATGGCATTTTCACGTTGCGAGATTTTATCACAACGGGGGACGCCATAAGGATTAAGTTACCCACAATAGACGGTAACCATCAGTACTTATGGCTTGAAAACCACCAAGGGGTATCAACATATGATGGCGCCACACATAATGGATTCTTCTGCGGAGATGCAACAGAAGAGTACAAACTCGGTTTAGTGGCATATATAGAAGAATATTCACATGTTAAAGAAGACACTTCTATAGAAATAATGAGCAAGGACAATGCAATACGATGGCTTTCCAAGAATGGCAATATAGATTTTTCGTACATAAATACGCCACTCTATCCTGCGCCACTCTGTAACTGGGAAGGACACAACGTCAACAAAACATACCATTTTTTTAAGGGAAAAGGCAATCCTTTGGGTGGGTATTGTGTCAATGAATTTATACGTTATGATTATAACGGAAATAATACTATTGAAAATTCAGAAAAGGTTTTTGCCGTCCAGATTGACGATGAAGAGCCTACTGCACGGTGGATGACTGGTTCCGGCATGCAGTTCCATGAGGGCGACAAGGTTGGTATGGCCACAAACCCGACGGTACGTAACATGCCAAAATACGACTCGAACAACAAAAAGATGGGCGACTACTATCTCAACGGCATATCGTTCGAGGTGCTTGGAAGAAGTGTCGGCAACACCATGAGAGTGAAAGTGAGACTCGACGATGTGGCGGTGGACCGCGATGTGCGGTGGGCGGCAGCATCTATTGTGCTCGGCGACATCACGGGCGACAACAGGCCCGACGTCGACGTGCAGCCCAACATAAAGCTGACCATAGATATGAGCGGCACGCCAAACAGACACGCGAACCCAGACAACCCGAACCATACATCATCGGTGTTGGAAGATTTCATCACGCCCACGAGGTTTGCGTGCCGTAACGGCGCGTTCTTCAAGCAGGAACCATACTCCGTCGTGGAGGTTAAAAACGGGTCGACGCTTGTGCTCGAGAACGGCTCGGTGTACGAGGTCGGTGACCATGCTTCGCTGACAATAGAGCCATCAGCCACACTGGTGGTAAAAAGCGGTGCCACACTTCGGGTACTTGGGTCGGGGCATGTGGAGGTGGCCGACCTGGCATATATATGCGTAGAAGACGGTGCTTATATCGACCTGGTGGACACCGTGAGCGCTGTAAACCTGATGCCATTGGCCGTGCAGGGAACATATAGCTACGGCAACGTGCCACAATGCACCTGCACACTGACAGACATTACGGAATATCCACTGGCACACGGCAGCAACGGCGGAATATACCAATGCAACACAGACCGCATCATCAGCAGCACGACGTATACGCATGACGCATACGAGTGCGGGTTCAACATACGGGCTGGGCGGATAAGTGACGGCATGACACGACCAAGGGATGTGGTGATAGACAACGGCACTAGGGTTGTCATGGACGCAGCTCAAAGCGTGCGCCTTGAGCCCGGCTTCAAGGTAAATGCCGGAGGACGACTGGAAGTAAGGTAAACAACAAGGCACAATACAATTATCATTCTCACGTTATAAACACATATCATAGACAATATGAAAAACATTGTTAAACTATTTGCTTTGCTGACGGTGGCGCTGGCCATGACGGCATGCAACAAAGAGGATGTGCAAACTGTCGCAGAAGATGTGACGGCAAGCAACGAGACAGGGTACACCATCACCTACATCGCTGGCGAGCGAGCCACCTCGGTGCGCATAGCCAACGACGAGGAGAAAGAGGCTCTGCTCGACCGCTTCTGCGACTTGGCGCAGGAAGGCCTTGCGGTGACATTCCGCAACGAGAGCCCAGCAAACAGTGCTGGCAAGGACTCGAAGGAGCCAACGACTTTCAGCACTACGGACAGGGAGGAGATGGTGCGCTGGATGGCGAGGATGGAGGACGCGGGGATGACGGTGACGGTGACCTACGACAGCGAGACTGGCAGATGGCACGGCACGGCATACTGCACCACCGCACCAGCGCAGCAGGCGGCGGGACGGCGTCTGAGCCGCATCACATATCAGAAGGAGGCCGGAGGGGTGTATAGTGCAATATACAACTACACCTGGAACGGCGACCTGCTGACAAGGGTGGATGTTGAAGAGGGAGACCTTTACAGCAGCAGACGGACACGCACCACTGTGGTGCTAAACTATGACAACGGCCTATGCAACGAAATACGCTACTACGACAGCACAGGCACACTGTTGAGATACCACAGCTACACGTACTTCGACGGACGCCTTGTGCAGGAATGGCAAAGTGCCAGCAACCAATCATATACATTCCAGTATGACAGCGTCGGCAATATCGTGACATGGGTGGCCGTTCCTGACCACAACACAATAATTCCCAATGGAGAACGCTGCGAATGGGAGAATGGAGACATGGTGCGCACATACATGCAGGACCGACTGCTTGCCACCTACGAATATGACAACTCGCCACATCCTTACGGTATTACGTTCGGCACGAAGACACTGATGCCGGGCTCCAACTACATGTCAGGGCAGGAAATACACTGGAGCCGCCACAACATCACGCACTTCAGGGCCGCCAACGGCAAGAGCTCGGGGACCGACTTGAGAATCAACTATACATACGACGACAGAGGGTACCCCGTCACCGCCGAGACCAACTGGTTTGGAACGTACAATATTACCTGGACATACGAGTACCTGGATTGACCAACATCATAACCGAAACCGGCGACTGCCACCGGGACTGACAAAGTGTCAGCCGGTGGCAGTCGCTGGCAGTTTTATGGGGGTTGGCACGGATGTTGATAACATTGGGTGTCGCCGCGCTGGAGCACGGCACACAGAACAAACGAAGTAAAACAAAAAAAACATAACAGTTATGACAAACATCAAACCTTTAGCAGACAGAGTCCTCGTGCGTCCCGCCGAGGCTGAACAGAAGACCGCCAGCGGCATCATCATCCCCGACACCGCCAAGGAGAAACCGCAGCGCGGCGAAGTCCTCGCCGTGGGTAAGGGCACCAAAGACCATGATATGACCGTCAAGGTGGGCGACCAAGTCCTCTACGGCAAGTACAGCGGCACCGAGATCGAGATCGACGGCGAGAAGCTGATGATTATGAAAGAGAGCGACATCTACGCTATCATCTAAACCTCCTAGCCGCTACGCGGCAGAAATCTAGTAAATCTTATAAATTAAGCGCTACGCGAATTGGGAGCCCTTACCGCCACAGGCGGAAATAATCTACAAGATTTACAAGATTTCGCGAGCGAAGCGAGCAGGAAAAATAAAAAGTAAAGATTAACCGAAAAAACAGACAAGATTATGGCAAAACAGATAGTTTTCAATAATGACGCTCGCGAGCAGCTTCGCAAAGGCGTCGACCAGTTGGCAAATGCAGTAAAGGTGACCCTCGGCCCCAAAGGCCGCAATGTGGTTATCGACAAGAAGTTCGGTGCCCCGCAGGTGACCAAGGACGGCGTGACCGTGGCCAAGGAAATCGAGCTTGAGGACGGCATCCAGAACATGGGCGCCCAGATGGTCAAGGAGGTCGCCTCCAAGACCAACGACCAGGCCGGCGACGGCACCACCACCGCCACCGTGCTGGCACAGGCCATCGTCAACACCGGCCTGAAGAACGTCACCGCCGGTGCCAACCCCATGGACCTCAAACGCGGCATCGACAAGGCCGTGGCCGAGATCGTGAAGAGCATCAAGGAGCAGGCCCAGGAGGTCGGCGGCGACATCAAGAAGATTCGCCAGGTGGCCACCATCAGCGCCAACAACGACAGCGCCATCGGCGACATCATCGCCGAGGCCATGGAGAAAGTGACCAAGGACGGTGTCATCACCATCGAGAACGCCAAGGGTATCGACACCACCGTCAAGGTCGTCGAGGGTATGCAGTTCGACCGCGGCTACATCAGCCCCTACTTCGTCACCGACACCGAGAAGATGGAGTGCTCCTACGACAACCCCTATATCCTCATCTACGACAAGAAGATCAGCACCATGAAGGACCTGCTGCCCGTGCTCGAGAAGGTCGTCAACACCGGCCGTCCGCTCCTCATCATTGCTGAGGATGTCGAGAGCGAAGCCCTGGCCACCCTCGTGGTCAACCGCCTGCGCGGCAGCCTTAAGATTGCCGCCGTCAAGGCCCCCGGCTTCGGCGACCGCCGCAAGGAGATGCTCGAAGACATCGCCATCCTCACCGGTGGCACTGTCATCAGCGAAGAGAAGGGCTACAAGCTCGAGGACGCCGACCTCAGCATGCTCGGCCAGAGCGAGAAAATAAGCATCGACAAGGACAACACCACCATCGTCAGCGGCAAGGGCAATAGCGATGCCATCAAGGCCCGCGTGATTCAGATCAAAGCCCAGATCGAGAAGACCACCAGCGACTACGACCGCGAGAAGCTCCAGGAGCGCCTCGCCAAGCTGGCCGGCGGCGTGGCCGTCATCTACGTCGGCGCCGCCTCGGAGGTCGAGATGAAGGAGAAGAAAGACCGCTTCGACGACGCCCTGCACGCCACCCGCGCAGCCGTCGAAGAGGGTATCATCCCCGGTGGCGGCACCGCCCTCATCCGCGCCGCCCAGAAGCTCGAAGGCGTCAAGCCCGAGAACGAGGACGAGAAGCTCGGCATCGAGATCATCCGCCGCGCCGTCGAAGAGCCTCTGCGCATGATTGTCGAGAACGCCGGCCTCGAAGGCAGCGTCGTCGTCAACGAGGTGAAGAACGGCAAGGGCGACTACGGCTACAACGCCCGCGCCGAGAAGTACGAGAACCTCTTCCAGAGCGGCGTCATCGACCCCGCCAAGGTGACCCGCGTGGCCCTGGAGAACGCCGCCTCTATCGCCGGCATGCTCCTCACCACCGAGTGCGTCCTCTGCGACATCAAGGAACCCGAACCCGCAGCCCCCGCCAACCCCGGCATGGGCGGCATGGGCGGAATGTACTAACCGCGTGCTCGCGGAGAGCAATAAAGCTACGCAGGTTATAGCCTACACACAGCGAGGCCCCGCCGAATGGCGGGGCCTCGCTCGTTATTGCATCCATAATTCAATATTTTTTTGGTTTGAAAAATCTCTTTTCACCGTGTTTCAAATTTGAAAGGCCCCGAAAACACTCTTTTCACCCGTTTTTATTTTCATTTGGCCCTCACGACACTCTTTTTACCCGTTTTCAAAATCATTTGGTCCTTGCGACACTTTTTTCACCGCCTTTTGATTTCAAAACAGACTTGCGACACTCTTTTCACCGCCTTTCAAAACCATTTGGCCCTTGCGACACTCTTTTCGGCCGTTTTTAAAACCGATTGGTCGTCCGTGCGAGGTTGACGGTGTCAATTTGAATTGGGATGTTCATAATGATTGTATAATATTGATGAATAATTATTCGTTCCTCTTCAGGTAGAACATATTGTTCTTGTAGTCGAAGATGATTTTGAAGTGGCTGAAGAAGTTGTTGCCGAGCAGAATGTCGCAATCCAAACCTGCAAAGTCCATCCTGGTTCCCGGCAACTTCGCCACGGTGCGGCGGCTGTCATCCATGTAGCCAATCGGGAAATCCACGCTGTCGACGGCAGAGCCGATTTGGGACAGGATGAGCCACGCAAGCGAGGCGGTGTCTATCTGGCTGAAATGCTGGTCAACCCGTTCCAGAAATGCAGTATCGAAGGCCGTGCCGGCAGCGTTCCCCAAATCCAGGAACGCACGTGCCGAAGCGGGGCTTCCGTCCTTCAACTTGAACCCGTCCACTTTGATACACCTGAACCGTGGATTGTATTGCGCATTGGTGTATTCCATGGGAATTGCCATATACTGCCCTATCGTCTCCGGAAGGTGGTTGCTCAGCACCATATATTTGTTCCGATAGTCAATCTCCACGACATATTGTTCAAAGACGTTGCGGCCAATGACGGCCTTGCAGTTAGGTTCGAATAGTTCGTGCCTGTTAGTAATAAATATTGTATCCAGTCGAGTTACAGTGTGTCCCATCGTATAATAAAGGCTGTCTGCTGTGCATGTCTTAAATACTATTGAAATCATTTTCTTCGAATATGTTCGGTACAATGTTGTTGTATCAACTTTTAGAACCGTGTACGACAGATTCAGACTTTCGGCCAAATCGGGGGAAACGGCAGAGTGATAGTATCCATTGTCAATAAAGACGGTATCTATCGCTACTCCGTTCACCTCCAAGCTACAGTAGAGGCCGTCATGGTATTGGTACATCGCGTCCGTCTCGAAGATGATGGGGATGGTGTCCTCAAACGGAGGTTCGACAACGGCTTCTTCCGCCGTGCCGCTCTTGCAGGCGGTCATCATTCCGAGGGCGCACACCATCGCGCCGAGCAATAATACTTTTTTCATAATTGATATAAGATTAAAGATTTGAAATTACAAAAACCATCCCGCCCCGCCGCAAGTTTGCGGCAGAGAGAGGCAATTGAATTAAAAACAAAGAGGAAATCCTCCCGACGATCACTTGTGCAATTCGTTGGGGGGGGGGTAAAAATCAGCGAGTTACAAACATTGGCATTCATCGGGCTATCATCTTGGACGGGCGGATACGGTCGACAATGACCATATCATCCTCGATGTGGAATATGAAACACCAGCGGCGGTTATGGCTCACCATGCGGCGGGCCTTGGGGTGGTATTGCCGTATGTCGGCCATCGTGCTCGGCCGGTACAGGTCGGCATACACAGAAAGCGACTGCACTTCGGCAATCATCATATCGAGATACCTACGTGCGCCCTCGATACTCATCACCGTGAGCAGAAAGTCGGTCAAGTCCTCGATGTCGAGCCTCGCCCTGCGGGAAATTCTAAGCCTGTAGCTTTTCATATTTCTCAAGGTAGCGTTGCCAAACCTCGTCAAAATACTCTTCCACCGTCATCAGCTCGCTTTCGGGGGTCTTCCCTGCGGATGGCTGGGAGTCAACGGCTTTTCTGGCCTGACGCAAGCGTGAGGAACGTGCCGTGGTTGTGCTGTCTGTGTATGTCAATGATTCCATATTCCGATTGTTTTCACGGTGCAAAAATACACAAAATAATTCACATACAGAAATCTTTTTCGCCCATGTCGGAAAAAGTTCGTACTTTTGCAGTTGTTTAATCGCAATCAGAATAAAAAGAACAATCAGAATTTCTTTCCCATTCTTTTCATTCTGATTGAAAATAATAATCGCAATCAGAACAATCAGAACAATCAGATACGTTTCTTTTAGTTCTTTTGGTTCTGATTGAAATAAAACTGATTGAAAAGAAAGAAGAACATGCTACAGATTGGAACCAAGGCGCCGATGTTTGAGGGCGCCGACGAGAACGGGAATACCGTCAAACTGACCGATTATGCCGGCAAGAAGCTGGTGCTCTACTTCTACCCCAAGGACAGCACGCCGGGCTGCACCGCCGAGGCCTGCGACCTGCGAGACAACTACCACCGCTTCCTGGCCCAGGGCTACGAGGTGCTCGGCGTCAGCCGCGACAGCGCCGCCAGCCATCAGCGCTTCATAGCCAAATACGAGCTGCCCTTCCACCTCATCTCCGACCCCGAACACAAGATATTGGAATCCTACGAGGCCTGGGGCGAGAAGAAGAACTACGGCAAGGTCACGATGGGCACCCTCCGCACCACCTACGTCATCGACGAGCAGGGCACCATCGTCGACGCCATCGGCAAAGTGAACACCAAAGAACACACGAAACAGATATTGAAGTAAATGGGTAGTGGATAATGTGTGGCACTTGTTCACGATGCCCGAACTTCACTCGGTCTTATTCCACCAATTTGAAGCGCATGCGCCACGTGTGCGCTTCTTCGTTGTAGTCGTGGCTGATAATCTTGAAAGTGCCTATCTCTGAGGTGTTCTGGACGTGGGTGCCGACGCAGGCGCAGAGGTCGTAGTCGCCGATGCGGACGAGGCGCAGGGTCTCGCTGGCGTCGTCGGGCAGTTTGCCGAGGTCCACCTCGGGCGGCACCTCTCCCCTCTTCACAAACTCGTAGCTGACGGGCAGATGTTGCGCGATGACCTCGTTGACGCGGCGCTCGAGCTCCTGCACCTGCTCCTCCGTGGGGCAGGCGGCGAGCTGGTAGTCGCACTTGCTCTTCTTGCGCTCGATGTGGGCGTTGCGCGAGCGCGGGCAGCCGAACATGCGCACCATCGTCTGGTTCAGTATGTGCTCCGCCGTATGCATGGGCGGGTATTCTTCCTTGTTGTGAGCGTTGAGAATTGGTTCTTCCATGTTGATATAACGCGAGATATGGCATATTATTTTGCCGGGTGGCAAAAAGTTCGTACCTTTGCACACGATTATGGAAACCAACCCACAGACAGAATTGGCGCGACGATATGTGGAGCAGACCGGCGTGTCGGTGTTCCTGACCGGCAAGGCCGGCACCGGCAAGACGACGTTCCTGCACGACATCGTTGCCAACACCACAAAGCGGCACGCTGTCGTGGCCCCCACGGGTGTGGCGGCCATCAATGCCGGCGGCGTCACCATACACTCGTTCTTCCAACTGCCCTTCGACCCCTACCTGCCCGACGTCAAGGAGCTGGTCACCGAATACCAGATGCCGGAGCGCTACAAGGCCCTCAGCAAAAACAAGCAGAACATCATACGCACGCTTGAGCTGCTCATCATCGACGAGGTGTCGATGGTGCGTGCCGATTTGCTCGACGCCATCGACATGACGCTGCGCCGCGTGCGCCGCAGCAGCCGTCCCTTCGGCGGCGTGCAGCTGCTGCTCATCGGCGACGTGCACCAGCTCTCGCCCGTAGTCACCGAGGCCGAGCGCCCCTATATGGAGCGCGTATACCCCTCGCCCTATTTCTTCGCCAGCAAGGCGCTGCAGCAGATCAACTACGTCACCATCGAGCTGACGAAAGTATACCGCCAGCAGGACGCCGCCTTCGTCGACCTGCTGAACCATGTGCGCGACAACAACATCGACTCCGCCACCCTCGCCGCATTGAACGCCCGCGTGGGTACGTCGCAGAAAGGCGCCATCACCCTCACCACCCACAACCGGCAGGCCGACGCCATCAACCGCCGTCACATGGAAGCCCTGCATGGTGAACAACGCACATTCGATGCCATCGTCAAAGGCAACTATCCGGACAAAGCGCTGCCCTGCGACCAACGGCTGGAAGTGAAGGTGGGCGAAAGGGTGATGTTTGTCAAGAACGACAGCAGCGGCGGCCACCGCTACTACAATGGCATGCTTGGCACGGTCACCGGCTTCCTGCGCGAAGACGACAAGGACTACATAGAGGTCGTCAGCGACGACGGCGACACCATAGCCGTGAACCGCGAGCTGTGGGAGAGCATGAAATACAGCATCGACGCCAAGACCAACGACATCACGCAGGAGGTGGAGGGCACCTTCTGCCAGTACCCCCTTCAGGCCGCCTGGGCCGTCACCATCCACAAGGCGCAAGGCCTCACCTTCGACCACGTCGTCATCGATGCCGCCGACGCCTTCGCATTCGGCCAGGTCTATGTGGCCCTCAGCCGCTGCCGCACCCTCGAGGGACTCTCGCTCTCGTCGCCCCTGACAGCCGGTGTGGCCTTCAACGACACATCCGTCAGCCACTTCGTCAGCGCCCAGCCGAGCTTCGAGCAGACCAGCGTGGCAGCCGACGACTACGAGCGTCAGTACCGCATGGAGAAGCTCATGGAGCTCTTCGGCATGGACGACCTTGTGAACCTTGCCGACAAGCTGTACGAGCACTACAGCAAGCTGAAAAATATCTACCCAGACTTGGTGCAAGCCTTCAGCACGAAAATATCCACATTGCTGGAGTTGCAGGCGGTGAGCGAGAAATTCAAGGCGCAGCTCATGCGGATAGACAACGCCGCACAGCAACTCCGCGCACAACAAGGGGCGGAATACTTCCAAGGGAAACTGGCCGAGGTCGCCGCCCTGCTGCCGACCCTCCTCGAAGTAGACATAGACAACAAGGTGACGGCAGAACGAATCAAAGACAACGGTGCCAGGTTTGCCGAAGCGCTCGGCCTGAAACTGTCGTGCCTTACAGCCGTCGTCAAGGATGGCTACAGCGTGCAGACGGTGCAGCGCGCCAAGGTGGACTACCTCATGAACCATGACGGTAAAGAAAAAAAGACCAGCCGCGAGCGCGCCGACAAAACAGCCAAACAAAGCGGCGGCGACAGCATGAACACCGACTTGGCCACCGCCCTGCGCAACTGGCGGTCACTAAAGGCTGCGGAACAGAATGTACCAGCCTACGTAATCCTGCAACAAAAAGCCCTGCAGGCTATAGCCACAAACATGCCTCACACCGTCGCCGAGCTGAAGCGACAACTCGGCGTCGGTGAGAAAACCGTGCAACGCTACGGGGCAGAACTGCTTGATATCGTCAACGATTACACAAACGACAATACACTGACATTATGACAAAATACATCGGCGCACATGTTAGCGCATCCGGTGGCGTTGGCAACGCCATCCTCAACGCCGAGGCCATCGGGGCCAACGCATTTGCCCTGTTTACACGCAACCAGCGCAGCTGGGTCAGCAAGCCGCTGCCGCAACTTGAGATCGACGGCTTCAAGGCGCTGCTCGTGGACCGCGGTTTCCGGCCCGAGATGGTGCTGCCGCACGACAGCTACCTCATCAATCTCGGCTCACCAGACGAAGAGACACTCAGCAAGAGCCGTGCGGCTTTCTTCGACGAGATGCACAGAGCCCAGCAGCTTGGGCTGACCATGCTCAACTTTCACCCCGGCAGCCATCTCAACAAGATAAGTGAAGAGGAATGCCTGGACCAGATAGCCCGCGAGATCAATCTGGCCCTGAGCAAGACCGAGGGTGTGACGGCGGTGATAGAGAACACTGCCGGGCAGGGCACCAACCTAGGCTGGAAGTTCGAACACATAGCCCGTATCATCGAGGGCGTGGACGACAAAACCAGAGTGGGCGTCTGCATCGACACATGCCACACGCTGGCTGCCGGCTACGACCTGAGCACCGAGATGGGTTACCAGTTCACCATGGACGAGTTCGAGCGCGTAGTGGGCTTCAAGTACCTGCGCGCCGTGCACCTCAACGACAGCAAGAAGGGCGCCGGCAGCCACGTGGACCGCCACGAGGTGCTGGGCGAGGGTGCCATGGGCAAGGAGTTCTTCGCCCGCCTGATGCACGACTCCCGCTTTGACGACATGCCCATCATCCTTGAGACCCCCGACCCCATGCGCTGGGCCGATGAGATCAAATGGCTGCGTTCACTATGAAACTACACCACGATACCTTGCCGCACATGTTGGCAATAATAACGCTGCTGTTATGTTGCCACAGTGCCTCAGCACAGGGTATCTACACGCCCGGTCGTGAATTCGTCTATGGGGTGGTATATGTCAACGGTAACGATACTACCCGTAGTTTTATCAGCCTGCAAGCCATTGACAGCGTATGGGAATTCGACAACAGTCAACGTGTGCTCCGCTACAACCGATGGCCTTTGGACGGCGTTATGGAAACCACGGGATATATAGAGAACGAAAAGACTGTCTGGCTTCATCCTCCACGTAGCGGTTACTTCGCCATACTGGAGTACTTTCCCTTCCCCGAGGTTGCATTGCCAATCAAATGCAAACGTAGTTACAGCCGCTGGTTTATTGGACATATCGATTTTCTCGACCGTTTTGCAATCCTGCGGTACAGGATGCACATTGAATGTCACGGCGACACAACCATAATCACCGCACGAAGCCAGTCGGGACGCTGGAAGGCCACCTACTGCTTCACTCCTACAGAAGGCTTCACCAATATGGAGTTTTCATTCGACAATACTACACTCATTATGACATTAATTGAAATATGTGAATAAATGATACCAACATTGCACCCCGACACCCTGCCCTTCCTACAGGAACTGACCGTAAACAACAACCGCCCGTGGTTCAACGACCACAAGGACCGCTGGCTGGCCATCAAAGCCGACTTCGAGGTTTTTACTCAAGCCTTAATAGACGAGATGGTGAAGTACGACGACACCCTCGTGGGTTTAACCGCCAAGAACTCGGTATATCGCATCTACCGCGACACGCGCTTCTCGGCCGACAAGACGCCATATAAGACCCACATCGCCTGCTTCCTCAGCAGCTGGGGCCCGAAGAACAGCGGCGTGCCGGGCTACTATTTCCAGATCGGCGCCGAGGGAGCTTACGGCCTTATCGGCACCTGCAACCTCGGCGGCGGCATCTTCATGCCCACTCCAGAAGCACTCAACGCCATCCGTCAGGAGATATTCTACTGCACCGACGAATTCCTCGCCATCATGAACGAGAAGAACTACAAGCGCTATTTCGGCAACGAGTTCTTCACCCTGAAGAAACTGCAACGCGTCCCCAAGGGATATCCCGCCGACTGGGAACATGCCGACCTGCTAAAATACAAAGACTACACCACCAGCTACACTATGCCAGACAAGTTTATCGGCAGCGACAAACTCTTCAACGAAGTGCTTAAAGTGTGGCAAGCAAGTGTCCCATTAAACCGCTTTGTGCAGCGAGCCATGGAAGACATAAGATAAAACAAGGGGCCGCGTTCTTCGCGGCCCCTGTTTCATTAATCATCGTAGCGAAGGAACTGTCCTCCCTTGTCGAACTTCATCTCAATCTCGGACGATAGCTCAACCGTAAAACCATGCCGTTTACGTTCTATACTAACAACAGGCATGCCGGGGTGACGTTCGGCTACATACTGGCTGATACCAGCAGGCAGTGCTGTCATGGGCAAACCGTTAACCTTGTCCTCAAGCTCTTTCCACTCGCCATTAGACTCAAAATCAATCCTTGCACCGTCGTTGAAATATAATTCATAGTCCTTGTCAAAGATATCATTGTCGTAGTACACAATAGCGACCTGCTTATCGGCGAAGTGTGTCTTGACGAAAGTCTGCGCCGACTGAGGCAACATGGCAAAATCAACCACCTGCTTGTCGGCCTTGCTGCAGGCACAGAGAATCAGTGCCATAACAGCAATCACAACTACAGAAACACCCTTTTTCATAGTACTGCCTTTCATGATTATTATTCGGCTTTGATATTAGGCTGTTCCAAGCCATAACCCTTCTTTTTGTCGACGGCCTTAAGATAGACAGAGATAAGGAGGGCTGCAATACCAAGGGCGGCCAGCATGACCAGCGCCCATGTGTAGTTGAGTTCGTGGGCGGCGGTGCCTTCGGGGTTGGTGTTGTTCAACACCATGCCGATGAGGGCGGGGAACAGACCAAGGCCGATGTTCTGGATCCAGAAGATAGCGGCATAGGCAGAACCGATAATCTTCTCGTCAACCAGCTTGGGCACCGAGGGCCACAGAGCGGCAGGCACCAGCGAGAAGGAGGCGCCGAGCACGAGGATGGTGACATAAGCCACTATGGTACCACCTACAGCGTTGCCTTTGAAGGCAGGCAGCACAAAAGCGAAGGTCAGGTGGCATATAACGAGCAGAATAGAGCCAAGCATCAGCATCGAGGCCGCCTTGCCCTTATGGTCAACATAGTTGCCGAGGATGGGGGTGATGGCCACAGCCAGCAGCGGGAACACAGCGAAGATAGTCTCTGCGGTACCACGCATGTAGCCCATATAGCAGTATACCACGAGGGCGACGATGGCAAGACCCATCAGACCGTATTTCATGCCTTTGTTCTTCGAGAAGTTGCTGGCGAAGGCACATACGGCCACGACAAGCATGATGATGTACTGCACAATGGTCACCGAACCGCTGGCCCAGAAGGTGCCCTCCTGCGCGGGGTTGAGCGTCAGGTTGCACTGCAGCATGTTGACAGCATATTTCTGGAAGGGGAAGATGGCGCTGTAGTAGAGCACGCAGAGCAGAGCCACAAGCCAGAAGCCCAGGCTAGTGAAGATCTTGCCCAGGTCGCTGATCTTGAAGGGATCGTCTTTCTCCTCGGCCTCGCCGGTCTGGCTGTCGAGTTTCTTGTCCATGAAGAAGTAGGTGATGAACATGATGAGGGCGATGCAGAGCAGCACCACGCCGAACTTCACAGCGTTGTCAACGTGTATCTCGCCGCCGAGCTTGGCGAAGTAAGGGCTGAAGATCATGCAGGTGGCGACACCGAGACGGGCCAAAGCCATCTCAGAGCCCATAGCCAGAGCCGTCTCGCGGCCCTTGAACCACTTGACGATACCGCGGCTCACCGTGATGCCAGCCATCTCGCAGCCGCACCCGAAGAACATGAAGCCCAGAGCGGCCAGCTTGGCCGAAGCGGGCATACCGGCGGCAAACGGCAGTATGGCACCGATGACGGGCAGCTCACCGTTCCAGTTCAAGTTGTTGGTAAACCAAGCCTCGAGGCTGGTGCCGATAAAGGCGTCGCTGACGGCGTAGAACTTGATCAATCCGCCGAAGAGCATCACAGCACCCGAAAGCACAGCAGTGAAGCGCACCCCCATCTTGTCGAGGATGATACCCGCGAAGATGAGGAAGAACACGTAGACGTTGAGGAACACCTCGGCGCCCTGCATGCGGCCGAACGAAGCGCTGTCCCAACCGCGGGTGTCCTGCATCAGGTCCTTGATGGGCGACAGAATGTCCATAAATACGTAGCTGCAGAACATGGCCAGAGCCAGCAGCAGCAGTGCGGTCCAACGCATTGCAGCGCTGTCTCGCAGTGTCTTAATACCTGTTTGTGTCATATTGTTTTGTTTATTTGATTATACTCGCAATTGAAATGCAAAGATACAAATAAATTCTCAATCGGCGTAATAATTTTTATTCCACGTTGAGAATATAGTAGTTCTTCTTGCCTTTCTGCACGAGGATGCAGCCACTGGCGAGAATGTCCGATGCCGAGAGTGTGCACCCCTCCCCCACCTTCTGTTTGTTGACAGATATGGAGTTCTGCTTCAGCTCGCGGCGTATCTCGCCCTTGCTGGCGAACATGCCCACCTCTGCGGCGAGGTCTACCAGCGGGGCACCGGCTTCGATGGTGGCGCGGCTCACCGTGTACTGCGGCACACCGTCGAAAACACTCATCAGCGTCTCACGGTCGAGGCTGTTCAGCTGCGCCGTCGTGGCTTTGCCGAAAAGCAGTTCGCTGGCGGCGATGGCCGTGTTGTATGCCTTTTCGCCGTGCACGCGCACAGTGATGTCCTTGGCCAGGGCTTTCTGCAATATGCGCTGCTCAGGGGCCTCGGCGTGCTGCTTCTCCAGCGCCTCTATCTCCTCGCGGCTGAAGAGGGTGAAGATGCGGATATAGCGAGCCGTATCCACGTCCGAGCAGTTGAGCCAGAACTGGTAGAACTTGTAGGGGCTGGTCTTCTCGGGGTCAAGCCACACGTTGCCGCCCTCCGTCTTGCCGAACTTGGTGCCGTCGGCCTTGGTGATGAGCGGGCAGGTCAGAGCGAAGGCCTCGCCGCCTTCCATGCGGCGTATCAGCTCGGTGCCGGTGGTGATGTTGCCCCACTGGTCGCTGCCGCCCATCTGGAGCTTGCAGCCCTTGGTGCGGTAGAGCGTCAGGAAGTCGTAGCCCTGCAGCAGCTGGTAGCTGAACTCCGTGAACGATATACCGGTCTCCATACGCTTCTTCACGCTGTCCTTGGTCATCATATAGTTGACGGTGATATGCTTGCCCACATCGCGTATGAAGTCCAGGAAGAGGTAGTCCTTCATCCAGTCGTAGTTGTTGCATATCTCGGCCCCGTTGACAGGGTTGTCGAAGTCGAGGAAACGCTCCAGCTGGTGACGTATGCACTGCACGTTGTGCTGCACTTCGTCCACGGTGAGCAGCTTGCGCTCTGCCGCCTTGAAGCTCGGGTCACCGATCATGCCCGTGGCGCCGCCCACGAGGGCCAGCGGCTTGTGGCCAGCCATCTGCAGGTGTTTCAGCAGCATGATGCTCACCAGATGACCTATATGCAGCGAATCGGCCGTGGGGTCTATGCCAACGTATGCCGTAGTAACCTCCTTCCTCAGCTGTTCTTCGGTGCCGGGCATGATGTCGTGGATCATGCCGCGCCATTTCAGTTCTTCTACAAGATTAGTATTCATCTATAGTGTTTATATTTTAAGTATACCTATTTATAAAAGGAGAGGTGCTGCTCTGTCGGGCGGCACCTCTCCTGTGCTTATTTGTCGTGCCCGATTAGCGAACCATCATCTTGGTGGCCGATGTGTGGCCTCCTATGATGACATTGACAAGGTACATGCCCTTGGCCATACCCTCGGTGCTGACGGTGTATACCTGTTCGCCTTCCGACACATGGCCGAGGTTGCGGTTGGCCACGCAACGGCCGTTGATGTCGTAGATGCGCAGCAGGGCGCTGCCGGCCTCGTCGGTGGTGATCGTCAGGTTGGCGTCACCCATGACGGGGTTGGGGAAGATGCTCAGGCTGGTATTGCCGTTGCTCTCCACGGTGGGTATACCATAGTGGTAGTAGGAAGTGTCAAAGATGGAGTTCGAGCGGTCGGTCACATAGGTCATGTCCATGAAGATACCGCGGCCGTAGGTGCCGAAGTAGATGGCGCCCGGCCACTTGGTCTTCGGGAAGGTGTAGTATTCGGGGGTTATGCCGTTATGGCTGATGTGGTAGCGGGCCTTGAGGGCGGCTTTCTGCTGCACCATGCTGGTGACAGGCAGGCCGCGCAGGTGGTCGTACTGGCTCCAGCCGTTATTGTCAATCCACACGCCGTTGGCGGTACCCACATAGAGGTTGCCCGTGGAGGCTTCCACCATGGCGCAGTAGGCGGGCAGCGAGCTCTGGCCGCTGATGGGGCGCTGGCTGATGGTCCAGGCGCCCTGCGGGTTGCTCACCTCGGCCACGTTGGCATACTCATCGTTGTAACCCTCGAAAGTAATGATAATACGCTCTGCACCTTCGGTCGTGTCAACGAGCAGAGAGCTTATCGGACGGTCAATCCAATAGTTGCTGTCGGCATCGA
Source organism: uncultured Bacteroidales bacterium (assembly GCA_900314925.1). Lineage (GTDB taxonomy): Bacteria > Bacteroidota > Bacteroidia > Bacteroidales > P3 > Colimorpha. The sequence goes on from OMXC01000006.1 coordinate 184,625, forward strand.
GATACAAGGTATCAGCGGTCAGACGCGACACCGAAGCACTGGAATACGGGTAACACTGGCTCTGGCGGGCCACGTCAAACGAGGTCTGCGAATAGTCGATACTGTCAAAACCTTTGATACGCACAATCATAGACTTGTTGGCGGCGGTGTCGTTCACGGCGATGTAAGCCATGCGGCCATCGGCGCTCATGACGGCGGCGCGGGGGATATTGTACTTGCTCTCCGCGATGGCATTGTTCACAATATAGATACCTGTCCACAACTGCTGACCTTCCCATGTGTCGTTGTCGGGCAGTTCAGACATCCACACCTTGGAGAAGTCGGTGGCGCGCCACGACATCCACACCGTCCAGCAGGTCTTACGGGCAGCGTCAGTGCCAATCACAAGCATACGCGACTGCATGGGGTTCTTCACCTTTATAACGGTCGGGGAGACAACCTCAAGAGTGTCAGACGAAGATACCACATTGGTCACAGTACCGGCGGTGGTGTCGAATTCAAAACCATATTCAAAAGGATAATAGCCCTGGGCACGGCTCATGACGGTCATGCTGTCGCCGGCCAGAATCTGGAAGTCTGCTCTGTTCATCCACATAGTGTCAAGAATACCGTCGCTGTTGGTATCGCGGCGGACATAGCCGAGGGTGTCGATCCTTACAGTGATTGAATCGTTGAAGTAAGTGTCGTGGTCGGTCTCCCAGAGAGACATGAACGACACCTCCTGTCCGTTGACCATGGAGCTGCTCATGAAGCGCCATCCCTCGGTCCAGGTCTGCGTCTGGGTGTAGTCCATATAGTCGGCATAGGCGCGGCCGAACTGGTTGTCGTTGGAAGAGACAAAGATGGTGCGCGAAGGAGTGGGCCTGTAGCGCTGGAACATGGAGGCAGCCACCATGCCGCCGTTGTCCTTCCAGGTGACAATGGCGTCGTGGTTCATGTTGCCATGGCTGCCGTCGTCATACCATTCCATATCGGGCTGACCGCCGTTGTAGGAAGCACGGGCTTCGATGAGGGGGCAGGCGCCGTTGTGGGCACCGCTGATGACAGTGGCATCGGGGGCCACGGCCACGCTGTTGGTCTGCATGGCGTTGAGGCCGCGGTTGAGCTCGTTAAAATAGTTCATGTTGTAATAGGAGACGTAGACGCCGCCATCGGTGGCGATGTAGTACACATTCGTGTAAACGCCGTTGACCATACGCGGGGCGCAGATGATCTGATGAATGCCGGAGTGGACGAACGACATGTTGCTGAACACGCTGGCCATGTAGTTGCCGTAGTTGAGCTCCTGCTCGCAGTAGGACACCTTGGTCCACTGGAAATATGAACCGGGAACATAACTGCGGCCGCTCCATATCGACGAACCGCCGACATAGACGTGTGTGGGGTCGTTCTCGTCAATAAAGATAGTGCCGCAGTGGCGACCGTCGCCGCTGACAACGGCCTTGTCGTTGATTGCCGACATGGAGTACACACGCACCGTGCTGGTGGTGATGGGCTGCCAGGTCTGCAGGTCGCGGGTGAGGTAGACGACATCCATCATGCCGATGCTGTTGATAGTCATGACGTAGATGTAAGTGGGATCAGAGGGGGCAACAGCGATTTTCAGGGCCGTGTTGGGCGTCGAGAAAGCGTTGTTGGTGCTCGACACATTGTCGGCTCTCATGTTGTAAGCCTTCAGGTTGCCGATCTTGTACAGCTGGTTGCCGACGCTGAAGAGGGCCATCTTGAGCGAGCGGACGAGGACGAACTGGTCGATGGAGCCACCGAGATCGGCGCAGTCCACGACGCGGTCGTCGACAGTCACCTCGATGTCTGACCAGCTCTGGTTGTTGGCTTTATGGATGCGGTAAAGACCGCCCTTGGTGACGGCGAACAGATAAATGCCGTCGTTGCCTTCGATCAGGTCGATTTTGCGCACCGAGGCGAAGTCGTCATTAATACTGGCGGGCACGGTGCCGCGGATGACACTGAACTGACTTGTTGCCGGGTTGTAGCAGAAGATGCCGCTGCCCATGGACGACATGGGGGAGTAGGTGCTGCCCACGCTGAACTCGTCGCTGCCGGTGCCGATGAAGATGGTGTTGTCGCTGCACTGCGTCAGGCAGCTTATCGGCATGGCCACATCCTTGCCGTCGACACGCCAAGGCACCCAGTGCCAGATTTCATGGTTGTTGGCGAACGTGGTGCTCATGCCGCGATAGGTGTAGAGGCTCTCAAGCGTCGCCTGGTTGTCCGACCTGACGAAGAGACCGCCGGTAGCGGAACCGGCATAGATGGTTGTGCCGTCCTGACGGTCGGCGAGAAGACTGGTGACATGTCCGCCGACGTTGATGGGGCCAATCTCAACGAAATTGGTGTCCTGCTGGGCACGCGCAGTGCCCCCCATCAAAGCCAAAACGCCTGCAAACAAGCCGAGAAGTACTTTGTTCCTTTTCATAAGATATTATTAATTAGTTAATTATTCTACTTTATGTCAAAAGTTTCAATGCACAAAGATACACATTTTTTTTTATATATAACAACCTATTCTCTTTTTTTTGCATTTTTTCTACATTTCCGGCCGCCGTCCCACTGCCCTCCCCCACCCGCCCCGTCCCGCCACGAGGCGCCGCCGCACCGCCAACCGCCCCCTTCAGCCACCGTCCCCCTACGGAGCCCCTTCGGAGTCCCTTCGGCCGTTCTTCAGTAGTTCTTCAGTGCGGCACTGAAGAACTACTGAAGAACTACTGAAGAACGGCCGTACCGGGTCCGTAGAGGGTGCGAAGAGGGGGTATGGCGGGAGAATATCAAAAAGAATGTTAAAAATACAATAAAAAATAAAAAGCGGAGTTAAAAGGAAGTCTGAGAAAGGACAAAAGGAGAGAAACTATAAAAGAAACACGATATGGAATCTGTAAACATTCAAGAACTTAACGAACGCATCGAGCGCGAGAGCGCTTTCGTGGGCGCATTGGAGATGGAGCTCGGCAAGCAGATTGTGGGCCAGAAGCACATGGTGGAGGGGCTGCTGATAGGGCTGCTGAGCAATGGGCACGTGCTGCTCGAGGGCGTGCCGGGCTTAGCCAAGACGCTGGCCATCACGACGTTGGCCAAGGCCATCGACGCCAAGTTCAGCCGCATCCAGTTCACTCCCGACCTGCTGCCTGCCGACCTTATAGGCACCCTCATCTACAGCCAGAAGAGCGAGAGCTTCCAGGTGAAGAAGGGCCCGATATTCAGCCACTTCATACTGGCCGACGAGATCAACCGCGCCCCTGCCAAGGTGCAGAGCGCCCTGCTGGAGGCCATGCAGGAGCGCCAGGTGACCATCGGCGAGGAGACGTATCCGCTTGAGGAGCCGTTCCTGGTGATGGCCACGCAGAACCCCATAGAGCAGGAGGGCACCTACCCGCTGCCCGAGGCCCAGGTGGACCGCTTCATGCTGAAGGTGGTTATCGGCTACCCGAAGAAGGCCGAGGAGCGCCAGATACTGCACCAGCAGGTGAACGAGAGCGGCCGGACGCCGGCCGCCGGCGGGTCGGCGATACTGAAGCCGGCCGACATACTGAAGGCCCGCGAGGTGGTGCGCGAGGTGTATATGGACGAGAAGATAGAGAACTACATCACCGACATAGTGTTCGCCACGCGCTACCCCGGGCAGTACGGCCTCGACAAGATGCAGCCGCTGATAAGCTACGGCGCGTCGCCGCGCGGCAGCATCAGCCTGGCGTCGGCAGCCAAGGCCTACGCTTTCATGAAGCGCCGCGGCTATGTGATACCCGAGGACGTGCGCGCCGTGGCCATGGATGTGCTGCGCCACCGTGTGGGCCTGACCTACGAGGCCGAGGCCGAGAACGTCACCAGCGAAGAGGTGGTGAGCGAGGTGCTGAACAGGGTCGACGTGCCTTGATTCAGTTATGAGTTAAGAGTTAGTAGTCAGTAGTTATGGACGAATCCATAATCAAGAAAGTACGCAAGATAGAGATCAAGGCGAGGGGGCTGAGCCAGCAGATGTTCAGCGGCGAATACCACTCGGCCTTCAAGGGGCGCGGCATGGCGTTCAGCGAGGTGCGCGAGTACCAGTACGGCGACGACGTGCGCAACATAGACTGGAACGTCACCGCACGCCTGGCGCACCCCTACGTGAAGATTTTCGAGGAGGAGCGCGAGCTGACGGTGATGCTGCTGGTGGACGTGAGCGGTTCGGGGCGCTTCGGCACCCAGAGCCAGTTCAAGGAAGAGCTGGCCGCAGAGGTAGCCGCCACGCTGGCTTTCAGCGCTATAGCCAACAACGACAAGGTGGGCGTGATACTCTTCAGCGACCGCATAGAGAAGTTCATACCGCCTAAGAAGGGCCGGCAGCACATACTGCGCATCATACGCGAGCTCATCACGTTCCGCCCCGAGAGCAACGGCACCGACATAGCGCAGGCTCTGGCTTACTTCAACAACATCATCAAGCGGCGCTGCACGGCGTTCCTGCTGAGCGACTTCTTCGACCGCGGCTACGACGACGCGCTGAAGATAGCCGCCGGCAAACACGACCTCGTGGCGCTGCGCCTCGTAGACCGCCGCGAGGAGCACCTGGAGAACCTCGGGCTCGTGAAGTTCTACGACCCTGAGAGCACGGAGACGCTGTGGGTGGACACCGGCAGCGCGGCGGTGCGCCGCGTGGTCGACGCCCGCGCCAGACAGCAGGCCGAGCAGACGGAGCGCAGCATGCGCCGCTACGGCATAGACATGGCCACGCTGTACACGGGCGAGGACTTCGTGAAGCCGTTGCGCACACTCTTAAGCAGAAGAAGTTAATGAAGAAGACAATAGCAATAATAGTAATGGGGCTTATGAGCCTGGCAGGCGTGGCTCACGGCCAGGCTGTGGCGACCTTGGAGGCCGACACAATAGCCCTCGGCGACCAGACGACGCTCACCATACGCAACGCCCTGAACTACCCGTCGGCGGACATGCTGAGCCAGAACGGCGTAGTGGCTCTGCGGCAGGCGTTCGACAGCACGGCGCGCACGCAGACCACCGTCATCACAAGCTTCGAGCCAGGCGAACACTACATACGCCTCGGCGACGACGATTCGCTGCTGCTGGTGGTCAACGACGTGGAGATAGACAGCGCCACCGCCGAGCTGCGCGACATAGCGCCGATAGAGCGCGTGCCGTACACTTTCTGGGAGGTGTTCCGCTGGGTGCTGCTGGGCCTGGGCATGGCGGCGCTGGCTTTCGGCCTGTGGTGGCTGCTGACGCACCGCAAGGAGGTGCAGCAGGCGCTGACCAAGAGCGAGCCCGCAGACACGCGCACTCCCGAGGAACGCGCCCTGCAGACGCTGGAGGCGCTGCGGCAGGAGCGGCTCTGGCAGAGCGGCCGCATGAAGGAATACCACACACGCCTCACCGACGCTGTGCGCCAGTTCATAGAGGAAAGCACGGGCATCCGCGCGACAGAGATGACCAGCGAAGAGACCGTCGCGGAGGTGGAGAATGGCGGGTGGAAGGCAGAGAGCGGGTTGCTGCGCGACATGTTCACCACGGCCGACCTGGTGAAGTTCGCCAAGAGCGAGCCCATGGCCCACGAGCACGAGCGCTCGATGGACGAGGCTGTGGCGTTCGTCAGACAGCTGTGGGCGGCTGTGAAGCCCGCAGAGAAAGAACAAGAGGAGGTGCAGCATGGGTAACATCACTTTTGCACAGCCGTGGATGCTGCTGGGCCTGGCGCTGGTGCCGCTGCTGGCGGCATACTACATCTGGCGCTACCGCAAGCAGAACGCCGCGGTGCAGCACTCCGACATCGCCGTCTTCGCCGGTGTGGAGAAGACGTTGCGCGTACGCCTGCGCTGGCTGCCCTTTGCGCTGCAGACCCTGGCCATAGGCGCCATGGTGGTGGCTTTGGCGCGTCCGCAGAGCCAGCTGAGCCGGCAGGAGATGAAGGTGGAGGGCATAGACATCGTGATGGCCATGGACATCTCGGGCAGTATGCTGGCCGAGGACTTCAGGCCCAACCGTCTGGAAGCCGCCAAGAAGGTGGCGGCGGACTTCATCGAGGGTCGCAAGAGCGACCGCATGGGATTGGTGGTGTTTGCCGGCGAGGCTTTCACACAGGTGCCGCTGACGGTGGACCACCATGTGCTGCTCAAGCAGCTGGGGGCCGTGAAGAGCGGCATCATACGCGACGGCACGGCGCTTGGCGACGGTCTGGCGACAGCCATCAACCGCATCAAGGACAGCGAGGCCAAGAGCAAGGTCATCATACTGCTCACCGACGGCGTCAACAACCAGGGAAGCGTGGACCCGCAGAGCGCCGCCGAGATTGCCGCCATGTACGGCATACGCCTCTACACCATCGGCGTGGGCTCGCTTGGCAAAGCGCCCTACCCTTTCCGCGACCAGTTCGGACGGGTGCACTACCAGAACATTGACGTGGAGATCGACGAACCGCTGATGCAGCAGATGGCGGCATCGACAAACGACGGCCGCTATTTCCGCGCCACCAACAAGAAGGCTCTGGAGGAGATCTTCAGCCAGATCGACGACATGGAAAAGAGCAAGATAGACGTGACGCAATATGCACAGACCAAAGACGAACAGGGGCTATGGCTTTGGATGGCCTTCTGCGCGATGCTGCTGGCTGTGCTGTTGCGTTGGGGCTGGATGAGGATGTGAGAGTAAAGAGTTAATAGTTAGGAGTTAAGATGATTCATTTTGAACATATAGAGTTTCTGTGGCTGCTGCTGGTTGTGGCGGCGTGCGGCTTGATATGGGGCTACGCCGAGTGGCGCAACCGTCGCAAGCTGGAGTCTTGGGCCGACAGGCAGATGTTCGGCCGTCTGATACCCGACCGCTCGGGCTGGCGCCCTGCGGTGAAGATGGCGCTGACACTGACGGGCTTCGCCCTGCTGGTGGTGGCTTTGGCCAACCCACAGATGGGCACCAAGATAGAGAAAGGCAAACGGGCCGGCAGCGACGTGGCCATCTGCCTCGACGTGTCGAACAGCATGATGGCCGAGGACATACAGCCCAACCGCCTGGAGCGCAGCAAACGCGTGGTGACCAACATAATGAACACCCTGGCGGGCGACCGCATCAGTCTGGTGGTCTTTGCCGGCGCCAGCTACATACAGATGCCGCTGACCAACGACTACGGTGCCGCCAAACTCTTCCTCGACCAGGTGAGCTGCGACATGATAGCTTCGCAAGGCACCGCCATCGGCGACGCCATAGAGAAGGCAATGCAGACCTTCGGCTACGGCGATGCCGACCAGGAATGGGTGAAGAACAAAGGACGCGCGATAATAGTAATTAGCGACGGCGAAAACCACGAGGACGACGCCGTGGACGCCGCGCGAAGAGCAGCCCGCGAAGGGGTGCGCATATGCACGATAGGCATGGGCCTGCCCGACGGTGCCCCGATACCCGAATACGACCCCCGCGGCCGTAAGAACAGCTACAAAAGGGAACGCGGCGGGTCGATAATAATGACCAAGCTCAACGAAGACATGATGCGCCAGATTGCGTCAGCCGGCAACGGCGTGTATGTGCATGCCGGCAATGCCGGCAGCGGCCTCAGCGAGATAGGCAAAGTGATAGAAGGCCTCGAAAAAGAAGACTACGGGGAAGCTGTCTTCAGCGCCTACGAGAGCCGCTACCAATACCCTCTGGCGGCAGCAATACTATGCCTGCTGGCCGAAGTGATGATCTTCGAGCGCCGCAACCGCAAGTGGTCACTCACAAGCCTCACAGGGACAGCGGCATTACTGCTCTGCATCATGCCCACCGACGCTTCGGCTCAGGCCAACCGCAAGCTGCTGCGCGAAGGCAACAGAAACTACAAGACAGAGAAATACGACCAGGCGGAGCTGAACTACCGTCGCGCCCTGGAGGCCGACACCACCGACTTCCGCGGGCAGTACAACCTTGCGGCAAGCCTATACCGGCAGGAGAAATACGACGAGGCGGCGATGCACTACGCGCAGGCTCTCGCCGCACCGGACATCGACGACAGCCGTCGCGCCAAAGCGCTGCATAATGTCGGCAACAGCATGGTCAAGGCCGGCTTGCAGAACGAGCAGCAGGGCATGCAATACTTCCAGCAGGCTGTCAAAGCCTACCAGGACGCGCTGAAGCTGGACCCCAAGAACGACGACACGCGCTACAACCTGGCATACGCCCGCCGGCTGTTGCAGCAAGCCCAGCAGCAACAACAACAGCAAGGCGGCGGCAGCGACCAGCAGAACCAAGACCAGCAGCAAAACCAACAGCAGCAACAAGGGAACAACCAGAACAAAGACCAGCAGCAACAGCAGAACCAGCAGCAACAAGGCAACCAGCAAGACCAGCAGCAACAGCAGGGCAAGGAACAGCAACAGAAGAAGCAAGCCAAGCCTCAAGAGCAGCGCAAGCAGGACGCCGAGCGTATGCTGGAAGCCGTAAAGAACAACGAGCGCCAGACGCTGAAAGAGCAGTCACGCAAGGAGCAGGTGAGCACCGCCCGCCATACGGACAAAGACTGGTAATAAAACAGAACACCACTATGAAACGAATAACGACAATAATCATCAGCCTGTTACTGACAACAGCGGCTTTTGCACAGAGCCTGACGATACAGGCCCCTGACCAAGTCTACGTGGGCGACAACTTCACGGTACGCTTCTCCGTCAACGAGCAGGCCAAGGACTTCCGCGGCCCCTCGTTCAAGGGATTCAGCCTCATATCCGGCCCCAGCACATCGTCGCAGACAAGCATGAGCTTCGTCAACGGGCAGATGTCACGCTCGGTGAGCACCTCGTTCTCCTACAACCTTGTGGCAGACCTTGAAGGCACCTTCACCATAGAAGCAGCCAGCTGCGTCGTCGACGGCAAGAAGATCAGCTCGCCGCGCAAAGAAGTAAGAGTAGTGAAGATGAGTGCCGCCCAGCAGCAGCAACGCCAAAAGCAGCAGGCCCAGCAGCGCCAAGCCTACGACCCATGGGCGCAACAGCCACAACCGGCCGCCACAATTGACGAAAAGACACTGTTCGCCAGAGCGTCGATAAGCAAGAGCAACCCTTATCGCGGTGAGCAAATAATAGTAACATACAAGATATATACACAGGTACCTATCAGCCAGTTTGCCATCGACAAGCTGCCCGGCAACCGTGGCTTCTGGGCCGAAGACCTCAGCGTAGGCCAACAGATACGCCAGTATGAGGAGACCGTCGGCGACCGCCACTATCAGGTGGCCGAAATACGCCGCGGTGCGCTCTTTGCGCAGGAGAACGGCAAACTGACCATAGAGCCTCTTGACCTCAACGTGCTGGCCATGGTGCAGCAGCAGCGACGCCGCACCAACAGCATCTGGGACCTCTTCGACGACCCGTTCTTCAACACCCGTCAAGCCGTAGAGCGCCCACTGAGCACCAACCGCATCAACGTCAACGTGCGCCCTCTGCCCAACGCACCTGAAGGTTTCAGCGGAGCTGTAGGAAGCTTCGACGCCAAAGGCGGCACCAACACCGACAAGGTGAAGGCCAACGAGGCGGTGACATACAGAATCACTGTCAGCGGCAGGGGCAACCTCATGCTCATCGATGCTCCACAACCCGACTTCCCGGCGGTCTTCGAGGTATATGACCCTCAGATAGAAGACAATATCAACAAGGGTGCCGACGGCATAAGCGGCAGCCGAACATACGAGTGGGTCCTCATACCTCGCAGCAAAGGAGAATACACAATACCAGCCTTCAACTTCATCTACTTCAACCCTGAGTCAGGGGAATACATCACCAAACGCATACCTGCACAGGTTGTACACGTAGAGAAAGGCGATGCTCGCGGCATGTCCTCAGCGTCGGGCAAAGACGACGTGAAGCTGCTGAACCGCGACATAAACTATATACACCCGCTGACAAAGCTCAGCACCGCCAAAGAGAATGATAATGCAGGCGCAGCCTTCTACATCCTCGCCCTGCTGATCATAGCCGCCGTGGCAGGATATATCGTCTTTGCCAACAAGCGCAAAGCCTCCGAGCAGGACATCGCCGGCATGCGCATGAAACGCGCCACACGCATGGCGCAGAAGCGCCTGAAGAAGGCGGCGGCATTCCTCGGCAGCGGCGACACCAACCGCTTCTACGAGGAGATATACCGCGCCATCTGGGGCTGCCTGGCCGACAAATACAGCATACCTCTGGCCAACCTCAACCGCGACACAGTGAGCGCCTGCCTCAACGACAAGCAAGTGCCCGAAGCCCAGCAGCAGCGCATCATGCAGGTGCTGCAGGATGTCGACATGGCACGCTTCGCGCCCATCAACCCCGAAGCACAGAAACAGAACATTTACACCGAAGCCCTTATAATGATTGCCGAACTATGAAACACCTGACCTTAACCATAGCGCTGCTCATTGCCGCCACAGCCATATCGTCACAGGAATCAGCTCCTTCGGCCGACGACCTTTACCGCATGGACGACTATCAGGGAGCCATAGCTGCCTACGAGGACATCCTCGCCGAAGGCAAAAGCTCCGCTGATCTGTACTACAACCTCGGCAACGCCTACTACCGCGACGGCCAGCTCGGCAAAGCCATCCTCAACTATGAGCGCGCCCTGCGGCTGAAACCCGGCATGAGTGACGCCAAGGAGAACCTGGAGCTGGCCAACGCGCGCACCACCGACCGTATCACCACCCTGCCCCAGCTGTTTATCGTCCGCTGGTGGAACGCCCTCACCACCGCCATCACCCCCCACGGCTGGCGCATCGTATGGCTCGTGCTGCTGGCCATTGCAGGCATCGGCGTGGCAATGCTCCGCACCGGACGCAGCAGTGCCATCCGCCGCGGCGGTCTCGCCACGACCGTCGTCTCGCTGCTGTTCCTGCTGTTGGCCACAGCCCTGCTCATCAGCTCCACACGCGCCTACAACGCCCACCCCTACGCCATCATCACCGACCAGGCTGTCACTCTCAAAGCCTCGCCAGACAACAAGAGCATCGACAAGATGATACTCCACGAGGGCACCAAGGTGAAAGTCCTCGACAACCTTACAGGATGGTACAAGATAGCCATTGCCGACGGCACCAACGGCTGGTGCCCGCAAAACACCATGGAACGTATATGAAACACCTTACGACAATATTCATGGCGCTCTGCATCTGCGCACTGACGCTCACCGCTCAGCAGATAGAGTATGTCGACGACGAGGAATGCGGCTGCGAGCTCGTCTATGTCGACGGCATACAGACGACCACCGACGGCGAGCTCTACGGCTTCCGTCTGGCCGACGGCACGGTCATAGCGCCCAACATATACCGCTTCGTGGACAACTTCCATGGCGACTACTGCAAGGTCTACCGCGACTACGGCCAGTGCGGCCTCATAGACCGCGGCGGCAACGAGGTGGTGCCCTGCATCTACGAAGATGTGAGCTACCCGGCCGAAGGCCGTATCAAGATACAGAAAAACAAGCTCTACGGCTACCTCGACATGCAGGCCAACATGGTCATAGAGCCACAGTATATCTCCGCCGGCGACTTCACGGAAGCGACAGCCCCCGTCATGTTCGTCGTCGACAGCTTCTTCACTTCGTGCACCTTCATCGACACCCTCGGGCGGCAGCTCTTCCCCGCCGTCTACGAGAGCCTGCGCCCCTTCAACGAGGGCTACGCCTTGGTGATGCGCTACGGCCGCTGGGGCATGATAGACCATACGGGCCGCGAGGTGCTGCCCACACGCTATGAGCAGATCACCGACAACCAGGACGGCCTCTTCTTCGCCGGCGACCAGGACGGATGGGCTCTCTTCGACTATTCCTTCAAGCCCCTCACCCCCTTTGTATACACATGGACTTCGGGGCTCCACGACGGACGTATCGGCGTGATGCGCGACGGCCACTACGGCTTCCTCGACCGCGAGGGCAACGAGGTCATCGACTGCTCCTACGACGAGACCGGCATCTTCCGCCTCGGGCGCACCATGGCCGTGCGCGACGGCCACTACGGCATCATAGACACCACGGGCGACATCATTCTGCCACTGGAGTATGACAACCAGACGACGCACGGCCGCAAGTACATGTACTACGACAGCCTCGCCCTCGTAGAGCGCGACGGTCGCCTCGGATATGTCGACCTCGACGGCAACCTCGTCATCCCCTTCTATTTCGAGAAGGCTTTCCAGTTCTCGCAAGGGCTGGCGAGCACCTGCTTCCAGGGCCGCTGGGGCTACATCGACACCCACGGCGACATATACATCCCCCACGTCTTCGACATCGCCTCACCCTTCGAGTGGGGCCGCGCCGAAGTGGTATACAACGGCAACGTCAGCAAGATAGACATCACCGGCAAATGCGTCAAGAACTGTAAAGGCATCATAGCATGGAGAAGTCCCAAACAATAGTCAAGCACCCCGGTGTCGTCACCGCCGTCGGCGCCAAGGGCGTCACCGTCACCATCAACAGCGTCAGCGCCTGCGCCTCGTGCGCGGCACACGCTAAGTGCGGCTTCGCCGAGTCGAAGGACAAGACACTGGAGATACCCACCAGCCACAGCGGCGACTACCAAGTAGGCCAGCGGGTGACGGTCAACATCGACCACTCGCGCGGCCTCCTCGCCGTGTGGTTCGCCTACCTGCTGCCCGCCATACTGCTCATCGCCGTCATCGCTGTCCTTACAATAGCGCACGTCCCCGAAGGGCTGGTGGCCCTCGCGGCCCTCGCCAGCCTCGGCCTCTACATCCTCGTGCTCTACATCGCCCGCCGCCGCATAGACTCACACTTCACCCTCACCATAACTCCTAACTCCTAACTCATAACTCCTAACTGAAATGCTCATCCTCGGCATAGACCCCGGCACCCGCATCCTTGGCTACAGCCTCCTCGACACCGACACGCCGACGCCGCGCATCGTGGCCATGGACGTATTGTACCTGCGTCTGATGCCCGACTTCAAGGAACGCATCAAGCACATACACAGCTCCACGCTCCGCATCATAGACTCCTTCCACCCCGACCAGCTCGCCATCGAGGCCCCCTTCTTCGGCAAGAACGTGCAGTCCATGCTCAAGCTCGGCCGGGCCCAGGGGGTGGCCATCGCCGCCGCCCTCGCGCGCGACATACCCTACGAGGAGTATGAGCCTTCGGTCATCAAGCAGACCGTCACCGGCAACGGCAACGCCTCGAAGGAGCAGGTGGGCGACATCCTGCGCTCGATACTCCACTTCGAGGAGCACCCACACTACCTCGACGCCACCGACGCCCTCGCCGTGGCCTACACCTGCCACATGCAGCTCACCAACCCGCTCGGCGACCTCCGCGCGCAGCTCTCGCCACACAAGAAGCAACGCAAGTCGGCCAAGAAGCAGTGGGCCGACTTCGTCAACCAAAACCCCGACATCGTACAATGAAACACCGCACACTACGCCTTGTCTTCCTCGCCGCCGTCATGCTGCTGGCAGGCTGCCACAGCAAGAACGCCGGCAACAAGCTCTACAACCCCTCGCAGGTGGCCTTCTCAGCACGCTGCAACCCCATCCTCGACAACCAGCTATACCCCTCGCTCATCCTCGCCGTCAGCGGGCAGCAGGGCAGCGACACCAAAAGCCTGCCGGCCGACTGCTCGACGCTGCAGGTCTCGGTGACAGCCCCCACCGACAACTGCGTGCTCCGCGTCGTGCTCGACTCGTCGGTCATCAACTACGTCACCATCTCGCAGGAAATACTCCCCCATCGCGGCGAGAGCTACACCTTCGACATCAAGCCCAAATGGAAATACAACATACTGCGCAAGATACGGCAGCCCGCCCAAGTGGACCTCACGCTGACATGCTACATCAACGACGAGGAGGTCGACATCAAAAACCTCAACATCTCCTGCCGCTCGGTCAACGAGTGCCCCCTGTCGCTCAAGAACACCGACTTCCGCTTCCTCTTCGCGGCCTACGTCAACGAAGACCACCCGCAGATAGAACACATCCTCACCGAAATACTGGACCAGGGCATCGTCACACGGCTCTCCGGCTACCAGGCCCCCGAACGCGAGGTGCGCAACCAGGTCTTCGCCGTCTGGTACTACGCCCTCAGCCGCGGCATCTCCTACTCCTCCATCTCCTGCACCTCCAACCCCTCGCCCACAGCCAACGTGCAGCACATACGCTTCTTTGACGAGGTGTGGAACACGCGGCAGGCCAACTGCATAGACGCCTGCGTCTTCCTCGCCTCCATACTGCGCAAGACAGGCCTCAAGCCCGTCATCTTCGTCGAGCCCTGTCACGCCTACCTCGGTTACTACACAGACCGCAACCGCCGGCACCTCAACTTGTTGGAGACCACCATCACCTCGTGGGTCAACTTCCCCGACCTCGAACGCTCGCTCCTCGACGACGGCACACTACCCCCGGAGAAGTTCAATAAGATATCCAAATACCTCTCGGCCAAGGACATCGAGCGATACAACAACCACCAACTCAGCTTCGAGCAACTCAAGCTCGCCGTGGCCAAGAGTCTCTTCGACAAGGCGTCGGAATACAACCGCGAGAACTACGAAGCCAACCGGCAGCACTTCGCCGACACCACCTCCATCTCCTACCAGCAGCTCGACATCGAACAGCTCCGCAAAATCGTCAAGCCGATACAGTAAAAAAGGCTTTTTGTAACCTGCTGATTTTCAGCACACGAAACAGAGCCCCTTCGGACCCTCTTCGGACCCTCCTCGGCCCCCCTTCGGCCGCGATACAGGTTTTCAGCGAGTTATGGCCATTGAAAATTCGTAGAATGGCCGTACATCGGCCGAGGAAAGTCCGATGAAAGTCCGATGAAAGTCCGAGGGGATTAAAATGAAAATGAAAAATGAGGAATGAGAAAGGAGAAATGAGGATTATGTTTTTTGAGCACTTCTCATTTCTCCTTTCTCATTTTTAATTTCTCATTTCTACCTGATGTGCAGGAGTTGCCATGACTCGGCGTATTTGCCGTCGACATAGCCGGAGATTTCCTGCCAGCGGTTCTGGAGGGCGGATTCCTTGTTGAGTTTGCGCTCTACGGCTTCGTAGATGTCCTGGTAGGTGTAGGTGTCGAAGTTGGAGGTGGAGGCGAGACTCTTGATTTCCTTGAGGAGGAAGTAGGTGAGGAAACCGTGGTGCTGCGCGTCGAAAGCGAAGGCTGTCTTGTCGGGAGCAGCGGCGAGGAGGACGATGGCGTCCGATGTCTTGCTGGCCTTGCGCTTGGTTTTCTTGGCTTTGGCGTCTTTGGCCACGGGGCGGTTGGCGCGGAGCATGGAAGCGCCGTTGCGCTGGTGGCCGTCGAAGGAGGCGTCGACGATGACGGTGAGGCGGCTGACGGGGTAGACTTCGCGTTTGCCGCGTCCTTTGAGCATGGAGCAGAGGGAGTCGAGGGAGAGGCACTGCGCGGCGAAGCGGGCGTCGTCCTTGCGCGAGAGGGCTATGTCGTAGTCGGGTTTCTCATTTCTGATTTCTGATTTCTCCTTTCTCTTTTTCTTGCAGCAGGAGCGTTTGCCGCCGAGGGCTTTGATGCCGTCGATGTTGAGGTGGTTGGGGATGAGGTAGGTGTTGCCGGCGAAGTCTGTGTAGCCGTGACCGGCGTAGTAGACGAAGAGGTCGGCCTGGGGCTGCGTCTCCTCGCCCTGGTGCTTGGCGACGGCCTGCGAGAGGTCGGTGAGCCAGTGGATGCCGTCCTGCAGGATTTCGGCGCGCGAGGCGTTGTTGAGCACTTTGACCTGGCGCTCAGGGACGCCGAGAGCGCGCACGAAGTATTGGCGCAGTATCTCGCCGTCGTTGGAGGCGAAGGGCACGTCGGGGAGGAAGGTGTGGTCGTAGTCTTCGTTGGCTATGATGAGGACGTAGGCGTTGTCGTAGGGTGTGGTGCTCTGGGGTATGTTGAAGTCGACGTAATCGTCCTGGATTTTGTCGGCAATCATGAGGTCGATGGTTTCGCGGAAGGCGTCGTGGACGGTGAGCTCGATGGAAGAGCGGCGGTAGTAGGCGCCGGTGTCTGTGTAGGAGCGGGTGACGTAGGAGTAGTCGTTGACGGTGCGTGCGAGGTTGCGCACGTTGTTCTGGAGGAAGTGGCGCACGGACTGGGCGCGGATGTAGGCGAGCTGGCAGTTGTTGGTGATGCCGTTGGTGTCGACGGAGACGCGGAGCTGTTCGTTGTTGAAGGTGACGGGCATGTAGCGGAAGTTGCCGTAGGAGCCGTCGTAGGGGATGGTGCGGGAGAGCTCTACGCCGTCGGTGGTGGAGAATATCTTGACGGAGACGCGCTTGGTGGGGCGGAAGATGTCGTCGAGGATGTCTTCGACGAAGGTCTTGGTGAGGTTGCAGATGGCGCGTACGGAGTTGGAGGAGTCGTAGTTGAAGACGCCGAGGGGGTAGTCGTCGGTGTAGCCTTCGAGGTGGCGGCAGTTGTAGGAGATGTCGAAGACGTAGTTGAGCTCGGGGGTGCCGTCCTGGGAAGTGCCGTCGACGAGGGCTGTGCGGATGGAGATGTAGGTCTCGTCATAGAGTTTCTGCTGGTTGGGGAGTGCTATGAGCATCTGCTCGGCGCGCCGCTGCATGGTGCGCTGGCGGTTGGCGATGTCCTTCTGGAGGTATTCGCGTATGGCGTCGCGATACTGGTTGTTGAGTTGCTGTTCGCCGGTCTGCGCGAAGGCGGATGACAACTGTAGGTTGAGGATTGAAACGAGTGCAGCAATGAATAGATACTTTTTCATGAGGCTGTCAATTTTGGGCGTTTATAATGTTTTTTATGATGTCGTCGGTGGTGAGGTTCTCGGCCTGCGCGAAGTAGCTGAGCACGATGCGGTGGCGGAGGATGGCGAGGGCCACGGCGTCGACGTCGTCGTTGTCCGGTGAGTATTTGCCGTGGATGGCGGCGTGGCTTTTGGCGCCGAGTATGAGGTACTGCGAAGCGCGGGGGCCGGCGCCGTAGGATATGTATTTGCCGGTGTCGAGTTTCGGGTTCTGTGTGTTCTGCGCCGAGCCGGGACGTGTGGCGGCGACAAGGCTTACGGCGTGGCGCACGACGTTGTCGGCGACGGGCATGCGGCGTATGGCCTGCTGGGTGTCGAGAATCTGCTGCGCGTCGAGAACTTGCTGTACCTGCGGTGTGGCATGCGCGGTGGTCTGCTTGACGATCTGAACCTCTTCGTCGAAGGAGGGGTAGTCGAGGCGGACGTTGAACATGAAGCGGTCGAGCTGTGCTTCGGGGAGGGGGTAGGTACCTTCCTGCTCGATGGGGTTCTGTGTGGCGAGGACGAAGAATGGCGCCGGAAGCTGGTAAGTGGTGCCGGAGACGGTGACGGAGTGCTCCTGCATGGCTTCGAGGAGTGCAGCCTGCGTCTTCGGCGGAGTGCGGTTGATCTCGTCGGCGAGGACGATGCCTGCGAAGAGAGGGCCGCGGAGGAACTGCAGCTGGCGGTTCTGGTCGAGGATCTCGCTACCTGTGATGTCGGACGGCATGAGGTCCGGGGTGAACTGTATGCGGTTGAAGGTAAGGCCGAGGGTGCGTGCGAGGGTGCTTACCATAAGTGTTTTGGCCAGGCCCGGCACACCGAGGAGCAGACAGTGGCCACCGGAGAAGAGTGTGAGGAGGAGGCTGTCGACGGCGTCGGTCTGGCCGACGATGACTTTGGCTATCTCGGCACGGAGGTCGGCGTAGCGCTGTACGAGGAGGTCGAGTTGTTCT
Source organism: uncultured Bacteroidales bacterium (assembly GCA_900314925.1). Classification (GTDB taxonomy): domain Bacteria; phylum Bacteroidota; class Bacteroidia; order Bacteroidales; family P3; genus Colimorpha. Next base: position 202,280 of record OMXC01000006.1, read on the forward strand.
TTGTCTGACATTGCGGTTTTCGGTGTTCAGAATTCGGTATTACGGTGGTTATTGGAGGTTGCGGAATACGCAGTCTTTGTACTGGTCGGAGAGGCGGACGTAAATTGTCTGCATGTAGCGCTTGGCCCACCGCTGCAGCTTTTTCTGCTTGGCGTCGGCGAGGGCGGCGTTCTGTATGTTGTCGTAGTCGTCGGCGAGATTGGCGGTATGGGCCGGGTATTTCTTGTTGACACGCACGATGCGGTAGGCGTCGCGGCTCTTGTCGGTCTTGAAGGCTGTGGCGTTGCTGACGGAGCCCTCATCCATACCCTGGATGCCGACGTTGTAGTAGCTCTGGTCTATGGCGGCCTTGTCGAAGCGCGAGGTGCCGTCGGCGGGGTTGACGGCTACTCCGCCGGCATTGGCGTTGGAGGCGGTGCTGTAGGTGCGGGCGGCACTCTCGAAGGTGATGTGGCCGGCGCGGATCTCGGTGGCTATGCTGTCGAGCCGTATGCGTGCTGCCAGGAGGTCTTCGGGCGACACCTGCGGCACAAGGAGTATGTGGCGTGCGTTGATGGTGTTGCCGCGGCGCTCGATGAGCTGTATGATGTGGAAGCCATACTGTGTCTCGACGATGGGCGACACTTCGCCGGGTTTGAGGGCGAAGGCTGCGGACTCGAAGTCGCCGACCATGTCGCCACGCGAGAAGAAGCCAAGCTCGCCGCCTTTCTTTGCCGAACCCGGGTCTTGCGAGTAGAGGGTGGCCAGCATGGAGAACTTCTCGCCTTTGATGATGCGTTCGCGGAGCTCGGCGAGCTGCGTGCGGACACGGTCGCGCTCAGCTTCCGAAATCTTCGGCTCAATGACTATCTCGGAGAGTTCATAGCGTTCTGATATCGTAGGGAGGCTGTCGGCAGGGAGGGTGTTGAAGAAGTCGGCGACCTGACGCGGAGTGACGGTGACGTCGTCGGTGAGCTGATACTCGACGCGACGTGCGAGGAGGTTGTTGCGTATCATGCGCTGGTACTGCTCCTTGAGCTCTTCATAGCTGAAGCCTGTGGCCTCACGGAGGGCCTCACGGGTGCCATAGTTGCGCATGTCGTTCTTGAGGTAGTAGTCTACGTATTGGTTAATCTCGTCGTCGGTCACCTCGACGCTGTCCACCTCGCCCTTGTGCACCAGGAGCTGGCTGAGGATGAGGTTCTCGAGGACGGCGCAACGGTTGTTGAAAGCGTCGGCGGCCCCTTGTCTGAGGCGTATCTGGGCGTAGGAACGCTCAACGTCGGAGTACTTGATGATGTTGCGTCCAACAACGGCGGCGACGCCGTCTACGATGTCGTCCTGTGCAGCGGCCGTGGCAGGCAGATGGCAGACGGCAAAGAGCGAGACGGCGGCTATGATGAGTGTTTTTTTCATGATGTCTGTTATTCGGTGTGTAGTGTTATTGGTTTTTTGTGCGTTCCACGTGCCCCCCTCTCTCTGCCTCGCCCACAAGGTCGGCCTGCAGCTTGCCGAGTATCTCAAGCTTGCGGTGGTTGAGGATGATGGCTCGTATGTTGTCGCGTTGCAGCTCAAAGGGTGACACTTCGTCGGTGACCTTGTAGTCGAGTATTCTCACATACCAGCGCAAAGAGTCGTCGGCGAGGACTATGGAGCGGTTCTGCTTCAAGAAGAGTCTTTCGTTGTAGGTGGTCACGGGCACCACGCTCTGCAGGCTGTAGAAAGGCATCCAGGTGTCGCCGTCATAGCTGCCCTGCCCGTTGACCTTCGAGGCCAAGGCCTGCATCTCGACGATGTCCTCTTCAAGGAACGAACGCTTGCTGACAAGTGCCTTAAGCTTGCCGTCGACCTTGTTGTTCTTGGGCGCCGACACGTAGACGGCCTTCACGATGCTGTTCTTCAGCAGGAACTGGTTCCCGTGGCTCTCGTAGTATTCTTCCATCTGGGCGTCGGTGACGACGGTATCAAGCAGCTGGTCCACTATCTGCCGCTCGTAGGCGTAGATGAGCAGGCTGTTGCGGTACTCGTTCATCTGGCGGCTGAAGTCCTCCTTGACGTTCTTCTCGGCCTTTGCAAGCATCACCGTCTGACGCACCCACTGGTCGACGTAGTTGTCAACAATAGCGATGCTGTCCTCCTCGCTAACCCCCTCACCCACAAGACCGGCAAGGTCGTCCATGTGCAATTCATACCCATAGACCTTGGCCACCAGCGGCGACGCACTCTCGTCGTTCTTGCATCCCGCGAGGGAGAGCAGCAGGACAAGCAGAATGCTAATAGCTGATCTGTTTGACGACATCGTAGTTTATCTTCACGTTGTATTTCTTGTTCAGCATGTCGTTGTGCTTGCGCTCAACCTCGTTCTGGAAGCCGTTCATGTAGTAGCCACGGGCCTCCATCTGGCCTTTGAGCATCGGCGGCATCACCTCCTCTACGACAACGGCCCTGTAGCCCTTGGTCTTGGGCGACAGGTACACGCCCTTCTGCCACTGGCCGGCCGAGAGCAGGTTCTGATGGCCCATCTCCACAAGGTCGGGGGCCACGCTCACGGGACGCGGGGCTGTGCATTTCTTGCCGACGGCCTCGGTGAGCATATCCTTCATCTCGAGGCTGCCCTTGTTCTTCTTGAGGGCTTTCTTGAGTATCTTTGCTGCCTTCGCGGGAGCTATGCAGGCGCTGTCGACCACGTTGACGGTCACCACCCTGGCGCGTGTCTTCCAGAAGTAGACGGAGTCGTCGGGGTTGTCCATACGCTTGGTGCTGCTCTCGCGGGCGTAGAAGTCGGCGAACCCGGCGGTGTCGTGCAGGGCTTTACGCCACACCATGGCGTTGTTGTAGTTGAATATCATCAGTCCGTGGCGGTATTCTTCGATCACGGCGGCCAGCTCGGGGTTGTCCTTCTCAAGCCTGCTGTCCACATACACCATCACCACGCTGTCGATGAAGTCGCTGTACTTCATGTTGACAAAATACTCCGACTTCAGCGGACGCTCGCCGCGCTGGTGCGTGGAGATATAGCGTGCCAGGTCGAGCGTCGTGTAGCTCTTGCCGGGCATGGTGAGGATGGGGTGTATGTCGGTCACCATGCTGTCGTTGTAATCCCAGCGGTTGCGGGTGGCCTCCACGGGCACTATGTCGTAGAGCTGCTGCAGCGAGGCCTGCATCTTCACGGGCTCTTTCTTCTTGCGTTTCTTGCCTTTGGGCTGCGGCACGGGCGTCTGGGTGAGGTCCTGTATGCCATAGCGCTTCATGCTGCTGAGGGTGAAAGCCTTGCGGCTCTCCTCGCCACGCTGGTCGCGGGTCATCTTCTGCTTGTAGTAGGGCACCATGCTCTCGTAGGGGGGCAGCGTGTCGCGGCGCACCATCTTGACGATGTGCCAGCCATACTGGGTGAAGAAAGGCTTGGAGAACTCGCCCTCCTTGAGGTGCTGGGCCACGTCCACATACTCCGGCGGTATGTTGTTCAGGGTGGCGTTGGGCATCAGGCCGCCGTTGCCGTTGGTGGTGCGGTCGTCGCTCTGGCGGGCCACGATGGCGAAGTCCTGCCCATCGACCAGGCGGTTGTAGCAGTCGTTGATCTCATACTTGCGCATCGTGCTGTCCTGCCCCATCAGCCAGATGTGGGCCAAGTCGCACTTGCCGAACAACTCCACCTTGTCGAGCAGTTTGATGATGTGGTATCCGAAGCGGGTGCGCACAGGCATGCTCACCTCGCCCACCTTCAGCGCATAGGCGGCGTTCTCGAAGGGGTATACCATGTCAAAGGCCGTGAAGTAGCCCAGGTCGCCCTCGTTGGGGCGTGTGGGTGCTTCGGGCTGCTGGCGGTGCACCTCCTCCGACGACACGGCGAAGAAATCCTCGCCGCCCATGATCCTGTCGCGCAGGCCCATGATGCGCTTGTAGGCCTTCAGCGTGTCCTCGGGCGAGGCGTCGGGCGACACCATGATGAGGATGTGTGCGGCGCGCAGCGAGTAGTGGTTGCGGTCGTAGGCCTCGTGGAGTATGCGCTCCAGGGTGGCGCTGTCAATCAGGTAGGGGGCCGCCAGCTCGTCGCGGTAGGTCTTCAGCTCCTCTATCAGGTTGGGCATCGTGTCGAATCCCAGCGCGTAGGCATCCTTGAGCTTGGCGCGGAAAGTGGCATACAGCTCCACATACTCGTCCAGCGCCTGGCGTTTCTCCGCCTCGGTGACGCCGGGCTTGGCGGCAAGCCTTTCGCCCACGCTGCTCATAAAGTCCTTCATGAACTCGTCCTTGGCAATCTTCTGTCCGCCCACCTCCATCACAACAGGGTTGTGGGGCCAGGTCTGCGCGCCGGCGCCGGCCAGCAGCAGCACGGCGGCCATCGTCATCAAAACTTTCTTCATCTCTGCTTTATCTTTTTGCTCCTTCTTCGCTCTGCTATCTCGAATAGTTGGGGGCCTCGCGGGTGATGGCTATGTCGTGCGGATGGCTCTCCGTGCGGCCTGCGGCGGTGATGCGTATGAACTTGGCCTTCTGCAGGTCCTCGATGGTGGCGCTGCCCGTGTAGCCCATGCCGGCCTTCAGGCCGCCGACCATCTGGTAGAGCACCTCGCTGAGGGTCCCCTTGTAGGGCACGCGGCCCACGACGCCCTCCGGCACCAGCTTCTTGGCGTCGGTCTCCTTGTCCTGGAAGTAGCGGTCCTTGGAGCCGCTCTGCATGGCCTCCAGCGAGCCCATGCCGCGGTAGCTCTTGAACTTGCGGCCCTCGAAGATGATGGTCTCGCCCGGAGCCTCGTCGACGCCGGCCACCAGGCTGCCCACCATGATGCTGCTGGCGCCTGCGGCGAGGGCTTTCACTATGTCGCCGCTGTAGCGGATGCCGCCGTCGGCGATGACGGGCACGTCGTAGCCGTTCTGCTTCAGGGCGCCGCACACCTCGCAGACTGCCGTCAGCTGCGGCACGCCGATGCCGGCCACTATGCGCGTGGAGCAGATGCTTCCGGGGCCTATGCCCACCTTGATGGCGTCGGCGCCGGCCTCGGCGAGCATCAGGGCTGCCTCGCCGGTGGCTATGTTGCCCACCACCACGTCGATGTCCTTGTATTTGCTCTTCACCTGCTTGAGGGCGTCGACCACGCGGATGCTGTGGCCGTGGGCGGTGTCGATGACGATGGCGTCGGCGCCGGCCTTCACCAGGGCGTCAACGCGGTCCATCATGTCGGGCGTGATGCCCACGCCGGCGGCAACGCGCAGGCGGCCGTTGGCGTCCTTGCAGGCGTTGGGGCGCTCCTTGGTCTTCATGATGTCGCGATAGGTGATCAGGCCCATGAACTGCCCCTCCTCGTTGACCACGGGCAGCTTCTCGATCTTGTGCTGCTGCAGTATGTCGGTAGCCTCGGCGAAGGTGGTGCCCACATGGGTGGTGATGAGCTTGGTGATCATGATCTCGCTCAGCGGCCGCTCCATGTCGCGCTCGAAGCGCAGGTCGCGGTTGGTCACCATGCCTATGAGCATCTTGTTCTCGTCGACGATGGGGATGCCGCCGATGCCGTATTCCTCCATCAGCTTCAGGGCGTCCTTCACCTTGGCTTCCTTGTTCAGCGTCACGGGGTCAATGATCATGCCGTTCTCGGCGCGCTTCACCTTGCGCACCTCGTTGGCCTGGCGCTCTATGCTCATGTTCTTGTGCAGCACGCCGATGCCGCCCTCCTGGGCCATGCCGATGGCCATGGCGGCCTCGGTCACCGTGTCCATGGCGGCGCTCACCAGTGGGGTGTTCAACGTGATGCGCTTCGAGAAACGCGACGCCACGCTGACCTCGCGCGGCAACACAGAAGAGTAGGCCGGGACCAACAGAACGTCGTCATAGGTCAGTCCTTCGCCGATGAATTTTGAAGTGTCAGTATACATAGCTTATATTTTTATTTTCGTCAAACTTAGCGATGACAATTAATTTGCAAAAATACGACTTTTTTTTAATGTATAACAAAAAATATTGCAGCCGCATTCCGCCGGCACTCCCCTACTCCCTATTTCACAATCGTTTGGCACGGCAAAAAAAATCGTCCCGCGCCCCTCCTGCCGCCCTCCGTTCGGCGTCCCCGGCCCGTCCTCGACCCGTCCTGAACCGCACGTACACCCCCGCCGTACCCAACGCCGCCCCCCTCCAAAGCCCACCCCCAAACCCCAACTCAAAACTAAAAACTCAAAACTAAAACCTCAAAACCAAAACCTCACACCCCCCCTCCTCCCTACGGCCCCGGTACGGAGTCCCTACGGCCGTTCTTCAGTAGTTCTTCAGTAGTTCTTCAGTGCGGCACTGAAGAACTACTGAAGAACTACTGAAGAAATGCCGTACGCCGAAGGGGATGCGTCCGGGAAAAGCACTTTTTTTATTCTATTCCTAAAAAAAAGCGTACTTTTGCACCGCGAAACAAACAACAACAACAATGAAAAAGATACAGCAAATCCTTTATGCTGCCGCTGTTGCGGCGATTCTGACTGGCTGTGGCGACGGCTCTAAATTCAATGTGTCAGGCACCGTTTCCGACCCCAGTTTCGAGGGGGCGCAGGTCTTCTTGGTGCGCGACGGAGAGGCTGTCGACAGCACCGTCGTCGCTGACGGCACGTTCGCCTTCAGCGGCGACGCCGCGGAGCCGTGGATGGCCTCCGTGGTGGCCCTCGGCCTCGAGGGGCGCGCCATGCTCGACTTCGTGGCCGAGCCGGGCAGCATCAGCCTCGACATCATCACCGACGCCCTGGGCGGCACGCCGCTCAACGACAGCCTGACGGCCCACCGCCAGCGCAGCGCCGACCCCGCCCTCGAGGGCGAGCTGAAGGCGTGGCTTGAGCGCTACTACACCTCAGACGACGCCGCGAGCCGCGCCGTGGCCGAGCGGGGCTACGACTCGGTGGCCGACATAGCCATGCACCGCGACTTAGAGAGCGCCATGGCCCTCTACAACGCCAACCGCGACAACGTGCTGGGCGCCTACGCCATGGGCCAGGCCTGCGGCACCGACCTGCTGACCTACAGCCAGCTCGAGGAGCTGCTGGCCGACGCCCCGGAGAGCGTCAAGGGCTACAAGCCCGTGGCCGACAAGCGCCAGCAGCTGAAGGCTATGGACGCCACCGCCGTGGGCAAGCGCTACACGGACATACAGGGCGTCGACGGCAAGCTGAGCGACCTCATCGACGGCCGCGTGGCCCTGGTGGACTTCTACGCCAGCTGGTGCGGCCCCTGCCGCGCCGAGATACGCGACAACCTGGTGCCGCTGTGGAAGAAATACCAGAAGAAAGGCCTCGTCGTCGTGGGTCTCAACGTGTGGGAGCGCGGCGACGCCGCTGCCCGCAAGGCGGCCCACGAGAAGGTGATGGCCGACCTCGGCATCGACTACCCGCAGCTCGTCGACAGCACGCGCACGGCCACCGACACCTACGGTGTGATGGGCATACCGCAGATTATGCTTATCGGCTCCGACGGCACCATCCTGGCCCGCGACCTGCGCGGCAACGCCATCGAGGAGGCCGTGGCCAAAGCCTTAGGGAAATGAGGAAGTTATTGGGTTTAATGGGGCTATTGGGTATAATGGGGTTTCTGCCCAACATACCCGTATTGCCCATCAATCCCGTAATGGCCCAGGACAGCGCCCGTCTGGCGCTGAGGGTCGACGCCAACCAGTTCTTCCAGGACAACGAGTTCTTCGGCCTGCACGCCGAGGGCTACACCCTGCCGGGTTTCGTGCTGAGGCCCGTGGCGGAATGGCATGTGGCGCCTCATGTGACCCTCGAGGCCGGCGCCCACTGGCTGCACTTCTGGGGCGCACGCAACTACCCGTCGGCGCAAAGCCTCGACGTGTGGCCGCGCGAGAGCGACACCGCGACGGCGGCGCATGTGCTGCCGTGGGTGAGGGCCGAGCTAGAGTGGAAGAGAGAGCGTGCCGCATGGCGCGTGGTGATGGGCAACCTGCGCCCGCACAAGCTTCCGCTGCCCCTCTACAACCCCGAACGCCTTTACGCCGCCGACCCCGAAGCCGGCGTGCAGGTGATGATGGACACACGGCACTTCGGCCTCGACGTGTGGGCCGACTGGCGCGAGTATATATGGCAGCGCAGCAGCCGCCAGGAGCGCTTCACGGCGGGCCTGGGCGGCGTGTGGCACCTGGAGAGCGGCAAGTGGGGGGTGATGGTGCCGCTGCACGTCATAGGGCAGCATGTCGGCGGGCAGGGCCTCGCCGAACACAAGCCCGTGCAGAACCACTTCAACGGAGCCATAGGCCTGCTGGGACAGCTGAGGTCGGCGGGCCACGAGCTGACAGGCGGATGCTACGCCATGGGATATACGCAGAAGAACGCGCCCGGCATACCGTTCAAGCGCGGATGGGGTTTCTACCCCGTAATGAGCTATGAGCTGGGGCTCAAGAGCAACGTGGCGAGGCTCGACGCCGGCTACTGGCACGGCCACGGCTTCGTGCCGCTGCTGGGAAGCGTGCTGTTCAGCAACGTGGCCTATGTGGACGGCACCACCTACTTCAGGTTCAACCGCATGCTGACCATCGGCGCAAGCTACAAATGGAAGGTAGAGTGCGGCGAGCTGCGCGTGGAAGGACGCTGGTACCGCTACTTCGAGAAGAAAGACCCCTCGCAGTATTCCGTAGGGGTATTCATAGACCTGGCTCCGAGGCTGACTGTTTTGAGTTATAAGTTATGATGTTTGAGATATATAGCAGAGCGGGAAGGGTGGAACACATACCCGAAGAGACCTCCGTGACGGTGGGGGTCTTCGACGGCGTACACCTCGGGCACCAGCAGCTGCTGTCGCAGATGGACGGTGCCAGGCTGGTGGTCACGCTGACGGCGCACCCCTCCTTTGTGCTCGGCCGCCGCCAGAGCGAATACTGGCTCGACGACCCCGAGGAGCACCTGAGGCTGCTCTTCGAGGCTGGCGCCAAGTATGTGGCCGTGCTGCCCTTCACACAGGAGGTGGCGCAGATGACCGCCTGCGAGACGGCACGCCTGCTCTACGGCCGGCTGAATATGCGCAAGCTGCTGCTTGGCTACGACAGCCGCTTCGGCAGCAAGGACCACGACGACTTCGACAGCCTGCCGCAGCTGGCCGCCGGGCTGGGCTTCACGCTGCAGCGCGGCACGCCGTTCACCGTGGACGGCGAACCCATAAGCTCCAGCCGCATCAGGCAGACGCTGCTGGAGGGGCGCGTGGAGGACACCGCAGCGCTGCTGGGCCGCAACTACAGCCTTGACGGCACGGTGCAGCACGGACGCGGTGTGGGGCACACGCTGGGCTTCCCCACGGCCAACATATGCCTTTCAGGGACTCGCAAGATGCTGCCGGCACACGGGGTGTACGCCGTGTGCGTGTCGGGCGACGGCCTGCAGGCCAGAGGCATAGCCAACATGGGGGCGGCGCCGACATTCGGCATCGACAAGCCGCTGCTGGAGGTGCACCTGATAGACTTCGACGGCGACCTGTACGGGAGGCACACGACGGTGGAGTTCCTGCACAAGCTGCGCGACATCAGGCGCTTCGACAGCAGCGAGGAGCTGCAGAGGCAGATACAAAAAGACCTGGATGAGTTCAGGAGTTATGAGTTATGAGTTTTGAGTTGATGTATGGTTGAGAAACTGAACATTACGATATACCAGCAAGATATACGCTGGCACGAGCCCGAGGAGAACCGGCGGCGCGCCGAGGCGGCGCTGGCCAAGGCACCGGCAAGCGACATCTTCGTGGTGCCTGAGACCTTCACCACCGGCTTCGGCGACGGCATGGCCGACCTGGCCGAAGAGCCCGACGGGCCTACGCTGCAGTGGGCGAGCCGCATGGCCGCTGAGCACGACCTGATGGTGGTGGGCTCATGGATAGTGCGCGAAGGCGGGCGCTGCTACAACCGTATGCATTGGGTGCGTCCCGACGGCAGCTACGGCACCTACGACAAGGCCCACACCTTCCGCCCAAGCGGCGAGCACGAGGTGATAGCCTGCGGCACACAGAAGGAGGTCTTCGAGTGGCGCGGATGGCGCATCAAGCCCGCCGTGTGCTACGACCTGCGCTTCCCGAAATGGCTGCGCAACGACAACATGGGGTATGACCTGCTGCTGGTGTGCGCCAACTGGCCCGGCAGCCGCCACGAGGCCTGGACGACGCTGCTCAAGGCCCGCGCCATAGAGAACCTGTGCTACACCGTAGGCTGCAACCGCTGCGGCGTGGACGGCGTGGGCGGAGAATACAGCGGCAACAGCGCCGCGATAGACTACAAAGGCTTCGCCATGGCAGAGTGCAGCGGCGAAGAGACGATGACCATAGCCCTCGACAAAGAGAAGCTTGCGACATTCCGCCAGCGATGGCCCCTATACCTTGACTTCGACTGACACATTTATCTTAACTCCTTCACCACTCAATGGATATTGAACAGAAACTGGGCTTCGTCCGCATAAGGCAGATGGTGGCAGAGCAATGCACCAACGCCCTCGCCGTCCGCATGGCTGGCGAGATGCACTATATGACCGACTACGAGACGCTGGGCCACGAGCTTAAGCTCACGGAGGAGATGAGGCAGATAGTGCTTATGGAGAGCGAGTTCCCCCAGCAGGACTTCATAGACCTCACCCCGATACTAACACACCTGCGCGTGGGCAACACGGTGATACCGCTGGAGAGCCTCTTTGACCTTAAACTCTCGCTGCGCACCATACGCGAATGCTACCACTTCCTCACCGCCGAAGAACACATGCAGTATGAGGCGTTGCGCAACGAGGCCGTCGAGGTGGAGCTTGGCTATGGCGGCAAGAGCTCGCAGCTCAACGTCATCAACTCGCTGCTGGGCAAGCTCATCGACGACCACGGCGAGCTCTACGACAACGCCTCCCCCGCCCTCGCCGAGATACGGCGCACCAAAGCACGCAAGGCCGCGGAGGTGGACGCGCAGGTCAACAGCACCTTGGCGCGTGCCAAACGCGAAGGCTGGGCACCGTCGGACGCCGAGGTGACGATCCGCGACGGGCGGCCCGTGATACCGCTGCTCACCACCCACCGCCGCAAGATACGCGGCCTGATACAGGACGAGAGCGCCACACGCCAGACGGCCTTCGTGGAACCCAGCGAGGTGGTGGAGCTCGGCAACGACCTGCGTGAGCTGGAATTCGACGAGCGCCACGAGGTGCAGCGCATACTGCTGACTTTCAGCGACCGCCTGCGTCCACTGCTGCCGCAGCTCGACGAGGCTTACCGCTTCCTGGCAAAGATAGACTTCCTGAGGGCCAAAGCTCGTGTGGCCGTGGAGCTCAACGCCAGCGTGCCGATACTGCACGCCGGGCCCCGCATAGAATGGATGGATGCGCGCCACCCTATACTATACCTGCAGAAAAAGGACGCCGTTGTGCCTTTCAGCCTCTCTCTGGGCGAAGGACAGCGGGTACTGATAATCTCCGGCCCCAACGCCGGCGGCAAATCGGTGTGTCTGAAAGCCGTGGGCCTGATACAGTACATGCTGCAATGCGGCATGCCCGTGCCGCTACGCCCCACATCGGAGTGCGGCCTCTTCGGCAGCATATTCATAGACATAGGCGACCAACAGAGCATCGACAACGACCTCTCCACATACACGTCGCACCTGCAGAACATGAAGACGCTGCTTGCCGAGGCCAGGGAAGACACCCTCTTCCTGCTCGACGAGCTGGGCGGCGGCACGGAACCCCGCAGCGGCTGCGCCATAGCGGAGGCGGTACTTGAGGAGCTCTACGACAAAGGGAGCTTCGGGGTGGTGACGACCCACTTCGCCGACCTGAAGCTGCTGGCCGACCGCATGCCAGGGATTGTCAATGGAGCCATGCTCTTCGACACCGTAGCCATGCGGCCCCTCTACCGGCTGGCCGTGGGACACCCCGGCAGCAGCTTCGCCTTCGAGATTGCCGAGAGCATAGGCTTCCCCAAGGAGGTGCTCGACAAAGCAGGCGAGAAGGTGGGCCGCGAGCAGCTGAACTTCGAGCACCAGCTGCAGCAGCTGGAGATAGACAAGCGCGAGATAGCACGGCAGAAAGAGGAGCTGCGCGTGGCCGACGAGTTCTTGGGCGAGGTGACACAGAAATACCAGCGGCTGAACGACAGCCTGCAGGCCCGCCGGCACGAGATCATAGGCAGCGCCCGCCGCGAGGCGCAGCAGATACTGACCGACGCCAACCGCACCGTGGAACGCACCATCAGCGACATCAAGAGCGCCAAGGCCGAGAAGGAGGCCACACAGGCGGCAAGAGCCAAGCTGACCGAGGCCGCAGAGCAGGTGGAGAAAGAGATCAGGAAGGCCGATGAGAAACAGCGCCAGCACAAGCCAAAGGAGAGCACGGCCGAGCAGTCGATACCCGTCACCGTTGGCTCAATAGTGCGCATCGACGGCGAGGAGACCTACGGCCAGGTGGTGGAGATAAAAGGGAAGAAGGCCGTCGTGGAGAGCAACAGCATCCGCATGACCATACCACTCGGCCGCTTGCAGGGCACCGCCAAGCAGAAAATACCAACACAGAAAGCCACCGTCAGCGTGAGCCATTCCATATACGACGACATGAACGACAAGCGCAAGAGCTTCAACCCCACCCTCGACCTGCGCGGCCACCGTGCCGAAGAGGCCATAGATATGCTGCACCGCTTCCTCGACGACGCCCTGCTGCTGAGCGAGAAGGAGGTGCGCATTCTGCACGGCAAGGGCTACGGCATACTGATGCAGGTAATACGCCAGGAGCTGCAGGCCTCGCGCGACGTGCGCACCTTCCACCCGGAGAAGCTTGAGCTCGGCGGCGAAGGCATCACGGTGGTGAACCTAAGATAGATTATAACAGTAATGAAAGGCAACGAACTAAAACCAAGAATAGGCCTCTTCGGCCGGCGCAACGTTGGCAAGAGCACCATGGTGAACTTCCTCACCGGGCAGCAGACGGCCATCGTCAGCGACACGGCAGGCACCACCACCGACCCCGTGCGCAAGAGCATGGAGATCGGCGGCATAGGGCCCGTGGTGCTCATAGACACCGCCGGCATCGACGACGAGGGCGAGCTGGGCAAGATGCGCGTGGAGAAAAGCATGGCGGCGCTGGCGGAAGTGGACCTGGCGCTGCTGCTATACACCGAAGGCTGCTACGGCGAGCCGGAGACGATGGTGGAGCGCTGGTGCACGGAGCACGGCACACCGCTGCTCAAGGTGCTGACAAAGAAAGCCCCCATCGACAAAACGGCGCTGATAGCGCAGATAAAAGAAGCCCTGCCGGAGAGCGCCTACCGCGGACGCTCGCTGCTGGGCGACATCATAGGCCATGGCGACACCGTGGTGCTGGTGACGCCCATAGACAGCTCGGCCCCCGAAGGGAGGATGATACTGCCGCAGGTGCAGGTGCTGCGCGACCTGATGGACCTGCACGCGCAGGCCCTCTTCTGCCAGCCGCAGGAGCTGCCGGCAACGCTGGCGGCGCTCAAGGAGCCACCGTCACTGGTGGTCACCGACAGCCAGGCCTTCAAGCAAGTGGCCGCCATAGTGCCCGCCGACGTGCCGCTGACCAGCTTCAGCGTAGTGCTGGCCAGGCAGAAAGGGCTGTTTGCTGAGTACCTTGAGGGCACAAAGAGCATCGGCAGCCTGCAGGACGGCGACCGCGTGCTGCTGCTCGAAAGCTGCACGCACAACGTCACCTGCGAGGACATAGGCCGCGTGAAGCTGCCCGCCGCCCTGCGCAAGACAACGGGCAAGGACCTGCAGTTCGAGATTATTGGCGGAGCCATGACAGCCACCCACTACCCACTATCCACTACCCACTACAAACTGGTCATACAATGCGGCGGCTGCGTCATCACCGCGCAGCAGGTGCGGGCGCGCCTCCTGCCGGCTCTCGAGGCGGGCGTGCCCGTGAGCAACTACGGCCTTGCCCTGGCCTGGTGCAACGGCATCTTCGACAGGGCGACAAAAATATTCCAACAGACAAACAAAACAACACAGCCATGAACGACAATAAATTCATCATCCTCGTGAACCGCGAGGCAGGCTCAGGCGGCAAGGAAATAGCCGAGAAGCTGGGCGAAATGCTCAACGTCAACGTTTACAGCAAAGCGGCCATCAAAGGTCTGGTGCAACACTTCGGCCTCAGCGAGAACGAGATTGAGCACATACGCTCGCACAAGCAGAACTGGTGGGACGAAGTGTGCCAGTTCCACAAGCAGTTCGCCGCGGCCAGCGACCCACTGACCATAGACCGCGAAGTCACCCCCATGCAGCTCTACCATGCCGAAGCCAAGCTGCTCAAGGCGCTCGCCGCCGAAGAGTCGTGCATCATCGTGGGCCGTGCCGGCTTCCACATCTTCAAAGACAACCCTGACGCTATAAGGATATTCATCGTCGCCGACCGCGAAGACCGCATAGCCCGCATCGCCGGCAAGCTGAACGTCTCCGACAAGGAGGCCGCGAAGATCATCGACGAAGTTGACAAACAGCGCGAGAACTTCACCAAGACCTTCGCCGGCGTGTCGCGCTACGACGTGCGCAACTACGACCTCATGTACAACGCCTCACACATAAAGCCCGACACCATAGCCCGCTCGCTGGCATTCACCATCAAAGACAAACAATGACCGCCATGGTTGACACACACAAGAAACCGAACCTCAGCATAATAGTGGCCATAGCGCAGAACGGGGCCATCGGCAAGGACAACGACCTGCTGTGGCACCTCAGCGGCGACCTCAAGCGCTTCAAGCAGCTCACCACCGGCCACCCAGTCGTCATGGGCCGCAAGACGTGGGACAGCCTGCCCAAGCGCCCGCTGCCCAAGCGGCAGAACATCGTCATGACCAACAACCCCGACTTCGCAGCCGACGGCGCCACGGTGGTGCACAGCGTCAACGACCTCTTCAACGTGCTGAAAGACTGCGACGACGAGGTCTTCGTCATGGGCGGCGCCGCCATCTACAAAGCCCTTCTGCCCTTCTGCCAGCGGCTCTACATCACGCGCGTCTACCGCGACTACGAGGCCGACGTCTACTTCCCCACCATCGACATGTCGGAGTTCACCCTCGTGAGCCTCGGCGAGCCCATGCAGGACGAAGAGAGCGGCCTGGACTTCGCCTACGAAGAATACGAGAGGAAATACAGACTATGAACACAGTAAAAATCATCAACATAGGCGACGAGCTGCTGCTGGGGCAGGTCGTCAACACCAACGCCTCGACCATGGGCCGCATGCTCACCGAGGCGGGCTTCGAGGTGGCCTGCGTCGAAGTGGTGGGCGACCGGCGCGACGACATCATGCGGGCCCTCGGCGACCACGAGCGCTACGACATC
This sequence comes from uncultured Bacteroidales bacterium, assembly GCA_900314925.1. Taxonomy (GTDB): domain Bacteria; phylum Bacteroidota; class Bacteroidia; order Bacteroidales; family P3; genus Colimorpha. Next base: position 217,552 of record OMXC01000006.1, read on the forward strand.
GTGCTCATCACCGGCGGCCTCGGCCCCACCAAGGACGACATCACCAAGAAGCTGCTCTGCGAATACTTCGGCAGCGAGCTGGTGGAGAGCGCGGTGGCGCTGGAAAACGTGAAGAGAATCTTCGCCGTGCGCGGCTTCGAGCTGACGCCCGTCAACCGCGCCCAGGCCCTGGTGCCCAAGTGCTGCGAGGTGCTCAACAACGATGTGGGCACGGCGCCCTGCATGTGGTTCGGCGGCAAGACCGTCGTGGTGTCGATGCCCGGCGTGCCGCACGAGATGGAGTGGCTCATGCAGAACCGCGTCGTCCCCAAGCTGCAGGAGACATTCCTGACGGAGACCATCATCAACAAGAACATCCTCACGCAGGGCATCGGCGAGAGCTTCCTGAGCGACCTCATCGAGCCGTGGGAGCTGGCGCTTCCCGAGAGCATACGGCTGGCCTACCTGCCCGTGGCGGGCATGACCAAGCTGCGCCTGACGGCACGCGGCCCCCGCCAGGATGCCGACAGGCTGCACAAGGCCATCGGCGACGCCCTGGACGGGCTCTACCGCATTGCCGGCCAGTATATCGTAGGCGAAGACTGCGAGACCCTCGCCGAGCTGGTGCACAAGACCCTCACCGCGCGCGGCCTGACGCTGGCCACCGCCGAGAGCTGCACCGGCGGCACCATAGCCAGCCTGCTGACGGCGCAGGCCGGAGCCTCGGCCTACTTCCGCGGCGGCGTGGTGGCCTACAGCAACGCGGTGAAGGAGAGCGCCCTCGGCGTGCAGCACAGCACGCTGGAAGCCCACGGCGCCGTGAGCGAGGAGACGGCGCGCGAGATGGCCGAAGGGGTGCGCCGGCGCCTCGGTGCCGACCTGGCAATAGCCACCACAGGCATCGCCGGCCCCGACGGCGGCACCAAGGAGAAGCCCGTGGGCACGGTGTGGATCGCCGTGGCCGACGCCACACACACTGAGGCCCAGCTCCTCTCGTTCCCCGGCCGCAGACGCCAGCAGAACATCGACCGCACCGTCAACCAAGCCTTCTCAATGCTAATACACACGATATGCCAAAAGCACTGATAACCATACTGCTGCTCATCGTCAGCAACATCTTCATGACCTTCGCCTGGTATGGCAACCTCAAGCTCACCGAACTGAAGATCAACACCAGCTGGCCGCTGATACTCATCATCCTCACCTCGTGGGGCGTGGCCTTCTTCGAGTACTCGTTCATGATACCCGCCAACCGCATAGGCAGCCAGATCAACGGCGGCCCCTTCTCGCTGATGCAGCTCAAGATACTGGCCGAGTGCATCTCGCTCACCGTCTTCACCGTCATCGTGGCCACCGTCTTCAAGAGCGAGCCCATCCGCTGGAACCACCTCGTCAGCTTCGTCTTCATCCTGCTGGCCGTGGTCTTCGCCTTCTGGAAAACGAAATAGACTGCGCAGGTAACACACTGAGCTACAGACCGTAGAGTCACCATCCGACCGACAGCACAAGCAGATAGTCACCTATCTGCTTATTTTTGTGCATTTTCCACGTCATTTCAACGATACTTCAACGATACTTCAACGATATTTCAACGATAGACATCGTTGATGTATCGTTATACTTTCGTTGATGTATCGTTGTTCGATGGGTTTGCCGGGGGGCCGGCATGCGGGCAATAAAAAGCTGCGGACGGCGTTATTATATGAAAATACATTCTATATGAAAAAGAGATGGCTTGTCTTTATCCTGCCGCTGCTGCTGGCGGCCTGCACGCAGAAGGCTGAACGCATGGAGCTGAGCGACTGGCAGTTTGAATACAACGGGCAGCGTTACCCCGCCACCGTGCCGGGATTCATCCACACAGACCTTATGGCCAACGGACTCATCCCCGACCCATACTACGGCACCAACGAGGACTCGGTGCAGTGGGTGAGTGGGCGTGCGTGGGTGTACACGACACGCGTGCTGAAGAAAGACCTGCCGAAAGACAGGACACAATACCTTGTGTTCGAGGGCGTGGCAGGCACGGCCGAACTGACAATCAACAACGAACTGGTTGGTTATATAGACAACATGTTTGCACGCTACGAGGTACCGTTTGTGCACGACTTTCCCGGCGACACAATGAATATACGGCTGACCGTCTGGCCACTGCCCGCGGCTACAGGCGACACCAGCGCCATCATGATGGACGGGGTGCCGATGTCTGACTCGCTGCTCGAGGCCCGGTATGGCATTCCCATCCCCGACCGGCGCGCTTTCTGGCGAATAGCGCCATACCAGATGGGTTGGGACTGGGGCCCCGAGCTGCCCACATGCGGCATCTGGAAGCCGGTGTACATCACCAGCAAATCTCAATCAGAACTAAACAATTCTTTTTGTTCTTTTAGTTCTGATTGGAATAAAATAGAACTCCGGCAGGAGCAGGACTCCATCGGCCGGAGCTTCACCTTCTACCGTGACGGCAAGCCCATCTTCATCAAGGGCGCCAACTGGATACCCGTCCACAGCTTCCCCGTTCTGGACGAAGCGCAGAAAGCCCGCTACCGCCACCTCCTCTGCTCCGCCAAGGAGGCGGGGTTCAACATGGTACGCATCTGGGGCGGCGGCATCTACGAGCACGACTACTTCTACGACCTCTGCGACTCGCTGGGCCTCATGGTCTGGCAGGACTTCGTCTTCGCCGGCACACCCTATCCCGACAACGAGGAGATGCTGGAGAGCATCCGCGAGGAGGCCCGCCAGCAGGTGGCCCGCCTCTCCAAGCACCCCTGCATCGTCCTGTGGTGCGGCAACAACGAGGTGAAAAACGGCTGGGAAGACTGGGGTTGGCAGAGCCAATTCAACTGGACGCCCGAGCAGCGCGCCCGCCTGGAGAAGGCCATGGACACCATCTTCGGCTACTCAAGCACGACGAGCAACACCAGCTCCACCAGCATCCTGGCGAAGGCCGTCCGCGACTGCGACCCGCTGCAGCGCCCCTACATCACCACCTCGCCGCTCTACGGCTGGGGCCACCCCGAGTGCACCACCCACGGCGACAGCCACTACTGGGGCGTCTGGTGGGGCGAGCTGCCCTTCGAGGTGTACAAGGAGAAGACAGGCCGCTTCATGAGCGAATACGGATTCCAGAGCTACCCGATGATGAGCTCCATCCGCCAGTTCTGCCCGGAAGACCAGCTCAACATCGACTCCCCCACCCTGCGCAACCACCAGAAGCACAGCCGCGGCCGCGAAATCATCGACAAGGCCATGCGCCAGTACTACGGCTTCGACAGCCGCACCCTCGGCCTCGAGGACTACGCCTACGTCAGCCAGCTGCTACAAGCCTGGGGCGTGGGCTACGGCATACTCTGCCACCTCAGCGACCCGCGCTGCAGCGGCACCCTCTACTGGCAGCTCAACGACTGCTGGCCGGTGGCATCGTGGTCATCCATCGACTATTACGGCAACTGGAAAGCCCTCCAATACCGCGCACAGGCACTCTACGACGACAACGTCGACCTGAAGAAATGGGGACAATACTACAGCGTCTACCCCAAGGACCGCACCTACGCCGAGCCGAAATACAACATCAGCCAGGCCTGGCAGAGCGACGGCAGCCTCGTGGTGACCATCAAAGCCGGGAGCGACCTCTACGACGTATACATAGAGACCGTGCCGCACATCGACGGGCATTTCACACGCAACTTCGTCGACCTCCGCGCCGGCGAGAAGCTGACAGCAAAACTAATCCCCGCCGACCCGGAAGCCGATGTCAGCGGAGTGAAGATTGCAATAAAGACACTAAATGATATATACCGTCACAACGGCAGGTAGATGACCTTCTTGGTCTCGAACCACTCGCCGTCGAACCACTCACCGATGTCCCAGGTCTTCACCTTGTGACGGAAGGCGAAGAGCTCGTTGGTGAGGTCGCCGCCTTTCAGATAGAGGATGCCGTTGCGCAGGGTGTTGTACTGCGTCTTGGACACCTTCTTCTTCACCCAAGGCACAAACTCGCCCAGCGTGGTGACGGCCCTCGACACCACGAAGTCGTACTCGCCGTCCAGCTGCTCGGCCCTCGTCTGCATGGCCTTGGTGTTCTTCAAGCCAAGCCTCTCGACAACGTCATTCACCACCTTTATCTTCTTGCCGATGGAGTCAACCAGCGTGAAGCGTGCCTCCGGGAACATAACCGCCAGCGGCACACCGGGGAAGCCTCCTCCTGTGCCCACGTCGAGCACCTCGGTCATCGGGGCGAAACGTATGGCTTTGGCTATGGCGAGTGAGTGCAGCACATGGTGCTCGTAGAAGTTCTCCATGTCCTTGCGCGAGATAACGTTGATCTGCGCGTTCCACTCCTCGTACAAAGGCAACAGAGCGGCAAACTGCTCGCGCTGCCGCTCCGTAAGTTCCGGGAAGTATTTCAGAATAAAATCCACCCTTCGACAAGCATTACAGATACGCCTTCAGGTGCTTGCTCTTCGAGCTGTTCTTCAGGCGCTTGATACCCTTCTCCTTTATCTGGCGCACGCGCTCGCGGGTGAGGTTGAACTTCATGGCGATCTCGTCAAGGCTCAGTGGGTGCGGCTGGCCTATGCCGAAGTACATCCTGATGACCTCGCGTTCTATCTCTGTCAGCGTCGACAGACAGCGCTCTATCTCCTGCGAGAGGCTCTCCTGCATCAGCTTGTCGTCCGTCGGCGGAGTGTCCTCGTTGGGCAGCACGTCGACAAAGTTGACATCCTCGTCGCTCGCCAGGGGTGCGTCGATGCTCACATGACGGCCGCTGATGTTCAGTATGGCTTTGATCTTGTCTTCGGGTATGTCGAGCAGCTCGGCCAGTTCCTCCTCTGATGGCGGACGCTCCAGCTGCTGCTCCAGCTTGCTTATCTCCTTTTTCAGCTTGTTGAGGGCGCCAAGCTGGTTGCTCGGCAGTCGCACGATGCGGCTGTTCTCGGCGATGGCCTGCAGTATGCTCTGGCGTATCCACCACACGGCATAGCTGATGAACTTGAAGCCGCGCGTCTCGTCGAAGCGCTTTGCGGCCTTTATCAATCCCACATTGCCCTCGTTGATGAGGTCTGGCAGGCTGAGGCCCTGGTTCTGGTACTGCTTGGCCACAGACACCACGAACCTCAGGTTGGCCTTGGTCAGGCGCTCTAGCGCCGCCTGGTCGCCCTGCTTGATGCGCTGCGCCAGCTGCACCTCCTGCTCCGGCGTCAGCAGTTCCTCGCTGCAGATGTCCTGCAAGTATTTGTCCAGCGACTTGATGTCGCGGTTGGTTATCGAATGGGTAATCTTCAGTTGTCTCATAGGCCTTTCACTTAAAACATACAGCTTACTGCTTGTTTTTTATCGCTATAACGCAGTTTTCGCGTTTTTGTTTCATGTCTTATAACGTTTATTGTGGAAAAATATTTTGCCCTATCGGAAAATTATTGCAAAAGATGTCGTATTTTTGCAGCCGGAAACAATAAACAAGCCTCCAAGGCGTTAATAGCAACAAACAAAAAAAAACATACAATGAAAAAGAACACCTTAAGACTTACCGTCATTGCCCTTGTGGCTGCCGTCTGCGCGCCCATGTTCCTCACGTCGTGCAGCAAGGATGTCAACACCCGCGTGGCCACCTTCACCATCACCAACGACATGTGGGAGCAGCGAGATGACATGAACTACTACTGCGATTTCGCATGGAATGCACTCGACAACGACGCACTCTCCGTGGGCACCGTCAACGCCTATTACCTCCTCACCTCCGGCGGCAGCGAATACCAGCAGCCCCTGCCCTACATCTATTATCCCGACGCCCCGTTCCAAGATGTCGACTCCGTCATTGCCGGCACATGGGTGCCGCAGAGCGTCAACATCCGCTATGATGTCTCACAGGGCCGCATCACCTTCATGTTCTGCGACCTCGGCTACTACCAGACCTACCGCAACGACCTGCCCACCATGCGTTTCCGCGCCGTAGTGACATACCCCGTGGAGTATTGACACAACTCCCATAGAAACAGAGAGGCCGCAACTCACGAGTTGCGGCCTCTTCTTTTATCCCACGCTTGATTATCTGCGTTTGTATGCCTTCAACGTGTTCTCCAGCAGGCTCACTATCGTCAGCGGGCCTACGCCGCCGGGCACCGGGGTCGTCCAGCTGCACTTGGCGTCAACCTCGCTGTGTTTCACGTCGCCGATGACACGGTAGCCGTTCTTCTTCGTGGCATCGGGCACACGGTGTATGCCAACGTCCACCAGCACAGCGCCTTCCTTAACCATGTCGGCAGTGACGAACTCGGGCTTGCCGATGGCCACAACCAGTATGTCGGCCTGACGCGTCAGTTCCGCGAGGTTCTGCGTCTTGCTGTGGCACATGGTCACCGTGCAGTCGAAGCCCTTGCGGCTCAGCAGGTTGGCGGCGGGTGTACCCACGATGTTGGAGCGCCCGAGCACCACACAGTGCTTGCCGGCGGTCTCTATGCCGTAGCGCTTCAGCAGGGTGCAGATGCCCATGGGCGTGGCGGGCACGAAGCACTCCTCGCCGAGCACCATGCGGCCTATGTTGATGGGCGTGAAGCCGTCAACGTCCTTTTCGGGCGAGATGGCATTGATGACACGCTGCTCGTTGATGTGCTTGGGCAGCGGCAGCTGCACGATGAAGCCGTCGATGTCGGGGTCGTTGTTGAGGAACTCTATCGTCTCCAGCAGCTGCTCCTCGGTGGTCTTCTCGCTCATGCGGTACACGCTCGAGGTGAACCCCACCTCCTTGCTCGACTTCTCCTTGTTGGCCACGTAGGTCATGCTGGCACCGTCCTCGCCTACAATAACTGCTGCCAGGTGCGGTGCACGGTGGCCCTGCTGGGTCAGCTGGCGCACCTCGCCGGCTATCTCTTCCTTGATCTGCAAAGCCATCGCTTTGCCGTCCAACAAATTAGTCATATTATATGGTTTGAAGTTTAAGGTTTAAGGTTTAAAGTTCAAGGTTTAAGGTTCAAACACACAGCCCGCAGCTTACAGCTCGCGGCTCAAAACACACTAATCACAGAGGTCACCTTCTTCTCATCGGCATCCTGCCGCCGTTCTTGCTGACCATCTTCATCATCTTGCGCGTGTCCTCAAACTGTTTGAGGAAGCGGTTGAGTTCCTGTATCGTGCGGCCGCTGCCGGCGGCGATGCGCTGCTTGCGGCTACCGTTGAGGCAGCCCGGATGCTGCCGTTCGTAGGGCGTCATGCTGCCTATCATGGCCTCGATGGGCTTGAAGGCATCGTCGCTGATCTCCACGTTCTTGGTGAGCTTGTCCATGCCGGGGATCATGCCTATAAGGTCTTTCATCGACCCCATCTTCTTGATCTGCGCCACCTGGCTCAGGAAGTCCTCGAAGTTGTACTCGTTCTGCATCAACTTCTTGGAGAGCTTGCGCGCCTCCTGCTCGTCATACTGGGCTTCGGCCCTCTCCACGAGGCTCACCACGTCGCCCATGCCGAGGATGCGGTTGGCCATGCGGTCGGGGTGGAACACATCGAGGGCGTCCATCTTCTCGCCGACGCCGACGAACTTGATGGGCTTCTGCACCGTGTAGCGTATCGTCAGCGCCGCACCGCCGCGGGTGTCGCCGTCGAGCTTGGTGAGCACCACGCCGTCGAAGTCTATCCTGTCGTTGAAGGCCTTGGCCGTGTTCACGGCATCCTGGCCCGTCATGGCGTCAACCACGAAGAGGGTCTCCTGCGGCTGCAGCTCGCGCTTCAGGGCCGCAATCTCGTCCATCATCTCCTCGTCCACCGCCAGTCGGCCGGCGGTATCGACGATGACCACGTTCACCCCCTTGCCCTTGGCCTCGGCGATGGCGTGCTTGGCAATCTCCACGGGGTTCTTCGACCCCTCCTCGGTGTACACCGGCACACCGACTTGCTCACCGAGCGTCTGCAGCTGGCTGATGGCCGCCGGACGGTACACGTCGCCAGCCACCAGCATCACCTGGCGCCCGCGCTTGGTCTTCAGCAGGTTGGCCAGCTTGGCGCTGAAGGTCGTCTTACCGGAACCCTGCAAGCCGGCGATGAGCACCACCGCGGGCTGGCCCTTGACGTTGATGTCCACGCTCTCGGAGCCCATCAGTCTGGTAAGCTCCTCGTGCACAATCTTCACCATCAGCTGTCCCGGCTCGATGCTCGTGATGACGTTGCGGCCCAGGGCTTCGGCCTTCACCTTGTCAGTGAATTCCTTGGCTATCGGATAGCTCACATCGGCGTCGAGCAACGCCTTGCGCACCTCCTTGACGGTCTCCGCAACGTTAATATCGGTGATGCTCCCCTTGCCGCGAAGGGTATGCAACGCTTTCTCTATCTTGCTACTAAGGTTCTCAAACATACTCCACGATGCTATTTAATCAAACTGCAAATATACGAAATAATTTTCAATAATAAACTAAAAAATAATAAATACCCCCTGCCCGCCCGTACTGCCGGAAAAAGACACCGAAATCGCTACGGAGTCTCCTCGGCCCCCCTACGGGGTTTCTACGGCGTTCCACTGAAGAACGGCCGAAGGGACTCCGTAGGGGGGCCGAAGGGGCTCCGTAGAGAAGCCGCTGAAAGGCTGACAGTCAGTGCTTTGCAGAGAAGAGCAAAATGCCGGCGCGCAGCATCAGCATGATAATCAGCGGGATAATGGCAACCGAGAGGCCGCACCACACCACCCATACGGCGGCGGCGAGGAACATGGCTTCCTGCAGCCAGAGGGCCCAGCGGGGGCTGCGCTCGAGGCGTATGGCTATCAGGATGAGCAACGGCGAGAGCCACAAGATGTTGAGGTTCCACTGGGTGCACCAGTGGTCGGTGCCGAACCACATGAAGCAGAGGAAGAGGCCGCAAAGCCCCGCGACGACGAACAGCAGGCGGTCGACGATGCGGAAGACGAGAGGCGGTATGCCGAAGCGTCTGCCGCAGGCTGTCAGCACGGCCACCACGGCCAGCAGCAAGGCGAAGGCCACCACTGGCGGGAAGCTGGCTTTCAGCGGGGTGCGCCCCTTGGTGAGCACGGGGTGCGAAGGGCCGACGATGGCAGGGGCCGACCATTCGCCCGAGGTGGTGCACTGCGCCAGCTCGGCCTCCATCTCGGCGGGGAGGAACATGCGCTCCGGGGCCGTGCAGCGGTGGTCGGTGGGCAGGCCGAAGAGCAGGTCGATGCCGAGGCGCCACCATTCCATGCTGTCCTTCAGGCAGGTGGCCAGCAACTGGCGGTAGCTCCTGGGCTCGGCCGAGCGCTGCAGGACGGTGTCCTGAGCCCAGGCGCTGTAGACGATGTCTCGCACCCGCGTGGCGCAGTTGTCGCGCAGGAAGTCGTAGCGGTAGTAGCGGTACTCGGGCTGGTAGTTGGTCTCCAGCAGCAGGAAGAGGTTACGCACCTGCCCGGCCTCGAAGGTTAGCGGCTGCTCGCTGACGGGGCGCCCGTACCAGGTGTACTCGTCGATGAATTCGGCGTATGTGGTGCGGCTGAGCTGGTAGTCGAGCTGGCCGCGCATAAACTTCCAGTAGAAGTGCGGCGTGCTGAAGTCGAAGGTGCCGTAGTTGTATACCAGGTCGAGCCCACTGGCGGGGTCGACGATGCGTATGGCGCTGTGGCCGAAGGAGGTGTAGAAGTCATTGCCCGGGCCGCAGGTGAGCACACTGGCCTTGGCGCTGTCGCTCAGCACCTGCGCGCCGGCGGCGACAGGCAGCAGCAGCGCCAGCAACAATAATATACGTTTCATGGTGTTCTTTTTTATCATCGGGTCGACATAGACCATCGTGTCTTATGGCGTCAGGCGCCGGTGCCCATGGCTTCGCCAGCCACGACGTCGGGACGCTTGACCCCCTCGCGGGGCTCCATGTGTATGGGGGCGCTCTCGGTGGCGTTGTGCACGGTGACCTGCGGGAAGGGTATCTCGACGCCGGCATTGTTGAAGGCTATGTAGATGTCCTCGCGGATGTGCTCCCAGACGGTCCAGTAGTCCTCCACCTTGGTCCAGAGCCAGAGGGTGATGTCCACAGAGCTGTCGCCGAGATTGCTCACGGCCACCGAAGGTTTCTTGGGGTCCCAGCTGATCAGGGGCTCGGCCTTGATGACGTCCCAGAGCACCTCTTTGGCCTTGCGCAGGTCGGTGCCGTAGGCCACGGAGGCCACCACGTCGAGGCGTATCTTAGGCTCTTTGGTGTGGTTGATGAGGCTCTTGGTGGCCAGCTCGCTGTTGGGGATGATGATGGTGCGGCCGTTGAAGGGGCGCATGATGGTGTGGAAGATGCGTATCTCCTTGATGTATCCCTTGTAGGAGCCGCATTCTATGTAGTCGTCAACCTTGAAGGGTTTCATGAGCAGGATGATGACGCCGCCGGCGAAGTTCTGCAGGGTGCCCTGGAGGGCCATGCCCACGGCCAGGCCCATGGCGCCGAGGAGGGCTATGAAGGAGGTGGCCTTGATGCCGATGACGTCCATGGCCATGATGATGATCATCGCCTTGAGCAGCACGTCGGTCAGCGAGCCGAGGAAGCTCTTGAGACTGGGCTCGGCGTTGCGGCGGTCGAGGCCGCGCATGATGACGCGTTTGAGCATCTTGACGAGCTTGAAGCCTATCCAGAGGATGAGGATGGCCACGAGGAGCTTGGGGACGAACTGTACGGTGAGCTGCGTGAGTTCGCGGAGGCCGTCGCGGAGGATGGTGTTCTCGCCGGTGACCACAGCCTTGAGGTCGGAGACGTCCATGTTGCGGAGGCTATCCTTGATGGCGTTTGAGATGCTGTCCTGAGTGTGCACCATCTGGCCGAATTCGTCCTTGGGCACTATGGTGTCAGGCTTCTGTGCCGCAGCGGCGGCGATGAGTGTGGGTGTGTTGTCGTCTAATAGTATCATTATTGTATCACTTTTTTACTTTCACAGACATAAGTCCGCAAACCAAGGCGTCCCACCAGCGGGCGGGAAGAAGGGGATGCAGCACGCTGACGCTGAAGGCGAACCGCCCGAGGCGGTAGCGTGTGCGCGGACAGCGCGAGGTGGCGGCGCGCACTATGGCGCGGGCTATGATGGAGGGCGAGGACATGTAGGGTCCCGTGTAGCCCCAGCGCATGGCTTCGGCCTCGCGGTGGGCGGCGGCTTCGTAGGCCGTGCCGCGCGAACACTCGTCGAGGTGGTCGGCGGCGATGATGCCCCAGTCGGTCTTGATGCAGCCCGGCTCGATGATGGCCACCTTGATGCCGAAGGGCTTGAGCTCCATGCGGAGGGCGTCGCTGAGGGCCTCGACGCTGTACTTGCTGACGTTGTACCACCCACCGAAGGGGAACACCGCGCGGCCGGCGATGGAGGCTATGTTGACGATGCGGCCGCTGCGTTGGCTGCGCATGGCGGGGAGCACGAGGCGCGTCATCTCGGCCAGGCCGAAGACGTTGACCTCCAGCTGGCGGCGCGCGTCGTCGAGGGGCACGCACTCCACGGCGCCGAAGTAGCCGTAGCCGGCGTTGTTGACCAGCACGTCGATGCGGCCTTCAGCCTTGAGTATGGCGTCCACGCACTGACGGCGCGAGGCGTCGTCGGTGACGTCGAGGGCCAGCGGCGTGACGCCGTCGGCCACGAGGGGCTCCATGAGGGCCGTGCGCCGCGCGGCGGCGTAGACCTTGTGGCCCATGCGGGCAAGGCGCTGCGCGGCCTCGTAGCCGATGCCGCTGCTACCGCCGGTAACGAGTATCACTTTCGTATTGATCATAATGTTTAATTAACGCAGGGGGTGTATTTAAATTATACCGGCAGCAAGTTTTTTTTTTACGACAATTGAACTTTTTTTGTTATCTTTGCAACATGAAAAAGACGAGAATAACCTCATGCCCAGAACTGATGGAGGCCATTGACGAGATAGGCCTCGTGCCGCTGCTGGACAGCGGAATACGCGGCTTCTCGGCCGATGAGCTGGTGGCGCCGGAGTGCCGCTATGTGGTGACCGACGAGGGCTGGGACTGGCCGCTATGGGACTGGAAAGGGCCAATGGTCACCGAAGGGCATTATGCTTACGGCAAGTTCTTCGGCGGCAAGGCGGGCTTCGTCACCATGGAGTGGTGGCCCGACCTCTGCAACTACCGGCGCGCCAAATACCCGGAACCCGATGAGGAGAGCATCGAAGGCGCCATCCTGGAGGTGCTGCGCGTCAACGGCAGCATGATTACAAGGGAGCTGCGCACGGCCTGCGGCTTCGACGGCCCCAAGATGCGCAGCCGCTTCGACGGCTATGTCACACGCCTGCAGATGGCCTGCCGCGTGGTGACCGAGGACTTCGTATACCCTACAGATAAACACGGCAACCGCTACGGCTGGGGCTGGGCGTTGCTGAACACGCCCGAGCGCCTCTTCGGACACGACTCATGCCTGTGCGACCGCTCGCCGGAAGAGAGCCTCGCACGCCTGACGGCGCACCTGAAAGAGCTCCTCCCCAAAGCCACCGACAAGCAGCTGGCCAAGCTCCTGGGCTAAGGCACAAGGTTGATTACAAGATACTCCGACTGTGTCCCTATGCGGTATTTGGCGCCCCAGATGCCGAGGCCGGAGGTGACGCAGACGGTGGTCTCCCCTTTCTGCAACGTGCCCCACGAGCACTCGTACATTGCGTCGGTGATCCACGACAACGGCCACACCTGCCCGCGGTGGGTGTGACCGCTCACCTGCAGCCCTATGCCCGCGCGCTCGGCCTTCTCCAGGTGGTAGGGCTGGTGGTCGAGGAGGATGGTGAATGCGCCGGTGTGGAAATGCGCCAAGGCATTGACGCTCCTGCGGTGGCGGTTGGTGCGGTCGTCGCGGCCGATGACGGCGATGTTGCCGACTTTGGCCACCGAGTCGCGCAGCAGGGTGATGTCGGCGTCGCGGTAGAAGCGTTCCGCCTCGCCGGGAGTGTAATGGTCGGCGTAGTATTCGTGGTTGCCCAAACAGGCATAGACGGGCATCTGCAGCTTTCGCAGCCCATCGGCCATCTCCTCATGCAGCAACGGCCGCAGCGAGCGGTCCACGAGGTCACCGGCCATGAGCAGCATGTCGCCGCCCTCGCGGTTGAGCATCGCCACCCAGCGGTCGAGGTCGGCGCGGCGGTTGTGGTAGCCCAGATGCAGGTCGCTCACGGCCAGCACCTTCACGGGGTGGTCCACCTTGCCTTGGGTGTCGACGGTCAGCTCCACACGCCGCTTGTGCTCATAGTTTAGGGAGCCATAGATGAACAGCGCCGCCATCGCCACCAGCAGCACGCCGCAGGTCCACCAGTTGTCGCGCAGCCAGGCCGTTGGCAGCACATGCACCAGCCGCAGCAGGTCGGCCAGCAGGAACGCCATGAAGAGGTACAGGAGTATTATCAAGCCTTTGTTGCCGACATTATAGACAGCCACCGAGAGCCCGTAAGGCAGACGGTCGAGGTAGCGCGTCAGCGACAGCACAGCCATAGCCACGCAGGCGGCCTCAACGCCCACCAGCGTCCACCGCAGCCACAGCACCGGAGGCAGCATCCACAGATGCCACCCCACATAGCCCGACAAGGCAATGATAACGAACAGAATAGCAAACATCATATATCGTCGTTTTTAGCGTTAGGAACAAAGAACACCACCGTCAGCGCACCCACGGCGCCGGCTTTCTGCGTGGCCGTCATGCCGCCGCGACGCTGGTAGCCACGTATATACTTGCCCAGCCACGACTGCAGCAGCCATTGCTGCAGCCTCGGCGACGAGCGGTAGAACAGCCATGACGCCAGCAGCAGGAACGGCGTCGTCGGCAACCCCGGCACCACCACTCCCAGCGCCCCCAGCCCCACGGCCAGCAGACCTAATACTATATATATGTATCGTTTCATCCTCACAACGTCTGTCCCAAAGGCGCTGCAAAGATACACCTTTTCCCGGACATGCGGGAATATTTTTTTTGCCGTATGAAATATTCTTCGTACTTTTGCACTTGCTTTCGAGAGCGAAAGCTGTAAGCAAGAAAAGCATTGCAATATTGTCCTTACGTTAAATATCGCCAATTTTTAGAAGGAGGACGGAGCAATTGTGCTTTCGCTTGAGTGTGTATGCTATAACCATAGCATATCGTCAGGCGTGAAGTTTGTTCCATATCCCGTTCCTTCAAGGTGTTTGGCGATACCTAACGTAGACGGACATGAGTACATAACCTCATGCCTTTTCTTTTTGTTATATATCAACGTTCCGTTGGAGGGTCGGAGAACAAAAACTTATTGCAACATGAAGAAAAACGTATTATTTGGCGCCGCTGTCGCATTACTGTTTGCTTTCGGCGCATGCACCAAAGACGCCCCCGCCCCCGACAACGGCGGCACCACCTCTGGCGGCGGCACAGATCCCCAACCCCAACAAAAACACAACGTGGAATTGGTGTATGGTACAGACGCGGATACAGAATGGCAAAATATTTCATTGGATACAATTCGTAAATATTACGCCGACCGATATGTTGATACAATATTTATGGTTCCAGAAATGTATAATCAATACTCAACGTCTTCAACAAATCAATTAAAATATATAATTCCCAAATTACGCGAACGTCATAACATAAATCCAGATAAAATTTTTGGCAAAGGCGAATTACAATTATGGAATCAATCTGTATTAAACAATCCCGAAATAGTTCGTTTCTTTGCAGACACATTGAAATACAACGTCACATATGATGTATATTAAAAATCCAAATAAAATATACAAGGCTTACGCAAGTGTTTGACTGAACCATAAACACCCAATCAGGCCTGTCAGCCCACTCAAAACCCCATATTTCGACGACAGTATTACGATACTTCGACGATACTTCAACGATGTACATCGTCGAAATATCGTTGAAGTATCGTTGAAGTATCGTTGAAATGCCGATTAAAGGGCTTGTTGACTGTGGGTTGTGAGGATGCCGTTTTGCATGGATGGGTGAGCTAAGCCCATAGGTACATAAACGACTATCATACAAGCAATAAAACAAAGCAGGCCGCCACGTTACCATAGCGGCCTGCTGCTTATGTACTTATCTATTTCATGCTTGCGGGATAGAAGTCGAAGGCGACCTTCTACCCCTCTCTTTTTTCAGCATTGGCGAAAAATATTTTTCCGTATGAAATAAAAATCGTATCTTTGCACTTGCTTTCGAGAGCGAAAGCTGTAAGCAAGAAAAGCATTGCGATACTGTCCTGTTATTGAAATACGCCAAGTTTCGTGAAGGAGGACGGAGCATTTATGCTTTCGCTTGATTGTGTATGCTATATCTTTTTAGCATATCTTCAGGCGTGAGATATGTTCCTTAGACCCCGTTCCTTCAAAGGTGATTGGCGTTACCTCAATAACAACGGACATGAGCACATAACCTCATGCCTTTTTTTTGAACTTAATCATCTCTTCCGCCGGAGGTGGCGAGAAACAGCAGTTGCGCCCGACACACACAAGGGTCTGTATTATGAAAAGAATTGTCCTGCTCTCAATCATCTTGATGCACACGGCAGTGTCTTTTGGACAGTTGACTGCGCCTTCGCTCAACAGTCCCAACGACAATATCACCGGAGCCTACACGCGGCAATACATGTCGTGGGGCCGCATCTCCGCCGCCACCGGCTATACCCTGCAGGTTGACACCGCCGCCACCTTCGACTCGCCGCTGCTATACTCGGTGGAGCACACCAACACCTCGTCGAGCACGCAAGGTCGTCATGTCAACGACTTGCGCTACGGCACACAGTATTACTGGCGTGTGCGGGCATACAATGCCACCGACACATCTGCATGGTCGGTGGTGCGGACCTTGACTACAACCGGCAAGGTGTTCCTGAACTACTCCAACACTCCGGCCGACAGCCTCACGGGAGCCTATACACGGCAGTTCTTCTGTTGGAACAACTCGCGTGGCTCGATAGGCTACATACTGGAGCTCGACACGGTGGCCGACTTCTCGTCGCCGCACAAGCGCACCTTCAACAAGACCACAGCAGCCGACAATACAGACAACTACTTTTACTATGCCGTCAACGATATGCGCTACGGCACACGTTATTACTGGCGTGTTTGCGCACACAACAATGCTGATACTTCGGATTGGTCGGATACCCGTACTCTGCTGACTACCGACAAGGTGTTTTTCACAAACCTTTCGCCATCCGACAGCCTCACGGGTGCCTATACAAGGCAGTACTTCTACTGGAGCAACTCACGAGGCTCGATAGGCTACATACTGGAGCTCGACACTGTGGCCGATTTCTCGTCGCCCCACAAGCGCACATTTAATAAGACCACTGCAGCCGACAATACGGACGATGCCCACTACTATGCCGTCAACGATATGCGCTACGGCACGCGCTACTACTGGCGTGTTCGTGCTCGCAACGGCGTGGATACCTCGGGCTGGTCGGACACGCGTACGCTGCTGACTACCGACAAGGCGTTTTTCACAAATCTTTCGCCGTCAGACAGCCTCACGGGAGCCTATACAAGGCAGTACTTCTACTGGCGCAACTCACGCGGCTCAATAGGCTACATCCTGGAGCTTGATACGGTAGCCGACTTCTCGTCGCCCCACAAGCGCACCTTCAACAAGACCACTGCTGCCGACAACACGAACGATGCCTTCTCCTATGCCGTCGACGATATGCGCTACGGCACACGCTACTACTGGCGCGTCCGTGCCCGCAACAGCGTGGATACATCCGGCTTGTCTGACACGCGCACGCTGACAACCACCTACAGTGCATCTCTCAACTCGCCTGCCGACAACTCCATAGGCCGGGCTGTCAGTGACCTGTATCTGTACTGGAACAATTCACGTGGATCAACGAAATACATAATACAGATTGACACTTCGGCCACTTTCAGCTCATCGCTGTTGCAGACCCTGAGCAAGACTACCGCTGCCGACAATACAGACAGCTACTTCTACAAGATAGTCGACGGGCTCCGCTACGGTACCACATACTGCTGGCGTGTATGTGCAATCAACAATGCCGACACCTCGGAGTGGTCTGCCGTATGGCGTTTCACCACTACCTATAATATCACCACTGGTCCGGCGTTGACGATGCCGGTAAACGACTCGACCGGACTGACTTATAACAATATAACACTCGTGTGGCAACCCATGGACAACGTGCAAGGCTATCGCTACGAGGTGAGTACCAGCAGTACTTTCGAAACGCTCGTAGCCGCGGGCAACACCTCGCTGACCTTCTCGGTGGTGACCACGGCATTGCCGTCGACCTCCTATTACTGGCGGGTGCAGGGCTATAACGCCCAAGGTAACACAGCATGGTCGCCGGTGTGGCACTTCACCACCGACGACGTGACGCTGACAGCTCCAGAGCTCGCCACACCTGCCAACGGAAGCAGTCAGCCTGTGAATGTGGATTTGGCCTGGCACCCAGTCTTTGGCGCACTGACATACGATTTGCAGTTGTCGTTCGACAACAACTTCACCGGTGCCCTGAGCAGTTTCAACACTGCTGATACGCACTACACTGTCAACGGATTGCCTCAGAATATGACTTTCTATTGGCGAGCACGCAGTAACAACGGCAATACACAGAGCGAATGGTCGGAGGTCCGCAGTTTCGTTACTAACGGTTGCCAACCGGTGAGCGACACCTTGTACCATGAGATGTGTGAGGGGCAAGGCTATGATTTCTTTGGAACATCCTATACGGCTACAGGTAACTATAGCCATATGTTGACAACAGCTGCAGGATGCGACAGCACGGTGGTGCTGGCATTGACGGTATATCCAAGAGGTATGGACGGCTCGGTAACAGACACTGCCTGCGATAGCTACACGTGGAACGAACTCACTTTCACCCAAAGCGGCAACTATCCATTCTACACCACCACGGTGCACGGTTGCGACAGCATGACTATATTATATCTTACAATATATAATTCTGTTACGGAAAACATCTATGACATAGCCACTGGAGTTTATGAATGGAATGGAGACCATTATTCAGCCTCCGGCGACTACACTCAACACTTTTCTACCGTACATGGCTGCGACTCAACAGTGGTATTGCACTTAACCGTCACCGTCGGCTTAACCGATGTTGCGGCCGACAACATCCATATCTTCGTTCACGGTAACAACATCATAACCGAAGGCATCAAAGAGGAGTCGGTGAGAGTATTTGATATGGTGGGCCGCCCCGTAAGCAATCACAACCTGCCCAACGGAGTCTACATGGTTAAGGTTGGCACGCTGCCCGCCCGCAAGGTGGTGGTGATAAGGTAACACCTATACCCTCTACCATATGATAAGCCATGCACACATGTGCATGGTTTTTCATTGGTATGGGTACATTATAGGAACACTATCGGAACCATAGCGTTACCATATACCGAGGCAAAAGGGGAGCAATAGATGTACAAAAGGGGAGCAAAACCTATAGAGCATTTTTTAGCTCTTTCTCAAGACTGTCGTAAAGATAAGCTGGACTTTGAAAATAGAGGCCGGTCTTCGTATTGTTCAGCGCAGCGTAAGTCTTGGATTTGTATACAATATCCATGGCCTCACGCATCGTCATTGAACGCTCTTCCATTAGACGAGCTATCATTTCGCGCGTCAACGTCTCTATCATGAATGTTTCTTTCCCGCTCATGATCTTTGCAATGATTGAATAGCCATATCCGTAGCAAACATATACTGGATGGTCACGGTATGGTATTTGATTTCTTCAAGGAACTGCTCTTCTGTTATGATCCCCTCTTCTACTCGGCGTATCTGGTAGCCAATCACATCGTCGGCAATTGGTCCAATTACAATATCGTAGTTGTGAACCTGTGTTCGTGTGCGGTTCTTGCGGTTCATCAACACAAAACGAGCCCACTCCATAGTATAACTGTCAAACTGGAGTACCTTCAATGCTTGTAGTGCATTGTCGTCAATGGTGTATTCATACACACGGGCTTCGCCGACGCCATATTGTTCAAACTTGCGTTCGGCCTGTCGTTGTGCCACCTGTTTGTCGGGAGTAAGATAAAATCCGATACCAAAGTCTTTGTCGACTCGACTTTCTTTGAGGTCTATTCGCAGTATTTCTGCATTGGTTCCATGATAGAGTTTCATGCAAGAGTCCCTCCCATTCGTTTGCAGTAAGCCGTTAGGTCCTCAACTGTGTTGTCAAAAGAGAATGTGTGTTCTACATCATAAAATCTATCCACGAAGTCAAGGCCTTTGTATCGCTGTAAATACTCGTATGCCTGCGACGTAGATATTTGGTGCGCCGTGGCAAACTCTGTTATAAGAGCCACAAAGTAGTTGATTTTATCAATTGTATTCTTACTCATATTTTCCTATATTAACGCGATATTACTTTTTTTATTGCGTAAAAAGCAAAAAGCAGGCCGCCATGTTTCACGGCGGCCTGCTACTTATCTACTTAAATACTGTCTACTTTACTACTGACAGCTTAGCAGAGCTCGTGGATCACGAGGCCGGAGCGCAGCTTGGGCTCAAACCAGGTGGTCTTCGGGGGCATGATGTTGCCGGTGTCGGCAATGTCGATGATCTGCTTCATGCTGACGGGATAGAGGGCGAAGGCCACCTTCATCTCGCCGTTGTCGACGCGGCGCTTCATCTCGCCGAGGCCACGGATGCCGCCCACGAAGTCGATGCGCTTGTCGGTGCGGAGGTCCTTGATGCCGAGCACCTTGTCAAGCACGAGGTTGCTGAGGATGGTGACGTCGAGCACTCCGATGGGGTCGTTGTCGTTGTAGGTGCCGGGCTTGGCGGTCATCTTGTACCAGTGGCCGTCGAGGTACATGCTGTGCTCATGCAGCTTGGCGGGCTTGTAGATGTCGGTGCCCATGTCGGTGAGCTCGTAGCTCTCGCCGACGGCTTTGAGGAACTGCTCCTTGCTGAGGCCGTTGAGGTCCTTCACCACGCGGTTGTAGTCGATGACGTTCAGCTGGTTGTCCGGGAAGATGACGGTCATGAAGTAGTTGTACTCCTCCTTGCCGGTGTGGTGGGGGTTCTGCTCCTTCTTCTCCTGTCCCACGAGGGCGGCGGCGGCGCTGCGGTGGTGGCCGTCGGCGATGTACATGGCGGGCACCTTCTTGTCGAAGAGTTCGACGAGCTCATCGATGAGCTTGCGGTCGTCGATGACCCAGAAGCGGTGGCCGAAGCCGTCTTCTTTGGCGATGAAGTCATAGATGGGCTTCTTGGCGGTGACGGAGGCGACGATCTCGTCGATGCGGGCCACGGCGGGATAGGCGAAGAACACCGGCTCCACGTTGGCGTTGGTGATGCGCACGTGTTTCATGCGGTCCTCTTCCTTGTCCTTGCGGGTGAGCTCGTGTTTCTTGATGACCTTGTTGACATAGTCCTCGCTGTAGGCGCAGGCCACGATGCCGTACTGCCACTTGGCGTCCTTGTCCTTGGGGTTCATGCTCTGGGCGTAGATGTAGAGTTTCTCCTCCTCATCCTTCACCAGCCAGCCGAGGTCTTTGAACATGTTGTAGTTCTTCACCACCTGGAGGTACACCTCAGGCGAGTGCTCGTCGGTGCCTTTGGGAAGGTCGATCTCAGCCTTGGTGACGTGCAGCAAGCTGTAGGGGTTGCCCTCGCACTCCACGCGGGCCTCTTCGGAGTTCAGCACGTCGTAGGGACGCGAAGCCAGTTTCTCGACGATGTCCACCGGGGGGCGGAATCCTTTGAAAGGTTTGATAACGCTCATATTGTGTCTGTTTTATTTGTTGATTTTTAATATTATTTGAGACTGCAAAGATACGCACATTTTCTCACATGGCGAAATCTTTTTTTGCCGTATGGAAAAAAATGCGTATCTTTGCACTCGATTTCATAAGGAAATCAACGAAGCGTTATATCTTCGTCTTGCAATTGGAAACCTGAGAAATTTTCAAGTGACGCAAGTGAGTATGACGGTTTCGCGCGTATTAGCGTGGACTGTTCTCTATTTCTCCGTCACAAGGTAATTCTCAGGACCTCCAATTGAAGAAGTGGTATACGGTGCCACGCTTCTTTTATTATTGCTCAACGGGGCGCGGAAGAGCAGGACTAAAAATAATGAAATGAAAAACAAATTGAAAGTCATGGGGCTGCTGCTGTGTTTTGCAACATCCGCAATGTTTGTTGGCTGCACAAAAGAAGAGCCGAACGCAGAAGGTAGCAATCCTTCCAATCCCTTGATTGGAACCAAATGGAAGAATCAGCATAACAATAGTAAGATTTTTGTGTTGGAATTTAATACCGATGATCAATGCCAACTATATGTTGCCTATAACAATATGACATATTACACGGGAAGATGCCAAGGAACTTATCATTTTTCCAACAATTCAATCACCTTTTCCAATTTGAAAATTGAATGGAAAGAACAAGGAGATCCTTCTTGGTTTCGAGTGATTGAGTCAGGTTTGCTGGAGAATGGCTCAATAACAACAACTGGTTATGCTTGGAGTGAAGATAATCCGGAACAAACCTACTCTTGGAACAGATTATGGGAAAAAATATAAAAAAAATATGGAAAAGATAACATTAAAGGCATTGAGAAATATGCCACCAAAAGAGTTTGCGAAGGCAAAACCCTATCATTTGAAGGATAGAAACGAGACGGAAGATTACCAAAGGCGAGGAATCCGATTTACGGATATGATGTTTGAAGACGGCGGTCGTCCAAGATACGTTATTGAGACCGTTATGGGCATTACTGCGGAATGGATAACCATCCATGAAATAAACCACATGCTCGGAATCAACAAGACATACAAACCGCGCGAAGGTGTTACACAAGTACAGCATGACCGCGAATTGATGGAAAGACTGCGGGATTATATTGTGAAATACCCTGTCTTCTGTAAATATATCAAGAAGTATGATTCAAAATGGATTTTTTAATTTAAAACAATAATGCTATGTCCAAAAAGATTCTATTTGTGGCCTTAATCGCTTTTGTTTTCTCGGCCACTGCCAATGCCCAAAAATGGGAGCACTTCGTCACTGAGGCCGACGAACTCATAGGAGAAGCGGGGCACGAGTCTGACATGTACACCGACGAAATGGGAAACGTCTTTGTTATGTGGTCTGACGAAAGCGAGAATTTCCGTGTTATCAGCGGCACTTCCATTTTCAACTTCGTCGGGGACATCCGCTCTGTAATGGCAACCATCGGCTACTATGACATGAACAACAAGTTGATTGAGAAAAACGACATCCAACTTCTCGTTAGCGAGGGTCAAGCAAATCAGGCCGAGCCAAACATGGTGCCGATGATACGTCCGCTGCCAAACAAGAAAAGAGTAAAGATGTTGCTGGATTACATACAAAAGAAAGATGGCTACGTCAGAATTCTTGTTCCTCTTTATGGTACCAACGGCAAGTTTGACATCAAAATACCTTGCATAAACAATCCAAAGGCGGCTGAATAATATAGAGCGTTGCAAGCCCACGAAAGAAAAGGCTCGCACCATTTGGTGAGAGCCTTTTCCTTATAAAACTTATGTGCTATTATATCGAAGCCATTACGCGATGGAATACTTCTTCCTGGGGGATGGTTTGCACTTCTCCTTTTTCGTAAGCATCCATTCGTTGTTCCAATGTCTGGAGTTCTCGTTCGATAGATTCATCCACAAGAGTGGTGCACATAGCTTCAAATCGTTCAACCCTCGTAAAAGGGCATCTTGACGGTGACGGCCTTGAGGAGTTTCTCGCGGATCTTGATGTAGATCTCGGTGCCGGTCTTGGCGTATTCGGCCTTGATGAGGGCGGTGCCGATGTTCTTGCCGGTGCTGGGGCTGGGCGAGCCGCTGCGCACCTCACCGATTTTCTTGCCTTCGGCATTGCAGACCTCGTAGCCGTTGCGGGCGATGCCGCGGTCGACCATCTCGAAGCCGGCCACTTTGCGCTTGAAGCCGGCGGCTTTCTGGGCCAGGAGGAGCTCCTTGTTGATGAAGTTGTTGTTCTCGGCTTTCAGCTTGACGATGAAGGCCAGCGGAGCCTCGAGGGGGCTGATGGTGTCGTCCATCTCATGGCCGTAGAGGGCGAAGCCCTTCTCCAGACGCAGGGTGTCGCGGCAGCCCAGACCGGCGGGCATGATGCCGAACTCCTTGCCGGCCTCGAAGACCTTGTTCCACACCTCGATGGCTTTCTCCTTGGGGATGTAGATCTCGCATCCGCCGGCGCCGGTGTAGCCGGTGGTGGAGAGTATGATGTTCGGGATGCCTGCGAAGGTGAGGATCTTGAAGGTGTAGTACTCCATATCGACGATGTTCTCGTCGGTGAGCTTCTGCATGGCCTTGAGGGCGTTGGGGCCCTGGACGGCGAGCTGAGCCCACTGTTCGCTCTCGTTGACGAAGTCCTTGCCGAGCTCCATGCCCATCTTGTCGGCAATCTGGCTCATCCAGTTCCAGTCCTTGTCGATGTTGGCGGCGTTGGGCACCATGAAGTATTCGTCGTCATGGACGCGATAGACGAGCATGTCGTCCACCACGCCACCCTGGCCGTTGGGGAGGCAGGTGTACTGCACCTTGCCGTCGAAGAGGTCCTCGATGTTGTTGGTAGTGACATACTGCATGAAGTGCTTGGCGATGGGGCCTTTGGCGCGGAACTCGCCCATGTGGCTCACGTCGAACACACCCACGTTGTTGCGCACGTTGTTGTGCTCCTCGATGAGGGTGGTGTACTGGATGGGCATGTTGTAGCCTGCAAACTCTGCCATCTTGGCGCCGAGTTTGATGTGAAGGTCGGTGTACGGTGTTGTTTTCATTATGTTATTGTTTTTGTTTGTTGATTATATTCCAATCATTTCCACAAGGCTGCGCAACTCCTTGTCGGTTATATTTTCACTCTCCGACTTGTCGTAAATCTGAAGCAAAGTAACCTCTGATTCGTTTATGGCATATACTATCGGATGAGTGATTACTCTTGCTCCTCCGCTCTTACCTTTCCCTTTAGACGATATAGACATACGCACCTTGCGCAGGCCGTATTTTATCGGAGTCCCCTTTATTGGGTTTTCCTTAATCTCTTCAACAAGAGACAAAAAATCATCCTTCATGGAAGGGTATTTCTTTATCAGTCTCTTGAGACTCCTGTCGAAAGGCTCGATGGTATAGACCTTACAACTCATCAATCAATTCCTCCACAGGTCGGCCCTTGCGTCCGGCAGCACGTAGCGACTTGTACTCCACGACGGCTTCCTCAATGTCTTTCAGAACAGCCTTCTTTGCGTCATTTGTGACTGTTCTTTTTCCTTCGTCGTAAAATATTCCCAGCCCCTTGAACATCGTCACCACGGTGTCGTAGTATGCATCGGGGATATTGGCTGTTATCTGGTGGGTAATCATAACAATCTATTTTTCTTTCGTAACGCTACAACCTGCGGTTTATTGTGTGTTTACGATATTATTTTTAAGCATCGCTTCTATTTTCCCCAACACCATCTCGGGGGTTATGGCCGCCATGCAGCGGCGGTCGCCGTAGCGGCAGGGCTTGCTGCCGTAGGCTGAGCAGGGCTGGCACGGCAGGTCGGCACAGAGGGCGTTGGCGCGGTCCTGGCCGAAGCCGTAGAAGCCGAAGTCGGGATGCGTGGCGCCCCAGATGCTGACGACAGGGACGCCGACGGCGCTGGCGAAGTGCATGTTGGCGCTGTCCATAGAGACCATCAGCGACAGCCCCCTGATCACCTCCAGTTCCTCGGCGAAAGGCAGCCGCCCGGCCATGGAGTTCACACCGCGGTAGTGGCGAGCCCAGCGCTCGAGCACCGGTGCCTCGTCCTTGCTGCCGAAGAGCACCACCTCGTGGCCGCGCTCGCTGAGCATGCGCACCAGGGCCTCGGTGCGCTCCTCGGGCCATATCTTGCCCGCATGCTGCGCAAACGGAGCCACGCCGATTTTAGTGGGTAGTGGGGTGTGGGCAGTGGGTAGTGTTCTGTCCGTATCGTTGCCTAAAGCCAAGCCTCCACGCTTCAGCCCCGCGCGGCGGAAGACGTCGTCGTAGCGTTGCCACTGCGGACGGCGTGGAGCGCGGCGCCAGTGGTGCAGGTAAAGCCAGCGCGACACCCTGCCCTTGCGCAAGGCGAAGATGCGGTAGTGCAGGTCGAGCAGATGGCGCAGCCGCAGCAGCACGACGGCGAAGCCCACACGGTTCACCTTGTGCAGGTCGACCACCGTGTCGGCGCCCACGGCGTCCAGCGCCTTGTATATCCTGACGAAGCTCTGCTTCTTCTTCAGGCCGAGGAAATCCACGTTGGGCTCGCCGGCAAACAGCGGCTGCAGCATCGGCGGCCCGGCCACGGTGAAGCGCACCCCGGGGTTGGCGACGGCATAAGCCTTCACCACGGGCGCCATCAGCGCCACGTCGCCCAAGGCCGACAGCCGTATGACCAGCACATGCTTCACAATACCAATCTTTAAGTTGTGAGCTTTAAGCTGTAAGTGGCTGCGCCAATCTCCCGCGTCAGCACACTTAAAACTTACAGCTCACAGTTTAAAACTTTTTATAGAGCATCGGGTTCAGCGACGGGTCGTTGTACATCTTCATCTGGCGGTAGAGCTTCATCACGCGGCGCCCGGCGGCGAGGTCGTCGAGCAGCTGGTCGATGGCCGTGGTGAGGTCGGCGCGCTGCGTCAGCAGCGTGTCGAGCTTGGCCTGGCATTTGGCGCGGTGCTCAGCGTCACCCCTGCCGGCCTCGATGCCGAAGTGGTACACCTTGAGGGCGAGTATCGACAGGCGGTCCACCGCCCATGCCGGCGTCTCGGTGTTGAGCTTGGCGCCTGCCTGCGGGGCCACATCCTTGAACTGCATCATGTAGTGGTCGTCGATGCGCTCCACGAGGTCGGTGCGGTGCTGGTTGGAGGCGTCGATGCGGCGCTTGAGCTGCAGGGCGTAGACGGGGTCCACGTCAGCGGGGCGCACCAGGTCTTCGAGGTGCCACTGCACGGTGTCCACCCACGACTTCTCCCACAGCAGGGCCTCGAACGTGCCGGCGCCGTAAGGGTTGTTCTGCCCGGCATCCACCGAGTCTGTCTTATGATATTCCGCGACTTGTCTCTCAAACAAGCCATACATTTCCATTGCTTTCATATTCAGTTTATGCAAATACTGCACTTATTTTGTAATTAGCTTTGCTTTCAATATACGGTCGACGACAACAACATCGCTCTCTATATGGAAGACATAGGCCCACTTCCTGTTGTGCGACACCATTCTGCGGGCATGAGGGTGGCAACGGCGGACAGCCTCATAACGGCTTTCTTGATACAGGTCTGCAAACACCGACAGCGTGTATATCTCGCAGATCATGGCGTCTATATACCTGTCGCCGCCGGCACGCGACATATTGTCGCGTATCCAGTCGGTGAGCTCGTCGATATCAGCCCACGCCGAAGCATCCACCTCAACCCTGTAAGTCCTCATATTTCTTGTGCAGAACGCTCCTCACTTCACCAAAAAACTCCTCCACCGTCATACGTCCGGGCTTGCTGACGGCCGCATTGCCGGCACGGAACGAGGAAAGCGCCCCGACGGCCTGACCGTATGCCGCAACAGGCTCTTCTGCTGCAGGCATGGGCTCATCTTCTGTGCTATATGGTTTGTTCTTCATCGACTTGTTACCTTTCCAATTAAAATGCAAAAGTACACAATTTATTCAAACTGACAAAATCATTTTTTCCACACATGGCCGCCTACCGGCATAATTCGTAGAAGGCCACGGCGGCGGCAGCGGCCACGTTGAGGGAGTCGACGCCACGGTGCATGGGTATGCGCGCCACGTAGTCGCAGCCGTTCAACACACTGTCGCTCAGGCCGTCGCCTTCGGTGCCCATAATGATGGCCATGCGGTCGATGCCCTTGAGCGAGGGGTCGTCGACTGGCACGCTGCGGTCAGTCAGCGCCATGGCCACGGTGGTGAAGCCGCAGTCGGCAAGCTGGCGGTAGTGGTCGAGCCAGGTCCAGGGGAGCTGGAAGACGGTGCCCATGCTGACGCGGCAGGCGCGCCGGTTGAGGGGGTCGCAGCAGGTGCGCGTGAGCAGCACGGCGTCGAGGCCGAGGGCCGCGGCGGCGCGGAAGACGGCGCCGGTGTTCTCGCTGTTGACGACGGTGTCGAGGACCGCCACACGGCGCGCGCCGTCGAGCACCTCCCCCACCCCGCGCCCGGCGGGACGCCGCATGCAGCAGAGCACGCCGCGGCTGAGCTCGTAGCCGGTGAGGCCTTTGAGCACCTCGCGCCCGGCGGTGTAGACGGGCACGCCGCAGTCGGGCACGCTGCCAAGAAACTTCTCCTCGCAGAGGAACGAGACGGGCTCCACCCCCGCCGCCAGCGCCACGCGGATGACCTTAAGGCTCTCGCAGATGAAGAGCCCCTCGGAGGCATGCAGGCGGTTGCGCAGCTGCGCCTCGGTGAGGCGCGCGTATGGTTCAAGCTCCGGCGCCGCCAGAGTGTCTATCTTCACAACTTTCATGGCTGCAAAGATAGCGAAAAGAAACCAAACCGGCATCTCTGTCGCACACGACCATTTCCGCACCCCGCCCCATGACGGCACCCTGCCGCCTCGGAGCCGGAACGGCGTTAGTACGGTCATTCTACGGCACTTGTATCGCAGTTGGCCGAAGGAAGGCCGAGGAGGGTCCGAAGGGGGTCCGAAGGGGCTATATGCAAAACCCACGTTGCCAGCCTGTTGGCAGAAAGCCCGACAGGAGGCTGTGCCGCATGGCTAAGAAGCAGAAAGACAAGCCATAACGGGAAAACGAACTTTTTTTGAGAAAAACAATCTTTTTTTGCCAGAATTGAAAAAAGTTGTATATTTGCATCGTGTACGATATAAATCATAATTCGATTAAAACGAACAATTAATGCAATTTACAGCCAGAAGAGAGTCGGCAAAGACAGCTGCACCCTCTACGAACACCGCGAAGAGGTGGAGCAGATGCTCGGCAACAAAGAATGAATATCAACCAACAAAAATACAACATCATGGCAACAATTTATGATTACAAAGCCATTGCCAGCAACGGCAAAGAGATTGACTTCAAACAGTTTGAAGGCAAAGTGCTGCTCATCGTCAACACCGCCAGCAAGTGCGGCTTCACGCCCCAGTTCGACGGCCTCGAGGCCCTGAACGAGAAGTACCGCGACCGCGGCCTGGTGTGCATCGGCTTCCCCTGCAACCAGTTCGCCAACCAGGACCCCGGCTCGGACAGCGAGATAGAGGGTTTCTGCCGCATGAACTACGGCGTCACCTTCCAGATAATGAAGAAGGTGGACGTCAACGGCAAAGACGAGAGCCCCATCTTCACCTACCTCAAGGAGCAGGCCCCCACGGAGGAGTACAAAGGGCTGAAGGCCAAAGCCACGCACACGATGCTCAAAGGCATCAGCAAGAGCGCGGAGAAAGACAGCGACATATTGTGGAACTTCACGAAGTTCCTCATCTCGCGCGACGGCAAGCAGGTGAAGCGCTACGCCCCCACCACCGAACCCAAGGACTTCGAGAAAGACATTGAAGCGTTTTTGTAATGTATGAACAACTGAAGCTGGACAACCAGCTGTGTTTCCGCATCTACACCGCCTCGAGGCTCCTGACGCAGGCCTACAGGCCGCTGCTGGAGCCTCTGGGGCTCACCTATCCGCAGTATCTGGTGATGATGGTGCTGTGGGAGAAGGACAACCAGCTGGTGGGCGACATCTGCCAGCGCCTCAAACTCGACACCAACACGCTGACACCCATGCTCCAGCGCATGGAAAAAGAGGGGCTGGTGATACGCACACGCGGCATCGCCGACGGCCGGCAGACGCTGGTGAGCCTCACGCGCAAGGGGCACCACCTGGAGGAACAGGCCAAGGAGGTGCCGACGTGTCTGACGCGCGGCATGCAGGACACCGGCATAAGTACGTGCGACATGCAAAGGCTGGCAGCCACGCTCGACACCCTGACGGGTATCATGGCTACAACAAAAGAAGGGCAACACTGAGTGTTGCCCTTCTCATTTCTGTGTCGTTGCTGTTATTCGGCAGCGGCCTCGCCCTCGCCTTCGTCAGAGGTGGCGCTGGCACGGGTGCTGAGGACGTTGACGACCTCGGCGCTCTTGGGGTTGAGGATGGCGTAGTTCTCGCAGGCGATGTCCTGGACGCGGATGCGCTGGTTGACATCGAGGTTGGTGATGTCGAGGAGAATCTCGCTGGGCATGCAGGCAGGAACAGCCTTCACGTTGAGGCGTTTCTGCTTGTAAGCCAGCTTGCCGCCCTTCATGACGCCCTTGCTGGTGCCGGTGGTGTGCACGGGGATGGACATGACAACGGGCTTGTCGTCGGTCAGCTCGTAGAAGTCAGCATGATAGACAATCTCGGTCACGGGGTGGAACTCGATGTCCTTCAGCATGGCCATGTGGTCGGCGCCGTTGATGGTGATCTTCACAAAGCAGGGCTCAGGGTTGAACAGAATGCGCTGGAAGGCAGTCTGGTCGACGCTGAACAGCATCTGCTCGCCCTTGCCGTACATGACGCAAGGAACCTTGGCGTCGCGACGCAGAGCCTTAGCATCCTTTTTCCCTACGTTCTCGCGGAGAGAACCGCTCATTGATACTACTCTCATTGTTGTTTGTTTTTTGTGGTTAATAAATATTGTTTCGTTATCACGCAGTGTTACGTTATAACTTTTTTCAGTCGTTCATGCGATAGATGACGCCCTTGCGGTGCAGGGTGGTCTCGTAGAGGTTGTCGAGACTCTCGTAGTTGACCACGCGGCGGATGGCCTCGGCCAGCAGCCAGTCGCAGCTGAGGACGTGGATTTTGCTGCTCTCGCGCTTCAGCGGGATGGTGTCGGTGGTGACGAGCTCCTCAAGCACAGAGTCTTCGACCTTCTCGATGGCCTGACCGCTGAGGACGGGATGGGTGATCATGGCGCGGACGCTGAGGGCGCCGCTCTCCTTGATGATGCCGGCGGCCTTGCAGATGGTGGTGCCGGTGTCGATGATGTCGTCAAGCAGGATGACATGCTTGCCCTGCACATCGCCGATGAGGCGCATCTCGCCGATCTCGTTGGGCTTGTTGCGGTGCTTGTAGCAGATGACAAAGCTGTTGTTGAGCGTCTTGGCATAGGTGGCGGCGCGCTTGCTGCCTCCCATGTCGGGGCTGGCGAACATGACGTCCTCGACGTTGAACTTCTCGCGGATGTAAGGCATGAAGAGCGAGGAGCCATAGAGGTGGTCAACGGGGATGTTGAAGAAGCCCTGTATCTGGTCGGCATGGAGGTCCATGGTGATGACGCGGTCGACACCGGCGGTCATAATCATGTCGGCGATGAGCTTGGAGGCTATCGGCACATGGGGCTTGTCCTTGCGGTCCTGACGGGCGAAGCCGTAATAAGGTATCACGGCGACAATCTTCTCGGCCGAGGCGCGCTTGGCGGCGTCGATCATCATAAGCAGCTCGAAGAGATTGTCGGTCGGCGGGATGGTCGACTGGATGATGAACACTATGCCGCCGCGGATGGTCTCCTCGTAGGAAGGCTGAAATTCGCCGTCGGCATACTGGAAAACGGTGGAATTGCCGAGCGGAATGCCATAGATTTCCGCCACGCGACGTGCCAGGTCTTTGGTGGCGCGGCCGGCAAAAATGAATACCTTGTCAGAACGCTTGTCGCTCATTATTATACTGATTTAGGGTTCTTTATATTGATTTATCGGGTTTTATCGCTCTTCTTTTCGGTGTGCAAAGATACACATTTTTAGGCTACTGACAAAAAAAATTTTACCATGTCGAAAAAAGTGTGTAATTTTGCACCCGATTTCGAGAGGCCCTGGTGGTGGAATGGTAGACACGGTAGACTCAAAATCTGCTGCTCGCAAGGGCGTGAGGGTTCAAGTCCCTCCCGGGGTACAAAAGGCACCGAACAGTCGGTGCCTTATTCTTTTATATATTAGCCGAGGATGACGTCCATGGCCATCATGAGGACGAAGCCTACTGCGAAGCCTATGGTGGAGAGGTTGGTGTGACGCCCCTGGGCGGTCTCTGGGATGAGCTCTTCCACAACGACATACATCATGGCGCCTGCGGCGAAGGCCAGCAGGTAGGGCAACGCCAGCCCCAATGCCGACGCCAGCAGCAGGATGGCCACCGAGCCCACGGGCTCCACCACGCCGCTCAGCGAGCCGATGAGGAACGAGCGCCAGCGCGTGTTGCCCTCGGCGTGCATGGGCATCGAGATGATGGCCCCTTCCGGTATGTTCTGTATGGCTATGCCTATGCTCACCGCCAGCGCGGCGCTGAGCGTGAGCCCCTGCTCTTCGCCGGCGAAGACGACGCCCACGGCCATGCCCTCGGGCAGGTTGTGGATGGTCACCGCGAGCGCCAGCATCGCCGTGCGCGAAAGCCTTGACTTGGGGCCTTCGGCCTTGGCGGCGCCCACGTGCAGGTGTGGCGTCAGCTCGTCGATGAGCAGCAGGAAGGCGATGCCCGCCATGAAGCCCACGGCGGCGGGCACTATGCTCGACTGCGCCATCTCGATGCTCGGCAGCAGCAGCGACCACACGCTCGCCGCCACCATCACGCCGCTGGCGAAGCCCAGCAGGGTCTTCTGCAGCCGGTCGGGGATCTCCTTGCGCATGAAGAAGACGAAGGCCGACCCCAGCATAGTGCCGGCCAAAGGCAGTAGTATTCCGATAATTACAGCATTCATGACGTTGTCCTTTCAGGGTGCAAAGATACAGATTTTATGCCACACAGCGCCTAACCAATAGTGGCTATTGTCACGCCTGCCTGTACTGCGACGGCGAGAGGCCCGTGCCGCGTTTAAAGTAACGGCAGAACGACGCCTGGTCGGCGAAGCCCAGCAGGTCGGCCACAGCCTGCACCGAGAGGTCGTGCCTGATGTGCAGCAGCATCTTGGCCTCGACAACCACCTGGTGCTGAATCCAGTAGGAGGCAGTGTAACCCGTCTCCTGCTTGACGACGGTGCTGAAGTGCTTGGGCGAGAGGCATGCCCGCGCGGCATAGAAGCCCACGTCGCGATGCTCGCGGAAGTGCTGCACGAGGTCGTTGTGGAAGCGGGCGCTGACGCGTTTGTCGCTGCCCGTCTCGTTGAGCCGGCTCTTGCGGTAGTGGCTCAGCAGGCGCAGCAGGAACTCCAGCAGACGCGTCATCAGATTGAGCCGGTCGGGGAGGTCGAGGCGCTTGACCTCGCGCATGCCTTCCACCACATGCGTGATGATCTTGTACTCCCGCTTGTCGAGCTTCACGTTGGGATGCGGCTCGTAGCGGTGGCGCATCTGACTGATGATCTGCAGCATAGGGTCGTCCACCAGCGACGCGTCGACGATTATCAAGGTGGCCAGGTAGTCGTCGGTGACGCTCACCATGCGCAGCGTGTGGCTTGGGAAGATGACGCCTACGGTGTGCTGCTCGCTGTAGTCGGCGATGTCGTCATACATGAGGTCCATGCGGCCGCGATGGCCAATGGCTATGACATAGTCGGCCGAGGTGAAGGGCTCGTCGCCCGAAGGCAACCCCCTGACGTCGTCAAACACAACGATGCCTTCCTCCTTGATTCTCTGAGGGTAAAGGTTCATCGGATGGGTGTAGGCAGGTCCTGTAATCATGGTGCAAAAATACGTATTTTTTTCAATTGTCGGCCTTTTTGCCAAACAAACCGCCCGAAAAGCCCATCCGCAGGCGGCGGAACAAATGTTGCAACACCCCCCTTTTCACCCCATGTAAACCATCTGTTTAACCGTCATTTCAACGATACTTCAACGATACTTCAACGATATTTCGACGATAACTATCGTTGATGTATCGTTGAAGTATCGTTGATGTATCGTCGAAATAGTATGCTGTGCAGGGGGTAATGGCGTTGCATAATGTTCCGACGGTCGAGCAGAAACCGACTTTTTGCCAAACTTTACCTACATTCTGACATTATATATATAGGAATAGGTTGGTAATTTTGCAGCGTGAAAATATAACACCTACTATCATGAAAAGATTGTCTATCTTACTCATCCTGACGGCTTTCGCTACCTGCGTGGCAGCACAGACGCCAGCCAACAACACGGTGGAGGTGACCTACAGCGGCACCTCGGCGACGGTGGCTGTGGCCGACAACATCAGCCAGTACCTGACTGTCACTCAGCAGGGTGCGCACGTCTCCATCGCGCAGAGCGACTCACTGGCCTCGGAGGTCACCTACCGCCTCTCCGGCGCGAGCACGGACGGCGAGTTCTACATGTCGGGCTCCTACAAGGCCACCCTTGAGCTCAACGGCCTGACGCTGACCAACGTAACGCCCGTCTACAGCGGCGCCGCCGTTCACATACAGAACGGCAAGCGCATCAACGTCAAGGTGATAACCGGCACCACCAACACGCTGGCCGACGCCGCCACAGGCTCGCAGAAAGGCTGCCTCTACGTGAAGGGGCACGCGGAGTTCAAGCAGCAGGGCACCCTCAACGTGGTGGGCAACGTGAAGCACGCCATCAAGGCCGGCGAGTATATCAGCATCAAGAACGCCACCATCAACGTCACCTCGGCTGTTGGCGACGGCATCTCGTGCAACCAGTACTTCCTCATGGAGAGCGGCACCGTCAACATCAGCGGCACCGGCGACGACGGCATCCAATGCGACCTCGAGGGCGACACGGCCACCGCCATCACCGAAGACCACGAGGACGAAGACTCGGGCAACATATATATTGAAGGCGGCACCGTCAGCATCAACTGCGCCGCCATCGCCGCCAAGGGCATCAAGGCGGCAGGCGACATCTACATCTCCGGCGAGCCGGTCATCGACGTCACCACCAGCGGCAAAGGCATGTGGGACGAAGAGGACCTTGAGACCTCGGCGGCCTGCGGCATCAGCGCCGACGGCGACATCGACATCAGCGGCGGCACGGTCACCCTCACGGCCACCGGCTCGGGCGGCAAGGGCATGAAGTGCGACAACGTGCTGACCATCAGCGGCGGCGACATCACGGTGGCCACCTCCGGCACCTTATATTATAACAACGGCACCACCGAGAACACCAACTACACGGGCAACACCGACAACGTGAGCAGCGACTATTACTCGTCGCCCAAGGGCATCAAGGCAGGCCTCAAGACGCAGGTGGGCAACAGCTACACCTACAGCGGCGGCATGGTCATCAGCGGCGGCACCATCAAGGTGACGACAGCGGGCCGCAACGCCGAAGGCATCGAGAGCAAGAACTACCTCGACATCAGCGGTGGCGAGATATACATCAACGCCTACGACGACGGCATCAACTCGGCACAGAACATGACCATCAGCGGCGGCTACCTCTATGCCCGTTCGGCCAACAACGACGGCATCGACGCCAACGGCAACGTCTACCTCAACGGCGGCCTCGTCTACGCCATCGGCGCCCGCTCGCCCGAGCTGGCCATCGACGCCAACAGCGAGGAGCAGAAGAAGGTGTACGTCAACGGCGGCATCATCATCGCCGTCGGCGGCATAGAGAACGGCGCCACCGTCAACCAGCCCTACATCCAGTCGACGTCAATCAGCAGCAACAGCTGGTATACTGTGACCGTTGGCGACAATGCCGTAGCCTTCTACACGCCAACCATCAGCACAGGCGGCGGCCCCGGCGGCGGTCCTGGTGGCGGTCACGGCGGCCCGGGAGGCAACAGCTCGTCGACGTTCATCTCCGCCCCCACCACCCCGTCGCTCGCAAGCGACAACATCATCAGCGGCGGCACCTCGCTCTTCGAGGGCAACTGCTTCGTCAACGGGAGCGGCATACTCAGGATTGAAGCTGCCGAAGACGGGCAGCGCATCGACGACCCGCGCGTCTTCACCATCGACGGCCGCTACCTCGGCACCGAAGTGCCCGCCTCGTTCCAAGGCATATACATCCAGAACGGGCAGAAGCACTTCAAGAGTTATGAGTTTTGAGTTAGGAGTTTTGAGTTGTAAGTTTTGAGTAAAAAAAAGCACTCCCCGAAGGCCAAAGGGCTTTCGGGGAGTGCTGCTTTCATATCTCTCATTTCTCATTTTTCATTTCTCATTTCTCATTTCCCATCTCCAGCTTGGCGCCGAAGAAGAGTGTCCGCGGCAGCGAAGGGCCGTAGATGTAGGCGGCGTCGCGCTCGGGACCGCTGTCGTGGTCGCGCTGGTAGCTGTTGAAGATGTTCTGCACACCGACGCTGAGTTCCAGCGAGGTGCTCTCGCCGAAGGGTATGCTGTAGGCGGCCTTGAACGAGAGGTCGAAGAAGGAGTCGGTGACGACGCGGTGCACATGGCCTTCGCCACCATGCTTGGCGCCTGCTGAGGCCTCCTCTGCCGCCTCGTGGTGATACACCAGCATGGGGCCGGTGAAGGTGCCTGTGGTGGTTATCTGCAGACTCTTCACGGGGGTGTAGACGCCGGTGAGGTAGGCATAGAGGTCGGGGGTGCGCTCCATGCGGCGCTCATACTGCCCTTCCTCCCACTCCTTGCCCTCGCCGGTGTAGCGGCTGCGCTGCCAGGTGCCGCCGAGCTGCAGGCGCATGGTCTCTATCGGCGAGAGGGTCATCTCCACATTCACGCCCATCACCTCAGCGCCGTCGGCGTTGCGGCGCTCGTAGTGCATGAAGCCGCTGGTGGTGTCGTCGAAGAGTAGCTCGTTGACGAAGGCGTCGTTGATGCGGGTGTAGAAGCCTTCGACGAGCAGGTCGGCCTCGAGGCTGCCGATGTGGAAGCAGTAGTCGGCGGAGCCCGTCAGGGAGTGCGACCGTTCCATGCGGAGGTCGGCGGCGTTGGTGATCTTGTAGAGCTCGCCGCCGACGGCACCCACATGCAGGTCTTCATCGTATACCTGCGGGGCGCGGAAGCCCGAGGCATAGCCGGCACGGAGGGCAAGGTGGTCGGTTGGGGCATAGCGCAGGTTGAGGCGAGGGCTGACGACAGGCGAGGCGACCATTGTGTGCTTGTCGACGCGTGCGCCGATGAGTATGTTCCAGCGGCCGTCCTTCCACTCGTTCTGCAGATAGGCGCTGAGGATGCCGATGTTCTGGTGCAGGGTGTCGGGGCTGTCGAGGGTGTGGTCATGCAGGCGGTCGAGGGTGTGCTCCACACCAGCGGTGAACTCGGCAGGCATGAACCAGAGGGTGTCGAAGTGGCGGCTGTATATGGCGCCATAGTTGAGCGTGAGGTCCTGTGTGTAGCCGTAGGCGGTGCCTATGGGCTCGCCCTCTTCCCGCTCACCGTAGTAGCTCTGGCGGTCGACATGCTGGAGGGAGGCGAAGAGCGAGGCGTGGCGCATGCCGCTGGCTGGCAGCCAGTCCCACTTGAGGCTGGCGCTGTGTATGTCGTGCTCTCCGCCCTCGGAGATATGGGCCATAGGCGACGGCAGGTCGAAGCGGTCGCCTCCGCGGCGGAAGTCGTGGATGTTGTGGTACTCGAGGTTCAGCTTCGAGAAGGCGCTGGTGCGCAGGTAGCCGCGGAAGCCCACCATGCGGGCCTTGAGCTGTCCCACCTCCGAGTAGCCGTCGCCGTTGTGGTCGTAGGGCTGGCGGATGCGGTTGTGGCCGAAGACGGCGATGCCGGCGCTATGGTCGTCGCTAACCACCGAGGCGTTGAAGGAGTTGGAGAAGTCCCACGCCTTGCCGCCGATGAGGTGTGTGGTGTTGCCCACCGAGGCGCCGTTGCTGCGGGGCTCACGGGTGATGACGTTGACGACGCCGGCTATGGCGTTGCTGCCATAGAGGGCCGAACCGCCGCCACGAAGCACCTCGATGCGGTCGATGAGGGCTGTAGGCAGCTGGTCGAGGAGGTAGACGCCCGCCAGCGCGCTGTTCACGGGACGGCTGTCGATGAGAATCTGCGAGTAAGCCTGTCCGAGGCCGTTGATGCGTACCTCGTTGGCGCCGCAGTTCTGGCAGGTGTTCTCCACGCGCAGGCCGGTGCTGAAGTTCAAGGCCTGCCCGAGGTTTACGGCGTTGACGGCCTCCATCTGTCCGCCGTCGATGACGCCCACGGCGGTAGGGGCCTCGTTGCGGGGTGTGGCATGCTGCGTGGCTGTCACCACCACCTGGCGCAGACGTATGGTGTCGCCGTGACTCTGCGCTGCAGCCACAAGCGGCAATAAGGCAATTATTGCGATAATCTTTCTTTTCATTTATTATAATGTATAACGGGTCAATGTGTCTCAGAGCTCATAGAATCTGGGCTCAAAGCGTTCAAAGTGCCCCGGGTCACAGAAGTCCCACGGGCATAGGAGCACGGACGCTCACTAAAAGAATGCTTAAAGCACACTACCCGCCGGCGGCGCACGCAGACGGCTCACCCCGCAGACGGGCAGCACGACCTGCTCCGCGACATAGGCGGCGCAGCGCTCCGTAGCGGGGAGTATCACCTTAGGCTGCCCTTCGGCCCTGCCGAGATAGTTAAGACTCAGGAAGTGGCAATACTGACAGTCTTGCTGGTGATGGTGATGTGTGTCATAGTGGCCGGCGCATTGCAGACAGTCGTCATGCACGTCCACCGTATCGTGGTGCACATGCAGCGACGCCCCGACCACCATCGGCAGGTAGACGGCCAACAGCAGGACGGAGGTTATATGTCGCAAAGTCCGGTATGTCATTACGCTTTAACTCTTAACTTCTTCTCTTCGGGTTCTTGGGGAACCAGCCATTCTCCACACGCTTGCGCTGCTTGAAGAGTTCGAGAATCGACCAAAGGCTGGAGAAGGCCACCACGCCGAGGATGGTGGAGGGAATTGTCGCCGCCGTGAGCAGCGAACCCACGATGCACGCCATCGCCACCAGCAGGAACACCCACCAGCAGCGTACCCCGAAATGATACTCCGCCTTGATGACTATGGGATGGAAAAGACCTATGCAGAGAAAGGCCGACACCCCTATGATTATCCCAGTAAAATTCATCTACACAAACTCTTGACTATATTATCACTCTTTTCAAATGCGCTGCAAAGATACATTTTTTTCACAAAACAATTGGCTATTTGACAAAGATATCTTATCTTTGCATTCGCATCGCAGGGGCGGCGGAACAGCCTACCTGCCGATGCAACAGCACTTTGATATAGTCGACAATTAGGTTCCACCCATGCAAAAACGGGTGGCCAAGAGGGAATCACGTGCAAATCGTGAGCTGTCGCGCAACTGTAAATCACACCCAAGACTCCGCCGGCGTTACACCATTGGACACAGTCAACGTCTGAGAAGGTGCCGGGAGGAGGGTGAAAGCCAGGATACCTGCCTATTTGTTCCGGACAATGCTTTCGCGTCAAAAGCCATCTGCTCCACAGCCGGCCCCACAGCCAGCTCCTATAGCTTCGTTCCCGTTTTGGCCGTCGCATTGCCCGCACACAAGGTGATGTGACGACATGATTATTGTAAAATAAAAAATATCAACAATGAACTGGAAAGAAGACTATAGAAGAAAGGTATCGAAGCCCGCAGTGGCCATCAAGGACATCCACGACGGCCAATGCGTGGTCATGGGTCACGCCGCCGCCGCGCCCCATCTCATACAGCAGGCCCTCGCCGACCATTGCGAAGACTACAACGACGTGCTCATCTTCCACATGACCACCCTCGGCGACAACCCCTGCTACAAGCCACAATGCTACGGCCATTTTCGCCACGTGAGCAACTTCCTCTCGGCCAATTCGCGCGAGGTCATCGAGCGCCGCGAGGGCGACTTCTTCCCCGCCTACTTCAAGGACGTGCCCTCAATGATTGGGGGCGACATACCCTGCGATGTGGCTGTCTTCCAAACAACGCCTCCCAACGCCGAGGGCTACTGCTCGCTGGGCGTCAGCTGCGACTATGCCCACGCCGCCATCCGCGCCGCCAAGACCGTCATCATAGAGACCAACGAGCTGATGCCCTTCACCCACGGCGACACGCAGATACACGTGTCGCAGGTCAACCACATCATCCCCTGCGCCTACCGCCTGCAGGAGCTCATCCTCCCCACCCCGGGCGATGTCGAGCTTGCCATCGGTCGCAACTGCGCCTCGCTGGTGGCCGACGGCTCCACCCTGCAGCTCGGCATCGGCGCCATCCCCGACGCAGTCCTGCAGGCCCTGGGCGACAAGAACGACCTCGGCATCCACTCCGAGATGTTCTCCAACGGAGTGATGGAGCTCATGAAACGCGGCAACATCAACGGCCGCCGCAAGACCCTGCATCGCGGCAAGGCGGTAGTCACCTTCATCATGGGCTCACGTGAGCTCTACGACTTCGTCGACGACAACCACGACGTGGAGTTCCACCCCGTCGACTACGTCAACAGCCCTCTCGTCATAGCCAAGAACGACCGCATGATATCCATCAACTCGTGCCTCGAAGTCGACTTGCAGGGACAGGTGGCTAGCGAGACCATTGGCATACGCCAGTACAGCGGCATCGGAGGACAGGTGGACTTCATACGCGGCGCCTCGCTGGCGCGTGAAGGCAAGGCCATCATAGCCATGCCCAGCACCGCCGCCGGCGGCACCATTTCGCGCATCAAGCCCTTCCTCACACAGGGCGCCGCCGTGAGCACCTCGCGCAACGACGTCGACTACATAGTCACCGAATACGGTATAGCACGCCTCAAGGGACGCACCCTCCAGCACCGCGCCGAGGACCTGATACGCATAGCGCACCCCGACTTCCGCCCGATGCTCATCGAAGAGTACGAGCGGCGCTTCAACTGCAGGTGGGTGACGGAATAAGGGTTTTCCTCCGCATGGCAACATTTATTTTGCCGGATGAAAAAATATTCGTATCTTTGCAGCGTGAAATTACGATATAATACCATGGGAGTAAAACCATGTAAAACAGAGGAACAGCCAATGTCGACAGCATCTGAACCAGATATCGTCTATGGGCGTACAGCCGTTGCACACGAGGACTTTCCTATTGGTGGCAAACGCGAACGTCTGTCGGTGGACGAGTATTTCGATGAATTGTGGTCCATGTATTTGACGAAACGTGAGAACCTACGGGCATGAGTGTCTCACAATAAACGATGGGTATATATCTTTCATATCGAGAATGACACAGTGGTGATTGATAGAATAAAAGCAGCAAAAATGATTAAAAGATAATATATATC
This sequence comes from uncultured Bacteroidales bacterium, assembly GCA_900314925.1. Classification (GTDB taxonomy): domain Bacteria; phylum Bacteroidota; class Bacteroidia; order Bacteroidales; family P3; genus Colimorpha. Next base: position 257,560 of record OMXC01000006.1, read on the forward strand.
TTTGCAGCGTGAAATTGATAAAATGATGATGGTATAAAACGTAGAAATATTACAAAGACATATTGAGCTTGACGCTCTTGTTTCCTTAACGTAAACGGTCTGGAAAATCATTTACATCTGTGTGGAAATAAGATTGCGGATAGTTCACGCGATGGCGTGGATTCTTTCCCCACTTATTTACACAAAGGTCCACGTTAAGAATAAGTGACAATATATCGAAAGGATTTGCGCCTTTCTTCATGCCTCTTATTCAAACATCGGCTTCCGGCTCAATTACGGAAGCCGAAATCTGTTTAATCATTATAAAACTGATGAGGCAACAGTATAAAACTGCCACAAAAAAATATGCTTTGTAGAGTAACCACAAACCGTTCCGTAAGAGCCAACGGAGTACAGATTGAAAAAGGAATGTCTGTTGAGGTCATTTCCCAAACAAACAATTTTAACAATTCCAAAGACAAAGAGGCCATGAAACAAGCATTTATTCGCAAGTATGGTATTGATGTGACGAAAGCTTTGCCCAGCCTCACGTTCTTCCAAATTGATGTGATATCACGCTAAACAATATGAATGCAATAGATTTGAAGAAAAAACAAGATGAATTACGTGTTGCTATTGATGCCCATGCTCAAAAACTTGGTTACGACAACAATGTTATTAAACCCATAAGAGATGGGGTCTGTGATTTTGAAGGATATTTGAGTTCAAATCCCAAAGTTATGTGGATTCTAAAAGAACCCAATGGACAAATATCTGACGAAGAAATAGAAGGCGGGGGATGGTCTATTGTGGAAGACTCATTTAGAAACGACTTAAAAGGGGTCTCCAAACAACCCACATGGCAAAAAATCATATATGTCATGTACGGCTATTTAAACAGCTGTAAATATGATGATATGGATTATGTCGCCAGCAATACGGAAATGGCAAAAGTAATTCAAAATATTGCATACCTCAATATTGGGAAGATGCCCGGTCGCAACAGGACAACCACCAATATTATCGAACAATACTATCAGCAATGGAAACCAATTCTATATAGACAAATTGAAACCTATGCACCAGATGTGATTATTTTTGGCAACACCTTTGAACATTTCAGGACAGATTTAATTAAGGATGGATTAAAGCAGATAGACGGTTCTCCCGGATGGGTAGAGGTGTTTGAGTGCAAAGGACGCTTTTTGCTTTCTGCATACCACCCGCTACAGAGGTGGGGCGACAAGGAGTATATCAATACTCTTATTGATACATTGAATAAATTATTTCCTAACATCAAATAAACACAAAAATGAAAAGAACATTTTTAATTACATGTCTTGCAATGTTTGTTGTGAACTTTGCTTGTGCACAAAAAAATCAACGTTATGAAGGCGATATGAGATTGCCTATAGATTTACATGAGTTCTCGGACTTTTTGGAAGGGTTTACAAAACTCGGCAAAGGCTCCTATGAGTACTATGAAAATGAAGATGGGGATCGAGTTAAGCATGGAAAGTTTGTTGTAAGCTTTGATAGAGGCAATTTCAAACGAGAGTTCTCCGGTAGCTACAAGGATGGTAAAAAAGATGGAGTGTGGATTATTCGAGATATCATAAGTGGAAAAACAAACTATGCCAAACATTGTGAGTTATCAATCACATTTAAAGATGATGTATTCAACGGTCCATGCAAATTCATAAAAAATGCAGCAGGTGGCAACAAATATACAATAACTTGTACATTTGAAAAAGGGCGTATGATAGGAGATTTCCAATTAGAACATATAAACAGCTGGGTTGACGAAAACATTATCAATTCTGTGAATGGAGTAATCGGAGCGGATGGATTGCCCGAAGGAATCTGGACAATATCACAAAAAGGGGGAATTGAAATAACACAGAAACGTCTATACATGTATGGAGGTTTGGTTGCTGTTCAGGAACAGGATTTTTCTACTGGCGATAGATATATGGTCTATAGTGCCTTCTCGAATCTGCAGAAACTACCCAACGCAACAGATGTGACAATATCAACAAAGAAAGATGGCTGTATATCATTTCAAGAACAAACAGCTTGTAAACATGGATTTGAACTAACAGACCATTGTTTCTATGTCAATAGCAGTGATATAGAAGAAATGTTAAAAAAATCAAAACATCCGGCATTTGGGAAAATGTGGATTACCGAGTTGATAGATTTATTCCCTGGCAGTATGTGGATTGATGAAGAATCTGTTTTCGGTGCACAAAGAGACAATTGGGCGTATTATTATTCAATTTCAGACTGAATTCACTATACATTTTTCTGTATGATGACAATGTGAACTGATTATTTATTTTGCCGTGTCGGAAATATTGTGTACCTTTGCACCCGTATTCATCACAGGTTTAACCACAAAAGAAAGGAGCAACTATGCCATTATTCTACAACAAAGTGCAAAGGGTCAATCCGCGCGATCCGAAAGAATACGTAGAATAATAACTCACATAGAACCCACAAAGAAGATAGAAAGAACCCACCAGCAAAAAAAGAGAGGCCTCACGGTCTCTCTTTTCTATTTAAATGAGGTCAATCTCATTTGACTTCCTCGTGTTTTTATACCGAGGGAGGTGTGCTTTTCTATTTCTTCCCCACAAGTATGGCGGAGCCTTTGAGCCCCAGCCAGAAGGCTTCACGGCGACTCATGAAAAGGCCGTCGTCGGTGGGGATAAGACTCACATCGGCATAGCCCATGTTTTTCAATCGCTGCACGAACATCTGCATGTCGCCATACTTCAGCGGCGAGAAGATGTCGTGGATGGCGAAGGTGCCGCCTTTCTTGAGCACGCGGAGTGTCTCCATCACAATCTCCTGACGGTTGCGGATTGGGATGTTGTGGTACACATAGTTGCTGCATACCGCATCGAAGGTCCCGTCGGCGAAATGGAGGCGTACGGCATCGCCCTTGGCAAAGGAGGTGTTTGATACACCCTCGGCTTTGGCGTTCTCCTCACAGAGGGTCTTGCTGAAAGAGGAATACTCCGCACCCCAGCGGTCGATGCCGGTCATCCGCGCCTTTGGGTTGCGCCTGGCCACGGCGATAGTCAATGCGCCGCTGCCGCACCCCACGTCGAGGCCACAGCCGCCTTCAGGCAACACGACCCTCGCGGCCACGCCGTCGATTATCACACGCGATAGCTGGCGCTTCCCGTCGTATGAAAAGGCTCGGTACAACAGCACCATCCATGCCGTCACCGCCAGTAAGACGATAGTGAGAACAAGAAAAAGTGCCGTCAGTACGGTTCTCCATATTCCGGCGGCAAGCAATCCGCTCACACCGAAGACAAGGAACAGCACAAGGCACACCGCGCATCCTGCCGCCGTTCCACGTATCATGCCCTTGGGCATCCAGTTTTTGTAGTTAGGTTTCATAGTTATCTTTCTATTTTGTTGCTATTACGGCCAGCCAGTGGTGCTGCCCGTCGCCGTGGACGGCGATGTCGCGGAAGCCGGCATTAGTCAAGTGTGCGCGTAGCTCGTCGGGGGTGTAGGTGTGCATACCATCAATCATCTTCTCCCACTTCTCGTTTTTGCCCGTGAGGCCGTCGTCCTCGTTGACGATGGCGAAACGTCCACACTCTTTCAGGCATCGGCGCACCCCACGGAAGCACTCTTCGATGTCTGGCCAGAAGTAGACGGTCTCGAAGGCGGTCACAAGGTCGAAGGCGCCATCCTCGAAAGGCAGCGCAGCGGCGCTGCCTTCCAGCACGCGGCAGCGCCCTGCGGCAATGGCGGCGGCGTTCACTTCGGTGCTTTTCTTCACCGAGACGGGGGAGTAGTCGATACCCGTCACCATCCCTTGGGGGCAACGCTTCAGCAGACGTGCCACATTGGCGCCGCCGCCGCACCCCACATCGAGGACATTGGCATCGGCGGTGAACGTCAGATGCGAGAGGCCCCACTCAGCCAGACGAGCGTGGCCGCCACCGTTCATCCCGTTGACCATCATTCTTCCGAAGAAACCTTCGGGCTTGCGTGTGTTACTGAAAAACTTGCTTAGTATACCCATAATCATATTGTTATTTAATTATTTTCTTTGCTATCCACAATCCGCACTCGGCGGCAACGACGATGGCCACCAAGGCGACGACGAGCCACAGCGTGCTCTGCAGCGGAGCCATAGCGTCGGCATAGGCCTGCCCCACCTCCTCGGCGGCACCCTGAAGGTACCACGCCTTGCGCGTCCAGAGGTAGATGATCTCGGCGATGTTGCCGAGGGCGAGAATCGGGTAAGTGACGGCGTCCTTCTTGACGCCCAGCCGCACCAAGTCACTCAGCACACCGAAGCCTACGATGACGGCCAGGCGTGTGAGATCCATCTCGCCCATAGCCATCATAAGCAAGCCGAATACGGCAGACAGCACCGTTGCCAAGCCGAACCTATGCCAGCGGAGCGAGAGCCAGCGGTAGGGCAACGCGCCAAGGAGCGCACCCAAGGCAGGAGCTAGCACCCAGCATACCGGATGGGCAAATCCGATGAACTCGGCGGCGAATACCGCCACGAAATACAGCACCACGAAACCTGTAGCGCTCCAGAATGTCAGTTTTTTAACCATAATATTGCATTTTTGAATCCTGCTGCAAAATTACCGACATCACCACAACCCCACAATAGCCAATAATGATGATTTATTCGCGGACAGCGCCGGCCGACACCGTTCGCGAGCGAAGAAAACTTCTTTACCCATGACAGTTAATAAATATTTTTTGCGGGGACGTTTTTATTTTGTATATTTGCACTTTCAAAATAAACAAATAAATAATAAAACATATAATTAATATGTCACAAAATCAGATTGTTAATAAAGAGGACCTTGTGGTCCGATTTGCTGGCGACTCGGGTGACGGCATGCAGCTCAGCGGCACGCTGTTCAGCGACGCGTCGGCTCTGACCGGCAACGACATCGCCACGTTCCCCGACTACCCCGCCGAAATCCGCGCCCCGCACAACACCATCGCCGGCGTGAGCGGCTACCAGGTGCATGTGGGCAACCACATCTACTCCTCGGGCGACAAGTGCGACATCCTCGTGGCCATGAATCCCGCTGCCTTCAAGAGCCAGCTGAAGTGGGCCAAGAAGGGTGCCACCGTCATCGTCGACATCGACACCTTTACCGACGAGGCCATGGAGAAGGCCGGCTACAAGGAGAATCCCTTCACCGACGAGCTGGAGCGCGCCTACACCATCATCAAGGCCCCCATCACCAGCTTCACCGAGAAGATAGGCGACGCACAGGGCGTCGACAAGAAGACCGCCGACAAGAGCCGTAACATGTTCGCCCTCGGCATCATCTTCTACGCCACCCACAAGACTTTAGACCATACCTTCGCATACCTGGAGCGCAAGTTCGCCAAGAAACCCGCCGTCATCACGCTGAACAAGGCCGTGCTGACCGAGGGTTACGAATATGCCGACAAGCTGGAGGTGATGCACTCGCACATCTTCGAGGTGGCCCACGCCGACAAGATGGAGAAGGGCCGCTACCGCAACATCACGGGTAACGTGGCCACCGCCTGGGGTCTGCTGGCAGCCAGCGAGAAGAGCGGCCGCCGTCTCTTCCTGGGCTCCTACCCCATCACCCCCGCCACCGACGTCATGGTGGAGCTGGCCAAGCACAAGAGCCTCGGCGCCCGCGTGTTCCAGGCCGAAGACGAGATTGCCGGTATCTGCAGCGCCATCGGCGCCAGCTACGCCGGTGCCCTGGCCTGCACCAGCACCTCCGGCCCCGGACTGTCGCTGAAGAGTGAGGCCCTGGGTCTTGCCGTGATGACCGAGTTGCCGCTCGTCGTCGTCGACGTGCAGCGCGGTGGTCCCTCGACGGGTCTGCCCACCAAGACCGAGCAGAGCGACCTCGACCAGGCCCTCTACGGCCGCAACGGCGAGGCCCCGCTGGTGGTCGTCGCCGCCAGCAGCAGCGCCAACTGCTTCTACTGGGCCTTCAACGCCGCCAAGATAGCCCTCGAGCACATGACCCCCGTCATCCTGCTCACCGACGGCTATCTGGGCAACGGCAGCCAGCTGTTCCGCATACCGAGCATGAAAGACATGCCTGAAATCAAGCCGCGTCTGGCCAAGGAGAACGACCCGAACTATCGTCCGTTCCGCCGCGACCCGGAGACCTACGCCCGCGAGTGGGCTCTGCCCGGCATGGAAGGCCTGAGCCACCGTGTTGGCGGCCTTGAGAAGTGCCCCGACGGTCCTCTGAGCACCGACCCGGAGAACCACGCCTTGATGACCAAGAACCGCCAGGAGAAGGTGAACCGCGTGGCCAACGACATCCCCGACCAAGAGGTGACCGGCGCCAAGGACGCCGACCTGCTCGTGGTGGGCTGGGGCGGCACCAGCGGTGCTTTGACCCTCGCCGTTGAGGAGATGAACAACGAAGGCAAAAAGGTGGCCTACACCCACTTCAACTACATCTGCCCGCTGCCCAAGAACACGGGCGACATACTGCGCCGCTACAAGAAGATCGTGGTCTGCGAGCTGAACAACGGCCAGTTTGCAGGCTACCTGCGCACCAAGTTCCCGGAGTGCCCCATGACCCAGTACAACAAAGTGATGGGCCTGCCCTTCGAGGTCGGTGAGCTGAAAGCAGAGTTTAACAGATTGTTGGAGAAATAAAACATAACAGATATGGAAAAGCATTTTGTTCCCAAAGCGGATAAAGAATATACCAAGGCTGATTTCCAGAGCGACCAGATGGTGAAGTGGTGCCCGGGCTGCGGCGACCACGCCATCCTCGCCGCCCTGCTGGCCACCTTCCCAAAGACTGGCTACAAGAAGGAGAACGTCTGCATGGTGAGCGGTATCGGCTGCTCCAGCCGTATCCCCTACTATGTTGACACCTACGGTTTCCACAGCATCCACGGACGCGCCTGCGCCATCGCCACGGGTGTGAAGCTGGCCAACCCCGCGCTGAGCGTGTGGGTGAACATGGGCGACGGCGACTCCATGGCTATCGGCGGCAACCACCTGATCCACGCTGTGCGCCGCAATCAGGACCTGAACATCACCATCTTCAACAATGAGATCTACGGCCTGACCAAGGGCCAGTACAGCCCCACGACGAAGTTCGGCCAGGTGACCAAGACCTCGCCCTACGGCACCATCGACTACCCCTTCAACCCCGGCGAGCTCATCATGGGCGCCCAGGGCACCTTCTTCGCCCGCACGCTTGACTGCGTGCCCACCCTCAGCACCGACTGCATGACCCGCGCCGCCAAGCATGACGGCTGCTCTGTGGTCGAGGTGCTGCAGAACTGCGTCATCTTCAACGACAAGACGCACGCCGCCATCACCGACCGCGCCGTACGCGACGACCGTACCATCGTGCTGGAGCACGGCAAGCCCATGCTCTTCGGCAAGAACAAGGAGAAAGGTCTGCGCTTCAACGGCCGCCAGCTTGAGGTGGTCACCCTCGGCGAGAACGGCGTCACCATGGACGACATCATGGTGCACGACGAGACCACCGAGGACACCGGCATCCACATGATGCTGGCCCACATGGGTCCCGCATCGAACCTGCCCGTGGCCCTCGGCGTCATCCGCAACGTCAAGAAAGTGAGCTACACGCAGCTCTACGAGGAGCAGATGGAAGAGCAGATGAACGTCGGCAAGTACAAATGCATGGACGACCTGCTCAACAGCGGCGACACCTGGGAGGTGTAACAACAGTTATGAGTTAAGAGTTATGAGTTAAGAGTCAGTTGATTCATAATTCTTGTCTGACAACAACAAAGAGGCTGCCGAGGGTGGCCTCTTTATTTTTTTTACACAGGTTGCAAAATTCTTCGTATATTTGCATTTTGTATATAATACCTAATATATGAAGAGAATAGTCCTTACACTGTTAGCTGTGAGCCTTTTAGCCACACTGTCGGCACAGACAGCCAAATGCGGCATAGACACCAAAGCCCTTGTGCAGGAAGAAGTGTCGGCCGGAGCCGAGATGATTAGTTTTCTGGTAAAGGTCGTGCCGGACTTCGACCGCACCCCCTTTGAGAAAGCAGGCATAACCATAGGCGCAAAAGCTGGCCAGATAGTCACGATGCGCGTACCGGTAGCAAGCCTTGGGCTGTTAGAGACCGAGAAGCAGGTGCTGCAGTACAGCATATCGCATCGTATAGCAGCCCCCGACTGCGACGCGGCGCGGGCCGACACACGATCCGACAGCGTACAGGACGGACTGGGCGTCAGCGGCGGTCTGAACATCGACGGCAGCGGGGTGCTCATCGGCATCACCGACTGGGGCTTCGACTACACCCACCCCAACTACAACGGCGGGACCAACAGCAACCGCCGCCTTGAACGCGCCTGGGATCATTTCAAGCTCAGCGGTCCGGCTCCGGCAGGCTTCACCTATGGCACCGAGACCATCGGCACATACGAGCTCTCCGATGCACATGGCGACACCTCCAACCTGTACGGCTACGGCACACACGGCACACACGTGGCCGGCATAGCTGCCGGCAAGGGCAAGAACAGCAAATACCGCGGTATGGCCTATAAGGCCAACCTTCTCTTCAGCTCCTTCGGGCTGGGCGAAGCCGAGTGGATGGACGCTGTGGCATGGATGGCTCGTGTGGCAAAAGAAAGCAACCGCCGCATTGTCATCAACAGCAGCTGGGGCATGTACACCTTCAGCACCCTTGACGGCACATCGTTGCTGTGCCAGGCTATCAATAGCCTCTCCGACTCCGGCGTGGTCTTCGTCACCAGCGCAGGCAACAACGGCGACATAAACTTCCATGTCAGCAAGACCTTCGACGGCACCCCTGACACTCTTCGCACCATAGTGGTGGCCGCCAGCGACATCTATGCCATAGAGGAGACCGGCCAGGCCCTGATCATGTGGGGCGAACAGGACCACGACTTCCAGACAGCCATACGCATCAAGAACGGCAGCAACCTCTGGACGACACCATTCTACAACACCGCCAGCGGCGACACCGTCCTGCGTGACACCCTCCTCTGCGGCACCGACACTGTCACCTACCGCGTCATGATAGAGCACAGCAATCCCTTCGACGGCCGTCCACACATACAGCTCGACCTTGACAAGACACCACACCAGAAACAGCTTCTCATCACCGCCACCAGCGGCACCGTACACGCTTGGAACATTGCCAACAAGGAGAACCACGCCGGCAACGAGGGTTGCTCGTTCACCAGCACCGACATTCAGACATTCACCCCCGGCAACGCCGACTACGGCATCGGCGAGCCTGCATGCGCTGCCAAATGCATAAGTGTTGCGGCACACATCGCCGACTCGAGAAACAACAACGACAACACATGGCGTCTCGGCGACCATACCTCCTTCACCAGCTACGGTCCCCTCATCAACGGCCTGCAGAAACCCGAGATTTCCGCTCCCGGACAGAACGTTGTCTCGTCGGTCAACGTGTGGTCAGACAGCCCCTACAACACCAGCTCCTACAGCAGGATGACCTACCCCATCGGCAACCTCACCTACCGCTGGTCGCCGATGAGCGGCACCTCGATGTCGAGCCCCGTGGTCACCGGCATCGTAGCCCTCATACTGCAGGCCAACCCCGACCTCAGCGTTGACGAGATACGCGACATCATCACCTCCACGGCCCGCAACGACGCCATCACAGGCCCGCTGGTAGCCAACGACAGCGCCGACCGGCGTTGGGGCTGGGGCAAGATTGACGCCCTCCGCGCCGTGAACGCCGCCATCAGCCACGCAAGCCTGGAACAAGCCGAGCACTACCGCCTGCCTCTGCATGTCTATCCCAACCCGGCCACAGGCCGCCTCACGATCAACACAGGCTGCGGCGAACCCGTGACAGCCACAATATACGGTGTCGACGGCCGCACCGTCACACGTCTCCAGATAACACAAGAGACCTCCATCGACGTAAGCTCGTGGCCCAAGGGCGTCTACATCCTCAGCGTAGGCTCCCGCACCGAGAAGATGATTGTCAAATAACAAGATGCTCAAGCTCTTCCGAAACAACATGGCCTTGCAGTCGCTGCTCATTATGGCAGCGCTGCTACTGCTGTGGCTGCGACCGCTCATAACGCCACCCGCGATGGTGGCGGCACCCACCGACGGCATACTCTACACACTCCTTCTACCCCTCTTCGCCAACGCGCCGCGTGCCGCCGTGATTATTGCCATGCTCCTCGTGCTCGTCGAAGGCGTGATGCTCAACATACTGCTCTCCGACACAGGGCTTGTGCCGCAGACTACCCTCCTGCCGACGCTGCTCTACATCGTCTTCCTCAGCGCTCCGGCCACTACGCTCACACCCATGATACTCGTCTCGGCGGCTCTGATAGCATGCGCCTGGCAGCTCTCGCTGAAAGGCACCCTGCTCACCATATCCACCACGCGCATCTGCAGCGCCACAGCCATCATAGGCATCTGCTCGCTCTTCTACCTGCCAGCCCTGGCCATCATCATCAGCTATCTCCTCGTAGCCATCAGCTACCGCCTATACAACTGGCGCGACATAACGACCATGCTGCTCGGCCTGCTCGCGCCCTACCTGTTCCTTGTCACCGTCCTCTACCTCACCGGCGGCCTTGCCGGATGGTGGAGCGCCACGGCGGCAAGCCTCGGCGACATCACCATGCACATAGCACCGACAGCATGGCTTCCGCTCACCGCCAACATAGCGCTTGCGCTGCTCTTTGCCGTCAGCCTCTTCACACTCTGGCTGCGCATCGGCGAACACCCCGTCATGTGGCAGAAGAACGCCTCCACCGTCATGCTCGTCAGCGTGGGCGGCATCGTCATGCTGCTCTACTCGCGCCTGCTGCCTGTCGACCTTGCCTTCTTCGCCATTTCCTTCGCCCTCTGCGGCACACACCTGCTCATGCCGACCCTCTGCCGACCCTCTGCCACACGCCGCCGCAAACAACGCCTCTGGGTATACGACATGCTGCTCGTCCTGATCATCACCGCCGCCATCCTATGCTGAAACCGTGGCTCATAGAAGGACGTCGCGAGGCTGGATGCGACGAAGCTGGTCGCGGCCCCTTGGCCGGGCCGGTAACGGCTGCCGCCGTAATACTGCCGTCAGGCTACTCCAACCCCGTCCTCAACGACTCCAAGCAACTGACCGAACGGCAACGCAACGTCCTGCGCGCCGACATAGAAGCCAACGCCCTCGCATGGGCTGTGGCCACCGTCGACGCCGCCGACATCGACCGCCTCAACATACTGCACGCCTCCACACACGCCATGTGTCTCGCCGCCAAGGCCCTCCTCGGCGACGCGGCCCCCAATGTCGTCTGCGGCGGCACACAGCTCGGCGACATACAGCCAGAATACCTGCTCGTCGACGGCAACCGCTTCTACAACGAGACCGACATCCCCTACCAGACCTTCGTCAAAGGCGATGCCACCTACATGCCCATCGCTGCAGCCAGCATACTCGCCAAGACACACCGCGACGAACTCATGCTGCGCCTGCACAACGAATACCCCGACTACGGCTGGGACCGCAACAAAGGCTACCCCACAGCGGAGCACTTCGACGCCATAGAGCAACACGGCGTCACACCCTACCACCGGCGCTCCTTCAGCCTCTACCGCCAACACACACTCTTCGACCAACTCAACACTTAACACTTAACACTCAACACTTAACATTTAAAACTTAAAACTTAAAACTATCCACAAAATATATGCTTGATTTCATCAAAGACCTGCGGCGCCGCAACATCATCCGCGACCTCAAAGCCGCCCCGCGCGACAAGAAGATAGACAACATCGACGAGATACGCTCCATTGGTGTCATCTGCCGCCTTTCCGACGAAGCCTCGTGGAACATACTGCACCACTTCGCCAAGGTCATGGAAAACCAAGGCAAGAGCGTCCACATCATAGCGCTCCTCGACAAAGACCAGGAACTCCACTACGTCATAACCCACCAGAACACACACATCTGCCGCACCAAGAGCGACTTCAACTTCTGGGGGCTTCCCTCCGACGATGCCATACGGCCCTTCGTCAGCCGCCACTACGACCTGCTCATCGACACCATCGGCGACGACAACTTCTTCGCCCAGTATGTGGCTTTGCGCACCGAAGCCAACCTCAAGGTGGCCTATGCCACACCTGCCGAAGACCCCACCGAAGTCTTCGACCTCATCATCCGCGGCGACGGCCACGTGGAACTCAAAGGCTTCTTCAACAACATCATCGAATACCTCAGCATGATAAAGAAATGAAACAACAAACCCTATTCACAGGTACCGGCGTGGCGCTCATCACGCCCTTCCGTCGCGGCCAGGAGACCGTCGACTTCACCAAGCTCGAAGCACTCATCGAGTACATCATAACCTCCGGCGTCGACTACATCGTAGCCCTCGGCACCACCTCCGAAGCCGCCACCATGACCGACAGCGAGCGCGCCGCCGTCAAGGAGTTCATCGTCGAGACCGTCGCCGGGCGCGTGCCCATCATGCTCGGCCTCGGCGGCAACAACACCCTCGCCGTCACCGACACCATCAACCGCACCAACTTCGACGGCATCGCAGGCATCCTCTCTGTCACACCATACTACAACAAGCCCAACCAGCGCGGCCTCCTGGCCCACTACCGCTCCGTGGCCGAAGCCTCGCCGGTGCCAGTGGTCATGTACAACGTGCCGGGCCGCACAGGCGTCAACATCGCCGCCGAAACCACCCTCGCCATCGCCGCCGAATGCCCCAACGTCATAGGCATCAAGGAAGCCTCCGGCAACATCAGCCAGGTCATGGAGATACTGCGCAACCGCCCGCATGGCTTCCGCGTCATCAGCGGCGACGACGCCCTCACCTACCCACTCCTCGCCCTCGGCGCCGACGGCGTCATCTCAGTCATCGCCAACGCCCTCCCCAAAGAGACCTCGGACATGGTGCACCTCGCCCTCAAAGGCGACCTCAAACACGCGCTGTCCATCCACTACCGCCTCCTGCCCCTGATGCACGCCATCTTCGACGAAGGCAACCCCACAGGCATCAAAGCCCTCCTCGAATCCCAGGGCCGCATCACCAACATACTGCGCCTCCCTCTCGTCAAAGCCTCCAAGCAACTCACCAACAAACTCGTCACCCTCTACAATGAATTTGGAGCCTGAACTTGAACAAGTACGCCGCGAGTACCTGCGCCGCATGACGCAGGGCGACAACACGCTGCTGCGACAGGTGGAAGACTACATCTCCGCCCGCAACGGCAAAATGCTGCGTCCGCGACTCCTCCTGACGGCGGCAGCCACACGCGGCGACGAGGCCCTCCGCTCGCGGCGCACTATGCTCCTCGCCGTCTGCGTCGAGATGCTCCACAACGCCTCGCTCCTCCACGACGACATCATAGACCGCGCCGACACACGCCGCGGACAGCCCTCCGTCAACGCCCGCTGGGGCAACGCCACAGCCGTCCTCGTCGGCGACTGGATCCTCGCGCAGATCATGCGACTCCTCGACGAAGTCGACGACCGCCAGGCCACACGCCTCGTCAACAACACCGTCATCGACATGGTGCAAGCCGAACTCCTGCAGCTAACAGTGGCCGGTGGACAGAGGATAGCGGATAGCACTCGCGGACAGCAAAGCCAAGCACCACCCACTACCCACTACCCACTACCCACTAAAGAAAACTACCTCCGCATCATCGACGGCAAGACCGCACGCCTCTTCGCCACAGCCTGCGCCCTCGGCAACCCCGACTACGAAGACTTCGGCCTGCACTACGGACGCCTCTTCCAGATGCGCGACGACCTGGCCGACGGCGAAGCTCCCGCCTTCGCACAGGAGCTCATCGAACGGGAAACGCAAGAAATCAACAACCTGAAATACATATTATCAATATGAAGACAATGAAAAAAATCCTTTTGGCGTTCGCCCTCTTGTCAATTTTCAATTTTCAATTCTCAATTTCCGAGGCCCAGAACGCCAAGATGCCGCAGAACATCACCCTCAAGACCGTCGACGGCGCCTCCGTGCAGTCCTCGGCCATCCAGAACGACGGCAAACCCGTCATCATCAGCTTCTGGGCCACATGGTGCAAACCCTGCAACCGCGAGCTGAACAACATCAAGGAAGTCTACGACGAATGGCAGGAAGAGACCGGCGTCAAGCTCGTGGCCGTCAGCATCGACGACGCCCGCTCGGCGGCACGCGTCAAACCACACGTCGACGGCAACGACTGGCCCTACGAGGTATACCTCGACCAGAACAGCGACCTCAAGCGCGCCATGAACGTCGTCAACGTGCCCCACACCTTCATCCTCAACGGCGACGGCGAGATAGTGTGGCAACACGCTGGCTACCAGGACGGTGGCGAAGAAGAGGTAATCGAACAGGTTCGTAAACTACTCTAAACCAATAAACAAAGCGAGCCCCTTGTCGGCAGAGCCGACGGCACACCACGGCCCCTCTTCGGCCGTGGAACGTCCACGCGCCGATGTTACACGGTACAAATGCCGTAGGATGGCCGTAGAGACGCCATAGGGACACCATAGGGGCTGCGCACATACAACAGACAATGACCACAATATTGGCAATAGAATCGAGCTGCGACGACACCTCGGCGGCGGTCTTGCGCGACCGCCGCGTGCTGAGCAACGTCATCGCCAGCCAGAAAGTGCACGAACAGTACGGCGGCGTGGTGCCCGAGCTGGCCAGCCGCGCCCACCAGCAGAACATAGTGCCCGTGGTGGACACCGCCTTGCGGCAGGCCGGCATAGGCAAGGAAGAGGTGGACGCCGTGGGCTTCACGCGCGGCCCGGGCCTGCTGGGCTCCCTGCTCGTGGGCGTCAGCTTCGCCAAGAGCTTCGCCACAGCCATCGGCAAACCCCTCGTCGAGGTCAACCACCTCCAGGCCCACGTGCTGAGCCACTTCATAGACCGCGGCGAGCCCATGCCGCAGTTCCCCTTCATCTGCCTCCTCGTCAGCGGCGGACACACGCAGATACTGCTCCTGCGCGACTACTTCGACATCACGGTGCTCGGCACCACCATCGACGACGCCGCCGGCGAAGCCATCGACAAAGCCGCCAAGATCATGGACCTCGGCTACCCCGGAGGCCCCATCATAGACCGTCTGGCCAAGGAGGGCAACGCCGACGCCTTCACGTTCGCCACCCCGCACATCGCGGGCTACGACTACTCCTTCTCGGGCATCAAGACCTCGTTCCTCTACTTCCTCCGAGACCGCCTGAAAGAGGACCCGGACTTCATCGAGAAGCACAAGGCCGACCTCTGCGCCTCCATCCAGAAGACC
Organism: uncultured Bacteroidales bacterium; assembly: GCA_900314925.1. GTDB lineage: Bacteria > Bacteroidota > Bacteroidia > Bacteroidales > P3 > Colimorpha. The sequence goes on from OMXC01000006.1 coordinate 272,823, forward strand.
ATAGTGGGCTTCCTGCTCAAGAAGGTGGAGCGCGCCGCGCTGGACAACCACGTGCGCCAGCTGGCCATCGCCGGCGGCGTCAGCGCCAACTCGCTGCTGCGCAGCGAGCTGCAGCGCATCTGCCAGAAACACCACTGGCAGGCATTCATCCCCCCCTTCAGCTTCTGCACCGACAACGCCGCCATGGTTGGCATCGCCGCCACGCTGAAATACGAGCGCGGCGAGTATGCCGACATATCGCTACCTCCCTACACACGAGGGAATTGAGTATTGAAAACTGAGAATTGAGACTATCGAGGTTCATAACATCTAAAGTCATGCTTGCAACATGCGCAAGCATAATTCTCAATTTTCACCTCTCCACCTTCAATTGCGCGCAAGCGCAAGACATACACTTCTCGATGTTCGACCTCGACCCGCTGCTCTTCAACCCCGCCTACAGCGGCTTCTTCGACGCCACGGCGCGCTTCGGGGCCGTCTACCGCAACCAGTGGGCCTCGGTGAGCACCCCCTTCCAGACCTTCAGCGCCACCGCCGAGGTGGCCATCGCGCGCAGCGCCATGCACCGCAACGGCTTCAACGCAGGCCTGTGGGTGAGCAACGACCGCGCCGGCACCCTCGGCTACGGCTCCACGACGGCATCGGCCATCGTCAGCTACTTCCAGGGCATCGGCGACGGCAGCAACATCGTCTCCGTGGGGCTCGAAGGCGGCCTGGGCCAGGTGGGCTTCAGCACCGACGGCATCGTGATGACCGACGGCACCGAGAGCTTCAACCGCACCAAGGTCATCTACCCCACCCTCGGCGCCGGCGTGGCCCTCTACTCGCAGCTCAGCGACGTGCTCTACACCAAGCTCGGCGCCTCGCTGCGCAACATCAACGAGCCCGACATCAGCCACACCGACATCGCCGCCGACGCACGCCTGAGCCGCCACTTCAACATCTACGGCCGCGCCGAATGGCGGTTCCTCAGCGACTGGGGCCTGCTGCCGGTGGTGGGCTACCAGCGACAGCGCAACTTCAACGAGATGGTCTACGGCTGCGACGTGCGCTGGTATGTCGACGAAGACCCGCGCCGCTACCTGGCCTTCAGCGCCGGCATCATAGGGCGACACGCCGACGCGGCGGCGATAGACCTCGCCGTGCTCTGGCGCAGCTGGACTTTCGCCTTCTGCTACGACGTCAACCTCTCACGCCTGGCCACGGCAAGCCACACCATAGGCGCCTTCGAGGTGGGCGTGGTGTACATGATACACAAGGACAACCGTAAACGCAGGGCCATACAATGCCCTATATTTTGAAAAATGAAAAATGAAAAATTAAAAATGAAAAATGTCGCCGACAATTCGAGTAATTCGCCAACAACCAACCTGCGCAAGCCACTGACCACTATCCACTGACCACTATCCACTGACCACTATCCACTTTTCGTAAAATTCGCCGTTTAAAAAAGAAGAAATAAGGCCATAGAAAATTGAGGTTATCGAAGTTCATAACATCTAAAGTCATGCTTGCAACCTGTGCAAGCATAATTCTCAGTTTTCAACTTTCAATTTTCAATTGCGCGCAAGCGCAATACACCGTCAAGCACCTTGAGAGGCCCTACAACACCACCGGCAGCGAGACCGGCGCCATACGCGTGGGCGACACCATCATGGCCTTCAGCGCCATGCCGCCAGAGAAAAGCGGCGGCAAGATGTTCAACTTCAACAGCGCGCAGATGAAGGTCTACCAGGCACGCATAGCACGCAGCGGCAAGCTGGCACGCCCCAAGCTCAACCGCTGGGGCCTCAACACGCGGCGCGACCACACGGGCAACCTGGCCCTCGACCCGCTGACCAACGACCTCTACTTCACACGCTGCCGCGTGGGCGACCCCGACCTGCGCTGCGAGATATGGTGGGCCAAGAAACTCAGACGCGGATGGAGCAAACCGCAGCGGCTGAGGGGCAAGGTGAACACCGACACACACACCGCCACACATCCCGCCGTCGCTCGCCTGGCCGACAGCACGGTGATCCTCTACTTCGTCAGCGACCGCCCTGGCGGCATGGGCGGCATGGATATATGGTACTCGCTGGTGCGCAACGGCGCGGCAGGCGAGTGCGTCAACCTCGGGCCGCAGGTCAACAGCACAGCCGACGACATCACGCCCTTCTACGACCAGCCCAACGGAGTGCTCTACTTCAGCAGCAACCGCGCCGGCGGCCGCGGCGGCCACGACATCTACTGCGCCGTGGGCCAGCGCAACACATGGCAGCGCGCCGAAGCAGTATGCCACTGCCTCAACAGCGAGCAGAACGACATCTACTTCACCATCAGCCAGCGCGACTCCGCCACCGCCATACCCACGGCGGGCTACCTCAGCAGCAACCGCGCCGACAGCTACTTCCTCAACGACTCCATGTGCTGCAACGACATCTACGAGTGGTCGCTGGACAGCACCCTGCTGGCCAAGAGAGATACGGTAGCAGCCGTCGCCATTGACACCACAACTCACAACTCTGAACTCATAACTCATAACTCCTTCATGTTCCCCCTCTTCCTCTACTTCCACAACGACGAGCCCGACCCCGCGAGCCGCAAAGCCACCACGGAGGCCACCTACACCGACTGCCAGCGGCGCTACGCAAAGCTGCGCGGCGAGTATATAAGCCACCAGGACAACGCCGAAGACTCGGCCATGATGCAGCTCTTCTTCGACACCTGCGTGGTGGGCAACTACGAGCGCGTCGAGGCGCTGTTCGACTATGTGGAGGAGCAGCTCGACGAGGGGCACAGCGTGGTGCTCACCATTGCGGGCTACGCCTCGCCGGTGTTCCTCAACGAATACAACCAGACACTCTCCGAACGCCGCATAGCCTCCTTCGTCAACATGCTGCGCGCCTGGCGCGGCGGCATGTTCGCCGACGCCATGGACGACGGCCGCCTCATACTCACACAGCAACCCAAGGGCGTCGACCAACTCTCAACCCTCAACTCTCAGCTCTCAACTTCAAAAGACCCCGTCTACGGCCTCCCCGCCGCCATGGCCCGCCGCATAGAGATCCTCTCCTGCGAGGTGAAGTGAAGATTTCATTTTTCTAAAGCAAGACCGCATGGCATTTTGAGGGGGCCGTGCGGTCTTTTTTTAAGTTGGGAGGGGGAGTGGAGTGGGAAGTTAAGAGTTATGAGTTAAGAGTGGGGAGTGAGGGAGAAATTGAAAATTGAAAATTGAGAATTGGCGGCAAACGAACATCTCTAACCTCTAACCACTGACCACTAGCCACTGACCACTCATCCCACATTTCCGGTGCCGATGAAGGCGGAGGGGGAGCCGAGGCCGAGGTTGTCGCGGCCGGCGCCGATGGTGAAGCCGTAGACGTGGACGGTGAGGCCGCTCCAGGTG